>NZ_CP042652.1:0-1200000 GCF_013177675.1 Arcobacter acticola
ATGACAACCAAAGATTTCCAAACAATAATTCAAAAAGAAGCAACAAAAACCGACTTTGAAAGATACTTAAAGCAATTAGTTTATAAGAAAATATCTTCTGATGAAAAAATTGCTATTTTTGAAGTGAATAATAAATATATTGCTTCATGGATAAAAAGTAAATTCACAGGATTAATACAACATTGTTTTGAAATTTTTGATGGTTCTAAACCTTCGATTGAAATAAAACTTGCAGGTGAAAAAAAATCTAAAAAAGAGATTTTAAAAGAGCAAATTCAAAATCAAACAGCTGAAAGCACAATACTAAATCCTTCATATACTTTTGATTCATTTGTAGTGGGCCCTTCTAATCAAATGGCCTATAATGCCTCACTTGCAGTTTCAAATAAACCTGGAATTCAATATAATCCATTGTTTATTTATGGTGGAACTGGTCTTGGAAAAACTCACCTTTTACAAGCAGTTGGAAATCATGCAATTGAAAAAGGAAATACTGTTATTTATGTAACTATTGAGCAGTTTATGAATGACTTTACTTTTTCAATCAAAAATAAAAATATGGAACATTTTAGAAATAAATATAGAAAGTGTGACGTTTTATTAATCGATGATATTCAATTTTTATCTGGAAAAGAACAAACTCAAGAGGAGTTTTTCCATACATTTAATGAGCTTCATAATGCAAAAAAACAAATTGTTATGACTTCAGATAGACTTCCATCTCAAATTGCTGGACTTGTTGATAGATTGAAATCTAGATTTGAATGGGGATTAACAGCAGATGTTCAAATTCCAGGGCTTGAAACAAAAATTGCAATTATTGAAAAGAAATCTGATTTAAATGGAATCTCTTTAAGTAGAGAGATAGTGAATTTCATTGCAACAACACTTGATAATTCAATTAGAGAAATTGAAGGTGTTTTAATAAGAATAAATGCAAGTGCATCACTTTTAAATCAAGAAATTACTCTTTCAATGGTTCAAAACCTATTAAAAGAACAAATTAAAGAGACAAAAGAGAATATAAAATTACCTGATGTTATAAATATTGTTGCAAATCAGTTAAATATTAAACCAAGTGATATTAAATCTAAGAAAAGAACAGCAACAGTTGCAAATGCTAGAAGAATTGTTATTTATCTTACAAGAGAATTAACACACAACTCTATGCCAGATATTGCAAAGTTCTTAGGAATGAAAGATCATAGTTCAATTTCTCATAATATTAAAAAAGCAAATGAGTTAATTGAAAAAGACGAAAACTTTAAATTAATTATAGAAAATTTGAAGAATAAAATCATAAATAAGGAGTGGTAAAAGCTTTAGAACAAAATAAGTTTTAAAGACTTATGTGAAAAGATGTGAATACAAGTACAATTTTAATCACTATATGAACCTTCGCTTCAGCAGTGTTTTAAAAGGTATTTTCATCTTTTCACATAGACTACTACTTCCACTAAATTAAATAAAAATATAGGAGAAATAAAATGAGGTTTGTAATTACTAAAAATGTAATTGAAAATGTAATAGCTTCAATGCAACCTTTTTTAGAAAAAAAAGATTCTAGTTCAATTACATCACATATATATTTAGAAATCAATAATGCTAAATTAATCATAAAAGCTACAGATTATGAAATTGGTTTAGAATCACATATTGATAATATAACAGATATGGTAGATGGAAAAATTACTGTTAATGGTTCAAATTTATTAGGTATTATTAAAAGATTAAAAAATGAAGAAATTTTATTTGAAGTTACAAACAATAATTTAGTAATAAAACAAAATAAATCAACATTTAAATTACCAACTTATGATGCTAATGAATACCCATCATTAAATAGATCTGAAAATTTAAAAGAACTATCAATTTCAACAATTAATTTTATTAATTCAATTAGAAAAATTACACCTGCAATTGATAACAATAATCCAAAATTTGAATTAAATGGTGCATTATTAGATATCAAAAATCAAAAAATTAATTTCGTATCAACTGATACTAGAAGATTAGCAGTTTCATATTTACAAAATATTACAAATGAAGAACATCAATTTATCATTCCTAAAAAAGCTATAATTGAAATTCAAAAACTTTTCTTAGATGATGCAAAAATATATTTTGATGATACAAACTTAGTTATATCAAACAATAACAATAAATTTTTTACAAAACTAATTAATGGAAAATTTCCTGATTATGAAAGAATTATACCTGGAACATTAAAATACAATTTTCCACTTCCAAAAAATATATTAGTTGAATCAATTAAATTAGTAACTTCTTTATTTTCAAATATTAAAATTACTTTTAGTTCAACATCAATTATATTTAAATCATTAGATGAAGATACAGAATCTAAAACTCAAATTGATATTGATTTAAATATTGAAAAAGAGTTTTATTTAGCAGTAAATGCTAAATATTTATTAGATTTTTTATCTATGTCACATAATGAAAAAATCAAAATTGGATTTAACGAATCAAACTTACCATTTTATTTAGAAGATGATAAGTTTTTTACTATTGTAATGCCAATAGTTTTAGAAAAATAATATAAAAATTTAAACAATATAACAAGGAAATCTATAATGAGTGAACAAGAATACGGCGCTAGTAACATAAAAGTTTTAAAAGGTCTTGAAGCTGTAAGAAAAAGACCAGGTATGTATATTGGTGATACAAGTACAAATGGTTTGCACCACTTAGTTTATGAAGTAGTAGATAACTCTATTGATGAAGCAATGGCTGGTTATTGTAAAAATATTAAAATTACAATGTCAAAAGATCATTGGATTAAAGTAGAAGATGACGGAAGAGGAATTCCAACTGCTATTCACGAAGGTGAAGGAATAAGTGCAGCAACTGTTGTTTTAACAGTACTTCATGCAGGTGGTAAATTTGATAAAGACACATATAAAGTTTCTGGTGGATTACATGGTGTTGGGGTTTCTGTAGTAAATGCCTTATCAAAACATTTAAAAATGACAATTTATAGAGAAGGAAAAATTCATTATCAAGAGTTCAAATGTGGTATTCCTCAAGGACCTTTAGAAGTAATTGGTGATAGTCCTAGAAAAACAGGAACCACAATTGAATTTTTATCTGATGACTCTATTTTTGAAGTAAGTAAATACGAATTTGCTATTCTTGCTAAAAGATTTAAAGAAGTTGCTTATTTAAATTCATTTATTTCTATTACACTTGATAATGAAATTACAAAAACAAAAGAAGTTTACCATTTTGAAGGTGGTTTAAAACAATTTGTTGAAGATATGAATAAAGATACAGCTGTTTGTGATGCAGTTGCTTTTAATGATACTATTGATGGTGTTGAAGCTGATATCGCTGTTATGTATAACGATACTTATGTTGAAAAAACTTTATCATTTGTAAATAATATTAGAACTATTGATGGTGGAACTCATGAAGCTGGTTTTAAAGCTGGACTTACAAGATCTATTGTTAAATATTTAAATGAAAACGCAGCAGCACGTGAAAAAGATGTAAAAATTACAGGAGATGACGTAAGAGAAGGTTTAATTGCCGTTATTTCTGTAAAAGTTCCAGAACCTCAATTTGAAGGTCAAACTAAAGGTAAATTGGGATCTTCTTATGTTAAAGCGATTACTCAAAAATTAACAGGTGATGCTTTAGATAAATATTTTGAAGAAAATCCACAACAAGCAAAAGCTATTATGGAAAAATCTTTAATGGCAGCAAGAGGTAGAGAAGCAGCTAAAAAAGCTAGGGATTTAACTAGAAAAAAAGACTCTATGTCTGTGGGAACACTTCCAGGAAAACTAGCTGAATGTCAATCTAAAGACCCAGCAATTAGAGAATTATACCTGGTGGAAGGGGACTCAGCAGGAGGTTCTGCAAAACAAGGCAGAGATAGAGTTTTTCAAGCAATTTTACCACTTAAAGGTAAGATTTTAAATGTTGAAAAATCAAGACTTGATAAAATTTTAAAATCAGATGAAATTAGAAATATGATTACGGCACTAGGTTGTGGAATTGGTGAAGATTTCGATAATGAAAAAATTAGATATCACAAAGTTATAATTATGACAGATGCCGATGTTGATGGATCTCATATTCAAACACTTTTATTAACATTTTTCTTTAGATTCTTAAGACCTGTTATTGAGAATGGTTACTTATATATTGCTCAACCACCTCTTTATAGATATAAAAAAGGTAAAAATGAAATATATTTAAAAGATGATATTGCATTATCTGCATTTTTAATTGAAAATGGTTTAGAATCATTTGCTTTTGAAGGTTTAGGATATAACGATTTATTAGATTTATTTAAAATTGTTTCAAGATATAGAGGAATGTTAGCTCAATTAGGAAAAAGATATTCATTACTTGAAGTGTTAAAACACTTAATTGAAAACTCTGATTTAGTAAATCTTGATTTTACATCTTTATATGAAAAAGTTAAAGAGTTTTTAGAAGCTAAAGGTTATAACATTTTATCAAAAACTGTACTTGAAGATAAAATTCAACTATTCGTTCAAACAAAAGAGGGTCTAGAAGAGCTTATAATCGATGAGGAGCTATTTGCATCACCATATTTTAGTGAAGCTACTTATATTTATACTAGATTAGTAGAAAGAGATTTAACAGTATTTGAAGGTAGAGATTTATTAGATATTTTAGATGATATTGAAACTCTTGCAAAAAAAGGTGCTTATATTCAACGATATAAAGGTCTTGGGGAAATGAATCCTGAGCAATTATGGGAAACAACAATGATTCCTGAAAATAGAAGACTTTTAAGAGTTAAAATAGAAGATGCTGAAGTTGCATCTGATACATTTACTCTGTTTATGGGTGATGAAGTTGAACCTAGAAGAAACTATATTGAAGAACACGCAAAAGATGTTGAACACTTAGACGTTTAATAAACTCAAATAACAAAGAAATAAAATTTCTTTGTTATTTAAAAACTATTCTGACTTTGAAAATTTCTCAGTATGAGAAAATATTTTCCCTCTTTTTCTTAAAATATTATTTACAATATGGTAACCATGATTTAATGCAATTGCAATTGAACCACCTGATTTAAAGGCAATATCTCCTGCAACATAAATATCTTTTGCAGATGTTTCATGATGCTCATCAAATATTGGTTGTTCATCTTCATTTACACTTATTCCACATGATTTTAAGAAATCAACAGGTGTTGTTCCTCCAATTGCATATATTATTCTGTCAAATAATACACTATAACCATCATTGAACTCTACTTTTATTTTATCTTCTTCATTTTCTAATGATAAAATATCTGTATTCATTCTAAGTCTTAATTTTTCTTCACCATTATATTTTTTCAGTAGATTTTCATTTGTTTCATTTAGTCTTGAAAAAGTTGCTTTTCTATAAACTAAAGTAACATTATTGTTTTGATCAGCTAAATCATATGCATACTCAGCAGCAGAATTTCCACCACCAACAACTAATATTTTTTCATTTGTTGAGCATTTATCAAGATTAAAATTTACTTGTGCTTTTATTGATGGGGGAATTTTATAATCAGGTTTATTTGGTTTTCCCATTTTTCCAATAGCTACAATAGCATTTTTTGTTTGTATTAATCCAATTGAAGTATGTATTTCTAATAAATCTGTTTCTTTATTTCTTATGATTTTTTCAACTTCTGTATTAAATCTTGCATCAATCTTTTCAGTATCAAGTAAATTATTAAAATAATCAAGTGTAGTTTCTTTAGTTCCATCATAAAATTCAACATTACCCTGTAAAGTGGTAACTTGTCCTTTATAATCTTTATCTACTCTTTTATTATCTTTATAAAACTTTCTAATAGTATTAGAATGATTATCAGTTTTTTCTATTAGTAATATTTCCCCTATTTTATGTGCTGCTGCTTCGATAGCTGAACCAATTCCTCCTGGTCCTCCACCAATTATTACAATATCATATATTTTATCTTTCATAATTCTCTCTTATATTAATTAATTTTTAGTTTAAATTTTTAACAATAAATTATACTTAAATTAATGTATTTTTTCAATCACTTACACTTATAAGGGATTTTTAGATAAAATCAATAAAAATTATTATTAAAAAAAGGTTATAAAAAATATGGAAATGAAATATGGTGAAAGAGAAATTAGAGAGTTTGATATAAATAAAGAAGAAAATTTTTGGCCAAATGCTCATGATAAAAATTATATTATAGATATTGAATTACCTGAATTTATGGCCAAATGTCCAAGAAGTGGATACCCTGATTTTGCTACAATTAAAATTCAATATACCCCAAATAAAAAAGTGATTGAATTAAAAGCTTTAAAAATTTATATTAATACATTTATGTTTAGAGAAGTTTCTCATGAAAATTCTGCAAATGAAATATTTGATACTTTAAACTCTAAATTAGAACCAAAATGGTTAAAAGTTATCGCAGATTTTAAACCAAGAGGAAATGTGCATACTGTTATAGAAATAGATAGCGCAAAAATGTAAGGATTTATACCTTGGAAAGATTAGTTACAACTTCTGAAGCTGCCCAAATATTGGGATTGTCTTTACAAGGTATACATTACAGAATAAAAAAAGAACAATTAAAATCTATCAAAAAAGATGGTAAAACTTTTGTTTATGTGGATGATGAACAAAAACATGATGAAACACCTACAAAAACAAAAGCTGAACCCATAAGACAAACTATACATGATAATTCACAAGCTATTATTGATGTTAAAAATGAACAAATAGAACTTCTACAAAAATCTATGAAATGGATGAAAAAACAATATATTTCTGAAATTTTTAGGTTAGAAAAAAATCAAAAAAGAATAATAGAAGTTTTTAACTCAGAAATCAAACTTTTACAAAGTGCATTTAATGAAATGCGTTCTGTTTATAAGCCCCAAATTCAACAAGAAATAAAAACAAAAACTGAAAAACAAAGTAATGATTTTATTTTAGTTAAAGATTTTTTTATTTTAATGAAAAGATATAATAAAACTGAACAAGAAATAAGATTTATTATATTTAATGCTATAAAAAATGCAGATAAAAGATTTATTTATAATAAAGTTGAAAAGAAATTGTTGATTTTAAATTCAGATTTTCTTGATTTAATTTAAAAAATTAGGCAAAAAAAAAGAGTACTTTAAGTACTCTTCTCCAGATACCCAAACACACCACTAAGTAAGGTGCCTTGCTATGTTCCCATCCTGGGGCGTTGTCTCAAATAATAATTGTAAGGGTCTAAAGAAGAGCATTCAAAATATCTAGATATTCTCAATGTTCCTCTTTTGAGATTGGAATTATACTATAAAAATCTTTAATTTATTATAAATTAATTTCCTTTTGAAAACTAATCTGTATAATACGTTTTTAATAGAAAGTTGAGAATAGAAAATTGACAAAAAAATTTAGTTATATTGGTATATTATCATTAATATTCGCCATGTTTATATGGGCAAGTTCGTTTATTGCTTTAAAAGCTGCTATGGAAGATTTAGGACCATTTACAGTTATATTTTTAAGAATGCTCATTGCATCTTTGTGTTTTGTTTATTTTATAAAATCTTTTTTAAAATATGATTTTTCAAAAAAAGATATAAAATTTATACTTTTATTGGCTTTATTTGAGCCATGTTTATATTTTATATTTGAATCAAAAGCCTTACAATTAACAAGTGCATCACAAGCTGGAATGATTACTTCCCTAATGCCAATAATCACAGCTATGGCAGCAGGATATTTTTTAAAAGAAATTATCACAAAACAATTAATATTTGGTTCCTTAATAGCAATGTCTGGAGCTATATGGTTAAGTTTACAAGGAACAACATCAATTAGTTCTCCAAATCCTCTTTTGGGAAATTTCTTAGAGTTTCTTGCTATGGCTTGTGGTGCTGGTTACACAATAACAGCTAGATATTTAAGTGATAAGTATTCTGCTTTGTTTATTACAGCCATTCAGGCCTTTATAGGTGCTATATTTTTCGCACCACTATTTTTATATGAATATTTTACTATTCCTTTAAATATTACAATGAATTCTTTTCTTTGGGTTCTTTATTTAGGTGTAGTGGTAACTTTGGCTGGTTATGGTTTATATAATTATGCTTTAACAAAGATTCAAGCTTCAAAGGCTGCTGTTTTTGTATATTTGATTCCTGTATTTACTTTGATTTTGGCATATTTTGTATTAAATGAAAAATTATCTATTATTGAATTCATAGCTTGTCTTGTGATTTTAGTTGGTGTATTTATATCAGAAGTATCAAGTTCTTGGTTTAAGAAAAGAATATGATTTATTTAATCCTTTTTCTTAGTGCATTTATATCTGCAACTTTATTTCCTTTAGGAAGTGAGGCTTTGCTTATTTATGATATTAAAGAGGGTTATAATATTTATTTTTTAGTAATAGTGGCAACTATAGGAAATAGTTTAGGTTCACTTTTAAACTATTTTTTGGGCTTAAAAGGTGAAGAATACTTAGTAGAGAAAAAACTAATAAATGAAAAAGTGATATTAAAATCAAAATCTTATTTTGATAAATATGGCTCTATTTCTTTACTTTTTTCTTGGCTTCCAATAATTGGAGATCCCATAACATTTGTAGCTGGAATTTTAAAATATGATTTAAAAAAATTTATAGTTTTGGTTGTTATTGCAAAATTATCTAGATATCTTTTTATAGCTTATTTAGTAGTTTAATGTAAATACACCAAAGTGTATTTACATTTTAAATTAGAAGTTAGAAACATTCCCGTAAGCTTCCCTTGTACTCATAGGAATCTCAGGTCTAAATTTTTGAGATTTAATTTCAGGAAGCATTAAACCTTTTGATTTGTGCTCTCTAATTTTATATTCACCACTTTCGTGTCCAGATGAATAATATGTACTAAAATCTGTAGTATAAGGCATATCCCATACAATTGCACCAGCAGTAGGACAGGCTTCTGCACATCTTGGTGCATCTGCATGGTCAACACACTCTACACATGATTCAGGTTTTACATATAAAATTCCATCTTTTGGATTTTTTTCATTTCCATCTGCTAATATTGCTGCAACTGGACACTCAGATTCACAAGCTTCACAAGCTATACATTCATCTGTAATTTTAACTGCCATCTTCTATCCTTTTTATAAAATATAAAAAATAATATGCAATTTTTGTTCCCTTATAAAATTAGTTTACAATTTTTTTATAAAGAATTTCTTTTGTTGATTCTTCTGCAATATTATCATTATAGATTAATTCAACATCTTTTTCTTTGTTGATATACTCTTTTGTAATAATACATTTTTCAAGATTTTCTTCAGATGGAGTAATATATTGTAAGGGAAGCATAATACTTTCAATAATACCTCTAAGACCTCTTGCTCCAACATCTTTTTCAACTGCAATTTCTGCTATTTTATCAAGGGCTGGTTCTGTAAATTCTAGTTCAACCCCATCAAGTTCAAATAGTATTTCATACTGTTTAGTAATGGCATTTTTTGGCTCTTTTAAAACTCTAATTAAATCCTCTTTTGAAAGTTTGTTAAGCTCTGCAATAATAGGAATTCTTCCTATAAATTCTGGAATTAAACCAAATGAAATCAACTCTTTGGCTTCAATAGGTTTCTTATTGGCTTCTTCATCTTCTTTTTTCAAAAATCCCATCTTAGGAGCTTTTTTAGTTTTTTTAACACTATCATCTTCCCTTAATCCAACAAATGCACCACCACAAATAAATAAAACATGAGTGGTATCAAAAATCACAGTTTCAGCAGATGAGTTTTTTCTGCTTCCTTTTACAGGAACATAAACATCAGCACCTTCTAAAATCTTTAGTAATCCTTGTTGAACACCTTCTCCACTCACATCTCTACCACTTGTCTCACTTTCACTTTTATTGGCAATTTTATCTATTTCATCAATATAAACTATTCCTCTTTTTGCTTTTTCTAAATCATAATCAGCGCTTGCAAGTAGTCTTGATAAAATAGATTCAACATCTTCTCCCACATAACCAGCTTCTGTTAATGCTGTAGCATCAGCAACAGCAAAAGGAACATCCATAATTCGTGCAAGAGATTTTGCAAGAAGTGTTTTACCACTTCCTGTGGGACCTATTAGCATAATATTTGATTTTTCTATTTCTATATTTTTTACTATTGGTTTATCAATTCTTTTATAGTGATTATATAAAGCAACGGCTAAAATTTTTTTAGCTTCATCTTGGCCAATTACATAATCATCTAAATGCTCTTTTATTTTAATAGGAACACTAAGGCCTTTTTGGAACTCTTTTTTACTATCTTTAATAAGCTCTTTTTCAAGAACTTTAGAACACATACTTATACATTCATCACAGATATGAGAAACTTCACTTGAGAATATTTTTTTTACTTCTGTTATCTCTTTTCCACAGAAATCACAAGTAGCTGTACTATTCATTGCTATTTATAAAATTATTAATACTCATATTTAAAACCTCTAAGTTATGAGTTTTAATAAATTTATCCTCTTTTTTTGTTAATTCTTCTTTATCAAATAAAGAAAGACCAGCATTTAAATCAATAGTTATTTCATTTGTAACCATTCTAAAAGTATCCCTTGAAAAATCTACTCCTAAAAATAGATAATCTTTACCTTTTCTATACTCTTTTAGTATATTAGGCATTGCATAACCACCCATAGCTTCTGTTAACCAATCAACAAAATCAGCATCTGATATAATGAAATTCATTTCAGGTTTAGTAGAACCCATTGGTTTAAAAAGTATTGGTAAGTCTAAGTTTAGATTTTCTTTTTCAATTCTTGTATATTTTTGCTCTTTTACATCAAATAAATAGATTAAATATCTATCCCAATCTGCTGTTATTCTTGAAACACCTGTGATTAAAAAATGCTCTACATCATTGTATATCTTTTGTAAACTATCATCCATATTAGTATCAATAATATATTTTGGTTTTAGTTCTTTTAACCACTTATAAATATCTGGTATTTCATACTCTTTTGATGAATAGATATGATTTGTCATTTGAATAATAAATTCTCTACCTTTTCTTTGCTCTAAGCTCATAGCAGCTCGACTGTATTCATACATAAGCCTATCACTCATAGCTCTTCCATTGTTTAAAGCTAGAATCATTGAATCACTATCATAAGGAAGAGTAGAACCATCCTTTGTTTTCGTATTTTCAAACACTCCCATTCCTAAAAAAGGAATAAGTTGACCAGTTTTTATCTTCTGTTTTATATCATCCATGACATCCAGCTCCTGTGTATGAGTGATATGCTTTGTTTAGTGCCAATCGGATTTTTTCTAAATCTAAAGGCTTCTCTAAATTCTCAGGCATATCTATATGATAGATGGCACCATCTTTACCTATTAAAAAAAGTGCTTTTGTTAATCTATTTTCTAGAGTACCACTTACAATTTTCGTTCCGTACATATTTGCAAACTCTTCATTTATATCAAATATAGGAATTAATTTTTTAAACTTGTATGATAAAGTGGTCTTTTCACTAAATATTACATATGTAAAAATATCTATTTTTGCAGCACTAATAAACTCATCAAAAGTAATTATTTCTTCAGAAAAATCATCAAAGAAGGGAAAAGATAAAAATAATTGAATATTTCTATTTGGACTTGCTTTTTTGATAGTTACTTCATTATTGTTTATATCAACAGCATCGAAATTATCTGCCATATAACCAATATCCACAAAATCATCAATTAATTCTAGTTCTTCATTTTTGTATGTTATTTTAGATTTCATATTTTTTTATTTTATAACCTATTTGTCTAAGAGTTATTCCTAACTCTAATGCTGCACTTGAATGATTGAAATCATTATTCTCAAGAGCCTCAATAATCGCATCTTTTTCTAATTCTTCTAAATTTAGAGTTTTTTTAGATATTGGTTTAAAATCACTTTTTAATTTATGATCAAAAAGTGCAGGAAGTAAAAGTAACATATCTGATTTATTTATTCCTTCTTCATTTCCCATTAATACAATACGTTCTAGTGTATTTTCAAGTTCTCTTACATTTCCTGGCCAAGGATAATCACATAATGCATCCATAGCTTCATCTGTTATAGTTACCATCTTTTTATGGTTTCTAATAGATCTTTCTAAAAAGAAATTTACTAGTTGTTTTATATCTTCACCTCGTTCTCTTAGTGGTGGTAAATCAATAGGAATTACATTTAATCTATAATATAAATCTTCTCTAAATTTTCCATCTTTTACCATTTGTTCAAGATTTCTATTTGTTGCTGCTACTAATCTTACATTTACTTTTATGGTTTTACTTCCACCTACTCTCTCAAATTCTCTTTCTTGTAAAACCCTAAGTAGTTTTACTTGCGCTGATGCACTTATATCTCCTATTTCATCTAAAAACAATGTACCACCATCTGCTAGTTCAAATCTACCTTTTCTTGTTTCTCTTGCATCTGTAAAGGCACCTTTCTCATGACCAAAAAGTTCACTTTCAAGTAGGGTATCTGTAATTGCTGCACAGTTTAGTTTTATAAATGGTTCATCTTTTCTTTTACTTCTTTTATGAATAGCAGCAGCCACAAGCTCTTTTCCTGTACCTGTTTCTCCTCGAACTAATACTGTAACATCTGATTGGGCAATTCTTTGTATTACTTTGAAAACTTGTTGCATTTTTGGACTATCACCTATGATATCCCCAAAGTTATGAACCTTTGAGTCCCACTCCATTTTATAATAAAGCTTTAGTTCTTGAAGTCTTTCTTTCTCTTTTTGATTAAGTTGATATGAGTGTATAGTTTGTGCAAATATAGAAGCTACAATTGCCAAAATTCTAACAGTATCATCCAAGTCTATTTCGGCTGTTTTTGTAATAACAGCACCTAAAACACCTATACTTTCATTATCTATCATTAAGGGAACAGCAACGTAAGATTTTCCATTAAAATCTCTTTTTCCTGATTTATTTAAAAATAAAGAGTTATTATGAATATTCTCTACAACCACAGGCTCATTAGATTCAGCAGCCATTCCCGTTGCACCTTCACCTATTTTATATGAAGCCAAATTTTTTTGGATTTTTGATAACTCAACAGCAGCAAAAACATTTAAAATATCATCCTCAATAATATGAACAACACAATTATCTAGATTTAGAGTATTCTTCAATATTTTCATTGATTTTTCCAATGAAGTTTGTAAATCATAATGATTAGAAATAATTGAAGATATTTCATGAAGTGTCATCAGCTCTTTTATTGTAAGGCACCCCATACAGGCAGATTTATCAAACATTTTTACTCCTTTTGTGTACATTTAATATTTATTCAAATTATATCTATAATCAATGCTATAAATAAGCATTCATTTATATAATAAACATACAATTTCTTAATCTGAAATTTTTTTGCAAACTTCTTCTTTAGGAAGCTTTTTAATACCTGGTTGTATCCACCAAATTTCACCATTTGATAAGCTTGCATTTCCACCCCATTTTTCATCACTATCAAACTCTATTTCTTCTATTGTTTCTTCCATATCTTTTTTTGCAAAATAAAAAGATACAACTCCATCTACTTCTCTTAACATTACTTTTGCCATAATTTACTCCTTGTTTATAAATAAATTTTTGATTTTTTTTATTAAGTCATTTTCTTTAAATGAGATTTTAAAAAACCCTTTTTTTAACTCTTTAACCACAAAACTTTTATCAAATTTTTTTAAAGTCTCAGGATAATCATCTCTATAATGAGCTCCCCTACTTTCACATCTTTTTTGAGCACTTAAAATAATTGCTTCTGAAATCTCAAGAGCATTTCTAAGTTCTAAAATTGCTGTTAATTCAACATTATTATTTTTTTCTTTATTGATACAATGTAATGTATAAGAGATTTGTCTTAGGTATTTTATATAATCAAATGCAAGGGTTAAATTTTTTTCATTTTTAATAATTCCAGCTTTTTCAAATAAGCATTTCCCAAGACTTATTCTTATTGCATTAAAGTTTTTACTTGTATCTGATGAAAAAATAAAATCAATCATTTCAATATCTTTTATTACGGTGTTATAGTCTATTGGTGCATACTCAAACTCTTTGGAAAACTCTTTTGCTTTATTACCTGCAAGTTTCCCAAATACACATCCTTCAAGTAAAGAATTACCACCCAATCTATTTGCACCATGAACTCCATTTGAAGCCATTTCTCCACAAATAAATAAACCTTTTAAATCAGATTCAGTCATATTTACATCAACTCCACCCATTGTATAGTGTGCAACAGGTTTGATTTCTAATAATTCTTTAGATAACTCAACTCCACTTTGCATAAGTGCAGCATTATATAAAGATGGAAGCTTTTGCTGTATTTTTTCAAGACCTAAATGTCGTAAATCAATAAATACTTTTTTACCTTCAAGTTGTTCTTTTAAAATAGCTCGTGCTACTTTATCTCTAGTTTCAAGCTCATTTATAAATCGATCACCTTCACTATTTACTAAGTAACCACCCTCTCCTCGAGCTGCTTCTGTTACTAAATAATTTGTTTTTACAAAACCAGTTGGATGAAATTGAACAAACTCCATATCTTTTAAATAAAGCCCGGCTCTTAAAGCAACAGCTAATAAATCCCCTGTATAATCAGGTGCATTTGTTGAGTAACCTCTATAAATGCCAGCATATCCTCCACCTGCAAGAACAACAGATTTTGATGAATAAATAATAACTTGTGAAGTTTCTTTATTTAATGAAACTACGCCACTTACTCTATCTTGGTATTTTGCAAGATTTAAAATGAAATTATTTGGTAAAAAAGTTATACCCATAGTTTTTGCTTTTTTTATAAGACTCAAGGTTATAGCACTTCCTGTTTTATCTCCTACATAACAAGTTCTATTTGAACTTCCTCCTCCAAAAGGCCTTTGAAGTATTTTATTATTTTCATCCCTATCAAAATCTACACCATATTCAATTAATTTTTCAATAATAGTTGATGCTTGTTTGCACATATAAGTTATTGCTTTTTTATTTCCAAGCCCTTTTGCTGAATTAAATGTATCTTGAATATGTTTATTGATTTCATCTGTATTATTTATATCAAGAACAGCATTTATTCCACCACTTGCCATTGAAGAATTTGATTTAAAGACATTAGACTTTGAAATAAGTGCAACCTTATTGTTTTCATCTTTTGCTTCAATAGCTGCCATTAAGCCAGCTATTCCAGAACCTACAACTATTACATCGTAAATCATTTTATACTCTATACATCAAGTCGTATTTCGCTTTTGATGTTGCTGGTATTTTTGTTATTTCTAAGTTCTTTTTTATATGTACTGGAACTTTTGATGCAAATAGTGATGAGATAAGTCCTGGTGTTGAACGAACAAATTGAAGTGCTAATTGAATATCATTTTCTAAAATCATTTTAGAATCAAGAAGGTAACCAACTTGTGTATTAAATGATTTTTTAAATAGATTCATTTGTAATAATGATGAGCTTGAAATTACACCAATTTTTAATCTATGAGCTGCTTGAAGTAATGTACAATCTTGCCCTTTCACTTTTTGAGTGGGCATTGTATATATAGAAGTTTTTGCCATATTAAAAGGTGTTTGAATATATTTGAAGTTGTGATTAGGCCCTGCTACTTTTATGGCAATATCAACTAAATCTTCTAAATTTATATGTTCATTTGACTCTTTTTGATTTATAAATCCATTCCAAACAGCTACCCCATAAGATTTTATTAAACCATTAGTAACCATATTTTCAAATCTTTTAAAAATAGATTCAATTTTTTTTAGAAATATTTTATATCCTAGTTTACCAATTTGTATTTCAGGATTATGTAAAAAATAAATATCAAGTGTTTTTACACCAAGATTTTTCAAAGATTGTTTACATGACCACTCTAAATAATCAGGAGTCATACAATGTTGATCTAATTCAATATCTTCAAGTTTTGCCAATGAGGTGTTAATTATATTTTCTTCAATCCAAGTATAGGGATTTTTGGGGAAAGGAAATTCAAGTTGAATAAAACCACCCTTTGAACATATAATTAATTCCTCTCTTTTTACACTATTTTCTTGAAATAATTCTTCTAAAGCAATACCAATCTCTTTCTCACTTTGTCCATATCTATAATTACTTGCTGTATCTATTAGGTTTATTCCACTTTTTATAGCTTCTTTAACACCTTCTATATAATGAAAAACATAGTTCTCTTCTTTGTAAGGTTCTTTATTAAAAGTTCCAAGCCCTAGTTTTGAGAAAACTAAATCATTGTGTTTAATATAAAAATCTTTATAGTGTGGGAATTTTTTTGCAAAACTATAAGTTGCTTCAAGAGTTGCTATCATGGCTTTAATTCTTTTCTATATTCATAAAAAATTATCGCACTTATATAAAGTATCAAAATAATAGGTAAAACAAATTTTTCCATAGATTTTCTCCTTGTAATAAGGGAACAAAATAAATTGTTCCCAAACTTTCTAAGTATTAAGGTGTACTAATCTATATGCAATAAGTGTTCCATAGCTTTGTGTAGAATTATATATTTTACTGCTTCACCATAGGTGCAAATGCTTTTGTACTTACATTTATTATGTCACCTATTTTTAAATTTTTTGCTTCTTCATTACCAATTACAACTTCAACTAATTGTTGTCCTATTGTTATAATAGCAACATAAATTACATCAACTTTAATGATATCTAGAAGTTCTCCTTCAAATGAAAATTTAGCACTTCCATTTGTTTTTAATAGGGCCTCTTTAGGAGTGGTATCTTTTATTATTTGTCCATTATTTAAAACTACCATTCGATTTGAAAGTCTATATATCTCACTTGGATCGTGACTTACCATTATGGTAGTAGTGTTAAACTCTTTATGTAATGTTAGAATTTCATTTTGAAGTTTTGTTCTCATAGATGGATCTAAAGCTGATAGTGGTTCATCCATAAGTAGAATTTTAGGTCTATTCATTAATGCTCGACATAAGCTAATTCTTTGTTTTTGACCGCCACTTAGAGTTTGTGGAAGTCTATTTTTTAGTTCACTTAGTTCGGTGATTTTTAATAAATGATTCGCAAGTTCTATATCTTTGTTTACATATAAAAGATTTTCAAGAACAGTATAGTTTGGGAAAAGTGCATAATCTTGGAATACAAAACCAATCTCTCTTTTTTGAGGACTTAAAGAAAATTTCTCATCAAGCCAAATAGAATTATTTATTTTTATTATTCCACTTGCTTCTTCAAGACCTGCTAGAATTCTTAGAAGTGTAGTTTTTCCACTACCGCTAAGACCTGCAAGAGCTACAAACTCACCTTGTTTTATTTCTAGATTTACATTTAAATTCATTAAACCATTTGATCCATGAAGTTGTTTTTGTATATTTATTTTTATCATCTTTTATTCTTTCAAATCAAATTCAATTTTAGAAAAACTAATTTTTTTAAAGATTTTTAACTTCTTTCTCAAAGGCAACCATTTAATAAGTATTGTAGCCATTGCCTCCCACATAGAAACCCATCCTGCTATCATTAATCCCTCTGATATTATTCTATATGTTAACTCTTCATTTGTTTCTGTTAAAATTGATAAGGTTATAAAAAATACTCCAATAAGCATAAATATAAGCGAATTTTTCACCTGCTCTTTCATTTTCTTTTTTTCAAGTTCTTCCAGGTAGCTAAAATAGTTATCAAAGCTTTCTTCTATTTGTAAAATATTTTCTTCTTCTATTCTTTCTTCTAAATAAAACTTTATTATGAACTTTTCATTTGATATTTCACTTACACTTTCGATTATATAATCAACTAACTGTTTAGATAAATCTTTTTTTAGAAATGTTGAACTTCTATCAAAATGCTCATAAAGATTTTCAAATTTATTAGTAGAAATTTTTATAATAATTTCATTATTTGCAGTTTTATCATATCTATCTAGTATATTTTTTTTCATTTTATATTCCTACTACACTCTTTTTTTGTTTACCATTAAAAATATAAACACCAAGAAGAGTTAAGAAACTAAGTATCACCATAATTACACTATAAATATGGGCATTTGTATAATCCATAATTTCTACAAATTCATAAATAGCAACAGAAGCCACTTTTGTTTGATCAGGAATACTTCCTCCAACCATTAAAACAACACCAAACTCTCCAACTGTATGGGCAAAGGTTACAATTATAGCTGTCATTAGTGCTGGTTTTATATTTGGTAGAGCTATTTTAAAAAGAGTTTCTATTTTACTTTTTCCGCAAATATAACTAGCTTCAAGCATATTTTTATTTAAACTTTCAAAGCCACTTTGTAGTGGTTGAATCATAAAAGGTAAGCTATAAAAACAACTAGCAATTACAAGTCCTGTAAAGTTAAATACAAGTTTAATTCCAAAATACTCTTCAAAAAATGCACCAATAGGTGAATTAAAAGATAAAAACCAAAGTATATAAAAACCTAAAACAGAAGGTGGCAAAACTATTGGTAGAGTTGTTATTGCTTCAAGTATTGGTTTAAATTTTGATTTTGTTTGTGATAAATACCAAGCAAGTGGTAGGCTTATAAAAAACAAAATCAAAGTTGTAATTGCAGCTAATTTAAAAGAGATTATAAAAGGAGAAAACTCAATAGTTTTTAATAACTCAATCATTTAACACCTCCATGATAGATAAATCACTAGCTTTTATCAAAATAGTTACCTGTTCATTTTTTTGCAGATTCATCCTTTTTGATGAATCTGCTGTTATTATACTTTCAAAAATTGTATCATTTACTTCTAAAATTATACTACTTAATAATTGACCATTTTCTATACTTTTAATATTTACAACAAGTTGATTTGATAAGCTAATTTCTCCAAATAAATTTTTTGCAATAGAAATATTTGTAGGTTTCACCGCAAGTTTTACTTTTTTACCAATCTGAACATTTTTATTTAAATCTAAACTCATCATTTTCAAAGTTTTTCCAAAAAAGTCAAACTCTACTATGTTTAAATTATCTATATTATGTATCTTTTTTATTGTTGCAATTATTTGGCTCATTCTACAATGTATCCATAATCAATAAATATTTTTTTAGCTTTTGCACTTAAGATAAAATCGTAAAATGCTTTAACTTCCATGTTATCTTTTGCATTATTAATTATAACTATACCTTGTTCTATAGCTTTATATAGTTTTGTATCAACACTTATCCAGTTTTTATTTTCTTTATATTGTGCTAAATTTTCATCAAAAAGTGAAGATTTTGGTATGAAACCTATATCTGCGGCTGTTGTAGCATAATTTACGGTAGAAGATGCCGACTCTGCGTAAACAAATTTACCTTTAGTCACTTCTTCTAATCCAGCATTTTTAATAGCTTCCATAGTTGCTGCCCCATATGGAGCTGTTTTTGGGTTTGCAATTGCAATTTTTTCTATTGAACTCTCTTTTATAATATCTATTCCTTTTGAAAAATCAAGCTCTTTGGAACTTATCATTGCAAGTGCTCCTTGAGCATAAACTACAGGTTTTGTAATTGCAATTTGATCATCATATAAAGATTGTGGGAAACCCATATTTGCTGCCATAAATATATTATATGGCGCACCATTTTTAATTTGAGCCACTAGTTTTCCACTACTTCCAAGTGTTACTTGAATTTTTGTATTAGGATTTGTTTTATTAAATTCTATAATTAATTTATCCATTGCATAACTAACATTAGCAGCAACTGCAACATTTATTTGACCTGCAAATACACTTGAAGATAAAAGTAATAATACTAAAAATATTTTTTTACCTGTAAACAGGATTCCACTTTGTTTCATCATTTTTTTCCTTATTTACCTATCATTACATCAGAGGCTTTTATAATAGCACTTACTTGTGCACCCTCTTTTATCTTTAAATTATCAATTGAATTTGATGTAATTATTGAAGCTACTTTATCACCATTTCCAATATCTATAATTAATTCAGAATTAATCTCACCTTTATTTATTGAATCTACTTTTCCTTGAAGTTTATTTCTAGCACTTATATTTAAACTTATATCAGTTGTTATTAAAACTGTATTTGATTTAAAAATAGCTACTACTTCATCCCCTAGTTTTAAATTCAAGTTAGAAACGGCTGTATTTGTAATCACAGAAACTATTGTATATCCACTTTTTAGCTTTATATAAACTTCTGCATTTACTGTTCCATTTGTTATTAACTCTACAATACCACTTATCTGATTTCTAGCACTAATTTGCATTGATAATCTCCTTATATCTTTTAATGTTCCTGTATTTATATCCGTTCTTTGACTTAAGTTTTCAAGAAATTTTTTTTGTTCACTTCTTAAAATCTCATAGGTATTTATAAGGTTTTCTCCATAGGGTGTAAGTTTCGTTCCACCACCTCCAACTCCTCCTGTTTCTCTTTGTACAATAGGAGTTGTAGAAAGATTGTTCATAGCTTCAATGGCTTCCCATGCAGCTTTATAACTCATAGGAACCTCAATTGCAGCTTTACTAATTGAACCGGTTCTTTTAACTGCTATTAATAAATCAATTCTTTTTTCTAGTAAAAAAGGTTGATTAAATATCTCTAAAGTTAAATTTGATGAAATTTCCACATAAATCCTTTTGGTTATATCTTTTTGTATATAACGATTATTAAAAAATATTACCATTATGTAACTTAATACATAACGGTAATTTAAAAAAAACTAGAAGAAAATCTTCTAGTTTTTGAATTATCTAACTGAATCGAAGAAATAATCAGTTTCTGCGATATTTTTAGTCTCTTCATCTAATTGATCTAAAATAGAGTTTGTAATCCATGTTAATAGATTTAATCCACCTTCATAACCACTTATAGAGTATCTATGTAAGTGGTGTCTATCAAAAATTGGGAATCCAATTCTGATTAAAGGTATTTTTGTATCTCTGTATAATTCTTTTCCGTAAACATTCCCAATCATAAAATCAACTGGTTCTGTGAATAATAAAGATCTAAGGTGCCATAAATCTTTTCCAGGCCAAATATTACATTCAGCAGTTCTTGCAGATTTAGAAAGAATAGCTTTCATATCCTCTTCCCAACCTTTTCTTGGTGCATTGTTACATACAATATGAGTTGGAATTGAACCCATTTCAACTAAGAATGAAACCATTCCTAATAAGAAGTCAGGATCTCCCCAAATTGCAATTTTTTTACCATGCATATATGGATAAGAATCTTGCATTGCATCAACAAATCTAGCTCTTTGTTGTTTTAATTCTTCAGGAACTTCTTTCCCTGTTAATTCTGCTAATTTCATAACAAAAGCATCTGTACCACTTAATCCAATTGGATTACAAGTTTCGAACTTTTGTTTCCATTTATTTTTAATAGTTTTAGCTGTTAAAATTGAAGAATATTTTTGTAAACTGATTGTTGCGCTTGCATTAATTGCAGTTTTTGCATCTTCTAATTTTGTTCCACCAGCGTATAATTTATATTCACCAGCCCCAGTATCCCATTGTTCTTCATGGTCACCAATCATAATGATTTTATCACCAAACATTTTAGAGATTTTTTTAATTTCTTTTAATGATCCTAAGTAAGGTTCAAATCCAGGAATTATGTTTATTCTTTCTGCATCAACAGATTTTTCAACACCTTCGCTTAATTGCTCTAAAGTTGATTTCATCATATTATCATAACCTGTAATATGAGAACCAACAAATGAAGGAGTATGCGCACTTGGGATTAAAACATTGTCTAATTCACCTTCTGCTTCTTCTCTTGCACCTATAATAAATGCATTTAAGTCATCACCAATAACTTCTGCCATACAAGTTGTACTAACAGCAATCATTTCAGGTTTATAAAGTGCATTACAGTTTCTTAAACCATCTTTCATATTTGCTAAACCACCAAATACCGCTGCTGATTCTGACATTGAATCAGATACACAAGGAGTTGGTTCTTTAAAGTGTCTAGTAAAATATGTTCTAAAATATGCAACACATCCATGAGATCCATGAACATAAGGCATTGTATTTTCAAAACCAAGAGCTACCATAACAGCACCCAATGGTTGACAAGCTTTTGCAGGGTTAATGGTAATTGCTTCTCTTGCTAGATTTTTTTCTCTATAATCCCAAGACTCAGTCCATTTTTGGATTTCTGCAACTTTTTCAGGAGCTACAGCACCTGCTGCACTCTCGAACTCTTTTTTTCTTTTTAAAACTTCTTGATATTCAGGTTTTAAAAAAAGTTTTTGTCCATTTACTATATTATCTACATCTTGCATACTGTTCTCCTTACGCTTCTTTTTCCCATGGAGCTTTTGTGTGGTTCCATACAGGTGAATTGATTGCTAAATCCATATCTTTTGCAAAAATGGCAAAAGCGTCATACCCATGATAAGGACCACTATAATCCCATGAGTGCATTTGTCTAAATGGTAATCCCATTTTTTGGAATACATATTTTTCTTTAACACCAGCTGCAACTAAGTCAGGTCTTAATTTTTTAACAAAAGCTTCTAATTCATACTCATTTGCATCATCGTAAATAAGTGTTGATCTTTCAATTTCATCTTTTGTTCTTTTATAATCATCTCCGTGACCAAATTCATAACCAGTTCCAATTACTTCCATTCCTAAATCTTCATAAGCACCAATAACGTGTCTTGGTCTTAATCCACCAACATAAAGCATAACTTTTTTACCCTCTAACATTGGTTTATATTTAGCAATTACAGCATCAGTCATTGCAGTATATTTTGCAATTACAGCTTCTGTTTTTTCTTGAATTGTTTCATCAAAAAATGAAGCAATTTTTCTTAAACTTTCAGTTGTTTTTGTAGGTCCAAAGAAGTTATATTCCATCCAAGGAACATTAAACTCTTGTTCCATATGTCTTGCTATATAGTTCATAGATCTATAGCAATGTAATAGATTTAATTTTGATTTTGGAGCAATTGCTAACTCTTTATAAGTTGCATCTCCTGACCATTGAGCAATAACTCTTAAACCCATTTCTTCTAAAATAATTCTTGTTGACCACGCATCTCCACCGATGTTGTAATCTCCAATAATTGATACATCATAAGGAGTTGATTCGAAATCTTTTTTGTAAGAGTGATCAGGCATAATATAATCTCTAATCATATCGTTTGCAATATGGTGACCAAGTGATTGTGAAACCCCTCTAAACCCCTCACATGAAACGGCGATTGCTTGATGACCTGTCTCTTTTTTATGCATTTTAGCAACGGCGTGAATATCATCCCCAATTAATCCAATTGGACACTCTGATTGAATTGAAATACCATTATTTAATGGAAATAATTCATCAATTTCACTCAATGCTTTTTTAAGTTTTTTATCCCCACCAAATACGATATCTTTTTCATTAAAATCAGTAGAAAAATTCATAGTTACAAATGTATCAACACCTGTTGTTCCTATGTAATAGTTTCTTCTACCACCTCTTGAATATTGTCCACATCCAATAGGTCCATGAGAAATATGAATCATATCTTTAATAGGTCCCCAAACAACCCCTTTAGAACCTGCATAGGCACATCCCCTTTGAGACATAACTCCTGGAACTGTTTGTTTATTACTTTTTGTTGTATCACAAGAACCTTTTCCTGTTTCTGGTGAATCAATACCTAAATGTTTTGCTCTACTTTTTTTTACTTTGTCTGAATAAGAATCAAGTACTTCAGCAAGAGCTTCTTTTTGTAGACTTTCTAATGTTTCTGGTCCCATAGTTTTCTCCTTTGAAGAGTAAAAGTAGCTTAAGCTACTTTTACTCTATATAGATTCATGTCATCTAATTTTTTACAAATTTCTTTAGTTACATCACCATCAACAGATTTTGAGATTTCAGAAATTTGGTATTTATTAGTGTAATAAACCATTTTGAAACCATTTTTTTCTGCACACTCAGTTTGAGTGTAATAATCAATAAACGCAGTGTGAGCGAAAGTTCCAGCAGGAACAGTTAGTGTTTCTAAAATAGTTCCTTCTTTTGTTTCATTTGTTAATGAAACAGTTTTTCCAGAAACATCACCAGCACCTTTTTCAACTTTTTCAATAACCTTATCAAAACTTACATCGTTACCCATATCAGCTGGGAAGTGGTATCCACATACAAACATAATTATCTCCTTCTTTTTATTTTTTTAAATATTAAGCTTCTTCAGCTCTTTTACCAACATTTTCAATGTCAGCTTCTTCTTCTAACCCAAATTCCATTAATAAGTTTTCTAAATCATCCATTTCAAGAGGTGTTGGAATAACTTTTAAGTCATTAGCAATGATTTTTCTTGCTAATTCTTTATATTCCATAGCTTGATCATGATTTGGTGAATATTCAACAACTGTCATTCTTCTTAACTCAGCTCTTTGAACGTGGTTAGATCTTGGAACAAAGTGAATCATTTGAGTACCAATTTGTTTAGCTAAGTGTTTAGCTAAGTCATACTCTTTATCTGTCATCCTAGCGTTACAAATAAGACCTGCAAGTCTTACCCCACCTGTATTTGCATATTTTAAAATACCTTTTGAAATGTTATTAGCTGCATACATAGCCATCATTTCACCAGACATTACGATATAGATTTCTTGTGCTTTACCTTCTCTAATAGGCATAGCAAATCCACCACAAACAACATCTCCAAGAACGTCATAAGAAACGAAATCTAGTTCGTCTGTATAAGCACCCTCTTCTTCTAAGAAGTTGATAGCTGTAATAACTCCTCTACCTGCACAACCAACACCTGGCTCAGGACCACCTGATTCAGTACAATTTATATAACCTTCTGTTATGTCATTATTATCAGGGTGAAATTCTCCAGCACCTGGTTTACATACATCTTCTAATTCTAAATCTTCAACTGTTCCAGCCTCAGATGCTAATTGCATAATTGTACATTGAGCTTTCTCATGTAAAATTAATCTTGTTGAATCTGCTTTTGGATCACAACCAACAATTAATATTTTTTGACCATAGTAGTGGCACATTGCCGCTAATGTATTTTGAGAAGTAGTTGATTTACCAATTCCACCTTTTCCATAAAACGCTATTTGTCTTAATGCTGACATTTTATCTCCTTTGATTTATCTGTTTACAAAATAGATAATTGCACTTAGCGTTCCACAGAAAGATTTTTTTTTGGAATTTGTATTTAATTTTTTAGAAAGCCTATAAAATAGGCTTTCTAAGAGATAAATTTTTTTGAGAATTTATTTTAGGAGAGAAAATGTCTTATTTTACTTCATTAATTTAGAGGTAAATTTTTGTAAACTTTTTTGTAAATCACAAACAAATTTGATTTTTCCCTCTTTTTTTTGCTTCGTAAAGTTTGTGATCTACTTCTTTGATTAAGTTTTCTGCTGTGATATTTTTACTCTTTTTTTCTTGTCTTTGATGTTTTGTTGTAAGTGTATTGTAGCAATAAAAAGAAATTTGTTATAAATGTTTTTTTATTATAAATTTTCTACTTTGTAGAGTTTTTTTCTCAATCTAAAGCTTTCGCTTGAAATTCTTTTCTTATAAATTTTCTACTTTGTAGAGTTTCTTTCTCTCTTTAGAAGATGGGATATCTAACATCTTTCTATATTTTGTTATGGTTCTTCTCACCATTTTAAGACTGAATTTTGTTTCAATAAATTCTAAAATAGATTCATCAGTTAATGGAATCTCTTTGTCTTCATATTCTACTAAACTTTTTATATAACTTTTTATTTGAGATGAAGATAAATCTTTATCAACTGCATTTGAAAAGAAATATTTTAAAGGAAATATTCCTAAATTGCATTCTACATATTTATTTGCAACGGCTCTACTAATAGTTGATTCAGCAAAACCAAGCTCGCTTGCAATTTCTTGCATGGAAAAAGGTCTTAGTTCCCCTCCAACAAAAAATGATATTTGTTTTTCTACAATTATTAATACAATTTTATAAAGGGTAGATTTTCGTAAATTTAGTAAATTTACTAAATCTTTTGCTTCTTTTAGTTTTTCTTTTATATTTTCATTTTTAGTATTAAATGGGTTTTTAACTTTTATATCTGGGTAATATGCATTATTGATTTTTATATCAATATCTTCACCTATTTCAATAAAAAAATCAGGAATAACTTGAACATTATCATTAATATATTCAATAGCTGGTGGATTATTAAAATATTTTATAATATCTTTTGCATCATTAAATCTATGATGAGATGCATATTTATCAATATGTGATATATCTTTTATGATTTTTTTGGTGAAATTATATAATTCATCATCAATTTTTCTATCAAAGGCATCAAGTTGAAATAAAAATGATTCTTCTAAATCTAAGGCTCCCACTCCACTGGGTTCCAATCTTGAAAATCTTTGTCTTATTGATTCTACATACTCTTTATATACATTACAAGTTTGGGCAATCTTTTCTATATCCCCATCAAAATATCCATTTTCATTTATATCACACAATATTTCAAGTGCAACTTTTTTTGAGTTTGGTGTTGGAAATAAAGTTTCATCTTCGATTTGATCGCTAAGCTTATCATTTAATGATGTTGCATATAAAGCTAAAGACTCTACAAATTCTCCACTTATTCCATTTGATGTAAAGTTAGTAAAAAAATCTTTTGATTTTTTTACCTCTAAAAATGGATTTTCATAAGATAAATTTGTTAGGTACGATTCTAAATCTTGGATTGATGTCTGTAGCATTGGAAGCCACAATTTTAATGATAAATTTAAGTTCTGCTTTTGAGCAGTTGATATTGAAAATGATTGTGCCATAATTTTATTTTGCCCAAATTCTTAAAGAATTTGGACTTTCCTTTAGTATGTTTTTTAATACTTTATTCTAATTACACCGTTAGGTTTAACTATTTTCATTTGGCATGATAATCTTGATTTCTCAGTATTCATACCAGCTCCCGCTTCTGCGATTACTTTTTTTTCTTTATCATTGATATCTGAAATAAATTCCATACCTTGTTCGATTGATACAAGGCAAGTTCCACATTGACCATCTCTACAACCAAATGGAAGTGCTGAACCTGATGCTTCAACTACATCTTGAATTGTACTACTTGGTTTTACATTGATTGCTAAAAAGTCATTTATGATTTCTACTCTAGTTGTCATTTTTTTTCCTTATTTTAAATTAAATGGTTTTACTAAAATATCACCTTTGATTAACATCATTGGAGCTATTCTAATCTTTGGACTAATTGTAAATTGTTGACATTGTTCAGCTTCTTTAGCACTAATAGCGCCAATTTTTACTAAAATATCTAACTCCTCATCTTCCATATAACTAGTTGGTTCTTCATTACTTAAGTTCTCAACACTAATTAAGCACTTAGAATAATCACCTTCATTAGAAAATGGAATTGGAACCATTTTTTCTTTAGCTAATCGAACAATAGGTTCTCCTATTTTTGCATCATAAACACCATCTGTTTGCGTGTCGAAATGCATAAAAATCACTTTTGCCATATTTTCCTCCTACTTTTTTATAGACTTGTTTTAACAAAATTA
Source organism: Arcobacter acticola (assembly GCF_013177675.1). Classification (NCBI taxonomy): domain Bacteria; kingdom Pseudomonadati; phylum Campylobacterota; class Epsilonproteobacteria; order Campylobacterales; family Arcobacteraceae; genus Arcobacter; species Arcobacter acticola. Next base: position 27,540 of record NZ_CP042652.1, read on the forward strand.
CCAAGCCAAGTGAAAAGATTCTGTAAATTCTTTCATTTGACTTGAGTAATCAATACTATTTTGAATAGTATTTCTCCCTATGTTTTCTCATAAATTCTAATTCTTCTTTTACTTCATCCCTATAATCTTCCATTGCTAATAGTTCATGTTCCCTGCAACCAACTACTTCAATAAGGGCATTTAAGTCCAAGAAATGAACCTCATAAACTCTTATAACTTGTAAAAACTCACCAATTGATTTTATATAACCAATTGCATCTTTTTGAACCATTATTGTGACAACAGGTGCATGGGGATATGTTCCATCATTTTTTATATCTTCTAAAAGTTTTACTTTTTGGCCTATTCCAAATTTTGGCTCATCCTCATCTTTACCTGAACGTGATGCAGTTACACTATCATGTAGAAATGTATTTGCATCTACTATGTCTTTATGATTAACACCCACAGCTTCCTCCTTGCGTACTTCCAGAAGTTGTAGTATCACATGAAGAGCAACCATCTAGTTTTCCTGTTTCATACATATTCCAAACATCAGCAGCGCTTGGAGAGTGACCTGTTTTATAGTCACCATAAACTCTAAGAAGTGAGAATTTTAGAAATTCTAAAAGTTTATTTTCATCTGCTATTGAATCAAGACCTTTTTTAATCAAAGTTCCATACTCTTTCATCATATGAAATCTTTTTATATTTATTAGTTTTTGGTCAAATTCAAGACCAAAAAAGTCAAAGAAATCTTCTGTATCTCTTAATTTATAAAAATCATTTACAGTTTGCATTTTTTCTCCTTTTTATAGATTTAGTTCATCTTTTAATATATCAATCCATTTTTCAATTCGTTCATCTGTTTTTGCTTTTTCATTGTGTTGATCTATTACTAGTCCACAAAATTTATCCCCATGTTGTGCAAGTGAAAAATCATATTTGTACCCTTCAATAGGGAAAAAACCAACAACTTTTGCATTTACATCTGTAAAAGTTTTATAAAGTTTTCCCAAGGCAGAACCAAAGTGTTCTCCATGTTTTACACAATCTCCAGCTCCAAATAAAGCAATTGTTTTTCCTGAAAAATCTATGTCATCTGATTCTATCTCCAAAACAACATCAACCCAAGAGTGATGAACATCGCCCTGACCCCAAGTTGAACTTCCCAAAAAAAGAATGTCATAACTTAGTAGTTGATCAATATCATCAAAATCTTCTTCCATATTTATAACTTCGTCAACACCAAACTCATTAGCTAATGCATCTGCAATAATCATAGAAGTTCCACCTGCTGTTCCACAAAATATTCCAATTTTTGCCATAACCTATTCCTCTTATACGTTTTTATATTTATTATAAGTTTCTTGAGCATTTAGAAGAAATTTTTCACCCTCTTCTTCCAATTTTGAATACTCTCTAAATGAGTATCTATGAGCATCTTTGAAGAATTTTTCGCAAAGTACAATTTTTCCTGCAAATACAACAACTCTTCCAAATCCTTCGTGGCTCATTTCCATTACAACAGAAGCCATAACACCTGTAATTTTTTCAAAAGCAAGTGCTACTGCTTGAAAGATAAGTCTAATATCTTTGATTTGCATTTCATCAATATCAGCAATAATAGGAATATTTTTTAAATCCTCTTTAGTTCTGATATATTTTTCTTGAAGTAAATCAGCATCACTTTTACCAGTCCACGTTCCAAATTGATCAAGTGCTCTTACTTGGCCAATTAGGGTTTTTATAAATAGCTCTTTAGCTTCCATTATGCGGCCTTTTTTTCAATGATTTTTTTAATAAATGGAGGTGGATTTGTATTTAACATATCAGTTAGTTTTTTGATTTCTTCTTCTATTGAAACTGTTTCTTTATATTTAATAGGAAAAATTCCATTGTTTATAATTTTTGCAGCTGCAATTGCTCCAATATTTGTAAAATAAACTATGTCAATACCTTTTAATAATTCAACAGTTAAATCTGTATCTTTTGTATCTATTTTAATGATTTCGCAAACAGTTGTAGACTCCTTACTAATCTCATAAACAGCAAATTGTTTAGCACTTCCAAAATGTGAATCGATATTTTCTAAATCACTTGTGGCAAAGGCAACTCTTATATTTCCCGATGTAGAACCATTTGATTTTATTTTTATACTTTTCATTTTTTATCCTAAAAGTTTATATATATTGTCTATATGCAATTAGTGTTCCACAATATAAAAAAACTATTTTCCTATTGCAAAAACATAAAAAATATTATTGGAAGTTTCAAAAAATTCTTTTGTTATATCATCAAAATATGCGCCTATACCGCTAGAAGATAGGTTTATTGAAGTAGTTCTTAAATATAAAATTTGTGAGATAAATCCACTTAAAATATATAAATAAAAATAGTTTTTAATATTTGAAGATGTGAAAAAAAGAGTAAAAGCACTTTGTCCTGCAAGTTTTTGATTAAGTGCTAGTTTTATTGCTGTTTCTTTGAAATCACCCTCTTTTTGTAGTTTTACATTTTTGTAAATACCTTTTTTCATATTGCTAATATTGTTATTAATAAAATATATTTCCAAATCATATTTGCTAGCAAATTCAAAGATATTTTTTGTGATAAATAAAAAATCTTCTTTAGTTATTCCTTTATTTCTAAATGCTCTAATTGAACGTCTTTTGTTTATAGCTTCATAAAGTATTTTTTTATTTATATCTTTTAGTAAATCTATATTTGAAATTATTGGAAAATCATCTTTGAAACTATTTTTATAAAATTCTTCAATAAATGTATCTTTTATTTGATAATCACAAGCACATACATTTACTATGGGAGTTCTTAGTTTTTTTACTTCGATTTTTTTGTAATCACCACAAGAAACAGCCACATAAAAACTCTCATAATTATCAAAAGAAAAGTCACTATTTAAGGCCTCTTTATCAAAATTAAAATCAATATCAAAAGGTATATTTTCAAGTTCCAATGCTGCAAAAATAGAACCCAAGATATGACCTGTATCCAAAAGAAGATATCTTATGGCTCTTTGTTCATATTTCCAAGAACTTCTGAAATAAGCATTTGATAATAAAAATATAAATTTCTTTTGGTTTTTTTCTTTGAAATAATATTCAAGACCATCATTACTTAATTCATGTATTAAAGTGATTTTATTTTCAAGGGGCATATAGTGATAAACTCCAGATACTAAGCCTTTTATACCTCTTAATTGGATATAAACTTCATTTGGATATAAACCTCCAGCACTAGGATTTACTCTTAGTTGTATTGACTCATTCCCATAAGTTTTAGTATCTGTAATTTTTCCTATATTATTAAGAAATCCCAATTCCTCATAATCATTTATATTAAAAGATAAAAAGAAGTGGGGATATTTTTTGTATGTTCTTGGTTGGGTTCTATAATCTATAAAACTCGAACCCGTTAAATTTTTTTTTGCATTGATATTTGTTTTATCATGAAACTTTTGCATTTTTTAAAAGCTTCACAATTTTTGGTGTTACTGCTAAATCTATTGCTTTAAAATCATCTAAACTCATTAATTCTGTATTTGCTTTGTGTTTTATAAGAAGCTCAACAAATATATCTTTTCCTGCACTTGCACAATACATTAATGAAGTTACATTATTTACATTTTGTGAATCTATATTTATTCCTGCACTTACAAGTGCTTCAAAACAAGCATAAGAGTCTCCAAAACATGCATTCCATAAAGCAGAATTTCCATCTATGTTTTTTACATTTAAATCGACATTTAAAGATATTAGTTCATCAACAATAGAAAGATTAGCTTCTCTACTAGCTTTCATTATTGCAGAATTACCATATTTACCAACACTATTTAAATTATCTTGAGAATACCCATTTAGAGCTAACCACTCTTTTAAATTTGAAGTCATAATTAAACTCCCATCCAATTTTCATGGCTATGACCTTTTGCTTTGAAGTTAAGCACTTCATTTAAACTAAGATCAAACTGTTCAATATTAAAATCATCATCCAAATCACTTGGGATTTCTTTATATTTTATTAGGCCTTCTTTATCTATAATAAAAATAGAATTAGCAATCATAGTATCATCAATATTTACGCCAAATTTAAGAGAAAAGTCTTTGAACTCATTTGAAATAAAACTTTTATCTATTGCAAATTTTTCAACAGCATCTTCTATTTGTTCCATTTGACTGCAAGTAACTATATAAGCATAAACTTTTCTTTTAGTTGAGTTTATTATCTTATCTATTTTGCTTGAGTATTTACTAATATCATTTAGACTAATCATAACTTGAACAGCAGGTGCCATTAATCCTATTACTTTTGTTTCATTATTTATCATATTCATTCTAATAGCAGGTGCTTCACTTTCTATAAATCGATCTTTTTTCCCTAAAGGATAAGTGTTGTTTTTATATGTAACTTGCATTTATAAAATTTCCTTGTGTATTATTTGACAATCTTTATTTATCATTATTAGTGATTTTATTAAATTGTTTTTTTCATCTCTTAAATCAAATATCTTTGAAAATGATTTAAAATCATTTGAAATGAAAGATTTATTTAGATTATATTTTTCTATAAGTATTTCAATATCATTTTGAGTGCTTGAAGTTATAATAAAACACTCAATATCATTTTTTGAGAAATTAATACTCTCTTTTAATTTATCATTAAACTCTAGAATATTTGGAAGAGTTATTATTACTTGACCTTTTAGTTTTGGTAAACCTATTAATTTTGTAGATTCATTTAACATCTTAATTGTAGAAAAGGTTACCGTTTGAAGAGATGGATTAATGCTCATGACTAACTCCTAATTTATGATGATTTATCAAATTTGCTAACTCAAACAATAAATAAGAGCTACCTTCATATAAAAGGTCATTTTTAAGTTGATTTCCTAATCCTTCAAAATCAGGAAAACCTCTTACTAATAAGGCCTTTTTATGATTAATAGCAATTCTTTCTGCATGAAAATTTGATATTACTATATCACTCTCATGCAAGAATGATTCCACATCTTCAAAATCACCAATTAAAAGATTTTCACAAGGAATTGAATCTAGTAAATCATTTCTATGGGTTGTTACTATTGCTTTTATTGTGGCACCTGCTTCCATTATTGTATTTGCTACACTTAAGGCTTGATCTGGTTCTAAGGCAATAACAACCTTGGCACTTCCAATTGTAAAATGAGTATCAAGAAGTGCATCTTGTAATCTTTTTCTCCATCGTACAATTGAAGGATGTGGTTGTGAAATATTTTTTAAAGAACATAATCGTTTAAAAAACTTATCACTATCTTCCAATCCTCCTAAACTATCAAAGTGAAAAAGATTTATATTTGCATTTTTTTCAAGTATTTTTTCTCCACATTTTTGAACACTTTTACCAATAGTAATAACAAGTGAAGAGTTAGCTAATTTTCTTATATCTTCAACACTAATTCCTCCACTACTTAAAGCTCCTTGTTTTAAACCTAAGTGACCATCAAGTGATTCACTAATATCAGGAAGTGAAAAAACCTCATAAGCAAAAAGTGCAATGGTATCTTTGATTTTTTCTACTTCTATTGGTTTTAGATTTACATTTGGAATTATTAAGGCTTTATTTGAATCAAGCTCATTTGCTCTTTCTACTAATTGCTCAATTATTGCTTCAATTGATTTTGCAAATCCACTTTCAATTGAACCTTCAAAATCAGGAGTATTTACATAAACCATTTGTTGAATATCTTTTACTAAAGAGCTAGCCCCTTTGATATCATCTCCTTTTGTTTCAGTTAGTCCTGTTGTAAAAAGTCCTACTAAATCAGGTTTTACTTTTGCAGTAATATTTTTGATACTCTCAGAAATAGCATAATCACCACCATCAATAACAGCTGTAATATTATTTACAGCTGTAGTTTGAACAGCAATTGGGTCATTGAAATGTCGGGTGAAAAATACTTTTGTAAAAGAAGCACAGCCTTGAGCCCCGTGCATAAGTGGCATACAGTTTTTTATTCCTAAAAAACAAAGCATCGCTCCCATTGGTTGAGATAATTTTATAGGGTTTAATTGTAAAGGTTTTTTGCTTATTGCTTCCATGGTACTTCCTAAGAGAGTTTTAGGAAGTTATGCAAGAAGTATTCCTTATAAAAATTAGTAGTTAAATAGTTTTTATTTTTACAAGAGAAGATTATTTATAGTATTTTTAATTTAACTTTACTTTTTTTAAATAATCACTAATCATAGGAATATAATCTTTTCTGCATATTAGATGAGTTTGGGGTTCTTTTGGTATTTTAGTTAGAATTAAATCATCTGTATAAGCATATTTATCAATAATTTGTTTGGAAACATAGGCTTTTCCCATACCTGCTTTTACACAACCTAAAATAAGTTCATAATTTTCTATAAATATTGTTTTAAAATCCAAATTTCCTTTTTGTTTTGTATACTCTTCAAGAAATTTATAATGGGAACTATCTTTTTTGTAGCCAATTAAGCAGTTCTTTGCTTCATTTATTTTTGATTCAACTAAATATAAATCATCATAAAATTTGTTTAAAACTAATAGATCTTTATGATTTGGATTTCCAGTAATAAAAGCAATATCTAATTTATAATCTAATATTTGCTCTAAAATTTGTGGATTGGCATTGGTATATAATTCTAGTTCCATATTTGGATATTTTTTGTTTAGTTTATTTATGAATTGAAGTAGTCTAATAGCTACATTTGCCTGCCCAGAACCAATACGAAGTATTGTTTGATGGGAAACATTTTTCATTTGAAGTCTAGCTTCTTCTGTTTTTTTTACAATATCAACAGCAAATGGATAGAGTCTTTCACCCTCTTTTGTCAGTATTACACCCTTTGGAATTCTATGAAATAAATTATATCCAACTACTTTTTCTAATTGTTTAATTCTAAGGCTTACATTTGATTGAGTAAAGCCTAAATCTTCGGCACCCAATGAGATTGATTTTCTATTTGCAACTGATACAAATACTTTTAATAAAGATGAATCCATATTGCTATCCATTATGTAGTGTATTATTTTATATTATTTGACATAATACAATAAAGAATTTATAATTCAAAAAATCAAGGATAAATATGACACTTTTTTTAACACTACTTGGTAAAATACTACCCTTATATTTTAGTATTATATTAGGAATTTTCTCAACGGCTTTTTTAAATTGTAATAAAGATACTATTGCAAAGATTTTACTTTTTATTTTGGCTCCAATTATAGTTTTTACAGCAACCATTAGTGTAAAATTAGATGCTTCAGTAGTATTCTTACCTATTTTCTTTTTCCTTTTAAGTACAATTATTGCATTTTCTACACTTGCATATTTTAAAAAAGTTTATAGTGATAATACTGCTAATTTATTAGCTTTTAGTACAGCAACAGGGAACACTGGAAACATAGGTATTCCACTTGCTATTTTATTTTTAGATTCCCATATAGTTGATGTATTCATTTTTACAGTCTTAGCTTCACTTTTATATCAAAATTCTGTTGGGTACTATATAACGGCAAAGGGGAATTTTACAGCAAAACAAAGTGTTTTAAAAGTTTTAAAACTCCCCGTACTCCATGCTTTTTTATTAGGATTATTATGTAATTTATTGGGTTTTAGAATACCTGAAATGTTTATGGATTACAATAATTATCTAAAAGGAGCTTATGCAATATTAGGAATGATGCTTCTTGGAATGGGAATGGAGAAAGTAAGAACAAATAACTCTTTTGATAAAAAGTTTATCTTTTATACTTTATTTATCAAATTTATCATTTGGCCAGTTCTTATCATATTATTTATATATTTAGACAATACCTTTATACATTTCTTAAATAAAGAGTTTTATTTGCTTATGTTTATATTCTGTATTGTACCACTTGCAGGGAATACGGTAACAGTTGCAACCTTACTAGATGTTAAACCTGAAAAAATGTCATTGGCAGTTTTTATATCTACTTTGGTATCTTTGTTTTATATTCCATTGATGATATATTTATACAATTTAAATATGTAAATATAAATCAACATCTCTTAAAGTATCAATATCAATTGAATAGTTTTCTTCTAAAACTACTTTGATACAATACTCTTTTTTTAATAGCTCTTTTGCTCCAAAATCTGCTTTTAATTTGGAGATTTCATTATAAAATTTTTTAGGAAATATTGCGGGAACTTTTGGTTTTTCTCCATATAAAGAAGCGATAATATTCTCATTTAAAATACTTCTTTTTAAAGATTGATAATGTGATAATGGAATAAAAGGCTGGTCACAAAGCATTACCATTGTATAGTCAAAATCTTTTGTGTGATTTACTCCTAAAGCAAGGCTTGAACCCATACCTTGCTGATAATTTTCATTATAAATTATATTTATATCTAAATCTTTTAGTTCATTTTCACACTCTTCTTTTTTATGACCTAGAACTACAAAAACATTATTAGATATTTGAATAGCTTTTTTAACACTATTTCTTAAAAGGGTTTCTTTCTTATATATTAATAGTTGTTTTGATTTGCCTTCTAATCTTGAAGATGTTCCAGCAGCTAAAATTATAATAGCTAAGTTATTATATTTTTCCATTTTTTTTAGCCTCAATTTGAGCACAAATAGAAAGTGCTATTGATTGATGTGTATTTCCACCAATATCTAAACCAACTGGTGCAAAAAATCTTTCATCATTACCTAAATTAAAGTGTTCTTTTGTTTTTTGCATATTCTTTTTATTACCCATTAATCCAATATATTCTATATTTGAGTTTATTAATGCTTTTAAATAAGTAGAATCAGTTTTTGGACTATGACTTAATATCACGGAAGCATTATATGTACTTAAATCCATAGTTAGTATATCCTCTAAGTTTTCTAGTTCTATTAAGGTATCCGCTTGGTTTACAAAAGATTCTTTTATATTTATATCTATAACTGTAGTTTCCCAAGCCATTAAATTTGCCATAGAAATTAGTGAACTCACATGAGCTCCTGAACCAAAAATCAAAAGAGAATAAGGTTTTTTAATAGTTTGATAAAATTTATCATTCTCAAATTTTATAAAACTTACCTCATCAATAATTTCAAAACTATTATCTTTTATAGATCTAAGTAATGTTTTATTTTCACTTTTTAATGCAAGACCTAAAGCACCATAGTTATCTTCAAAAAAGAAAGCTTGAGAGAAATACTTACTTGTTCCATGTCCTGAAGATTCATCTATTGGGATTGATTCAAAGTATTGAGGTTTTTTAGTTTGTAAAGCTTCTTTTGAATTTTCCAGTACTTTATTTTGTAAAAAGTTACTTCCTAAAACACCTGTAAATTCACCTTTAGAATTTACAAGCATCATATTTCCAGCTTTTGCATAAGTAGAACCTAGTGTTTCAATAACACTAGTTACTACTATATCAAGTTTTTTGTTTTTACAATCTTCTATAAATTTTAAGGATTGTTTATTTTGAAACATTGCTTATCCTAGTTTGATAGGGAATTTCGTATATCTTTTTCCTGTTGCATCTGCTAAGGCATTTATTACTGCTGCAAACATAGGTGGAACACCAATTTCTCCCACTCCTCCAATTTTTTCACCTGAATTTATAATTTCAACTTTGATACTTTCAGGTGCATCAGTTATTCTATTTACTTCATAATCATAGAAATTGTTTTGGTCAACTGCCCCATTTGTTAGTGTTATTTGTGCTGATTTTATATATCCAATTGTAAAGTTGATTGAACCTTCTATTTGATTTTCAATTCCAAGTGGATTAATTGCCATTCCACAATCAACTGCTGCCCATACATTTTGAACTTTATAATCATTGTTTTCAACTTTTACTTTTACAACGTAAGCCACAATACTTCCAAAAGATTCTGCAATTGCTACACCATAACCGCTGTTTTTCTCTCTTTTATACCAGTTTGATTGCTTTGCTACATTTTCAAGTAATTTATTGTATCTAGGCTCTTTCATATTTTTGATTCTAAAATCAATTGGGTCAATACCAGCAGCAATTGCAGCTTGGTCTACGATATTTTCAACAACAGGTGCTGATGTTGTATGACCGACTGATCTAAGCCATAAAACTGTAACAGGAGACTGGGGACAAAATGCTTTTAAATCATGATTTGCAATATTATACGGGTGTGATTCTAAACCTTCTCTTTGTGTAGCATCAATTCCATCTTTGAACATAAAACCTTCAAACATTGTTCCTTTGATTAGTGATTGATTGATAACATCAGCTTTAAATGCAGTTATTTTCCCATCTTTATCTACAGACATTTTTGCTTTATTTACAGTCATAGGTCTATAGTAACCCATTTTGATATCATCTTCTCTTGTCCATAAAGTCTGAATAGGCCAAGCTTCATTTTGTGCCACATAAACAGCATCAACGACAAAGTCACTAGAAGGATTTGCACGTCTTCCAAAACTACTTCCTAAATAGTTGTTGTAATATTCCACCTCTTCAGGTTTTATTCCTAAAATTTTTGCACAAGTTCCTCTATAAAGTGTTTGAAATTGTCCACCAACACTCATATATGCTTTATCGCCTTTATGGTGAACTGTACAGTTTAGTGGCTCCATTGCGGCATGTGCTAAAAATGGAAAAGAGTACTCAGCTTCAACAACTTTAAATGCCTCTTTAAAAGCTTTAGAACTATCTCCATCTTTTTTCATAAGAGGTAAATCTTCTTTATCTAAATAGCTTCTATACTCTTTTTCTAAATCAGCACTAGAGATTTTTTCAAATTCTCCATTATCCCAAATTACATCAATCTTTTCCATTGCCATTTTTGCTTGGTACCAATGGTTTGCAATTACAGCTATTTTTTCATTTGGAAGTTGTTTGATTTTTAAAACCCCTGACATATTTTTAGCTTTTGAATCGTCATAACTTTTAATTTTAGCCCCAAATACTCTAGGTTGAACAAGTGCTGCGTATTTCATATCTGGAAGTCTAACATCTATACCAAATTTAGCTTGTCCCGTGATTTTCTCATTTACTTCTATTGGATGTCTTTTTGTTCTTTTTCCTATTAAATTATGCTCTTTAACATCTTTTAATTTTACATCTTTTGGTATTTCTATATTTTTGATATCATCTATTAATGAACCATAAGATAGTTTTTCTTTTGTTCTATTATTTATAACATACGAGTCTTTTGTAGAAACATCATACATTCTTACTTTCCATTTTTTAGCAGCTGCGCTTTTTAGCATATATCTTAGCGTTGCACCTACAAGTCTAACTCTTTGTTGTTGAGTTTTAATACTCATTGAACCACCTGTTAACATCATAGGCATTCCAGGGATATTATATACATCAGCTACTGGTGCTGGTTCAAATATAATCTTTTCCCACTCAGCATCTAATTCATCAGCAATACATATAGCAATACCTGTATATGCACCTTGTCCCATTTCTACTTGACCTAAAATAAATGTAATGGTATTGTCTTTATCTATTTTAATAAAAGCATTTGGTTGAATGATTTCCTCTTTTTTTTCTTCAACTTTTGCAGCCATACCTTTAATTGGAAGATTAAATCCAATGATAAAAGCTGAACTAACTAGTGTACTGTTTTTTATAAATTCTCTTCTATTTAAATTCATTTTTTATCCTTTTGCCACAGTTGAAACTGCTTTAAGTATTTTATTGTATGTCCCACATCTACAGATATTACCTTGCATTACACTTTTTATCTCATCTTTTGATGGATTTTTATTTGATTTTAAAAGTGCACTTGCATTCATAATTTGTCCAGGTTGACAATATCCACACTGAGCCACATCAAAGTCTCTCCAAACTTGTTGAAGTTTTTGTATTTCTATATCTTGGGTATTTTCTATTGTTGTAATTTTTTTATCCATTACTTGACTCAATGGTGTTGAACAACTTCTAATAGCAACTCCATCAAGTAAAACAGTACATGCTCCACATTGCCCTACACCACAGCCAAATTTTGTTCCAGTTAGGTTTAAATGATCTCTTAAAACCCATAAAATTGGTGTCTCTTCTGATATATCGCTTAGTTTGTAAGTTTTATTATTTATAATAATATTATTCATATCTTTTCCTCTATTGTGAAAGTTTTGTCTATTTTTATTATATTTGAAAGTAAAGATATATGATAGAATGATTTTCCAGAACTATTGCCTATTTCTCTAAATTATGTGATAATCCAAGTTTAGGAGTTAACATGAATTATAGAAATGAGCTAATATCATTAATAAAAGAAAATAGTAGTACAGAAGGATTGATATTAACAAATATCTCTTCTTTAAAGTTTTACACAACAACTCAAATCTCTGAGTTTGTAAGTATAATTTATGAACCATCATTATGTATAGCTATTCAAGGTTCAAAGGCTGTTGGCTTTGGTGATGAGATGTATAGTTATTCTTCTGAAAAATATTTAATTGTATCGACCCATATCCCAGCAAATGTTAGAATTGAAGAAGCATCAAAAGAAAAGCCATATTATTCAATAATTATAAATTTTACATTAGAACAAATTTATGATGTAATTAAAGAATTAAATGATGATTTACAAGAAAGTAAACATAAGATACTTCAAAAAAGTCTTTGTTTTGATGTTTTAGATGATTTTTTATTAGAACCATTATTCAGGCTTTTAAAGCTTTCACAGAGAAAAGACAATGTGGAGTTTTTGTCAAATCTTATATTGAAAGAAATTATCTATATTTTACTTCAAAGAAATAGTGATTTTTTTAAACAATATGTTTTAGAAGGAAATATAGCTAATCAAATTGTAAAAGCAATAACTGAAATAAAAGATAATTTTTCTCAAAGTATAAATATGAAAAATTTATCAAAAAATATTGGAATGAGTGAATCTTCTTTGTATAATAACTTTAAAAAAATCACCACTATGAGCCCATTACAATTTCAAAAAAAGATTAGACTTGAAGAAGCAAAACAAATGTTAATAAATCAAAATTTAGATGCTGCTCAAGTAGCTTTTGAAGTTGGTTATGAAAGTCCTTCTCAATTTAGTAGAGAATATTCAAGGATGTTTGGAATGTCACCTAAAGCTCACGTTAATTTATTAAAAGATAATTAATTAACCCCAAGGTTCAGGATTTCCCACAACTTTAAATACTCTGTTATTAACTGCATTACATACATCAATCGCAAGATTTACAAGTCCAGCATATGCACCATATGATACTTTTTTTTCTTGATTTACATCTACAAAGGCTACTTTTTTCTTAATAGCTGTATATAAACTTCTTCCCCCTGCAAGCAAAATATCAATATTGTGTTCATCTATTAATTGAGCTTGTTGAGTTCCTGGGTCTGTCATTAATATTTTTACATATTGAGCACAAATCTCTTTGTCTTCTAATGTTGCTTTTTGAACACTAGTGGCAACCACATCAATTCCTATATCTTGCAAAGCAGATGCTATTGACCAAGTTTTATTTCCACCTGTATTTAATATTGCTTTTTTACCGGCTAATACTTTTTTATAAGGAGTCAGTGCTAGTTCGAGTTTTGCTTCTTCTTCTTCAATCAAAGCTTCTGCACGGGCGCTTAATTCTTCATTTCCAAAAGCATTTACAATTGATCTTATTGCATTTGAGGTATCTCTTCTTCCATAAAATGAAATAGAAATATAAGGTATTTCATACTCTTCTTGCATTTTTCTAGTTAAGCTTATAAGTGATTTTGCACAAACAATTACATTTAGTTTTGCTGTGTGTGCCATTTGGATATTTTCAATTCTTCCATCACCTGCAAGTGTTGAGATTATTTTTATACCAATTTTTTCTAAAAGCGGTGTGTATTGCCACATATCACCTGTCACATTATATTCACCAATTAAATTTATTCCAAAAGGATGTATAAATTCAGGTTCACGAGTTCCAATTAATTGGTGTAAAACTGATTCTCCTCCAAGACGCGAACCTAGATTTTTACCACCTACGAAACCAGGAGAATGAATAATTACAATTGGAATTTTATGTTTTTCTTGCATTCTTGAACAAACACTATCCATATCATCCCCAATCATTGCCGTTACACAAGTTTCATATACAAATATTCCTTTTGGATTTTTATGTTTTATTATATATTCAATTGATTCTTCAAGTTTTTTATCTCCACCAAAAATCACATCATTTGTATTAACATCTGTGGTATATCCCATAACTGTGTTATTAACACCTTCATGGGAAGTTCGTGTTTGCCTTGTTTCCCATGAAGCTCCTATACAAGTAGCAGGTGAATGAACTAAATGGATAACATCAGCAAATGGAAAAAGTGCAATTTGCGCTCCTTCAAATGCACATCCACCACTTGTAGCTCCTGGTTTTGGTTTATCGCAAGATGATTTTTTTGTTTTATTATGGGAACAATCACTTTCACTTAATAGTTCACGAATTAGTTTTTTATTTACCATGACAAACTCTTTCTTTTGGATTTTAAATATAACTTGCAATTTATGTTCCATAAACTTCTATGGAATAGTTTTTGCATAACATTTTCATAATAATTTATAGTTCTTTATGAACCATTTAAGGAGTTTAAAGTGATAGCAATACCTTTAGAAAAGAATGAGTCAACTGTAATTTCAAGTTTATATGGAAATTCTCCATATTTTGCATTATTAAATGAAGAAACAGGAACTTTCAAAGTTGTTGTTAACAAGGGCTGTGGTGATGGAATTGAAACTGCAAAGTTTATTTCAGAACAAAAAGTTGATAGTACATTTTTTTATCATATGGGAGAAGGTGTTTATAATTTCCTTCAAAGTAATGGACTAAAAGTTTATAGTTCTTTTAAAAACTATTTGAGTATTGATGAAATTTATTTTCAATTTTTAGACAATAGATGCAAAGAAGTTACAAAATCTAATAGTTCAGTACTTTTGGATTCAGGTATTACAAGTTGTACTTGTTCTTATGACACAAAATAAATTTAGGTAAAAAATATGAAAAAAGATTTGGATTATTATCTTGGTTTACCTTATCCTATTGAGAGTTACTTTGGGGAGCATGAAGTAGGAGATGCTTATTTGGTGCAATATATTGATTTTGATATAAAAGCATCTAGTGAAGATTATGATGAAGCTTTATTATTAGCTAAAGAGTATCTAAAAGAGCATATAAAAAAACAGCTAGAATTAAATAATCCACTTCCAAATCCAAAAGAAGGTATAAGATTTATGGAACATAGAATGGCCCTTGAGGCGTATAAAAATAAAGATTTTAAAAAAGCACATGATATTTGGATTGAAGAATCTAAAAGTAAGAATGACCAAGCAATGGCAAATTTAGGTTTAATGTACCTAAAAGGTGAAGGTGTAGAAAAGGATTATTCAAAGGCAAAAGAATGGTTTGAAAAAGCTAGTATATATGATAATGACTCAGCAAATTTCAATTTAGCTTTGATGTACCAAACTAAAATTGGTGTAGAAGAAGATATTGAAAAAGCTATTGATTATTATAGACGAGCTGTGCATAAAAATCATATTCAAGCAGCTTTTAGATTAGCTTTGCTTCTATTAAAAGATAGAACAAATATTGATGGGGTAAAAGAAGGTTTCTCTTGTATGTTAAAAGCTGCAAAGGCTGGCCATGTAATGGCAACTGTTCAATTAACAGGAGTGAATAAAGATTTAGTAGAAGATGCACAGTTAAATAAATCTTTTAGACAAAAGAGTTTTGAAGATCAACTTGAAATTATAAATGATGCCCTTGAAAGATTTATAAGACCTATTTTGAAAAAAGATGGTGGAAATTTACTTTTAATAGATTATACAAATGAACCTGATATAGAATTAAAACTTGCATATCAAGGTGCTTGTGTTGGTTGTTCTATTGCTTCAACTGGAACTTATGAAATGATTAGAAATACTATTGAGCAAATCATAGATAAAAAAGTGAGGATTTATGTATTATGAAAATTGCATTTGCTTCAAAAGATAACATATATGTAAATCAGCATTTTGGTTGGTGTAAAGAGTTTTATATTTATGAGATTTTAGAAAATGATTACAATTTTATAAAGTCTGTTGATTCTTCACTTGAAATTGATGATGAAATAGAAAAACTAACTTACAAAATTGAATGCCTAGAAGATAGCGATATATTATATGTTCAACAAATTGGTCCAAAAGCTTCACGAATGGTGCAATCTTGTAAGATTTTTCCAATGCAATCAAGTCGTGAAAATGAAAAGATAGAAGATATTTTAAATCAATTAATTAAAATGAAATCTAATCCTCCTATTTGGATGAGAAGGTTACTAGAAAATGAATCATAATAAACCTATTGAAATAGTAGATAATATCTTTTTTATTGGGGCATTTGATCCTGATATTAGAACCTTTGATATCATAATGAAAACAGCAAATGGCTCTTCTTATAATGCTTATTTAATTAAAACCGAGGAAGGTGTAATTATTGTTGATACTGTAAAACTAGAATATCAAAATGAATTTTTTGCAAAAATAGAACAACTTTGCAGCTATGATGAAATTAAATATGTAATTTCCCATCATTTAGAACCAGATCACGCAGGTGCAATTCCTGAACTAATAAAAAGAGCATCCCAAGCAAAAGTTTTAATCTCTCCCCAAGCAACACCTATGTTAAAAGCAATTACGGATAAAGATGATATTGATTTTGAATCAGTTTGGACAAATAAAACTTTGACCTTAGGAAGTAAAACAATTAAATTTTTAACAACCCCCTATTTACACTGGCCTGAAACTATGAGCTCCTATGTTGTAGAAGATAGATTACTTTTTTCAGGGGATGTATTTGGTAGCCACTATTATGATAAAAGGTTATTTGATGATTTGGTAGGCGATTTCTCTTATTCATTTAAATATTATTATGACCATATTATGAGACCTTTTAAAACATATGTTTTAAATGCTTTAAAATTGTATGATAAGCTTGATATTAATATAATTGCAACTTTACATGGACCAATCATAAGAGAAAAGCCATATAAATACATTGAGCTTTATAGAAAATGGAGTTTAGATAGACCTGATAATATAAGTTCAAACAATAAAATCATCTCTATTTTTTATCTAACTAGTTATAAAAATACAAGAGATATGGCAGAATCTATTTTTGATGGAGCTGAAAGTGTAAAAACAATAAGAGCTAGTCTTTATGATTTAGCTTCAATTGAAGAGCAAAATATGATAAATATTCTTGAAGAGAGTGATGGAATACTAATAGGAACGCCAACAATTAACGCAGATGCCCCAAAACCTGTATGGGATTTACTCTCTTGTATGATGTATTTAGAAAAAAAAGGTAAAACAGGACACTCTTTTGGATCTTATGGATGGAGTGGAGAAGCACCAAAAATGATACTTGATAGGATGAAATCGTTACATTTTAGGGTACCTCCAATGGAATCTATGAAAATAAGACTCATTCCAACCAAGGATGAATTAAAAAACTGCTATAATTTTGGTAGAGAATTTGCAGAGATTGTAAATGGAAAAATGATAGAAATAGATATGAACTAAAAAATTAATTACCGATGAGTATAAAACTTTTACAGGGGTTTGACTAAAACAGTACTCATCGCTTATTAATTTTCTAAGTCTAGTTTCTTTAAATACTCAGAAATAGAAGGAATATAATCCTTTCTACAAACTAAGCAAGTTGGAATATTTGCTTCTTTTTTATCTAACACAGTTATTTTTATATCTTTATCATAACCCATTTTTTTAACAATACTCATAGGAAGCAAAGTTTTTCCCATCCCTACTTTTACACATGATAAAATAGTTTCTAAACTTCCAAAGGATAAACTCTTTTCTACAAAAATATTTTTTTCTTCATAATAGTTTTTTAAAAATTCATCATAAACACAACCCTCTTTAAAAGTTAGAGTTACATTTGGAACATTTGAAGAGTTTGGTTCTAGTATTGCTATTTCTTCTTCAATTTTTCTCAAAACCATTAATTTATCACTTTTAGGTTCACCACTAATAAAAGCAATATCAACTTGATAATCTAAAATCTGCTCAGTTACACTTTTTGTAGTACCCGTAAAAAGTTCAAGTTGCATTTGAGGAAAATCTTCATGTAGTTTAATTAAAAAAGGAGATATTCTAACAACCGCATTACACTCTGTTGAACCTACTTTTAACTGCCCTATTTTTTCATTATCTTTTAGTGAAAATAAAGCATCTTCCATTTTATGAATGATTTCTAATGCTTTTGGATAAAATCTTTCTCCATGTTCTGTTAAAATAACACCCTTTGGAACCCTATGAAATAGAGTTAAATCCATAGTTTTTTCCAGTTGTTTTATTCTTGAAGTTACGTTTGATTGGGCACACTTTAGTTCATTTGACGCAAGTGAGATACTTTTTTTATTTGCAACACTTACAAAAACTCTTAATAAATTTAAATCCATATCATCATTCCTTATATCATATATCATTATTGGTTATTTGACACTAGATAACTATTAGTGATATGATAACGTAAATTAATTATAAAATAGGCTTTAAAATGAATAGATTACTTGATAGAAATGACAATTTAAGTATTATCATCGCAGGAATATTCGCAATAATTATTGGACTAGGAGTTGCTAGATTTGCATTTACTTCACTGATTCCAAGTATGTTAGTAAATCACTTAGATATTACCTTTGCAGGTATTTTAGCATCATTAAATTTTGCAGGTTACTTAAGTGGCTCACTTTTATCTATATTCATAAAAGATATAAATCAAAAAGTACTTTTATTTAGATTTGGTGTTGTTTTAGCAATAACTTCAACACTTGCCTTAGCTTTAAATTCAAATGACACTGTTTGGATAGTAGCTCGAATTTTAGCAGGATTTGCAGGTGCCATGACTTTTGTGGTTGGATCTGCAATTGTTATGACAAAATTACAAATGGAAAGTAAAACAAAAGCTATGGGTATCCACTTCTCTGGTATTGGTTTTTCTATTTTAACAACTGATTTAATAAATAGATATGTTTTAAGTTCAGGTGGATCATGGCAGGATTCATGGTTGGTTTTAGCTATTTTTGCCTTTGTAATATCAATTTATTCTGTTTACATATTGTCTTTTGATAAAAAAGTAAAACAAAATGTCGTAAAACATGGCTTTGATAAATCAATATTTACATTTTTTGTAGTATTACTTATTATAGTATATTTTGCAGAGGGTGTTGGATTTGTTGTTCAAGGAACATTTTTACCTGATATTATTAATAATCTTCCAGGACTAGAAGGTTATGGAAATATTACATGGACGATAGTTGGTCTTGCTGGAATTCCTTCTTGTATTATTTGGATGAGATTAGCTCATAAATATGGAAGTGTAAATATCATAATTATTGCATTACTTATTCAAACCCTTGGTATTTTAATTCCTACAATGACAAGTAACTTGTATTTAAACCTTTTAAGTGGTGTTTTCTTTGGGGGAACCTTTGTGGGACTTGTTGCACTTTTTATGAATCTTGGTGGGCAACTAGCAAAATCAAATCCTGTTGTTTTAATGGGAGCACTTACAACTTCATATGGAATAGGACAAGTTATAGCTCCACTTTATAGTGTATATCTAATTGATAAATTTGGTAATTATGATTATGCATTATATTTAACAGCATTTATTGTTTTAGGTGGAGTGGTTTTACTTTTATTTGCTAAAAAATTTGAAACACATAAAATATAAGAATATTTTTAGGCCAAATCACTAAGATTTGTTATTTTATATATAACATCTTTTAACTCATTTAACTTTTTTATAATACCATCGTTGCAGGGTTTATCTAGTTTATACCTTGCATCTATGAAATCATAGATATTGTCAATATTTCCATAAACTTCTTTTAGAAGCTCTTTTTTTATCTCTTCTTGCACGTTCATTTTTTATCCTTTTTTTATATAAAGTTTATTATGCATTTTTCATTCCTAGGTTTTCTAAGGAACACATTGTGCATTGCTATTTTGAAATAATAAATAAGGAGTTATCTATGAGTTGTTCGTGTACTTCAAGTAGTTCTCAAGAATCAATCCAAGAAGAGGTAATGGCAAAGATTAATAATCACCCTTGTTATAGTGAAGGTGCTCACCAACACTATGCGAGAATCCATGTGGCCGTTGCACCTGCTTGTAATATTCAATGTAACTACTGTAATAGAAAATATGATTGTTCAAATGAAAGCAGACCAGGAGTAACATCTTCTAAATTACAACCTGAGGAAGCAGTTAAGAAGATTTTATTTGTAGGTGGAGAAATTCAACAATTGTCAGTTGTAGGAATTGCTGGACCTGGTGACGCGTTAGCAAATCCTGAAAAAACTTTTAAAACTTTTAAAATGCTATATGAAAAAGCACCGGATTTAAAAATGTGTTTATCTACAAATGGACTTATGCTTCCTGATTATGTTGATAAAATCCAACAATATAATGTTGACCACGTTACTGTTACAATTAATTCAGTTGATGAAACAGGTGAAGTTGGTTCTAGAATTTATCCTTGGATTTTATGGAATCATAAAAAAGTATTTGGAAAAGAAGCAGCAAAAATTCTTCTACAAAGACAACTTGAGGGAATCAAGATGTTAACAGACAGAGGAATTTTAGTTAAAGCAAACTCTGTTTTAATTCCAGGTGTAAATGATCAAGAATTACCAAATGTTGCTAAAAAACTAAAAGAGTTAGGTGTATTTCTACATAATATCATGCCACTATTATCAAAAGAAGAGTATGGGACTTATTATGGATTAAATGGACAATCAAGTGCTACTGATCAAGAAGTTATGGCAGCACAAGAAGCTTGTGGAATGGATATGAAACTTATGTCTCACTGTAGACAGTGTCGAGCTGATGCTGTTGGATTAATTGGCGAAGATAGAGGTGAAGAGTTTACAAATGATACTTTTGTAAATATGGACTGGGAAGATTTAACTAAAAAATATGATATTAATGCACGTGCACAAAAACATCAAGTTATTGAAAACTGGAGAGCAGCTTTAGAAGTTGCAAATGAAAAAGTAAAAATTGCACAAGCTTCTAAAGAACAATTGAGTTCAACAGGTGAAACAAAACTTGTAGCTGTTACAACAGCTGGTGAGGGAACTATCAATTTACACTTTGGTAATGCAAAAGAGTTCTTAATCTATGAAGCTGGTGATAAAGCAATAAAATTTGTAATGCACAGAAAAGTAGAAAATCCATATTGTAAAGGACCCGAAGATTGTGATGGTTCTTATCCAATTGAAGAGATTAAAAACACTCTAAAAGATGTGGATTTATTATTAACAGAAAAAATTGGTGGATGCCCACAAGATGAGTTAGCTAGTATTAATTTAATTAGTGATGATTCTTATGCTCTTCAACCAATTGAAAAATCAGTTTTCGCAGCTGTTCAAAAATATTTTTATTCAAATAAAGAAAAATCTGAAAAAGAGTTAGGGTAATCCCTAGCTTTTGAAAACTAAACCTAGAGTAATACTATTTATTAGAATCAAAAGATTTAGTGTTTATTAAGACTGATTAGTTAGAAATTTTAGAATAATTTTGAATTTTTTTATAGCAAATTTTGCTCCAAAATGTTAGAATAATCTAACTTTCTATAAGGATTTCTAAATGACTAAAATCATGAATAGAGTTTTACAAGATATACAAATATTATCTTCAAATGAAAAAAATGATTTAATGAAAATTCTTATTGCATCTATGGATGAAAATCATGATAATGATTCCGATAAATTTTGGGCAGATATAGCTAAAAATAGATTTGAAGAAATAGAATCAAAAAAAGTTCAAACTCTAAATTGGAATCAAATAAAACAACAAGTTTTATCTTAAAATGAAACCATTATCTTTTCACCCTGAAATTGCAATAGATATTAAAGGCTCATATAATTGGTATGAAAAGCAACTTGAGGGATTAGGAAAAGAGTTCTTATATGAGCTAGAAAATGGTTTTGAAGCTATTCAAAACTTTCCAAATGCATGGGCTAATTACCAATATGATTTTAAAAGATATATCCTAAATAAATTCCCTTTCTCCATAATATACAAAGAATCAAATGAAGAAATATTTATAATTGTAGTTATGCATAACAGTAGAAAACCAAATTATTGGGCTGATAGAATAATTTAAATAGAAAATCAAATTACTTATTTTTAATGGACTCGAAAAAAATGCCTTTTCGTTTTTATTCTTAAATTAAGCTTGAAAGCCAACTATTAACTCTTTTTCTAATATCAACGCATTCATAATCTTTTTTAAATATTGAGTATTTAACAATTCCAAATATAAAATATAGTATATAAAAACAAAACATTATTGCACTTATAACTATAGAAATGAAAGTATATTGAAATAATATCCCTACAATATTCAATAAGCTAATCCCTAATATTAACAAAAGAATAAACTTTAATCCAAAAAAACTATGAAATAAAAAACCTATATTCTAATATTTCCTTAAATCCTCACTTCGGAACACTATTTGCATAACTTTTTATATCGAAATTAAAGGTTAGTACAATGTCAATTATTAATGATACAACTTTAAGAGATGGTGAACAAACGCCATACGTAGCTTTTAACACTAAAGAGAAACTTAAAATAGCAAGGCTTTTATATGAAGCTGGTGCTGATGAATTAGAAGTTGGAATTCCTGCAATGGGGAAAAAAGAGCAAGATGATTTAAAAGAGATTCTTGCCCTTAATTTACCTATCCCAATTATGAGTTGGAACCGAGCTACTATGGGTGATTTAGACGCTTCTTTAAAGTGTGGATTAAAAGCGGTTGACTTATCTATACCTGTTTCTGATATTTTGATTGATATTAAATTTGGTGGAGATAAAACAAGATTATTAAAACAACTTGAAGAGGTAATTTTACAAGCCAAAAAAGAAAATTTATTTGTTTGTATTGGTGGTGAAGATTCAAGTCGCGCGAACAACTCTTTTTTAAAAGAGATTATGACATTAGGAGCTGAACTTGGTGCAAATAGATTTAGATATTGTGACACGGTTGGTATTTTAACACCTCATAAAACTTATGAGAATATCAAAGATTTAAGTTCTTCGAATCTTTTAGATATAGAAATGCATACTCACAATGACTTTGGAATGGCAACTGCAAATGCAATTGCAGGATATGAAGCAGGAGCATACAGCTCTAATACTACGGTTATTGGTATTGGTGAGAGAGCTGGAAATGCTAGTTTTGAGCAAGTATTAATGTCTTTGAGACTTTTGGGAAAAGAGATTAATATCAATTCAAAAGCTTTAAAATCTCTTATTAAAACTGTAAGTAGTGCTTCTCATAGAAGAGTTGATACTAACTTACCAATTGTCGGTAAAAACATATTTTCACATGAATCTGGAATTCATGTAAATGGCATGATGAAATCAAAAAATGCTTATGAGCCTTTTAATCCTGAAGAGTTAGGTCTTAAAAGAAGTTTTCCAATAGGAAAACACTCAGGTAGCTCAACTTTGATTTATCATCTTAAATCTATTGGGATAGAACCCAATATTCAAATCGTACAAAAACTACTTCCAAAAATTAGAGAAATAGTAACTAATAGAAAAAAAGTATTAAGTACAAATGAATTAAAAGAGTTATACCTATGTTCCTTGGATATTTAAAAAACGGATTCGAAGATTGTTTGGATCAAATAGAAAAAAGTAATGTTCTATTTGATCTTGAACTTCTTAAAAAAACTTATCAGGCATATCCTCAGTATTGTTTTGCAGCTTATCAAAACTCTCAAATTATTGGAGTTATAAGTGCATATGCTTTTGATACACATTTGTATATAAATGTTTTAAATGTTGTAGATGATGGAAAAGATATATTAAAAAGATTAGTTGCTCTTTTATTAAAAAATATCTCAGGTGAAAATGTTTTGATTTTGATTGAAGAAAAATTTGCAAAAGAGTTAGAAGAGTTATCTTTTGTTACTTACTGTGATATGTATAGATTTATGCACTCAGGTCAAGCGGTTGCTTTTAATTTTTCAAATTCAACAGCAAAGCATGTAAGTGGTGAGCACTATGATGAAGTTTCAAGAAAACTTGATAAAAAAGCTTTTTATTCAAATAGAGAAACATATTTGAAACAAGATTGTGTTTTTTCTAATTCATTAAAACTATCTACAGATTATGGTTTTTTACACTCATATGTAGTAAATAAAAGATATATAAAAATATCTCCTTGGATTATGGCAAATGAAGCATTTTTAGATGCAGAGAAACTTTTGCGAGGTGTTTTATATTATAGAGGATTAAAAAAGATTTTTGGTTTTGCGCCAAAAAATGAAAAAGAAATAGTAGATCTTTATCAAAGCTATAAGTTTGAAATCACTGGGATTTTAAACTTATGTACTTGAATGAAAAACCTAATATTAGGCTTGAAAACTTATATGGAATATAAAGGAGTTAAAGATGGTATCGCACGAAGAAGAAAAAGAGTTAAAAAAAGAATTGGCAAAATATAAAAGAAAAGTTGTGGAAATTGCAGGTGTTGTTCATGATATTGTAGAAGACACTATTTGGACTGATTATGTGAAATTGCCAAAATTAAGTGAAGACATAAATACTGCTATGAAAGAAGTTATTTCATTTCAAGAAAAACATCCATATTTAAAGTAGTTTATTATGAAAAATTTAAAAGAAAAACAGATTTGCGAATGTGGCGAAATCACTGTTTCCCAAGCTATTGAAATATTTAAAAAAACTGATTTACCATATAAAAAAGCAAAAAAATTAGTTACAGGTTGCAATCAAACATGTTGTAGAAGACCTTTGATGGCTTTGTTTAATATGGTTGATTTTGGTGAAATTGATTATCAAGAAATAGCATTTTTAATAGATGCTAAGAATGATAGATTAAATGAAAATGATTAAAAGGGTTTGTTATGAAAGCAGATATTGACAATTTTGTAAAATGGATTAGAGCAAATGGTTTAACACCAATAATGTCAGTTTTTGAAGATGATTTAGAACTATTAACTCATTTGGATTTATCAAAAAGAAACTTAAAAGATTTACCTGAGTCAATTGGAGTTTTAAAAAATCTTAGTGTTTTAAAACTTTCAAATAATAGAATCAGAAGATTGCCAAAGGCCATTGGAGAGTTAAAGAAATTAAGAAATTTACAATGTGAAAACAACTTAATTGAAGAGTTGCCTTCAACAATAGGAAATTTATCTAATTTAATGATTTTAAATTTGAATGTAAATAGAATAAAAAAATTGCCAAAAGAGTTTTATAATCTAACTTCACTTACTAGATTAACACTTGCTGCAAATAGAATTGAATATTTGGATGAAGATTTCTCAAAGTTATCAAAACTTTTATATTTATCTTTAGAAACCAATGAATTAGATGAGTTACCTGATGTTTTTGCACAGATGAAACAGCTTTATTACTTAGATTTATCATTTAATCATTTAACTGAACTGCCCTCTTCTTTATCAAGTATTAAAGAGTTAGAAACTCTAATTTTAGAAGGTAATAGCTTAAGAAAACTACCTTCATTGGAGTCTCATGATATGCTTATAAAACTTGATTTGAGTGATAATTTATTAAAATCTTTAGATTTTGACCTTAGTAAATTAGAGGATTTAAAAATCCTATTTTTAGATAACAATCTTTTGATTGAGTTACCTTCTAAAATTTGTGATTTAAAAAATCTAACAGATTTATCTGTTAGCTCTAATCACTTAGAATATTTACCTGAATTAATTGGAAAATTAGACAAATTACAAGAGTTGGATGTTGAAGATAATCAATTAGATTCTTTACCAGATTCAATAGATAATTTAAAGAATTTGAGAAATCTTTTTATAGCAAACAATAATGGTTTAAAAAGACCAACTTCTCTTTGCCTTGAATTTTGCGATATTAGATAGGAGCTTATAATGAGAGATTTATCTGTAATGGAAAAGCAAGTTTTAAAATTGCTTCAAGAACATGCAAATAGTGATTATTCAAAAAATGACCTAGCTCCTTGGATTGCTAAAACTTCTTTACAACTAGGACATTTGTATTCAGACCTAGGTTTATCAAGTAGAAAAGAGATGGGAGAGTTAATGACTAAACACTTTAGCTCTTTGGCTAAATTAAAACCAGAAGATAAAAGATGGAAAAAGTATCTTTATGATTGTATAGGAAAAACAGCACCTGCTTGTGCTACTTGTTTAGATATTTCTAATTGTTTTAATTGTTCTTTGAATCCAGAAAAAATGGAGAAATCATGTTAAAAAGAAAAAAAGACCTAATTATCTTACTGTCTTTCGAAGCATTTATTGTTTTATGTTCATTTGTCTTGATAACTTTTAATTATTAACTTATATTAAATTTATTATCTAAGAAGAATTTACTTATTTAGCATAAATTAAACAATATTGTCGCCTAATTATTTTTTTTCTGTTATATAATAAATACAAGGTAATTTTATTTATTATATAACTTAAAAGAAAGAGATTTATCATGAAACTAGTCATAATAGGTGGAGGAATTGCAGCTGTTTATTTTGCAAATAGTATATTAGATAAAGATGAAACTTGCGAAATTGTGATGCTTAGTGATGAAAAGTATCCACCCTACGATAGAGTATATTTATGTAACTTAATTGATGGAAAAGATGATTCTAATTCAATTGGTTTACAATTAAATGCTAAAGTACAACTACAACTAAGCCAAACAATACAATCCATTGATAAAACGAAAAAAATAGTTTACTCAAATAATGAATCTTACAATTATGACAAATTAGTAATCGCTACAGGCTCAACTCCTGTAAGTTTTTTAGATACAAATATAAAAAATGTAGCAGTATTTAGAAGTATAAGTGATTGTGAAAAGATAAAAGAATATTATCAAACAAATGAAGTTGTAATAGTAGGAAGTGGCCCAATAGCCTTAGAGTTACTAGAAACTTTAAATGAAATTGATTGTATAAAGTCAATCACTCTATTAGTTAGAAATAAATATCTATATAGTAAATATCTATCTCAAAATGCAGTTAATATAATACAAAACACTCTTTTAAAAAATAAAAAATTAAATATCTCATATGAAGATGAAATAGATACTGACAATTGTCTAATTGAAGATAATGAAATAAAACTATTAAAAACAAAAAAATTAAATATAGAAAATCCTTTTGTTATATTTGGAATAGGAATAAAACCAAATGTAAAACCCTTTGAAGAATTTATAGATATTGATAAGGGAATATTAGTAAATGAATATATGCAAAGTAGTGATGAAAATATCTATGCAATTGGAGAGTGTGCACAAGTTGAGAAACTTGATTTTATTGCTGGACATGTAAAAGAGTGTACAACTCAAAGTAATGTTGCAATTTCACATATATTACAAGATGATATTAAAAAATACGATTTAGAAGTTACCGTTGATATGTTAAAGGTAAAAGGTTTTGAATTAGTAGAAATATCATCCCCCTCTTTTTCTAAAAAGTATGAAAAGATAGTGATTGAATCTATTATTAATAATAGAATAGATGAGTATTTTATAAAAGATAATATCTTAGTAAAGTTTTTAGGACTTAATTCAAATATTGATACTGAATATATAGAAGAGTTAGTATTAAATAAAGAAAATGTAGATATAAAATACTTATATGAAAATAGAGAATTAGGAAAAAAAGGAAGACTAATATGTCCTTGTGAACATGTTTATAATCAAGATTTAGTTGATTTAGTTGTTTCATGTCAGATTAATTCATTTGCTCAATTAAAAGATTTTTCAAAAGCCGGTAGAGTTTGTGGAAGATGTAAAAATGATGTGGTAAAAGTAATAGAATCTTCACAACATTTAATAAATAATTCAATCCCTAAAAAAACACCTGAAGAAGTAAATAGAGAAAAAGAGATAGCACTAGCTAGAAAAAGAATTGATAAGTTTAAAAGATTGCATCCTAAAAATAAGTTAGATGAGAGTAATTTAGAAGCTGCTTTAAAAATGGTAGATATTGCAAAGAGCGAAGTTAATAGCTGGATATCAATGGTCACAGCAGATATGAAACTTCATCCTGCTTTTCAAGAGGTAGTTGAAGATGGAGTTAAAAACTTAAATAAAATACCAATTATCTGGCTTGAACTAAGTGATTGTAGTGGAAATAGTGAAGCTTTTATCAAATCAGCAAATCCAGCAATAGAAGACTTGATATTTGATTATATTTCACTTGATTATCATGAGTTACTAATGAGTGCAAGTGGAGATTTTAGTGAAACTATTTTAGAAGATATTATTAAAAACAATAAAAATGAATATATTCTAATAGTTGAAGGTGCCGTACCTTTAGCAATGGATGGAAAATTTCTTAGAATTGGACCAAAAGGACAAACGGGACTTGAACTTCTTCAAAGTTGTGCAAAAGACGCAGCCTTGGTTCTTGCCGTTGGGAGTTGTGCTTTTGATGGTGGTGTTGTTGCCGCAATTCCAAATCCAACAGGAGCAGTTGGAGTTGCCCAAGCTTTAAATAGAAATGATATTATAAATCTTCCTGGTTGTCCTACAAATCCTGTAAATATTGTTGGTACCTTACTTTCTTATATGATGTTTGAAGAGTTGCCATTACTTGATAAATCTAATCGTCCATTATGGGCTTATGAGCAAAGAGTTCATGATAATTGTGAAAGAAGAGGACATTATGAACTTGGGGAGTTTGTAGAACAATGGGGAGATGAAGGAGCTAAACATGGCTGGTGTTTATTCCAAATGGGCTGTAAAGGACCATTTGCAAATGTAAACTGTCCGACCATGAAATTTAATCAAGGAACTTCTTGGCCTGTTCAAGCAGGACATGGTTGTATGGGATGTACAGAGGCTAAATTTTTCGATAAGTTTGCAAATGAAAGAGTTTATGTTCAAGAAAAAGAGGAAAATGTTGATGAAAAAATTAGTAATTGATCCAGTTACAAGAATAGAAGGGCATTTACGAGCTGAAGTTGAAATTGATGATAATGGAATTGTACAAGAGGCTTATGTAAGTGGGCAACTTTTTCGTGGTATTGAAATAATTTTACAAAATAGAGATCCAAGAGATGCAGGTTTACTTGCTGGAAGAATTTGTGGAGTTTGTACAAATTCACATTTTAGAGCATCTATTCAAGCAGTTGAAAATGCATATAATATTGTTGTTCCTAAAAATGCACAAATTATTAGAGATTTAATGTCAATGGCTTTATTTATTCAAGATCATGTGGTACATTTTTATCAGTTACATTTACTTGATTTTGTAGATGTTACTAAAGCATTAGTTGCAAATGCTCAAGAAACTACTATAGAAGCCCATAAGTATTGTGATAAACCATTTCGTAACTCGACTAGTCATTATGAAAGTACTTTAGAAAAATTGAAAAACTTTGTAGATGCTGGAAGATTAGGCCCTTTTAATAGTAATTTTTTTGGACATAGTGAATATAAATTAAGTGCTGAACAAAATCTGATTTTACTTTCTCATTATTTTGAAGCATTAACTTTTCAAACAAAAATATCAAAGGCAATTGCTATTTTTGGAGGTAAAACTCCCCATCCTCAATCAATAGTGGTAGGAGGAGTTACAAGTGTTATGGATATGTTAAATCCCCAAAGATTAAATGACTTTTTATTTGAAATAAAAGAAGCTAATGATTTTATAAACAGAGCTTATATTCCAGATATGAAACTTTTGGCAAGTGCATATAAAGATGAAATAAAAAGTAAAAGTGGTAAAACTCTTGGAAATTATTTATGTGTTGGTGGATATGAAATAAATGAAAGTATGAAACTTTTTTCAAGTGGAGTTATCTATGATGGAAATTTTTTGGATATTAAAGAGTTTGATAGCAGTAAAATCACAGAAGAAGTTCAAAGAGCTTGGTATAGTGATGATGAAAAACAAGAGCCATTTTATACAGATATAAATGAAGATGGAACTTTAAGAACTGTAAAAAATGATGATAAATATTCTTGGATAAAAGCTCCTAGATATGGGAATAAAACCATGGAAACAGGGCCAATAGCAAGAATTTTGATAAGTTATTCAAAAAATGATACAGCTATAAATAGTTTTGTGGATAACTTTTTAAAGGATAGCTCTTTAAGTCTTGAAGATTTAAATTGTACCGTAGGAAGAAATATTTGTAGAGCAATAGAGAGTCAATATGTTTGTGAATATATTTTTAAACTTATGTCTAATTTGATTCAAAATATAAAATATGATGATACAAATACTTATACAAATTATAATTTTGCGGATATGAAAAAAGATTATAAGGGAAGTAATTTTCTTGAAGTTCCACGAGGGGTTTTATTACATAGTTTAAATATAGAAAATGAAAAGATTAAAAATTATCAAGTAATAGCTCCAACCACATGGAACGCAACTCCTAAAAATAGTGATGGTCTAAGAGGTGCTTATGAAGAAGCACTAGTTGGAATCAAAATAAGTGATACTTCAAAACCTATTGAGGTTTTAAAAGTTTTACACTCTTTTGATCCTTGTTTAGCTTGTGCTGTGCATATTATTGATACAAAGGGTAAAAATTTATCTAATTATAAAATTCATTAAAAATATCTTTATTTTTAGAGTATACCTTATAAGTTACCTCTTTATAAGTAAACTCTAAATAGTTTGCATGAAGCCACAATCTATGAGAATTTGTTACTGCAAATCTATCTTCATCACTTAGGGTTTTATTTAAATAGTTCTCAGCATTTTCATCATCAACACCATAAATAGGATCACCTAAGATTCTATGACCTTCTGAATAAAGATGAACTCTAATTTGATGTTGTCGTCCTGTTAGTGGTAAAGCTTCAATTAGTGTTATATTTTTTTCTTTATTATAAGAAATTGGTTTTATAACTGTAACTGATTCTTTCCCCTCTTCACAAACTTTCATTCTAACGCCGATAAGAAGCCCTTCCCTATCTAAGCCTTTGTCAATTTGTAATTCTTCTTTTATCTGTCCTTGCACAATTGCTAGATATGATTTATGATATTTTTTATCTTGGAACATCTCTTTTAATTCTATTTCACTTTTTTTATTTTTACCAACAATAATAAGTCCTGAAGTTTCAGCATCAATTCTATGAATTAAATTTGCATTTTCTCCAAAATGAAATCTAATTTCATCAAGTAAAGAATAAGGAGTACTTTTAGAAATTGGATGAACCATTAGGTGTGTTGGTTTATCAAAAATAGCGAAATCCTCGAACTCTAAAAGAGGCTTTAACCCCCTTGTTATCCCTTCAAAAACTGCCATATAAATATAATCTGTTGGTATATTATCACTTGGTGCTATTGTGTTCATTTCTTCATCAAAGATTCTTCCTTTAGAGGCGATTCTTTGGGCTAATCTATGATCTATTTTTAAATCTTGAAGTAAAAAAAGGCTTAATTTCTTGTCTTTAATTGCTTGATATTTTTTTAATATAAATGGCAAATTTCTTTCCTATTCTTTTTTTGAAAATCTATTGGTTTTAAATAGATTTTTTATTTTATATTTTGTCTTTTTAGATACAATATCATACTAAAATAATTAACAATACTTTATAAAAACGAAAACAAGGGACTTTAATATGGTTGAAAGATATGCAAGAGAAGAGATGAGTTCAAAGTGGACTCAAGAAGCAAGATATGCAGCCTGGCTTGAAGTTGAAAAAGCAGCTGTAAAGGCTTGGAATAAATTGGGATTAATCCCAGATGAAGATTGCGAGAAAATAGTAAAAAATGCTACTTTTTCAGTAGAAAGAATTGAAGAAATCGAAGCTATTACAAAACATGACTTAATTGCATTTAATACAAGTGTATCTGAATCATTAGGTGCAGAATCTAGATGGTTTCACTATGGTATGACTTCATCAGATGCTGTTGATACGGGTGTTGCGATTCAAATGAGAGATTCTTTAGAAATTATTATTGCAGATGTAAAAATGTTAATGGAATCTATTGAAAAAAGAGCACAAGAGCATAAATTTACTTTAATGGTAGGAAGATCTCATGGTATCCATGGTGAGCCTATTACTTTTGGTTTAACATTAGCTGTTTGGTACGATGAAATGGCAAGACATTTAGAAAATTTAGAACAAACTATGGAAGTTATTGCTGTTGGTCAAATTTCAGGAGCTATGGGTAACTTTGCTCATGCACCTTTAGAGCTTGAAGAGTATGCAATGGCAGAATTAGGACTTAAACCTGAACCTTGTTCAAACCAAGTAATTCATAGAGATAGATATGCTAGACTTGCTACTGCTTTAGCTTTAATGGCATCTTCTATTGAAAAATTTGCTGTTCAAGTAAGACACTTACAAAGAACAGAAGTTTATGAGTGTGAAGAGTATTTTGCAAAAGGTCAAAAAGGATCTTCTGCAATGCCACACAAAAGAAATCCAATTTTAACAGAAAACATCACGGGACTTGCAAGAATGATTAGAGCATATGCAGTTCCAGCTATGGAAAATGTTGCACTTTGGCATGAAAGAGATATTTCTCACTCTTCAACAGAAAGATTTTGGTTACCAGATGCATTTATAACATCTGACTTTATGCTACATAGAATGAACAGTGTAATTGCAAATTTAACTGTAATGCCTGAAAATATGATGAAAAACCTTAACTTAACGGGTGGATTAGTATTTTCTCAAAGAGTACTACTTGAACTTCCACTAGCTGGTGTTTCAAGAGAAGATGCATATAGAATTGTACAAAGAAATGCAATGAAAGTTTGGGAAGAGATACAACAAGGTAAACCTAGTACAAATGAAAAAGGTGAGTCTTTATATCTTCAATACTTATTAGCAGATGATGAATTAAGACAATCTTTAAGTGAAGTACAAATAAGAGAATGTTTCAACTTTGAATACTATACAAAAAATGTGGATAAAATTTTCAACAGAGTATTCAAAAAATAATATAAAATATTTAAGGTAGGCTAAATTATGGGAATTATGATAAAAAAAAGAAATGGTCGTAAAGAAGTTTTAGATATTACTAAAATCCAAAAAATGACTATAGATGCAACTGCTGATTTAGATGGTGTATCTCAAAGTGAATTAGAATTAGATGCACAAATTAAATTTATCGATGGAATGAGTTCATCTGATATTCAAGACGCATTAATAAAAACAGCTGTAGAAAAAATTGACATAGATGTTCCAAACTGGACATTTGTAGCAGCTAGGCTATTTATTTTTGATTTATATCACAGAGTTGGAAAATCAACTCATGGAATCAAAGGTGAGCCTTATTGTCATTTAAGAGATTATTTAAAATATGGAAAAGATGCAGGAAGATTAATTCCAAATCTCGGTGTTGGTTATGATTTAGATGATTTAAACTCTTATTTAAAACCTGAAAGAGATTTCCTTTTCAATTATTTAGGAATCAAAACTTTATATGATAGATATTTAATTAAAAATAACAAAGGTCTACCAATTGAGTTGCCACAACATATGTTTATGGCAATTGCAATGTTTCTAGCTCAAGATGAAGAAGATAAACAACAAAGAGCAAAAGAGTTCTATGACGTAGTTTCAAAATTTGAAGTTATGCTTGCAACTCCTACATTATCAAATGCAAGAACAAATAGACATCAATTATCTTCTTGTTATATTGGAAGTTCTCCTGATAATATCGAGGGGATTTTTGATGGTTACAAAGAGATGGCTCTATTATCTAAATTTGGTGGAGGAATCGGTTGGGATTGGAATCAAATCAGAGCTTTAGGTGGTGTTATTGATGACCACAAAAGTGCAGCTGGTGGTACTGTTCCATTCTTAAAAATCACAAATGATATTGCCCTTGCAGTTGATCAATTGGGTACAAGAAAAGGTGCAATTGCCGTTTATCTTGAGCCTTGGCATATGGATATTGTAGATTTTATTGACTTGAAGAAAAACTCAGGTGAAGAAAGAAGAAGAGCTCACGATTTATTTCCAGCACTTTGGATTACAGATTTATTTATGGAAAGAGTTTTAGAAGATGGTCATTGGACTTTATTTGATCCTTATGAAGTGAAAGATTTATCTGAGTGTTATGGTGATGAGTTTAAAACTAAATATATTGCTTATGAAAATGATGACTCAATTACAAAAAATGTAATGAAAGCAAAAGATTTATGGAAAAAAGTATTAACTTCTTACTTTGAATCAGGAAGTCCTTTCTTATGTTTCAAAGATACAGCAAATAGAGCAAATCCTAATCCACATGTTGGACATATTAGAAGCTCAAATCTTTGTACAGAAATTTTCCAAAATACAAATCCAAACTACTATAAAATCAGACTTGAATTTGTAGATGGAACAGTTGAAACTTATGATGAAGAAGATTTAATCATTGTTGATGGTGGAATCACAAAAAAAGCAAATAAAGTATCTGCACTTGATTCTGTAAATGGGAAAAGAGTATTTATTGTTGAAAAAGAAAAAATTGATGGAGATACAGCTGTTTGTAACTTAGCATCTGTAAACTTATCAAGAATCAACACCAAAGAAGATATTGAAAGAGTTGTTCCAATTGCAATTAGAATGCTTGACAATGTAATTGATTTAAACTTCTATCCATTACGAAAAGTAAAAGCTACAAACTTAAAATCAAGAAGTATAGGTCTTGGAGTTATGGGTGAAGCTGAAATGGTTGCTGAATACAAACTTGTATGGGGTGAAAATGACCATTTTAAAAAGATTGATGAAGTTATGGAAGCAATTTCATACAACGCAATTAAATCAAGTTCTGATTTAGCACTTGAAAAAGGTATTTATGCAACTTATGAGGGTTCTAATTGGTCAAAAGGTATTATGCCTCATGATCATGCTCCACAAGCTGTAAATGCACTTATAGAGAAGGATTTATTTGATGCTTCTTATAACTGGGATGAGTTAAGAGCTAAAGTAAAAAAAGATGGTATGAGAAATGGTTACCTAATGGCTGTTGCTCCAACTTCATCTATTTCTATTTTAGTAGGAACTACTCAAGCAATTGAGCCTGTTTATAAAAGAAAATGGTTTGAGGAAAATTTATCTGGATTAATTCCAGTAGTTGTACCAAAACTAAGTCCTGAAACTTGGAATTACTATACACCTGCTTTTGAAATTGACCAATTAAAAGTTATAAAAGCAGCAGCAATTAGACAAAAATGGATAGACCAAGGTCAATCTACAAATATTTTCATGAGCTTAGATAAAGCAAGTGGTAAATACTTACATGAAATCTATACATTAGCTTGGAAATTGGGACTTAAATCAACATACTATTTAAGAAGCCAATCACCTGAAGCAAAAAATGATGTTGAAGATAGAAGTTTAGAGTGTAGCGGTTGTCAATAAGATAACCTTACATTCTTTACATACAAACAATTATAAATATACAATAAAATTTTAGAAAAAAGCAAAGGACTTCCAAATGGAGCGAAAAACCATATATAACCCAGACTCAAAAGAGAGTTTAAATGATAGAAGAATTTTTGGTGGAAATAGTGATGGAATGATTAATTTTACTAAAATGAAATATCAGTGGGCACTTAATTTATGGGATACAATGGAAGCTAATACTTGGTTTCCAAAAGAAGTTCAAATGACAGGTGATGCTAAAGACTATAAGTTTTTAACACCTGCAGAAAAAAGAATGTATGACTTAGTTTTATCACAATTAATTTTCATGGATTCATTACAAACAAATAATCTAATGGACAATATAAACCCATATATTACAGCTCCTGAAGTAAATGCTTGTTTATCAAGACAATCTTATGAAGAAGCAAATCATAGTAAATCATATGCAGTTATGGTTGAATCAATTTCAGATAATACAGATCAAATCTACAATATGTGGAAAAATGATGCAAAACTTAGAGAAAAAAACAACTATATTGCAGATGTTTACAAGAGTCTAACCGCTGGTGATGATGGTGAAATATCTGATACAAAAATAGTATTAGCACTTTTTGCAAATCAAATCTTAGAAGGATTATATTTCTATGCAGGATTTGCAGCTATGTATGCCCTTGGAAAATCAGGGAAAATGCTAGGAAGCTCACAGATGATTAGATTCATTCAAAGAGATGAAGTAACACATCTATTACTTTTCCAAAACATGATAAACAGTGTAAGAAAAGAAAGACCAGAACTATTTACACCTGAGTTAGAAGAGACTGTAAGAGGAATGTTCAGAAAAGCAGTAGCTCTAGAAGCATCATGGGGAACATACATAACACAAGGACAAATCCTAGGATTTACAGATAAAATAATCGAACAATATATTCAATACCTAGCAGATAAAAGACTAGATGCAGTTGGATATAAACCAGAATACAATGTAAAACACCCTATTCCATGGGTAGATGGTTATGCAAGTTTTAATGACCAAAGAACAAATTTCTTCGAAGGAAATGTAGTAAATTACAGTAAAGGTTCAATCGACTTCGACGATTTCTAGAATTCCATCTTTTGACCAGACTCGGCGTTGGAACAATTTTTTTACTCAGTCACATACTTATTGTATGCTCCTTCGCAAAAAAAATGCTCCGCCTTGATTCTGAACAAAATATGAAATTCTAATATATTAATGTGTTTTAAATTTTGACCGGAATTGTCTATAAACTAAAATAAATTACTTGGAGGTTCTAATTGAAAATAGTGAGTAAATAAACACAACATTTAAAGACTTTGAAAGCTTTAAATGTGTGCTAATGTTTTTGTAGTGAGAAATACTAACATACATATCTTTCAATTTCCTTTAAAAAGTGTACTTTTTGTACACGGATATTTTTATATATTTCTGTTGAGTACTAAAATAACTTTATATTTTATACTCTAATTCTAATAAATAGTAATTCCATAAGGAGAATTAAACATGCAACGAAAAAATTCAATTCAAATCAGAAATGACGAAACAGATATTTTAAAAATATTAACAACTTATGCAAGAAAACAAGGAAGTAAAAGTCCTGAAAAATTGTATATGGTATATACGAAACTAGTATATAAAACACTAAATATTGAGAGTGGATTAAGAGGACAATTTAATTCTCATCAATTATCTATTATTGCTACAATTGAGATATTGATTGCACAAACAGTTATTGAATTAATAAAAGAAAATATTCAATATAAAAAGATATATCAAATTGTAAAACAAAAACTTCAAAGTTTTGTAGGATTGATTAGTGTTAAAGAAATTTACAGTACTGATATAGAACTTTACAATATTAAATTAGCTTCATAAAAAAAGCTAAAACTCCCAAGAAATCCAGCCTTTGTTGAAGCTAAGGTTTGATTCTTTATTTTCGGTGAAAAGAGAGGACTGTTTGAGTGAAGAAAGGTACTAAATGTACCTTTTGTAGCGAGTTCCGCAACGCAGAAAATAAAGGAGCGAAACTTAGGAAGCTTTGCCTTCAACAACTTGGCTGGGAGTTTCTTTTTGCGTACTTTTTCTTACGGTTAAGAAAAAGTGCATTCATATTTAAACTCCTCCTAAACCAAATTTGTTAAACTAATCTCTTTTTAATTGGAGAAACTAAATGTTCACAGAAACAATAAAACCAAGATTCTTAGAAACAGATGCTCTTGGGCATATTAATAACAATACTTATGGTGTATGGTTTGAAGCAGCTCGTGATGAGATATTTCGTATCTTTATGCCAACAGCAAATATCAAAGAATGGAATCTAATTATGGCTCATAGCTCTTTTGATTTTTTAAAAGAGGTATTTTGGGGTAAAGAAGTCATTGTTAAAACTGGTATTTCAAAACTTGGTAACTCTTCTATAGAGTTATCCCATGCAGTTTATCAAAATGGAAAACTTTGTACCATAGGAAAATGTATACTTATACATTATAATTTTACTACAAAGATATCCGTTAAAATTCCTGATAAAATCAGATTAGAGCTAGAAAGTCATCTGTTTGCAGAGTCTTGGCCTGCTTTATTAGCTGAGTTAGAATTATTATAAAAATATAAAGTTTAAAGGAAAAATATGAGAAATATCTTTATTATAGCACTGATTGTTGTTTCTATGGGATATATGTTTTCGATTTTATTTGATAAATATAATGTCGCAGTAGAAATTCAAGACAAAACTACATCACCGCAAAATAAATAAAGAACTTAAGCTTTTAACTCCTGATAGACTTCTTGTAAATGGTTGTTCGTTAACGTGAGGATATTATAGAGTTTTTGTAGCTAGTAGTTTATTTGGAGTATATATCTCCCCTTTTGTCTGCATAATGCTCCCAGCCTGTATCTTTGTGCTCTAATGTCACATCAAAGTTACATACCTTGCTACGAGAACAATTTACTTTTACATCAATTACTTTTACTTCATTTGCGAATAAGTTTATATCTAAAATTTCTTTTCTATATAAAAACAATTATAATTTGATCCACCATGTTCAACATTATTAATAAGTCCACCAATTCCTGAACGATGTTTTAATAAATACCCTAAATATGTTTCATGCATTGGTTTATAATCAATAAGTTTTCCCACATCAAAATCAACTGTAATATCTAAGTAATTTAAAAATCTAGCACTACTTAATATATTGTTTGGATCTTCATGCACATCATCATATTCTGCTTCAAGAATTCTACTTGTATAAGAGACCCCCTCTCCTAAACCAATTCTAACTGTATTATCTAAGAAATCTAGATTATAGTATGCTTTTATATAAACAAGTGCTTCATATGCATTGTTATTAACTTTTTCATTAAAAGTTGAAAGGCCACCTTTAAGATAAATATCTATAGGTAAGTTTAAAAAGTTTTCTTTTAATAAATAACCACCATCAATCGTTACTACTGCCAAATATTTATCTGTTGTAGCAGGATTCCCAGTTAAAATCTGACCTAAATCATTTTTATCAGCTATTCCGTAAGCCACTCTCATTAAGTATTTATCATCAGCATTTAATGCTAAGTTTAGTAGTAAAATAAGAAATAAAAAGAATTTCATATATGTCCTTAAATGTTTAATATTGGAATATTGTTGTTAATCAAATAAATTTCGGAATACTAACTAAATATAGCTGAGATTTAGGAGCATTTTTTTCAATATTTAACTGTAAAAAGTGTATTAAAAATATTTGATAACAAGGGTATTCTAAAGTTGTAGTGTTTTACTGTATAAGCGAAATACCAAAGAGCTAAAATAAGTTATATTTTACTCTTTAGTATAATTTACTTATAAATCAATTATAAGTTCTTTTAATTTTTGTTTCATCGTGTTAATGTCGATGAGCTATTACTTTAAAGTTTATTCTAAAATTTCTGTAAATCTTTTTTAAAATTTTGTTTCATCGTGATAATATTCATTAATTCCATTAAAACCTTCTAAGAAGTATAAAAAGTGATTTACTTCTTCTATTTCTTCTTCAGTGATTTTATCTTTCATTGATGGCATTACTTCAAAGTGTTTAATAACTCCCTCAAGACAGATTGTTTTTGCTAAGTTAGGATTGAATAAATAATCCTTTAAAAAATCATTTGTTTGAATTAGATGAAACTCCATATCTTCTTTATGACCTACTTGTTGTTTAAGTCTAAAAGATATCTCATTTCCTGTCGGTGCTTTTAATTTAAGGGTTTGATTGTTTTCTTCTAAAAAGTTCTTCATTAAAAGTGGAATTGGCATTGATTTAACATGGCATTCGCTACATTTATTATCAAAAATCTTCTCACCACTTATATATATATCTCTATCAAACTCAGATGGAAGGTTTGCTGCCACAGTTGAGCTTATTAGTGCAAAAGTCATTATTAACGTTTTCATTCTAACTCCTTTTTATTAATTTTAGCACAAAAAATATAATATAATTAATTTTTTTGATAGAATTTAAAAAATTATAAAGAGGATTTATGGCTGTAGAAATAGAAAGAAAATATTTAATTGATTTAGAAAAACTTGGAACTTTAAAAAATGCTAACAGAATAAAACAAGGATATATAACTACAAATAAAGATGCAGTTGTAAGAGTTAGAGTTAAAAAGGATAAGGGATATTTAACAATAAAAAGCTCAAATATTGGAGCATCAAGATTAGAATTTGAATATGAAATTCCCTTAGATGAAGCAAATGAAATGTTGGATAAACTATGTCAAAAACCAATTATTGATAAAAATAGATATATTGTAGATTTTGCTAATCATGTTTGGGAAATTGATATTTTCTATGGAGATAATGAAGGTTTAGTAATTGCAGAAGTTGAACTAGAAGATGAAAATGAGCATATAGAACTTCCCTTATGGATAAAAGAAGAAGTTACAGGCGATATTAAGTATTACAATTCAAATCTTATGAGCTATCCTTATAATAAATGGAAATAAGAAAATTAACTAATATAAAAAAAATAAAAAGGTAAATAATGCAAAGAGTAAAAGAGTTTATAGAAAAACAAATAATTGATTTAGAAGAGTTTGATTATAAAATTGAACAAGAAAATGAGTTTATATATGTTTTATTTTCACAAATACTAGGAAAAAAGATAGATAAAGAGTTAACATTCAAACTTTTTGATGATATTTTATTTTATCATTCATTAAATTATGGTTGGAAACCGCTTGAAAAAACTATAAATAATAGATATTTTTGGATTGACTTATTGTTTTAATAGTATTTTTTTAGAAAAAAATTGTAATATGTATTTTTTAAATAAGGAATAAACAAATGTCACTATTTTTTCTATTATTATTGAAAATATTCCCCTTATATATAAATATAATTTTGGGATATTTTTCAACAAAATTATTAGATGTTAAAAGAGAATCAATTGCAAGTATTTTGATTTATATTTTAGGGCCAATCGTTGTGTTCTCTGCCACACTTAGCGTTAAAATTGATATGTCAATACTTTTTCTCCCAGTGTTTTTTTATGTATTTTGTTCGGCTATTGCTTTTATCACATTATATGTATTTCGTAAAAGTTGGAGTGACCCAAGTGGAAATATATTGGCATTTAGTGCAGGTACTGGAAATACGGGATATTTTGGTATTCCTTTGGCAATTATATTTTTTCCACCTTATTTAGCAGATATTTATATTTTTACTGTTCTAGCTTCACTTTTATATGAAAGTACAACGGGATTTTATGTTACAGCAAAAGGAAACTTTACTGTAAAAGAGTCTTTTCATAAGATGTTGAAACTTCCTATTTTATATGCATTTATTTTAGGTGTAATCTTTAATCTGTTAGGAGTTGTAATACCTGAGGAAGTTAGTTCTTATACTGCACAGTTCAAAGGTGCATATGGAATTTTAGGAATGATGATGCTTGGTATGGGTTTAGTTGGATTGAAAAAAGGAAGTGATTTGGATGTAAAATTTATATCAATTAATTTTACAATGAAATTTATCTTTTGGCCGCTTGCAATTTTAGGTGTTATTTATTTAGATAGAAATTTCTATATGTTTTTGAATGAAGATTTATATAAAGTTATGTTTTTATTTGCAATTGTTCCTCTTGCTGGAAATACAGTAACCTTAGCAGTTTTATTAAATGCAAAACCAGAGAAAGCAAGTTTTACAGTACTATTAAGCACTATAGTTTCTATAATTTATATACCAATAGTTCTTGCTCTATATGGTGGATTTTAGCAATAAATCACCTAAAAATAAAGTTTAAGAAACTTTATTTTTAGGTGGAAGTGTATCAATATATTCTTCAATAGATTTTGCAACTCTTTTAGAAAAAGCAACAGCTTCTACAACTGTTCGGGCACCCGTAACTACATCTCCTGAAGCAAATACACCTTTTCTTGCAGTTACTCCATTTTCATCACTTTCTAAAAGACCATTTTCTCCAAGACTAAGACCTGTATTGTTTTTTACTATTAAGTCTCTTGCTGTTTGACTAATTGCAATTAATATTGAATCTGCTTCTTCAAAGGCAATAGAATTATCATCTTCTTTAGTATTTTCATATTTTATTCCAGTTTCACTAAACTCTAAAGGTGATTTAAAAAGATTAAATTTCACTCCATCTATTTTTGCATGTTCTATTTCTATCCTTTCAGCAGGCATATCTTCTTCACCTTTTCTATACATAATAGAAACTTCATGGGCACCATTTCTAATCGCAGTTCTAGCAACATCCATAGCAACATTTCCAGCTCCTACAACTATTACTTTTTCCCCTAAATCATACGCTTTTGGAGTTTTTAAATAATCTATTGCAAAATGAACATTTCCAAGACTTTCCCCTTTAATCCCTAGTTTTTTAGGTCGCCATACACCTGTTCCTATAAATACAGCATCAAAATCATCTCTAAACATATCATCAAGGGTGATATTTTTTCCTATCATAATATTTTTTCTAATTTTTACACCAATTTTTTTCAGTTTTTCTTCAATAGTATCAAGAATAGTTCTATCAAGTCTAAAATCAGGGATCCCATATCTTAAAACTCCACCAATTTTGTCATTTGCTTCGTACATAGTCATGTTATAACCTTTTAAGGCCATCATCATGGCTAAACTAATTCCAGCTGGACCAGAACCAATAATTGCAATATTTCTTCCATTTTGCTCTGGTTTTTCAAAGGCTCTATAATTCATATAATATGTTGAAATATAATTTTCAATTCCACCAACATTTACAGGAGTGTGTTTTTTATTTAATACACAATGTCCCTCACAATGTTTTTCATGGGGACAAACAAGTGAACAAATGATTGATAAAGGATTATTATCAAATACTTTTTGTCCTGCTTCTTTTATATCTCCACTTAAAAATAGTCTTATCATTTCTGCAATTGGTGTTCCCACTGGACAACCTATTTGACATTTTGGTTTTTTGCAGTCTAAACATGTTTGTGCTGAATTTATTATATGTTGCATTGTATTCTCTTTGAAAAATATTTATGCTCAAATTATAACAAATAAATTAAATTTTTAAATTAATTTAAATCAATAAGTTGCTTTTATATATACTTTCTATGTTTATTGAGTATAATGCGGAAATTTAATCTAATTTAATAATTAGAAGTTATAATTAAACTAACTATATTTGAAGGATTGTGATGTCGTTGATTAAAAAACTAATTTTGTTGTTAATATTTTTTATTGTTCTTAATATTTTCTCTATTTTTGAATTTGATTATAAGAGTTATTTATCAGATAACGAAAGTTTAAGTACATTAACAAGTAAAAATGATGAAAAAGATTTTCTAAATCAATTAAATGATTTCAAAAATAGAGTTTTTAGTTCATTTGCCGATGAAAAAAAAGAAGTGAAAGCACTTAATTTAGAACTAATTAAAAAAGATGGGCTTATTGAGATGAGTGGTTCATTTGCAAATGAAAATGATGCAAAAAAAATCGCAGATATTCTTAATATAAACCGTGAAGGTAACTTTCAATTTGATACACAAAGTCTTATTGAGGAGTCTTTATTAGATGATTTAGTTTTATTGGTAACTCCTTTAAAGGATTATTTTACAGATAATTCAAAATTAACTGTACTTAATAATCAAGTTTTTTTATCAGGAGAATTAATTAATCCAAGCTATAAAGATTTATTAGATTCAATTCTTTTAAGAGTTAAAGTTGATTTAAAAACTAATATTACTCTTCCAAAAGCTGAACTAACACATGCTGATAAAGTAATAAATAAAATGGAACAAGTACTTGATAGTAAAGTAATAAAAGATGAAAAAACAAATGCATCTGCTACTGATAATACTAAAGTTAAACCATCTTCTGCTGTATCTAATGAAGTTAAGAAAAAAGATATTCAATCAACAATTAATAAACTTTTATCAAGCAAAAAAATTAATTTTGAAAGAAGAAGTACAAAAATAACAGAAGATTCAAATATTGTTGTTAAAGAAATTGCAAAGATTTTACAAGATAATCCAAGTTTCAAAATTGAAATAGCAGGGCATACTGATTCAAGAGGAAGTGATTCTTTAAACAAGCAAATATCTCAAGATAGAGCTTCAAGTGTTCGTGATGTATTGATTTCACTAGGAATAGATAAAAACAGAGTTACGGCTATTGGTTATGGAGAAGAATTTCCAATTGCTCAAGATGATGAAAATGGTCTATCAGAGATTAATAGAAGAGTTGAATTTAATATTTTAGGAGAATAGTTTGATGTTTGAAATTGCTTCATTAATTGTAGTAAATTTAATTATTGCTGCAATTATTGGTTTTATTGCAGGATATTTAATTGGAAGGCCTAGAACTGCCAAAATTGATTCTATTGAGAATCCTAATGGTTCAAGTAATACTCAAGACAGTAAAGTAAAACCTGTAATTAACCCTGTTTTTCGTAAAAATGCACAGGTTGATTATAAGCCTTTAGTTTTAAGCTCTCCTAGATTAGTTGGTAAAGATAATTTACAAAAAATAAAAGGTATTGATGCTACTATAGAGAATAACCTAAATAATTTAGGTATTTATCATTTTGATCAAATATCTAAATGGTCAAATAAAAATTGTGATTGGATAGAAGAGTTTTTACATTTTCCAGGTTGTGCAAAAAACAATCAATGGATAGAGCAAGCAAAGATTTTACAATCAGGAAAAGAGACTATTTATAGTCAAAAAATAGAAAATGGTGAAATAGCAGATTAGTTATAATCTGCTTATTTCTTTTTAGTCTTTTATTCTTA
The DNA here is from genome assembly GCF_013177675.1 of Arcobacter acticola. Lineage (NCBI taxonomy): Bacteria > Pseudomonadati > Campylobacterota > Epsilonproteobacteria > Campylobacterales > Arcobacteraceae > Arcobacter > Arcobacter acticola. The sequence goes on from NZ_CP042652.1 coordinate 72,157, forward strand.
CCACATATCTTCCAACAGCTTTTCCTGCTAACAATAATGAATATGCATCTTTAACTTCATTTAACGTAATTTCATTAGTGATGCTATTTAATGTGCTTATCTTCCATTTACTAGCTATTTTTTCCCAAGCAGCTTGTTTTTTCTCTAATTTACATTCAACAGAATCAATTCCAATTAATCTTACTCCTCTTAATATAAAAGGGAATACATTTGTATTTAATTCATGAGATGATGTAAGACCACAACAAGTTGCTACTCCATCATATTTAATATATTTTAATGCATTTGCTAATACTTCTCCACCAACTGTATCAACAACACCTGCATATTTTTCACCCATCATTGGTTTTTTTGCTTCTTCATTAAATGTATCTCTTAATATTACTTCACTAGCACCAATTCTTTTTAAATAGTCAGTTTTTTCTTCTTTACCTGAAATGGCAACAACTGTAAATCCAATTTTACTTAAAATAGATACAGCAATAGATCCAACTCCACCTGTTGCTCCTGTCACTAAAATGCTTCCAGATTCTGGTCTAATGCCATTATCCATAAGTTCATTTACACTTAAGGCAGCTGTTAATCCAGCAGTTCCAAAAGTCATTATTTCTTTATCTGTGATTGCATCAGGTATTCTAGCTACCCAATCAGCAGGTATTTTTACAAATTCAGCATGTCCACCATTTGTATTCATTCCCATATCATAACCAGTTACTAAAACTCTTTCACCTACTTTAAATATTGAAGAAGTTGATTCATATACAGTTCCTGCAACATCAATTCCTGTAATATGTGGGAAGTTTCTAGTAACCCCTGGATTCCCAACTGAACTTAATGCGTCTTTATAATTTAATGAAGAGTAAGTTACTTTAATTACTATTTCATTTTCACCACATTTTGGAATAGCTACTTCTTTCACGTCTGCTGTAAATTCTTTATCACCAATTTTTTCTACTAAAAAAGCTTTCATGTATATCCTTTATTATTTACTTATGATAAAAGTTTAGCTAAAATACAAATAAAGTGCAAGAACTATCTTTTAAGAAAGGTACTGTCTAAAAAGATACTATGGAGTAAATAATGACTAAGAAAATAGATATAAAAGACAAAAATATGATAATAAAATGTCCTGTAGAAACTGCAATCGATGCACTTGCAGGAAAATGGAAGATTCTAATTTTATGGTATTTAAAAGATGAAAAGAAAAGATTTAATGAACTTCAAAAACTTCTTCCAAGAGCAACACAAAAGATGTTAATTCAGAAATTAAGAGAGTTAGAAGATGATGGTTTAGTTCATAGAGAAGTTTATCCTATTGTTCCACCAAAGGTTGAATATTCTCTTACAACTTATGGACAGAGTTTAAAACCTATTTTAAAACAATTATATATTTGGGGAGATATTCACAAAAAGAATAAAGCTATTTAATACTTTTTTCTTTTAAAATAAAATAAATTACCATATTAATCCCTGCGCTTGAAAGTATAGTAGCCATTACCATGATTTGATATCTAACAGCTATTAAAGGATCTACTCCTGATAATATTTGACCTGTCATCATTCCTGGTAGTGAAACTAATCCAACAGCTAACAAAGAGTTTATTTGAGGAATTAAAGCTGATTTAAAAGCTGTATTTCTTGCAATTTCAAAACTTTCATTTCTTGATATCTCTTTATCAAATCTCTCAATTGCAATTGATAATACATTCATAGAATTTGCAAGTATCATTCCTGCAATTGGTATTACATATTTAGGCTCATAAAATGTATCTAAATCTAAAATGAAATTTATAATTAATATTAGATGCAAAAAACTAGAAACACTTATAGCCAATGCAATTTTATAAAACTGTACCAATGACTTGTCTTGTGAATTTCTAAGACTAATCCAAGATGAAACTAACATCATAAATATTAATATAAATATACCAAGATATATATTTTTTTCATGAAAAAGATATATAAGTATATATCCTACTAATAAAAGCTGAACAATCATTCTTATTGTTGAATATAATATTTCAGTACTATTATTTGCCCATTTATTATAAAAATATCCAACTATTAACAGTGGTATTAATGAATAAAGTAAATTTACTAATGTGATTGTTTGCATAAAGTATTTTATCTAAATTTAACTAGTTTAATTTAAATTCTAAAGGTAAATTAAAATCTAAAAACTCTTTATTTATTGCTTTATCAAATACTTCAAACTCTTTGGTATCGTATAAAGCATTTAAAGCTGCCTTATCAAGTCTTTCTTTATTACTTGAGGATATCAGTCTAATATTTATGAATTTACCTGATTTGAGTACTCTAAAGCTAACTATCACATTTCCTTGTTCATGCAGCTTTTTTGATATAGTAGGATAGCTTTTATTTTTATTTATTTCTTCTCTTAATTTAGAAGCATATTTATCTATAAGCATATTTTCTTGATGATCTATTTTAGGAATTGGTTCTATAGTTTTTTGAGTACTTTGTTCAGTTGGAATTGTTTTTTTAATCTCTTTTACTTCTTCTATATTTTCAGAAGTTTTTTGTACAGTTTCTTTTATCACTTCTTTTACTTGAACTTTTTCTTTTTCAACTTTTTTTGGAGTTTCTTTTTTTATAGCTTTAATCTTTTCTGCAGGTTTTTGTATTTCTTCTTTTTTTATCTCTTTAATGATTTCTTTAACTATCTCTTTTTTTTCTTCAACAATTGGTTTTTCAATTTGCTTTTCTACTTCTACAATTTTCGTTAATTGAAATTGAATAATTGGATTACTTATATTTGGTAATGATGTGATTATTGGTGTATTTCTATAATAAAGAAAAAGTAAAATATGTAAGGATGTAACTACAAAAAAAGAAGCAAAAATTATAAATTTATTCATAAATTTATAATTTAACTTTTAAGTAAATCTTTTAGACTATCTTTTGGATTTTTCCCTAGAAGTACAAGATTTACTTCATTTGCAATGGGAGTATATATTTCATATTTTCTAGAAAGATTTTGAATAGCAACAGAAGTTTGAACACCCTCTGCTACTTCACCTAATTCTTCTAAAATATCTTCTAATTTCTTATCTTGTGATAATCCAAGCCCTACTCTAAAGTTTCTACTCATAGTAGAATTAGCTGTTAAAAATAAATCTCCAGCGCCACTTAGTCCTAAAAATGATGATTTTTTAGCTTTAAAAACTTTTCCAAATCTTTGCATTTCCACTAAACCACGAGCTATTAATGAAGCTTGAGCATTTTTCCCAAGATTTAAACCTTCGCAAATTCCACTTGCAATTGCTAGTACATTTTTATATGCACCTGCAACTTCTGCACCTATTACATCAGAACTATAATAAGTTTTAATAAAATTTGGGAAAAAAGGTTCGAACTTTTTATAAAGTTTTTTTGAACTAGAATTTATAACTAAAGCACATGGAAGTCCTTTTATAACCTCAGCTGCAAATGAAGGTCCTGAAATAAATCCAATATTTTTTTCAGGCACAAAAGGTGCATAAATTTCATTTAAAAATTCACCACTAGATGCTTCAATACCTTTTGAGGCTACTAATATCTTTTGTCCATTAAAAACAAAATTTTCTTTTAACCAAGCTCTAATTTCTTGAGCTGGTATTGCAATTACTAGATATTCACATTCCAATGCAGTTTGTAAATCAACAAAGTTTTTTACATCTCTAGGTGTTCTTGATGTTATAAAAACCTCTTGTTTTTGACTAAGTGCAAAATGAAGAGCACTTCCCCATTTACCTGCACCTATAACTGCAATAGAATTTTTTCTCATATTATGATAATCTTTGTTTCAATAAATCATTAACTTTAGCAGGATTAGCAGTACCTTTTGATTCTTTCATTGTTTGACCAACAAAGAATCCCATTAGTTTTTCTTTACCTGATTTATATTCTGCTACTTTTTCTTCATTTGCTGCAAGAATTGTATCAATAATAGCTAATAATGCACCATCATCACTTACTTGTTTAAGTCCTAGTTTTTCAATTGCTTCATCAACATTAGTTGCTTCATTTTCAAATAAATAATCAAGTACTTCTTTAGCTGCTTTTCCTGAAATTGTATCATCTTCAATTCTTTTTACTATTGTTGCTAATGTAATTGCATCAATAATTGAATCTTCGATTAAAGCACCCTCTTTTAATCTTGCTAATAGTTCAACAGTTAACCAAGTTACAGCATTTTTAGCATTAATTCCTTGAGTCATCATTTCATCAAAATATTTAGCCATTTCTAAAGATGCAGTTATTACAGAAGCATCATATTCTTTTAGTCCAAACTCTTTTACAAATCTTTCTTTTTTCTCATCTGGTAATTCTGGAATTACTGAATATTTAGCCAACATTTCATCTGTAATAATTACAGGTAAAAGGTCTGGATCTGGGAAATATCTATAATCAGCGGCATCTTCCTTACCTCTCATAGATCTAGTTTCTCCAGTATTTGGATCAAATAATCTTGTTTCTTGAACTATTTCTTTCGAGTGAACTCCATCTTCCCATGCTTCAATGTGTCTATTTACTTCATATGCAATTGCTTTTTCTATAAACTTAAATGAGTTCATATTTTTGATTTCACATCTTGTATAAAGATTTGTATCACCTTTTGGTCTAATAGAAACATTTACGTCACATCTAAAAGATCCTTCTTGCATATTAGCATCACTAATCCCTAAGTATCTTACAATAGAGTGTAGTTTTTTAAGATATAAAATAGCTTCTTCTGCACTTCTCATATCTGGTTCTGAAACGATTTCTAAAAGTGGAGTTCCTGCTCTATTTAAATCTACTTGAGAAACAGATCCTGAGTGGATGCTTTTCCCTGCATCATTTTCTAAGTGAGCACGTGTAACACCTATAACTTTTTGTCTACCATCAGCAAAATCAATAATAAGTTCACCAAGACCAACTACAGGAACTTCAAATTGTGATATTTGATAACCTGATGGTAAATCTGGATAAAAATAATTCTTTCTATTAAATACAGATTTTTGATTTATTTTTGCTTTTAATGCAGTTCCAAGCATGATTGCTTTGTGAACAGCTTCTTTATTTAGTGAAGGAAGTGCTCCTGGTAATCCTAAGCAAGTTGGACATACATTTGTATTTGGTTCTTCACCAAAACTTGTTGCACAAGAGCAAAAAAGCTTACTATTTGTATTTAACTGTGTATGTACTTCTAACCCTATAATTACTTCAAACATATTTTCTATTCCCTTTATCTTACTATTTTAATATCAGCTGTAAGTTTTTGTTTCTCAAAGTGATCTTTTAAATATTTTTTTTCTCTTGTACTCATAATATCATTAAAGATTTTTGCTTTTACACTTTCGTAAGAAAGTGGTGCAGAACCTTGTTTTTTTACAATAAATAATGCCATATATTGTTTATTTGCAGTGAAAATTGGAGTAAAAGTATTTTCTTTTGTCTCATTTAATAAATACTGCATTTGACCTTGTAATTTATCAATAGTTAATGTTATTGGTTCTCTTGTAACTTCAGTAGATATAACCAATGGATTTTTGATTGTGCTAATTAAAGCAGCTTTGTCTTTTGATGCATATTGAACAACCTCATAATTACTTGCAGCTAAAAATTGATTTTTATTTTTTTCATAATAAAGTTTCATATCTTCTTCTGTTGCAATTGTTAATTGACCTTTTACAATTTTTTGAACAAGTTTTTGTCTTATTACAGCATTTTTTGCTTCATTTTCAAAAACTTCATAATCTGGATATTTTTGTTTAACTACTGATTTGAATGTATAAACATCCATACCATTTGAACTAGCAAGTTTTTCCGTATAATCATTTATATCGAAAACATCTGCTGTAATATTATTTTCTTGAACCAATTGATCATAAAGAATCTTGTCAATTAAATAGCTTACCGCTTCATTTTTGCTTATATTATTTACCGACATAGTTTTGTCTATATCATAAAGAGTTATTGGCTCATCATTTACAATTATTGCTATACCATTTACCATTGCAGCGAATGATATTCCTGAACTCACAAGTAGTGATAAAAAAAGTTTGTACATTATTATTCCCTCTTTCATAAAACAGACATTTTACCAAAAAAATAGTAAATATCTGTTTTGATTGAAAAAAGATTATAAATTTTTAGATTTTGTTACTTTATTAACTAGATAAAAGATTGAATTATAATCAAGACCTGATTCATCACTTAATCCAATTTCACAAGTTTTAGATGTAGAAAATGCCATTTTAGCACCACTTGTTTGCTCTTTTAGATATCTAAGTGCTGATTTATTTAATTCAGGAAAATTAAACCCTCTATCTCCTGCAAAACCACAACATTTTACATCTGCTGGAATTATTACATTTGTTGAGCAAAGTTTTGCTAAAGAGTTAAATTTATCTTCTAATCCCATTTTTCTTGAACTACAAGTTGTATGAATTGTAATTGGTTCTTCAATTGCTGTAAATTCTAACTCTTTCGTTAAAAATTCTAAAGCAAATTCAATTGGTTCATAAATATTTAATTTATGTGAAAAACTTTCAAGCATTTTTTTAGTACAAGGACTTGTATCGCATAAAATTGGATATTCACCAAATTCACTTACATGTAATAATGCATCTTCCAATTGAGCTGATTTTGTATGTGCAGCATCATTAAAGCCTTTTGATGAAAATGGCATACCACAACATAAGTTTGGAAGGTTTTGTGGGAATAAAATTTGGTAACCAGCTTTTTGTAATAGTTCTACTGTTACATCAAATAATTGTTTCTCCTCTTGTGATGCATCATTTAATCCCATACTTCTTGTTATACATGAAGGGAAATAAACTACTTTTTTATTACTAACCTTTTGTTCAAAATTAATATTAATACTTGTAGCTTTTGGCATAGTAATACTCCATTTAGGAAGAGTATTTCTACTTAGGTCTCTGAATGTTTTAGTAACCGTTTCCATACTAGGTGTTCCTAAAACTTTGTGAATAAAGTTTGCAGAATGAAGACCAATTCTTACACCTTTTAAAGTTGCTGAAAAATTATTTGCAACAAAATTTGCAATTGATTTAGATGTATCTGAAATTTGCTCCGCTCTTAAGTGTTTAGTTAAGTTTCCTGTATCAATTTTAACAGGACAAGCAGATGAACATAAACTACATGTTGCGCATGTTTCTATTCCATCATATTGATATAAATCTTTGTACTCTTTTGCTTCTTTATGCTCTCCAATACTTTCAAGTCTTGAGATTTCTCTATTTACAACAATTCTTTGTCTTGGTGTTAATGAAAGTTCATTTGATGGACATGTAGGTTCACAAAAACCACATTCAATACATTTATCAACTATTTCATTTGTTGCAGGAAGTGTTTTTAAGTTTTTCAAGTGGGCTTGTGCATCATCATTTATAATAACACCTGGATTTAACAATCCTTTAGGGTCAAATAAATTTTTTATTTTCTTCATCATCATATAAGCATCATAACCCCACTCAACTTCAATAAATGCAGCCATGTTTCTACCTGTTCCATGTTCTGCTTTTAGGCTCCCTTGGTATTTAACTGCAACACTATGAACTACATCATTCATAAAGTCATCATATCTTTTTACTTCTTTGGGATCTGAAAAATCTTGTGTAAATACAAAGTGGAAGTTACCTTCAAGTGCATGCCCAAAAATCAAAGCTTCACTGTAATTATGTTTTTTAAATAATTCTTGTAATTCTAATGTAGCTTCAGCTAAACACTCAATAGGATAAGCAACATCTTCAATTATAACTGTAGTTCCAGTTTCTCTCACAGCTCCAACTGCTGGAAATAGACCTTTTCTTATTTTCCAATAAAGAGTATATTCTGCAACATTTTTTGTAAAATAAATATCTCTAACAACTGAAAATTCACTTAATAATTCTTCTATCTGAGCAGTTTGAATATCAAGTTGCTCATCACTTATAGCTCTTGTTTCAATTAAAAGTGCAGTTACCTTCTCATCAAAATCTTTAATAAAAACTGGCATTGCTGGATCATTCTCAATACTTGCAAGTCCTGCTCTATCCATTAACTCAACTGCTTCTACATTAATTGTTTTTGCTTCTTTTGCAAGTTTTAATTTAGTAACTGCTGAACATGCTTCTTTAATATCTTTAAAATAAATAAGAGTACTAGCCTTATCTTTTAAATCTTCAACTGTGTAGTATGTGATTTCTTCAATAAAGGCTAAGGTTCCTTCGCTTCCAATGATTAAATGTTCTAATATTTCAAACTCATCATCAAAATCAATTAAAGAATTTAATGAGTAACCACATGTATTTTTAATTTTATATTTTCTTTCTATTTTTGCTCTTAATTCCTCATTTGCTTTTGTATCATCTGAAAATGATTTTAAATTTTTTAAAAATTCACCATGTGTTTTTCTAAATGAGTCTTTACTTTTTTCACATGAAGTATCAAGTTTTGTTCCATCAGAAAATATTAGTTTCATTGATTTTAAAGTTTTATACGAGTTTTGTGAAATCCCACAACACATTCCAGATGCATTATTTGCAGCAATCCCACCTATCATAGCAGCATTTATAGAAGCTGGATCTGGACCTATTTTTTTTGAATATCTTGCAAGTAATCCATTTACTTGAGCACCTGTAAGTGCTGGTTCTAATGAAATATAACTAACATCACTAGCAATTTTGAAATTAGAGAAATTTCTTGAAGTAATTATTAAAATAGAATCACTAATAGCTTGTCCAGAAAGAGAAGTTCCCCCTGCCCTAAAAGTTATGCTTAAATTCATAGAGTTTGATAATTCTATAATATCTTGAACTTCTTTTGCATTGTCAGTTTTAATTACAATTTTTGGAATCAATCTATAAAAAGATGCATCTGTTCCATAAGCTAAAGTATGTAGCTTGTCTGTGAAAATTTTTTCTTTTGGGATTTTATGAATTATTTGATCATAAAAATCTTGATATTTTGCTTCTAACATTTTTTATCCTTTTTTATATATATATTTTTTTGATTATGAAAAAAATATTTATCATTCAAGGCGTGGTACGGTATAGATTCTTTGTTGAGAGTCGTAAATAAAAGCAAACATTTTATCTTTTATTTTAAAAACAATATTAGAGAGTAATTTTAAAAAGTTTTTATTTTGCATTTTTGCTTCTTAATTAAATAAAGTTAAGAAGCTTTTGCCCCTTAACTTTTTGTTTACATACTTGAACTAATTCCAAATATTTCTGGATAAAATACAAGCAATAATAATACTGCTACTTGTATAAATATAAATGGTAAAACACCTTTATAAATTTCAACAGTTCTAACACTATCTGGAACAACACCTTTTAGGTAAAAAAGTGCAAACCCAAATGGTGGGGTTAAGAATGAAGTTTGTAAATTCATTGCAATTAATATTGCAAACCAAACTGGATTTATATCTAAGTTCATTGCAATTGGAACTAAAATAGGAACAATAATATATGAAATCTCAACGAAGTCAATAAAGAATCCTAAAATAAATATTGCTAACATTGTAAATAATATAAATGCAATTTTTTCATCACCTGGTAAATTCATCATAAAGTGTTCAACAATTTCATCTCCACCAGTATAAGTAAATACCATTGAGAATGCTGTTGCACCAATTAAAATACCAAATACCATTGAAGTTACTTTTACAGATTCAAAAGCTGCTTCTTTTACCATGTCCAGTGAAAATGATCTATAAGCAACAGCTAATAATACAGCACCCAAACACCCAATTGCTGAAGATTCAGTTGGTGTAGCAATTCCAGCAAAAATCGAACCTAATACAAATAATATCAGTGTTAATGACGGAATAATATCTATTAATGCTTTAATTACTTGTTTCATTTTTGAACCACGAGAAGGATCTTTTGGAATTGCAGGTGCCATATCTTTTTTAAAATATGAAACAATTAAAATAAATATAATATAAGCTGCAACTAATCCAAGTCCAGGCCAAACAGCAGCTGAAAATAAATCACCGACAGGAACTCTAAATACATCTCCTAAGATAATTAATACAATTGATGGAGGAATTATTTGACCAAGTGTTCCAGATGCACAAATAGTTCCACATGCAAGTGGAGTATTATATTTGTATTTCATCATAACAGGTAATGAAATAACACCCATTGCAACAACTGATGCACCAACAACTCCAGTAGAAGCTGCTAATAATGTACCAACTAAAACAGTTGAAATAGCAACTCCACCTCTGATTTCACCAAATAAGAATCCCATAGATTCTAAAAGTTTTTCAGCAAGTCCTGTTTTTTGTAAAATAATACCCATGAAAATAAACATTGGTATTGCCATTAAAACAGTATTTTCCATAATTGACATAATTCTATATGGCATAAAGTCAAACATAGAAAGACCTTCACTTATTCCTTCTGTTAAACCTTCAATTAAACCATCATCAAAACCAATCTCTACAATTCCTGCAATTACACCAAATAATAAAGATACTGCTGCAAAAGTAAATGCTACTGGAAAACCATAAAGTAGCATTACTAATGAAGCAAAAAACATAATTATACCAATCATTTGTTTTCTCCTTTATCATCTATGTCAACAACATGATGTTTATGTTTATTTAATTCATTTTTAAGATTTTCAATTTCACCTTTTAAATTATATTCAGTTGATCCATGAAGACCTTTATATATATTTAGATTTTTTATAAAAAATCCAATAGTTGTGATGATAAGTAAAAAGAATGATAATGGAATTAATGATTTTACAATCCATCTATATGGAAGACCACCTGGATCGCCACTTTGCTCATTTGAATTAAAAGATTCAACAACATAAGGAATTGATTCAATTCCTATTAAAAGTGCAACTGGAAGTATAAATAGAATTGCTCCAATCATATTAACTCTAGCTTTTTTCTTTTCAGTCAATCTATCATAGATTAAATCCACTCTTACGTGACCATCTTCTTTTAGTGTGTATGATATTCCTAATAGAATAACCACAGAAAATAAGTGCCACTCCATCTCTTGCATTGCAATACTACCTGTATTAAAAAAGTATCTCATAACAACGTCATAAGTTACATTTAAAATCATTAGTACTAATACAAATGCAGTTAGATAACCAATTGCATCAGCAAATTTATCAAAACCACGTTCTAGTTTTAACAGCATAATAATCCTTTTGAAATCATAGATAAGTTAAATAAATATAAATTAGTTTATACATTTATTAAACTTATTATATCTATTTTATTTTTAGAAGCTAACTCTCTTAGAAAGAGAGTTAGAGTTTTTTATAAATTGTCTTTTAAGTATAAGAAATCAGACATTTCTGTCCATTTTCTTGCTTGTTTTTGGTAAGCTTCTTGAGATTCTAATACTTCTTTTACTATTGGAGATTCTTTTTTAACCTCTTCTAATAAGTCTGCATTAGCTTTTTTCATAGCATCCATAACATCTTTAGGGAAAGTTTTAACTTTGATATCTGGGAATTCAGTTAACATTGTTGACCAAGCTTTAGCACTCATGTCATAGTTTTGAATATACATATCATAAGCTGATACTCTCATTGCTGTTAATAGAATTTGTTGATAATCTTTTGGTAATTTTTCAAATGATTTTTCATTTACTAAAAACTGTAATTCAGTTGCTGGTTCATGCCAACCTGTGTAATAGTAAGGTGCAATTTTATGGAATCCCATACTGATGTCCATACCTGGGCCAACCCATTCTAAAGCATCGATAGTTCCTCTTTCAAGTGAAGTATATAATTCACCTGGAGCTATATTTGTAACAGATAATCCAAGTTTTGCCATAACTTCACCAGCAAAACCAGGAACTCTCATTTTTAAACCTTGTAAATCAGCAACAGTATTGATTTCTTTTCTAAACCAACCACCCATTTGATTTCCTGTGTTTCCACCTGGGAATGATAAAACACCATGCTTTGCATATGCTTTTTTCATTAATTCCATTCCACCACCATAGTAGAACCATGCATATTGTTCAGGTGTAGTCATACCAAATGGCATTGTTGTAAATGGAAGAGTATCAATATCTTTACCTTTCCAGTAATATGATGCAGAGTGACCCATTTCATATTGACCACCTTTAACCATATCTAAAATACCAAGGGCAGCTTTATGCTTATTTGCAGCATCAACTCTAATTGTAAATTTACCATCAGACATAGTTTCAACTAAGCTTGCCATATTTGTTGGAGCATCAATAAATGGAGTTAAAGTTGAACCCCAAGTAGTAGCTAATTTCCATTTAACTTTATCAGCAGCACTTGCAGCTGTAGTAATACCTGCGATTAAAGCAGTAGTAACAAGTAGTTTTGTAGTAGTTTTTAACATTTCATTTCTCCTTAGATTTGTTATTTTAAATTCTAACTATAAGAAATGATATTGATATGATATTTTTCTTCAATAAATCAAATTCAAGTTAGTTTTTTACTTGACATATTTTTATCATTATTTTTAATTAAAATTTAAAAACTATATTATTAAGGTTTAAAATGAAAAGAGTGATTATTATTGGATCTAGTTATGCAGGGCTTTATGCAGTTAAAAGATTTTCAAAGTATAAAAATATTGAAGTTATATTATTTGATAAAAATGATTATCATTATATACAAGTAGAATCTTATGGTTTTGTATCAACATCTTATAGTATGTCTGATGTTACTATAAATATAAATAAATATATAAATAGTTTAAATAAAAATATCAAATTTCATAAAGAAAAAGTAGATTCTTTTGACTCAAATTTAAAAGAAATTACAACATCTAATAATATGAAATATTCTTATGATTATTTAATAATGGCAACTGGATCTCTTACTAACTTTCCAATTCAAGTTCCAAATATACAAAAGTATTCAGTAGGAATTAAAACTCTTCAAAGTGCTACTAAGGTTGAACAAACTTTCAATTCTCTTATTACTAATAAAAAATATCAAAAAGTTAGTCAAAATAATAAATTTAATATTGTAATTGGTGGAGCTGGTCTTTCAGGGGTTGAAATAGCAGCAGATATGGCAGCACATATTAAAGACAAATTTCCTGATACACAAGATAATACTTTAAAAATAAATATAATTATTGTTGATGGTATGCAAACTGTTTTACCAAATATGGATGATAGATTGGTTAGTGCTTGTAAAAAAAGATTGGATGAATTAAATATCAAAACATATTTAGGATCATTTATAAAAGATGTAGATGAAAATAAAATTTATTTAGCAAATGATACTATTATTGACTATGATTATTTTATCTTCTCAGGGGGAATAAAAGCAGTTAATATTGAATCGAATAAGAATTATGAAATTAATAAATTAAATCAATATATTGTAAATAATAATTTAAAGTTAAAAGGTGAAAAAGATATTTTTGTTATTGGAGATGCAGCAGAAATAATATCAAATAATAAATATGTACCTCCAACTGCACAACTTGCAATTCAATGTGGTGAATATGTATCAACTTATATTCATAATGAATTATCATATAAATACACAGAAGAGTTTACTGCGAAATCAAATGGTGTTTTAATCTCTTTAGGTGGTAATTATGCAATAGGATTAGTTTATAATAAATTTTTTGTAGAAGGTTATTTTGCTCATTTAATAAAAAAATTTGTTACGTATAGTCATAAATTGAAATTTATTTAATTTCTCATTTCTTGCCATAAGTTTGTCATTTTATATATATATACTAATTTAATTTAAAAGAAATAGGAGAAGGTTAATGACTACTAAACTTATAGTTGATAATATTGCAATTGAAGATATTAAAGAAGGAATGGAAGCTAGTTATTCTCAAACAATAACTGATGCTGATGTAAAAACTTTTGCTGGAATGTCAGGTGATCATAATCCTGTTCATGTAAATGATGAATATGCTGCAAATTCAAGATGGGAAAGAAGAATAGCTCATGGTATGATTTCAGCATCATTTTTTTCAGGATTAATGGGAACAAAATTACCAGGAATTGGATGTGTTTGGGTTTCTCAAACTTTGAAATTTTTAAAACCTGTATATATTGGTGATACTGTTACTGCAAAAGTTATTGTAAGAGATATTGATTTAGAAAGAAGAAGAGTTTTCTTACGAACAGTATGTAGTGTAAAAGGTGAAATTGTAATTGATGGAGAAGCGGAAGCTTTTGTTCCTAGAACATAATTTACCTATCTTTTAAGAAACTAATATAGCTATAAAATATCAAATTTTATAGCTTCTTCCTTTAAAATTTTCAGCTTAAAAACTTTTTTTTATTCTATTTAATACCACACATTATTAATTCAAAAATTAGTATATTTTATTGCTATTAATAGTATTCAATATCATTAAAATGTCATCTTTTATAAATATACTTTTTTAAATTAATAAGGAGAGAAAAGATGAGTATTAATTTAAAAATTAAAGTAAAAAGGAACAAGTATGCAGTTTAAAAAGAGATCTGAAGGTGCAGAACAACCTCATTGGCCATTAGGTCCATTTAAAATACGACTTCCATTTGTTCATTATCGTTGGGAATTACCTGAAATGATGCAGGGGTTCTTTATGTTTGTTGTTGGTTTAGCAATGATTCCATTATTGGAAAAATATCTTGGTATGCCATATGAAGCTGCATTGGCATTTTGTTTTATTGCAGGTATTGGATATATGTTACCAGCACTACTTGGTGTTCCATTAGTTCCAGGTTGGATTACTCCAGCAATTCCTGTCGTATTACTTTATTTAAAAGGTTTTGAACCAGGTCCTGAGGCTATTAAAGCAATGTTTGCTTTACAGATTGAAGTAACATTAATTTTCTTATTCTTAGGGATTACAAGACTTGGATCTAAATTAGTTGATTCAATACCAAATTCATTAAAATCTGGTGTAATTATTGGGGCAGGAATAGCTGCATTAATGGGTGAATTAAAAGTTGGTGGTCGTATTGATATTACTCCAATTTCAATTATTATAGGTTCTTTAGTTTCAGCATATGTATTATTTTCATTATCATTTAAAAATGTTATTAAAAATAATGCTTTTGCAAAACAAATAGCAAATTTTGGTTTGGTATCAGGAATGATTATAGCTATGATTGTTGGATGGAGTGTTGGTGAATATAGTTTACCTGATATTAAATTTGGAATTACACAACCTGATTTTTCTTTAATGTGGAATTATTTGATATTTTCTACAGGTTTACCTTCTTGGGATATATTTTTATTAGCTATTCCTACAGCGTTAATTGCTTATGTAATTGCTTTTGGAGATATTATTATTGGCTTTACATTAGTTAAAAGAGCTGATGATATTCGTACAGATGAAGTAATTGAAGAAAATGTTGATAGAGTTCATTTAGTTACAGCTCTTAGAAATGCATTACATTCTTTATTTGCACCATGGCCTGGACTTGCTGGACCTTTATGGACAGCTGCTCATGCTACATTAGCAGAACGTTATGCAATGGGAAGAAAATCAATGGACTCTATTTATAGTGGTGGAGGAACATTTTGGATAAGTGGGATGTTAGCTTTATTTATGTTGCCTTTAGTGACATTTTTTAAGCCAGTATTACCAATAGCTTTATCTCTTACCTTGATTCTTACTGCATATATTTGCATTTTAGTTGGTGTAGAACAACTTAAAAATTCAACTGAAAGAGGTGTTGCTGGAATTGTTGCAATTACTTTATCTATGCCAGATCCTAAATCAACTTTGTATGCAGTTGCTATTGGATTAGTATTGTATTTCTTACTTGAAAGACCAAAACTATTAGGTAAACATGATGAAAGTAGTATCCTTTCTGGTGAAGATCAAGAGTCATCTATCCCTAATAAATCATAGTTATTTATTATGTCTAAAAAATAATCAGCCCTAAACTAGGGTTGATTGTACAGTAATCTAATAGTAAAAAAATCATTTTATTTACCTTCTAATGTATTATTAAGTTATTATTTATTCTTCAATATATTTAATATTTCTTCTTTCTAATATCATTAAATTGTCATTTTTTCTAAATATACTGCTTTATATTAAATTAATCAAGGAGAATAATTATGAATTTTGAATTAAGTGAAGATCACAAGGTTTTAACAGACAGTCTTAAAGATTTTGTTGATAATGAGATAAAACCTATTGCTATGGAAATTGATGAAAATCATGAGATACCAATGTCATTAATTACACAAATGAGTGAATTAGGATTTATGGGTACATATATTCCTGAGGAGTATGGTGGTGCTGGAATGGATTACTTCTCTTATATTTTAACTGTTGAAGAAGTTTCAAAAGCTTGCGCTTCATCTGGCGTATTAATAGCTGCTCATACTTCTTTATGTTGTGGACCAATCTTAACTTATGGAACAGAAGAACAAAAGAAAAAATTTCTTCCTGCACTTGCACGTGGAGAAAAAATTGGTTGTTTTTTACAAACAGAACCAAATGCTGGAAGTGATGTTGTTAATATTGATACTAAATATGTTGAAAAAGATGATTGTTATGTAATAACTGGTTCTAAAATATTTATTACAAATGGTGCATATAAAGGTACAGGTATTGTAATTGCTACAAAAGATAAATCATTAGGACATAAAGGTTTATCTGCATTTATAGTTGATTTATCAACTCCTGGTGTTGAAGTATTAAAAAATGAAGTAAAAATGGGTATTAGAGGAAGTTATACAACAGCCTTTGGTCTTGATGGCGTAGTTGTTCCAAAAGAAAACTTATTAGCAAATGAAGGTGACGGTTTTAAAATAGCAATGGAAACTCTAAATGCTGGAAGAATCAGTGTTGGAGCTCAAGCTTTAGGTATCGCTGAAGGTGCTTTTGAAAGATCAGTTGATTATACTCAAGAGAGAAAACAATTTGGGAAACCACTTGCAGCTTTCCAAGCAGTATCAATGAAATTAGCAGAAATGAAAGTTAGAATTGAACAAAGTAAAATGTTAATTTATAGAGCTGCTTGGTTAAAAGAAAATCACAAACCATATATTATGGAATCAGCGATGGCAAAACTTTCAGCTTCTGAAACAGCTACTTTTGTAACAAAAGACGCTATTCAGGTTCATGGTGGATATGGATTTATTTGTGAATATGAAGTTGAAAGAATGTATAGGGATGCAAAAATTACAGAGATTTATGAAGGTACTAGTGAAATTCAAAGAGTTATCATAGGTAAGATGCTGATTAAATAAATCTTTTTAGGAGTAAAAGTATTTTACTCCTAGATTATTAGAGATTTGATTTTAGATTTATGTGGAGAGTATTATGGAAATATCTAGAGAAATATATTGGAATGTTGGAAATAGTTTAACAACAATTGCACTTATGTACTTCTTTACTTTTTTAGCTATGGGATACGTTGTATATCTTTTTTACAAAAGATATAAAGTATATCAATTAGGGAAACCTTTAAATAGAACAGATAATCTTGCTGAAAGAATTAAATATATGCTAACTAATATGGCAGGACAGATTAAAGTTAGAAGAAGAAGTCGTCCTGGTATTGCACATAGTATATTCTTTTGGTCATTTACTATTTTGTTTATAGGGACATTTTTAGTTTTCGTTCAAGCTGATATTACAGATTTATTTTTTGATTATGTATTTTTAAAAGGTGACTTTTACAAAGCATATTCATTTTCTTTAGATATTGCAGGTTTAGTTGGAATTATTATGTTAGGTGGGTTATTCATAAGAAGATTTGTGTTTAAACCTAAAAGTTTAGTAACTTCGAAAGAGGATACTATTATTCATGTTCTTTTATTTGCAATTCTTATTACAGGATTTTTAATTGAAGGTGTAAGAATGGCCGCTACTGAATTAAAAACTAATCCTGAATGGATGATTTTTTCACCAGTTGGTATGGTTATCGCAAATATGCTTTCACAAGTTAGTGATAATGTTCTTCTTCTTTCTCATAAAATAATCTGGTGGGTACACCTATTTATAGTTTTAGCTTTTTTTATTGTAATACCAGTTACAAAATTAAGACATATGTTTACAATAACAGCTAATTATGTATTTAAAGATAATGGACCTACGGGAAAACTTGTAACTTTGAATATGGAAGACGAAACTATAGAAAGTTTTGGTGTTTCAAAAGTAACAGATTTTACATGGAAAGATATATTTGATGCAGATGCTTGTATTAATTGTAGTCGTTGTCAAGATATTTGTCCAGCTAATGCAACAGGAAAACCATTATCTCCAATGAGTGTAATAAATAGAATTGGAAATGCTGCATTTAATGACCCAAGTATAAATTTAATTGATGATATTGGACGAGATTCTATTTGGTCTTGTACAACTTGTAGAGCTTGTGAAGATATTTGTCCTGCGAATAATGAACATGTAAATAAAATTATTGATTTTAGAAGAAATCTTGTTCTTATGGAAGGTGAGTTTGCAGGTGATGAGGTTATGCAAGCTATGGATAATGTTGAGGTAAATGGTAACCCAATGGGATTAGCAATGGCTTCAAGAGGAGATTGGGCAATAGGACTTGATGTAGTTATCATGAGTGATACTTATGAAATAGTGAAAAATCCTGTTGATGTTCTTTATTATGTTGGATGTTATGCTTCTTTTGATGCAAGAAATCAAAAAATTGCAAAGAACTTTGTTGAAATATGTAATGTCTCAGGAATCAAAGTTGGTATTTTAGGAAAAGAAGAAAAATGTTGTGGAGAGCCTATTCGTAAGATGGGGAATGAATATTTATATCAAGAATTAGCAAAAGAAAATATTGAGAATTTAGGAAAATATAATGTTCTTAAAATTGTAACAACATGTCCACACTGTTTTAATACACTAAACAAAGATTATAGAGATTTAGGGTTTGAAACACAAGTTGAACACTATACTGTTTTCCTTGATAGATTGGAAAAAGAGAATCGAATTCCAATGAAAGAAGAAGCATTTGATTGTACATATCATGATTCTTGTTATTTAGTAAGACACAATGATATAGATGATCAACCAAGATCTCTTTTAAATGCAGCGGGTGCAAATATTATAGAAATGGATAAGAGTAGAAAAAACACTTCTTGTTGTGGTGCTGGAGGAGGAAGAATTCTTGCAGAAGAACATCTTGGAACTAAGATAAATATTGCAAGGGTTAATATGGCTCAAGAAACAGGAGCCCCTACTTTGATTTCAAATTGTCCATTCTGTCTTACAATGTTTGAAGATGGGATAAAAATGGCTGATTGTGAAGATAGCTTAGTAGTAAAAGATTTATCAGAAATAATTGTTGAAAGACTTAAAAAATCGTAAAAGGATAAAAATATGAAAGTACTTGTATGTATTAAACAAGTTCCAGATATGGAATCAAAATTTAAAATAAATGCTAATGGAACTTGGTTTGATGAAAATGATTTAGCATATCGTATAAATGAGTACGATGAGTATGCAATTGAGCAAGCAGTTCAATTAAAAGAGCAGTTAAATAATGTAGATATTACAGTTCTAAGTGTTGGACCAGCAAGAGTAAAAGAGGCTTTAAAAAAAGCACTAGCAATGGGTTGTGATGATGCTGTTCATATTGAAGATGAGCAATCTTCTTTAAAAGAGCCTTTTCAAATTGCAAATTTGATAGCTGATTTTGCTAAAGATAAAGGCTTTGATATTGTGTTTACTGGTATGCAGTCTCAAGATAGAGGTTCAGGACAAGTTGGAATTATCCTTTCAGAATTATTAAATATGTCTTGTGTTTCGACAATTGCAGAATTTGAATATAAAGATGGAATCACTGTTAAAAGAGAACTTGAAGGTGGTTTAAAATCAATTGTAAAAGTTTCAACACCAGTTGTTTTAACTTGTCAATTAGGATTAAATACTCCTAGATACCCAACTTTGCCAAATATTATGAAAGCTAAGAAAAAAGAGTTACTTACAATTGCATCTACAGAACTTTTTGCAGTTGATAGTTCTTATGAAACAGTTAATTTTTACCACCCACAAAAAAGTGGAGGAAGCCTTATTTTAGAAGGTTCCGTATCAGAACTTGTTGATAAATTAATCGTAATATTAAAAGAAAAGACTTCGGTTCTTTAAGAAAGGAAATAATCATGAAATTATTATTAGTTGGAGAATATCGAGAAAAGAAGTTATTAAATGTAACTTATGATTTAGTTGGCATTGCAAATAAATTAGGAGCTGATAAAGTGATGGTTGCCTCAGGTTATGAATCTGATTTACCAAAATTTGATGGAAAACTATATTTAGCTAATGCAAATGATGTTGGAGAATATAATCCAAACATACATAAACAAATGATTTTAGATGTAGTTGAAAAAGAGAATCCAGATGTAATTGTATTTATTCACTCTTCTTTTGGTTGGGATTTAGCTCCAAGAGTTGCAACTGCTTTAAAAGCTGCCCAATTTACAGAAGTAATTGATTTTAAAGATGGTTCTTTTATAGTTCCTTCTTGTAATTCAAAATTAAGAAGAGAACTAAAATCAAAAACTAATAAAACTGTAATAACAATTCAGGCTGGTGCATTTGCATTTTCAGATGAATCAACTGCTTCACCTATTGTAGAAAAGATAACTCCTTCAAATACATCAAATGTAGAATTTGTAAGTTATGAAGAAGCTGAAGCAAAAGGGCTTGATCTAACAAAGGCAGATATTATCGTTACTGCTGGTAGAGGTGTTGGTAAAAAGGACAATATTCCTATTATTCAAGCATTAGCTACAAAACTAGGTGGAGAATTAGGTGCAAGTCGTCCAGTTGCAGATAATGCATGGGTTGACCATAGCCATCAAGTTGGGACTACTGGACAAACAGTATCTCCAAAATTATATATAGCTTGTGGAGTTTCAGGAGCGATCCAACATCTTGCAGGTATGAAAAAATCTGAGTTTATAGTTGCTATAAATACAGATAAAGATGCACCAATTGGTGAAATAGCTGATGTTTTAATAGTTGCAGATGTACTTCAATTTGTACCTGCTTTAACTAATAAATTATAAGAATTTTAATAAAAGGTTGATACTTTGGATAAAGATTTTTGGAATGAGAGATGGGAAAAAGAGGAAATAGCTTTTCATATGAATGAAGTTAATCCTATGCTTATAAAACATTTTTCAGAGTTATCTTTAGAAAAACAAAAAAGAATCTTTATTCCTTTATGTGGAAAAACATTAGATATTGAGTGGTTATTGGCTAGAAACTACAAAATTATTGGGGTTGAATTAAATGAATTAGCTGTTAAAAGTCTATTTATTGAATTAAAAATAGAACCAACAATTTTAAAAACAAGTGACTTTATAATTTATAAACATGAAAATATAGAAGTATTAGTAGGAGATTTTTTCAATCTATCTAAAAGTCTTTTGGGAAAGGTTGATTTAATTTATGATAGAGCAGCTCTTGTTGCTCTACCTAAAGATATGAGAAAAAAATATTCAGCGCACTTATTAAATATTACAAGTGGTGTTTCTCAACTACTACTAACTTATGAATATGATCAAAATACAATGAAAGGTCCACCTTTTTGTGTGGATAGCCTTGAAGTAGAAGAATATTATTTTGATATTTATTCATTAGTTTTACTTGAAAAAAATGAAAACCTTCCAAGTGGATTAAAAAGAAAATCAAATGGATGTGAAAAAGTTTGGCTATTAAAAAAAAATAAAAAAGTTTAAAAGGAGAAATAATGGAAATAAAAGAAGTAGGAATCATTGGTTCTGGACAAATGGGAAATGGGATAGCTCACGTATGTGCTTTATCTGGATATAAAGTTGTATTAATAGATATTGCAGAAGAAGCATTAACTAACGCAATAGGAACTATTAAGAAAAATCTTAAGAGACAAGTAGAAAAAGAAAAAATTTCTCAAAGTGATATGGATAGAGCTTTATCTAATATT
The DNA here is from genome assembly GCF_013177675.1 of Arcobacter acticola. Classification (NCBI taxonomy): domain Bacteria; kingdom Pseudomonadati; phylum Campylobacterota; class Epsilonproteobacteria; order Campylobacterales; family Arcobacteraceae; genus Arcobacter; species Arcobacter acticola. The sequence continues at coordinate 94,029 of NZ_CP042652.1, forward strand.
GTTACTAATACAGAGTCAAAAGCTCTTAAAAATGCAGATTTGATTATTGAAGCTGCTACTGAGAATTTTGATTTAAAAGTTAAGATTTTTAAAGGAGTATTAGAATATATTAAAGAAAGTTGTTTATTATCAACAAATACTTCAAGTATGTCTATTACTAAATTAGCTGCTAATACAGATAGACCTGAAAGATTTATTGGTTTACATTTTATGAATCCAGTTCCAGTTATGAAGTTGGTAGAAATTATTCCTGGAATTGCAACAAGTGATGAAATGTTAGAAACAACAAAATCATTCGCTGAATCTTTAGGTAAAACAATTGCAGTAGCAAAAGATTATCCAGCTTTTATTGCTAATCGTATTTTAGTTCCGATGATAAATGAAGCAATTTATTCTTTATATGAAGGAGCAGGAGATATTAAGTCAATTGATACTGCTATGAAACTTGGAATGGGACATCCAATGGGTCCATTAGAGTTGGCTGACTTTGTAGGTTTGGATACTTGTCTAGCAATAATGAATGTATTATATGAAGGATTTGGTGATACTAAATATAGTCCTTGTCCATTATTAGTTAAATATGTGGAAGCTGGATGGTATGGAGTTAAATCTGGAAAAGGTTTCTATGATTACTCAGGTGCTACACCTATTCCTACTAAATAAAAATTTTATAAACTATTTTAGCAAATAGCTAAAATAGTTTATCTAAGATTTCTCATTAAATATTACTTATCATAATTTTGTCATTATATATTTATATACTTCTTATATGTAAATTATTAGGAGAATTATTATGAGTATCTGGAAAAAAACTTTTACATTAGAGTCACTTAATGAAAAATGTAAAAATACTGCTGTAGAAACTTTAGGTATTAAAATTACAAAAATTGAAGATAATTCTTTAGAAGGTGAAATGCCTGTAGATTCAAGAACCCATCAAATACATGGTATCTTGCATGGAGGAGCTTCTGTTTTATTTGCTGAAACATTGGGAAGTATTGCCGGTGTTGTAGCTGCTAAACCTGGTTATACAGTTGTTGGATTAGATATAAATGCAAATCATTTAAGAGGTGTTAGTGAAGGCTTTGTTGTAGGTATTGCAACTGCTATTCATATTGGTAGAACTACTCAAGTTTGGGATATTAAAATAAAACATAAAGAAACTGATAAGTTAGTTTGTATCTCAAGATTAACAGTTTCTGTTATAGAAGAGAAGGAAGAATAGAAATGAAAGTTAGAATTTATTATGAAGATACAGATGCAGCAGGAATTGTGTATCATGCAAATTTTATAAAATATTGTGAAAGAGCTAGATCTGAAATATTCTTTAAACAAGGATTTAATTCTCATAATAAAACAAAAAATGAGCATTTTGTTGTAAGAAATATCGTTTGTGATTTTGTACAAACTTCAGTTCTAGGTGACTTATTAGAAGTTAAAACAAAAGTTCTACAGAGAAAGAATACTTCTGTTATCTTAAATCAAGATATCCTTAGAGGCAAAGAGTTAATTTGTTCTTTTCAAGTTGTTCTAGTTTATGTACAAAACTTTAAAGCTATAAAAATACCCGATGAAGTATTTGAAATATTAGAAAATAATAGTTAATTAGCATATTATATATCTCTTTTAATCTTTTGTGTGTTAAATAAATTAAATATTTATTTAACACACGATATTACTATTTACTTACCCTTATAAATAATTCTTTTAATTTTTTAAATTTAAATAACTTTATTTCTAAATTAATTTAGAGATGATAAATTTGCCATGTTTTTATCATTATTTATTCATATACTTTCAGTGTAAAAATAATTTATGCTATGAAAAAAGGAGGCAGAGATGGAAAAGGTAATAGATATATCTGAGATTAAAAAATTTCTAAAAGATGGAATGATAATTTCTATTGGTGGTTTTTTTGGCTGTGGAAATGCTCATAATATTATAGATGAAATATTAAAAACTGATGTAAAAAATTTGACTATTGTCGCTTCTGATACAGTTGTTGATGGTAAAGGAATAGGAAAACTAGTTGCTGATAATAGAATATCTAAACTTATGGCTACCCATATTGGTACAAATAAAGATACTCAAAAGCAAGTAAACGAAGGTCTTATTGAATTAGAATTAATACCTCAAGGAACTTTAGCTGAAAGATTGAGATCAGCATCTGCTGGATTAGGTGGCGTTTTAACACGAACCGGATTGGGTACATTAGTTCAAGAAGGTAAAGAAGTAATTATTGTAGATGAAAAAGAGTACATTTTAGAAAAACCAATATTTGTTGATTTAGCCATTATAAAAGCGCATACTGCAGATAGAGCTGGAAATTTAATTTATAACGGTTCTTCACGAAATTTTAATGTCGCAATGGCAGGAGCAGCTAAGATAACTATAGCTGAAGTTGAGAACATAGTTGAAAATGGAGAGTTAAATCCCAACTTTATACATACACCATTTGTTTATGTAAATTATTTAGTAAAGGCTTAACATGGAAGCAAAAGAGATAATAGCACAAAGAGTTGCAAAAGAATTTAATAATGGTGACTTTATAAATTTAGGTATAGGCTTACCTACTTTAGTAGCCAATTATGTACCTAAAGATGTAGAAATTATTTTACATTCTGAAAATGGTTTTGCAGGGGTTTGGGATAAGGCACATGGGGATGATATTAGCAAAGATTTGATTGATGCAGGTGGTACGAATGTTGTATTAAGAGCTGGTGGAGCATTTTTTGATTCTTGTACATCTTTTGAAATCATTAGAGGTGGTCATATTGATATTACTGTTTTAGGTGCTTTAGAAGTAGATCAAGAAGCTAGTTTGGCTAGTTGGAATATTCCTGGGAAATTTGTTCCTGGAATGGGTGGTTCTATGGACCTAGTAAGTGGGGTGAAGAAAGTAATTATTGCTATGTTACACACTGCTAAAGGAGCTCCTAAAATACTTGAAAAATGTACTTTACCTTTAACTGGAAAAAATGTAATAAGTATGATTATAACTGAGTTGGGAGTTTTTAAATTTATAAGTGGGAAGTTACATTTAGTAGAACTTATTGGTGATACAACATTAGAACAGATAAAAGAAGTTACTCCAGCTTCTTATATTGTTGCATTAAAAAATAATTAATAGAATATGAGGATTAAAAATTGAAAGTATATATTGTAGAAGCAAAAAGAAGTGCTATTGGGAGTTTTTTAGGAACTTTAAAAGATGTGAAACCTGGTGATTTAGCTGGTCAGGTAATAAAAGATTTAACAAAAAATATTGATAATAATATTGTAGATGAAGTTATTGTTGGGAATATCTTAAGCGCAGGACACTCTCAAGGGATAGGAAGACAAGCTGCAATATTTGGAGGAATGCCACATTCAACTGTTGCATATTCATTAAATATGTTATGTGGTTCAGGAATGAAAGCTGTATTAAATGCTGTTGCTGAAATAAAATCAGGTGAAAAGAATGTAATAATTGCTGGTGGTGTTGAAAGTATGTCTGGAGCACCATTTTTAGTTTCATCAAAAGCTAGATCTGGTTTAGGACTAGGAGATGAAAAACTTGTTGATTCTATAAGTGATGCTCTAACAGATGCCTTTGAAGGTTATCATATGGGAATAACTGCTGAAAAAATTGCTGAAAAATTCAATATTTCTAGACAAACGCAAGATGAATATGCTTTAGATTCTCAAAGAAAAGCAATAGCCGCGGATAATGCCGGAAAATTTGTAGATGAGATAACTCCTATTGTCGTTAAAACAAGAAAAGGCGAGATAATATTTAATAAAGATGAATATATTAATAGAAATACTTCTTTAGAAAAATTGAATAATCTAAAAGCTGTTTTTAAAAAAGATGGAACAGTAACTGCTGGAAATGCCTCTGGAATAAATGATGGTGCAAGTTTTACTCTAATTGCATCAGAAGATGCTGTTAAAAAATATAATTTGAAACCTTTGGTAGAAATTGTAGATATAGCTCAAGTTGGGATAGATCCTTCTGTTATGGGATTAAGTCCAGCATATGCAATCGAAAAGTTATTAAATAAAACAGGTGTTGATATAAGTGATATTGATGTTATTGAAATAAATGAAGCTTTTGCTGCCCAAATTTTAGGTGTATTTGAACTATTAAAAGAGAAAGTAAATTTAACAGATGAAATTTTAAATGAGAATATGAACGTAAATGGAAGTGGAATAGCTTTAGGACACCCTGTTGGTGCTAGTGCAAATAGAATTATTGTTTCATTAATTTATGAGATGTTAAAACAAAACTCTACATATGGTTTAGCTTCATTATGTATCGGAGGGGGACTAGGAACTGCTATTTTACTTAAAAAAGTATAGTAAGTTTATTGATATTATATTATTATGATATTATATTTTCAAATAACAATCGGGATGTGAATGAAGAAGAAGTATTATAATAAGTTAAATAAAAAATTAAATTTTGAGGATGTATTGTTGGACGCATTACCAAACCCCATATATTATAAAGATATAAAAGGGGATTTTATAAGATGTAATACTAGATTTGCAGATTTGGCTAGTACTTCTAAGAAAAAAGTTATAGGTAAGTCTGCTTATGAATTTTTTCCTAAAAGTGCTGCTGATAGGCATAAACAAATTGATGTGCAAATCATGAAAACTTTGCAACCTTATGAGGATGAAGTACATTTCATAAAAAAAGATGGTGAAGTAAGATATTACAATTTAAGTAAGGCTGTATGTTTAGATTATAAAGGCATGGTTGCTGGTATTGTTTGCATTATGACAGATATTACTGAAAGAATCAAAGAAAAAGAACTTTTAATCCAACAAAGTAAGTTTGCTGAAATGGGTGAAATGATAGCTGCAATTGCTCATCAATGGAATGAGCCTTTGGTTGAACTTTCTGCACAAATTCAGAAAATGCAACTTTTTTACTCTTCAAATGTTATTGATAAAGAAAAAGTATCTAATTTTGTAATTGATTCTATGGTTCAAATTCAATATATGTCTGTGACTTTAAATGATTTTAGAAATTTCCTAAAACCATCTGTTTTAAAAGAAGAGTTTGAAGTTAAAAAAGCAATAAAAGAAATTTTTGAAATAGTCGGTAAACAAATTTTTTATTTTAATATCAAAGTAAACTTTGAATATAACACTAATGATGAAATAATGATTTATGGCTATAAAAATGAGTTAAAACAGGTTTTATTAAATGTTATAAATAATGCAAAAAATAAACTTGTAAAACTTAATGAAAAAAATACTTTCAATGGAATCATCACAATTAGAATAAATGAGAGTAAAAAATATAATATTATTGAAGTTATTGATAATGGAGGTGCTATTGAAGGAAGTATTATGGACCGTTTATTCGATCCATTCTTTACAACAAAAGAAAATGGCACTGGAATTGGATTATATATGGCAAAAATTATAGTTGAAGATAAAATGTCTGGAAAAATTGAAGTTAAGAATGATGGTAAAAATGTAATATTTTTAATCAAAATCCCAAAAATAAAGAAGCATAAATATGAAGATATTCTTATTAGAAGATAATAAAACATTAAATGAAGCAATTAAATTAAAATTTGAATTAAAAGGTTATAAAGTATATTCATACTTATGTGGTGAAGAAGCTTTTAATAATATTACAAATGGTTTTTCATGTTTTCTTCTTGATATTCATGTTCCAAATGTAGATGGATTAAAAATTCTTAAAAAGATACGTGAATATTATGATAATGTTCCTGTTGTAATTATCTCATCAACTGTAGAACTTGATATTATAAAAAAATCATATAGTTTTGGTTGCAATGATTATTTAAAAAAACCATTTTTTATAGATGAATTGGAAATCAAAGTTGATAAACTTTGTAATATTCCTGATAATGAAGTTCTTTTTGATGAGAAGAGTTTTTTCAATTTTAGTGAAAGTATTATTACTATTGATGGAGAAAAGAAAGTATTAACTGAAAAAGAAAATCTACTTGTAAATCTATTTTTATTAAATAAAAATAAATTAGTGAGTTATGAAAACATACAAAACTATGTTTGGAAAGGTGAATATGCATCTATTGATGCAATAAGAACACTTATTAGAAGATTAAGAAAGAAAATAGATAAGACTACTATAAAAGCTTCATCTAACAGAGGATACTATTTATATGTAGAATGTTGAATTTAAAATATATTTTTAAATTCTTTCTTTTTAATATTTTAGTTACTTTTAAATATATATCCTGTATCAACAACAGTTTGAATATACTCTTTATCAATTACTTTTCTTACTCGTCTAATAAGGCTTCTTATTGATTCTAAAGATGCAAAATTACCTTCCCAAACATAATTTTCTATAGATTCGTATGATATTACTTGATTCTTTTTTGTTAAAAATAGATTCATTAAAAGTTTTTCTTTTTTTGTTAATCTAATTTCTTTATCATTCATTTTAATTACTGATGATTTAAAATCAAAACAACAATTCTCATCAAAAAATATCTCATCATTTTGTATTTTACAGAGTTTTTCAATTTTGATTTCTAATTCATCTATGAAAAATGGTTTCTTTAAAAAATCATTACATCCAAAATCATAGGCTTGTTTTATGACATCAAGTTCAACACTTGCGCTTATAATAATTACAGGTAAAGTAGGATAATACTCTCTAATTTTTTTAAGGATCTTTATTCCATCAATATTTGGAACATTTATATCTAAAATAAAACATGAAAAACCATCTGATACCGCTTCAAACGCCTGTGCTCCGTCTGTAAAAGTTAAAAGATTATATCCTTTCATTTTTAGTCGTTTTGTTATAGTTTCATTTAACTTTTTATTATCTTCTAATAATAGAATTTTCAATTTTGTACCTTTTTATGGGGAAGTTTTATAGTGAAAACAACATTATTGTTATCATTTCTAACTTTAATTATTCCTCTCATTTTATCTTCAATTATTACTTTTGCCATATAAAGACCAAAGCCAGTTCCTGATTCTTTTGTAGTGAAGTATGGATCAAATATTGAATGTATAATTTTTTCATCAATTGCTCCACCATCATCAATTATTTCAATAATATTGTAATTTGATGATCTTTCTATATTGATATTGATATGTGCTTTTTTACCAAAATCAGTATTTTTTTCAACTATTTTATTTTTTGCATTATTCAACAGATTTAATAAAACTTGCTTAAATTCATTTTCATAGCCATAAATTAGAAGTTCTTCATTTTCATTTTTATAATTAAAAGTCATTTCAATATTTGAATAAAATATTTGTTTTCCAATAATTTCATTAATCTCTCTTAATGCTTTTGATATGGAGAATAACTTTTTTTTAGTTGATGGTTTCAAGAAGTTTCTAAAATCACTTAATGTTTTTGACATATATTTAATTTGCACCATTGAATCATTTACGAAATCTTTAACTTCCATATCTTTTAATTCATTTAATAAATATGATGTTTGTATATCTTGAACCAATGCTGATAATTCCACCAAAGGTTCATTCCATTGGTGGGCAATTGCAGCAATCATATCACCCATTTCTGCCAATTTACTTTGTTGTATCAAGAATTGTTTTTGTTGAACTCTTTCTGTTATATCATCCATAATACAAACAATTCCACCAACGGTTCCATCTATATTTTTATAAACAGCTTTATTTAAAATTATATGTTTCATCTCATTTGTTGGTGTATGAAAAGTAAATTCAGAGGTACTTGTTGAAAAAGTTGTTAGTAATTCTTGGTCTATTATAGTGTTTGCATTTGCAACTTTAAATGAAAAGAAATCAAAAGCAGTTTTTCCAATAATTTCATCTCTGCTACTATTTACTAAAGATGCAAAGCTGATATTACAGCCTAAAAACTTACCATCAACATTTTTGTAATATATTGGATTTGGAATGGTATCTAGTAAAACTTTATCAAATTCTATTCTATTTGATAACTCTAATTCTAGTTTTTCTCTTCTTTGAATATTTGCTTTTAATATAATAACAATTGTACTAAGTATAAATATTATTAAAGCTGTAAATATAAAAAGTTTTGAATGCTCTTTATATACAGTTGCAGGCTCATTTATTATCACTGGATTACCAATATAAGGAGAAATGTCAATGTTAAATTTATCTAACTCTTTGTAGTCAAACATATAAATATTTGGAGATTTTTCAATTATTGGAATATCAGATATTTTTTTTCCATTAAAAATTTGAAGAGCCATTTTTGAAACCGATTCTCCTTGAGCAATTGCAGAAGTTAAAAGACCACCTACTATCCCATTATCTAAATAGAAATCCCAAAGACCATAAATTGGAACTTGACTTACTTCTTTTACTTGTGCAAAACTTTGTTTATAGGTAAAGTATTTTCCCGTGGTATCTTTGAATAAAAGAACAAATAGTATTACACTATTTTCTTTATCTAAATTTGAAACTTTTTGTCTTAAATTATTTATTTCTAAATCATCTGTATATTCAATGTTAAATTTATTTTTGTATTTTTCAATTATTGGTCGCAAATCTCTTTTAACTGCATAACCTGTATTTGAAGTATCATTAATTATTAAAAGATTTTTCAATTTTGGATGTAGTTTTGAAATAAGTTCAAAGTTTTTTTCTAAATCAACATCTTCAGCAACACCTGTCATATAGTTTTTTAAATTATTTTCATCTAATAATACCTTGTCAAAATTGTTTATTCCACAAAATAAAACGGGAGTATTTTTAAATAAATATTCATGATATTTAATCATAAAATCAAAAGCAGTGTTATCACTTACGATTATTAAATCAAAGATTCTACCCTCAAATTGTTGTTTGTAAAGTTTTGCGAGGCTATTTAAGTATTCTGCATTATCAATTCTTTTTGTATCCATATAAACAGTTGTAACTTCTATTTCTGCTTTTTTATATTCAGAAAAAGTTTTTTCTATAGCTTTTGATATGTCATCACTCCAAGCATATCCCTTATGATAAGAGTGTAAAACCAATACTTCTTTGCTAGTATTTGCAAAAAGAAAATTTAAAAAAAGTATGCTAAATAGTAAAAAAAATTTCATTATGATCCCCTATTTAGCAATTATATCAAGATTTTGTAAAAATTACATAGCCAGATTTTGGTCCATGAGCTCCGATAACTAATGATTGTTCTATATCAGCTGTTTTTGATGGTCCTGAAATAAATACACCATATCCATTATTATCAAAATTTAATTTTTGATAAGCTTCATGCATATTATTTAGTATATCTTTTTCATCAATTACAATAACAATATTCTGTGCTATAAAATATAAAGCTCTATGTCTATTTTCTTCATCTTTCATCCAAATAGCACCATTTTCTGCAATTGCAAAATTACCTTTTACAACTGCTAAATCAATATCTTTTAAAGTATGAACATCTTCTTGTTCATTAGCATTAAAATTTCCAACATTGCAAAATTCAACATTTGATGCAATTTGTTTTTCATCTGGGTACAACTCTTTAATAGTTTTATCCAAATCAGATTTATTTATTAATAAAGCTTTCCCTCCCACACTTTCAATCATTGTTGAAAAAGTTTGAAACTTATCTTCAAATTTTATTCCAAAGTTATCATATGATGGAAGAGGAACTTCTTTTACTATATTATTCTCTTTTATATTTTTAAGTATTAATTCTTTACTAGTCATCTAAGTCTCCTGCTATAAACATTTCTTTAAAACTTTTCTCTGGCATTTTTGGTAAATCTCTTTGTTTCCCCCAAATATTTCCTTTATTATAAAGTAGTGAATTTGGTAGTTTTGGAACAATTTTTCTAGCAACTTTTCCAGCAAAGTCAAATAATGCAGGTTTTCCCATTAACCAAGCGGTTACCTTCATAGCCATTTTTTTCTTTGAATCGATTAAATTTGCATTTCCTAAGTCTTGTCTTAAACTATAAAGTTGTGAGTCTAAATCTATTTTTACAGGACAAACATTTGTACAAGAACCGCATAAAGTACATGCAAATGGCAATGAATTATGTTTTTCAGGTTCTTTTTTGGCTCCTAATATTGAACCAATTGGTCCAGGAATTACATATTCGTAAGAGTGACCACCACTTCTTCTATAAACAGGACAAGTGTTCATACAAGCACCACATCTAATGCAGTTTAATGCTTTTTTATTTTTTTGTGATGCTAAAAATTGAGATCTATTATTATCAACAATAATAATATGCATTTCTCCACCTTCAATAGGAGCGTGAAAATGAGAAGTATATGAAGTGATTGGCTGTCCCGTTGCACTTCTTGCTAGTAACCTTGTAAATACAGATAAATCTTCAAGTCTAGGAATGATTTTTTCAATTCCCATTGAAGCGATATGTAGCTTTGGAACACTAGCTCCCATATCAGCATTTCCTTCATTTGTACAAACAACAACTCCACCTGTTTGAGCAATTGCGAAGTTTACACCTGTCAGTCCTGCTTGTGCAGTTAAAAAATCTTCTCTTAAACTGGCTCTTGCTGCTCTTGTTAAATAAGTAGGATCATCATTTCCTTTTTGGGTTCCTAAATGTTCATGAAAGGTATCAGATACATCCATTTTTTTAAGATGAATAGCTGGTAATACAATATGAGAAGGTGGTTCATTTCTCAATTGAACAATTCTTTCACCTAAATCTGTGTCAATAACTTCTATACCCCTTTCTTCTAAAAATGGATTTAAATGACACTCTTCTGTTAGCATAGATTTTGATTTAACTAATTTCGTAACATTTTTTTCTTTTAAAAGTCTATATGCAATTTCATTGTGCTCTTTTGCATCAATTGCAAAATGAACTGTAATTCCCTTTGCTTTTGCATTTTTTTCAAACTCAATTAAATATTTATCAAGATTTGCCATAGTATGAGTTTTTATTTGACTTGCAAATTCTCTTAATTGTTCCCATTCTGGAATTGATTTACTAGCTCTGTCTCTTTTTTCTCTTACGAACCATAATGCTTGGTCATGCCAGTGCATTCTTTCATCATTGGCTACAAATACTTTTGCATTATCTGAGTGATTGTGATTTGTACTCATGGTTTAACTCCTGCAAGAATTTCAACTATATGCATTACTTTTATTGGATAGTTATTTCTGTTTATTAATCCATCCATATGCATTAAACATGACATATCAGCTCCTGTCATAATTTGTGCTGATGAATCTAGATGATCTTTGATCCTATCTTTTCCCATTGCAACTGAAATATCTTCTTCTGCAACTGAAAAGGTACCACCAAAACCACAACATTCATCTTTTCTTTTTAACTCAACTAATTCAATATTATTAACTGTATTTAAAATATTTTCTAACTTTGAATTATATGGAACATTAAGTTCACTAGCCGTTCCTAATTTTAAAACTCTATGTCCATGACAAGAGTTATGTAATCCTACTTTATAAGGAAATGAAATATTTAAATTTAAATTTTCAACTTTTATAATATCATGTAAAAATTCGCATACTTCATAAATAGAAGCTTTTACTTTATTGTAATCTTTATCATTATTGAAAAATTCATTATAGTGTTCTTTTACCATTGATACACAAGAGCCACTAGGTGCTACAATATAATCAAATTCTTTAAATGTATTTACGAAGTTTATTGCTAGATTCTTAACATCTTTGGAACAACCAGAATTTGCCATTGGCTGACCACAACAAGTTTGATTAAGTGGATACTCTACATTTAAACCTTGTCTTTTTAATACTTGGTATGTTGCTTTGCAAATATCAGGATATAGTTCATTCATAAAACATGGTATAAATAAGCCTATTTTCATTTCTATTCCTTGTGTTTATTTAAACTAATTTTATATTTAAAATATGATAAATGTATGATAATTTTATTTTTCCAGATATATTGAAAAATCGTTACTTAAATAATTTTCCTTAATTTTTATTTTAGAAGAAAGTGTTGAACAATGGTTTATTACTTGTGTTTTACTAACTTTTGTTAAAGAATCATTTTTTAAAAAATTAAAAATAAAAGCTTTTTTTGAAGAGTAGTAACATTTATTTATAAAAATAAAAACTTCGTTTTCTTCTAATATGTTCATAGCGCCACTACAAATATAATAATCTGCAAAGTCTAATTCTTCTTTTAATATATCTTTCTTTTTAAATGTAGTATTCAGAAATCTCTTTGAAGCTAGATTAATCATTTGCTCTTCACAATCTATTCCTAAATAGGATTTTGGTTTTAGATCATTATCAAACAAATAATTATAATACTCTGCAAAGCCGCATCCTGCATCAATTATTGAAGATTCTTTAATGTTATTTTTTATAAAGCTTGTTAGTATTTCAAATCTTTTATATTGTGAATAATCTGAATTCCACTGTACCCCTTGAGCACTTATTCCATATTTCTCAATTGATTTTTTATAAAATTCAGTATTATCTTTTTGTGCCATTTGTTAATTTTTATCTTTTATTTGTTCAATTTGTACATTATTATCTTTTATAAATTTTGAGATAATTTCAGAATTTGTATGTTCATATGCTTTTTCATAAACAATTCTTACTATTCCACTTGCAATTACATTTTTTGAACATTCACTACAAGGCTCAAGGGTAACATAAATAGTTGCGCCTTCGATTGATATACCTTTTCTTGCTGCCCAAATTATTGCATTCATTTCTGCATGAATTTCATAAGTTTTTGACCAATCATGATGGTCTTTCGTATAATTACCTTCCCAATGGTCACTACAATTTTTGTAACCAGCTGGTGTTCCATTATATCCCGTTGAAAGAATTCTTCCATCTTTTACAATAACAGCACCCACTTGTTTTGAAACACATTTTGAAGCTTTTGAGATTTCTTTTGCAATATTTATAAAACTTTGATCGTTTAACATTTTTTTCCTAACTGAAACTTTTTTAGATTATATCAAAAGATTTTTTATAAAATATTATTTTGATTTTACTTTTAATCTTAAATAAGACTTAATTAATTATACAAAAATATATTTATTAGAAAAAATGTGCTATTATGAGAAAAAATTTTACTAAATAAAAAAGGCTAAGTATGGATTTTAAAGAAATCAGAGAATTAATAAGAGTATTTGATAAGAGTGAACTTAACAAATTAAAGGTTAAAGAAGGTGAATTTGAAATTTCTATGCAAAGAGGTTTTGAAAGTGGTGTAACTACAGTTACTACGTCTGCTCCTGTTGCTCAAGTTTCAAGTGTATCTGCTCCTGTTGCTATATCTGCTCCTGTTGCTGAAACAGTAGTACGTGCAGCTGGCGAAACAATCAATTCACCAATGGTTGGGACATATTATTCATCTCCATCTCCTGAATCACCTGCATTTGTAAAAGTTGGTGCGACAGTTAAAAAAGGTCAAACTCTTTGTATTTTAGAAGCTATGAAAATTATGAACGAAGTTGAAGCTGAATTTGATTGCAAAATTGTAGAAATTCTTGTTACAGATGGTAATCCTGTTGAATATGATATGCCAATTTTTGTTGTTGAAAAGTTATAAGAGTAATCTATGGCAGAAATAAAAAAAATCTTAATAGCTAATAGAGGTGAAATTGTTCAACGTGCTATTAGAACTATTAGAGAAATGGGTAAAAAGTCGGTTGTTGTTTATAGTGCTGGAGATAAAAACGCTTCATATCTAAAACATGCGGATGAAGCTGTATGTATTGGTGGAGCAAAATCTAGCGAATCATATTTAAATATTCCAGCAATTATCACAGCAGCAGAAATGACAGGTTGTGATGCAATTTTTCCAGGATATGGATTTTTATCTGAAAATCAAGACTTTGTAGAAATTTGTCAATTACATAATATCAAATTTATTGGTCCATCTGTTGAAGTAATGGAAAAAATGGCTGATAAATCAAAAGCTAAAGATGAAATGATAAAAGCTGGAGTTCCTGTAGTTCCAGGATCTAAAGGTGCTGTACATTCTGTTGAAGAAGGTAGAAGAGTTGCCCTTGAAATTGGTTATCCAATTATGGCAAAAGCATCTGCAGGTGGTGGTGGTAGAGGTATGAGACTTATTGAAAATGAAGATAAGTTTGATCAACTATTCACAGCTGCATCAAGTGAAGCTTTAGCTGCTTTTGGTGATGGAACAATGTATCTTGAAAGGTTTATCAATAATCCAAGACATATTGAAGTTCAAGTTGTTGGAGATTCTCATGGTAATGCTATTCATATAGGTGAAAGAGATTGTTCATTACAAAGAAGACATCAAAAAGTTATTGAAGAGTCACCTGCGATTTTATTAAACGATGAAACAAGAGCAAAACTTCATGATGTTGCAGTAAAAGCGACTAAATATTTAAAATATGAAGGTGCAGGAACTTTCGAATTTTTAGCCGATGATAAACAAAACATCTATTTTATGGAAATGAATACAAGACTTCAAGTTGAACATCCAGTTTCAGAAATGGTTTCAGGTATTGATATTGTTGAATTAATGATTAAAGTAGCTGAAGGTGAAAAAGTTCCTCCACAAGAATCTATTAAATTCAGAGGTCATGCAATAGAATGTAGAATTACAGCAGAAGATCCAAACTCATTTTTACCAAGTCCAGGAAAAGTGACTCAATGGATGGTTCCAGGTGGAAGAAATGTAAGAGTTGATTCTCATGTGTACGCAGGATACGTTGTACCTCCTTATTATGACTCAATGATTGGAAAACTAATTGTTTGGGGAAGAGATAGAAATAAAGCTATTAATATTATGAAAAGAGCTTTAGCTGAATTTGAAGTAGAAGGAATTAGAACAACAATACCATTTCATCAAAAAATGATGGAAAATGAAGATTTTATTTCAAATGATTATGACACTAAATACCTAGAAAACTACAAAAAACTAGAAGACTTATAAGAAGTAGGAGCATAGCTCCTCTTTCTTAAAGCTTAAATTTATCTAAAACTAGATATAATCCGCCAAATTATACACATTTATATACCCATTTTACTTTGATATATTAATCAAAGATTCATTTTCATTAAACTGACTTACTTGCAAGACTCAAATTGCGTTTTAATTGTACATTTATGGGGAGATTAAATCTAACATATAACCGTGTGTATTAATTTAATAAATATACTAAGGTAAAAAAATGACTTTTAACGAATTCAATTTAAAAGAATTATTGCAAAAAGCAATAGATGAAGCAGGTTTTAAAGAACCAAGTCCAATACAAGAACAAGCAATTCCATTTGTATTAGATGGAAGAGATATTGTTGGTCAAGCACATACAGGAACTGGTAAAACAGCTGCTTTTGGTCTTCCAATTTTAAATAAAATGAAGGGTAATAGTGGTGTTGAAGCTGTTGTTATTGTTCCTACAAGAGAACTTGCAATGCAAGTTTCAGATGAATTATACAGATTTGGTAGATTTTTAGGAATTAACACTGCAACTGTATATGGTGGACAAGCTTATGCTAGACAAATCAAATTAATAGAAAATGCAGGTATTATTGTTGCTACTCCAGGAAGATTTTTAGATCTTTTAAGAGGTGGTAAAATTGATATTAAACCTGAGTACGTAATTCTTGATGAAGCAGATGAAATGCTTGATATGGGATTCTTAGATGATATTAAAGAGATTTTTACTTTCTTACCAGAAGAAAGACAAACTTTATTATTCTCTGCAACTATGCCAGTTGCTATCAAAAATCTTGCAAAAACTATTTTAAAAGATCCAGAATTTATTACTTTAACTAAAAAAGATGTAACTAATTCAAAAATTACTCAAACTTTTTATGTTGTTGATGAAAGAGAAAGAGATGATGCTTTAATTAGATTGTATGATTATAAAAATCCTACTAAATCTATTATTTTCTGTCGCACAAAAAAAGAAGTTGATAGATTATCAACTTTTATGGTATCTCAAGGATTCATGGCTAAAGGTCTTCATGGAGATATGGAGCAAAGACAAAGAGAAGAAGCAATTAGAGCATTTAAAACTTCTAAATTAGAGATTTTAATTGCAACTGATGTTGCTGCAAGAGGATTAGATGTAAATGATGTTTCTCACGTATTTAATTATCATTTACCATTTGATTCTGAGTCTTATGTTCATAGAATTGGAAGAACAGGACGTGCTGGAAAAGAAGGTGTTGCTGTTTCTATTGTAACTCCACATGAATTCAGAATGTTACAAAAAATTGAAAAAAATATTGGTACAAAATTAGAAGGGAAAGCTATTCCTAATATTGATTCAGTTAAATTAAAAAAAGTTGCTGAATTAAAAAATCAAATTAGTGAGCAAGAAATTCAAGATTATGCTTTGGCATTAGTTGAAGAATTAAAAGAAGAATTTGATATCTCTACAATTGCATTTAAATTAGCTTCAATGATTTCTGCATCTACATTTGTTCAAGGTAATAATAATATCGGTAAATCTGAATCTGATATTAAAAGACTTGTTGAAAATGCAAGTAGATATGAAGGTGAAGGTAGAGGAGATAGAAACTCTAGAGGTGGCCGAGGTGGAAGATATGGTTCTTCTAGAGGTGGCGATTCAAGAGGCGGAAATAGAGGGGGAAGACCATCTGGAGATAGAAACTCAAGAGGTGGCGATAGAGATAGAGCACCAAGAGGTGATAGACCATCAGGTGATAGAGCTCCAAGAGGAGACAGACCATCTGGAGATAGAGCACCAAGAGGTGACAGACCAAGTGGTGATAGAGCTCCAAGAGGCGATAGACCTTCTGGGGACAGAGGTTCTAGACCAAGTGGTGATAGAAGTAGAAAAAGAGATTAATTCTCTTTTCTATTCAATCAACTCTCTTTAACAAAAAACTCCCTAATAAATACTTTCTTTTACTAATATTTAAACCCTATAAAATATAAACTTTATCCACAAATACTAGAGTATGACTATAAACTATTTAAGCTTATTTAAAGCTTTGATAAGGAAAAGTTCACTATAATATTAACCTACTTAAATTACAAAATAGTTACAAAAGGTATACTTTGGATATTAAAACAATCAATCGAATCGATAAGGCTAGGGATAAGACATTACCTGGTTTCGCAAAACTTTCATTAGCACTACTTTTTATAGTAGTTGTTTTTCTTTGGTCATATGCTTCTCATGGCAATCTTCCAAATAATACATTTTTAATTATTGGTGCAGTATTTGGAGCTTATATGGCTATGAATATTGGTGCAAATGATGTTGCAAATAATGTTGGGCCTGCTGTTGGGTCTAAAGCTTTAACGTTAACAGGTGCTATTATAATAGCAGCAATTTTCGAGTCTTTAGGTGCATTCATTGCAGGTGGTGATGTTGTTAAAACTATTAAAGATGGAATTATTAATCCTGCTTTAATTTCTGATCCTCAGATTTTTATATGGGCAATGTCAGCTGCCTTATTATCAGCAGCTCTTTGGTTAAATTTTGCCACTTCAATTGGTGCTCCAGTTTCAACAACTCACTCAATTGTAGGTGGAGTTATGGGTGCTGGTATTGCAGCTGCTGGGTTTTCCATAGTTGATTGGGATAAAGTTGGTCAAATTGTCGCTTCATGGGTTATTTCACCATTAATGGGTGGTATTATTGCTGCTGCATTTTTATATTTTATTAAAACTCAAATTGTTTTTAAAGAAGATAAAGTAGAAGCTGCTAAAAAATTTGTTCCTTTATTAATTGCTTTAATGTCTTGGGTTTTTAGTGCTTATATTATTTTAAAAGGTATTAAACAAATAATAAAAGTTGATTTTATAACTGCTATTATTTTAGGTTTAATTATTGGAGTTGTTGTATATTTTATCGTTAAACCTTTAATTATCAAAGCAGCAGAGAAATTAGAAAATAATAGAATATCTGTTAATACTTTATTTAATATTCCTTTAGTTTTTGCTGCAGCTTTATTATCATTTGCCCATGGTGCAAATGACGTTGCTAATGCAATTGGACCATTAGCAGCAATAAATGATGCTATAGTAAATGTTGAAGTTGCATCAAATGTTAGTATTCCATTTTGGGTTATGGCTGTTGGTGCTTTTGGTATTGTTGTTGGATTAATGCTTTATGGTCCAAAATTAATCAAAACAGTAGGTTCAGAAATTACAGAACTTGATCAAATGAGAGCTTATTCTATTGCAATGGCTGCTTCATTTACCGTTATTGTCGCAAGCCAGTTAGGTCTTCCTGTTTCTTCTACTCATATTGCTGTTGGTGGGGTATTTGGAGTTGGATTTTTAAGAGAATTTTTAGATGCGAATGAAAAAAGATTTTTACAAGAAACACGAAAAAAATTCAAAAAACATAAAAAAGAACTTGAAGTAATGAATGAAGAATTAGCTAAACTTGAACTTATTGTTGATAAATCAAAAAGTAATTATATTAGAATTGTTGAGCTTATTAAAAATATTGATGATAGAGAAGATTTAGTTAAACAAGATAGAAAAGATGTAAAAGATGCAAAAAGAACTAAGTATGTAAAAAGAGATGCAGTTAAAAAAATTATTGCAGCTTGGATTATTACAGTTCCTGCAGCTTCAATATTAGCAGCTGCAATCTTTTTTATGATAAAAGGTATTATGGCTTCTTGGTAAGTATAATATATGTAAGTCACCTTTTATTTATCTCTTTAATGGTAGAATCCCTTTTAAAAATCTTATTAGGGATCTGCTTTGGATGCTGTATTTGCTGTTTTACCTGTTTATTTTTTTATTTTACTTGGATTTTCTGCAAAAAAAATCTTTACGAACCAACTTGATGAAAAAACTCTAGTTTTAATTTCTTTATATTTTTTCCAACCAATTTTGATATTTTGGGGACTAACAAAAACACCTATCAATTATGAATTAATCGCTTCACCTTTTGCTTATTTATCTATTGTACTTATTTGTTTAGTATTTTTATTGTTGATTAATAAAAAAATATTTAAAGAAAGAAGTGATCAATCAGTTTATCTGGCATCTTCTCTTGTTGGAAATACAGGCAATCTTGGTATTCCTCTTGGAATTGCCATATTTGGTATTGAATCTGTTCCCTATACAAGTATTATAAATATTGCGAATATCTTATTTATTTATATATTTTCAGTTTATTTTTTTGCAAGAGAACAGTTCTTATTAAAAGAAGCCATATATTCAATTTTAAAAATTCCTGCTATTTGGTTTGCCTTATTTGCACTTTTTGTTAATTATCAAGGTATTACAATTAATAAGCATATTTATACTGCACTTGAAATGGGTGCATATACTTCAATGGTTATTCAATTGCTAATTTTTGGTATGTATTTATTTAATGTTAAAATCAAAACTATTCCTTGGCATATATCTATACAAATTTCTGTAGTTAAGCATATATTTTTGCCTCTTGTTGGTTTAGTTTTTGTTTTATATTTTACAAATCTAAACTCTTATGTGGCTTCTATTTTAATTATGGAGTTAATGGTACCCTTAGCGGTTAATAATGTAAATCTTGCAGCTTTATATAATTGTAAACCATTTAATGTTGCAGCTTCTGTTTTAGTTTCAACAGCATTATTTGCAATACTTCTTTATTTTAATATTGAAGTCATTAAGTATTTTATTAAGTAGGTAATTATGTGTGGAATTATAGGTACAAATTTTATTTCAGATAAATTTGATAAATCATTAGAATTATTAAATAATAGAGGTCCAGATTTTCAAAAATCTATTATTCTTGATAATAAACAATTTGGGCATACTAGGCTTGCAATTATTGATTTAAATGAAGAAGCAAATCAGCCTATGATATTTGATGATATTTTACTTGTTTTCAATGGTGAAATTTACAATTATAAAGAATTGATTCACGTGGAACAATTGCAATGTAAAACTCAAAGTGATAGTGAAGTACTAATTAGACTTTATCAAAAATATGAATTTGATTTTTTAAATAAACTAAATGGAATGTTTTCTTTTTGTCTTTATGATATGAAAAAAGATAGATATTTTTGTGCAAGGGATAGATATGGGAAAAAACCTTTTTTCTATTATTTTAAAGATAATAAGTTTATATTCTCTTCATCAATTAAATCAATATTAAACCTACTTGATTATAAACCAAATCTAAATAAAGTTGCAGTTTCAAAATATATGCAATATTTTGTTTCATATGGAGAAGATACATTCTATCAAAATATATTTAAACTAGAATCATCTTCATATATGATTTATGAGCCTTTAAAGGCCCAAGAGCTTCTAAAAAAGAAATATTATAAGATTAACACATATAAAGCTATAAAGGATGAAAAACAGGCTTTAAATGATATAGAAGAGTTTTTATTTAAAAGTGTTGAATTAAGGCTTAATAGTGATGTAGAAGTTGCATCATTATTAAGTGGTGGAATTGATAGTTCGTTGATTTCTGCTTTATATACAAAAATTTCAGGCAAAAAGATAAATACTTTCAGTATTGGTTATGATGAACATAAAAACTATTGTGAGTTATCTTATGCACAAATTACTGCAAAGCATATAGGTTCAAATCATAATCCTATTGAAATAAATCAAAAAGAGTATATTAATCATTTTGAAGAAACTTTAGAATTTTTGGAAGAACCACATGGAGATAGTGCTGCAATTCCTTTAAATATTTTAACTAAACAAATTCATAAAGCAGGAATCAAAACTGTATTGTCAGGTGAAGGCAGTGATGAAATTTTTTTAGGGTATGATAACTATGCTAAATTTTTAAAATATTATGAATTCGAAAAAAGTTTATCATCTGAGCAAAATCTTTTTTTAAATGATATTATTGGAGCACTTCAAAACAATACAAAAGAAAGCGAATACTTAAGAAGAATAGTAAAAAAACAAAATCTTTATAATTCTTTTGGTGAAATATATACAGATATTCAAAGAAAAAGATTATTTAAAAAAGTTCCAACTTTTAAAAGTGAAACAGCAAAACAAGACCCTGTTGATTGGATGAGTTATATTGATTTAAAAATTTGGTTAGGAGAAGCTTTATTATCAAAAGTTGATAGAATTTCTATGGGTAATTCTTTAGAGGTTAGAACTCCATTCTTGGATTTTAATTTAGTAAACTATATGTTTAGTGTTGAATCAAAGATAAAAGTTGGAGATACAAATAAATATCTATTAAAGAAAATTGCTTCAAAATATATTCCAAATGAGATTATAAATAGAACAAAAAAAGGCTTTAATTCACCCTTTAATGAATGGCTAAATAAAGAATACAAAAGTTCTATTCTTGATGTTATACTTGACGTAAATAATAATACTAATTTGTTTAATGATGAATATATTTTGCATATCTATGAGTTATCTAAATCAAATAAATTTAAACAGCATTTGTATTCTCTTTTTATATTCTCTTTATGGTATAAAAAAGAGTATCTTTCTTAAGAAAAAACATAGTAAAATCAAAGTTATTATAAATAAAAATTATTAAAAGAGAAAATATGACTATATTAATACCCGTAGATTCAAAAAATAGAGATGAGTGTATAATTGCTTCAATTGAAGGAAATAAAGCTTGGGCGTTTGTTACTTTAGATGAAGGTAAAATTGTAAAGGTTGAATTTTATGAAAGAAGAGAAGATATAAGTGTTTGGATTGATGCTGTTGTTGTAATAAATGATTTAGAGTATGTATGGCCATTTATGGATGAAGGTATTATTGCATTAGTTGCACCTACACAAAAAAGTATTGATGAAATTGTTGAAGCTTTTTTATTCAAAGATTTACATGATTTTTCAATCTAGATGAAGTTTAATAAAAAAGATTTAAAAACGCTTACAAATATTATTGCCTCAAGACGGGACGTTAGAGGCAATAACTTTATAAATAAAAAGATATCAAGTAAAAAACTTAACATTATTTTACAATCAGCTTTAAATGCCCCTTCTGTAGGATTTTCACAACCTTGGAAATTTATTATTGTTGATAAAGATAAACAAGATTTAGTTTACACTCATTTTATGAAATCATTTGAAAAAAGTAAAAAGAAATTTATTGATAGACCTTTATATAGTTCATTGAAACTTGAAGGTATCAAAGAATCTGATATTAATATTGCCGTTTACTATAAAAAATCATCTTCTAATACTCTAGGTCAAACCTATATGAAAAGAACAGGAGAGTATTCTGTTGTTTGCGCAATTCTAAATATGTGGCTTACTGCTCGTGCTTTAAATATTGGAATGGGATGGGTTTCTATTTTAAAACCTAAAAAGATAAATAAAATATTTAATATGAATAAAAATCAATACAAGTTTATTGCTTATTTATGTCTTGGATATACAAAAGAATTTTATGATGAACCAGAACTAAAAAAATTAAAATGGAATAAAAAACTCAAACTTGATGAATGCCTAATTAGTTAAGCTTTTTAATATACACCTAGATATATAATATTCAACTTATTACAAGGAGTATAAATGAAAAAATCAATTAGAAAATTTTCTTTCTTTGTTGTTTGCATAGGACTATTGTCTTCTTTAAATGCAGATGATAAAGTTTATAAATTTACTATGGCTACAACATGGACTGAAACAGCTACGCCACTTATAGATTCAGCTAAAAATATGGCTGATATGGCTTTCAAAATGTCAAATGGTAGAATTGAAATTAAAGTAGATTCTGCAAATAAACATAAAGCACCTTTAGCTGTGCTTGATATGGTTAAAGGTGGGCAATATGATATGGGCCACACAGCTTCATATTATTGGAAAGGTAAAGATATAAATACTTTACCATTTACTTCTATGCCTTTTGGTTTAACTTCTCCAGAACAATATGCATGGTTTTATCATGGTGGTGGTATGGAACTTATGAAAAAAGTTTATGATAAACATGGTGTTTTATCATTCCCAGGTGGAAGTACAGGTGTTCAAATGGGAGGATGGTTTAAAAAAGAAATCAATACTCTTGATGATCTAAAAGGTCTAAAAATGAGAATTCCAGGTTTTGCAGGTGAAATCATGGCTAAACTTGATGTTCAAGTTAGTAATATTCCTTCTGGTGAATTATTTACTTCTTTAGAAATGGGAACTATTGATGCTTTAGAATGGGTTGGACCTTCAATGGACATTAGTATGGGATTTCATAAAATTGCACCATATTATTATACAGGTTGGCATGAACCAGCATCTGAAATGCAATTTATCATAAATACTAAGAAGTTTGATAAACTTCCTGCTGATTTAAAAGAGATTATGGTTAATGCAATTAGATTAAGTGCTTATGACATGTATATTCAAAATTATGATATGAACGCAGTTGCATGGCAACAAATGAAAACTGAATATCCAAATATTCAGGTTAAAACATTCGCAAAACCAATCATGGATGCAATGAAAAAAGCTAATCAAGAATTAAGAACTGAAATGGGAGCTACTAGCCCTTTATTAAAAGAAATCTTAGATTCACAAGATGTATATATGAAAAAAGTTAGAGAGTGGACTAAAATGTCTGACTACTTATACTTAAAAGATAATTTATAATTTTAAAATAAAGAGGATTAAACCTCTTTATTTATTAAAATCCATTTGGATTAAATCCCCCAAAATCATCATCAAAATTTGTTCCATAAGCAAAAGTTTGCATATTTGGATTATCATATCCATTTTGTACTGAAATATTTTGTAATTGCATAATATCTGCTTTTGGATCTATTCCTTGTGGACAAACTAAAGTACAAGCACTACATAAAGTACAATCCCAAATTCCATTAGCTTGAATATTACTTACTATATTTGCTCCAGAAGCGTTTTTCTTTTCATTTATATATCTAAGCGCTCTTGTTAGTGCAAAAGGCCCTAGAAACTCTTTATTTACTTCATAAACAGGGCATGAACTATAACATGCGTTGCATAGTATGCAATTACTTTGTAAATCTATAATTTTAATGTCTTTCTGACTTATATTAACCACTTGATTCTCTTCAATAAAGCTTTTTGTTTTCTTTATCAAAAATGTTTCATGTGAAACATCTGCAACTAAATCTTTTATAATGGTGCTGTTATTTATAGGCTCAATTAGATCTGAATCTTTTATTTTTGTTTTACACGCAAGTTTCTCTACTCCATTAACTTTAATGGCACATGAACCACAAACTCCACTTTTACATCCACATCTAAATGTCAAAGTTGAATCAATATTAATTTTAATTTCATATAAAGCTTTTAATAAATTATCTTCCTTTATATCATATTGATACACTTTATTTTCAAATGATTTATCTTTAGAAAATCTTTTTATATTAATCTTCATTTGATATCCTCAAATTCTATGTTAGAATTTTTATTAATTTTATAAACTTTTGAACATTTTTCATAGCTAGCATCTGTATTTGGATAATCAGTTCTATAATGTCCTCCTCTACTTTCTTTTCGCTTAATTGCACAAAGAGTTGTAATAATTGCTATATCTAAAATATTTCTAAATTCTATAAACTCAACAAGATTTTTGTTATATTCAATTGATTTATCTGTAATTCCCATTTTAGGCAATTTATTTTTTATTTCATATAGTTCATTTAGTAATAAATTCATTTTATCTTCATTTCTAAATAATCCTAAATTCTCAAATAAAGTATCTCCTAGAATTTCTTTATACTTATAAAAGTTTTCGATATTTGGAAGAGAGTATACATTTTCTTTATCTATTAAATCTTCTTTATATTGTAATGAATTTGATATATCAAATTCATTTACTTTATTTGATTGAATTGAAGCATTTAATCCAGCTACTTTACCGAATGTAACAATTTCTAATAAAGAGTTTCCACCAAGCCTATTTGCACCATGTATATAAGCTTGAGCACACTCACCACAAGCATAAAGATTTGATATATTTGTTTTTGTATCTTTATCTGTTTTTATTCCACCCATAGAATAGTGAGCAGCAGGAGTAATAGGAAGAATTTCTTCTTCTATCTTTATATTTGAAAATTCATAGGCTAAATTTCTTTCTTGTGGCATTAACTCTTTTATTTTATCTAGTCCTAAATGCCTTAAATCAAGGAATACTTTTTCTCCTATTTTAATTTTTTCATATATAGCTCTTGAAACTTCATCTCTAGGTTTTAATTCATCAATAAATCTTTTTTCATTTATATCAACAAGATGTCCACCCTCACCTCTAGCACTTTCACTTATTAATATATTTGAATTCTCAAGTGTTGTTGGATGAAATTGTACAAACTCCATATTAGATAATTCACACCCTGCTTTATATGCTATATTAATTCCATCAGCAGTATTTGAATATGAATTTGTTGAGTGATTGTAGTAAATACCAGCATATCCACCACTTGCAATAATTGTAGTTTTTGATAGGAATTCTTTTATCTCTCCTATTTGTATATCAAGGGCTGTTATTCCTTTACATATTTTATCTTCAATAATAAGATTTAAAGCTAGATGTTCGTTTTTAAAGTCTATGCCCTCTTTTATACATTGATCATAAAGTGTATGAAGTATCTTTAATCCAGTATAATCACTTGAGTAACATGTTCTGATTTTTTGTGTTCCACCAAATTTTCTTTGAGCAATTCTATTATCTTTATCCCTATTGAATGGAACTCCAATGGAATCTAGCCAATATATTGTTTCTTTAGCATTTTCACACATAAATTTTATAGTATCTTTATTTGCGAGTTTAAAAGACGCATTATAGGTATCTTGTGTGTGTATATCAACACTATCATCATCTTCATATAAAACAGCGTTTATTCCACCTTGTGCTTGTACACTTTGAGAATGTGTTGGATAAGTTTTTGAAACCACTAAAACATTTGAACCATTTTTTTTTGCATTTAATGCAGCTGTTAGTCCAGCTATTCCTGAGCCTATAATTAATACATCAATCATATTAATCCCAAAATTCTTTTAAAGGTTCAATCTTCTCACTTTTTGCACTATTTGAATCAAAAGAAAAATCTATTTTATCAATTTCATCAAGAGCATGTTGATATTCTTCGCTTGTAATTTGTTCCTCTATTTGCTTAGTTGATTCAAGGTTTTCTTTTTTAATATTTTGATTAAAACTCTTTTCTTTTAATTTTAAATAGTCATTCATGATTTTTTCATATTCATTAAAATCTAAAAGTATGATGCCAGGTTTTCCATCTCTTAGTATTATTGCTTTCTCAATCTCATTTTTATTTAATTTATCAAATATATTTTTACTTTTTCTAACTAATTCAGTAGAAGAAAACATTTCATTTGATGTATATTGCAGTAAGCCCATTTTTACTCCTTTACATATTATAATATGTATTGTAACACAAATTAAAATTTATTATGATTTTTTTAATATATTAAAATTTAAATTTATTAAATAAATAAAAGACCATTTTATAGTTAAATTATTTAGATTTTAAAAATACTATAAACAAATTGGCTTAATATAATTAGTTTGCAATAAATTGAGTAAATGTATTTTATATTTTTGATTAATAAAATTATAAATTGAGTTTTAATAGTAAATAATTGGTGTATTTTAATAGATTAAATAACATCTAAAAAAGATGTTATTTAGAGAAAATTTCTTCAGCCCACTCTGTAATAGGACCTCTTAGAACTTTTTGTAATTTAATTGCAAATGAATTTACAAGTGTATTTTCATTTTTACTTGATTTTAAAAGTGTAGTTAAAGCATTAGTATATTTATTTACATAGAAGTTATCTATTTGTTTATTTGATCCTAAAATAACCACTTTACAAGAACTATCAATTCTAGATAAAACCATTTGCATAGTTTTATTAGACATGTTTTGTGCTTCATCAATTATAATAAATGAATTAGATAGTGTTCTACCACGCATTTCCCCTACCCACATGGTCTCAATTCCATAATTGCCAATCATTTGTTCGATTCTAGCAGTTACTTCGCTGTCGTCCAATTCTGACACTATTATATCAGGAGTTTTTTTATTTCTTTTTCTTTTATGCTCTGTTCTAATAATATAATCTAAGCTGTCCATTAAAGGGTGATTATATATTCTAAATTTTTCTTCAAGACCAGGAAGATAACCTACATCTTCACCTTTATCAAGTGATTCAATTGAGTTTCTAATATAAATGATTTTTTGAAAATGTTTTTGACGTACGAGTTTTAATGCTCCACTTAATGCTAAAAGAGTTTTTCCAGAACCTGCTTTTGCTTCTACAATTAGAACATTATAAAAATGATTTAGAATTGCATCTGAAAAAAAGAGTTGTTCTTTATTTAAGGGAGTAATTATTTGATCTCTAATTTCATCTTCATCTAAAACTCTTATTCTTTTATTTTGAATATTTGCTAAAACTACTTGATCTGAGGCTTCAACATTAAAACAGTATGAGAAGTTATATGGTTTATATTCTTTATCAAATTTACTTATTTCTTGATTATCAAGAAATTCTAAGTCTTTAAATTTTATATCAAGGTCTTTAATAAATTCAAAATCAAAATTGTCCTTATCCTTACCTACAAGGGCATCTGTTTTAATATCAAGAGATACAGCCCTAGTTCTTGCCATTATATCTAAAGATAAAAATTCAACTTGATTACTGTAGTAAGTATTTGCAAATGTTGCAATTTCAAGAATTTTTCTATCGTTTATTATATTTGGCGAAACATTTTTTATATTAACTAAATATTCGTCTTTTGAAATAATATCTATAATAGTATTTTTATCATTTTGAATTTTTAATCTTATAATTTTATATGAATCTTTTTTTACAGAATCTAAGATTTTTGAATTCTCAAGTATTCTTGCAAATTCTCTTGCTTGAAAATTTATTTCATCAAAACCACTCTTTTTACTATCAAGTTCATCTAAAACTGTTTCAGGTAAAACAATAAGATTCTTTCCTTCTTGAGATAACTTATAAATATTTGTAGCATCTTCTAACAATATATTTGTATCTAATACGTAGTATTTTTCAAATTTCATGATACCTTCTTCTCTTTTTGTTTATAAACTTTATATACTATAAATGAACCCACTACTAATGTTATTACTGTGAATAGTAATGAAAAAGTTTTTGTAATTACATATGCTACAATAAATAAAGATAATATAGTAGGTATTTCATTATATGCTCTAAAGAAATTGCCACTTCTTTCATAATCATCTTTTTCTAATTTTTTTCTATAATACCCTAAAGAAAAAGAATATATAACAAGTAATAAAGCAAAAAATAGTTTTGCATGCATCCAACCACCTGCTTGGCTTGATAATAAATAGGGATTTAAATAAAGCATTATTGCACCACTTATTATTGTAGCCCACATTGCTGGAACACCAATATATTTATACATTTTAAGTTCTTGAATTTTAACCACATCAACAAACTCTTTTTTATTTTGATGTTCTGTATGATATACATAAAGTCTTGGTTGATAAAAAAGCATTGCCATCCAAGACATCATAGCCATAATGTGAAAAGTTAGTACCCAAGTGTAATATTCCATTCTTAATCCTTACTATTACTTTTAATTTTAATTAACCATTCATTTAAACTCTTCTCAAATCCAATATTTGAATTCTCATAAAGTTTTAAATCTTCTTTCATATATTCTTGTTCAACATATCCACCGTAATTATGAGGGTATAAATAGCCTATATGCTGCGAATCCAAATGTTTTGGTATATCAAGTATCTTACCAGCTTTTATCTCTTCTAGAGCTTTATTTACAGCTTTATATGCACTATTTGATTTAGGACTTGATGCTAGGTAAATTGCACATTGAGAAAGTATGATTCTTGATTCTGGATAACCTATTTTATTACAAGCTATCATTGTATTAACAGCAAGATTAAGTGCATTTGGATTTGCATTTCCTATATCTTCACTTGCGAAGATAACAAGTCTTCTAGTTATAAAGTCTACACTTTCTCCACCATTTATTAATCTACTCATATAATAAAGTGCTGCATCAATATTAGAACCTCTTAAAGACTTTATCATAGCACTTGCTAAATCATAGTGTGTATCTGAAGATGAAACGCCATCACCTATTACATTCTCTCTTAACTCTTTTAATAAACTCACATCAATATCATTTGATACTTTATATGAAAAATTAAGTAGGGTAAGCATTGCTCTTGCATCTCCAGAACTTGATGTAATCAAATATTCTAAAGCATCATCTTGTATATTTATTTCTATATCTTTTAAAGCAATATCAAGAATTTTAATCATTTCTTCTTTTGTAAAAGCTTTAAACTCATATAAAAAAGATCTTGATCTAATAGCTGATGTTAAAGTAAAAAAAGGATTTTCTGTACTTGCTCCTATGATTATAGCATCATAATTTTCCATAATTGGAAGTAGTACTTCTTGTTGATTTTTTGATAATCGATGAACTTCATCAATAAAGATTAAAGGCTTAATTAAAGAATTTTTATATCTATCAAATACTTTACGTAAATCTTCTATCTTTATACTTGTTGCATTAAAGTAGAAATAATCTGTATTTATCTCTTTAGCAATAATTTTTGCAAGTGTAGTTTTCCCAGTTCCAGGTTTTCCATAGAAAAATAAGTGTGGAATATCTTTTTTTTTGATTAGTTTATATAGTGCTTTATCTTTAGAGATAATGTGAGATTGACCAACAAAATTATCTAGATTTGTTGGTCTTAACTTGTTAGATAGATCTATCATCTTCATTCATAAAGATTCTAAGATTTTTGTATTCCTCTTTAGTTAAATATCTTGTTTTTCCAGTTGGTAGATTATTTAAAGAGATTCCACCATACTCTAATCTTTTTAAATCAAGTACATCAAGTCCAAAGTGAGCAAAGAATCTTCTTAACTCCCTATTTTTACCTTCACTTATTACAACTTTAATTTTAGAAAATTTTTCACTATTAGTTAATATATCATATGCTAAAAATGGTGCAAAACTCATAGATTTTATTTTACTTGTTTTATACGCTCCTGAAGTTGCATCTTCTATTTCTAAACCGTGTTGCATTGCTTCTTCAACAGGTTTTGTAATTACTCCATTAACTTTTATTTTATAAACTCTTTCTAAATCAGAGTGCATCAATGCATCAACAATTGTAACACTATCAGAAAGTAAAAGTAAACCTTCACTTGCGTAGTCAAGTCTTCCTACACTTAAAAAGTGTTTGTATTTATGATCAAGTGAATCATAAATTGTACGTCTCCCTTGTGGATCTTTTTTAGAAACAATTTCACCCTTAGGTTTATTGTAAACAATTACAGTAGATATTTTATTTTTATCTTCTTTAATTTTTTTTCTTCCAATTTCAACTTCATCATTATTTGAAACTTTAGTAGCTAAATTAGTAACTACTTTACCATTAATTTTTACCTTACCCTCTTCGATTAGCTTATCTGCTTCTCTTCTTGAGTAATTACTATTATGTGATAAAAATTTATTTAGTCTTACTAATTCTACTTGTGTTTCTTCTTCTCTTTTTTTCATTTTATACCAGCTTCTATTAAATCATGAATATGTAATACACCAATTAATTTATCATTTTCATCAGTTACAATTAATAGTTGAATTTTATAATCTTCTATTACTTGAAGTGCATCACTTGCTAAAAGCTCTTTGTTTTTTAATCTTTTTGGATTCATCGTTGCAATATCTTCTACCTTACAATCCATTGAAAAATTATCATTCATTAAAGCTCTTCTTAAATCCCCATCACTTAGAAGTGCAATTACTTTATCATCTTTATCTGTAATTATTACACTTCCAAGTCTTCCTTCGCTCATTACTAAAATTGCATCTTTTAGTTTTGTTTCACGTGAAACTACAGGAAGATTTTCTTTTCGTAGTAAATCATCAACTTTTACAAAAAGTTGTTTTCCTAAACTTCCACCTGGATGAAATGAAGCAAAATCCTCTTTTTTAAAATCTCTTTTTCTCATTAAACAAACAGCTAATGCATCGCCCATTGCCATAGTTAAAGTTGTAGATGACATAGGTGCTGCATCAAGAGGACAACCCTCTTTATCTACTTTTATATTAATAAAAACATCAGCATATTTTGCAAGTGTTGATTCCGGATTTCTAGCCATTGCAATTAATGGAATATTAAATCTCTTTAAATGTGGAAGAATCTGAACTAATTCATCACTTTCTCCACTATAAGAAATTCCAAGAACTATATCATTTTCTCCTATCATTCCTAAATCACCATGCATAGCTTCAGTTGGATGAAGAAAAAATGAGCTAGTTCCAGTACTTGCTAGTGTTGCTGCAATTTTAGCTCCTACAAGGCCTGATTTACCAACACCTGTGATAATTAACTTGCCCTTAGAAGTCATGATTAAATCAATAGCTTTATCAATATCAAAAGCTACATTATTTGCAGCTTTTTCTAGTTCTTTTGCTTCTATTAATAATAAATCTTTAACTATCTGTTTAAAATCCATTTGTATAATCCTTATTGAACAAATATTGTAGGAACTATCATAGGATATTTTTTATATTTTCTCGTACAATGTTTTCTTACAACTTTTCTTAATTCATCTTCTAAAATTCTATTATTTTTTAAGATGCCTGGTTTTATATTTTCTAAGAATGTACTTAATAAATCTTCAATTTCTTTAGAGAAGAATTTATCTTGTTTATCAGGAACTAATCCAAAAGAAGTAACTTTTGGTCTTTGAGCCATTGTTCTGTCATTCTCATTAATTTGCGCAACAATCATAACAACACCTTCGTTTGCCATTGTTTGTCTATCTAAAATTACATCATCAGAAATTTTGTTGTTTAATTGATTATCAATATAAACTTTTCCTGTTTTAACTGTTTTTACTTTTTTAAGATATTTAGGGCTTACTTCGATCTGCTCACCATCACTCATGATATAAACATTTCTTTCTAATACACCACAATCAATACCTGTTTGTCCATGTTTTAATGCATGATTATATTCACCGTGAACTGGTAAAAAGAATTTAGGTTTAACAAGTCTAAGCATTAATTTTTGCTCTTCTTGAGAAGCATGTCCAGAAACGTGAATATCACCATAATCTTGATATGCAACTTTAGCTCCAGCTTTTAATAAATGGTTTATAATACCAGATACACTAGCTTCATTTCCAGGAATTGCTTTAGCAGATAATATAATTTGATCATCTGGCTTTATCTTGATATGTCTATGTTCATGTATTGCCATTCTATAAAGTGCTGACATTGATTCACCTTGAGAACCTGTTGTTACAATTAAAACTTCTTTATCATTATATTTATTTACTTCATGTGCTTCAATAAATTGATCTTTTGGGAATTTGATATAACCTAAAGTCATTGCTAAATCTAGATTTTTTTCCATTGATCTTCCAATAACACAAATCTTTCTTCCAAATGTTATTGCTCTTTCAATTGCTTGCGCAACCCTATGAATATTTGAAGAGAATGTAGACATAAGAATTCTACCTTTTGCTCCTGCAAATAATCTATCAAAAGTTGGTCCAACAGTTTTTTCTGTTCTTGTAAAACCAGGTGCATGTGAATTAGTTGAATCTGATGTTAAAAGTAAAACACCTTTTTCTCCATAATGTGCAAGTCTATGTAAATCTGTTGGTAATCCATCGTATGGAGTATGATCTATTTTGAAATCTCCCGTATGAATCATAGTTCCAGCTTCAGTTGTAACTGCAATACATGAACAGTCAATAATAGAGTGAGTAACATGTATCCATTCAACTTCAAACTCCCCTATTTTTATAGGTGTTCTTTTTTGAATTGCTCTTAAATATGATCTATGTTCTCTCATTTTATGTTCATCAAGTTTTGAACCAATCATTTCTAAAGGTAATGATGTTCCATAAACTGGGAATTGCATTTCTTTAAATAAATATGGCATTGCACCAATATGATCTTCGTGACCATGAGTAATAATAATACCAACAATTTTGTCTTTGATTTCTCTAATATAAGTAAAATCAGGAATTAAAATATCAACACCATGCATATTCTCATCAGGGAAACTCATACCAACATCAACGATTATTGCCTCATTGTCACTTTCGATAACCATCATGTTACCACCAATCTCACCTAATCCACCAAGTGGTGTGATTTTAAGTTTTGATGCAGTGTTAAGATTTAATTTATAATGAGGATTTAATCTATCTCTATGAATTTTTTCATTAATTAAATGTGCTTTTTTAAGGTCTGTAATCCATCCTTCAGCTTTTTGTTGATTAACAACAGCATTAGCATTTGGATTAGTTTTTGGTTTTGGCTTTCTTTTTTTGAAAGGTGGTTTTTTTGTTTCTACACCATCTGAAGTTTGTTCATTTGTCGTTGTTGTACTATTAGTATCGTTTACGTTTTGATTAGTTGTCTGAATTTCTTGTTTATTAACAACAGCCTGCTCTTCTTTATTTATTTCTTCCATCTTTTACCCTTGTATGCATTTGGCTATACAAAGATGAACTTACTTCATGAGGTCTAACATTATCATCAATATTTAACTCTTTATAAATTTCTGAAATGGCTTCTTTACTTAGAACTGACGTAAGGTTTTTAGAAAGTTTTTTTCTTGGTTGCACAAAGCATGCTTTTAAAAACTTATTAAAATCTTTATCAAGAACTTTATCCATATCTTTTTTTATAAAAAGTATAGAGGACATTATTTTAGGCGGTGGATCAAAGGATTCAGGAGGAACATCAAATAGAATTCTAGAATCAATAGAAATTAATTCAGTAATAATACCTAAAGATGAATACTCTTTTTCTTTTACCCGTGCAGTAAATTTTTCTGCAACTTCTTTTTGAACCATAACAATAATATTCTCGCAAGCGCTATCTTCAAACGCTCTTAATATAATGTTTGTTGCAATATAGTATGGTAGATTTGCAATTAAATCATATCTACCATCATGTAGGGTCTTTTGCTTATCCCAAGCCTCTAAAACGTCAGTGTGGATCAGTTTTAGTCTACCCTCTTCTATCTCTATTGCAAATTTAGACTCTAAGATTCTGATTAAATCAGTATCTACTTCATAAGCAGTCATATCTTTGTACTTGACTAAGTTTTTGGTCAAATCACCTAATCCAGGCCCAATTTCCACGATGTAATTATTCTTGGTGGGCATCGATTGGATGATCTTATCCAAAATAGTCGTATCTTTTAAAAAGTTTTGTCCGTATTGTTTTTTTGCTTTTACTTTTTCCATAATTGCAAGGAGTATATCTGCTTTTAACTTACAATTAGATAAGATAATATCTAGTTATTATTAAGGATTATATTTGAGTAGTTTTGCAAAAAGAATAATACCATGTTTAGATGTTGATAATGGAAGAGTTGTAAAAGGTGTAAACTTCGTTGGTCTTCGTGATGCAGGGGATCCTGTGGAAGTTGCGAAAAGATACAATGCAGAAGGTGCCGATGAAATAACTTTCTTAGATATTACAGCTAGTCATGAAAATAGAGGAACTATTGTAGATATTGTTAAAAAAGTTGCCCAAGAGGTTTTTATTCCTTTAACTGTTGGTGGAGGAATTAGAAAACTTGAAGATATTTACGCCTTATTAAATGTAGGATGTGACAAAGTTTCTATTAACTCATCAGCTGTTAGTAATCCTGATTTAATAAATGAAAGTTCAAAAAGATTTGGTTCACAATGTATTGTGGTAGCCATTGATGTAAAAAGAGTACCTGATGGAACTTATCACGTTTTTGTAAAAGGTGGTAGAGAAGATACGGGTCTTGATGCATTAGCATGGGCTAAAGAGGTCTATGATAGAGGTGCAGGTGAGATACTTTTAACTTCTATGGATACAGATGGTGCTAAAACTGGATTTGAATTAAATATTACACAACAAATATCAAAATTAGTTGATATTCCAGTAATCGCAAGTGGAGGAGCTGGAACAATGGATCATATCAAAGAAGCTTTTGAATGTGGTGCAAGTGCTGCATTAGCTGCTTCAATTTTCCACTTTAAAGAGATTGATATTATGGACTTAAAAAAATATTTAAGAGCAAATAACATCCCTGTAAGGATATAAAATGAAAAAATTGTTACCATTATTACTATTACCTATTTTATCTTTTTCATATGAAATAAATTTTAATAAAAGTTTTTCAAAAGTTGTAAATCCTGATTTATTAAATACATACATAAATATAAATGTAGAAAAAAAAGATGAATCAAAGGTAAATATTGAAATAGAGAAATTTAATGATTTTATGAAAAATAATAAAAGCATTACATTGAAAAATGGAAGTTTTACATTAAGTCCAAAATATAAGTATTATGAAAATAAGCAAGAATTTGTGGGATATGTAGGAAGTCTTAGATATACAGCTGAATCAACAGATGCTAAAAAACTTAATAGTTTTATGGATGAATTGATTTCTATAAAAGATAGTACAAAATCAGAAGATGTAAAGTTGAATATTTCAAATGTATCATGGAAAATAAGTGATGAATTGCAAAATAAGAGTTATGATGAATTAAGATTAGAGTCAATTACTTGGCTTGAATCTTACTCAAAAACATTATCTACTAAGTTATCAAAGTCTTGTGAGATTAAAACAATAAATGTTAATGAATCACAAAATGAAAATATTATGTATGCAAGAGCTGAAATGGCATATTCATCAAAAGCAAAGGTAGCTGCTGATGTGGCACCTATTAATAGTGAACAAAATATCAATATTAATCCAAATTTTACATTGGAATGTAAATGATTATTTGCGCAGGAAGAAATGAAACATTTCCTTTTGCTCACCCTATTGGTGTGGGTTTAATTGAATCTGCAATTAACTTAACTAGGATGTGTTTATTTGATAAACCTGACTATTTACTTTTTGTAGGAAGCGCGGGCTCTTATGGTAACCATCGAATACTTGATATAGTTGAATCAAAAAGAGCTTCAAATATAGAACTTGGTTTTTTAACGCAAAGTGCATATACACCCCTTGATAATGTTTTAGAATCAGAAAATAAATTTGCTAGAAATGACACTATTGTAAATTCATCAAATTATATATCTACAAATGAAAAATTATGTAAAGAGTTTTTGGACTATGGTGTTGGAATTGAAAATATGGAATTTTTTTCAATTTTAAGTGTTGCAAAAGAGTTTGAAATTCCAGTTGCT
This sequence comes from Arcobacter acticola, assembly GCF_013177675.1. Lineage (NCBI taxonomy): Bacteria > Pseudomonadati > Campylobacterota > Epsilonproteobacteria > Campylobacterales > Arcobacteraceae > Arcobacter > Arcobacter acticola. The sequence continues at coordinate 130,049 of NZ_CP042652.1, forward strand.
GGAATATTTGTAATAACAAACTATACAAATGAGAGTGCCCATGAAGATTTTATAAAAAATCACAAAGAGGCAGTGGATAAATTAACAAAATATTTAATAGAAAAAAATATAATAAAATAAAAGAAATTGGATAAATTATAATGGCAAAAGAAGGAATACCATCTATATATGATTACACATTAGATGAATTAAAAGAAAAATTAAAACCATCATTTAGAGCAAAACAAGTTTATAACTGGCTTTATAAAAAATATGCAAACTCTTATGATGAAATGAAAAATATACCAAATGAATTAAAAGAAGATTTGAAAGCAAACTATCCTATTGATGTGATGACTATTATTAAAAAAGAGCAAAGTATAGATGGAAGCATTAAATATCTTTTTAAATTAAGAGATAATCTTACTGTTGAAGCTGTTTTGCTTTTAATGAAAGATAAGAAAAAAGATGAAGATGGAAATATTATAAGAAGTGAAAAATACACTGTTTGTATTTCGTCTCAAGTTGGCTGTAAAGTAGGATGTTCTTTTTGTTTAACTGCAAAAGGTGGCTTTGTAAGAAATCTTACAGTTGGAGAATATATAGCTCAAATTGTAAACATAAAAAGAGATAATGATATAGCTGAAAATAAAGCTTTAAATATTGTTTATATGGGAATGGGAGAGCCTTTAGACAACTTTACTAATTTTATTAAAGCTGTTAGCATTTTCTCTGAATTAGATGGTTTAGCAATAAGTAGAAGAAGACAAACTGTTTCAACATCAGGAATTGCATCAAAAATTGAAAAACTGGGACAAATAGATTTAGGAATTCAACTAGCAATTTCTTTACATGCTGTTGATGATGAGTTAAGAAGTGAATTAATTCCAATGAATAAAGCGTATAATATCGCTTCAATTATTGATGCAGTTAAAAAATTCCCAATAGATACTAGAAAGAAAGTTATGTTTGAATATTTAGTAATCAAAGGTAAAAATGATTCAGTTGATGCTGCAAAAAAATTAATAAAACTTTTAAATGGTATTCAAGCAAAAGTGAATCTAATTTACTTTAATCCATATCCAGGAACAACATATCAACGACCTGAAGAGCAAGATATGTTAAGATTTAAAGATTATTTAAATGAACGTGGATTAATATGTACAATTAGAGAATCAAAAGGAATAGATATTAGTGCTGCTTGTGGGCAGCTAAAGGAGAAAGACGCAAATGGGGATTCTTGAGATATCGCTTTTAGTTTTTATAGCTCTAGTAGCGATTGTAACAGGCGTGGGATTTTATATACAAAACAAAAAAGAAGAGGAGAAATAATTTAATGGCAATTACAAGATTTGCACCAAGTCCAACTGGTTACCTTCATATAGGAGGTTTAAGAACATCTTTATATAGTTATTTATGGGCAAGAAAAACAGGTGGTGAATTCAGACTAAGAGTTGAAGATACAGACACAGCTAGAAATAATGAAGATGCGATGGAAGCTATTATTAATGCTTTTGAATGGGTTGGATTAAATTATGATGGAGAAGTGTTTTATCAATCAAAAAGAACAGATGTTTATAAAATATATATTGATAAATTACTTGAAAGTGGCAAAGCATATAAATGTTATATGAGTAAAGATGAATTAGATGCTTTAAGAGCAAGACAAGAAGCTGCAAAACAAAGTCCAAGATATGATGGAACTTGGAGACCTGAAGAGGGTAAAGTATTACCACCAATTCCAGAAGGAGTTGAACCAGTTATTAGAATCAAAGCACCAACAATAGGAACTATTGAGTTTGATGATGGAGTAAAAGGTTATATGAAATTTGATGCTAATCAAGTAGATGATTATGTAATTGCTAGATCTAATGGAATGCCAACGTATAACTTTGTTGTTGCTATTGATGATGCATTAATGGGAATGACTGATGTAATAAGAGGAGATGACCATTTATCAAATACGCCAAAACAAATTGTAATATATAATGCTTTAGGATTTGAAGTTCCTAAATTCTACCATGTTGCAATGATTAATAATCCATCGGGTAAAAAATTATCTAAAAGAGATGGTGCAATGGATGTTATGGATTATAAAAGATTAGGTTATTTACCAGAAGCATTATTGAATTTTTTAGTAAGACTCGGTTGGTCACATGGAGATCAAGAGATATTTTCAATGGAAGAGATGTTAGAATTATTTGATCCAACAAACTTAAATAAATCAGCTTCTTCATTTAATGCAGAAAAACTTTTATGGTTAAATTCTGAATATATTAAAGCTGTATCAAATGATAGATTAATTGAAGAATTAAAATTCTTTGATATTGATTTATCTCATCATCCAAAAAGAACAGAACTTTTGGATTTATCAAAACAAAGAGCACAAACATTAGTAGAAATGAAAAAATCAATTACAGATATTTTAGATGTACCTAGTTTTTATGAAGAAAGTGGAGTTAAAAAATTTGTAAAAGAGGATACAAAAGCATTTTTAGAAAAATATATCAATCTATTAGAAAAAAATAAAGATGATCTATATGATGTTACAAAAGTAGAAGATATTACAAAACCATTTATTGCTGAAAATGGCTTGAAATTCCCTCAATTATTTCAACCAATTAGAATAGCATTAACAGGTGGAACACAAGCACCATCTGTATATGATATCATTGCTATATTGGGCTTTAATGAGGTTTCTTCAAGATTAGAAACTGCCTTAAAAAGAAATTTTCAAAATACTTGATTATTTAAAAATAATCAGGCATAATATTATGACATTTACAAAGGATAGAATAGATGAACATTTACGTAGGTAATTTATCATACAGAATGAATGATAAAGAGTTAGAAGAAGTTTTCTCAAAGTTTGGTGCAGTAAAAAGTGCAAAAGTTATCATGGATAGAGAGACAGGAAAATCAAAAGGTTTTGGTTTCATTGAAATGGAAGATGCATCAGCTGGGACTAAAGCAATTGAAGCTTTAAATGGTAATGACTGCGAAGGTAGAACTTTAAGAGTTAATGAAGCAAAACCTAGAGAAGAAAGACCAAGAAGACAATTCTAATTTTAAGTTAAAGTAGCATTTATATTAAATGCTACTAACTTATTACTTATGCTTAACTTTTTTTAAAAGTTACTCATCAAAAAAATCATAAAATATAGAAATTTAGACGCTCCTTATTAATTCCTATTATATGGAATTATTTTTATTTTATAAATAATTATTTATTAATATAAGGAGCTTTTCTATAACTTATCAAAAAAACTCCAAAACATCCCTAAATAATTTTATGCTACAATTTTAGCAAGGAATTTTAATGAAAATATTACTACTTGAAGATGATTTAATTTTAAATGAAATAATACAAGAACACTTATTGGGGAAAAATCATAATGTAACTTCTGTTTTTTCAGGGGATGAAGCACAAGAGATAATCTACACTAAAACCTTTGATTTAATGCTTTTAGATGTAAATGTACCTAATATAAATGGCTTTGAATTATTGAAAGATTTAAGGGATAGTGGTATAAAAACACCTGCAATTTTTTTAACCTCTGCTCATATGCTAGAAGATGTAGAAAAAGGCTTTAAATCAGGTTGTGATGATTATATAAAAAAACCATTTGAACTGCGAGAATTAGATTTAAGAATAGAAAATATAAAAAGATTACACAATATCTCACCTTCAAATAATATTGAAGTAACTAATAATATATTTCTAAATAAAGATAGTTTAACAATAAGTAATAATGGAAATAGTATTCATATTGCACAAAAAGAGAGTGAGGTATTAGAGTATTTAATAAAAAATAGAAATAAATCAGTTAGTATTGAAGAACTTAGTATAAATGTGTGGGCATATGAAGAAGCACCAATGGCATCTACTATTAGAACTTATATTAAAAATCTTCGTAAAATTTTGGGTGAAGACTCAATTATAAATATAAGAGGAGTTGGTTATAGATTTAACGGCTAGTGAAAAAAGCACTTTTATAAGATTTCTTTCTTTATATTTGGGCTCATCTTTTTTGTTAATGTTAATGGTTGCCTTTTTTTATTTTCAAAATGAAAAAACATTATATTATGATTTAACAAAATCAAATATGCAAAATGTAGTCTCACAAATATCATCAAAAATAATATTTGCGCATATGACAAATAAGGAATTTGATAAAAATTATTTATTAAAAACTGATGATTATAAAATATCTTTTTATGATGAAAATAAAAATAAGATATTCGGAAATTTAGAAGATAGAATTGATTTTACAAAAACATTAATGGAACATCAAAAACATTTCATTTTAATTGATTCTTCCACTTTAGGTCATTTGGGAGTTTATTATATAGCCATTAAAGAGAATCTGTTTTTTGAGCAGATTAGTAAATTAAAAATGAGTATAGTATTTATATTTCTTTTTATTTATTTGATTATTGCAATAATAGGATTTTATTTAGCAAAGCTGTTTTTAAAGCCTATTAAAGATGAAAGAGAAAAACTTAATAACTTTATTAAAGATACGACTCATGAGTTAAATACACCCATTAGTGCTATTTTAATGTCAACAGAATCAAATACTTTAAATGAAAAACAAATAGAGCGAATACGAATAAGCGCAAAAAGAGTATCTGAGTTGTATAAAGATTTAACATATATATTTTTACAAAATAGTTATGATAAGAAATCTATTGAAATAGTAAATTTAAAACAGATAATAATAGATCAACTAGAGTATTTTCAACCCTTAGCAGTAAAAAAGAAAATAGATATAAAATTGAAATTAGAAGATTTTGAATATAAAATAGATAAAGACGATTTTATAAGGATTTTTAATAATCTAATATCTAATGCAATTAAATACAACAAAATATCTGGAACAATAGAGATAAAACTTGAAAATAAAAGCTTAGAAATAAGTGATTCAGGCATTGGAATAGAACAAAATAAATTAAAAGATGTATTTAAAAGATATTATAGAGCAACAACTGAGCAAGGTGGATTTGGGATAGGTCTTAGTATTGTAAATCAAATATGTAATAATTATAATATAAAAATATCAGTAAACTCACAATTAAAAAAAGGAAGTACTTTTACTTTAACTTTTTAAAACATAATCTACACATTAACTCCTCACAAAATTTATAATATACAATATATAAAAATTCTAAGGAGAAATAAATGAAAAGTTTATTCAAAATATTTGCAGCATTATTAATCACAGTTGGTTTTTTAAATGCCCAAGCTTTGGAGCAAAGTGGACAAAAAGATGGTTATGACATTAAATTAAGTTCTCAAAAAAGTTTAATTGTAGGAACTAATGCTCTTGATATTGAAATTTCTAAAGATGGTGCAGTACTTACTGATGTAAAAGTAAAAATGAAAATCTTTATGCCTGAAATGCCAGGAATGCCTTATATGGAGTATGAAGATAAAGCTGTATTAGAAAACGGAGTTTATAAAGTAAATATTAACTTTAGTATGTCAGGAACATGGCAATATCATTTAAAATTTAAAACAAAAGATGATGCAGTTCATACAGTTAAAGGTAGTATAAATTTATAATGAAAAAGATATTACTATGCTTTAGTCTTACTGTTTGCCTATTATCAGCTGTGACAATAGATGAGCTAGTAAAGAATACAAATGAGAATAATTATGATTTAAAAAGTATAGATAAGTCAATTGAAGTGGCAAATCATCAAATCTCACTATCTAAAAAGTGGCAAAATCCTACTTTGTCACTTGGATTAAATGACTTATGGCTTAACGATTTAAGTTCAAGAGATAAAGAGGCTATGCAAGCCTCTTTTATAGGCTTATCACAAGTAATTCCAACAGGTTCAAAATTAGAAATAAAAGAGAAAATTGCCCAAAAAGATAGAAATATACAAATACTAAATCTTGAAGATAAAAAGCTAGAGTTAGAATCGAAAGTTTATGAGTATGTATATACTATTTTACTTTTAGAAAAAAAATATAATCTTTTAGAGTCTTATGAACAAAATATTAAAAAGCTAGAAGCTCTATTTACTTCTTTATATAAATATCAAAAAGTTACTCAAAATGAGATATTAAATTCGCAAATATCGGCTTTAGATATAGGTTTACAAAAACAAAATCTTAAAAATATGATTGATAATTCATACTTAAAATTAGAGCAAATCACATATACTAAGATTGATAAAATTGATGAAAATATTGATATAAAAAAGATAAACTTATTAACTATAAAGCAAGAGCACCCAAAGTTTAAAACCCTTGAGGAAATGGCAAATAAATCAAAAAATATGGCAGATTTAGAGGCTGAAAAAAAGATTCCTGATTTAATGCTAAATGTGGCTTATTTTCAAAGAGATTCAAAGTTTAATGACTATGTAAATGTTAGTGTTAGTTTTCCACTTCCTATATATGATACAGAAAATACAGCTAGACTTCAAGCTAAAATGAATATGAATGAGACAAACGATAGATTAGAACAGTTAAAACATAACTTTTCAATGCAAGGTGAAATATTAAAAAATAGTTTAAATAGTTCATATACAAATTACAATTTAATAGAAGAAAAAATAATACCAATTAAAGAAAAAATACAAAAAAATATAGAGACATACAATAGCTTTGATAAGATTAAACCCCAAGAAAGTATTAAAAACTTAAATGAGTTAATATCTTATGAAACAAAAGCGATAGATGAACTACAAAAATATTATGAAGCTTATTCTGCTTTATTATATTTTACAAATAAAGGCATAAAATGATTAAAAGTATAAAGATAATATTACTAAGCACCCTACTTTTAGGATCTGCATTAAACGCTGAAATTATAGAAGCCAAACAACTATTTAATAAGAAAATAGTAAAAGTAAAAAAAGAAGAATTAGCTCAAACAAAAAGTTTTTATGGAATAACAAAAATAGATGAAAGCTCATTGTTTGATATTGTAAGTAGATTTGATGGTTATATTACAAAGTTAAATGCGAATAAAACATATATGTCAATAAAAAAAGGTGAACCCCTATACTCTATTTATTCGGATGATATTTTAAGTATACAAAGTGAACTTCAAATAGCTAATGATTTTAATAAAAATATCTATAATTCAACACTTAAAAGACTAGATAATTTTGCAATTTCAAAATCCGAACAACAAAAAATAAAAAATGCAAAAGTAAATGAAAATGGTATAGTGGTTACCTCACCTGTAAATGGTATCTTACTTGAAAAAAAAATAAATAACTCAAGTGCCGTAAAAAAGGGAACTACCCTACTTCAACTTGCTTCTTTAGATAAAATTTGGTTTATTAGTTCTATTTACCAAAGTGACTTATCTTATGTAAAAAAAGGTATGGAAGCACAAATATCTATTGATGGATTACATTCTAGCATAAAATCAACTATTGATTTTATCTACCCTACTTTTGATGAAAAAACAAAAACAGTTGATGTAAGATTTATACTTGATAATACAAATAATGAATTAGTTCCAAGTATGTTTGGGAAAATTGATTTAACAGTAAATAAATCTCTTGTTTTAACACTACCAAAAACAGCTGTTTTAAAAAAAGCTGATTCTTTTTATGTTTTTAAACCTACTTCAGATAGAGAATTTGAACCTATAAAAATAAATGCAAAAAGAGTATCTTCAAATAAGTATGAAATACTTGGTGGATTAAAAGAAAATGATGAAGTTATAAACAATGCCCTATTCTTGCTTGATTCTGATGCTATTACAAATGCATTATATGAATCTGATAATGAAGATTGGTAGGGAAAAATGGTAGAAAGTATAATCTCATATAGTGTTAGAAATAAGTTTTTAGTGCTATTTTCAGTAATCATTTTAACTTTTGCATCTTTGTGGGCTGTAAAAAATACAAGTTTAGATGCCTTACCTGATTTATCTCCACCTCAAGTTATAGTTCAAGTTGAATGGAAAGGTCAAAGTCCAAAAACAATTGAAGAGCAAATATCATATCCTTTGATTTCAAATTTAATGTCTTTGCCAAATATTGATACAGTTAGAGCCATGAGTTCATTTTCAAATGCAATGATTTATATTATTTTTAAAGATGGAACTGATATTTATGATTCAAGAAGCAGAATTTTAGAGCAGTTATCAACTCTTCAAGGAACATTTCCAGAAGGTTCAACTGTGCAAATAGGCCCTGATGCCACAGGTGTTGGTTGGGCTTATGAATATGCTTTAACATCAAAAACAAAAAGCTTAGATGAGCTTAGAACTTTACAAGATTATTACTATAAATTTGCTCTTTTAGGGGTTGACGGAGTAAGTGAAATTGCATCAATTGGTGGTTTTGTTAAAAATTATGAAATCACACTAAATCAAGATAAATTAGTTCAATATGATTTAAGTATAGATGATGTTAAAAAAGCATTAGCAAATAATAATGATGAAAAAGGTGGAAGAATTATCTTAGAAAATGGCTATGAGCATATGATTCAAGCCAAAGCTTACCTAAAAAATGTTTTTGATATAGAAAACATTACAGTTAAAACTTTTAATTCAATTCCTTTAAAAATAAAAGATATAGCAAATGTAAATATTACATCATCAAATAGAAGAGGAATGGTTGATTTAAACGGACAGGGTGATACTGTTGGAGGGATTGTAGTTGTTAGGTTTGGTGAAAATCCATATGCAGTTATAAAAGCTGTAAAAGCAAAGCTAGAAACTCTAAAAGTTGATGATGTTGAAGTAATTGAAACTTATGATAGAACTTCATTAATTGATAAAGCTATTGATACTTTAAAAAATACATTGATTGAAGAATCAATTATTGTAATGATAATTAGTGGATTATTCTTATTTCACTTTAGAAGTGCATTAATTATAATTATAACCTTGCCAATAACTGTATTAATCACTTTTTTAATGATGAAAGCTTTTGGGATGGGCTCAAATATTATGAGTTTAGGTGGAATTGCAATAGCCATTGGAGCAATGGTTGATGCCACTATTGTAATGGTTGAAAATGCACATAAATATTTGCAAGGAAAAGAAAATATTTCAAATAGTGAAAGAATTGAGATAATTATAAAATCAGCCAAACAAGTTGGGCGACCAATATTTTTTGCTCTTATTTTAGTAGTTGTTTCTTTCTTACCAATATTTGCACTAACTGGACAAGAAGGGCGATTATTTGGTCCATTAGCTTTCACTAAATCATTTGCAATGATTAGTGGGGCAATATTATCAATTACAATAGTTCCTATTTTAATGGTATTTTTAATTCGTGGAAAAATAATGGCTGAAGATAAAAATATATTAAATAAATTTTTCATAATGCTATATTCTCCACTTCTAAAAATTTCATTAAAACTTAGATATTTAGTTGTGGTGATTTTTATTGGAACAATAATTCTTGCATATCCAGTTTATAAAAAACAAAATTGGGAATTTATGCCTATGATGAATGAACAGGTTTTTATGTATATGCCTGTAACTCCTTATGGAATAGGGATTGATTTAGCCAAAGAACTAACAAATAAAACAAATATAGTTTTAAAATCATTTCCAGAAGTTGATACTGTTTTTGGAAAAGCAGGGCGAGCACAAACAGCAACAGATCCCGCGCCATTAGCAATGATAGAAACAATAGTTACATTTAAACCAGAATCACAATGGCGAGAAGGAATGACATATAAAAAACTAATGGAAGAAATGAATAAAAAGTTAGAAGTAGCAGGGCTAATTAATTCTTGGACTTATCCAATTAGAGGAAGAATTGATATGCTTCTAACAGGTATTAGAACACCTTTAGGAATTAAACTATATGGAAATAATCATGAGCAGTTAGAAAAAACAGCAGGAATAATTGAGCAAAAATTAAAAAAATTTGATAAAACACTATCTGTTTCAACTGATAAAATAAATTCAGGTTATTATTTAAATATTGATATAAAAGAGGAGATGATTGCAAGATATGGAATTAGTAAAAATGATGTGATATCAACTATTTCTTTAGGAGTTGCAGGAGGACAAATATCTACATTTATAGATAAATTAGAAAGATATCCAATTACACTTAGATTTGAAACAACTCAAAGAGAGGATTTAATTAGTCTAGAAAATTTACAAGTTAAAACTAAATTAGGTTTTCAGCCTTTAAAAATGTTTGCTAATTTAGAGTATGAAGAGGGACCATCTGTAATAAAATCTGAAAAAGCATTAAATGTAAATTTTATATATATTACCCCAAAAGATGGCATATCTGCTAATCAATATAAAGAAGAAGCAAAAGAGTTGTTAAAAGATATAAAACTACCAAGTGGTTACTACTATGAGTGGGCAGGGCAGAGTGAATATTTAGAATCAGCTTTACAAAGACTTATTTATATTATTCCATTAACTTTTGTGATTATATTTGTTCTTATATATTTAGCTTTAAGAAATTTAACATATACAATGATAATTTTCTTTACATTACCATTTGCTCTAACAGGAGGAATATTTTATTTAGAGTTCTTGAATTTTAATATATCAATTGCTGTTATTGTAGGCTTTTTAGCACTACTTGGAGTTGCTGCTGAAACATCAATAGTAATGTTAGTTTATTTGCATGAAGCAATGCATGAGCTAAATGAAAAAAAATTACAAATAGATAAATCAGATATCTTTAATGCAATTTATAAAGGAGCGGTTTTAAGATTAAGACCAAAACTTATGACCTTATTTGCAATTTTAGGTGGTTTAATTCCAATTATGTATATACATGGGGTTGGAAGTGAAGTAATGCAAAGAATTGCTGCTCCTATGATTGGAGGGATGCTTTCTTCGGCATTTTTAACTTTAATTATCATTCCTTCGATATTTTATATTCTTGCAATTAGAAAAAATGGAAAAATGCAAGAGGCTGATTTGCCTCATTAAGTTAAATAAATAAAATAATATAATCTAAACAGTTACTACACAAAATTTTATTATAATTTCTAAGTAACTTGAATAAATATAAGGAGAGAAAATGAATTTTTTAACAAAAGTAACAAGTGCCTTAGTACTAACAGCTGGATTAGCAAGTGCAAGTGTTTATACACTTGATGCAGGTCATACAAATGTAGGATTTTCAGTAAAACACTTAATGATTACAAATGTAAAGGGTGATTTTAAAAAATATGATGCAACAATTGATTTTGATGCAGCTACAAAAAATTTTAAAGTTTTTAAAGCAAATATTGACACAGCATCAGTTAATACAGGTATTGAGAAAAGAGATAACCATTTAAAAAGTGACGACTTCTTCTTATCTGAAAAATTCCCAAAAATGACTTTTGAAATGAAATCTTATGAATCTAATGGTGATGAAGGTAAAATGACTGGTGACCTTACAATCAGAGGTATTACAAAATCGGTTGTTTTAGATGTTGAAGATCTAGCAACAATAAAAGATTTTGAAGGTAATACTAGAGTTGGATTTACTTTAAATGGTAAAATCAATAGAATGGATTATGATTTAAAATGGAATAAAGCATTGGAACTAGGTGGAGTTGCAGTTAGTGAAGAAGTAAAAATTATCGTTGACGTTCAAGCAAAAGAAAAGTAAAAATTAAGTAAAAAATTTTAAAACATAATGAATAAATATAAAAAAAGGATATAAAATGAATAATAAAATGAAATTAGCAGGTTTAATTTTAGGAGCAGCACTTACAACATCAGCAGCATATGCAGCAAATGGTTCTTGTGGAGCAGGTAAATGTGGTGGAGATATGAAGAAAGAAGTTACTGAAAAAGCAGCAGGTTCATGTGGAGCAGGTAAATGTGGTGGAGATATGAAAAAAGAAGTTACTGAAAAAGCAGCAGGTTCTTGTGGAGCAGGTAAATGTGGTGGAGATATGAAAAAAGAGATGAAATCTGAAATGAAAGAAAAAGCTACAGGTTCTTGTGGTGCTGGTAAATGTGGAAGCAAATAATTAAAGCTTCTACAAAAGATATAATATGCTAAATATAAAAGGTTGTGGATTAGGTCTTAGAAGTGATTTTCTATTAGATTTAAAAAACAGCGATTTTAATCCAGATTTTTGGGAGATAACTCCTGAAAACTGGATGCATATGCCTAAAATATTTGAAAAAGCCTTTGAAGAGGCAGTTTTCTCAAAACCCACAGTTGCACATGGTTTATCTTTATCAATTGGGTCTGCTGATAAACTAAATAAAAAATTCGTTAAACAAATCAAAACATTTTTAGATAGATATAATATCGAACACTATTCTGAGCATCTTAGCTTCTCTTCACTTGATGGAAATCAAAGTTATGAATTATTGCCACTTCCAATGACTAAAAATATGGTGAGTATAATAAGTGATAGAGTAAAAGAGGTTGAGGATATTATTCAAAGAAATTTGATACTTGAAAATGCAACATACTATTTAGTTCCTTATTCTGAAATGGCTGAGGTTGATTTTATAAATGAAGTTTTAGATAAATCAGGTGCTAAAATGCTTTTAGATGTGAATAATGTATTCGTAAATGCATCTAATCACTCTTTTAAATCAAGAAGATTTATAGATGAAATTGATAAATCAAAAGTAGCATATATGCATATTGCAGGTCATTATCATGATAATGAGTTTGATATGAAAATAGATTCTCATGGAATGCCAGTTTGTTCTGGAGTTTGGAAATTACTTGAATATACTTTAAAACAGCTAGATGCACCTATTATGATAGAAAGGGATAATAATATCCCACCGCTTTTAGAGCTGCAAAGTGAATATAATCAAATGAAAGATATTGTTCAAAGAGTTAGAAATGCAAACTGATAAAACAATAGAAAGAGAAATTCAAGATAGATTTTTTGACCTTATTACAAATCAAAAAGAGAACAAAACTTCCAATGCCTTTAAAGTTTATCAAAAATTAGTCTTTTATAGATATGAAGAGATTATAAAAAGCACCTTTGTTCAATTTATAAAGAATATTTCTGAAAGAGAATTAGAAAACTCTATTTATGAATTTTTAAAAAATCCTCCTAAAACAGAATTTGTTTGGAAAATAGCAAATGATTATATTAAGTTTGTAAAAAAACTAAAACTTTTTCATGATAGGAAATACTTATATGAGCTTTTATATTTTGACTGGATTGAAGTTGAAATATATATGAAAGAGTATAAGCTAAAAGAAAATGATTTCTCTTGGGATAGTTATTATTGTCTTTCAAAAAGTGCTAGAGTAAAAAAATTTCAATATGACATTATAAATGCAAATCATAAAGAAAAAAGAGAGAATTATCTAATAATCTATTATGATTTTAATACCGATGAGGTTTTATTCAGAGAAATAAATCAGTTTATCTATGTATTGATCAAAAAAATGAAATATTCTACTTTAGAATCTACTTTAAATGAGATATGTAAAGAAAATGAAATAGAATTTAATGAAGCTAAAGAGATTTTACAAGAGCCTTTAAAGGAACTTATCCAAAATAGGGCGCTTGCATTAAATTAGAATGTTTTATTACAAATTTTCTTTAATAAAGAGTTTGTATAAAAATATGCAAAAATAGCAGCACTATAAATCATAAATAAAATTCCAAACCATAAATATATAAAATCAAGTTCGAAGAATTTAACTATAAAATATGCAATTACAAGTTTTGCAAAGATTTGTCTATAAAGTCCTATATATAAAAGCATTTTAGGTTTTTTAATACCTTGTAGAGTTGAAACACATACAAATAAAACAATATAAGCATAAAAAATCCAAATTTCAACAAGTAAATAATCAACTCCAAAACCAACAACAATAGGATTAGAATCAAATTGAGTGATGATAAATCTACCTAAAATTGTAAGAGTTATTATTCCAACAGTTGAGATAATAAATCCATATTTTAATGCAGTTTTTAAAGTCTCTATAACCCTATCATATTTTTTAGCACCAAAGTTATTTGAAACAAGTGTTAAAACAGCCGTACTAAGACCAAGAGCAGGAAGAAGCATTAATTGTTCAACTCTATATCCTATTCCATAACCAGCAACTGCTTCCATCCCATAGTGTGATACAAAATATGTAAGAATAAGTGAACCAATAGCCATTGTAAGCATATTTAAACTTGCAGGTAATCCTTGAGTTAAAAACTGTTTATAAACTCTTAAATCAGGTATGAAATATTTAAGATTTTCAAAGTGAATAAGTTTTGTTTGTAATACTTTGTAAAGCATATAAAACATATTTATAACTTGAATTAGAACCGTTGCTATTGCGATACCTTTTATTCCCATTGCAGGTATAAATAAAAACCCATAAATAAATATAGGATTTAAAACTAAGTTTGCAAAGAATCCAAATATCAAGCTATTTCTATATGTTTTAGTATCTCCAGTTGCCACTAAAACAGAGTTTAATGAGAAGTTAAACATAAAAAATATTGCACCAAATAAAATAGGATTTATATAATCAAGAGAAATTTGTAGATATTCATTTTGCGCACCTAAAAGTTTAAAAAGCCAAGGAGCTGCAAAATATCCAATAATACTTAAACTTAATCCTATAATAGGAACAAAAATTAATCCCTTATGTGCATAAATAGTAGCTAATTTATATCTTTTTTTACCAAGAGCATTTCCCAAAAGTGCAGTAATTGCAGATGAAAAACCATATCCAAAACCAATGATCAAAAAGAAAATCATAAAAGATAAGGATAAAGCTGCGATTGCTTGGGTTGATATAAGCCCTGCATAAAATGTATCAACTACATTATACATAGTATTAAAAAACATTCCAACACTAGCAGGAATTGCTAGTTGTTTTATCAAGCTTGGAATATCTTGCGTGGTTAGATGTTGTGTATTTTTTCTCAAATTATTAGAATAGAAACTATTCTTCTATTCTTATCATCGCAGGTTTGCTGATGATTACGCCTGAGTTTTCAAGTTCAACTATAGCTTTTAAAATATCTCTTTCAACAGAAATATGAGTAGTTAAAAGTAGGTTAGCAGTTGCATTTTTTAGAGGTTTTTGCATCATAGCTTCAATTGAAATTGAGTTGTCTCCTAAGATTGTAGCGATTTTTGCTAATGTTCCTGGTCTATCAGCAACCTCAAGTCTTAGATAATATTTAGTTTGAATATTTTCTTTTGCCATTAAAGTAACTTTTTCACCTGGTTGATTCTCAAAACCAAGCATTGGTGAACCTTTTCCTCGTCTTGCAATATCTATAATATTTGCAACCACTGCAGATGCTGTTGCATCTCCACCTGCTCCTGCTCCATAGAACATAGTCTCACCAACTTTATCTCCAATAACAGAGATCCCATTCATAACACCATCTACTTTTGCAATCATTTTATCTTCAGGAATCATAACAGGATGAACTCTTAATTCGATCTCATTTCCTACTTTTTTTGCAATTCCTAAAAGTTTAATTGAAAATTCAAACTCTTTTGCAAAAGCAATATCAGCACTTGAAATGTTTTGAATACCTTCAATTAAAATATCTTCAGGTTTAACATCAATTCCATAAGCAATAGAACCTAAGATTAGAAGTTTATGAGCAGCATCATATCCACCAACATCAAAAGTAGGGTCAGACTCAGCATAACCTAAATCTTGAGCCTCTTTTAAAATATCATCATATTTTATACCATCATTAATCATTCTTGTTAACATATAGTTACAAGTTCCATTCATGATACCTTGAATAGATTTAATATGATTTGCACTTAATCCATCTCTTAGGGCATTAATAATTGGAATTCCTCCAGCAACTGCTGCTTCAAATTCAAAAGGAATGTCACCTGCAAGTTCTTGAAGTTCATATCTATGATATGCTAATAAAGCTTTATTAGCAGTAACCACAGCTTTACCTTTTAATAAAGCTTTTCTTACTATTTCATTTGGTTTATCAATTCCACCCATTAACTCAACAACAACATCAATTGAATCATCATTTAATACATCATCAATATTATCACTTAATTTAATATCAACATTTCTAGTTTTATGTAAGTTTGAAACTACTCCAATGGTTGGTACAATCTCAATTCCAGCACGTGCGGTTATAATATTTTTATTATCTCTTAAAATATTAGCAACACTTGCTCCAACTGTACCAACTCCAATAATTCCAACTTTTAACATAGTATATTCCTATTTTTCTAATGATTTTAAATATTTCTTTATATTTTTTGCAGCTTGTCTAATTCTTTTTTCATTTTCAATTAATGCAATTCTTACATACTGGTCACCATAGTTACCAAATCCAATTCCAGGACTTACTGCAACTTGTGCTTGTGTAAGTAATTGTTTTGAGAATTCCATACTTCCTAAATGTGCTGCACATTCTGGAATTTTTGCCCAAATAAACATAGATGCATTTGGCTTATTCATTTTCCAACCAGCTTCTGCAAATACTTCAAGCATTAAATCTCTTCTTTTTCTATATTTTTCAATATGTTCATCAACACAATCTTGTGGACCATCAAGTGCTACAGTTGCAGCAATTTGAATTGGAGTAAACATTCCATAATCTAACCATGATTTGATTCTTTTTAACGCACCAATTAGTTTTTCATTTCCAACAATACAACCAACTCTCCATCCTGCCATATTATAAGATTTACTTAATGTAAAACATTCTACTGCCACATCTAAAGCACCCTCAGCTTGGAAAATTGATGGAGTTTTATAACCATCAAAAGTAATATCAGCATAAGCAATATCTGAGATAATATAAAATCTCTCTTTTTTAGCCATTGCTACTAATTTTGTGTAAAATTCAGGTGTAACAGTAGCGCAAGTTGGGTTATGAGGGAAGTTTACGACTACAAATTTTACTTTTGGAATTGATTCATCAATTGTTTTTTGTAATCTTTGAAAAAATAAATCTTCATCAACTTTAAATACATCATCAAACACTAATTCAAATTTATGAACAGCTGCACCATTTAACATAAAAGCGTATGAGTGAATAGGATAAGTTGGATCTGGAACAACAGCCACGTCTCCCACATTTACAATAGCTTGAACTAAATGAACGTAACCTTCTTTAGAACCCATTGTTGCACATACATGTTTATTTGGATCTAAATAATCAACATCATATTTTCTTTTATACCAGTTAGAAATAGCAAGTCTTAATTTATAAATACCAGCACTTGCACTGTAACCATGATTTTTAGGTTTTGCAGCAGCTTCAATTAGTTTATCTGTGATATGTTGAGGAGCAGGACCATCAGGATTTCCCATAGAAAAGTCAATTACATCTTCACCTGCACGTCTTGCTTCCATTTTAATATTATTAACTTCAGCAAACACATAGTTTGGAAGTCTCTTCATTCTTTCAAATTCAATTTCTGGGAACATTCTTTACTCCTTAGTAATAGTAATCCCTCGCTTTAAATTAGCAAGAGAATATAAATCATCAATTTTAATATATTTAGTATTATTAGGCACACTAAGTCTTAGACTATTATGCAAACTATCTTCTTCATGAATTTCAATCATATTGAAATCACTGTCATAGAAAACTACACTTGGATACCAAGAATTACCTGCATTTGAATTTATAGAAATTCTTGAAGCATTTTCAATCATCACCATGTAAGGTTTTGATGGTTTTTTTAAAGATAATTGATTGTTTCCAACTAAATTTTCCGCTTTATAAATTGTAGAATTTCTCATATCAATTGAGTAATCCCATTTATAATTTCCCTCTCTTTTAATATCTACTATATTACAATTTATTGATTGTAACTCTTGAGATAATCTGAGAGGGCTTATGGCGGCTGCGGTTTTTACTTTGATAGTCCATTTAAAAGTATTATCAACAACTGTTTCATCTTGTGTTATGAAATATTGATGTCCTAAAACTTTTAATATATCAGTTAAATTTTTTATTGATTTTTTAGTATTACCTTGAATATTGAAAGTCACATCAATATTTTGAGTTGAACCAAAATTTAATTTTAATAAGCCATTATTTTCAAGCCCTTGAGTAAGTTTTGCATAATTTACATAACCATTTGAATAGTATTCATTTTGGTTACCAAACTGATGATTGATTAAATTTCTATGGGTATTATAATCTGAATACCCAAGTAAGTTTTGTATCTTTTCATTCAAGTCTGCATTTGCAAATACAGAAAGAGTAGCTATTAAAATAAATTTTTTTATCACGACTTTTCTTCTTTATTATCTTTTTAGGTTATATATTAAAATACCAGCTGCAACTGAAACATTTAATGAATCAAATTCATGTTCCATAGCAATAGATACTTTTAAATCAAGTTTTTTACTAACTTTTGGAGAAATTCCTGTTCCTTCACTTCCTAAAAATAGAGCTACTTTATCAGTTTTTTCAATTTTTCCATATTTTTTTAGGTCAACACCATCTGTTGTTGCACCAATTAGTGTAAAACCTGCATCTATTAATTCACTTGCTAAATCAACTGATCTTGGGTGAATTGCAAAAGGTAAATCAAGTAAAGCACCTGAACTTGTTCTTAGAATTCCTGAGTCATTAACTGTTTTAATATCAGCTGCTATTAAACCTTCAATTCCTAAAGAATAAGCAGTTCTAGCAATTGCTCCAATATTACCAACATCTGTTACACCATCTAAAACAAGAATAAAATTCATTTTCTTGAATTCTTTAATGTCTGTATATTCAGCATGTGTTAGTTTTAAAATGAAACCTTGGTGGTTTCCGCCTTTTGCTAATGCTTGAGCTTTTTGATTATCCACTTTATGGATTTTCTTATCAAGTTTTGCAAATCTTGTAAAAAGTTTTTTATCAATTTCTTTTGAAAGAAAAACTTCTTCTATTAAATGAGGGTGTTTATCAAGTACATAAAGTACAATTTGTTTTCCATATATTATCATAGGCGGATTATATCTAAATTATGTTAATAAAGTTCTTTGTTTTTTTATAAATTTTATAGCTTTAAATAAGCTACATTTTTAGGCTATAATTAATTTTAATAATAATTGGATGGAGGAAATTAATGCAAAATATAGAGAATGATTTTATTCGTGTATTAGACACTGATGATACTAATTTGTAAGATAGGATAAATAGTTTATTTTTTGAGCAAAATGCGCCTAAATTGGTACTTGGATTTATATCTCCTCATTTGAATTTTGAAGTGATTTCTAAAAAAATTAAATCAGTATTTCCCGATGAAACAAAAGTGGTTCTTACCACAACAGCAGGAGAACTTTGTACATTTGATTTAGATAAGAAAAAAGACTCTCTTTATCATGAAGCAAATGGATCTTGGCAAAATATAGTATTACAAAGTTTTAGTGAAGATATAATTGATAAAGTAGAAGTACTAACAATACCTTTATTTAGTGAAAATATTACAAGTCAAACAATTTCTCATGAAGAAAGAATAAGCAAAATAAAAAATGAAATATTACGATTAAATATTCCTTTTAAAATAAAGCATACAGATTGTTTTGCTTTGACTATTGTTGATGGATTATCAAATAGTGAGAGTTTTTTAACAGAAGCTGTTTATGAAAGTGGTAAATTACCTTGTTTATTAATAGGTGGTTCATCAGGTGGAAAGCTAGATTTTCAAGAGAGTTATATTTTTAATAATGAAGAAACGACAAGACACAAAGCTGTGATTATGTTGATAAAAATGAAAAAAAATATGAAGTATGGAGTTTTCAAATCTCAAAGTTGTGAAAAAACTGATTTAAACTTTATTGTTGCTCAATCAAATTTGTTAAATAGAAGTGTTCAAAGTGTACTTGATGTAAATGGAAATAAAATTATTAATATTGTAGATGTATTATGTGAATATCTAAATTGTAAGTTAGATGATTTATCTTCAAAACTTGTGGATTATAATTTTGCAATTGAAGTAAATAATGAACTTTATATTCGGTCTGTATCAAAGGTTGATATTGAAAATAGAAGCATTTCCTTTTTTTGTGATATTTCGTTTGGCGATATTTTATATTTAGTAAAAAACAAAGAGTTTGTTTCTCAAACACAAATTGATTATAGAAATTATTCATCAATGAAAAAACAAGAGCCAATAGGTGCAATATTAAATGATTGTATTTTAAGAAGATTATTTAATAGTGGAAATTTAAACTCTTTAAAAACATTTAATGACATTCCACTTGCTGGATATTCTACTTTTGGAGAGTTATTGGGACTTAATATCAATCAGACTTTAACAGCACTGTTTTTCTATAAAGTAGAAGATGACAATGAATATTATGATGATTATGTGGATAATTTTGTAGATAAATACTCATCATTTTATGGTTATTTTAAACAGCGTGAAATACATAAGTATCAGCTGCTATCAAGGGTTAGAACAACATTATTATCAAATCTTAAAAGTGCATTTCCCTTAATTCAAGATATGGTTAATATTTTAAACTTTGTTTATGAGAATACAAAAGAGGGAAATGTTGTAATAAATGATGTAACAAATAAATTTACTACTTTTACTCAAGAAATAATGGATAATGTTAATACAAATTCACAATTAGTAAATGATATGGAAGTTTTAACACAAAGTGCATCTGATATTAAAAAAGTCCTATCATCAATTTCAGGTATTGCAATTCAAACAAATCTTTTAGCACTAAATGCAGCAATTGAAGCATCAAGGGCAGGGGAGTTTGGAAATGGTTTTAAAGTTGTTGCTGATGAAGTAAAAAAATTAGCTGGAAAAACGCAAACGAGTTTAGGTGAAAGTAATGCCTCTGTAAAAATCACAATAAATAATATAAAAGAAATAAGTGAAAATATCACAAACAGTAGTAAAAAACTAAGTATAATTTCTACTGATATGGGCGATATAAATACTTCAATAGAACAAATATATACAAAATCAAAAGAGAGTAATAGTTTTATTGCAAATAAAAAAGAGAACTTTGATAGATTAATTTATAGTATATCTGCTATTGAAAATATTCAAAAACAGTTGGATATTTTGGAAAGAAACTTCTAGAAATTAATTTTCTAGAAGTTTTTGATATACATCTTTTATGGATTGCCCTGTCATTTTTGCTATTAATTTTGCTTTTATTTTAGGAGCTATATCTAGATTTTGGATGTCATTTAAATCTAGATTAAAACCAATTGTCTCTTTTGGTTTGATAACTACTACCCATTCACCTTTGATATTTATATCTTTAAATTTATTAAATAGATTTAAAGATGTATCTTTATAGCTATTTTGGTGTAGTTTTGTGATTTCTTTTGCTAAAAATATTGTTCTATTTGGATCTTTTATACTTAGTTCTTCAAGTAATTTTAGAAGTCTGTGTGGTGACTCATACAGTATTGATAATTTATCATCATTTAAAATATCATCAAGTTTTGAAGCACGACTTACTCCTTTATGGTCTAAAAATCCATAAAAAGAAAAAGTAGTAGTAGAAAATCCACTCATAGCATATGCTGTTAAAATAGCATTTGCACCTGGAAGTACATCATAAGGGATTTCATTTTTTATGCAATAATCTACAAGTGTAGCACCTGGATCACTAACACAAGGCATTCCTGCATCGCTTACGTAAACAACATTTTTAGAAAAAGTCTCTTTATCTAATGATTTTAATATTTTATCTTCATTATGAGAGTGAAAAGATTTGTATTCTTTGTTGGAAAAGTCTAGGTTATTTCTTTCTCCTAGTAGATTTAGAAGTTTTTTTGTGACTCTAGTATCTTCACAAAAAATAAGTTCCGCTTCAACAAGAATTCTTAAAGATCTTTGAGAAATATCTTCAAGATTTCCTATTGGAGTGGGAACTAAGCACAGCACAATAGAGTACTATTTAGCCATGTTATATTTGTTTTTGAATTTCTCAACTCTACCAGCAGCATCAACAAGTTTTTGCTCTCCAGTAAAGAATGGGTGACAAGAAGAACAAATATCAATTCTTAATGATTCAACATTTGACTTAGTTTGAAACTCGTTACCACATGCACAAGAAATTGTACAAACTTTATAATCTGGATGAATATCTTTTTTCATTCCATTTCCTTAATTGTAATTATTGTTAGATAAAAGGTCGAGTCTATTGCAAGCCCTTTACCTAACTCTTCGGGGCGCAATTATAGCAAAAAATACTTAATAATATCTGAATTTAAGTCTTCTATTATATTTGAAGTTTTATTCGTAAATTGTGACTTGTTAAAAGTATTTTGTCTTTTAGCAAGTTTAACTGTATTTGATGAAATTTTTTCTTCAAGTTCTTCTTTTGTAAGTTTACCATCTAAGTATTCAAGAGTTTCAACAATACCAATGGAAGCCATACAATTAGGCTTTCTTGTATAAGTTTTTTCTAAAAAAATCACTTCATCTATTAAGCCTGATTCAATCATGATTTTTGTTCTTTTTGCTATTCTTTTTTTTAATTCATCTTTTTCCCAAAGAATTTCAAATATTTTCAAATCTTTCGCAACGGGAATTTTAGGATTTTCTTCAAAATAAGAAGTAGGGCATAATCCTGTTTGTTTATAAATTGCATAAGCTTTTTCTATTCTATACCTGTCATTTCTTTCTATTTTTTGCATATACTCTTTATCTAAATTGTAAAGAAGTTCATAGGCTTCATCAATTGGTATGTCAAGTTTAGTTTTTGAATCTACACCTTGTGATAAGCCTTCTATTAGCGCTTTTAGGTAAAAACCTGTTCCACCTACAATAATAAGATTTTTATTTTCTAATAAACAGTATTCTTTAGTTCTTTTATAAAGTTCAATAAATTTAATAACATCAAACTCTTCATTTGGATAAACTTCATCAATTCCAAAATGAATAATATCTCCTCTTTCTTCAAGAGTAGGTTTTGCAGATGCAATTTCTATGTCTTTGTAAACACAAAGTGAATCAAGGGACAAGATAACAGAGTTTGTAATATGAGCTATTTGTAAAGATAAGGCAGTTTTTCCAGAGGCTGTTGAGCCAATGATTGCTATTTCTTTCATTTTTTAGTCTTTTGCTCTTTGCAATTTTCTAATTTTTTATTTAGTTCATTAATGTCTTTTTCTTTTTGAATTAGAGTTTTCATTAAATCATTTATGTCTTTTGAATTTGAATCTATAATATCTGTTTGGGCTTTTGAAGTACATCCACTTAATAAAAATATAGTGAATAGACTGATAATTAGTATTGAACTTTTTTTCATTTAACTCTTTCATAATATAAAATGTTTAAGATTATAACTAGAAAAAGGTTATATTAATATTTTTAATATTATCTTTGATACAATCCAATTTATGAATAATATTATTAAAAAACTAAATGATTTCAATGAACTAGTTATGTTCAAACACTCTATTTTTTCATTACCTTTTATATTTATAGCCATGGTAGTTTCATCAGGACAAGTAAATGGTAGTGCTTGGTTTGGTATGAAACTTTTTGTATTGGGAATATTTGCAGCTTTAACTGCACGTAATTTTGCAATGGGATTCAATAGATATATGGATAGAGACATAGATGCTTTAAATCCAAGAACAATAAATAGACCAAATGTAGATGGAAGAATTTCTGCATCTCAAATGCTTGTTTTTACCCTTGCTAATGCATTGGGTTTTATATTTGTGGCATATTTTATAAATGATTTAGCTTTACAATTATCTATTCCTATATTAATTATTATCGGGTCTTATTCTTATTTCAAAAGATTTTCTTATTTGGCTCACATAATTTTAGGAATTTCTTTAGCTTTAGCTCCAATTGCAGGAGTTGTAGCAGTTAGTGAAACTATACCTTTTTGGTCAATAGCCTTAAGTATTGGAGTTATGTTTTGGGTAGCTGGATTTGATTTACTTTATTCACTTCAAGATATTGATGTAGATAAAGAACTGGGACTTCATTCTATTCCTTCTAAATTTGGTGCAGAAAAAACAATGAAGATATCAAAAATATTTCATATGTTAACAATAGCTTTTTGGTTATTGTTTGCTATAACTTCAGGAAGTTCTTATTTTGCTTATCTTGCAGTAATAATTAGTGCTTTAATGTTATCTTATGAACATTATTTAGTAAATAAAGATTTTAGAAAAATCGATAGAGCTTTTTTTACAGTAAATGGGTATTTAGGAATAATTTTTTTAATTCTTATAATAATTGATAATATTTTTGTATAATCAATAAAAAATACCGAAAGTGAATGATGATATGACGACAAAACTAAAAGAAATAACTTTTTTGACAATTAAAAATCTAAAAAATAATGAGATTATTCTTCCAGGAGATTATTTAAAAGTTTTTGATCAAATTGCAAAAGAATTAAAATTAGACTTACAAGATAATCTTTTAATGGAAAAGGAATTAAGTTATAGCACAGATAAAATAAATAAAATTGTTGAAAAAACAAGTAAAAATTTAACACAGATGCATTCAAGTACGAAAAAAGCACAAAAAGCTATTTTGGATAAAGATGATGTTTCACTTTCTAGTATAAGTGATGAGATATCAGATATGCAAAAACAAATTAGTTTTTTACAAAAAGAGTTATTTTCAGATACTTTAACTCAAGCTTATAATAGAAAATGGTTTAATGATTCTTATTTAAAAGAAGAAAAATTTCCAGAAAATGGTAAGTTCGCTTTTCTTGATATTAATAAATTTAAAACAATAAATGATACCTATGGACATTTAATTGGAGATCAAGTATTAAAATATCTTGTGAAATTTTTACAATCACAATTAAATTATCCTTCAGTTCATATAATCAGATATGCAGGAGATGAGTTTATAATACTTTTTGGTGAAGATGTTATTAGTGAAATAAATGTTGAAGATAAAATGAAAGATGTTCAAGAAAAACTTTCAAATCAAAAATTAAAATCTGCAAAAATTGATAATTTACAATTTTCATTTTCTTATGGTCTCTTAGACTATAAAAAAGATGATAGTATTGTTGAGATATTAACAAAAGCAGATAAACTTATGTATGAGAATAAACAAAAAAGCAGATAAACCTTTTAAAATTAATATTAAGTTTATCTATGCTATTATTCCCATCCTAAAACAAACGCGTCTGTGGCTCAACTGGATAGAGCACTGGGTTTCGGCCCCGGCGGTTGTAGGTTCGAATCCTACCAGGCGTACCACTTAGAAGCCCGATTTAAGCATTGGTTCAGTGATTAAATCGGGCTTTTTGACTTTATATTAAAAATAAAAATCACAAATTAATACACATCAGAAAATAAATTACTGAGGTCTTAAAACTATGAAAACTAAAATATTATTAAATGGTGTTGGTCGTATTGGTAAAGCTATTTTAAAAATAATTCTTGAAAATAAAAACTTTGAAATAATTGCTATAAATGAAATAAATCCATATCTTGAAAATATTGTTTACTCTATAAATCATGATTCAACATATGGAAATATTTCTGATAAATTTAAAGTGATACAAAACAATTTTATTGAAAACTCAAACAATAAAATCAAAGTATTAAATCACAAAAATTTAAATGAAATTGATTTATCAAATATTGATATTATTATAGATGCAAGTGGAGTAAAAGAGGATATTAATCTTCTAAAAAATCTTCCAGTTAAAGCTATATTCCTAACACATCCAAGCTCACTTGCTGATATAAATATCATTTTAGGTGTAAATGAGCAAAATCTTGATGTAAACATTCACAAAATTATATCAACAAGTTCATGTAATGCAACAGCGCTACTTCCCGCCCTTAAAATCATAGATGATAAGTATGAAATCTTATGTGGTGATATAGTAACCATTCATCCACTTCTAAATCATCAAAGGGTTTTAGATGGTAACTTTGTTTCTAGTCAAACAAGAGATGTTGAATATAACTTTGAATTTGGAAGATCTTCGACTCAAAATATAATTCCAAATAAAACAACTACAATTAGTGCATGCTCTTATGTATTAGGCAAAATAAATCATGAACTTATTTCATCAAGTTCATTAAGAGTTCCTACTGATACAGTGGGTGTTATAAATGTAACTTTAATGACAAAAAAAGAGTGTTCAAAAGATGAGATTATAGAACTATTTGAGAAGTATGAGAAAAATCAGAAATTTCCAATTGTATTAAATAATTATGAACCACTTGTATCTAGTGATTTTAAAAAAGAGAATAAAACAACTATTATAGATCATAGATATACAGACGTTAAAAACAATCATATGATAAAAATTATAGTTTGGTATGACAATGAATGGGGATATGCATCAAAAGTAGTGGAGATTTTAGATTATTATAAGAGCATAAAAAAAGGGTGAGCCAGTAAAATAACTGTGTAAACTCACCCTTTTTTAATCTATCTAAAAAATATTAGATAAATTCAACACCTTTTTCACCCTCAGCTATATGACCAATCACATAACCATCTGTGTTTGCTAAAACTGCGTCAACATTTTGCTCACTTACTACTAAAACCATACCAACACCCATATTAAATGTTCTGTACATTTCTTCAAGTTCTACGTGTTCAGCCATAAATTGGAAGATTGGTAAAACTCTTACATCTGCTCTTTTTACAACTGCTTTTAAATTATCAGGTAAAACTCTTGGTAAGTTTTCTGTAATTCCACCACCTGTTATATGTGCTAAAGCATTGATTTTATCTTTATTTGCTTTGAATTCTTTTACATAAATTCTAGTTGGCTCTAATAAAACATCTTTTAATGGTTTTCCTTGGAAATCGTCATCTAAAGACATTCCTAATTTTTCTAAAAGTAATTTTCGCACTAAGCTGAACCCATTTGAATGAACACCTGAAGATGGTAATGCAATTAAAGTATCACCTGCTTTGATTTTATCAATTCTATTTAATTCATCTTTTTCAGCAATTCCAACACAAAAACCAGCTAAATCAAAATCACCCTCTTTGTACATTCCTGGCATTTCAGCAGTCTCACCACCAACAAGTGCGCACTCAGATCTAATACAACCTTCTGCAATACCTTTTACAACTTGTGTAGCTTCTTCAACATCTAGTTTAGCAGTTGCGTAATAATCTAGGAAAAATAATGGTTCTCCAAAGTTACATAATAAATCATTTGAACACATAGCAACTAAGTCAATTCCTACTGTGTCGAATTTTTTTGCATCAATTGCAAGTTTTAGTTTTGTTCCAACTCCATCTGTTCCTGAAAGTATTACAGGTTTTTTATAACCTGATGGTAATTCAAATGCACCTGCAAATGAACCAATTCCACCTAAAACTCCAGGAATCATTGTTGATTTTACATATGGTTTGATATTTTCTACAAACTGATTTCCAGCATCAATATCAACCCCAGCATCTTTGTAACTAACTGTTGCCATTATTCACCTTTTTTATTCTATTTTCTAATTCTTGCGATTAATTAAATTTTTTTGGTATTATAGCAAAATGTTTATAAATATTAAGGATTATATAGAATGAAAGATACTAACGCATTTAATGAAATGATGGTACATTTACCTTTGTGCACACATAAAGAAGCTTCAAATGTACTAATTATTGGTTCAAACAATGAAGACATGAAAGCTCAGGCTGCTAAGCATAATAAAGTTTCAAATATTGAATTTGGAGATACATCATTATTAACTTCTAAAAATGAAAAAAATATAGATGTTGTAATTTTAACTGATGTTAAAATTGATGAATTATTATTAGCTAACATTGAAAGAATTTTAAAAGAAGATGGTTTAATCTCTTTCGCTTCAAAAGCATTTTCAAGAGATGAAGATCAATTATTTGCAGATTTAAAACTAGTTGGAACAAAATTCTCGATTGCAATGCCATTTAAATTTGGACATAACACTTCAATTATTGCTTCAAAAAGATATCATCCAACAGCAGATATAAATCTTCAAAGAGCTGATTTATTAGATGGTTTAAACTACTATTCTGCTGAAATCCACAATGCATCTTTTGTATTTCCTGCTGCTGAACACAGAGCACTAACTGGAATAGCTAAAAGATAATTATTCTATTAAATATAAATAAATCATTATTATTGTAGAATCTTCTTTATGAGTAATGATTTATTTAAAAACGCAATCGCACTAACAGGCGGAATTTCAACAGGTAAAAGTACTGTTTGTAACCTATTTAAACTTCATGGTTTTTTAACTATTGATGCTGACCTTATAGCACATAGATTATTGGATGAAAATTCTGATAAAATTGCTAGTATGTTTGGTGAAAAATATGTTGAAAATGGTAAAGTTATACGAAAAGAATTAGGTAAAATAATATTCTCGAATGAAGAGAATAAACTAAAACTAGAAGCCCTTTTACATCCACTAATCGAAAATGAAATCATTAAAGAATCAAAAATATTTGAAGAACAAAATAAACCATATTTTGTAGATATACCTTTATTTTTTGAAAAAATGCATTATCCAATTCCTAAATCTTTGGTTATATATACTCCAAAAGATATTCAAATTCAAAGACTTATGAAAAGAGATAATATAGATGAAAATGAAGCAAAACTAAAAATTTCAAACCAAATGGATATTGAAGAAAAGAAAAAATTAGCAGATATGGTAATAGACAATTCACAAAATTTAAAACATTTACAAGCTGAAGTAGAAAGAATCATCGGAGAGATTATATGACATATACAAAATATAGTGCAAGTGGAAATGACTTTGTTATCACTCACTCATTTATTGAAAAAGATTATACAAATGATGCTATAAAACTATGCAATAGAACAGAAGGAATTGGAGCTGATGGTTTTGTAGTAATCGTTCCAAGTAGTGAAGCTGACTTTAAATGGTTATTTTACAATAGCGATGGGAGTGATGCTGCTATGTGTGGAAATGCCACAAGAGCAGTTTCTCACTATGCTTTTACAAATAATTTAGTTAGTTCTTCTGAAATGAAATTTCTTACAGGTGCTGGACTTATAAAATCAAGTGTTGAAGGAAATATCGTTGAAACTCAATTAACTGCTCCAATAGTAGTAAAAGAGGAGTTTATTGAAGATGGATTTACTTGGTATTTAGTAGATACTGGAGTTCCTCATTTAGTAACTATAGTAGATGATTTAGAATTGTATAACCATGACTTATGTGCAAAAATGAGATATAAATATAATACAAATGTAAATTTTGCGAAAATTGAAGATGGAATTATTAAAGTGCGAACATATGAAAGAGGAGTTGAGGGTGAAACCTTAGCTTGTGGAACTGGGATGGCTGCTTGTTTTTTAAGAGCAAATGATTTAAAACTAGTAGACAGTAGTACATTTGTTTATCCAAAAAGTGGTGAGCAATTAACTCTTTCAAAAAAAGATGGCATCATTTATTTTAAAGGTGCTGTAAAAAAAGTTTTTGTAACTACTTTTTAAGAATACATGATTTTTTTAAAAGTTTTAAAGGAAAAAGCTAGAAAGTTACTTCTAGGGCTTTGTTTATTTGGTTCTTTCCAAATACACAGTTTTGGGAATGGCTTTCCTTCAGAGTATTATGAAATAAGTGATATTAATGAATCTAAGAACTATTTTTTTAATCATATGTATGAAATAGTTGCAAAAGAGAATAATAGAGTAAAAAGTGAAAGACGTTTTGTAGAAGAAGTATTAGGTTCAAATATTTTGAATATAGATTTTGATTCTCCTACTTTTTATAAACTTCTTTCAATAAAACAAAAATATAAAATCAAAAATATTTATACACTTTATGAATATCAGAAAAAAATTGATATAGTTCCTCCATCTTTAGCAATTGCACAAGCAGCAGTTGAAAGTGCATGGGGGAAAAGCAGATTTGTAAAAGAAGCTAGTAATATCTTTGGACATTGGACTTATAATGAAGAAATAGGAATTCTTCCAAAAAGAAGAAATATTAATTCATCTCATTTTATTAGAGTTTTTTCAAGTCTAAAGGATTCAACAAGTGCTTATATTTTAAATTTAAATAGAAATTTAGCATATAAATCTTTTCAAGAAAAAAGATATGAACAAAGAATTAATAATAAACAACCAGACGGTTTAACTCTTTCCCAAACTATGCTAAACTACTCTGGAATTGCACATGAATATTTAGTAATATTAAAAGATTTAATTTTACTAAATAATCTGCAAGAATATGATAATAGATATTATCAGCAAAATCACTAAATAAGGAAAAATATGAAATTTACTGCACCATTAAAATCTGATTCAATTAAAATTATGCTTCTAGGAAGTGGAGAATTAGGGAAAGAAGTTATTATAGAAGCTCAAAGACTTGGAATTGAAACAGTTGCTGTTGATAGCTATAACAATGCTCCTGCTCAATTAGTTGCAAACAAATCTTATACAATCAATATGAAAAATGAAAATGAGATTTTAGATGTAATAAGAAGAGAAAAACCAACTTATATCTTACCTGAAGTTGAAGCTATAAATATAAAAGCACTTTTTACAGCTGAAAGCGAAGGTTTTCATGTAATTCCAAATGCAGATGCTGTAAACAAAACAATGAATAGAAAAAATATTAGAGAGTTCGCAGCTGTTGAATTAGGACTTCAAACAAGTAAATATGAGTTTGTAACAACTTTTGAAGCTTTAGAAAAAGCAGCTTTAAATATAGGATTCCCTTGTGTTATTAAACCTGTTATGAGTTCTTCTGGACATGGTCAGAGTATTGCTAAAACTGCTGCTGATTTACCAAAATCATGGGAACTTGCAAAAGAAGCAAGAGGAGATGCTAGTGAATTAATAGTTGAAGAGTTTATTACTTTTGATTATGAAATCACTATGCTAACTGCTAGAAATGGTAAAGATACAGTATTTTGTGAGCCAATAGGGCATATTCAACAAGATGGAGATTATATTTTCTCATGGCAACCTATGAATATGAGTGAAGTAGCTAAAGAAAAATCACAAGAACTAGCTAAAAAAATCACTGATGGATTAGGAGGTCGAGGTATTTTTGGTGTTGAGTTATTTGTAAAAGGTGATGAGGTTTATTTTTCAGAAGTAAGTCCAAGACCACATGATACAGGAATGGTTACTATGATTACTCAATCTCAAAGTGAATTTGCACTTCATGTAAGAGCGGTTTTAGGATTACCTTTAGAGTATATTGATTATGGATGTGGAGCAAGTGCTGCTTTTAAAGCAAAAGGTGATAGTTTTAATCCAGTGATTGATATCTTTGATTCATCATTTACAAAAGATTCAATTATAAGAGTATTTGGTAAGCCTCAGTCTCATGTGGGAAGAAGAATGGCAGTTGCCCTTACTTTTGATAAAGATTCAAGTGATAGAGCCTTACAGAAGGCTAAAGAGATTATTGGAAATTTTAAAGATAATTAGAAGTTATGACTTCTAATTATTTTAGTTTGATTGTTAAACTATACTGCATACCTTCATTTTCAATAGCTATAATTTCTAATTTTCCATTAAGTGCAGAGCTTAAATTTTTTGCTTCTAAAGTGTATTTATTATCTATATCTGATACAAAAAGATTGTAAATATTTTTAATTTCAAAACCATTGCTATTAACTGAGGCATTTTTCTATCCTTTTTTTTGAATTAAATTTTTGACTTTTGTGTCATTATTATATTACAACTTTAATAAAGTTGTGCCAAACTTTTTATTTATAAACTATACAAACAAAAAAACCATCTTTATTTGTTCCATCTTCTTTAAAGTCTTCTGACCCAGAAGTTGAGTCATCATAACTCTTTCCTTTTGTTTGAAATGTTCCAAATAACATCTTTTCACAATATTCTCTACCAGAGAAGCTTTCAGCAAATGCACCTTTGCTTAATAAAGTTGAATTAGCTGTATTATCCACTAATACTTTATAAGAAGAAGTTTTCTCATCTTTATTAGGTATTAGTTGCCATCTTACAGTACTTCCGGGAAATGTTAATTTTGATGCAAATGCAAAACCCTTAACATTATCTGTAGTACCATCAGTTGTATTAGTTGTAGTACAATCTGTTGTAGCTAGCGTATCTTTCATATTTCCCAATAAAATGCCATTACAAGATAAGGCTTGAAAATTTACTTTGGATAAATCACCACCTGATTCAATATAAGTATTTACAAATCCATCAACTGTTATAAACATTGACTTCATCCTATCAAGTTCTGCTGTGATACTACTATCATCTGCTTCATATCTCGTGAGCATTATAATCATTGCTGAAACAACTGCAATTATAGAAGAGACAAGATATGGCATTTTTTTCCTTAAGTAGAGATATTTCAACTCTAAGAATATTTTAACATAATCATTATTGAATGTTTGCTTAATCGGGTTATAAGTTAATTATTTTTTAGATGATCACTTTACTATTTTATAATTATATTTATACTTATATTGATTAAAAGCCTATTTTTAAGGATTGTGATTAAATTGTAACCAAAAATACAAAAATTATAAATTTTTATAAAAATTGCATTTTCAAAGTTATTAAATTTAAAAAATATTAAATTTTAGTTAATTATTTAATTAATATTCCTTCTATTGCAATTTCAAGTTTTATCTCATCACCTACTGCCACTCCACCTGCTTCTAAAACTTTATTCCATGTAATGCCAAAATCTTTTCTATTGATTTTCCCTTCTAGTTCAAATCCAGCTCTTTGTTTTCCCCAAGGATCAGTTATAACTCCACCACTTTGTAAATCAAGTTTAATATATTTTGTAATGCCTTTTATCGTTAAGTCACCATAAACAGCACTTTTTTCAATTTTTGTTGCGTTGAATGTTATTTTAGGAAACTGAGCTGCATCAAATAACTCTTCAGTTTTTAAGTGCTTATCTCTTTTTTCATCGGCTGTATTAATTGAAGCTACAATAATTTCACCACTTAATGCTTTTAATGTATTTGTTGTTTCGTCATATTCAAAGTTTCCAGATATGTCATTAAATTTACCACTTACGTTTGAAATCATCATATGTTTTACTTTGAATCCAACATTTGAATGACTTACATCTACATTATAATTTCCTGCAAATAGTGCCGTTGATACTAGAAGTGATGCCATTGTTAATTTTAAAAATTTCATTTTATAATCCTTAATTTATATGTAAAGTAATAATTTCCAAATAAAGATAATTTTATTACTTAGATAATTCTCAAAAATTGTACTGATAAATGATAATGATTGTCAAGAGTATTATGAATATTTTATATAGAATATTTGATTTTTGGAAGAAGATTAAAATTTTATCCAACAAAAAGTAGTAGAAAAGATTCTACTACTTTTAAATTAAGCTATTTTTTTAACAGCTTTTTTAACCGCAGTTTTTACTTTTTTTGTTTTTTTAAGTTCTAATTTTAAAACTTTTTTTGTAACTTTCTTAGCGATTTTTTTCACGTCTTTTTTATCTGCAACTTTTTTTACAGCTTTTGTAGCAATCTTTGCAACTTTTTTCTTTTTTAATAATTCAGCCATTTGAATTCCTTGTATTTGAATTTTAATTATAACTTAAAAAGTAATATAATATAGAGATTGTATAGAAAAAAAGTTAATATGTCAAATAATAAAAAATATTCTTATTTCAATAGAAAAAAGTTTTTAGATGCTTAACCATTTAATAAACTATATTTAGATAAAATATTTCGTTTTGCTATAAAAGAATGAAAAATAAGGATACGATAATGCTATTGACGCCAGGTCCAACTCCAGTACCAGAATTTGTAAGAAAAGCAATGTCTGATATTACAATTCATCATAGAACTGAAGAGTTTGAAGCTATTTTTAAAAATACTAGAGAATTACTATTAGAATTGTATGATATGCCAGAAGCTGTAATGCTAGCTTCAAGTGGTACAGGTGCTATGGAAGCATGTGTTATAAACTTAACACACAAAAAAGCACTTACTATTAATTCAGGAAAATTTGGTGAGAGATTTGGAAAAATCTGTGCTGCCCAAAATATTGAATATACTGAAATAAAAAATGAATGGAATACTCCTGTTAGTGTAGATGCTGTTGTAGAATCTATAAAAGCTGATTCTTCAATTGATGCTATTTTTATTCAAATCTGCGAAAGTGCTGGAGGATTAAGACATCCTGTTGAGCAAATAGCAGCTGAAGTTAAAAAAATTAACAAAGATATTATGATTATCGCAGATGGAATCACTGCTGTTGGTGTTGAAAAAATTGATACTACAAATCTTGATGCAGTGGTTACAGGAAGTCAAAAAGCACTTATGTTACCACCAGGTCTTGCAATGATAGGTTTATCAAATGAAGCAGTTGCAAAAATAGAGTCAAAACCAAAAGGTTATTACTTTAACTTAGCAATTGAAATCAAAAACCAAAGAAAAAATACAACAGCATGGACTGCTGCAACTACACTCATCATTGGTTTAGGTGCAATTTTAGAAAAACTAAAAGCAGATGGATTTGAGAACTTATATGCTAAAACAGCAGCTAGAGCAAATGCTACTAGAGAAGCTTTAAAAGCAATTGGATTTGAAATTTATCCACATACACCTGCTAATTCTATGACGACTGCTTATACAGAGCAATCAAGTGCAATTAGAAAAATATTAGAAAATAAATATAATGTAAATATCGCAGGTGGACAAGATCATTTAGCAGGAAAGATTTTCAGAATTAATCATATGGGACTAGTAGAAGATTTTGAAGCTTCATGGGCTGTAAATGCTGTTGAGTTAGCACTTGATGATTTAGGTATTAGAACATTTGATGGAACTGCTAATAAAGTTTTTGCATTAAATATGTTTAAAGGAAAATAGATTAATGATTTTTGAACACGAAATTCCAAATGGAAGTCGATTATACTTTGGCTCAAGAGCAAAAGCGAAAAGAGTATTAGAAAATAAAGTTTGCGAGATTTTAGATAATGAACAATTTGAAGAGATTTTAACTCCAAATTTTTCATATTCACAACATCAAGCAATAGCAAATGGAAGAAAACTAATAAAATTTTCAGATGAGCAAAATGAACAAGTATCTTTAAGAGCCGATTCTACTTTAGATGTGGTAAGAATAATTACAAAAAGATTAGGAAGAACAACAACTCATAAAAAATGGTTTTATGTTCAACCAATCTTTTCTTATCCTTCAAAAGAAGAGTATCAAATTGGATGTGAGTGGATAGATCATAATAATATTGCTGATATAATGAATTTAACAGCAAAAATATTAAAAGCTTTAAATATAGAGCCGATTTTACAAATATCAAATATAAATATTCCAAAGTTAGTAGCAAGTGAATTAAATGTTGATATTGATTTATTTAAAAATGGTGAAATAGCATCACTATTTAAACTAAACTGCGATTGGTTAAATAAACTAATAAAAGTAAAAGATACAGCAGGTTTAGCAGAAGTAATTAAAATAGTACCAGAAGCAATTAAAGATGAATTAGAAAAGTTACTTCAAAAAGCAAATGAAGTTGAATATTCAAATATCATAATTGCACCACTTTATTATGGATCATTAAGATATTATAATGGTATTTACTATAGAGTGATAAATGACAATTTAACTTTATGCAAAGGTGGGATGTACTCAAGTGAGGGTATGTGTTCATTAGGTTTTGCATTATACACAGATAATTTATTAAAAATTTTAGAGGATTGAGAATGAGCGCAGATGTAATAGTTGGGATCCAATGGGGAGATGAAGGAAAAGGTAAGATAGTTGATATGCTTGCTCAAAAATATGATATGGTTTGTAGAAGTCAAGGTGGACATAACGCTGGTCATACTATATGGGTTGATGGAGTAAAATATGCACTTCACTTAATTCCTTCAGGAGTATTAAATCCAAAAGCTATAAATGTTATTGGAAATGGTGTTGTTTTATCACCTGAAAATATTATTAAAGAAATGAGTCAATTTGAAAAGCTTGAAGGTAGATTATTTATCTCTGATAAAGCACATTTAAATTTACAATACCATGCTTTGATCGACCAAGCTAAAGAAAAACTAAAAGGTTCAAAAGCTATTGGAACTACTGGAAAAGGAATAGAACCTGCTTATTCTGATAAAATCAATAGAGTAGGGCATAGAGTTGGTGAATTACTTGATCCTGCTAAATTAACTCAATCTATTTTAGATTCATTTGAACAAAATAGAGCGATTTATGATGTATTAGGAATTGCAACTCCAAATGAAAAAGAATTATTTGAAGAGTTAAATTCTTACAAAGAAAAATTAGCACCATTTATTACAAATACTACAAATATGGTTTGGAAAGCACTTGATGAGAATAAAAGTATATTACTTGAAGGTGCTCAAGGAACTATGCTTGATATTGACCATGGAACATATCCTTATGTAACTTCATCTTCAACTGTAAGTGCTGGAGCTTGCACAGGTTTAGGTGTTAGTCCAAAAGATATAGGAATAGTAACAGGTATTACAAAAGCTTATTGTACAAGAGTTGGAAATGGTCCTTTTCCATCAGAAGATTTTGGTGACGAGGGTGAAACTATGGCTCAAGTTGGAAAAGAGTTTGGAACAACAACTGGAAGAAAAAGAAGATGTGGTTGGTTTGATGCTGTTGCTGTTAAACACGCAGGTAGATTAAACGGTTGTGACCAATTAGCTTTAATGAAACTTGATGTTTTAGATGGATTTGCTAAAATTAAAATCTGTGTTGCTTATGAATTAGATGGAAAAAGAATTGATTTTGTTCCTTCAAGTTTAGATAATGTAAAACCTATTTATGAAGAAATTGATGGATGGGAAAGTGTAGTTGGAATTAGAGATTATGATTCTTTACCTTTAAATGCAAAAAAATATATAGAAAAAATCGAAGAGGTTACTTCTGTTAGAGTTGGAATCGTTTCAACATCTCCAGAAAGAGATGACACAATTATAAGGGGGTAGAAACACATGAGAATGAAATTACATCATACACCGTATGTCTCAAGAAGAATTACGAGAGACTTAGCTAGTTGTGACTTTGTAGAGATTAGAAAAGAAAAACATAGTATTGAAGCTGAAGTTGAAAGAATTTTAGATGCTGATATTGAAAAAGAGTTTGGCTTAGATGAAAAAGTAGAAGAAATTTTAGATGCACAAGAAGAAGAAATTGAGTATTTAAATGCAGATAGAAGACAACTTTTTTGGATGACAAAAAAAAGAATGGCAAATGATTACGGTGTTATTTTAAATAACGAAGATAGATTTTCAGACATCGCCCACCAAATATTAGATTATTTATGGGAAGAAGATTTTATACATTATACATGTTCTGATAATCAAATCAAAAATGTGATATTTGCATCTTTAGATGATTTCATAAAAGGATTCGATAAAGCTGATTTTGAAGTAATGGCAAAATTAAAAAACTACAAAAGAAAACTTATACCAGGAACTGAGGATTATGATTTAGTTTATCATAGATTATATGAAGAGGAATTAACAAAAAGAGGATTGATTTAATGCAAAACGTATGGATATATTTAGAAAATGGGACTTTTTTAGAAGCGAAATCTTTTGGTGCAACAGGAACAACTGTTGGAGAAATAGTTTTTAATACATCATTAACTGGATACCAAGAAATTATTTCAGATCCATCTTATGCTGGACAATTTATTACTTTCACAATGCCAGAAATTGGTAATGTTGGAGTAAATGAAGATGATATGGAAAGTAGAAAGTGTCATTGTAAAGGTGTATTAGTTAGAAATTATCATAATGATTATTCAAATTATAGAGCACAAGGTAATTTAGATGCATTACTAAAAGAACATGGTGTTTTAGGAATTTGTGATATTGATACTAGATATTTAACTAAAATGATAAGAGATGAAGGTGCTATGATGATGATAGCTTCAACTGAAATTTCTTGTAAAGATGAATTAGCAAAACAATTAGCTGCAAGCCCTAGAATTGAAGATATCAATTATATTGAAATAGTTTCAACAAAAGAGTCGTATGTTCATAAATCGGGAGCTTGGAATCACAGTATCAAAGCATATGATAAAGCTGTAATGAGTGATAAAAAAGTTGTTGTTATTGATTTTGGAGTAAAAAGAAATATCTTAAATGAATTAGTTCAATCAGGTCTTGAAGTAGAAGTTGTACCTTCAACTTTTAAAGCAGATGATTTAATCGCAAGATTTGAAGCTAAAGAAATTGGTGGTATTTTCTTATCAAATGGTCCTGGTGATCCTTTAACTTTAATAAACGAAAAAGAACAAGTTCAAAAACTTATTGGTGCAAATATTCCAATGTTTGCTATTTGTTTAGGTCATCAAATGTTATCTATAGCTCATGGTTATGATACATATAAACTAAAATTTGGTCAACATGGTGGTAACCATCCAGTTGCTTATAATGGGGTTGTAGAAATTACTGCACAAAATCACAATTATAATGTTCCTGATAATATTGTTGAGATTGCAGATATTACTCATCAAAATTTATTTGATAATACTATTGAAGGTGTTAAATATAAAAATAAAGAGATTTTCTCAGTTCAACATCACCCAGAAGCAAGTCCAGGGCCGCATGAGTCAAAATACATCTTCGCACAGTTCGCTAAGATTGTAAAATAAGTCATCTTATTTTCGCAATCTCTGCGTTGAATAATAAAATTTAATCGTCTCGTACTTGATGTACGTTCCTCATAAATTTTATTATTCGCCTTGACCTTACAAAAAACGATAACTTCTATTACAATCTTCTATAAAATCATTTAATCATTTTTCTTTTAAATAAATATTTCTATGTTCTTTAATAAAACTCATTTTAACTTATAATATAAATTTTTCAATCAACTGATATGTTCCTGCTGTTGCGATTCCTGCTGCGATTCCAGCCACTACATCATCGCCCATAACTCCAAGTCCACCTTTTACATCTCTGTCGATTTTTCCAATGATAGATGGTTTCCAAATATCGAAGATTCTGAAAAATATAAATGCTAGGCTTGCCATGATTATTATGTTTGAGCTGTTTATTCCACAAATTGATAGTGCTATCCACATTCCTGCTAGTTCATCTATTACAATTTCACTATTATCGTGGGTTTGTGTTTCGTTTTCGTAGATATCTATTTGTTTTATTGCAATTACTGTGATTAATAAAGCTAATAAAAATAGAGTTGATACATGAAGAAATTCAAGTAAAAATAATCCTATAATCAAAGATACAAATGAACCTACTGTTCCAGGTGCTTTTGGGCTAAGTCCTGAAAATCCTACTGTTAAAAAAAATCTTCTTAAGTTCACTTTGATTCCTTACTTTTTCTTTTCGATATCTAGTTTCTTTCTTTTTTCCCAAAGTGATTTTCTTGAAATCCCTAGTTTTTTTGATAACTCAGTATCTGGATATTTATTTTGATAAGATAAAACCATCATTTTTACATAATCATTTATTGTCATGATTTTTGAGGCTCCTCCTAATAAGATATTTTCATTATTAAACTCAATTTTTCTAAATGGAAAATCATTTTCTTGTTCTAGTGTTGAGATAATACAGTTTTTATCTTCTATAATTTTAATTACATTTTCTTTAGCATTTTTCTTTAATGTATGATAATCAGTAAGATAAATTATAGTTTTACCTTGAATTGCATTTATTTGTTTTTGCCATAAAGATGAAGTTAAAGAGATAAATGTAATTGGAAGATCCATTTTTCTTGATAATTCAAAAACTAATTTATCAGCACATTTTTGAGAGTTAGTTTCAACTAATGTTGGAAATGATGGAGGTAACAATACATCTGTTGTATCAATTTCTGCCATTGTAAAGTTGAAATACTCTCTTAGTGTTTGAAGTTCTCTTCTGATACTTCTACACTCTTTATAGTGATAGATTTTTCTAACTAACTCATCCATAATAAATGGTTTCATAATATAATCTTTTGCACCATCTTTTATAGGATTAGTAACTGTCTCATCAGAAATATATGATACCAATAAAAGAATAATTGCATTTTCACTATATCTTTTGATAATATTTTTACATAAAGCTGAAGGTAATGATGTTGATAATAAAATTGTGTCATACTCTTTTGTAAGGTTATCTATATTTGGTGATTCTATGTAGTCACAACTATGTCCATCATCAAGTAGTCTTGATACTACTTTTTGAGCTAGGTAAATTTCATTTTCTATTATTAGTATATTCATTTGTTTTTCCAATTATAATATTTTACTGTTGCTATACTTTGTACAGCAATACCTTCTTCTCTTCCTATAAATCCCATTTTTTCTGCTGTTGTTGCTTTTATATTTATAAATTGTTTATCAATATGCATTAATTTTGCCATTGAGCTTTTTATTTCATTTTTAAAAGGATTGATTTTTGGTTTTTGTGCAATTATTGTAAGATCTATATTTACTATTTCATAACCGACATTACAAAGGAATGTAATTATATGTTCAAGTAATATCTTTGAATCAATGCCTTTATATTTTTCATCTGTATCAGGAAAAAATTCTCCAATATCTCCTGCTCCAATGGCACCTAAAAGTGCATCAATTACAGAATGAATTAAAACATCTCCATCGCTGTGAGCTTTGAAACCAAAATCATAAGGAAGTTTTATCCCACCTAAAAACATCTCTTTATTGTCTTCAAAGGCATGAATATCAAGTCCTGTTCCTGTAAAAAAGTTTTTTGAAGGTTTTTTTAAACATGGTAAGTCATTTAATTCATTTCCAAGGGTGAGTTTTTTGCTCTCAACACTTCCTTGAATATATTTTATAGTTCCATTTATATTTTTAATAGCAGAGCTTTCGTCTGTAAATTCTATAGTAGTATTTAAAGCATTTTTTAGGGTTTTTGTGTTTGAAAGTTGTGGTGTTTGAATTAGTTTTACATAATCTCTATTTATTGTATTTGTTTCATAAATAACTGTATCTGTAACATTAAGAACAGGTACAATGCAGTCTGCATTTTCTTTTTCATTTAATAGATTTTCAATAACATTTTGAGGGATACAAGCACGTGCAACATCACTTATCATTACATATTTTGTATTTACTTCTTCTAAGCAATTTAAAATAGATTTTTGTCTAGTATCTCCACCTTTTACAAAAGTAAAATCGTCAGTGAAGTTTTTCATATAAGCTAATTCATTTTCATGGGAAGCCACAATTATTTTAGAAAATGTGGAAAAAGAAGCTAGCCTTTTGGTAACATTTAACCATAAAGGCTCATTTCCTATTCTAATCCATTGTTTTTTTGTTTTATGTTCAAACCGCGTAGAATTCCCAGCGCATAAAACTATAAGAGTAACATCTGACAACAAAAACCCCTTTGTGTAAAAAAGTTACAGATTATAGTGTATTGTTACTTATGCATTTGTTAAGAGTTTTGCTTAATTACTTCTTTAATTACATCAATTGAATTTAAAAATTGTTCAACATCTAAATTAAAAAGAGCAACTTTTTTTAGAGCTTTTTCAATATTTCTATCACTTAAAGGATCTCTAATATCACATAATATTTTTATAACATGCAAAATTTGAGCTTTTTGTTTGAAAGAATCGGGACAAGAGTCAATATCTTCAGCATAAGCAATAGGAAAAATAATATTGTGACTTAAATTCCAATGTTTAAATACATTTGCTGTAATTCTTCCACAAGAAAATCCCATATATTTTTCTTCACAGAAACTAATATCTTTAGTTTCATTTAATTCTTGTAAAAAT
Source organism: Arcobacter acticola (assembly GCF_013177675.1). Lineage (NCBI taxonomy): Bacteria > Pseudomonadati > Campylobacterota > Epsilonproteobacteria > Campylobacterales > Arcobacteraceae > Arcobacter > Arcobacter acticola. The sequence continues at coordinate 171,557 of NZ_CP042652.1, forward strand.
TCTTCTGTTCTTTTTTCTTTTTGAATAACTTCTGAAATAATAAATTTTCCAACTTCTTGTAAAAATGCAGGTAATAAAAGTTCATTTTTTAAATCAAAATCAATTGCAGAAATCCAAGTATTTACAATATTTGTAGCTAGTGAACTTGTATATATAAAGTCTTGATTAGAAACTGCATATGCTAATAAATTTGATTTCATTGTATTTTGAATAGCAGATCCAATTGCTATTGAAACTGTAAATTTAACACCTAAAAGATTTATTGCTCTACTTAATGTTTCGATTTTACTTCTAAATCCAAACATACTAGAATTTGCAACTTTTAGGATATTTGCAACCATCAATGGATCTTTTTTGATAATATCAATTAATTTTTCAACATCAATATTATCGGTATTTTTATAATCATCAAGTTCTATAACACTCGATGGAAGAGGTGGAAGAGAATTTATCTCATGTACAATTTGTTTTTTCATTTTTCCCCTACATGCTAATAACTTGAATATTGTTTTTATCTTTCTAAATTAGATTTATCATAATTAATATATTTTCATATTAATAATATAAAGGAAAGATTTAACTTTTTTCATTATTTTATTGATTATTATATAGAAAAGAAACTTATATGATTAATAATTTGAATTTAATTACTTGAATTAAGCTTCTCTAAACATTTTTAATTATAATCATTGGACACTAGAAATATAATAAAACACTCTATCGTGCCAATTGGTACAGTTCCTATTTATTAAATCCTCATGACTGTAAAGATAAAATCGAAGATTTATCAATTGAAGTTATTTTATAAATTCTTTATTTATCCTCAATTTTTATTCTTAATTTTTTTATTCTTTTGCTAAAATACTTAGTAAATTAAATTAATGCTTGTCAATTAAGACAAGAATTATCCTATTTTAATTATAATATTAAAAATACAAAATATTAAAGGAATTTTTCTATGGCAAATATAGAAGATATTAAGAAAGAATTAGAGAAGGTAAAATATCCAGGTTTCGCAAAATCGATTGTTGAATTTGGATTTGTTAAAGATGTTCAAGTAAATGCTACTAACTGTTTAGTAGTTCTTGATATTACATCAACAGCAGCAGAAGTTGAAACACAATTAAGAAAAGAAATTACTGCATGTCTTAGCGCTATTGGAATGAATGTAACACTTAATTTCAATAAGCCACAAGAACAAAAACAATCAAGCAATAGTGTAAGTGGAAAAAATATTGCTCCACAAATTAAAAAAATTGTGATGGTTAGTTCAGGAAAAGGTGGAGTTGGAAAATCAACTACTACTGTAAATCTTGCTGTGGCAGCTGCTATGCAAGGTAAAAAAGTAGGTATTCTTGATGCTGATATTTATGGACCAAATATTCCTCGTATGATGGGTTTAAATGGTAAAGAAGTAGAAGTTGTTGGAGATAAAGCAAAACCTTTAAGTGCATTTGGTGTTGATGTTATGTCAATGGGAATGTTAATGGAAGAAGGTCAAGCTCTTATTTGGAGAGGTGCTATGATTATGAAAGCAATCCAACAATTATTAAGAGATATTTTATGGGAAGAATTAGACATTTTATTTATTGATATGCCTCCAGGAACTGGTGATGCTCAATTGACATTAGCTCAAAGTGTACCTGTAAGTGCCGGTGTTAATGTTACAACTCCTCAACATGTGGCTTTAGATGATTCAAGAAGATCTTTAGATATGTTTAAAAAACTTCATATTCCAGTTGCTGGAATTGTTGAAAATATGAGTGGATTTATTTGTCCTTCATGTAATACAGAATCAGATATTTTTGGAATGGGAACTTGTGAAGCATTAGCAACTCAATATGATACTCAAGTATTAGCAAATTTACCAATTGAACCTGCTATTAGAGAAGGTGGAGATAGTGGTAAACCAATCGTTTATTTTGCTCCTGAGTCAATTTCTGCAAAAAGATATATGATGGCTGCTGATAAATTAATTCAATTTTTAGCAAGTATTGATGATAACATTGATAACTCTGCAATTCAACCAACAACACCTCCAGGTGTTAGTGCATGCTCAACAGCTGCTGCTAAACCAAAAGAACAACCAAAAAGTTCTGGTGAGAGTTGTGGAACTGGATGTGGTTGCCACTAGTAGTATTTAGTTAAAAAGCCTTTTGGCTTTTTACTAAGTTTTAATAAAATAGAAAAGTATTTACTTTTCTACTCTTGAATTTTTTTCTTCAATTCCTGAAATCCCAAATCTTCTTGCTAATTCCTGTTTTACTCTATCTGGACTTATGTTTTTTGATGCAAGTGCAACTAAAACATGATATGTAATATCAGCTGCTTCATAGATGATTTCTTCAGTATCATTATCTTTTATAGCAAAAGTAAATTCACCTGATTCTTCAACAATTTTTTTAAGCATTGAATTTTGTTTGCCTTGAAGAAGTTTTGCAGTATAAGATTTGCTTGGATCATCATTCTTTTTTTCTAAAATAGTATGATATAAAGTGTCTATTACACCATATGCACTACTTGTATCAATTTGGATATCACAAATAGTTTCATTAGTATTTAAATCTGTAAAGAAACAAGATTTTCTTCCTGTATGACAAGCAACACCTTCTTGATTTACTTTTAAAAGAATTGTATCATTATCACAGTCTACTAATATATTTACGATTTCTTGTAGGTGATTTGAACTTTCACCTTTTTTCCAAAGTCGTTGTTTACTTCTACTATAATAATGGGCATAGTTTGTTTTGATTGTTAATTCTAAAGCTTCTTTATTCATATATGCTAACATTAAAACTTCATTTGTAGTAGCATCTTGAGTGATAACTGGAATTAATCCATCCATCTTTTCCCAATCAATTTTATTTACTTGTTCCATAATCTTTTCCTTTTAAAAGTTTGTACCAACATCTAACTTTAAACCGTCAATTGTCTTTAGCTCTTTATTGACATCCACATCAACTCCAAAATCATAATCTGATTTTGTATCTTTCTTTTTTGATTCATTATATTTGTTTATTTCTTGATATTTTAGATTTTCATCATATTTAATTGGAGGTTTTATTTTTAAGATTGAATCTATATTTGTTTCTTGATTAATAAAATGGTCCATAGCATATAAAGATAGGTTATTTAAAAGAAATAAGATAAAAATAGATGAAATAGAATATTTTTTCATATTATTACGCTTTATGATAAAGAAGCAGTTTCCTGCTTCTTTTATTGATTTATAGCTGTGTCTCTTGATTTGTCTTTTGTGTCAACCCAAATATTTGGAGTTGATCCACCAGGTGTTAGGAAGATTTTCGCATCTTTATTTTCTCTAAGTGCTTCGTTGAATTTACCTTGAACTTCAATTTGTTGCATATGTAATAAATTTGGAGTCAAAGATTGAGCTATTGCTTTATTCGCTTCTGATTGTGCTTTTGCTTCAATAGTTACAGCATCCGCTCTACCTTGTGCTTCAATTCTTTTAGCTTCTGCTTCTCCAGTTGCCTGTGCAGCTCTTTTTTCAGCTTCTTGTTTTGCTCTTAAAACTTCGTATCTTACTCTTTCAGATTCTTGGTTTGCTATTTGAACTCTTTCAATTTGTTCTTTAATTTTTACAGGAAGAACAATTTCTCTTAATTGAACTGATTCAATACTAACAGGTTTACCTTCAAGATTTTCAATTTGTTCTCTAATCCCTTGTTCTATTAAAGTAGCAATTTCGTTTCTTTTTGTAGGTAAATCTTCAGCATTAAATCCTCCAACAACATTTCTTACAACATTTCTAACTACTGGGTTTACGATTTTATCTTCCCACGAAAGTCCCCATGTTGCTATAGTTGCAGGTGCTCCTGTTGCTGTTAATCTATATTGAACAGTAAGTTCAATAGAAACAGGTAATCCTCTAGCATCTAGAATATTAATAGCAGGATTAACTTTAATTCCTGAATCAAATCCACTCATCTCCTCAACACTTCTATAGTTTAATAGTCTAACTTTTGTATCAACTATAATAACTTTTTGAAATACTGGAATATATAAATGGAAACCTGGATTTAAAGGCATTTCATCATATTTACCTGTTGTTGCTTTAATTCCAACTTGACCTGATTCAATAATCACAAATGGTTTAAATATGAATAAAGCAGCGATAATAATAATTACTACATATAACATACCTGCTTTTTTCCCAAAGTTTTTAAAGAATTCAGGTGTTTCAAAAGGAGGTTGAAAGTTTCCTCCTCCACCATTATTGTTGTTATTTCCACCACCATTGTTCTGTTGTCTGTTCTTAAAATAGTCGTTATCTATTGGCATAATTTCCCTTGATTTAATTAATTATTTAACTAATAATAGTAAAGATTAGTTAACGTATGTTAAATACTTAACATATTTTTCATTTTTACCAGCTACTACATCGAAATAAGCTGATTGAATTTTTTCTGTTATTGGTCCTCTTGAACCACATCCAATAATTCTTGCATCAACATCTCTAATTGGAGTAATTTCAGCAGCTGTTCCTGTGAAGAATGCTTCATCCGCAATATAAATTTCTTCTCTTGAAATTCTTCTTCTAACAACAGGAATTCCTAAATCAGCCGCCAAATCAATAACAGTTGCTTGTGTAATTGATTCTAAAGAGTTATCATTTGGTGGTGAAATTAATACACCATCTCTTACAATAAAGAAACAAGCACCACTAGCTTCTGCAATATAACCTTGGTCATCTCTTAATAATGCTTCATCATATCCAGCTTCAACAGCTTCGTATTTAGCCATTTGAGAATTTAAGTAGTTTGCAACTGCTTTGGCTTTCCCCATACCTGAAGTATTTGGAGTTCTTGTCATTGATGAAATTTTTACTCTAACACCTTTTTTAAGACCTTCTTCTCCTAAATAAGCTCCCCATTCCCAAGCAGAAACAGAAACTTTTACAGGTGCATCTTTGTGATATAATCCCATAACACCGTAACCTAAATAAACTAATGGTCTAATATAAGCACCTTCAAATAATTCATTCTTTTGTAATAATTCAATTTGTGCTTTATTTAATTCTTCAACTGTAAAAGGTACATTCATAAGTGTCATTTTTGAAGAGTTTAATAATCTTTTAGTATGTTCATTAAGTTTAAAAATAGCACATCTACCATCTACTGTTTTATAAGCCTTAGTACCCTCGATAGCACCGTTTCCATAATGTAGAGTATGACTTAAAACATGCACTTTAGCATCATGCCAAGCTACAAATTCTCCATCCATCCATATATATTTTGACTCAGTCATTTTATTAATTCCTAATGGTTAAATTTAAAAGCTTTATTTTAGCTAAGATTTTATTAAAATTTACTCTTAAGAAAATCCTTGTTAAACTTTTAAGAAAAATAATTTTTATAGGCGTAGTGAAAAATGACATTTAAAAGCATATTATTAATTATTCTACTCTCTTTATTTATTACGTCGTGTGCCACAAAAGAAACAATAGAAGAAGATGTAATACAAAGTGAAGAGAAAACTTTCTTCTCAAAAAAAGAGTTAGGACGAGAAGCGGTAAATGAAGTATTAATAAGTGATATTAATTATATTTTGTTTTTATTAAAAAATGAAGATTTAGATACATTAAATAGTAGATTTATTAACAAAAAATATGGATTATATGAAGTTTTTAAAAATAGTGAAGATAATCGAATATATTTTAAAAGTAAACTACAAATTGATGAAATAAGCGCTAATGTAGATTCCTTTGATATAAAACAAGAAGAAGCTATTTTTAACTGTAGTCCTTATGATGATACATATTATGGTTGGGATAAAGAAGGTATTTTTATAAGTGATAATACTAAACCTTATCTATCAGACATAATGAAAAAAACAAATTTACTAAGTGCAAATAGTTTTAGTGTAGATGAATTAAAATTAGCAGAATATATTGAAAAACATAGCTACGAAGTGGTTGTTCCTTATAATATTGTTTTTTATATTACAAAAATAAATAAACAATGGTATATAACATTAATAGATAAAGTAAAAGATGATTGTAGTGAATGAATTTAATGCAACTAAGTTGCAAGTAAGAATTTAATTGCTAGAATCTTTTTAAAATAAAAAAGTGAATAATTTATATGAATTTAGAAATATCAAAAACAGCAAATCTTCCAACAGAATATGGAAATTTAAAAATAAAATCATTTAAAGAAGGTATAAAAGAACATCTTGTTGTTTTTACAGATACTTTACCTACAATTCCAACAGTTAGAATTCATTCAGAATGTTTAACAGGAGATGTATTTAAAAGTAAAAAATGCGATTGTGGAGAACAGTTAGATTATGCTTTAAAACAAATTTCAAAAGATGGTGGAATGGTAATATATTTAAGACAAGAAGGAAGAGGTATAGGTCTTTTAAACAAAGTTAATGCCTATCATTTACAAGATTTTGGACATGATACAATGAAAGCAAATGAACTTTTAGGTTTTAAACAAGACTATCGAGATTATAAAATAGTTGATGAAATTTTACAACATTTTAATATTGAGAAAATTAATTTAATGACAAATAATCCTTTAAAATTAAATGCATTAGAAAAAACAAAAATTGAAAGAAGAGTTCCAATTGTAATGAATTCTTGTAAATATAACTATGAATATCTAGAAGTTAAAAAAGAAAAAATGGGACATCTTTTATAAAGTAAAATCTTTAAATAGTTTTATTCTTTTTAGAAGATATAATCAAAACAATAAATAAAAAACAAGGGTATAAAAATGAGCCAACAATTATTTTGGAATAATAAATTTTCTAAGGTTGATTATTTTTATGGTACGAAACCAAATGAATTCTTAGCTTCAAAATTAGAGTTAATAAAACATAAGAAAACACTTCTTTGTTTAGGTGAAGGAGAAGGTCGAAACGCAATATTTTTTGCCCAAAATGGTTTAGAAGTAAGTGCCATTGATGCTTCTGATATAGGTTTGAAAAAACTTGATAGGAAAAGTAAAGAAGAAAATCTTAATATAAAAACTTTTTGTATGGATTTAAATCACTGGGAAGCAAAAGAAAAATATGATGTAATAGTTGCTTCATATTTACATATGTTTAAAGATGAAAGAGAAGAGTTATTCAAAAAAATAGAAGATTCATTAAGTAAAGATGCCTATTTTATTGGAGAGTTCTTCTCAACTAAACAATTAGAGTTTAATAGTGGTGGACCTAAAGACTTAGATTTACTTTATACTATTGAAGATTTTCTTAATCATTTTAATTCATGTGAAAAAAATATCACAGAAGAAATAGCAGTTTTAGATGAAGGAATTGGTCACCAAGGTGAGGCTTGTGTTATTAGAGTTGTTATTCAAAAAGTTTAAAAACTTTTGTTTAACAGCTTTTTAACCACTATTTAAGTACACTCTTCAATAATAAATATCAAAAAATAATAATAAAAATACAGAGAAAAAAATGTTAGAAACAATCAAAGATTTAATAAAAAATAGAGTTTTAGTAATAGATGGAGCTATGGGAACACAGCTTCAACTAGCTGATATAAAAAAAGAAGAGTGGATTTATGAAGGTGCTGATTTAGAAGGGTGTAATGAACTTCTAAATCTTACAGCTCCTCATATCCTTGAAACTATTCATGATGCTTATGCAGCAGCCGGTGCTGATTTAATAAGTACAAATACATTTGGTTCGATGCCATGGGTTTTAGATGAATATGATATTGGTCATACCTCTTATGAACTTTCAAAGTTAGGGGCAGAGCTTGTAAAGAAATCTTGTGTTAAATATAGCACACCAGATAAACCAAGATATGTATTAGGTTCTATTGGACCTGGAACTAAACTTCCATCATTAAATCATATCAAATATGATGAAATGTATGAAGGTTACAAAGTTATGGCTTCTGGACTTGCAGATGGTGGATGTGATATTTTCTTACTTGAAACATGTCAAGACCCACTTCAAATAAAAGCAGCACTTCATGCTTTAAATGACACAGCACCACAAATTCCTATAATGGTATCTGTTACTATTGAGTTAAGTGGTACGATGTTAATTGGAACTGATGCTTTAACAATTGCTGCTATTATGGCTCCATTTAATATTTTATCTTTAGGGTTTAACTGTGGAACTGGACCAAAACAAGTTCATAAACATGTTAAAACTTTAAGTGAAGTTTGTAGATTCCCAATATCAGTTCACGCAAATGCGGGACTTCCTCAAAATAGAGGTGGAAAAACTTATTATCCAATGCAACCAACTGAGTTTGTAGAACTTCAAAAAGAGTTTTTAAATATCAATGGTGTTTCATTTTTAGGTGGTTGTTGTGGAACAACACCTGAACATATTGAAGCATTAGCAAAGGCTATTGAGGGAGTAACACCACTTAAACCTTGTGGATTTTTAAAAGCTTCATTAGCTTCACTTTTTGGAACAGTTCCTTTAAAACAAGAACCAGCTCCACTTTTAATTGGTGAGCGTTCAAATGCAACAGGAAGTAAGGCTTTTAGAGAATTATTAAAAGCAAATGATTATGAGGGAACACTTAGCGTTGGACAACAACAAGTAAGAGCTGGTGCTCACGTAATTGATGTTTCTGTAGGATTCGCAGGTAGGGATGAAAGATTTGATATGGATGCGGTTACCGCTCTTTATTCTCAAAAAGTTGCACTTCCTTTAATGCCAGACTCTACTCAGATTTATGCCCTAGAAGCAGCACTAAAACAAATAGGTGGAAGAGCTATTATAAACTCTGTTAACCTTGAAGATGGTGAAGAAAAATTTGATGCTGTTTGTAAATTGGCTAAAAAATTTGGAGCAGCACTTGTTTGTTTGGTTATTGATGAAGTTGGAATGGCAAAAACAAAAGAAGATAAAATCAGAATAGCTGAAAGAATATTTGACTTATGTGTAAACAGACATGGTTTTGACCCACATGATTTAGTATTTGATATGCTTACATTTACAATTGGATCAGGTGATGATGAGTATAGAACAGCTGGTGTTGAAACAATGGAAGCAATTAGAGAATTCCAGATTTTACATCCAGAAGTTGGAACTACTCTAGGACTTTCAAATATCTCTTTTGGTCTTGATACAAAAGCTAGAATTTATCTTAATTCGATTTATTTAGATCATTGTGTAAGAGCTGGTCTAACATCTGCTATTGTAAATGTTAAACATATTATTCCACTAAATAAAATAAGTGAAGAAGATAGAAAGGCTTGTGATAATTTAATATTTAATAATCATGAAAATGGTGACCCATTATTTGCCTTTATTGAACACTTCTCAAATGTAGAAGCACAAGAAGAACAAACAGATGAAGAGTATCAAAATATGCCTCCTCTTGAAAAAGTACAAAAACTTTTACTTGATGGGGATAAAGATAGACTTCTTCCTTTGGTAGATGAGTTAAGACACACTGTAAACCCTGAAATTATTGTAAATGAATGGTTAATTGATGGTATGAAAATTATTGGTGAATTATTTGGAAGTGGACAGATGCAGTTACCATTTGTACTTCAAAGTGCTGAAACTATGAAAGCAACTGTTGATGCATTAAATCCATACTTACCAAAAGAGGAAAAAGATAGTGAAACAACACTGATTTTAGGAACTGTGAAAGGTGATGTTCATGATGTCGGTAAAAATCTAGTTGATATTATTCTAAGTAATAATGGATTTAAAGTTGTAAATATTGGTATAAAAGCTGGTCTTGATACTTTTATTGACAAACTTCAAGAGCATAAAGCACACGCAATTGGAATGAGTGGATTACTTGTAAAATCAACAGCTGTTATGAAAGAAAACTTAGAAGAACTTCAAAGACTAGGAATCAAAGTTCCTGTACTTTTAGGTGGTGCAGCACTTACTAAAAACTTTATTGATGAGTATTGCCGACCTTATTATGATGGTCCTATTTTTTATTGTAGAGATGCTTTTGATGGTGTTGTTTCTATGCAAAGAATTGAAAAGGGTGATGAAAATAATACAGCCCTTGCAGCTGATTTAATAAAAGTAATTGATACAAGTGACAGAGTTGAAGAAGAAGCAGTAGAAATTCCTCCTTATGAAGAGATTCCACTTCCTGCAGCAAATACATTTACTTTCCCTCCACTTTGGGATAGAGTTGCAAAAAGTGGAGCAAAACTAGATAAAGAACTTATTTTTAAATGGATAAATCATAGGGTTTTATTTAGACAAAGATGGGGATACAAAAGAGGAAAGCAAGATTCAGCTAAATTCTTACAATATGAAAAAGATGTAGTTGAACCAACTTATGAAGCTTTAAAAGCTGAATTAATTGATAAAGATATTTTTGACCCAATTGCTATTTATGCTTATTATCCTTGTATCTCCCATGATAATAAACTTTATATCTTTGATAAAAAATATCTGTTTAATACACTTGAAGAAGCAAAAAATGTACCACCATTAGAAGAAGCTATAAAGGTATTAGAATTCCCTAGACAAAAAAGAAAACCGTTTAGATGTATAGCTGATTTCTTTGCAAATGATAGACTTGATGTAGTTGCCTTTACACTTGCAAGTGCTGGACTTAAAATAAGTGATTATGAAAGAAGTATTTATGATAAGGGTGAATTTACAAAATACTATCAAGTTCACGGTCTTGGAGTTGAGTTAGCTGAAGCTTTAGCTGAGGTTTTACACAAACAAATAAGACTTGATTTAGATATAGTTCCAAAAGAGGGACATACTTTAAATGATGTTCAAATGAAACAATATGTAGGTTGTAGATATTCACCTGGATATGCAGCTTGTCCTGATTTAGCGATGAATAGAGATATTTTTGATTTATTAAAACCAGAAGAGTTTGGAATAGAGTTATCTGAAACATTTCAAATGCATCCTGAACAAACAACTTGCGCTATTGTGGTTACTCACAAAGAAGCAAACTACTATAATATTTAAAAAGAAGAGATTTTCATCTCTTCTTATTTTCTCATAGGATTAAAAACTTGTCAAATAATGCTAAAGGTTTAGCTCTTACCTCATTGGGTGTTTTAATAATGAGTTTAGAATCTCTATTTATTAAATTTACTTCAATTTCATCATTTCTTTTCTCTTTTTATATGGGGATTTTTATGTTTATTTCAATGGCTTCAACACTTTTATTTAAAGAGAAGAATTTTGTTAAAAATGCAATAAAAAGCTCTTATGTTGTTTTGATAGTTTGTGCTATTTTAATGGCAGTTTCAAATATACTTTTTATAAGTGCCGTAAAAACAACAACAGTAGCAAATGTGGTGATTATCTTTAGTACAGCAGCACTTTTTTCAGCACTTTTTGCCTATTTATTTTACAAAGAGAAAATCACAAAAAATATCATTATTGCTTCATTTTTTATGTTTGTAGGTTTATATATAATTTTTAATGACCAATTAGATATTGGAAGTAGTGAAGGAAATATATACGCACTTTTATGTACGGCTTTATTTTCAATATTTTTTGTTTTATTATCTAGATATAAAGAAATGGATAGAGTAGTACTAACTGCTTTAAGTGGAGTAGCATTAAGTGTGATTGCTTTCTTCTTTTGTGATGATTTGGCTATTGATTTTAAAACTTTACTTATAATAATGGCAATGGGATTGATTATAAGCCCATTTTCAAGAGTTTTAATAGGAAATGGAGCAATTTATATAAGTGCTAGTGAAGTTAGTCTATTAATGATAATTGAAACAATAATGGCACCTATTTGGGTTTGGCTTTTTTTAAATGAGATACCTAGTTCTTATACATTTATTGGTGGAAGTATAATAATATTAACTTTAATAGTTAATTCATTATATACTTTGAAAAAAGATATATCTTATAAATAAAAAAATAGGGAGCTTATATGTTAGTAGATATTGTAATCATCTCAAAAAATATTTATGATGAAATCATAGAAAAAGAGTTAGAGCAATTAGAAACTAAACTAAAAGTATATATCCAAAAAAATTTACAATAACAGATTTATTGTAAATCGCGACATAACCTTGCAATGCACAAAGTTATAATTTTCTAAATATAAAAATAAAAGGAAAATAACATGGCATTGGTAAAATGTGAAGAGTGTGGGAAAGAGATTTCATCAAATGTGAAAGTGTGTCCACATTGTGGATATAAAAGAAAAAGAGGTATTTGGTTTTATATTATGATTTTTTTAATAGCTATTATTATATTAGCTGTTTTAGGAAGTAATAATGATGATTCTAAACTTGGAACAAATTCAAGTGAAAAATCAAGTTCATCAACCGTAAAAAAAGAACTATATCTAACTGAAATAGAAGCAAATATATTTCATACTTTGATACAAAATCAAACAGAAGCTTTAATAAATAGTGGAGAACCAATATTTTCAAATGATGAGAATATTGTAATACCTAGTGTTGTTTCTGCAAATACAATTCAATTAGAATATGAAAAAAATGAAATTAATGCTGATAATTTGTTTAAAAATAAGTTGTTATTGGTTAGTGGAAAAGTTATAAATATTGGTAAAAATTCATCAAATGAACCTTATTTATCTCTATCAGGTGGAAGCAATCCATATATGACTCCAAGTGCTAAAATGAAAAAAGAGTATATCGATTGGGCATCAAATTTATCAAAAGGAACAGAAGTTCAAATGATTTGTAAAATTAATCATTTCATTATGGGTTCTGTTAAACTACATAATTGTATACCTTTTGATAGTTGGTTTTCAGAACAAGATTGGGGTAAAATAACATTAGATGCTTATAAAAATAATACAAGTAAAAGAGCAGATGAAATGATAGAATTTGTGAAAACCGTTGCATCAAAAATAGATGTTAATAATACAGGTTGTAAAGATGCCACTTTTGATAATGGTGAATGTATAGATGAAATTGGTACTATTAGAGATTTAATTGAAGAAGAAAAACGAAAAACATCTGTAAATACCCAATCAACTGATATAAAAAAATAGAAGGATAGATATGAAAAGTCACGATAAAATTGCAACTAGGTTAGCTCTAATATTAAATAAATTCAACTCAGGTGAAAAGTTTAGTATAAATAATCTAGTTGAAGAGTTTAATGTCACAAAAAGAACTATTCAAAGGGATTTATCGGAAAGACTTTCATATTTACCAATTAAAAAAGAGAATAATCTTTATTATCTTGAAGAGTATTATCTTGGGAAATTGAACTTTGATGATATAAAAAACTTTGCAGTTTTGAGTGGTATAAAAGAGTTGTATCCATCTTTACAAGAGGATTTCTTAAAAAATATCCTTGACGATACAATCTCTAAAGCCTATATTATAAAAGGGCATAACTATGAAGATGTAAGTGATAAAACAAATGAGTTTAAATTAGTTGAAGAATCAATTTTGTCAAAAACTTTTATTAACTTCACTTACAATGATAAAGCAAGAATAGTAAAACCATATAAGTTACTAACTCAACTTTCGCACATAGAAAATCGTAAATTTCCTATATAAAAAAGCTTCCTAAAATCCCATAAATAGGCACTTTTAGCTATAATGGTATCGACCAAAACACCATTATAGAAGGCTTTTTATGGGACTTGACAATTTTATCGAAACAGCTATGAATAAAGTATTAAAAAATCCAATTATTGAAGTTTTAAGAGATATAAATTTTGCTTCTATTTTGAAGCAAAGTAATTTTAAAAAGCGTGATATTGGTGTAAAACCATATATGATAATTTTACAATTTTTATATATGTTCATTATCAATAAAAAAATATCAACTTTTATGAAATACAGTAACGATAGTTATAAAAAAGATGTTTATTATAGACTTTTGAAAAATGGTCGTTATAATTGGAGAAAACTATTACTTTTAACATCTGTAAAACTCTTATCTAAACTTGTATATTTTCAAAATTCTACAGATACAAAAGTTCTTATTATCGATGATACAGTTGAAATCAAACGAGGTAAGTATATAGAGGGTAGTTGTAAAAATCTTTGGAGCAATAAAGAAAAAAGAGTTGTTAAGAGGTTGAATATTGTGTCAATCAATTACAGTGATTCATATACTGATTTAATGCTAGATTTTTCACTAAATTATAATAAAAATCAGATTGTAGATTTTACAGATACAACAATTCATCATTCAAGTAATGCTTACAAACGAAGGATTGAAGGGATTAATGGTAAAAACTTACAAGCTATCAATATGATAAATAGAGCTTTGAATGCAGGAATATATGCTGATTATCTTCTTGTAGATAGTTGGTATGCAAAACCAAATTTTATCAATGAAGTCAAACAAAATGGTCTTGATGTGATTGCAAGAGTTTCAAAATCAAACAAAATTTGGCAATTTATAGGGAATTCAAAAACCCTTGAATCACTTTATAATCAAGCTAAACATCATAAATGTTCAAAACTAGGTAACTATAATTCTATCAAATATAGCTATGTTTCTGCTATTGTTACTCATAAAACACTTGGAAAAATCAAAATAGTTTTTATAAAAACAAAAGATAATCTTATACCAATTGGTAAAGAGGAGAATCGAATTTATGAAGCTTTAATAGCTAGAATAACTCTATCATTCCTTGCTTATAATCTAACAAGCTACATTAACCGAATCAATAATGAACCACAAACTCTTGGTAATCTTTTTAGAGATTTGGAGTGCCAACTTGAAACTTTAGCTATATCAATGGAAATATTCCTAAAAATATTAGAACAATTGATACAATCAGCTCAAATTGTCAAGAGAAATAAAGATTTAGAACAGATTATCCATATGCTAAGGGTTTACACCAAAAAACAGTTAGGTTTTATGTGCGAAAGTTGAGTTACTAAATACTAAAGGTATTTGGTATCTTATAGCAACTCAAGAGGATGAAATTAAAACTTTTAGCTTCAAAAAAATCACTAAGCTAGAAAAAACATCTCAAACTTTTCAAATAGAGCAAAGCATAATTGATAAAATTAATAACGATGATAATGTTTGGTTTAGTAATAGTGAAATAGAAGTAGTATTAAAAATAAAAAAAGAAGTAGCCAACTATTTTTTAAGAAGAAAAATCATTCCTAATCAAATAGTTTTAAAAGAACTGGATGATAAAGGATTACTAGTTTCTTGTAAAGTATCATTTGATGAAGAGATACTAAAAATAGTTAGATACTGGATACCAAATGTAGAGATTATCTCACCTGATTATCTAAAAGAAAAACTTGAAAATGGTTTGAAAGAGTATTTGAAAATTTAGAAAATTATTTTGACAAAAGAAAATGATTGTAATATAATCGAACAAATAAAAAAGGAGTAATTTATGCCACTAAGTGAAGATAAAAAATCTAATTTTATAGAAATAATAAAATCTCAATTATCGCAATTCTCTGAAATCTCAAAAATAGTTTTATTTGGCTCTTTTGTGAAATCATCAGAACCAAATGATATAGATATAGCCATAGTACAAAATTCAAATGATAATTATTTAAAATTATCTTTGAAATATAGAAAAGTTTTAAGAGATTTATCAAAACAAATTCCATTGGATATTGTTCCTATAAAGCAAGGAGCAAATGGTATTTTTTTAAACGAAATAGATAAAGGTTTGGTTATTTATGAAAGATGAAACAAAACTTTGGCTTGATTATGCAAAAGAAAATCTTCTTTCTGCTCAAATACTTTTGGAAAGTTCCCTTTATAATACCGTTTTACAAAACACTCAACAATCTATAGAAAAAGATTTGAAAGCTCTTTTTATAGAAAAAGGTATAAAACTACAAAAAACACACAGTATTTCATCTTTAGTGGAAACCTTAAAACAAAATAATATTATTATTGATATTAGTGAAGATGATATGGATTTAATTGATTCAATTTATTTATCATCGAAATACCCTTTTGGTTCTGTACTTCCTGATTTTGAACCTGATAATAGTATCTGCGAAACCTGTATAAATATAGCAATAAACATAAAAGAAGATGTGAAAACTTACCTTTAAATCTAAAAATGACACAACCTTACTCTTCTCATTGGTAAAATTATAATAGTAGAAGAGAATAAAGGAAAATAAATTGAAAATCTCAAAATTGAGTACATTACTTAAAGTCTGGCTTAAAAATAATAGTTTTTCAATGGCTGATATATGTACTAATTCCAAATTTGAAAAATTTAAAGAAAATAATATAGAAGAACAGGTATTTAAATTAGATTTATTTACAAGGAGTGATAGTGAAACTATACCTAGATGATATACGAATTCCTAAAGATGATGATTTTATCATTGTTAGAAGTTTCCAAGAAGCTGTAAAATTTGTACAACAAAATGGAATACCAAATTATATATCTTTCGACCATGATTTAGGTTGTGATGATTTAAATAATATCTATCCTAGTGGATATGACTTTGCAAAATGGCTAATTGAAATGAATTTAGATAATTTGTATAAATTTCCAAAAGATTTTAAATTTAATGTTCATTCAGCAAATCCAATTGGAAAAGCAAATATTGAGGGGATATTGAATAATTATTTAAAGAAATTTTAAAAATTATTATTAAAAATCAAGAATGAGTCATTTGTGAGTCATTTGGTGGGTATAATTATTTCAAAGGTTCAAAGAAATCACAAATATTGACATCTAAAATTTGTGATATTTTTAGTAGATGTTCAAGATTAAAATGTTTACCATTGTAATAAATTTCAGCACTTGAAACAATAGATACTGATTTGTAGACCATTTGTAATGAAAGATCAAGTTGTGATAAGCCTTTTTCTTTTCTTATTTTTGCTACATTTCCCCAATGATTTGGTAAAGCTAATCCGTTGAGCTATTTTGTGTGTTATGTTTATAGTCTACATTTATACAATGTATAATAAAAAATAGGAGAATTAAAAATGGAAATAAATAAAGAACAAGAAGCATTAGCTAAAAAGAAATTTGAAGATGATATCAAAAATGTTGATTCAGATGATGTTGATTATGCATCTAAAAAGGGAAAAACAAAAATTGATGAATTGGATAAAAATCCTCCTAGCGTATTAATGAAAGTATGGAATGATTTAAAATTAATGATAAATTTAATAATAGATTATGTAAAAGGAGACTATACGAATGTTCCTTGGAATACAATTGCTGCGATTACAGGTGCAATAATTTATTTTGTTTCACCAATTGATGTAATTCCAGATTTTATACCTGTAGTAGGATATGTTGATGATTTAACTGTGATTAAATTTACATTGGATTTAGTAAGTGAAGATTTAATAAAATATAAACAATGGAAAAATAATTAATACATATTAAGGAAAATATTATGCCAATACCAAAAGTAAAAACTGGACCAACAGCTGGGCAAGAAAGAAGTAGAAATAATTATGGGGTATGGAGAAGAAAGAGAAGTGATACGGGTTCAATAAGAGAAAAAAACGATTATTCATCTTCTGAAAATTCTAACACATTGCAAAATATAGTTGCAATAGTTACTACGGTAGGTATGGCTGTTGGTGGAATAGTTAAGTTTATAAGAAGATTAAAAAAATGAAAAAATACTAATGTAATATTATTTTAGGATAAGAAAAATTATGAATGAAAATTTAGAAAAAATAAACCCGAATAAGCTTATTATTGGGACATTACTTGTTATATTTTTAGTAATAATGATTTGGAAAATATTGTACATACAAAATAGTTATTCTTTACTCATTCCCTTTTTTGTGTTGATTACTATAAGTTATAGTTTTATTGAAATAAAGATTTATGAAAGAAGTTGTTTTATTTCTTGTTATTTTAATGAAAAAACATTATTAGCAACAATTTTAACTGGACGCATATTTTTAATTCTATTATTTGTTATATTTTCAATTATGATGACAATAAGTTTGATGTATAGTTTAATAGATTATGAGATGAAAATGTGGATTTATTTAATTGTTCAGATAGTATTTATGGTAATTTTATATAAATTTTTTCTTAGAAAATTCAGCAAAATTATTAAGGAACATTTTTTAGAAATATTTGTTAGAGAATTAATAATTAAAATCTCCCATATTTTTTTACTGGGATTTGCTATTTATTTAATAATGAATGGATTTGAACCAGATTACTTAACCCATGATTTACAAAGTTCAATCTCAAATGCTACAAATTCTATAAGTTCTAAATCTGAAATAACTGAATATATTTTTAGATTAAAAAGAGAAATAGATGCAATTTTTTGGTGGAGTATTGTTAATTCAACAGAAAAAATGCAGGAGGGGGTTTATAAAACTTTGATTTGGTCTAGTTTTATAATAATAAATTGTTTGGCAATATTAGGAATTAACCGATTTATAGGTCAAATAATATATTTATTGAATAAATTATTTAAGGAAAAGAGATAATAAATGGAAAAAGATTCTGAAATGAAGCAAATTGAAGATGCAAAAGTTGATGTAGTTTTTGAAAAGAAAAATTTTTTTTCAAAAATGTCACTCTTTGAGAAAATATTTTGGTTAGTAATAATTATTATGTCTATTATTTATTTGGCAGCTCAATTAGTAGCATTTAAAAATATGGAAAGAATTAGTGATAAAAAAATACCAATTATTACTAAATATGTAGCAAAAGAAAATTTAGAAAAGTATAAAGATAATATATCTATTGACTTACAAAATAGAGTATCAATAATGGAAAGTACAGTAGATAATGAAATAGATAGATTATTCAATAGGGTAGAGAATAATTTAGATAATTTCTTAGACTTTCATTATTCTATAAAAGGAGAATATATTGAATTATCAGCAATGATAACGGAGGATATTGGAGAATTGATAACAGATAAATTGTTTGGACAAGAATTTAATGATGAAGTACAGAATTCGTTAAAAACAATGAATGATATGTATAAGTTAAATATGAAAGAACATTTAAAATTAATTGATAATTATGCTTTAGAAAATGTAGATTTAGAATTAAATTCAAATTCATTACAAACATTACGTGATGAAATAAATACAAATAAAACTATACAAGAAGGAAAAGCTGGAGTTCTTCTTCTTGCTGGATTTAGTTCCAAAGTTATTCAAGCGATAACTACAAAACTGGCTGCAAAAGTTGCTTCTAAAGTTGCTTCTAAAGTTGCAATTAAAACTGGAAAATTTGCGGCTTCATCTGTTGTAGGTGCTTCTGGAATTGTATGTGGTCCTCTTGTTGTAGTATGTGCACCAACTGCTGCAATTATAACTTGGTTTGCAACTGACGCAATAATAATATCAGGAGATGAATATTTTAATAGAGAAGAACTGAAACAAGAATTATTAAAAGAATTAAATGAAAATAAACTAATATTTAAACAACAGTATAACTCTATATATTTTGAGACTATGAATCAAATATCGCAAGAGAGTAAAAAAAGCTATGAAGATACAAAAGTTTTAGTAAAAGATAAGTTTTAGAATAATAAGGAGCAAATATGGGAAAAAATGAGAATTTATCAAAAAAATCTAAACATGAAGATATAGGAAGAATAGTTGAATTTAGCAAAAGATTAGAAACTTTTTTACAAGAAAATTATAAAGCAGAAGGTAAAGGATTACACGAAAAGATAAGTAGTATAGAAGATAAATTATTAGCAGATTTTATTGAAGTTAGAATATTAAGAAAAATAGCTACGATAAGAAATAAAATAGTTCATGATGATAATTTCGAATTTGAAGGAATAATTGATGAATTTGAAGATTTATTTCAAATAGTTTTTAAGCAATTAGAAATAGCAAAAAATAATAAAGAAAGAAAAGTAAATAATCGGAATAATCCAGAAGATAAGTTTATTAATAAAAATAAATTAAAAGATGAAGATAATAAATATTCAAAATTTATAAAAATATTAATAGGAATTACAGTTGTTTTATTTTTATATTATTCTGTATTTAGTGAAAATCCTGAAATAATAAAAGAAAATATAAAAGAAATAAATAAAATAATATTATTGGAAGAGGAAAAACTAAATAATCTACATAATAAATTAAAAAAAGAACAAGAAAAACAAGGTACTCTTCGAACATTTTTTTATGATAATGAAGTAGTAAATGATTTAGAAAAACAAATTAAGATGCAGAATGATAACTTGAATATATTTATAAAAGAGCTGAATAAAGAAGAAAAAAAATTATAGCTTGTTTGATTTACTATAAACTCCATTTCATAATAAACCTGATTTTATTATAAACTATATTTTATAATAAGAGAAAAACATGGATTTAGCAACACTTCAAAAAATAACAAAATCCACTTTGGCTTATGGGATTTTTATATTAATATAAAAAACAACTAAAGGTTTTTTAGTTGTTTATCGTGATATTTTCGCAAAATTATAAGTGCTAAAATAGAACCAAATAACGCCCAAAACATATCGCTTTGTGTATCCCAAATATAACCTTGTGTTCCTAAAAAATCATTTGCTGCCTCATTTGTAAAAATTGCAACCCACCACTCTATTAACTCATAAAATGCTGAAAATGCTAAACAAAAACAAACTATAAAAAAATTTCTCCAAGCTTCTATTTGAATTATATTTTTTCTAATGATAATTTCCCTTGCAATCATCGCTGGAACAAATCCTTGGGCTAGATGACCTACTTTATCATAGTTATTTCCTGACTTTCTCATTTTTATCAAAAATCAATTTTTCTAAAAGTGATATCCCTTATTAAAGGGCTTTATAGACTATAAAATTCATAAAAGTGTGTGTCCTATAGTCTAAAACCTGCTACAATTTTAGTATGAGTTTACATATTAGACAGAAGAAAAATAGTAGTGGAACAATCAGTATTCAGATTATCGATAGAGTTCATAGGAAATATAAGGTTATAGAAACTATTGCTTGTGTAAAAAATGATTTAGATTTACAAATTTATTTAGATGTTGCAAATAAACGTTTAGAAGAACTGCGTCAACAAATGTATCCTACTTTATTTGATGAAAATAAAAATGAAGAGTTAATATTCATAGAACTTGGAAATAATGATTTAATACCAATAGGTGATGAATTAATCTATGGAAAATTATTTGAACGATTGGGATGTTCTAGTGTAGATTTGGATTGTAAAAGACTTCAGATGTTTAAAAATCTTGTTGTATCAAGATTACTGTATCCTGGTAGTAAATTATATTTGATTGATTATCTTGAATATTTTAAAAAAGAGAGTGTAGATAAAAATGCTATCTATAGATTTTTAGATACACTTTATGAAGAGAATTTAAAACTACAAATTGAAAAATGTGTATTTGATCATACTTATGCAAAAATGAACCAAACTATTGCATTTACATTTTATGATGTTACAACCCTGTACTTTGAATCTGAGAGTGAAGACGATCTTAGACGTATTGGATTTAGTAAAGAGGGTAAATTAGCACGTCCTCAGATACAACTGGGATTGTTTACAACACTACAAGGATATCCATTAAGCTTTGAGGTTTATGAGGGTAATAAATATGAGGGACATACTTTAGTTGATGTACTTAAAAAGTTTCAAAATAAATTTCAATTAAAAAATAAACCTGTAGTTGTAGCTGATAGAGGAATGCTAAACAATAATAATCTAGTATATCTTGAAAATAATGGATATAAATATATCCTTGCAGCCAAAATAAAAAATATATCAAATGATTTAAAAGAGCAAATATCAAACTTGATATTTTTAAATGATGGAGTAACTCATACACTTAAATTTAATAAAGATATACCATATACTGATGAGAATGACAATAAACAATCCATAAATATCAATCAAAGGTTAGTTCTTTCATATTCAACGGCAAGAGCTAAGAAAGATAAACATAATAGAGATAAAGCACTTGAAAGATTAAAGAAAAAAATTGAATTCTCAAAATCTATCACAAAAAAAGATTTAAAACTATCATACTATGCTAAATATCTTAACATCGATGATCATAAATGTGATATCACTTTTAATATCAATAATCAAAAAGTTGATAATGATTCAAAATTAGATGGTATAAAAGGTTTTATTACAAATGATTTTACACTAACACCAAGTGAAATTATAGAACACTATAATAATCAATATGCAGTAGAACAAGCATTTAGAATATCAAAAACTGATCTTAAAATCAGACCCATATACCATAGGCTAGAAACCAGAATAAAGGCTCATATTCTTATTTCATTTGTATCATACTCAATTTATAAAGAGTTTGATTCAAAACTTAAAGAAAATAATATTAAATTTAAATTCTCACAAAAACTTTTAAGAGATATAATTAAACATATGTTTGCACTTAGAACAAATGGAAAATTAGTCTACTTGAAATTTGATGAAATTCAACAACAAGTTTATAATGCAATTAAAAATAGTTAAAAAGTGTGTGTCCATATGAGAAAGTCAGGAGAAAAACATGGATTTAGCAACACTTCAAAAAATAACAAAATCCACTTTGGCTTATGGGATTTTTATATTAATATAAAAAACAACTAAAGGTTTTTTAGTTGTTTATCGTGATATTTTCGCAAAATTATAAGTGCTAAAATAGAACCAAATAACGCCCAAAACATATCGCTTTGTGTATCCCAAATATAACCTTGTGTTCCTAAAAAATCATTTGCTGCCTCATTTGTAAAAATTGCAACCCACCACTCTATTAACTCATAAAATGCTGAAAATGCTAAACAAAAACAAACTATAAAAAAATTTCTCCAAGCTTCTATTTGAATTATATTTTTTCTAATGATAATTTCCCTTGCAATCATCGCTGGAACAAATCCTTGGGCTAGATGACCTACTTTATCATAGTTATTTCTGTCTTGATTAAAAACCTCTTTTATAAAATCAAATAAAGGAACTTGAGCATAAGTGTAGTGACCACCAATCATTAAAATAATACAATGAACTAAAATCAAAGAATAAATCAAAGTTGTTAGTTTGAATTTTCTATAAGTAAGTACTAAAACAATCAAAGCAATAATTGCTGGGATTACTTCTAAAAACCAAGTGAAGTAATCTTTTGGATTGATTGCAGACCAAATAAGAACTGCAAAATATAAAAGAAAAAATATTTTCATTATTGTTATCCTTTGTAATTCAAATTATCCTATAATATAGATTAAAAATTATTATAAAGGATTTTATTTGGAGTATTCATATTATAACCCAACTGCTATTCAGTTTGGAAAAGGTCAAATTAAATCAATCGTAAATTTTATTTCTAAAGACCAAAAAGTGCTAGTAGTTTATGGTGGTGGTTCTATTAAAAAAAATGGAGTTTATGATCAAGTTGTAAGTGCCCTTGATGGTTATACTTGGAGTGAATTTTCTGGAGTTGAACCAAATCCTAGCGTGGAAACTTTAAATAAAGCTGTTGAGATTATAAAAGCTGAAAAAATTGATTTTATTTTAGCAGTTGGTGGAGGTTCTGTTATTGATGGTTGTAAATATTTAGCAGCAGCTTCACTTTATGATGGTGATGGATGGGATTTTTTAGAAGGTAAGCAAGTAGAAAAAGCTCTTCCTTTAGGAGCTATTTTAACACTTCCAGCAACAGGAAGTGAATCAAATGTAAATAGTGTAATTTCAAAAAAAGCAACAAATGAAAAAAGATATTTTGGGTCACCACTTCTATATCCAAAATTTGCAGTTTTAGACTCAAGTGTAATGAGTACACTAGATGATAGACAACTTGCAAATGGTTTGGTTGATGCATTTGTTCATACTTGTGAACAATATTTAACATACCCAAATACTTCACTTTTACACGATGGTTATGCACAAACTATTTTAAAAGGTTTGCACACCTTAGCTCAAGATTGGTCAAACAGAAAAACTGAACTTTGGCAAGAAAATCTTATGCTTTTAGCAAATCAAGCATTAAATGGTTTTATAGGTTCAGGTGTTCCACAAGACTGGGCTACACATATGATAGGACATGAAATTACAGCATTTTATGGACTTGACCATGCACAAAGTTTAGCAGTTGTTCAGCCCCATCTTTTAAGAGTTATGATTGAAGATAAACAAGAAAAATTAACTTTGATGGGAAAAGAAGTTTTTGATATGCCACATAATTATGAAATGGTTATTGAAGCAATAGAGTATATGTACCAAAGTATTGGAGTTCCTACAAAATTAAGTGCTTATAAAACAGATGATAATGTAATTTCAAATATCACAAAAGCTTTAGAATCACATGGTATGACAGCTCTTGGAGAAAAAGGGAATGTTACTTTAGATAAAGTATCTAGAATTTTAACAATGTCTTTAAAATAATTGAATGCAAACTATTTTCTAAAAGAGAGTTTATCTCTTTTGAAATAGTTTATTTTACATGCTCATTAGCTTTGTGCTTCTTTCTTATTTGTTATTTGTTATATTTAACGGTAAAACCAGCTCAAACAAAGCACCTCTGTATGTTTTAGAATTAAATATAAAATCAATATTTTTAACTGAAATCTCTCCAATTAAATGTTTTTCAACAATTAATTTACTCATATAAAGACCTATTCCTGTGCCATTAAATTGGTGTTTTGTTGTAAAGTATGGTTCAAAAATTTTATCTATTATTGAAGAATCTACACCACCTGCATTGTCTTTGATTTTAATAACTAGATTATCTTCAATTTGTTTTATTACAACAATTATTAGTTTCTCTGATTTTCTATTTGCTAAAGCATCTTTAGCATTAATAAAAATATTCATTAAAACCTGAATTAATTCATTTTCATATGATGTGAAGTTAATATTCTGAATATTTCTTATTAGTGTAATTTCTTCTTTTGCTAGAGTTGAGCTCATTAAATCAATTGTTTTATTTAAAGTATTTCTGATATTTATATTTGAAGGAATTTTATCTTTAACAAAAAAGTTTCTAAAATCATCAATTGTATTAGATAAATATTGTGTTGCATTTTTTATATGTTTAAGAGAATCACTCAATTCTTCATCATTTAAGATATTTAACTCTTTTTTGATCTCAATTCCTGATGCAGCAACACTTATAGTTGATAATGGTTGTCTCCATTGGTGTGCAATATTCTCAAGCATCTCTCCCATTGAAGCCATTCTTGATTGTTGAATTGAAATTCTAGTTTTTTCTTCATTCTTTTTTATTTCAATTTTTATTTTTTCATTGAGTTCTTCATTCATCTTTTTTAAAAGATACTGTCGATAAAATAAAATAAAAATAAGAATAAATCCAATAATAATAAATAATAATTTACTCAACTTTCGCACATAAAACCAAGTTGCTTTTTGGTATGAATGCGTAAAACATTGATAATAAGCTCTAAATCTTTATTTCTCTTGACAATTTCTGTAGTTTGGAGCAAGTTTTCTAATATTTTTAGGAATAGTTCCATTGAAATAGCAAGGGTTTCAAGCTGACACTCTAAGTCTTTGAATAAGTTTCCTAAAGTTTGTGGTTCATTATTGATACGATTGATATAGCTTGTTAAATTGTATGCAAGGAATGATAGAGTGATTCTAGCTATTAGGGCTTCATAAATGCGGTTTTCCTCTTTACCGAATTGAAAGTATTCCCTTAGGTCTTTATATCCTTGCTCAATATTCCACCGTTTTTTGTATGTATTTATAATCTCTAAATCTGATAAATGTATATTGGTTGAAAATATTGGTATTAGATTTTCTTTGGTTCTTATAAATACAATCTTTACTCTTCCAAGTGTTTTATGTGTAGTGATAGTTGAAACATAGGAGTATTTGATGGAATTATAGTTACCAAGTTTTGAAGTTTTATTTTGTTTTTCATGATTATATAGAGCTTCAAGTGTTTTATATTTCCCACTAAACTGCCAGATTCTATTGCTTTTTGCAACCCTTGCAATCGTATCCAAACCATTATCTCTAACCTCTTTGATAAAATTTGGTTTTGCATACCAGCTATCGACAAGTAGATAGTCTGCATATATTCCTGAACTTAAAGCTCGTTTTAGCATATTTATTGCTTGGATATTTTTACCGTTTCTCCCTTCAATTCTTCGTTTATAGGCATTGCTTCTATGGTGATATTTATTATCAATAGAATCTATAATTTGATTTTTATTATAGTTCATGGAAAAATCTAGCATCATATCGGTATGAGTATCACTATAGTTTAGTGATACAATATTTAAACCCTTAACTACTCTTTTATCTTTATTGCTCCATAAATTCTTACAACTGCCTTCTATATATTTTCCACGCTTAATTTCAACTGTGTCATCAATGATAAATACTTTTGTATCAGTTGGCTTTTGCAATGATGAAAGTTTATTGATTAAGTTCACGGATGTGAGCAACAATAATTTTCTCCAGTTGTATTTACTATTTTTTAGTAATCTATAATAAACATCTTTCTTAAAACTGTCATTACTATATTTCATAAAGGATGAGATCTTTTTATTAATAAGGAACATATATAAAAATTGTAAGATCACCATATACGGCGGCACACCTACATCACGCTTGATAAAATTACTTTGTTTTAAAATACTGCTAAAATTTATATCTCTTAAAACTAAAACTATAGGATTCTTTAACACACTCTTCATAGCAGTTTCGATAAAATTGTCAATACCCATAAAAAGCCCTTATATATTAATGTTTGTGGTGAACAATTATAGCTAAAAGTGTCTATTTATGGGGTTTAATGAAGCTTTTGAATATAGTGAGTTTATGATTTTCTATGTGCGAAAGTTGAGTAATTTATTTAAAGAATCATAATTAGTTTCTTTTTGATAATTTACATATACCCATTTATTGTAAATCTCTTCTCTTTTTTCTGAATCAATAGAATCTAAAGCTTTTTGGAAAATAGAGTTTAATATAGGTTCGTCATTTCTTGATGAAATTCCAGCTTCTAAAGTTTCATTAAGTTTAGCAATAATCTTTATTTGTCCAATATAATTTTTCTGAATTGCAAATCCAATTGTTGTTAGATTTTCTATAAAACCAGAAATCTGTCCTTTTTGTATTTGTTCAAAGCCATCTTTCATATTTTCAACTTCTACAAAATTTAAGTGTGGATATTTAGCTTTTAAGATTTCTCCAAATGCGTAATCTTTTGAAATCCCAATTTTTTTATTTTTATATTGATTTATATCTTCGATAAAAGAGTCTTCAATTCCTCCTGCCATAACTAAAGGAAGTTTTATATATGGTGATGTAAAGTTTAGATATTTATCTCTATTATCTGTTTTTACAATAAGAGGAATAATATCACAAACTCTTTCTTTTGCCTTACTTAGACTTTCACTCCAAGATTTTGTTTGAACTAATGTAATTGGAACATTTAGTTTGCTTTTAATTATATCTACGTAGTCAGCAGAAATACCAATATGTTTATTATCTTCAATTTTTTCAAAGGGCATCCAATCAGGATCTATACAAAATTTAATCTCTTTTTTGTTTTCCAAATAATCACTTTCTTCTTTACTTAAAGTGAATGAATTATTTAAATGTTTCGTATAGATTAAATCATCAATATCAATAGAATTTTTCATTAATCCTAATACTTTGTAGGTATTTATTATTAAATTAATTCTTTCTTTTGTAATAGTTCCAATTCTATTCTCTTTGTCATAAACTAATTTTTTCATTTCCTTTGCTTCATCAATCAAACTAGCTAAACTTTTATTTTGAGGGTTGTATTTTTCATAAATTAATTGAGCTGTTTCATCAATATTTTCAAAAGCATAATACCACCCTGAAATTGATGCATCGTAAAAATCTTTTACTAGTTTGGGGTTATTATTAGCGAATTCTTTTGAAGTAAATAGTATCTCTTCGTAGAAATCAAATCCATAATCTTTTGGGTGAAATATCTGACTTTCATATCCTTTTTCCTTAAGTAAATAGGGCTCATTTGTAGTATATGCCATCATAAAGTCAGTTTTTTTATTTATTAAGTCATCAACATTAAAAGAGTGATCTATTAAATTAATACTTTTTAAAGATATATTCTCACTTATTAACATTGATTGTAAGGGTGCAGCTTCGTATTGCTCACTTGTCATCATAAGCTTTTTATTTTTTATATCATGTATATTTTTGATTCGTGAATCTTTTAAAGCAAGAATAATTAAAGGTGAAGATTGAAAAATTGAACCCAATATTACAATATCTTTCCCAAGTGATTTTTTTATAATTAAAGAGCTTGAATTTACGCCAAAATCTGCTCTCTTTTCTAAAACTTCATTTAATACATTTGTAGATAGATTATATTTTTTTATTTCTACATCTAGTCCTATTTTTTCATAAAAACCTTTTTCTTTTGCCATATAAAAACCTGCAAATTCAAACTGATCCACCCACATTAACTGAATTGATGTTTTTTGCAAGTTTTGCGAATATGCAGATGGTAGTAAAAACATTGATAAGAGTATTATGATTAATAATAGTTTTTTAATTATAAGACCTTTTTTAGAAATTTTTTATACTTAATTAACACAACATTATAACAAAGTAAGATAAAATATGTATCATTAAATTTAGGAAAATATTATGTCTAAAGAAAAAACGATTAAAAATAAAATATTAGAATATGTTTACACAATATCAAAGCAACCAATTTTACTAAAAGATTTACTTATTGCTAATAGACAACACTCAGATGGAATGCATGTTGATCCTGCAAAACTTGGATTTAGAATAAGATTAGTTCGTGCATATATTGTTTATATAGGTTTAGTTTTAGCTGTAGTAGTACCAATCTCACTACTAACACATAAGCCTTTAGCAAAGATTGATGCACATATCTCAATTATTGGAGCTATGATAATTACAGCTGCAATTTTTATTGGATTTAATTTTTTTCGAGATAGAATGAGAGATAGTATTACTAAAGAGTTGATAAAAAGATCTTGGAAGTTACATTTCCCATATTTTTCATATGAAGAATATTCTGAAAAAATTGAAGAGATATTTGAAAAATCTATAAAAGAAGAGATTTCAAAAAGAGATTTAGAAAAATATATTAAAGATAACCTTTCAAAATAAAAAAGTAGAAAAGTAGTTTACTTAAACTACTTTATCATACAAAGCCACAGCCTCTTTATTTCTCTGTTTTTTTAAATCCATATCCACAAACTTTCCAATTGTTTCTTGCTTTTGTTTAAAAGCTAATGTGATTTTTCTTTTAAGTGGTCTATGTTCATAAATATAAAAAGAAGCTTCATTCATAGATAGCCTAATAGGCGTGGCAATTGCATAAGAACTCATAACACAATCATCTTTACAAAGCTTATAAATATCATCAAAATACTCTTTTGTCCATAGCTCAAAATTTACATCACTTGAAAATGCATCTTGATAAACTATATCAAAAGAGTCAAGATTTAAGCCTTTAATATGCATTCTGGCATCACCAATATAGATTTCTATATTAATTTTGTCATCTTTATATTGCCCTGTTTGTGCTACAGATTTTATTATATGTTTTATATTCTCAAACTCTTTTGGAAAATCAAAGCTATCAAGTGAGTTCACAAGTTTTCCATCAAGTTCAGGTGAATAAATATTTAACTTTATATCAAGATTGTTTTGTAAAACATAATAAATAGTAGAGAAAGTGTTATATCCAATGCCAAAACAAATATCTAAAATAGTTAGTTCTTTTTTATCTTTGTGAAATGTAAAAGCAGGAATGATATGTTTACTCAAAGCTTCGTTTATAGCTCCATCATCAGGATTATGATAGTGTTGATTATAAAGTTTTGAAAATAGGGTATTTGAGCCATCTTTTGTGGCTACTATTGAGTTTATATTGTTTTGCAAAATTAGTTATTCACTTTACTTTTTTTGATTTAATTTTTTGATTTTATAGCCCATTGTCCCAATGATGCATTTTTTTAGCTGTGAAAATATATGTATCATCAAAAAGTTCAATACAATTTGGTGCTTGAAAACCAATATTTTCTAATAAGTCTAATAATTCATATCTATTATCATTTGATATTTTTTCTAAGATAATTATATTTCCTGAGTTTTCAATGGCTTTATACATAAGCTTTAAAATAGCTTCTTGATTAGAACAGTATGTTAGTATATTTCCTAAAACTATATATTCATATTCTCTTGCAGTTGCTTTTAATTTTGCGCTATTTTCATCAACAAAAGGAATATATCTTATATTCCCTTCATTTTGCTCTCTTACTTCTTCAAGTGCTGAATCAACAAGTCCCAAAGAGTTATCAATATGTAAAATAGCAATATTTGTATAATCTGCAAATAACTCTTTAAAAAGTTTTAGCTTTTGTTGCACTTTTTTAGTTTCCTAAAGCGTTTAGTTTTTCATCACTAAGATATAACTCTTCATTTGACATAACACCAATGTCAGATTTTAAAATATCTCTTGCAATATCTTTTGCCTCATCAAGTGAATGCATTGCACAAGTTCCACATTGGTAGATATTTAATTCTGGAATATCTTCTTGTTTCTCAACAGCTAGAACATCTTCCATCGAAGCTCTCCACGCTGCTCCCACAGTTTTTTCATCTGGATTTCCAAGTAAACTCATATAAAAACCAGTTCTACAACCCATTGGTGAAACATCGATGATTTCTACCTTGTCAGAGTTCAGATGATTTCTAATAAAACCTGCAAATAAATGCTCTAGTGTGTGAATACCTTTTTCACTTAACATAGATTGATTAGGTACACAAAATCTTAAATCAAAAACTGTAATAATATCTCCCGATGGTGATTTCATAGTTTTTGCAACTCTTACTGCTGGTGCTGGCATGATAGTATGGTCAACTTTAAAGCTATCTAATAATGGCATATTTATTCCTTTTTTATTGTTTATAAAATTTATTCAAATTTTTGTTTTTTATTAAGTGCTGATTGTATCAAAAGTTATATGAATAGGTGGTGAAATTTTTTTAAGAAAGTTGTTGAGGAATATTTTTAAGTTCTAGTTTGTATCCTATCCCTGAGTAGTTTTTTATGATATTTTTAAAAGTTTTTTTTCTTAAATCTCTGA
Source organism: Arcobacter acticola (assembly GCF_013177675.1). Lineage (NCBI taxonomy): Bacteria > Pseudomonadati > Campylobacterota > Epsilonproteobacteria > Campylobacterales > Arcobacteraceae > Arcobacter > Arcobacter acticola. The sequence continues at coordinate 202,477 of NZ_CP042652.1, forward strand.
TTAGTGATTTTAGTGCGGCAGTTGTACACTCGTTATTCCAAATATGATATTCGATTTCTTCATAGGTGATTATTCTTCCTTGGTTTTGAATGAATAAGTTAATTAATAAACTCTCTTTTTTATTTAAAACATATGATTCATCATTTTTTATAATACTTTGAGTTTGGAAGTTAAAAAAGATTCCATTTGCAAGTTTGAAATTACTATATATTCTTCTTTCAATAATTTCCATACATTTATTTAAAGCTTCTATTAGTTTATCCTCACTAAAAGGTTTTATGATATATTTTGTGATGTAAAGTTCTAATAACTCACTTAGATATTGGTTATTTTTGTTTTTTGATAAAACAATAAAGGCAGTTTTTATATCATCACTTCTTAGCTTGATTAAAAAATCAATAATATCTCTATTTTCAAAATCACTATCAATGATGATTAAACAAGGTGATTGTTTGATGTATTGTTGTTTTGATTCAAGTATAGTTGAAGTACAAGTTACTTTATTTACAGTATTGCAAAGAAGAGAGTATAAATTCTCTTCTTTATCTTGATTATCCATGATATAAAGTACAGATAAATCACTTAATTCCATTTTACGCCTTATAATAATTCTAAAATCTCATTTGTTGTTTCAACTTTTGCATAAGCAAATTGAAGTGCTGCCATGAATGCTGCGTGTGCTATTGCTGCTTCAACTTTAATACTATTAAATTCCACATCACTTGTAGTACAAGCATCGTGAGCTACAAAACACTTATATCCAAAATCACTAGCTGCTCTTGTAACTGCATCAATACACATATATGACATTGCTCCTACGATAATAACATTTGTAATATTAGAATCATCCAAGATTTCTTTTAGATTTGTATCTTTAAATGCATTAACATTGTGTTTTAAGATTTGAGATTCATTTTCTTTTGGTGTTAAAGTATCGTGAATTTTTGCACCTTGTGAGTTTGGGGCGAAAAATGGTGGATTCTCAATAGCAAATTCATGTCTTACATGAACTATTTTCATGTTCTTTTCTCTAAATTTAGTCAATATTTTTAAAGCATTTGAAGCTGCTTTTTCTGTTTCATTTAGTTGCCATTTTGCACCTTCAAAGCTTCCAAAGTAGTCGTTTTGTAAATCTATTAATATCAATGCTGTATTTTCCATAATCAATCCTTTTTTTGTTTATACAAAAGTATATAAACTAATAGAAGGAAAAAAGAGGGATTGAAAATAAATTTAGTTTATGGTTTATATATTTAAACTTAAATAGTGGATTTGTAATTGTGTATCAATTCTTTCAATTGTTTTGTTGCAACAAATTTTTGATAAAAAGTAAAACCAATAACCAAAATGATTCCCAATCCATAGGTTAAAAGGATTGATAAGATTATAAAAATAGTTAATAACAAAGTATCGTGAAGTTGACCATTTACTGTGATTTCTGAAATATTGTCTTTTTTATTTGTTTGGATATTTATGTCTAGGTTGTATCTTAGTAAAGTATTTATACGACATTTTTCTATAGTTAATGTACTTTCTTCTATTCTATTTTGATAAGTTTTATTTTTTTGAAGTTGTTTTTTCAAAAATTCAAATAGATGAATATTTCCATAACTTGATTTAATTTTATTACTAAATTGAATATCAAACATTCCCATAACTAAAACCTACTTTTTATTTAGATTATATCTAAAAGTTGAAAATTGATAAGCTAAAATTTGTTTAATTAGTACACAAATGTATATAAATTCACAGATTATCATAAAAGAGCATTTAAATAAGTATTTAACTATGATTAGTAATAAAATAATACAAAAAGAGTTTTTATGGAATTAGTTTATCTTTGGGTTGAGGATTATAAGAATATACAAAAGCAGGGGTTTAATTTTTCGCCTAGGTTTAGGTGTGAGTATGATGAAGATACAAAAGAATTAAAAATTGTTGATAAAGAAGAAACTGGAGAATTTTATCCTAAAAACTTTTTTGGTGATAATATAAATATTACTGCTATTGTTGGAGAGAATGGGAGTGGGAAGAGCAGTATATTTGAAGTATTATCAAAAATACTAATAGTTAATAGCGGGTTAGAAGTATTTAACTATTTTTTTGTTTTAAATGATGGTTTGAAAAATATTTGTTATACAAATAATATAGATATCTTAAATACAGATATAACTATAGAAAAACATATTCCAAGACAACTAGTAGATGGAAAATTAAGTCGTGGAATAACTAATCACAATATAGCTTTAAAAAAATATTTTGATGTAAGTTATCTCAACATATCTCATTTAGAAAGAGATGGCATTATAAAAAATGACTATCCAAGCCCCGATGACCTTATAAAGTATTATGGTATTTATAGAAAAAATGATTCTGAATTATATAAAGAAGATAGTTTGTATCCAACTTTTTCAGGATTTAAACTTTCACAATTTAACTTTTTTCAAACTTTTGCAATAGGTAATTTATTGATTGATGATAAATACAAAAAGCTTTTTTTTGAACTTTTTAAAATAAAACAGCCACATAGTATTAAAATTAACTATGATAAAACAAAGCTTAATGATATAAAAATTTCTAATACACCAAATGGTGATTCAGCAAGAGCAATAGATGCAAGTGTCCCTGATAAGATTGATAAAATAGTAGAGTTTTTAAACAAAATAAAAGACAATTTAATTATTGAAAGTGATGATTATAAAACTTTTTTTACATTGATTTCATCTGTATATAATTTAGAAACAAATTTTCAATTAACTTTTCAAACAGAAGATGGTAAAGATATAAAATTAAGTGCAGGTGAAAAAACAATTCTATTTTATTTGGAAAGAATAGATTTGATGTTATCAAGATTTGAAAAAGATAAATGCAATATATTACTTTTTGATGAAATAGAATTATATCTTCATCCAAATTGGCAAAAACGAATTTTAAAAATAATACTTGATTTTATTAAAGAAATAGGATTGTCGAAAAAACTACATATCATTATAACTTCTCATTCCCCATTCATCCTTTCAGACCTACCAAAAGAAAATGTAATATTCTTAGAAAATGGAAAGCAAGTAGATGTAGATATAAACCCATTCGGAGCAAATATTCATACTTTACTTTCTCATGGTTTTTTTATGAAAGATGGACTTATGGGTGAGTTTGCGAAAAGTAAAATTGATGATGTGATAAAATATTTAAACAATGACAAAAAGAATACCATAACAACTGATAAAGATGCTCAAAATATTATAAATATAATTGGTGAACCAATCATAAAAAGAGAACTTCAACGAATGCTAAAAAATAAAATGGAGTTGTCAAATAAAACAGAAATTGATACAATAAAAGACAAGATAAAACTTTTAACTGAAAGATTAGAAAAATTAGAGCTAAAGGATGATAAATGAGTATAAATGATATTTATGAAAAACTAAGACTTATTAAACCAATTCTTTCTAATGATGGCATAAATATTCTTGGAGTTTTTGGTTCGTATGCTAGAGGTGATTATACAAATAATAGTGATATAGACATACTTTATGAGATAAAAGATATAAAAGAGTTTATGGAAAAATACAAAGGTTTTAGTGCATTTTCAAAACTTGCAGATACAAAAGAGTTTTTAAAAAAAGAGTTAAATAAAGAAGTTGATTTTGTGGATAAAGACTCCTTAAATGAGATAGGAAAAGAGTTTATTTTAAAAGAAGTGAAATATGTCTAATCTTTCGGTTTATGCGAAAACAAAATTTATCTTAAAAATGATAGATAATATTAAAAGAATTATCACAAAACATGGTGGAATAGTAAAAGCTTTAGAAGATGAACTTGAAGCACAACCTGCCATTTTAATGGCCTTACTTCAAATTGGCGAAAGTCTAAATAAGATTGATAAAGAGGTAATCAAAAAATATGATTTAGAACAAGAAGCCAAAGGCTCTTATGATGTAAGAAACTTTATAGCTCACGATTATGAAAGAGTTAGATTAGAAATAGTTGAAGATATTTTAAGAAGTGGTTTAGAAGAACTTGAAGAGAAGATTTTAAAACTTAGTGCTGATTTTGAGTAATGATTAAAATAAACCTTGAAAATGAAGAAGAGATTTTAAAAAATCATGTAGAAAAAGTACAGCAATATATAAATTATGAAGCTTTACAAAATAGAGAAAAATCTTTTATAAAGCAAAACATTGAATATATTTTAAAAGCTAAACCTGAAGAATTTGAAGATGTTATATTTAAAATCAAACAAAATAATATTGATAATAATAGATTAAAAAAAGCATTTGTTGGCGGAAAAGATTATGGTGGAAGTTTTGGATACAGTAAATTTTCATCAAAAGGTACGACTACTTATAATGCTTATAATTTAGCTCGAAAATTAAAAGTAAATGTTTGTCCTTATTGTAATAGAAATTATACTTTTACAATAAAAGATAAAAATAGTAAAAGTACTAGACCTGATTTTGACCATTTTTATGACAAAGGAAGCCATCCTGTTCTAGCCTTGTCTTTTTATAATTTAATTCCATCTTGTATTTTGTGCAATTCACGATTAAAAAGTACGGCAAAATTTTCAACGATTAAACATCTTCATCCTTATAAAGATAGTTTTAATGATTATGCAAAATTTAAATTAAAAATTTTAAATAGTAAATTCTTTTACGATGAAAATGGATTTGATTTAAAACTTGAAACAAATAATTTAAAAGCTGAAAACATAAAAAAAGATTTTGCTTTAGAAACTTTATATCAAGAACACAAAGACATAGCCTTAGAACTAATCCAAAAAGCACAAATCTACAATGAAAGTTATATAGATGAACTTTATCAAAAATATGAAGGAACACTATTTAAAAATCGTGAAGATGTTTTACGACATATAACAGGCGGTTACATAGACGACATCGATATAAACAAACGCCCACTATCAAAACTAATCAAAGACATAAGCGAAGAGTTAGATTTGATATAAAATCACAACATCTCGAGATTTTTTCTAACCATATCCTTATAAGCTTTCATATGAATTTTTAGCATATTTGGGATTATCTCTTCTTTACATGCGTGAACAATACTTGCTAGTTGGGGTTTTGAGTAGATTGTTTTTCTATCTCTTGCTGATTTTATAAGATGATTTACATCATCATCTAAGTTTATATCGGCTCTATCACAAAGGGCATCGTAGATATTGAAAAAAACTTCTCTATCATGAGAGTTCATTTGACAGCAATCATCCAACATTTTAAGTGCTAATTTAGAAGCATACTCTATATCAATATCTTCAAAATCATAAGTTGATGCCCAATCATAGGCTTTTTTAAATAAGTTCATGGTTTCTCCTTTTTAGTAAATTTGTATATGCAATTTTTATACCTTTTTATAAACACTCTTTTAATGCAATTAATGCGAACTATATGCTAAAATCTAAAATAATATCCATGTTTTAGTTTTGATGGAAGGATGAAGTTTTTTATGAGAGATTATGATTTTGAAATAAAAGAATTAGCTGATAATAATTTTGAACTAATATTACTAAATACTTGGAATAAAGAGACTCTTAATAAAAATATTCAAGCTTTAAATAAATTAAATATTAAAAAAAACTCAAAACTAATAGTAAATTTTCAAAACCTAAAAGAGTGTGATAACTCAGCAATAATCTATCTTATATCTTATTTTAAAACTTTTCAAGAAGAAAACATTACATTAGAAAACCTTTTAAAGCATGAAAGAAAATATAAATTTTATGAAAAACATTATCAAGATAATAAGCTAATAGAAAAGAAAGAGATTCATTTTATAGAAAATATTGGTAGAGCAGCAAACGATATTTTTTTATCTTTTGTGGATTTTACAAAATTCTTAGGAAAAATATTTTATTTTTTCATATATTCTTTATTTAATCCACGTAAAATGAGAATAAAAGCAATGTTTAAATACATAGATAGCTCTGCTGTTAATGCTTTATTTATAGTTGGAATCACCTCTTTTTTAGTGGGAGTTGTTATTGCTTATCAAGGGGCTGTTCAGCTTGAAAAGTTTGGTGCAAATATTTTTATAGTTGAAATGATTACTATTACTATGTTTAGAGAAATTGCTCCTTTGGTAACTGCAATTGTAATAGCAGGGCGAAGTGCTAGTTCTTACACTGCTGAAATTGGAGCTATGAAAATAACCGATGAAATAGATGCTATGAGAACTATGAATTTTGAACCAATGCTATTTTTAACACTTCCTCGGATTTTTGCTTTAGTAATATCTTTGCCATTATTGGTTTTTTTTGCTGATATTGTGGGAGTATTTGGTGGTATGGTTATTGCCTATATTGATTTAGATGTGACTTTTAGAGAATTTATTATACGAATTGGAACAGAAGTACCACTAAAACACTTTTTACTTGGAATATTTAAATCAATATTTTTTGGAATGGCAATAGCAATAATTGGATGCTATAGAGGGTTTCAAGTACAAAACAATACTACAAGTATAGGAAAATTTACAACTATTAGTGTGGTAAATGCGATTTTTGTGGTTATTGCTTTAAATGCAATTTTTTCAGTAATCTTTACTCAGATAGGTATATAATGGAAATCATAAAAGTAGAAAATTTATCCACTATATTTGGTGAAAATATTGTTCACAATAATATTTCGTTTTCAATAAATGAAAAAGAGATATTTGGAGTATTAGGCGGAAGTGGTTCGGGTAAAACTGTACTTGTAAAACAAATAGTAATGCTAAGTGGAATTCAAAAAGGTAGTATTAAAATCTTTGATAAAGATATTTCAAATTTAAATTTAGAACAAAGCCAAGAAGTAAAACAGCAGTTTTCTTATCTTTTTCAGTTTGGGGCTTTATTTTCTTTTTTAACTGTTATTGAAAATATTGCAGTGATGCTAAAAGAGTATACAGATTTACCTAATGATTTAATAGAACAAATAGCATATACAAACCTAGAAATTGTAGGACTTCCAAAAAATTGTGCAAATTTATATCCTTCTGAAATAAGTGGTGGTATGAAAAAAAGAGTAGCACTTGCAAGAAGTTTAGCCCTAGAGCCAAAGATTTTATTTCTAGATGAGCCAACAAGTGGTTTGGATCCTGCTAGTACTCAAATGATAAATGAATTGATATTATATTTAAGGGATGTGTTAAATATAACAATAGTTATAATAACCCATGATTTAGAAACAATAAAAACCGTATTAGATAGATTTATAATACTAAAAAAAGATATTATCTTTGATGGAAATATCAAAGATGCTATGAACTCAGATAATGAGTTTATAAAAGATTTTTTAACAAATAAAAAGGCTTTATAATGGATACTAAAATTAATTTTTTTAAAATTGGAATGTTTATAGTCATTTTTACAATAGCACTTTTAGGTGTTATATTTTGGTTAGGAAAATATGGTTTTGAAAAACAAAAGTTTGATGAATACTCAATCTTTTTTGAAGAATCAATTTCAGGTTTAAATATTGGTTCATCTATTAAGTATAAAGGTTTTGAAGTAGGAAATGTAAGCGAAATCAAAATCAATCCAAATAATTCAGAAGAAATCCAAATCAATGTTCTAATAAAAAAAGGAACTCCTATAAAAGAAGATAATTACGCAATGTTAGGAAATTTAGGAATTACAGGACTTAAATATATTGAGCTTAAAGGTGGATCTAATGAATCTGCATTACTAAAAGAAAATAAAGATAGAGTAAAATTAATACCTTCACGAACATCTGCATTAACTTCTTTATTTGATTCAACACAGGATATTACAACTGAAGTTATGTTGGTTTTAAATCAAATAAAAAAAGTTTTAGATGATAAAAACATAGATAAGTTCTCACAATTTTTAGTAAAAGGTGAAAGTAGTCTTACAAATATTAATCAATTAACAGAATATTTAGTTGCCAATGAGAAAAAAATAGATGAGTTATTAGATGAAGTTTCAGGATTGGTAAAAAATGGTAATAACTCTTTAAAAGGTGTAAATAAAACAGCTGATAGTTTAACAAAAACTGCAAATTCTTTTAAAGAATTATCAACAGAATTACAAGCTGAATTAAAAAAAGGTTCATTTAACTTAAAAGAATTATCACAAGAGAGTTTTGATAAATTGGATAATGTTTTAAATAGTTTAGATGAAACTCTAATTCAAACACAAAAATTTGTTGATGATTTAAATCAAAGTCCAAGTGATTTAATCTTTAAACAAAAACCTATAAAATATGGTCCAGGAGAAATAGATGAGAAATAGTATAAAGATTTTTATTTATATATGTGTAATAGGTCTTTTAAGTGCTTGTAGTTTAAAACAAGAGACCTATGATACAAACACTTACGCAATTGATTTTAAAGTAATACAGAGCTTTAAAAATAGTGCAAAAACAATATATGTAGAAAACCCAAATGTAAATAAGAGTTTTAATTCAAATTCAATTTTTTATACAACAAAGGCTTATTCATTTGAAGAGTATGCTTTAAATAGATGGATAGATAAACCATCTTCTATGCTTCATAATAATATTGCTCAAACACTTGAAACTAGTAATATATTTAAAAATGTTTTAAAAGAAAAATCAGAAATAAAGTTTGATTATATGCTTAAAACAAATGTAGTTAGTTTATATAATAGTATTGAAAGCAATAACTCTTTTGCTGTATTATCTATAAAATTTGATTTAGTATCAAATGGTGAAGTTCTAAAAACATATACTTATAATAAAAAAGTTTTATCACAAGGTAATAAACCTTATGATTTTGTGGTTGCTATGAATAAAGCTTTTGAAGAAGTTGCAAGTGATTTGAATTTTCAAATTTACAACTTAATCAAATAAAATAGTTTACAGTCCAAAAGTAACTAGAAGTTCTGAATCCTCAATTTTTACATCTTTAACAAAAGAGCCTTTAAATGAGGATTTATCTATTGTATAAACAGGGATATTTGAGAAAATACTATCTATAACTGGTTTCATATTAGTAAATAGCAAGTTAGTAAGATTTTTATCTATATTCATATTTGAAAATTTTAACTCTTCAATTTGAATATCTTTTAAGAAAATTGCTGATTTCTCTTTATCAAAGTATGGATTACCAGATAGGGTAAATGTTCCCGCAGCATTTGGAATAAAAATAGTTGATAAGTTTATATTCATATTTGCATTTAGTCTATTTGTATTTGATATGAAAATATTTGGTTGCTTTATATCAATATTTGCAAATACAAAATCTTGTTTTATTGGAAAATATTCTGATGTTTTGTTTAGTTCTCTCTCATCAATCTTAAGTGTTAATCCATCCGTATCAAACTTCTTTATACATCCAGAAAATAGTAAAATCAAAGATAAGATAGTGAAAATATAAGTTTTTTTGAATAAATACATGAAAATCCTTTTTATAATTAAAAAGATTTTACACTATTCTTTGATTCTTTTAGCTAAAAGAGGAGCTATATTCATAACAATAAATAGTCTAACTATGTGATGAACGGTAATATATGGAATATTTGCAGCAACTAAAATAGCTATTAGATTTATTTCTGCTTGTCCTCCTGGACTAAAGGCTAGAAGTACTGAAATAATAGGAAAATCAAAGGCAAAATAAACAATAGATATAAAAATAGCACTTACAAGTGCAAGTATAACAAAATGGCCAAAAGTTCCAATTAGAGTTTTTAATATCACTTTTAATGTAACACCTCTAAATGTAAATCCAATAATTGTTCCAAAGATTACTTGTACAAACTTAATTAACTCATCGGGTGGTTTAGAGTGAACAAAGCCACTACTAAAAGCGATAATACTTAAAACCATAGGGCCTATTAAATAAGCGGCTGAAACATTTAGCTTTTTTGCTGTGTATGCTCCAATAATTCCAATAATTCCTAAATAGAAGAAATCAGGTAAATATACCTCTCTTAATGGAATAGTAATTAATCTGTTTCCACTTATATCTATATGAAAAATATATTGAATAATAAAAGGAAGAGTCAAAACTATAAATAAAAGTCTAGAAGATTGAACTAGGGTGATTTTAGAAGTATTTGCTTTTAACTGCTCCCCTAAAATCACCATTTCAATAACACCACCTGGCATTGAAGAAAAAAAGGCCGTTCTTTTATCAAAGTGTAAAACTTTATAGTAGTAATACATTCCTGCAAATGCAACAATTATAGTATATGGAATAATAAGTAAAATACTAAAAAAATATATATGAAGATTCCCTAAAATTTCCGGAGTAAAAGCACTTCCAATAGTAAGTCCAATTATAATTCTAGCAGGAGTAGAAAATATTTTAGGACTAAGTATGGGAATATTTTGAAATCTCATAGCAATTGATGAGGTAAATATGGCTCCTAGTAACCAAGGAAGTGGCAAGTGAAGATAAATAAACAAAATAGAACCTAATGCACCTATAATAATTGCAAGAAGCATTTGTCGAAGGTTTTGCATGGTCGGCATTTATTTCTTTCCTAGGTGTTAATATTTCAAGTCTTTTATATAGAATTTATAAATGAATGTAATGTAAATAGAATTAAAAAGAGTTAAATTTCTATAAGAAATCCAACTCTTTTTTGTAAGGATTTTTAAGCTTCAATACTTTTTAAAACTAAGTCTTGAGCTTCTTTTATAATCAATTCTAAGTGCTTTTCATTTATAAAACTTTCTGCATAAATTTTATAGATATCTTCAGTTCCTGAAGGTCGAGCAGCAAACCAACCATTTTTTGTTGTAACTTTTAGTCCACCTATACTTGCATTGTTTCCACTGGCTTTCGTATAAATATTTTCAATTTGCTCACCTGCTAAAGTCTTAGATGTAATATCTTTTACACTAAGATTTTTTAGTTTTGCTTTTTGCTCATAGTTTGCAACTGCATCAACTCTTTTGTAATAAGCTTTTCCAAATTGTTTTTCAAACTCTTGATAAATAACACCTGGATCTTTTTTTTCTTTTGCAGTAATTTCAGCAGCTAAAAGATTTAAAATAATTCCATCTTTATCTGTTGACCAAACACTTCCATCTTTTCGTAAAAATGAAGCACCAGCACTTTCTTCTCCACCAAAAGCCAAGCTTCCATCAAATAAACCTTCAACAAACCATTTAAATCCAACAGGTACTTCATAAAGTTTTTTATCTAAAGATTTAACAACTTTATCAATCATTGAACTTGAAACTAAAGTTTTACCAACTCCTAAATCATTTTTCCAAGATTTTCTATTTGAAAATAAATACCAAATAGCAACAGTTAAATAATGATTAGGATTCATAAGTCCTACACTTTTTGTTACAATCCCATGTCTATCAAAATCAGGGTCATTAGCAAAGGCAATATCATATTTGTCAGCTAACTGAATAAGTGAAGCCATAGCATAAGGAGAAGAACAATCCATTCTTATTTTTCCATCATGGTCGCATGACATAAAAGAGAAAGTAGGATCAATTATTTCATTTACAATATCAAGATTAAGACCATAAATTTCATTTATTTTTTTATAAACATTTAATCCAGAACCACCCAATGGATCTACACCAATATTTAGATTTGCATTTTTTATAATATCCATATCAATAATAGTGTCTAAAGCTTTTACATAAGGTGTAATAAAATCAGCGACTTCTAAAAATTTAGATTCAAATACATTTTCTTTAGGGATGAACTTAACATCTTTTAAACCATCTTTTAATATTTCATTTGCTCTTTTTTCTATAACAGATGTAACATCAGTATCAGAAGGCCCACCATTTGGAGTGTTGTATTTAAATCCACCATCACATGGTGGATTGTGAGATGGAGTAATGATTACACCATCATTTAAATCTTTTGAATTTTTATTTGATTCAATAATTGTAAAAGACATAACTGGCGTTGGAGTGTATTCGTTTTGTGCTGCAATTTTACATTGAACTTCGTTTGCTAAAAAAACTTGTAATGCTGTTATTTGTGCAGGTGTAGACAAAGCATGAGTATCAATTCCTATATGCATAATACCACTAATAGAAGCACCTTTTCTATATTCACAAAGGGCTTGAGTGATTGCTAAAATATGATCTTCATTAAAACTTGATTTTGTAGAACTTCCTCTATGTCCAGATGTTCCAAAACTAACTTTTTGACTTTGAATATTTATATCGGGCTTATTAGTATAATAGGCTTCGATTAATTTTTCAATATTTTCTAGTATTTCTTTAGGTGCTTTTTTACCTGCTAATTCATTCATCAAGTTTTCCTTTGCTATTTTAATTGCTTTATAAAAAGATTTATTATTTTATCGAAATTAGCCTTTTATATGATTTTTAATTATCTATTTTTTATTCATCTGTTTAAAAAAACTAAATTTCTATAAAAAATATAGCACCATCAATTGAATTTTTCGCATATACTAAACCATTCATTTTATCTTCAACAATCATTTTTGTCATATATAATCCAATTCCTGTTCCATATTCATACTTAGTTGTAAAATAAGGATCAAATATTTTATTTATAATTTCTTCATTTATACCACCTGCATTATCTTCAATGCAAAGGATATTTTTCTTGTTTTTTTCTAGATAAATTTTTATTTGAGGATTTTTAATGTTTTTCTCTATTAGGATATCTTTAGCATTAGAAATTATATTCATAACGGCTTGAGAATATTCATTTTTAAAACCATTTATTTTAGAAGATTCATTAATTTCGATATCTAATTGGATTTGATAAAAATCAAGATTTGATTTAACAATTCTTACAGCATTTTCAACTGCTTCTTTTATGATAAATTCTTCTTTTATAGAGTTTGGATTAAAGAAATTTCTAAAATCATCTATTGTTTTTGACATATATTCAAGTAAATCATTAGCTTCTTCAACAGTATTATTTAAGTACTTTTTATCTAACTCTTTATAATCATAAGCTGATTTTATATCAAAAAATAGCCCAGATAATTGACTTAGTGGTTGTCTCCATTGATGGGCAATATTACCAATCATTTCTCCCATAGAAGCCATTTTTGACTTTTGTATTAAGATATTATCTTGTTTTTGTTTTTCTTCTTTTAGTAAAGTTCTTTCTGTTATATCTCTAATTGAAGCAAAGACAATATTTTGTTTATTCTCTTCATATATTATAATACTTACCTCAATAGTTTTTATAAAGTTATGTTTTGTTTTTAATTTTACAGTATCTAAAAATGCTTTTTCTTTTAATATTTTATTTATATCAATATTTATAAATAAATCAAATAAGTTTTTATCAATCAATTCTTCGTCATCATACTGAGTAACCATAGATGCAGTTTGATTATAACTAGTTATTTTAAGATAATTATTTTCTTCTAGTTGTGAAATAATAAATGCATCGTTACTGTGATTAAAAAGCATTCTATATTTATCTTCATTTAGAATTACATTTTCTTTATATTCTTTAAAAATATTTTCAATTCTTTTAGTAAAGAGTAAAGAAAATATAAAAAATATAATAGTCATTATAAAAATAATAATGCATAATACAATGATATTCTTGTACATATTTTCTAAAGAAATATTTCTTTCTTTATTTACTATTTCATAAATATTTGAAAGTCTTACTCCCATTGCAATAAAATATCTATAATCACTTAAGTATGTTCCATAAATGAGTTTCTGATTATTATTATAAAATAGATATTCATTTCCTTTGTAATTTGTATTTGTTAAAAGGTTTTTCATCGCTTTTATTTCAGATTCATCGGGCTGTATCAATCTTTTTGTAACTAATTTATTTTCATTTATAATATCATTTAAACTGTTGATTTTATAAATAAAAAGATACTCTTCTTCATTGAAATTTTGGTTCTTAATTTTTTGAATAAGTTTATCTGTTACTTCACTACTTTGTTTTTCAAGAAAAGTACCTGAGCCAATTATTATTCCTAATTCTTTTAAATGTCTTGAATAAGTAATCTTTTTACTTGTAATACTACTATTGGGTATATACCAAAAGTAATCTAAAAAATTTTGCTTTTCTTCTGTTTCTTTTATCATTTCATTAATAAATTTCTTTCCATGTATATCTTCAAAATTATAAAAATTCTGTGATTCATCAATTTCATTCTCACTATTTAAAATAAGTTTTCCACTTGTATCTAAAATAAAATAGTTTATATCATTTTTCTTTTGGGCTATTTGGTTTATGGAAGTTTTTATTAAGTTGATTTGTTCTTCTTTACTTAGATTTTTAGTCTTTTCATAAAGAGAATAAGCAAGATTATAGGCTACTATTGATTGATTTTTAACTCTATGCTTTTTATTTGTTATTATTGAAATTTCTTCAAACTTTATGTCATTTTTTAGATTATCAAGAGAATTTTTTATATAAAATTTTTCTCTTTCAATTAGAGTTGTTTTAAAATTATTTATATGATTTTTGAAATTATCATATTCTATTTTTATTAAGTTATATCCTGTAATTGTTGCAACAATTAATATGATAATAGTTGAGCTAAGTAAGGTGGTTTTTTTAATACCTTGTTCTAATTTGAGATTATAATTTGTTTTCAAGATTTAATTTATAACCCAGATTTGAGATGTTTTTTATACAATTAAATGGAATTTTCTTTCTTAAAAATCCAATACTTGTTCTAAGTGAATTTAAACTCATATATTCATCTTGCCAAATATTTTGTTCTATCTCTTCATAAGAAACAACTCTATCTTTATTTAAAGTTAGAAGTTTTAAAAATAGTAACTCTTTTTTAGTAAGATTTATAGTTTTATCTTCGTAATAAAATAAAGAAGTTTTATTATCAAAATAAAAATCATCAGATAAGAAGATTTTAGAATCTTTTTGCTCTTCAAGTGATTCTACCGCTTTTATAAGAGCAGGCATTAAGTTCCTACTTGTAAGTGGTTTAATAATATATTTTTCAAGGTTTAATTCAATGGCATCTAATAAATAGTTTTTTTCACTAAAAGCAGTTGAAATTATGATTTTTGTAGTTTTGTCATTTTCTCTTATTTTTTGTGCAAGTGAAATGCCATCCATTTTTGGCATTTTTATATCAGTTAGAATAATATCAGGATGATATTTTTTATATAAAACTAAGCCTTCTTCTCCATCTTTAGCCTCATATAATTCATTGAACATACGATTTAAAAAACGTGAATTTATAGTTCTTACACCTTCATCATCTTCAATATATAAAATAGTGTATTTTTTAAAGTCATCCATTGTAACCTCTTTTTATAAGAGAAAAGAGATTAACTCTCTTTTCTTTTTTTCATTCTATCTAAAAACTCACTTATTATTGGCATAAGTAATAATATAAGGGTAAGAATTAAAATTGATAAAGTAATAGGTCTTTCCCATAAAAATGAAAGTGAACCATCACTAATTGTTAGAGCTCTTCTTAAATTGTCTTCCATCATTCCACCTAAAATAAATCCTAAAATCATAGGAGCCATAGGGAAGTCAACAATTCTTAGAAATAGTGCAACAACTGCAAAAGTTGTCATCATATAAATATCAAAATTGTTAAATGTAACTAAGTAAACTCCAACAAGAGAGAAAAACATAATTAGTGGTAATAACAACTGTTTCGGAACTGCCAACAATTTAGCAATATATGGAATCAATGGTAAATTCAAAACTAATAATACAAAGTTCCCAATATACATAGAAATAATTACAGACCAAAACAGTGCAGGATTATCAATATACATTGTAGGACCTGGTTGAATTCCATAAGACAATAATGCACCTAAGATAATAGCTGTAGTTCCACTTCCTGGAATTCCAAGTGTTAATAAAGGAACAAATGAACCCGTACAAGCAGCATTATTCGCACTTTCAGGAGCTGCTAATCCTTTTAAACTTCCTTTTCCAAAACCTAATTTATCCTTAGCGCTTGCAAAACTTCTTTCCATTCCATAGGCTAAGAATGAAGCAATAGTAGCACCTGCACCGGGAAGAACTCCAACGAAGAATCCTAAAATAGAAGATCTCCCAATAGTTGGTACAATCTCTTTTACTTCTTCTTTTGTTAACTTTAAAGTACCAATATCTTTTTTTAATTCATCTTCTTCTTCTTTTGAAACTTTATGGTTTTCCAATACGTTCATCAAAGCTTCTGATAATGCAAAAGCAGCCATTGCTAAAAGTAAGAATGAAATTCCATCAATTAAGTCCATTCTTCCAAAAGTAAATCTTGCAATTCCTGAATCAGAATCAGTTCCTACTGTTGCTAACATTAAACCAAAAACAGTCATAATTGCTGCTTTTAAGAACTTACCTTTTCCCGCAAATGCAGCAACTGCAGTAAGACCTAAAACCATTAAAGCAAAATAGTCAGATGATTGAAAACTTAAACTCACCGATGCAAGTGCAGGTGCTGCAAAAAGTAAGAAAATAGCTGCAATTGTTCCACCACTAAAAGAGGCATATGCTGCAATTGCTAGAGCTTTTCCAGCTTGTCCTTTTTGTGCCATTGGATAACCATCAAATCCTGTAGCCACAGTTCCAGCAACTCCTGGAGCATTAATTAAAATAGATGAAGTTGAACCTCCAAAAATTGCACCATAATAAACACCTGAAATTAAAATTAATCCAGATGATGGGTCCATCCCATAAGTTATTGGAATCATAAGTGCAATTGCAGATATAGGTCCAAGTCCTGGAATCATTCCAATAAATGTGCCTGCAAAACATCCTATAATTACCATCAAAATATTATACATAGAAAATGCAGTTGCAGCTCCTAATAAAATACCATCCATCATGATAAGGCTCCTACTAAATTATCAATTAAAGTACCAGCGTCTATATAAACACCCATTACGTTGTTTAATAGTAAATAAAAGCCTACAGATACACTAATTGAAATTATAAATATTCTTTTTAAATTCTTTTCTTTTAATATTAAAAATCCTATTGCTAAAAATACTGTTGTTGCAATAATAAATCCCCATGCTTTCATAGTGTAACCATAAAAAAACATCGCGATTATAAAATATAATGCAGTTTTTAAATCTAATGATTTTATGTATTGTAATGATAATTTAGCTTGATCTTTTTCTATAAATGACAATATTATTAGTATAATTGATATTATAATTCCAGTAATTGCAATATAAAAAGGAAAAGTTGAAGCTGTCATAATTTCAAATTGATTTCCTGGCATCTTTTTTATACTAAAAACTCTATAAAAATAAAAAGTTGAAAAAGCTAAAAAGAATATTGATCCGATTCTGTTTTTTGTCATAATTAATCCTTTATACAAATAGAGCAAAAGCTCTATTTATTTTATAGGAACCCCATTTCTTTCATTAAAGATGAGATACCTTCTTCTTGTTTTTCTAAAAATGTTTTAAACTGAGTTGTAGGTTTATATAAATTAGACCAACCATTTCTAGCTCTAACTTCTTCCCATTCTTTTGTTTTATACATTTCTTCAAAAACTTTTGCATAAGCATTAATTTTTTCTTCTGCTAAATCAGGTGCACCAAAGAATCCTCTCCAGTTTGCAAAGTACGCATCAGCTCCCATTTCTTTGAAACTAGGAATTCCATCAATATCTTCATCAGATGTAACACCAATAATTCTTAATTCACCTTTTTTATGTTTTTCTAAAACTTCACCAAGTCCAGTTGAAAGAATATCAACTTCACCTGTTAATAGTCCTGCAAGTGCTTTCCCTCCTGCATCATAAGGAACATATCTTACATTAGTTGGATTTCCACCTGCTGCTTTAAATATTTGTGCAGCAACTAAATGGTCCATACTTCCTCTTGAACTTCCTCCTGCAATTTTTAATGCAGTTGGGTCTTTTTCAAAAGAAGCTTTCACATCAGCCCAAGATTTGTATTTTGAATCAGAAGCAACTACAAGAACTCCATAATCAGCAACAACAGCTGAAACTAAAGATAAATCTCTAAATGATTGAGGGAAAACACCTTGTAATGATCGAATTACAATAGGAGTAGAATTTATCATTAAAGTATTTTCTTGTTTTCTAGCAGTTTCAATCATATAAGCAATAGCGGTACCTCCACCACCACCTGACATATTTTCATAAGATGTTTCACCAACAAGATTAGCTTTTTTTAGTGCATCTCCAACACCTCTTGCTGTTCCATCCCATCCACCACCTGCACCACCAGGAATTAAGAAATGTATTTTTTCAACATTAGAAGCTATTGAAGAGCTTGCAAACCCTGCAACTAAAAAGCCAGCTAATGCAACACTTTTACAGATTTTTGAAAATTGATTTTTCATTTGTGATCCTTTATTGTTTATCTATTCTAATGGTAAAAGAAAAAAATGTAAGAAAAATAAAATAAATAAAAGATTTTGAAATTTAGAAGAAAATCCCCATTTCAAATAGGAGGCAAAAATATGAAATGGGAATAGGAAAAATTGTTAGTATTTATTGTAAGTCGTATAAAAAAAACAGGAGGGAATTTTAAATAGACAAGATTATAGTAGTAAAAAAAAATGTAGTATAAATGTAAGAAAAACAGAATCTTTAAAAAAGTTCCTATTTCTCTTTCATTTAATTAATTACATTCTAATTTCTTCTCTTTTTTGTAAGAATGCCCATCTTTCGTCGATTCTTTTTTGCCATTCTTCAATTAAGTACTCATATTCAGGTTTAAATAAATGTTTAAATCTTGGTTGTGCACCTAAATAATCTCTAACTGGAACAATGTTTTTTGGTCTATAAGTGATGTTTAATTCTCTTCCATCAATAATTTCATATAATGGGAAAACTAAAGAATCAACTGCTAAATCAGAAACTTCAATAGTTTGATTTGGGGCAAATTTCCACTCAGTTGTACATGCAGACATTGCATTTATAAATACAGGCCCTTTTGTATCAAAACCTCTTTGGATTTTTTTAACCATATCTTTCCATTTATTTGGAGCAACTTGTGCAACATAAGGTGAACCATGTGCTGCCATAATTGAAATAATATCTTTTTTCTGTCTTTTCTCACCATAAGAGTGAGTTCCAGCTGGTGCAGTTGTTGTACTTGAACCAATAGGAGTTGAAGATGATCTTTGACCTCCTGTATTTGCGTAAACTTCGTTGTCTAAACAAACATACATAAAGTCATGTCCTCTTTCAAAACAACCTGAAATCCATTGGAATCCAATATCGTAAGTTGAACCATCTCCACCAAAAGTTACAAATTTTGGTTGAGGAGTATCTTCACTTATTCTTCCTTTGTTTCTTAATGCTTTATTCATAGTTTCAACACCTGCCATTGCAGTTGAAGAGTTTTCAAATCCAATATGAATCCAAGAACAATCCCATGAAGTATGAGGATAAATAGCTGTACAAACTTCTAAACATCCTGTAGAAGCTGATACTACTAGGTTATCATTAGTAGCATTTAAAACTTCTCTTACAATAATAGAGTGAGCACAACCTGGACATAAAAGGTGTGAACCTTCAAATCTTTCAGCAGCTGTTGAGAATGCTTTAAGATTTTTAATTTCTTTTTGTGTATTAACTAATGCACTACTCATTTTTGTACTCCTTGCGCTTCATAAAAGCTAAGTTCTGGACCTCTTACTCCAACAAATCTTTGGATTTTTCCAGCTAGTTTACCGTCTTTTGCTTCTTTATCTAATGTTTTAAAAATATTTTTTAATGATGCAACTGTCATATCTCTACCACCTAATCCATAGATTAAGTTAGATACTGTTGGTCGTGCAGGTGAATTAATTAATGCACCAGAAACTTCATTAAATAAAGCCCCAACAGTTCCTCCAGGAGCTGATCTATCCATACAAGCAACTGCTTTAACATTTTGTAAAGCCTCTGCAACTTCTTCAAGAGGGAAAGGTCTAAATACTCTAGGTGCAACAACACCAACTTTAATACCTTCTTCCTCTTTGATTTGATCAATAGCTAGCATAGCTGTTTCAAATGTAGAACCTAAACAAACGATTGCAACATCTGCATCTTCCATTCCATAAGATTCAACAAGTTTATATTCTCTACCTGTTAATTCTTTAAATTGTGCAAATGTTTCTAAGATAACTTTTTTAGAACCCATTAATGCAGCATGTTGTTTTGCTTTATGTTCAAAATGCCAATCTTGCTCAGTTTGTACACCATGAGTTACCGGTTTGTCAAAATTTAATAAGGCATTTACTTGTAAGTAAGGTCCTACAAAATCACATGCAACTTTATCTTCTAAAGGTGTAACATTTTGTGCAGTATGAGAAGTCATAAATCCATCTTGATTAGAAATAACAGGTAATCTAACAGCTGGATGCTCAGAAATTTTAAATGACATTAAAGTCATATCATAAGCTTCTTGAGGATTAAATGCATCAATTGAAATCCATCCTGAATCTCTTGTTAAGTATAAGTCAGAGTGGTCACCATTTACATTTAAAGGTGCTGCTAATGCTCTATTAACTAAACATAAAACAACAGGAATTCTCATTCCAGATGCTTGGTATAAAACTTCAATCATAAGTGCTAAACCTTGAGAAGAAGTAGCAGTTGCAACTCTTCCTCCAGCAGCTCCTGCTCCAACACATGCAGACATAGCAGCATGTTCAGATTCAGTCATAATTACTTCACCATCAACATATCCATTTGCATGGAACATACAGTAATTTTCAACAGTAGCCGTTGAAGGTGTAATAGGATAAGCAGCAATAACATCTACATCAGCTTGTCTTAAAGCTTGAGAGTTTGCCATGTTTCCATCCCAAACTTCTACTTTTTTTAATTCCATTACTCTTTTATTCATACTTATTCACCTTTCTTTTTTTTCTCAGGCCATTGTGAAAGTGCATCTTCCACTGTTTCAAACTCATTGAACATTAAAAGAGATTTTGGATTTGTAGGACAAACACTTACACATAATCCACATCCTTTACAGTGTTCATAATCTACACCTTTCATCTCTTTATTTCTAGCGATAATCGATGTATCTGGACAGAATATCCAGCAATTTTGACAGTCAATACAAGTTTCAGAATTCCAAACTGGTTTTATAACTCTCCAGTCCCCAACAGACATACTTTTTGAACTAGTTTCTGAATACATTCTATCTTCTGGTTGAATATCTGCAATATTATAATCTATATTTCCATCGAATGTGTAAAGAGCAGCACCAGGTACTAACTCATCCCATCCCATTTCATTAATTGGTTTACTCATTTTTTATCCTTCTACTGAACTTCGTCGTAAGCTCTTTGGATTGCTACCATATTAGCTTCAATCAAATTTGGTGGTAATTTTTTTAAAACACTTACCATTTTTTCTTTGAAATAATCTAATTCGTACATTCCACTAACTTTCATAAATGCTCCAAGCATTGGAGTATTAGGAATAGCTTTTCCAATAGTATCTCTTGCTATTTGAAAACAGTCAAGAATAAATACTCTGTCTTTAATATCTTCTAATTCAGGAACTAAAGATATTAATTCTTCTTTGCTAAGGTGTGTTGTAATAATATATTTTGTTGTATCTTTACCATTAGCAGTAAAATCATCTGTTAAAGCAAGACCTGGATCAAGTATAAATACATAATCTGGACTCATATATTTTTCGTGGTTTAAAATTACTTTATCGTCTATTCTATTGTAGGCTGTCATTGACGCACCTCTTTTAGCTGAACCATAGAATGCAAATGCTTGTACTTGTTTACCAGATTCGGCAACAATTGATCCAAGACCCTTAGCACCTGTTACAGCACCTTGACCTGCACGGCTATGCCATCTAATTTCTAACATAGTGGCTCCTTAATTAATATTAAATTTGACTTAAAAAATTTAATTAGTCTGTAGTATTATAGATAATCTTAACTTATAAGGTACTTTTATTTAATATAAAATGAAATTCATGTAACTTTTTGAGACACTGATTCTTAGTAAAAAGATTATTTTTTCGAAAAAATGTAAAAAATAAAAAGAATATCATATATCTTCAAATACCAAAAAATAGACGTTCTTTATAATATAATGAAATAATTAAACTTAAAATAATTATAGGAGTAAAAACTTAATTAAATATATTATAAAGTAGCTAACAACATAAGTTAAGCTATATTTAATTAGTATTTAAAGTATTTTAATTTTGATTTTTTAGATTTTTAAGGAAATTAATGGCACTGAATGCATCTTTTTGAATAAAATTTGTATATTCTCTTAACTCAAGTTCTTCACCATATCCACATAAAAGACCAATTGAATTCACATTAGCAGCATTTGCAGCAATCAAATCAAGTTTTGTATCTCCTATCATCCAAACATCATGTAAATCTTTATTGTAATTCATTTGTTCAAGAGTTATTAAAATAGGTTCAGGATGTGGTTTTGGATTTTCTACATTTTCTCTACCTGTAACTATCTCAAAAAAATGTGCTATTCCAAAATGCTCAAGTAAAGGCATAGTATACATTCTTGTTTTTGTTGTAACTACACTAACTCTTCCTATTTGAGATGCTAGTTGTACCGCTTCAAGAGCATTTTCTAAAAGTGTTGTTTGTTCTTTTGAAATAACTCTATATCTATTTTTATATGAATTAACAAATTCCCAAACTTTTTCATCTTCAACACCTAATTCTTTGTACATGATATCAAGTGGATAACCAATTAATGATTTAATATCATCTATAGAATATTTAAAATCAAAATCTAACTCTTTAAATGTATGCAAAAAAGTTGAGATGATTGCATCTGTTGATTCGATTAATGTTCCATCTAAATCAAAAAGTATTATTTTATTTTTACTCATATTTTATTTTTCCTTCAATGCAATTATTTATTGTTCTAATTCCCAATCTTTTTGGTTATGCATAATACCAATGAAACTTGGTTCTACATTTTTTATTTCTTTATTAACTACTGTGATTCCATCTGGAATATATAAAAATAAATATGGTAAATCATCAGAAATGATTTTAAAGATTTCTTTATATATTTTTCCTAATTCCTCTCTATTTATTGTGTTTATTCCATCTTCAATTAATTTATCAACTTTCTCATTTTTATATGATACTAAATTAAATCCACCCAGTTTATCACTTGAACTATGCCACAATGGATAAGCATCTGGCATTAAGCCTAAAGACCAGCCAAGAATTACTGCATCAAATTTTTTTGGATGAACAACAGTATTTAAAAACGCTTGCCATTCCATAACTCTTATTGTCATTTTAACACCTACTTTTTCAAGCTGATATTGTAAAATTTGTGCTGTATTAATTCTTGTATCATTTCCGGTATTTGTAACAACTTCAAATGTAAAAGGATTGTTTTCATCATAACCAAGCTCTTTTAGTAGCTCTTTTGCTTTTTCTATATTTTGAGTAATTGGTTTAATTTTTTCATTATATGCAAAAGAGTCTGGTAAAAAAGGTCCATTACATATTTTTCCATAACCAAAAAATAAGATATCAACTAATTCTTGTCTATCTATTGCTAAAGATAATGCTTGTCTAATTCGTAAATCTTTAAATTTCTCATTATTTAAATTAAATCCTAAATATGTATAAGCAAAACTAGGTTTTTGAATTATTGTAAATTTATTTTTAAAATCATCATCAATTTGTCTATCAATTTGAATGGGAGTTAATCCTCCAATATCTAGTTTCTTTTGTTTTAGATATAAAAATGAAGTATTAGGATCAGGAAGAAATTGATATAAAATCTTATCAATTTTTGGAATTCCTTCAAAATAGTTCTCATTTGCAATTAGTTCTATATCTTGAGCTGTTTTAAACTCTTTTAGTTTATATGAACCTGTTCCTATTGGATTTTTATTAAAAGAGCTTGTCATTAGATTTTCTTCATCTTTTAAAAGATGATAAGGTAATATTCCAACCATCCAAGTTTCAATTGCTTTAAAGTAAGGTTGTTTATAGATTATTTCAAGTGTAAAGTCATCTATTGCTTTTACACTTTGTACTTCTTGAAAATTTGATTTAATAGAATTAAATACTTTTGGATCAATTATTTTTTCATAAGTAAATACAACATCTTTTGAAGTAAATTTTACTCCATCATGCCATAAAACATTGTTTCTAAGTTTTATAATAAGTTTTGTTGGTGTTTCAAATTCATATGATTGCGCTAAATCAACTGTATGATTTCCATTTTTATCATATTTAAATAAGCCATTAAAAAGCCAATCAGATATTTCACTACTAGCACTATCGTTTGCTAATATAGGATTTAATCGACTAGGACTTGAACTCATTGATAGATTCAATGTGCTTGCACTAAGGTATGTAATAAGTAATAAATAGTAGGTTAATAATTTCATAGGGTATTGTATAGTTTTTTTATATAAATAAGCATAAAAAAGTGCATAAAAAAAGGAGCAACAAAGTCGCTCCTTTTTTTGAGAACAGTAAGAAATACTCTTCGAAAATACCAATTATCTTTTTGAGAATTGAGAAGATTTTCTTGCTTTTTTCTTTCCGAATTTTTTTCTTTCAACAGATCTAGAATCTCTTGTTAATAAACCAAATGGTTTTAACACAGCTCTGAACTGCTCATCAAAAGCAACTAATGCTCTTGAAATTCCGTGTCTTGCAGCATCAGCTTGTGCAGAATATCCACCACCAAGAGTTTTTACTACAATGTTTACAGAAGTTTCTTGTTTAGAAACATTTAATGGTTGCATAACTCTTTTTTTGATTGATTCATGACCACCAAGCCATGCGTCTAAAGATACACCATTAATTGTTAATTGACCATTACCATTTTCTAGCCATACTTTAGCTACAGCTGTTTTTCTTCTTCCAGTTGCGTATACTTTTGCCATTACTCTTATCCTTTAATTTGCGCAGTATGAGGGTGTTCGCTACCTGCGTATACTTTTAATTTTTTTAACATAGCTTTTCCAAGAGTTGTTTTTGGAAGCATACCTCTAGCAGCTAGTTTATATAATTTTTCTGGATTCTTTTCAAACATTTCAGACATTTTGTGAGTTTTTGTACTACCAAAATAACCTGAGTGTGTAAAGTAATTTTTAGTTTCTAATTTTTTACCAGAAAATTTTGCTTTTGATGCATTTATAATAACAACAAAATCTCCGCAGTCTACATTTGGTGTAAAACAAGGTTTGTTTTTCCCTCTTAAGATAGTAGCAACTTCTGTAATAATTCTTCCGAATACTTTATCAGTTGCATCAACTACTATCCAATCTCTTTCGATTTCGTTAGCATGTGCCATTTGAGTAAATTTCATTTATTTTCTCCGCTTTTTTAATGAGGTGGAATAATAGTGTAGTAATACTTAATTATTACTTAAATTAAGTATATATTAATATTTTATGCAAAATTTAGAACCTTTTCCAAATTCTGAGCTAATTTCAAGGCTAAAATTATGTAAAGAAAGAACAGCTTGTACAATAAATAGTCCAAGACCTAGGGAATTATTCCAACCATTATTTGATACCCTATAAAATTTGTGATTTATATTTTCTAATTCAAGTTCTTCTATTCCAATACCTTTATCAATGATACAAATTGAATTTTGAGAAATTTCAACTGTAACATCATCCTCTGAGTATTTTAAAGCATTTTCAATTAAGTTAGATATTGCCATGGAAATTAGAGTTTCATCAACTTTTAAAGTTATATCATCTCCTGAAATTTTAATCTCTCTATTTTTATATTTATCATTTAAATCACTTATACAATTTTCAACTAAAGTTTTAATAGAACAAGGCAATAGCAATATTTCTTGTTTACCTTCTTCTAGTTTTAGCGTGAGCCTTAGCTTATCAATTATTTGTGACATTTTATTTGCATTTGTATGAATTTTATTTAAAAATTTTTCTTTCATGGGCTGAGGCATTTGCTCATCATTCAAAATGGTTTCACTATAACCTGAAATAATTGCAATTGGATTTTTAAATTCATGGGATAATGCTGAAATTATTTCATCTTTTTGTCTATTAGCAAGTTTTAATTTTGCTGTTTGTTTTGCTTTTTGTTTTTCTTTCTTTTGGAGTTTTTCACCTACTTTATTTAGTAATTTAGCAATTTTATTAAATTCGTATGTATAATCTGAATTCAGTGTAAAAGATTGTTTTTTATTTGATAATTGTGTTAAAAAATATAAGATTGTATCAGTCTCTTTTTTTATTCTTAAACTAATAAAATATGTTGCTATAAAAACTATTATTAAGAAAAATGTAATAAATGAAAATATCTCAAGAGAAAGTTTTGTAAATTGATTATTTATTTTATCCGTATAATCAGCCATTCTAATAAAATATATTTTATTCTCAATAATGGTTTTTTTTGCAACATAAATTAAATCTTTTTTTACAGTATCAGATAATCTAGTATCTTTTCCTAAGCCTACATTTCTTGCTTGAATGATTTCTACTCTATTTGCATGATTTTTTATTTTTGAAATATCTTTGTCACTTTCAGCAATTACCTCTCCATCTTCAGCAATGATTGTAATTCTTAAGTTTAATTTAGAGTGCAATTCTTCAACAATGTTTGTAATATTGTGAATATCTTGCTTATCTTTTAACACAATGGATAAGGTATCAATATTTTGAATAAGATTTTTTTCTATTTGATCAAGATAAAGATTCTTTGTCCAAAAATATATTAAAAGACTTAATGTAATTAGGATTGCAAAAAATATTGAAATATATGTTCTAAAAAAAAGTTGATGAATCTTTAACAAAAAATATAACCTTCCCCTCTAACTGATTTAATATACTCTTTTGTTCCATCAGGATCGATTTTTGCTTTTAATCTTTTTATTGCCACATTTACAGTTTTAACTTTTTTATCAAAAGAGTCTTTCCATACACTATTTAATAAATGCTCTCGTGACATTAAAATATCTTTGTTTTTTACAAATTCTAATAATAAATCATGCTCAAGGTGAGTTAAGTCTATTTCATCATTATCAATATAAAATTTTTTATTTGATGCTTTGTAAACTATATCTTTTACTTTTAAAATTTCAATATCATGAGAAGTTCTTTTTATAACGGCTTTTACTCTTGCAATTAATTCTTTTAAGTTAAATGGTTTTGTTATATAATCATCAGCATGTGAATCAAAACCTTCTATTATATCTTCATCATTATCTTTAGCAGTTACATAAATAACAGGATTAGAATAACCTTGTTTTTTTATTTCATTTATAAAAGTAGTTCCTTCAATTCCTGGAAGGTTTCTATCCATTAGTATTAAATCAATTTGTTCTTCATCTAATACTTTTCTTACGTTATTATCAATAGTTAAAAAACCTATTGTTTCATAACCTTCTTTTTGAAGTGTATATTCAAGTAATTCTAAAATATCTTCTTCATCTTCTATTATTAATATAAGTTTATTATTCATTCGAATTTGACTCTTTTGTTGTTTGAATTGTTTTACTAGGTCTATCATCATCATATTCGATTACTGTATCTTTAGAAATTTTAATAATGCCTGGTGAGAATTTGATTGCAAGTATTCTAAATATGAAAAAGACAAAAATTACAAATAATAAAAAAGATATATCAAAATAGTCTCTATTCTTATTTGTTGTTAGAATAATAACATCTCTAATTAAAAAAATGATAAAAATATCAATTACATATCTTAGTCGTAAAGTTTCTCTTTTAATAAAATCTGAAATCATTTTTACAACTTCCATAATAACAATAAATTCTAACATCAGGATAATTGCTTTATAGAAATCTATACCTGCAACAAGAATTCCCATAAAAATTATTGTTGCAGCTAGTACCTCGAAGTTTGTGCTAAAGTAGTTTTTTATTTTATTTATAGCTTTTTTCATTCCTAAAGTATATCATAAAAATTATGATTGTACTATATCTCCTCCAACTTGAGCAAACTGTAATAGATTAGCTATAGATACAGCTCTATCAGCTATTTTCTCCAGTCTTCTTAAAGCACTTAATATGTCAAAATATTCTTTTGATAAGTCTAAATTTTTAGAGATTAGTTTTAAAATATTTTTTTCAACCATTAGATATAAATCATCTGTTTTACTCTCTTCAACTATAACTCTATGATATTTTTCTTCAATATGTTTAGAGTTTGTTTCATCAATAATTGATATTGATGTTTGTAATGACAATAATGCAGATTTTAATAAAGGAATTGCATATTCTAAAATTGTACTCGTATTTAAATCTTCACTAAATGATTTTTTAAATTGTTTTGCAAAATCTTTTGCATTTGAACCTGTTCTTACTAATTCATTTGTAATCTTTAAAAATGAAACCAACTGTCTTAAATCTGTTGCTTCTGGTGAATATAAAGCTAAAGTTGTTACAATTAAATTATCAATTTCATTTGATTTGATTTGTAACTTTTTTTCAGTAATTTCAATATTTTTTAAATCGTTGATATTATTATCTTTTAATGCTTTTAGGCATAATTCTAATGATTCAACAACTTCTGTTCCTACTTTTAGGATTTCATCTTTTATATTTTGTAATTTTTGCTCATAAGGCTTTAACATTATCCAAATCTCCCTGTAATATAATCTTCTGTTTTTTTATTATGTGGATTAACAAAAATAGTTTCTGTTTCATCATACTCAATCAATTTACCTAAGTGAAAAAAGGCTGTATAATCTGCAACTCTTGCTGCTTGTTGCATATTATGAGTAACTGTAATAATGGTATAATCATTTTTTAATTCAAGCATTAAAGCTTCAATTTTTTCAGTACTAATAGGGTCAAGTGCAGATGTAGGCTCATCCATTAATATAACTTGTGGTTTAATTGCAATAGTTCTTGCAATACAAAGTCTTTGTTGTTGACCTCCTGAAAGTGATGTTCCTGGTTGATTTAATTTATCTTTTACTTCATTCCAAAGTCCCGATTTAATAAGAGATGTTTCTACTAATTCATCACACTCTTTACCTTTTTTTACAATTCCATGTTTTAATGGAGCATAAGCCACATTGTCATAGATTGATTTAGGAAAAGGGTTAGGTTGTTGAAAAACCATTCCTATTCTTTTTCTAACACTTACTTCATCAACATCTTTATCATAGATGTTTTTATTATCAATTACAATTGAACCATCAATCTTAACGATTGGGATTAAGTCATTCATTCTATTTATACATCTTAAAAACGTAGATTTTCCACATCCTGAAGGACCTATTAATGCTGTTATTTTATTTTCATATAAACTAGCCGTAATATCAAACAAAGCTTGATTTGTTCCATAAAATAAATTTAAGTTTTTTACGTCTATTTTAATTTTGTTATCATTTATTATCATTTTAATTTTTCCTTCTTACCATTTAACTTCGAATTTTTTTCTTAAATAAATTGCTATTGCATTTAATGAAATTAGTATTGTTAATAATACCATAATACCAGCTGCTGTTTTTTCTATATAAGTACCCTCTGGCATCCCAGCCCATGTAAATAACTGTGCGGGCATAACAGTTGCTGCTTGTGTTACCATTGTTGGAGCATCTGGAATAAATGCAATCATTCCTATAATAATCAATGGAGCTGTTTCTCCCATCGCCTGTGCTAAACCAATAATAGAACCTGTTAATACACCTGGAAATGCTAAAGGTAAAACATGGTCACGTGTCACTTGAATTTTATTTAATCCTAATCCATATCCAGCTTGTCTTATACTATCTGGAACGGCTCTTAAAGCTGCTCGTGAACTAACTATTATAATAGGTAGTGTCATAAGTGCAAGTGTTAAACCTCCAACTAAAGGTGAGCTTCTTGGCATTCCAAAAAGATTAATGAAAATAGCAAGTCCTAAAAGACCAAATAAAATAGAAGGTATTGCTGCAAGATTATTGATGTTTATTTCAATAAATCTTGTAAATTTATTATCACCTGCAAACTCTTCTAAATAAATTGCTGTCATTACTCCAATTGGAAAGGCAACAATCATAGTGATAATCAAAGTTAAAACTGAACCTATCATTGCAGAATATAAACCTGCATATTCAGGAATTTTTGAATCTCCATTTGTAAAGAAAACTGTATTAAATCTTTTTTCAATCAAACCTTGAGCATATAGTTCATCAACTAAAGCAATATTTTTACTTTTTAGTTTATTATAATGACCTTTAAGATATTGATCAACTTGATCGTCTGCTAGAACCCAAGTTTCTTTTGTAGTATTCATTAATTCTGGATTTTGTTTTACAAAATTTGGTACATCTCTTAACCAAGCTCTTGAAACAACGTTTCTATATTTACTTTCAACAGCATATCTACTATCTGCTAGTGTGCTTTCATTATAAGTTACATCAACTTTTATATAAGCTACATTAAAAGCAGGAAGACCTTTTCCAACTATATCAAATAAAAAGAAAGCTAAAAATGCAATAGAAAAGATTAATGAAGTTAATGTAAACTTTTTAAATCTATTTGCACTAGCATGTCTTGCTTTTAATGCTGGGTCATAAAATGGATTATCTTGTTTATTTTTCTTTTTTCTTTTAATCATAATGTGTTCACTTTATATTTTTCTTTAAATTTTCTAATAAGAGATAATGAAATCATATTTAGAATTAATGTAACGATGAATAGGATAAGTCCTAAAGCAAATGCAGAAAGAGTTTCAGGTGAATTAAACTCAAAATCTCCAACCAATGAATTAACAATAGTAACTGTTACAGTTGTCATATCTTCAAGTGGATTCCAAGAAAGATTTGGTCTTAAACCTGCTGCCATAACAACAATCATTGTTTCACCCAATGCTTTTGACAGACCAAGAAGTGAAGCTGAAATAATTCCTGGCATTGCAGATGGTAAAACAATGTTTCTAATAGTTTCACCATGTGTCATCCCAAGTCCAAAAGCTGCTTTTCTTTGACTATCTGGAACTGCTCTTATAACATCATCTGAAAGTGATGAAATAACAGGAATAATCATAATTCCCATTACAATTCCAGATGCAAGCGCTGAGTTAAATGTAGCTTCAAGCCCTACAGATTCAGCAATTTTTACAACTAATGGTGCAACAGTAATTGCGGCAAAGAAACCATAAACAACTGTTGGAATACCTGCTAATACTTCTAGCATTGGCTTTAAATAATCTCTTACTTTTGGACTTGCATATTCACTCATATAAATAGCACTTCCTAATCCAATAGGAATCGCAACTGCTAATGCAATAATTGTAATTACAAAAGTACCTGCGAAAATTGGAAGTGCACCAAATTGGCTTCCTATAACACCTGGAGACCATACGGTTCCTGTTATAAAATACCAAAAACTTCTAAGTTTAAAGAACTCAATTGCCTCAAATAATATTGAAAATAAAATTCCAAATGTAGTTAAAATTGAAATAGCAGCAGCACCAATTAAAGCAAATTTAATTAGTTTTTCATTAAGTTCTCTCTGTTTTTTTCTAGATTCAAAAGTGCTCAATACCTTTGCCTTTGTATTAAATTTAATGAAAGTCTAGAAGAACTTGATTACAGTATGGTTACATGGAAATTAAAGTATGCTAGAAATAGGTTCTCTTGAACCTTTAGAAGCTTTTTTTAGTATGTTAAGAGTATTGTCAAAATTGGAGATATTTGACTTAGAATTTATCTCAATAATTGCAGCTGATACAGATAATAAGTCAAACCTTCTTTCCATATTAAATCTATCTTTAGATAATATAAAGCCATTTTCTTTATCTGTTTTTTTGTAGATATTTTCAGCTGTTGATTTAAACTCTTTTTGAACTTCTTGAGTTAGATTTAAAATATCTTGATATTTATGATCTTTTAATCCAACAAAAAAGTCATCTCCCCCAATATGAGCAATAAAAGCATCTTTAGGGTATCTTTTTTGTAATAGTTCTGAGAAAATTAAAATAGCACGATCTCCTTGTCTAAATCCATAAATATCATTAAAAGGTTTAAAATCATTAAAATCAAAATATATAATATGAGTAATATTCTTTTGATTTTTCTTTAGAGTTTTCTCTATATATTTCTCAATTTGATTATTACCTGGTAACTTTGTAAGAGGATTTTGATTAGTAGCAATTTCAATATTTCTCTTATAAGATAAGGTAAGTAGTGAATTTAAATTTATAAATCCTTTGTATTTACCTGATTGTGTGATAAATATACCTAAAGAATCTTTTGATTTGAGATTATACATTTCTAGAATTTTGTCAATACCCCACGATATTTCAACACTAAGTGCTGGTTTGATATATTTAATCAAAGATGAAGAGTATGTCATATTTTGTGCAAGTGATAATCCATATTGTGAATATGAAATTTTCTTTATATCACTTTCATAGATTATTCCTAAAAAGTTTTCAAAGTCATCTACAATTGGAACAAAATTATTCTTTGTATCTTCTTTGAAGTGAACAAATAAATTATATAAAGAAGTATTAATATCAAGAGCAATAATAGATTCAATAAATTCACTGTCTATTGAGGCATTTCCATTTGCTCTTTTATCATCATTTATAAGACTTACTATATTTGGATATATGTTTTTAATTTCATTAATATCTAAAGTAGGATATTGTACTAAATATCCTTGAATAAAATCAGCTCCAATATCTTTGCAAGTATAAAATTCTTTTGCAGTTTCAATACCTTCTGCGATTACTTGCATTCCCATTATATGGGCCATTTCAATTATTGATGAACAAAATAGTTTTTTCTTTGAATCCTGATCAATATTTGTAATAAAGAATCTATCTAGTTTTATTACATGTGCTTCACTAAAATATAAAAGTTTAAGTCCAGATACACCAATACCAAAATCATCAATAGCTATTGAATATCCACTTTCTTTATATTTTTGAATCATAGATGAAAGGGCATTTTGCTCTATTGCTGTACCTTTTTCACTTAGTTCAAAACAGATTCTATTTTTATCTAATTTATATTTGTCTAAAATCTTTGCTGTATTACCTTGAGTATATTTTTTATTGTAAATTATTCTATTGTCTAAATTATAAAATATTTTCAGATTTTCGATTTCAATATTTGAAAATTTACTAATTGCTTTTTCTCTTAGTTGTAAGTCTAATTCATATAAGAAATCATCATTAAATGCTTTATCGAATAAATCATCAATACAATTTAATCCATCTATATTTTGAACACCTCTAACTAAAGCTTCAACAGCGTAAATCTTCCCTGTATGAGAATAAATAATAGGTTGAAAGGCATAGTCTAGTTTTGCAATTATTTCATTCCACTTTTGCATATATACCTTAATAATTTTATTATTAAGCCCTTATCTCTTCGTTCGCGTAAACAGATAAAAACTTAATAATAAAATTTGTTGTTGAATTTTTTTAATAAAGAAGAGAGTTTCTCTCCTTTATTTTTAGTGTTTTAAAGCTTCTAAAGTTAATTTCTCATTATTCATAACTTTTGTTCTAGCAGCACTTCTAACATCATCAGGTAAAACAATAAGACCTAATTCTTTTAAAATTCCATCTTTTCCAATCATTTTCTCAGACATAAATAAGTTTGTATAATCATTTAAAGGTTTAACATCTTTTGCATGTGAATTTTTGATATAGAAAAACATAGATCTTGCAATTGGGTATTTACCAGAAGAGATAGTTTCAGCTGTAGGCATTGTATTATCAATACTTAATCCAACAACTTTATCTTTATTCTCTTCTAAGAATGAGTAACCAAAAATACCGATAGCAGCTTCATTTTTTGTTAATTTTTGAACGATTAAGTTGTCATTTTCTCCAGATTCAACATAAACACCATCAGTTCTAATTACAGAATAAGCTTTATATTTTTTGTTAGCTTTTTCATCAGCTTTATAAAGGTTTGTATAAACATCCATTTTTTCAAAAACATGTTGTAATACTAATTCTTCGAATGAATCTCTAGTTCCTGAAGATTTTGGTGGTCCATAAACAATAATTTCTCTTTCTGGTAAAGATGCATCAATATCTGACCATTTTTTATATGGATTTGCAATTAATGATTTTCCATCAGTTGATGGAACTTCTGCTGCAACTGCCAATGCTAATTGAGCTTTTGTTACGTTAAAAGCTTTTACACTTGCAGATTGAGAAATTGCAATTCCATCAAATCCAATAATAGCTTCAGTGATATCAGTTACACCATTTTCTTGACACATTGTAAATTCTTTGTCTTTCATTCTTCTTGATGCATTAGTAATATCAGGAGTATCTATATCATTTCCAGCACAAAATAATTTCATACCTCCACCTGTACCTGTTGATTCAACAACTGGAGTTGGGAATTTTGTAGTTGCACCAAATTCTTCAGCTACTGAAGATGAAAAAGGATAAACAGTTGAAGAACCAACGATTTTAATTTGATCTCTTGCAGATAAAGTTGTTGCTAATAAAGCACTTGCGAATAAAGCCATAGATGTTTTTTTGAATGTCATATTTTTCTCCATAAATTTTTTATGTTGAAAGTTTAATGATTTCTGGTTACATTTTGGTTACTCAAGATATTCTGAGTGAGTTAATAATTATAGCTTATTTATTTGATTTAGTGAATTTTTCTTCAAATTCTTTGTAAGCTCTTACGAATAGTTCTTCACAATTATTTGGTTTATAAACTATTGCATTTACCCAAATATCATTTTCTTGGATTTTGCAAAAGTATAAAGTAGTGTAAGATTCTTTGTTCTTGTAGTGTGTATAAGTTTTGTTTAGTTCAATCATATTAAAAAAAGCTAATGGATTATAATCCATTAGCCTCGATAAGTCTAGATTGATGATCAGCAATAAGAGGATCAATTACTTCATCAAATAGACCATCATTCATGATGTAATCAAGTCTATATAAAGTCAAGGTGATTCGATGATCACTGATTCTATTTTGTGGATAATTATATGTTCTAATTCTTCCACTTCTATCACCAGTACCAACTTGTTCTTTTCTAGTAGCACCTTCTGATTCCATTTTCTTTTGAGTCTCAATATCGCAAAGTTTAGCTTTTAAAACTTTCATAGCTCTATCTTTGTTTTTATGTTGAGACTTTTGATCCTGGTTGGTAACTACAATTCCAGAAGGAATATGAGTGATTCTAACGGCTGAATCTGTAGTATTTACAGATTGACCACCATTACCACTGGCTCTCATAACATCAATTTTTAAATCATTTGGATCAATTTCAACTTCTACATCATCAACTTCTGGCATAACTGCTACAGTTATTGCTGATGTATGAACTCTACCTTGTGATTCTGTTGCAGGAACTCTTTGAACTCTATGTGTACCACCTTCGAATTTTAACTTCGAATAAACATGGTCACCTTTAACTAGAATTACAACTTCCTTATATCCACCAGATTCACTCTCACTAGAGCTCATGATTTCAACTTTCCAATTATTGTTTTCTGCATATCTTAAATAACCTCTGAAAAGGTCACCAACAAAGATAGCAGCTTCATCGCCACCTGCACCTGCTCTTAACTCTAAATAAATATTTTTATCGTCATTAGGATCTTTTGGAATCATTAAGAATTTAATTTCATCTTCTAAGATAGGTTTTCTTGTTTCTAATTCTTTAAGTTCTTCTTTTGCTAATTCTCCAAGTTCTGGATCATCTAACATAGATTTATTTTCGTCAATGTCATCCATTAACTTAATATACTCTCTTGCTTTAGTAACAATAGGTTGCATGTTAGACTGCTCTTTAGAAAGATCAGTCATTCTTTTTATATCATTTGTAATATCAGGAGCCATCAATAAATTATTGATCTCTTCGTGTCTATTAATAAATGGTAGTAATCTGTTTTTTAACATATATATATTTTAGTTTATATTCAAATTATATAGCGTTAACTTTGATTTGTAATCTACCAACTTTTCTTGATGCAGTTTCTTTTTTAAGAACACCTTTAGATACACAATGGTGTAAATATTTGTTTGCAGTTTTCATTGTTTCGATTGCTTTTTCTTTATCAGCTGATTCGATTGCTGCTAATACATTTTTTGTAACATTTTTGATTCTAGTTTTATAAAATCTATTTCTTTCAGTTTTAACTGCAGTCTGTCTTGCTCTTTTTTCAGAAGATTTGTGATTTGCCATTTTATTTAACCTCTTTGTAAAATTTTTAAGGGTAGAATATTACCTAAAGTATCTTAAACAAAGTTTAATTTTAGGAAGATTTAATGAAACTATTCGGAACTGATGGAGTTAGAGGGAAAGCTGGTGATTTTTTAGATGCCATGACAGTGCTAAAATTAGCTAAAGCTGCAGGCATTTATTTTAGAAAACATTCAACAACTAAGAAAATTCTTGTGGGGAAAGACACAAGACGAAGTGGTTATATGATAGAAAATGCACTTGTAAGTGGTTTAACAGCTGTTGGTTATGATGTAATTCAAATTGGTCCAATGCCAACACCTGCAATTGCATATTTAACAGAGTCAATGAGATGTGATGCAGGAATTATGATTTCGGCCTCACACAATCCTTATGAAGATAATGGTATCAAATTTTTTGATAATCATGGAAACAAGTTAAGTGTTGCTTGTGAAAAAGCAATTGAAGATATATTTAATGATAATGACGCAATGATAAATGAGCAAGTAACAGGTAGAGATATTGGAGCTTCAAAAAGAATCGATGATGTAATTGGAAGATATATTGTTTCAATAAAAAGTTCATTTCCAAAAGATTTATCTCTTCATGGACTAAGAATAGTTCTTGACTGTGCAAATGGTGCTGCTTATAAAGTTGGACCTACTATTTTAGAAGAATTAGGTGCTGACGTAATTGTAATTAATAATAAACCAAATGGATTTAATATTAATGAAAATTGTGGGGCTATGCATCCAGAAGCTACTGCAAAATTAGTACGTGAGTATAGAGCTGATATTGGTTTAGCACTTGATGGCGATGCAGATAGATTAGTAGTAATTGATGATAAAGGTGAAATCGTTGATGGAGACAAACTAATTGGTGCTTTATGTAAATATTTAAATGAGAGAAAATTACTTCAAGGTAATGCTTGCGTTGCTACTGTAATGTCAAATAAAGCTTTAGAAGATTATTTAGCAAAAGATAAAATAGAATTATATAGATCAGATGTAGGGGATAAATATGTTCTTGAAGTTATGCAAGCAAAAGGTATAAACTTTGGTGGTGAGCAAAGTGGACATATTATTTTCTCTGATGTTGCAAAAACAGGAGATGGATTAGCATCTGCTTTACAAGTTTTAGCTTTAGTTTTAAAATCAGGTAAGAAAGCTAGTGAAGTATTAAATCCTTTTTCTTTATATCCACAAATTTTACATAATATGAAAGTAACTGAAAAAATTCCTCTTGATAAACTAGAAGGTTTAGAAGCTATTTTAAAACCTATTAGAGAAAAAGGAATTAGAGATTTAATTAGATACTCTGGAACAGAAAACAAAATTAGATTACTTCTTG
Organism: Arcobacter acticola; assembly: GCF_013177675.1. NCBI lineage: Bacteria > Pseudomonadati > Campylobacterota > Epsilonproteobacteria > Campylobacterales > Arcobacteraceae > Arcobacter > Arcobacter acticola. The sequence continues at coordinate 239,798 of NZ_CP042652.1, forward strand.
AAGGTAAAAAGAAAAAAGATGTTGAAGAAAGTATGGAAACTTTAATAGCATTTTTCAAAAAGGTATTATGAAAAAGAAATTAGTAATAGCAATATATTTATTTATAACAATTTTTATATTAGATCAAGTTGTTAAATATGGCTTTGCTAATTTAGCTTGGGATGTAGACGGTCCTTATATGTCATTAAAATTGGCATATAATTATGGAGTTGCTTTTTCAATGTTTTCATTTTTGGAACATAATTTAAAATATATTCAACTTTTAATTATAGTAATTGCAACAATTTACTTATTAAAAAACAAAGATGTTTTTGATGAGTATTATTTATCTATTGCACTTTTATATGCAGGTGGACTATCAAATATCCTAGATAGGTTTACCTATGGTGGTGTAGTAGATTATTTTTATTGGCATTATGGTTTTGAATTTGCTATATTTAATATAGCTGATGTGATAATAAATATGGCAGTTGCTTTGATTATTTATAAGCAAATAAAACAAATAAGAGAAGAAAAAAAGCAAAAAAACATCAAATCTTAGATTTGTAGCTTAAAATTAATTTAGCTATAATCCAAGAAATATTAGAAATGACAGGAAAATTGAAATGGGTCAAACAATAACAGAAAAGATTTTTAGTGAGCATGTAGGAAAAGAAGTATATGCAGGAGAAATAGTTAGAAGTCCGATTGATATGGTAATTGGAAATGATATTACAACTCCAATTTCTATTAAAGCATTTGAAGATGGTGGTTTTGAAAAACTTGTAAATCCAGAAGGTTTTGCAATTGTTCTTGATCACTTTATTCCAGCAAAAGATATTGCATCAGCAAATCAAGCAAAAATATCAAGAGATTTTGCTTATAAACATAATTTAAAATATTTCTTTGATGAAAAAGATATGGGAATTGAGCATGCGCTTTTACCTGAAAAAGGTTTAGTATTACCAGGTGATGTTATTATTGGTGCAGATTCACATACATGTACACATGGAGCTTTAGGTGCATTTTCTACAGGTATGGGAAGTACAGATATCTCTTTTGGAATGATTACAGGTGGTAACTGGTTTAAAGTTCCTGAATCAATTAAAGTTGTATTCAAAGGAAAACCAGGTCCTTATGTAACTGGAAAAGATTTAATTTTAGAAATAATTAGAATTTTAGGTGTTGATGGAGCTTTATATAAAGCTTTAGAATTCACAGGTGATACAATTGCTTACTTAAGTATGGATGATAGGTTTTCATTATGTAATATGGCAATTGAAGCAGGAGCTAAAAATGGTATTGTTGCATATGATGATGTTACAAAAGAATTTTTAGATACTGTTGGTGCAAATAACAATGGATTAAGAGCAGAGCCAAAAATTCATTATTCAGATGCTGATGCTATATATTGTCAAGTGATTGAAATTGATGTTGAAGCATTAAATCCTGTAATTGCATATCCTTTCTTACCATCAAATGGACACTCTGTAAATCAAGCTGTAATTGATGATATCAAAGTTGACCAAGTATTTATTGGATCTTGTACTAATGGAAGATTATCAGATTTTAAAGTTGCAGCTGAAATTTTAGAAGGTAAAAAAGTAGCACGACATGTAAGATTAATAGTAACTCCTGGAACTCAAAAAATTCTAAGAGATGCACAAAAAGCTGGATATATTGATATATTAGTTGATGCAGGTGCAGTTGTATCAAATCCAACTTGTGGAGCATGTTTAGGTGGATATATGGGTATTTTAGGTGATGGTGAAGTTTGTATCTCTACAACAAATAGAAACTTTGTTGGAAGAATGGGATCAAGATCTTCAAAAATTTATTTAGCAAATAGTGCAGTTGCAGCAGCATCTGCTATTTCTGGATATATTACAGATCCTAGAAGTTTATAATATGACAAATCCTCCATTCTTTGAAATTACCTGTGTAATTTTATGTGGAGGGAAAAGCTCTCGAATGGGAGAAGATAAATCTCTTCTTCCCTTTGCCTCTTCAAAATCTCTTACTCAATATCAGTATGATAGATTAAAACCTTATTTTAAAAATATTTATCTTTCTTCAAAAATTAATAAGTTTGATTTTATAAATAATGAAAAAATTATTTTTGATGAAAATAAAGATATTTTTTCGCCAATTTTAGCTTTACAAACTATATTTAAAGAATTAAATAATCAAAAAGTTTTTATTATAACTGTTGACACTCCTTTTGTTTCATTAGAGTCAATTTCAAAATTAATTAATGATTCAAAGCATGTAGATATTTGTGTTGCAAAAACAGAAAAAGTTCACAATTTATGTGGAGTATTTTCATCTAATATAAGTGAAAGTATTAATACAATGATAAAATCCGATATACATAAAATAGGTTATTTACTAAAAAATAATAATACAAAAATGATTGAATTCCAAAATGATGATGAATTTATGAATATAAATAATAAAGAAGACTACTCAAACTCACTTATTTTTATAAGTAAAAATAATAATTCTAATAAGTAAAAAAACATATCTCATAAGTATCTTATTATATCTTTTTTGCTATGCTAATGTTATACTCATTATCATAAATAAAGGAAGCTATTATGGCAAAAAATGAACTAGAAAAAGCATTAGAACTAGTTGATTCAGAAATAAAGAAATCAGGAATTTCAAGAAGGGAAGCTTTTAAATTAGCAGGATTAGGGAGTGCCGCTTATTTAATGGGTGGAAGTGAAGCAGAAGCAAGCACTGAATTAAGAGCTAGTGAAGCAACAGGTAAAATACTTATCATTGGTGGTGGACTTGCTGGTATTTCAACAGCTGCAAGACTTGTAAATACTTTATCAAATCCTGATATTACAATTATTGAGCCAAATCCAAAATCAGTTTCTTATCAACCAGGAACTACACTAATAGCATCAGGTGTTTATACAAAAGCAGATATTGATTATAACACTAGTGATTTTATACCAAAAGGTGTGACTGTTCTTAAGGATAGAGCAATTGATTTTAATCCAGAATCTAATAGTGTTGCATTAGAGTCTGGTGATACAATTACATATGATTTTTTAATTGTAGCTGCTGGAATTACTTTAGATTATGGATCAATTAAAGGATTAGAAGAAATTGGAGATGCTTATTCTTCTGGAGATGCATCTAAAATTCTAAAAGTTTTTGGAGATTCAGGAGTAACATCTGTTTATAATATTGATTCATCTGTTGCTATGTGGACTCAAATGCAAAAGTTTATAGAAAAAGCTAAAAATGGACAAAAAGTTAAAGGTGTATTTACAGATCCAGAAACTGCAATTAAATGTGGTGGAGCACCTAAAAAAGTAATGTATCTTACAAATGCAAGATTAGTTGAAGCAGGTGCTAGAGAAAATGCTGAGTTAACTTTTTATCCAGATGGTGGAAAACTATTTGGTGTTAAAGAGTATGCAGATGCTATAGAAAAACAATTTATTGCAAGAGATATGAAATGGAATTTTAACCATAATTTAATTGGTGTAGATATTGCTAAAAAAACTGCAACTTTTGACAAGCATTGGCAAGAAAAAGGTGCTTATGATAAAGATTTAGAAGAGTACGAAATGGTTACAAAAAACTTAAATGTAGAAGTACCTTTTGATTTCTTACATATAACACCACCACAAAAAGCACCTGATGAAATTGGGAAATCAGCAATTGGATCTGCAAAAGGTTGGGTTCCTGTTAATAAAGAAACTTTACAACATGTAAAATATAATAATATATTTGCATTAGGTGATATTGCAGCTGTTCCTATGGGTAAAACAGGTGGTACAGTTAGAAAACAATACAAAGTATTAGTAGATAACTTAATTTCTGTAATGGAAGGAAAAGAGCCAACAGCTAAATTTGGTGGATATACAGTTTGTCCTCTTATTACTGATATTGGAAAAGTAATGTTAGCGGAGTTTGATTGGACAGCTAAACCAACACCATCTTTCCCTCTTGATCCAACACAAGAAAGATACCTATGGTGGTTATTAAAAGTTTATTTACTTAAACCAATGACACAATATGGAATGTTAAGTGGAAAAGCATAGAGTTTAAATTGAAAAAGGAATTAATAATCTTTATAGTGATTACATTAGTTTTAACTATAGTTTTTCACCATAAAGAATTTCTAGAATATCCACTTCAACATCTAAAAAATTTTCCCAATTCAGGAGCTTATGGCTTGGGAATCTTCCATCCATTAATATTTTCTGCTTTAGTATACCTAATACTTTTAATCCCAAGAAGAATATATAATCTATTTAAAAGGAGATAATCATGAAAAAAATACTAAGTAGTTTTGCTCTTGCTGCATTACTAACAATGAGTCAATCTTACGCCCAAGAAAATAAAGTTACACCTGAAATTGCAGAGTTAATCAAAAAACATAATTTACAACAAGTAGATTTTGATTATGTACAAAAGAAAGTAGGTATTGGTTTTAGAGGTGATGCTCAAGCTATTTTAATAGATGCTAGACCTGCTTTAAAATATGAAAAAGGAACAATTCCTTCAAGTTTGAATATTACAGATGGAAATTTTGAAAACGACTATAAACAAATAATGAGCTTGGCAAAAGATAAAGAATTAATTGTTTTTTGTGCAGGTTATAATTGTGAGAAAAGTCCAATTGTTGCTCAAATGTTGAAAAAAAATGGTCATACAAATGTAAAAGTTTATTCAGCAGGTGAGCCTGAATGGGCAAAAAGAAGTTATCTTGAAATTGGTACAAATGTAGTAAAAGCATATCAAGAAAATAATAGTGCTTTACTTGTTGATACAAGACCTCAAATTAAATATTTGCAAGAAACAATTCCTGGAAGTTTATCTATTCCTGATACTAATTTAGATAAATTAATTGGAAGACTTCCTATTGATAAAAATGAAAAAATAGTTACATTTTGTGCAGGATATACATGTGAAAAATCAAATATTGTTGCAAATAAATTATATAGTGAAGGTTATAAAAATGTTTCTGTTTATGCAGCTGGAGTTCCTGCATGGAAAGAAGCTGGATTAGGTACTACTAGTTCTAAAGCTAAGGTAAAAGCAGAAGTAAAAGAAAAGAAACCATTTACTCCAAATGGAGCTAAATTAGGTGAAGATGAAGGTAGTATTGATGGAGAATGGCTAAAAGCACAAATTGTTGAAGATAAAGTTCCTGAATATATTCAAATTGTAAATGTTTTAAGTGAAAAAGATTTTAAAAAAGGACATATCAAAGGTTCTATAAATATTGAAGCTGATAAATTAAGTGCAAAAGAGTTATTTGAAAAATTACCAAAAGGTAAAACAATAGTATTTAATTGTTCTGCAGGTGCAAGATCTATTGAAGCTTGGAGTAAATTAAAAAAAGATCAAGTTGATGTTTCTGATATTTTATATTTTGATGCAAATGTAACTTGTGAAGGTGAGAATTGTAAAATCGAAGTTAACGAGCCTTTAGGAGCGTAAGACTTAAAATTTAGGCATAAAAAAAGGCTAGAAGTTTAATTTCTAGCCTTTTTTAGTGTTTTGCAAATTTATTTTAGTGCAGCTTTAGCAGTTACTACTAATGATGCAAATGCAGCAGAATCATTCATAGCCATATCAGCTAAGATTTTTCTATCTAATTCAATAGCAGATAATTTTAATCCATTCATGAATCTTGAGTAGTTAATATCATTTAATCTACAAGCTGCATTGATTCTTATGATCCATAATTTTCTTATGTCTCTTTTTTTCTGTCTTCTATCTCTGAAAGCATAAACTAAAGATCTTTCTAATTGTTCTTTAGCTTTTCTGAAGTGTTTTCTTCTACCACTGAAGAAACCTCTAGCAGCTTTTAATACTTTCTTGTGTCTTCTTCTTCTAACAACACCAGTTTTAACTCTAGGCATATATATTTCCTTTCTTAACCATTATTTTTGAAATAAGGTGTCAGCAAATGCTGAACTTTTCCATCATCGATGGAGGGACAAAAATTACTTTTTTATTAAAGTAATTACGCTTTACATAACGCTACAAGAATTCTACCAGCATCTGTTTTATGAACAGTTTTTGGTCCTCGTAGGTTTCTTTTTCTTTTTTGTGTCATTTTAGTCAAGATATGGCTTCTAAAAGCTGAACCTCTTTTAATTGACCCGTTTTTCTTCACTTTAAATCTTTTTAAAGCGCCACTAACACTTTTCATTTTTGGCATTGAAGAATCCTCCTTATAAATTTGCAATTTCATATAAACATGAAAAAGTTTTGGATTATACTTAAAATTTACTTGATTTTTCTTTAAAAATTTGTAATTGAGAAAAAAGAAGAGAAGAAATCTCTTCTTTATAGTTTGCTAATTATTAGTCTTTTTTAGGAAGAGCCATCATATTTACATATCTTCCTTCTAGTTTTGGTTCTTTATCCATTACAGCTAAATCTTCAATCATTGGCCATACTTTGTTTAAAACGTCTACTCCTGCTTGTGGATTAGCCATTTCTCTACCTTTTAGAAATACTCTAAATTTAACATGATTTCCTTCTTCTAAGAATTCTCTTGCATGTTTTACTTTATAGCTAATATCATTTTCAGCAATTTTTACAGAAAGTTTAATCTCTTTTACAACAATAACTTTTTGATTTTTTTTAGCTTCTTTTTTCTTTTTTTCTTGTTGGTATCTAAATTTACCATAATCCATAATTTTAGCAACAGGAGGTTTTCCATCTGGAGCAATTAATACTAAGTCAAGACCTAACTCATCAGCAATTTTAAGTGCTTCTGCAGTACTAATAATACCATAATTAGTCCCCTCATCACTTGTACATCTAACCTCTTTTGCTGTAATCATTTCATTCATGATTACATCGTCTTTTCTTTTATCTTTGCTCAAATTTCGCTTCCTTTAATTATTTCTTTTAACATAGACATAAACTCGTCTTTGCTCATGTTTGATTGCTCTCTTGTTCTTCTGTTTCTTAAAGCAACAGATTTATTAGCAACTTCCTCATCCCCAATAACAACTATCATAGGAACTCTTTGTTTCTCTGCCATTCTAATTCTTTTGTTTAAACTTTCGTTCATATCAAAGATTTTAGAATCCATATCATTTTGTTGTAACTCTTTTTGTAACTGTTTTGCATATTCAACATGTGTATCTGCAATTGGAACAAAAATTACTTGTGTAGGTGCAATTGCAAATGGAAACTCTCCCGCACAATGTTCAGTTAAAATACCAATAAATCTTTCAAAAGAACCAAGAATAGCTCTATGAATCATAACAGGTTGTTCTTTTTCACCTTTATCATTGATGAACTCAGCATTAAATCTTGAAGGTAAGTTCATATCTACTTGAACTGTTCCACATTGCCATTTTCTACCAATTGCATCAAGAATTTTAATGTCGATTTTTGGACCATAAAATGCTCCTCCACCTTCATCAATACCATAAGAGATATTTTTTTCATTTAAAGCATCCATAATACCAGCAGTTGTTTTTTCCCAGAAAATATCATCACCGATAGCTTTTTCAGGTTTTGTAGAAACTTCAATTTCATATTTGAAATCAAACATTTTTAACAATGCATCAACAAACTCTAAAACTTCAAAAATAACTTCTTTTATCTGATCTTGTGTACAAAATATATGTGAATCATCTTGTGTAAATTCTCTAACTCTAAATAATCCATGCATTGCTCCTGACATTTCATGTCTATGAACAACACCATATTCAAAAAGTTTTTTTGGTAGGTCTTTATATGAAACTAAATTGTTTTTAAAGATTTGAATATGTCCAACGCAGTTCATTGGCTTGATTCCATACTCTTGTTCATCAATAGTAGTAAAATACATATTTTCTTTATAGTTTGCATAATGTCCTGAAATTTTCCACATTTCTGCTTTTAAGATTTCTGGACCACGAACAGGTTCATAACCTCTAACTCTGTGAGCTTTATATAAAAGATGTTCAAGTTTACTTCTAAGTCTTGCACCATTTGGCAACCACATAGGAAGACCAGCACCTACATCGTCATTAAATGTGAAAAGTTCAAGTTCAGTTCCTAATTTTCTATGGTCTCTTTTTTTAGCTTCTTCAATCATTTTTGTGTAATCAAACAATGCTTGTTTATCAAAAAATGCAATACCATAAATTCTAGTAATCATTTCATTTTTTTCATCACCACCAAGATATGCACCAGCAACTCTTGTTAATTTGAAACTTCTAATCATTCTAGTATTTGGTAAGTGAGGACCTCTACATAAGTCTTCAAAATCACCTTGTTTATAAATTGTTAAGGTATCATCTTTGATATTTTTAAGAACAGCTTGCTTTAATTCATCATTTTTGAATTTTTCAAAAAACTCTTCTTTTGTAGTTTCATGTCTAGTAATAGGTAGTTTTCTATCTGCGATTTCTTTCATCTTTTTTTCAATAGTTGGTAAATCTTCATCTGAGATTTTACTTTCTACTTTAAAATCATAGTAAAAACCTTCTTTTACAACAGGTCCAACGAAGAATTTTGCTTCAGGATAAAGTTCTTTGATAGCTTGAGCCATCATGTGCGCACAAGAGTGTCTTAAAATGTCCAAAGATTCTTTTGAATCATCAGCTTTAATCTCAACTCCTTGGATATTTAAAGCCAAAGCAGTTTGAAGGTCGTAGACTTGACCATCTTTTAATATACCAATAGGTTCCAATAAATTCCTTTTTTTCTTAATTATTTATTAAATTACGAATATTTTACCTCAAAGTGACTTAAAGTTATTGAGATATAACTTAATTTAGTAAATTTTTGTTACAATTGAGCATGATTTTAAACTTATCAAAAATAAAAACGCAAAGCCTATTGTTGTTTTGTAAAGACTTGATTTTCTCGTATAAAGACCAAAATGATATAGAAAAATATATTATTGATAAAGATGTTATAGAAAAATTTAATAATATTGGAAATGATATGTTAAAACAAATTTCAAATGTTACATATCCTCAGAATTATTATTTAGAAAATAGAAAACATTATAGAATCAAAGCTATTTTAGATGGATACAATTTTATAAACAATGAAATATCAAAAAATTTAAAACAAAATGAAGAGTTCAACCCTTCGATGCTTTATTTTTCACTTCTTGATTTATGGTTTAAAGAGTTAAATAAAGAGTCACGATCAAAAGAGTATATATATTTTATTATATATCCATATTTTCACGCTTATGATAAATTGTTAGTTGAGATGAAAAATAAAGAGTTTAAAAAGTTAAATATTCAAATGATAGAGTTAGCAGAAAAAGTGATATATAAATTTGACAAATACTCTTTTATTTAAAAGAGTATAAAAAGAGGAAAACCTCTTTTTATTTTTATATTAGAATCTATATCTCATATATGCTCTAACGTCTTGTGCAGATACAACATTTAAAGTTGCATCTGGATCACCATCTGCTCCAAAGAATGAGTTTGAACCAGCGTAATCATAATCCATGTAAACATAACTAAGACCAAAACTTAAAGCATCTGTTAGTTTTTGATTTCTATAAACTTCCCATGCTTGACCACGAGTTGCTATTTTACTTCCTGCATATGTATCTTCACCATATGTCATAGATCTCCAGTATTTACTACCTTGATTCCATTCAAATCCAATTCTAGAGTCATCAGGGCTAATTGGACATGGTGCATTTATTCCTAGCCATACAGATGTACCAATTTCAGAATCAGGCGAACCTAACATTTCTAAAGCATTTGGATTTGTTTTACTCATGGCAAATGAAGCAAAAGCAATAGTATCATCTAAATAATCTGAAATACCATTTCCAATACCTTCTGTTTTAAATAAAATTGTTGCATAATCCATATCTCCAACATCTTTGAACTCTGAATCAGTATTATCAAATCCAATTAAATTCCATGCTTTTGCATAATTTGTATAAACAGAATATTGTCCATCATCATAAGGAACAGCTATTATTCCTAATAAATCAACATCTACATTTAAATCTTCATCTTCCGCATATGCTATGGCTGAATTATCTGGATCAGTATCAAATCTAGGAATTGCATTTGTTAATCCTCTTCCTCCACAAATTTTAAACCATGAACCTCTAAGCCCAGTAGTTAATTCTGTATCAAACCTAACTGAAAAACCATCAAACTCTACATCAACAACATGAGATAAAGGTGAGTTTGCTTTTTGATCATTTCTAAGATTTATAGGTAATCCATCAGTTGAAGGTCGTCTACCAACTGAAGCATTCCATGGAACATCTGTACCGAAGAAAGTATTATTTGTATATAACCAATAAGCTTCTTTTAGTTTAATTGTATTATCTGTTGCATTTTCATTTGTTACCCAATCAAAGTTTGAATAACCAGTAGTATTTACATTTGATTGAGAATGATTCGCTGTATCCCCAAATGCTTTGTTGTAAGATAATTTTCCATGAAAAGATGAATTATCATCAGCTTTATATCCCATGCCTAACCATAATCTATTTGTCATTAGTGCATTATTTTTTGATTTTGAGCCATCTGCATGTTTGTATTGAATATTATCAACTTGTGTTCTAAAGTCAACATCCCATTTCAGATTGTCATTACCACTTTGGATTTTCGCAGAAGTTGCTGTTTTTGAAACAGTATCAAGTTTCTTCTCAATATTCTCAATTCTTTTTTCATCAACAACAGTTTGTTGAACAACTGGCTTTTGAGCTTCTTGCTCAGCTACTTTTTTTTCTAAAGCTTCAATTTGTACTTTTAAAGCTTGAATTTGATTTAACATCTCTTTGTTCATATCACTTGCAAATGATGTAACAGAAAATGCTGCAACTGCAGACAGCATTATTAGACTTTTTTTCATATATTTCCCTTTTTAGATTTTTATGTAACAATAAAATCGTTAAAATTAAAGCATAAAAAAAGGGTGATATTACTCACCCTTTAAATTACTTAATCAGCGATTCCAACTACTAACAAGATGGAACGTTACCAGAGTCATTTGCGAATTCAATAGAGAAATCTATAATGTGCTCTTGTAAAGATTCTTTAACATCGCCAGCTTTTACATTTGGACAAATTTTAATAAGTTCTTCTTCAAATTTTCCAGAAGCTTTTAATGCTTTCCATTCTTCTTGAGAATGTTTAGCTGCAAATTTTGCACCAGTCATACCACAAGGTTCTTTTAGTAATTTACTAAATAGTTTTTGACCTTTTGCTGCATCTGCTGATAAAGTAGATGAAGCAATACCTAAAGCTAGTGTACCAGCCATAATGATTTTTAATAATTTCATATTATTCTCCTAATGAAAAGTTCGCTATAATTATAACTAATATTTATAAAAAAGTACTTATAAAAAATTATAATAATAAAGAGAATCAAAATGAAGTATTTCCTATTAAAAGAGATAGTCGCATATCTATCAACAAATGTCCAGAATATAAAGATAATCAAGAGAATTGACAATAATATAATTATAATTGAATTTAATAATAAGAATACCTTATATTTTGATATGTCAAAAGGCAATAGTACTATATTTAAATGTGAAAAAAGCATATCTTCTAAAAAAGATTTTAATGCACCATTTGATATTGCACTTCAAAAAAGATTTATTAATTCAAAAATTGAAAATATTGAATTATATAATGATGATAAAATTATAAACATAAGAGTAAATTCTTTTTCATCATATAAAAAACTAACAACAATTTTACAGTTAGAATTTACAGGAAAACATACAAATATAATTATATTAGATGAAAACAGAGTGATTTTAGAGGCACTTAGACATATAGATGAATTTTCATCAAGCAGAGTTGTAAAAGTTGGGATAAAATTAGAAGAAATCCCAAAACAAAGTTTCATTCCTAAAATAGAAGAAGTTGTTGATATTGAAAAGTATTTATATGAAATTTATGAAGAAAAACAAAAACAAAGTTTAGAAAATGTTAAAAAACAAAAAATCTCACAAATAGATAAGAAAGCTAAAAAACTAAAAAAAACAATTGATTCTTTACCAAAAAAAGAAGAGTTAGAACTTGAATCAAATGAATTTTATGAAAAAGCTAATCTTATTTTATCAAATTTACATAATCTAAAGCCATATCAAAAAAGTTTAAAGGTTTATAATTATCAAGGAATAGAAGTTGAAATTGATTTAGAAGAGAAACCATCAGCTTCAAAATACTCAAATGAGCTATTCAAAAAAGCAAAAAGAGCAAAACAAAAAGCATTAAATATCTCTTTAGAAAAAGATAATCTAGATGAAAAACTAGAGTTTTTATTAAGATTAATGTGTAATATCAAAAATGCAAATTCAATAGAAGAGTGTGATTTTTTATCTCCAAAAAAAGAAAAAAATCAAATAAAAACAAAAAAAGCACAAGCCTATGAAAGTTTTTATTTTGAAGGATTTAAAATAATGTTAGGAACAAGTGAAAGAGAAAATATATATCTTTTACAAAATTCAAAAGCAAGTGATTTTTGGTTTCATCTAAAAGATAGACCATCTTGTCATGTAATAGTTCAAAATACAAAAAAAACTATTCCAGATAGTGTTATAGAACAAGCTGCAATATTATGTGCAAAGTTTTCAGTAGATTTTACAGGAAATATCGATGTTGATTTTACTCAAAGAAGAAATGTGAAAATACAATCAGGCGCCAACGTATTGTACAATCCATATAGTACTATTGGTGTGAAGATTTAAAATAATAAAATAATTATTAAGAAATTTCAAAATTTTTATATAAAAATCTCAACTTTCGCACATAAAACCTAACTCTTTTTGAGTGAAAGCACTTATCACTGCGATAATTTGAAATAAATCTTTATTATCCTTGACAACATTTTGGATTTCAGAGATTTTTGTAAGTATTTGAATAAAAAGTTGCATTGAAATTGCCAGTGTTTCAAGTTCGCACTCTAAATCTCTAAAAAGTTCTCCTAGTGTTTGTGGCTCATGTTTTATACGGTTTATGTAACTTACAATGTTGTAAGTAAACATAGAAAGAGTGATTTTTCCAATAAGAGCTTCATAGATACGATTTTCTTCTTTTCCTAAGCCAAACAAGAGTCTTAGATCTTTATAACCTTGCTCAATATTCCATCTCTTTTTATAAGTTTCTAAAATCTCTTTACCTGAAATACTTATATCTGTTGATATAAAAACTAATAAATCTTTTCCAGTGTGTAAAAATACTAATTTAACTTTACCAAGGGTACCAAGTTCTAAAACTGAATCGAAATATTTATAAGATATCTTTCCATGTTTACCGCTATATTTGTGACGAATATTTTTTAAACTATCATATATTGCATTTAGAGTTTTATATTTACCTTTGAAGTTCCAAATAAGCTTATTATTTGGAAGTCTTGCAATTACAGGCATTCCTAAAGTATTTGCTTCTTTTATAAAATTTGGTTTAGCGTACCAGCTATCAACAAGTAGATAATCAGCATCAATTCCATTATCTAATGCTCTTTCTAACATCTCAAGAGCTAGAGTATTCTTACCTTTAATAATTTCACGCTTACGTTGATATGCGTTACTTCTATGATGCAATTTTGCTGTGAAATCTGATGTAGATTTTCTTTTACTATCATTCATTTTTATAGAAAAATCTAATTGAAATGTTGAGTGTGAATCTGCATAATTTAGAGACACGATATTTAGTGCATTAATACTTCTATGCTCTTTATTACTCCAGATATATTTACAAGTACCTTCAATAAATTTACCTCTTTTTGGTTCTACTGTATCATCGATAATTAGTAAGCGATACTCACCATTTTTATGCAATGGCTTTATCTTTTTTAAAAGTTCTGTAGCACTTAACAATAAAAGTTTACGCCAGTTATAGCGTTTTTCTTTGATAAATCTATAATATACATCTTTACCATAAGCCTTATCACTATTTTTTATAAAAGTTGATTGTCTTTTTTGCATAATAAGCATATAAAGAAAGTGTAAAATTATTTGAAATGGTGGATATCCAACTTCTCTCTTAACAAAGTTACTTTGTTTCAGTATTTTTGTGATTTTTATTTCTGATAACACTTCGTAAATTGGATTTTTTAATATGCTCTTCATAGCAGTTTCTATATAATTTGCAAGTTCCATAAGATAGACCTTTATAATGATGTTAGTGGTAACTTAATTATACTAAAAAGTGCCTACTTATGGGCTTTATTTATCAACTTTAGTTCATGAATTTAGTGGAATCTATGTGCGAAAGTTGAGTAAATTTAATAAAAGGAATATTTTTCCCTATGTTTGAAACACTTATCCAAAAACTACAAGAAGATAGATATTTAACACTTGAAACAACTCCTCAACACGAACCATCTATGCATAATATTATAGAAAGAATAAAAAAATTCAAATTGCAAGATAGAGTTGATGGTTTTTCATGTACAGATAATCCTCTTGCTAAACTAAAATATAATGCCCTTTTTGCCTCACTTAAATTACAAATGGAATTTAAAAAACCAGTAATTGCAACAATGAGTATGAGAGATAGAAATAAAATTGCTTTACAATCTGATTTAATGGGTGCAAATGATTTTGATGTTAGAGCTATTTTAGCCCTAACAGGAGATCCTGCAAAAATGAGTGATCAGCCACACTCAAAAGGTGTATTTGAATCAAATTCATTAATGCTTTTAAAAATAATAAAATCATTTAACTATGGAATGGATTATTCAGGACATCCTTTTAAAATTGAACCAAAGCAAATATTTCCCTTTGCCGTAGTAAATTCTTATGCTAAAAACTTTTCAAGTTTAGAAAGAAAAATGCACCAAAAAATACAAAATGGTGCTTTAGGAATAATTTCTCAACCTGTATTTGATATAGAAAACGCAAAAAAACTTTTGGAATCATTCAATATAGCTAAAGATGGAGTTGAAGGTGATAAGAAAAAAGCTCAATTAATTTTTGGATTATTTCCAGTTACAAAACTTAGAACTGCTCTATTTTTATCAGCACAAGTTCCAGGTATTCATGTACCTCAATTTTGGATTGATGCTTTAGAATCTGCTCATAGTATCTCAGAAGAAGAAGAGTACAAAGTTGGAATGAAACTAAGTTCTGATTTATTTAAAGAAATAAATAAACTTCATCCGAAAATTCACCTAATGACTGCAAATAGATTTGATGTGGCAAATGAGATTATTTCTTGAAATTAGCTTGTATTGATGTTGGTCTTAAAAGAATAGGTTTAGCTATTTGTTTAGCTTCAAATATAGTAACTCCACAAAGTGCAATTTTGAGAAAAAATAGAGACCAAGCAGCACGAGATATAAATACTTTTTTAAAAGAGTGGGAAATTGAAAAACTAATTGTAGGTTTTCCAAGTGCAAGCCAAGAGATGCAAAGAAGAATAATGCATTTTGTCTCTTTACTTAATCTTTCTATTCCCTATGAATTTTGTGAAGAAAATATGAGCTCAATTGAAGCAGAAGAGATGATGAAAGGTGATATCAAATATAAAAGAGATGGAAGAGTTGATTCACTTGCAGCTAAAATAATACTAGAGCGATTTTTAACTAAGAAATAAAGTTTATAAAACCGTCTTATTTTTTTAAACTATTCACAACAACAGCTATTACAAATCCTGCATCATGAGTTATTGATAAATGTGATTCTTTTATTTTAAAAGCTTTTCGAACTCTTTTTTTATATTTTATCAAAGGAGCTCCCAGCTCACTTTTTGATATTTTAATATCATGGAAACCGCAAGCTGCTCCTATTCCCGTACCAATAGCTTTTGAAGCAGCTTCTTTAGCTGCCCAAAATCCAGCAGCAGTTTCTGGCTTTTTAACAAGCTCTATTTCTTTTGGATTTAAAAACTTCTCATAAGCCCTTATTCCAAATTTTTCATACATTCTTTTAATTCTATCTACTGATGTTATATCTATGCCTATCATTTAAACCTATCTTTTTATAATATATTTTCTTAAAATTGTTTATATTATACCCTATCTGATTATAAACTATAAAATACTTATTAAAACTCTTATTACTAGATATTATATTTTCCCTTTTTTATAACATTTATAGACCTTGTGAGGTAACATACAAATCTAATTGTTTATATAGAATTATTTAAAATACTTAAAGCTTCCTCTTTTTCTTTTTGTGACTTTTCTTCATCCCAAAGTAACTCTTCTTGCATAATAGTTATTACTTTATCAAGAATTTCTTTTGAAGCCTTTTTATCAATTAATGACAAAGAAGTTCTCCTAACTAAAAAATCTAATGGTTTTTGTACAAATTCATTTCTTATACAATATATAAGTTCTGCATTTGTTATTGCATAATTTTCATGAAGTTTTTCTACATTTATTGCACTTTGAGCAACAATCATTGCTCTATCACCATACATACTAATTAAATACTCACTAATATCATTCGGTACAAAATCAATAGTTAAATCTTTTTTTAGATTTTCACTTCCAATAAGTTTTAATTCTTTTGTTTTACATTTATATTTAGTTAAATTGAATTTAGGAATAACATAATCTACTACTTCTTCTGCCATTTTTCGATAAGTAGTCCATTTCCCACCAATAATACTAACAAGTCCTGAATCAGAACTCATAATAACATGATCTCTAACAATACTTTTTGTTGATGCACTTTTAGGAGCAGCAACCAATGGTCTAATTCCACACCATGATGATAAAATTTCGCTTTCATCAATTTTTAAATCAAAATAGATTTCTAAATGTTTTAAAATATAATCTGTATCTTTCTTTGTAACTACTGGCCGTTCAGTTAATGTTGTTTTTTCATCAGTTGTACCAACTAAGCATTTTCCCATCCAAGGCAAAATAAAAAGAACTCTACCATCTTGAGTTTTTGGAATCATCAATCCTTCATTTGAAGGTAAATATTTTTTATCTAATACAATATGAATACCTGAACTTAAATCAAGCATTTTTTTAGCTTCTTTATCATCAATTATTCTAACATTATCAGAAAATGCTCCTGTTGCATTTATTATAATCGATGATTTATATGTAATATTTTCACCTAAAATTTTATCTTCTACTTCTACCCCTGAGACTTTTCCATTTATATATGTAAAAGCTTTTACTTCATTATAATTTTTACAAATCGCATTAAATTTCTTTGCAGTTTGTAGTAAAGCAATATTTAATTTTGAATCATTAAAGCTTCCATCATAATATTTAACTCCCGCAACTAAGCCTTCTTTTTTTATATTAGGAAACTTTTCAATCATTTTGTTTTTACATACAATAGAACTTCTTCCTAGTCCTCTTTTACCAGAAATTAAATCATATAAACTTAATCCTGCAAACATATAAGGTACTTCCCACCATTTATATAAAGGTGTTACTAAAGTTAATTTAGAACATAAATGATTTGCATTTTTCAATAGTCGTGATCTTTCTTTTAATCCTTCTTTAACAAGGTTAAATTGATCTATATCTAACTTTTTAACTGCTGCTTCTAAATATCTAACTCCCCCATGAACCAATTTCGTACTTCGTGAACTAGTTCCTTCTGAAAAATCATTTTTTTCTAAAAGTAAAGTTTTATATCCTCTTGATGAAGCATCAAGTGCTATACCACTTCCTGTTGCTCCTCCACCTATTATAATAATGTCAAATTGTGTATCTTGCATAATTGCTTATCCTTTTCATTATAAGGTTATAATGTTATATCACTAATTATAATAAGAGATTTATAAAAACCATCTTAATCTAGAAGCACTTTCAGTAGATAATATTTTATTCTCTTTTTTATTATAAGGTTATAATGTTATATCACTAATTATAATAAGAGATTTATAAAAACCATCTTAATCTAGAAGCACTTTCAGTAGATAATATTTTATTCTCTTTTTTATTATATTAATTCATTTTTTTAATACAGTCTTAAGTTTATATCTTATAAATCCCATAAAATAGGGATGCTATTTTAATGTTACGTTTGAAAAATTCAAAATTATACTAGAATTTGTTGAAACTCAATAATATTTTAAGCATATTTTAAAAGTCTATACGTCACTATTAAAAATAAGATTATAATGTTATGATGTAAAGAAAAAATCTAATTTAATTTTTCATATAATATTCACATTTTCAGCTTATACTTAATTTATAAATTTAAAAGGAGTAAACATAATGTCCTTAGAACTAAGAAACGTATCTATGAAAGTAGATGGACAAACATATATTTACAACACAAACTTAACACTAAAAAAAGGAACCATGAATGTACTTCTTGGTCGTACTTTATCAGGGAAAACTACATTAATGAGAATTATGGCTGGATTAGATGTACCTACATCTGGTCATATTTTTTGGGAAGGAAAAGATGTTACAGGAATGAGAGTACAAGACAGAAAAATAGCAATGGTTTATCAACAATTTATTAATTATCCTTCTATGAGTGTCTATGATAATATAGCTACTCCTTTACGAATCATGAAAAAAGATGAAGCATTCATTGATCAAGAAGTTAGAAAAACTGCTAAATTAATGAGACTAGATAATATATTAGATAGAAAGCCCCTTGAACTTTCTGGTGGACAACAACAAAGATGTGCACTTGCACGTTCATTAGTGAAAGGTTCAGGTCTAGTATTATTAGATGAACCTCTTGCAAATTTAGATTATAAATTAAGAGAAGAGTTAAGAGAAGAGATTCCTAAAATGTTTGAAGAATCAGGTGCAATATTTGTTTACGCAACTACTGAACCAGAAGAAGCCTTATTATTAGGTGGAAATGTAGCAACTTTATGGGAAGGGAATATAACTCAATTTGATGAAACTGCAAAAGTTTATCATAATCCTAATAATGCAATTACTGCTAAAGTTTTTTCAAATCCTGCAATGAACTTCCTTGATATAAAAAAAGAAGGTGCTTTCATTTATTATGGTAAAAATGAAAAAGTAGAGGCAACAGATGTATTAGAAAAATTAGAAGATGGAAACTATTTAGCTGGATTTAGACCAAATCATTTAGAACTTACTAAACATAGTGACAATTCAATAAAATTTTCTGCACATTTAGATGTTACAGAGATTACAGGTTCTGAAACTTTTTTACATATGCACCACGATGATGATAATTGGATTGGATTAGTTCATGGTGTTCATGACTTAGAATATAACTCAAAATTATCAGTATATTTAGATACACGTCATATTTTTATATTTGCAACAGATGGTGATTTAATTCATACAGCATCTTATGTACAAGAAAGATAGAAGGAGAAAATAAAATGGCAAAAATAACTCTTTCAAATTTAGCACATAGTTATAAAAAGAATCCAAAATCAATTGATGATTACGTACTAAGACCTTTAAATCATGAATGGGATGATGGTGCAGCATATGCTCTTTTAGGACCATCTGGATGTGGAAAATCAACTTTATTAAATATTATCTCAGGGATATTAACACCTTCAGAAGGAAGTATTTTATTTGATGGGAAAGATGTAACATTTGCAGATACTGCAAGTAGGAATATAGCACAAGTTTTTCAGTTTCCTGTAGTTTATGACACAATGACAGTAAGACAAAACCTAGAATTTCCATTAAGAAATAGAGGTGCAAATGAACAGTATATTCAACAAAGAGTTGGTTCAATTGCCAGAGCAATTAAAGTTGAAGATTTACTAGATACAAAAGCTCAAGGATTAACAGCTGATGCTAAACAAAAAATTTCTTTAGGTAGAGGAATGGTTAGAGAAGATGTTAATGCAATTTTATTTGATGAACCTTTGACTGTAATTGATCCTCATATGAAATGGGAATTAAGAACTCAACTAAAGGCATTACATAAAGAATTAAAACATACTATGATTTTCGTTACTCATGATCAAACAGAAGCATTAACATTTGCAGATAAAGTTGTTGTTATGAATAATGGTTCTGTTTTACAAATTGGAACACCAGAAGAATTATTTAAAAAACCTGCACATACTTTTGTAGGATATTTTATTGGTTCACCAGGAATGAATGTTTTTGAAGCAAAAATCGAAGAGAATATCGCAGACTTACAAGGTAATAAAATTAAACTTAATGCTAAATATAAAAATTTAACTGGAAAAGTTGAATTAGGTATTAGACCTGAATTTATTGAATTGTGTGAAGAAGGTGAAGGTATCAAAATTGAGATTAATAGAATCGAAGATGTTGCTCATCATAAAATTGTAAGAGCAAATTATAACAATAGAAAAGTAAATATTATAGTTCCAGAAGATATAAAAATTACGTCAACAATGAATAATATTAGATTTAAAGAAGAAGGTATAAATATTTATGTCGATGGTTGGCTAGTAGAAGGAGATTTATCATGAAAAAAATTGTAAACCAAAAAGCCTGGTTTTTAGTATTACCAGTATTATTATTAGTAGGTTTTTCTGCTGTAATTCCTTTAATGACTGTTGTAAATTATTCGGTACAAGATACATTTGGTAATAATGAATTTTTTGCAGTTGGTCTAGAATGGTTTAAAGAAATACTTCATTCAGAAAGAATACATGATGCACTGGGGCGTCAAATTCTTTTTACAGGAATAATTTTATTAATAGAAATACCATTAGGAATCTTCATAGCGCTTCATATGCCTAAAAAAGGTTTTTGGGCATCTGCTTGTTTAATTTTAGTTGCTTTACCACTTTTAGTTCCATGGAATGTTGTTGGTACTATTTGGCAAATTTTTGGAAGAACTGATATTGGACTTCTTGGGCATAGTTTATCATCTTTGGGTATTGACTATAACTATACACAAAATGTATTAGATGCATGGATTACAATTATTATTATGGATGTATGGCATTGGACTTCACTAGTTGTTTTACTTTGTTATGCAGGATTACAATCAATTCCTTCTGCTTATTATCAAGCAGCAAAAATTGATCAAGCATCTAATTGGAATATTTTTAGATATATCCAACTTCCTAAAATGATGGGAGTATTATTAATTGCTTCATTGTTAAGATTTATGGATAGTTTTATGATTTACACAGAACCTATGGTTGTAACAGGTGGAGGACCAGGAAATGCAACAACATTTTTATCTATTGACTTAGTAAAAATGGCGATTGGTCAATTTGATTTAGGTCCAGCAGCAGCATTTTCGCTAATTTATTTCTTAGTTATTTTGCTATGTTCTTGGGCATTCTTTACAATTATGACTAATATAGATAAAAAGGAGGCCTAACAATGAATAGTTCAAGAGAAAAAAAAGGTTTTTTTAGTAATAAATCGCCAATGATTATGTTTATTTATATAATATTTTTAATGTTACCAGTTTATTGGTTAGTTAATATGAGTTTTAAAACGAATGAAGAGATATTAGGAACTTTTTCTTTATTTCCTGTTAATTTTACATTTGATAATTACATTGTAATTTTTACAGATCCTTCTTGGTATTGGGGATATTTAAACTCAATGACTTATGTTACTATGAATACAGTGATTTCACTTTTAGTTGCACTTCCTGCAGCTTATGCTTTTTCAAGATATTCATTTATGGGAGATAAACATTTATTCTTTTGGCTATTAACCAACAGAATGGCACCACCTGCGGTTTTCGCGCTGCCATTTTTTCAACTTTATTCAAGTATTGGTTTATTTGATACACATATAGCGGTGGCTCTAGCTCATACATTATTTAATGTACCATTATCAGTTTGGATTTTGGAAGGCTTTATGCGCGGTGTACCAAAAGAAATAGATGAGACTGCTTATATTGATGGATTTAGTTTTTTTGGTTTCTTTACAAAGATATTCACTCCATTAATTGCTTCAGGTATTGGTGTTGCAGCCTTCTTTTGTTTTATGTTTTCATGGGTAGAACTTTTACTTAGTAGAACATTAACATCAGTTAATGCAAAATCAATTGCAGCAACTATGACAAAAACAGTTTCAGCATCAGGAGTAGATTGGGGCGTTTTAGCAGCAGCAGGTGTTTTAACACTTGTTCCTGGTGCAATCGTTATATATTTTGTTCGTAATCATATTGCCAAGGGTCTATCTCTTGGACGAGTTTAAGGAGGTTTAGTATGAATTTATCATGGATGGCTTGGACAAGTGGAACCGCAATATTTTTCATTTGTATTTTTGTCGCTTTACTAATCATGACTATTTGGGCTATTAAATGGCCTCAAGCACCAAGAGTAGGTATTTTAAGAATTGAAACCACACCTGGTGACCGACTTTTTCTTAGTCTATTAGGTTCGGCTTTTATTTGCCTTGCATGGTTAGCAATATTTGGTGCTCCAATTTTTGGAGGAATGATTGTTTGTGTTCTTTATGCTTTTGCGGTTTTCCGTTGGGTATAAAGACGTAATGTAACATATTAACTAAGGAGAGAAAATGGAAATTAGAAAAAGAATTACAACATCAGTTTTTGCAACTATTATAGGTTTAGGTGCATCTACTTTAAATGCAGCAGATATGACTAAATGGATGGATGAATTCCAACCTTCAGTTCTTACAAAAGCTGAACAAAAAGCTGAATTAGATTGGTTTGAAAAAGCTGCTATGCCTTATAAAGGAATGACAATTAAAGTTGTATCTGAAGGTATTGGAACACACGTTTATGAAAGTAAAACATTAACAGAAGCATTCTTTGATTTAACAGGGATTAGAGTAATTCACGACATCATTGGAGAAGGTGATGTAGTTGAAAAGTTACAAACACAAATGCAAACAGGTCAAAATATATATGATGCATACATCAATGATTCTGATTTAATTGGTACACATTGGAGATATAAACAAGCTAGAGATTTAACTGATTGGATGGCAGGAGAAGGTAAAGATGTTACAAATCCTGGATTAGATTTAAAAGATTTTATTGGAACATCTTTTACAACAGGTCCTGATGGGAAATTATATCAATTACCAGATCAACAATTTGCTAACCTTTATTGGTTTAGAGCAGACTGGTTTGCGGATCCAAAAAATATGGCTGATTTTAAAGCTAAATATGGTTATGAGTTAGGTGTTCCTGTTAACTGGTCAGCATATGAAGATATCGCTGAATTCTTTACTGGTCGAGTAATTGATGGTAAAAAAGTTTATGGACATATGGATTATGGTAAAAAAGATCCATCTTTAGGTTGGAGATTTACAGATGCATGGATGTCAATGGCAGGAATGGGTGACGTAGGTGAGCCAAATGGTCTTCCTGTTGATGAATGGGGAATTAGAGTAAATGAAAAATCTCAACCTGTTGGATCTTGTGTAGAAAGAGGTGGAGCTACAAACTCTCCAGCAGCTGTTTATGCAATTGAAAAATACAACGAATGGTTAAAAAAATATGCACCACCAAGTGCTAGTGGTATGGTATTCTCAGAAGCAGGACCAGTTCCAGCTCAAGGTGAAATTGCACAACAAATATTCTGGTACACTGCATTTACAGCAGATATGGTAAAAGAAAATATTGCAGTAGTAAATGAAGATGGGACTCCAAAATGGAGAATGGCTCCATCACCACATGGAGCTTATTGGAAAGAAGGAACAAAAATTGGTTATCAAGATGCTGGTTCTTGGACTTTAATGAAATCAACTCCATTAAAAAATTCTCAAGCAGCTTGGCTATATGCACAGTTTGTTACATCTAAAACGGTTGATTTAAAGAAATCACATGTTGGTTTAACATTTATTAGAGAATCATCTATTAACCATGAGTCATTTACACAAAGAGCACCTAAACTTGGTGGACTTATAGAGTTCTATAGATCACCAGCTAGAACACAATGGTCTCCAACTGGAACAAATGTACCTGATTATCCAAAATTAGCACAATTATGGTGGCAAAATATTGGTGATGCATCTTCTGGAGCAAAAACAGCACAAGAAGCACTTGACTCACTTTGTGAAGCACAAGAAAAAGTTCTTCAAAGAATTGAAAGAGCTGGAGTACAAGGTGATATTGGACCAAAACTTAATAAAAAAAGTGATGCGTCATATTGGTTAAATAAAGAAGGTTCTCCAAAAGCTAAATTAGTAAATGAAAAACCAACTCCAGTGACTATTTCATATGATGAATTAATCAAGTCTTGGACAAAATAATATTTATATAATTAGTAAAAGTTGAGATAACTTCTCAACTTTTGCTATACTAAACAAAATCTAACAAATGAATATACTTAAGTAGGCAATAATGAAATACATTTTAGCAATAGATCAAGGCACAACATCAAGTCGAGCTATATTATTTAGCAAGCAAATGAAAATTGAAGCTACTTCTCAAGAAGAGTTTCCTCAATACTTTCCAAACTCAGGATGGGTTGAACATAATCCAAATGACCTTTTTGAAACTGTTTTAAATAGTTGTAAAAATGTATTAAAAAAAGCAAATGCAAAAATTGAAGATATTGTATCTATAGGAATTACTAATCAAAGAGAAACAACAATTGTATGGGATAAGCACACAGGTGAAGCTATTTATAATGCCATAGTTTGGCAAGATAGAAGAACAGCAAAAGAGTGTAATGAGCTTAAAGAAAAAGGCTATGAAAAAACAATTGTAGAAAAAACAGGTCTATTACTTGATCCTTATTTTTCTGGAATGAAATTAAAATGGATTCTTGAAAATGTAGATGGAGCTAAACAAAAAGCTATTAATGGAGACTTATTATTTGGTACTGTTGATTCTTTTTTAATATGGAAATTAAGTGAGAAAAAAAATCACGTAACAGATGCTACAAATGCAGCAAGAACTATGCTTTTTAATATTAAAACAAACAAATGGGATGAAGAGATTTGTAAATTATTAGATATTCCTATGAATATACTTCCTGAAGTAAAAGATTGTGCTGATAATTTTGCTTTAATAAATAAGAAATTCTTTGGAAAGGAAATACCAATTAATGGTGTAGCAGGGGATCAACAATCAGCAGCTATAGGACAAGCATGTTTTGAAAAAGGAATGGTTAAATCAACTTATGGAACAGGCTGTTTCGCCCTTTTAAATATAGGCGATAAAATGGTTATTTCGAAAAATAAACTTTTAACAACCATAGCTTATAGACTTGAGGGGAAGACAACTTATGCTCTTGAAGGTTCAATATTTATTGCAGGTGCAGTTATTCAATGGTTAAGAGATGGATTAAAAATTATTAAAAATGCTAAAGAAGCTCAAGAATTGGCAAAAAATGCAGACACAAATCAACAATTATATATGGTACCTGCCTTTACTGGATTAGGAGCACCCTATTGGGATACTATATGTAGAGGAGCTATTTATGGCTTAACTCGTGCTACGGGACCTAATGAATTTTCTAAAGCTGCCCTAGAAAGCGTTGCTTATCAAACAAGAGATTTATTAGAAGCTATGAATGATGACTTATGCAATTTTAATGAAGAATCAAATACTAAAACTATTTTACGTGTTGATGGAGGAATGTCCTCTTCTGATTATACAATGCAATTTTTATCAGATATTTTAGGTGCAACAATAGATAGACCTGAAATTCTAGAAACTACAGCACTTGGAGTTGCGTGGCTTGCTGGTATGAAAGCAGGCTTTTAAGTACCTACTTAAAATTAATGTCATAATTAGTTCCAAAGCCAGCTAATAAATTTTTAACATGTTTATGTAAATTATCAAATGATAAATAAGCTTCTAGTTTATGATAGTGATATTTCATATGTTTCCACAATATTTCTATTTTATTTAGTTCAGGTGAATATGGTGGTAAAAATAATAATTGTAGTCCAAGCTTCTCCCACTTTTCTATCTCTGCTTTAAAAAGCTTACTTGTGTGAATAGATGCATTATCAAGTATGACAACAGTAGTTTTTGTAATCTGATTTACAAAATCATTAAAGAAATCTATAACAACTTGTGTATCTACTTTTGTTATTGTAGTTTTCGAAAAGAGATGATTATTCTTTGTATTTAAAAACCCTAAAACATTTATTCTTTTTGCAAATCTATTTGATGGAATTTCTACTGGCTTACCTATTGGTGACCAATAATAAGGGATATTTGAATCAAGTGAAAAACCACTCTCATCAAAATAATATGTATCAATCCAATCTTTAGCAGACCAGCTTAAAACATTAAGTATTTGAGCTTTTTTGGAAGAATAATTCATCCACTTCTTCTCTTTAAATATAGTGTTTCTAGCTCTTTTAAAACTATATTGTATATTTTTTTAAATATCTTTTTAAGATTTGAGGTGATACTTTTTTAACTCTTTTTGACTCTTTATTAAGAGCTATACAAGTCTCTTTGATACTATTTGTTTCAATAAGTTTTTTTACTTTATCAATATCATTTTCATTTAGTGCTGGTTTTCTACCACGACCAATTTCATCAGATAAATTTTCTATTTGTTCTTCTTTGAATCTATCAAACCATCTATAAACTGTTCTTGTTGACTTATTGAATATTTTGCATATCTCTTTTACTGTTATACCTTCATTACTTAAAAGTATAGATTTAGCTCTTTGTCTTAATTGCAATGAATTACCATTTTTTACTATTTTTTCTAATTCTTTTACTGTTTTATTATTTAAATTACTTATATATCTCATATAGTATTATAGCTAAAACTAGCTTATAAAACAAGACATTAATTTTGATTAATTACTTATCCTTCAAAAGAAGAATTTTCAAAAAATTGGATTTTAGAAAAAAGATTTGATTGTAAAATGAATAATGAAACTCGAACTAAACTTTACAATGGTTGGATTGACGCTGTTGAACGTACAGTAACAAAAAAATAACTTTTATACAACTATGTTATTTTAGAGATTTTTTATAATCTCTAAAATCTAAAGATAAAAAACAACTTATTATAGTATTTATTTTTTTTATTTCTTTAATATCTTAAGTGCGGTTTAAAACTGAATAATGTAATATGTATTGTAGATATGTTTTTAGAACAAAAATACAATACTATCTAAATTAAAGGATCTGACTTTTGTTCGCCAAAAATGGTATACCTCTATATATTCAACTAAAAGAAAAGTTATTAGAAGATATTAAATTAAATTATAAAGTTAATGATATTATTCCAGCAGAAGGTAAGTTAGAGAAAAAATATGAAGTTAGCAGAATAACTGTACGAAAAGCCATTGAAGAATTAGAAAAAGATAACATTGTTGTTAAAAAGCAAGGTAAAGGAACCTTTGTTCAAGAACAAAAAATTCTTTATGATGCAAACTCAATAGGTTCTTTAACGCAAAGACTATCCAAACAAAAACATTTGTTAACTACAAAGTCAATCTCATTTGAAATAATAGAAAAAGAAGAAGAGCATTTTGTAAAAGATATGTTAAATTGTGATAAATTACTTTGTATTAGAAGAACAAGGTTATTAGATGAAGTTCCATTTACATTAATGATTAACTATTTTGACGTTAATACTGTTCCTGATATTGATAAAAAACTAAATTTAGAATCTTTGTATGCTTTCTTAAAAGAAGAGTATAATATTGAATTTTATAATGCTGAAGAAATTGTAGAAGCAAAAGCAGCGGATGCTAGTGAAGCTGAAAAACTAAATATTAAAGAAGGTTCTCCTTTATTATCATTAAAAAGACTTTCTTTTGACAAAAATAACTATCCAATTGAATATTCAAATCTAGTAATTAAAGCAGATATGTATAAACATAAGATTATTTTATCTAATGATAAAATGTCGAATTTATAAAATTAAAAAGACCGTTAAATATTCTGTGTCAAATCACCTAAAGTAAGCTCTACTTTGTATATTTTTCAACAAAATAATGAGAAAATATACAAAGTGTTTATTAGTTAACTGTGAATTTACACAGTTTATTACATGCTCTTTAAATCTCTTCCTCTTTAAAATTCAAATAATACTCTATTTCAGATGGAGTTAATATTTTGATTGTATTTGTACTTCCTGGCATCCCTACTGGATATCCCACTGTTGCTACATACAATCCATTTCTATTTAACAATCCTTTTTCATCCAATGCTTTTAGCATCTTTTGAAACATCTTTGATGCTTGTGCCTCTTTTATTGTTCCTATTGGTTCTACTCCCCAAACGGCTGTTAGTGAGTTTAACACTTTTTTCTTATGAGTAAAGGTAAATATTGGCGTTTTTGGTCTATATCTTGACATTTTTAATGCTGATTTTCCTGAGCTTGTAAGAGCTAGGATACCATTCGCTTTTAAATCATCTGCCAATTTTGTAACAGTTGATTGAATAACATCAAATTCATCTAGGTATGGAAACTTATATTGTTTATCATAATTATAAATATCTTCTGTTTTTGCAATAATATTATGCATTGTATCAACTACATTTATTGGGTCTTCACCAACTCCTGACTTTCTCATTTTTATCAAAAATCAATTTTTCTAAAAGTGATATCCCTTATTAAAGGGCTTTATAGACTATAAAATTCATAAAAGTGTGTGTCCTATAGTCTAAAACCTGCTACAATTTTAGTATGAGTTTACATATTAGACAGAAGAAAAATAGTAGTGGAACAATCAGTATTCAGATTATCGATAGAGTTCATAGGAAATATAAGGTTATAGAAACTATTGCTTGTGTAAAAAATGATTTAGATTTACAAATTTATTTAGATGTTGCAAATAAACGTTTAGAAGAACTGCGTCAACAAATGTATCCTACTTTATTTGATGAAAATAAAAATGAAGAGTTAATATTCATAGAACTTGGAAATAATGATTTAATACCAATAGGTGATGAATTAATCTATGGAAAATTATTTGAACGATTGGGATGTTCTAGTGTAGATTTGGATTGTAAAAGACTTCAGATGTTTAAAAATCTTGTTGTATCAAGATTACTGTATCCTGGTAGTAAATTATATTTGATTGATTATCTTGAATATTTTAAAAAAGAGAGTGTAGATAAAAATGCTATCTATAGATTTTTAGATACACTTTATGAAGAGAATTTAAAACTACAAATTGAAAAATGTGTATTTGATCATACTTATGCAAAAATGAACCAAACTATTGCATTTACATTTTATGATGTTACAACCCTGTACTTTGAATCTGAGAGTGAAGACGATCTTAGACGTATTGGATTTAGTAAAGAGGGTAAATTAGCACGTCCTCAGATACAACTGGGATTGTTTACAACACTACAAGGATATCCATTAAGCTTTGAGGTTTATGAGGGTAATAAATATGAGGGACATACTTTAGTTGATGTACTTAAAAAGTTTCAAAATAAATTTCAATTAAAAAATAAACCTGTAGTTGTAGCTGATAGAGGAATGCTAAACAATAATAATCTAGTATATCTTGAAAATAATGGATATAAATATATCCTTGCAGCCAAAATAAAAAATATATCAAATGATTTAAAAGAGCAAATATCAAACTTGATATTTTTAAATGATGGAGTAACTCATACACTTAAATTTAATAAAGATATACCATATACTGATGAGAATGACAATAAACAATCCATAAATATCAATCAAAGGTTAGTTCTTTCATATTCAACGGCAAGAGCTAAGAAAGATAAACATAATAGAGATAAAGCACTTGAAAGATTAAAGAAAAAAATTGAATTCTCAAAATCTATCACAAAAAAAGATTTAAAACTATCATACTATGCTAAATATCTTAACATCGATGATCATAAATGTGATATCACTTTTAATATCAATAATCAAAAAGTTGATAATGATTCAAAATTAGATGGTATAAAAGGTTTTATTACAAATGATTTTACACTAACACCAAGTGAAATTATAGAACACTATAATAATCAATATGCAGTAGAACAAGCATTTAGAATATCAAAAACTGATCTTAAAATCAGACCCATATACCATAGGCTAGAAACCAGAATAAAGGCTCATATTCTTATTTCATTTGTATCATACTCAATTTATAAAGAGTTTGATTCAAAACTTAAAGAAAATAATATTAAATTTAAATTCTCACAAAAACTTTTAAGAGATATAATTAAACATATGTTTGCACTTAGAACAAATGGAAAATTAGTCTACTTGAAATTTGATGAAATTCAACAACAAGTTTATAATGCAATTAAAAATAGTTAAAAAGTGTGTGTCCATATGAGAAAGTCAGGAAAATTCAAATAATACTCTATTTCAGATGGAGTTAATATTTTGATTGTATTTGTACTTCCTGGCATCCCTACTGGATATCCCACTGTTGCTACATACAATCCATTTCTATTTAACAATCCTTTTTCATCCAATGCTTTTAGCATCTTTTGAAACATCTTTGATGCTTGTGCCTCTTTTATTGTTCCTATTGGTTCTACTCCCCAAACGGCTGTTAGTGAGTTTAACACTTTTTTCTTATGAGTAAAGGTAAATATTGGCGTTTTTGGTCTATATCTTGACATTTTTAATGCTGATTTTCCTGAGCTTGTAAGAGCTAGGATACCATTCGCTTTTAAATCATCTGCCAATTTTGTAACAGTTGATTGAATAACATCAAATTCATCTAGGTATGGAAACTTATATTGTTTATCATAATTATAAATATCTTCTGTTTTTGCAATAATATTATGCATTGTATCAACTACATTTATTGGGTCTTCACCAACTGCGCTTTCTTCTGAAAGCATTACAACATCTGTTCCATCTAGAACTGCATTTGCTACATCTGAGATTTCAGCACGAGTTGCTCTTTCATTTTGAGTCATTGACAAAAGCATTTGAGTTGCTGTAATTACTGGCATTCCTTTTAGGTTTGCTTTTTTAATAAGCATTTTTTGAATAGTTGGAACATCATAGTAAGGAACTTCTATTCCTAAGTCACCACGTGCTACCATTAATCCATCACTTGCATCAATTATTTCATCTATATTTTCAACAGCATCAAATTTCTCTATTTTAGCTATTAATTTACCTTTATAACCATTTAGAAGATTTCTAGCTTTTCTCATATCTTTTGCGTTTTGAACAAAAGAGATTGCAAAGTAATCTACTTCATTTTCTACACCCCAAGCGATATCTTTTTCATCTTTTTTTGTTATTACATCGATATCAATTACAGTATTAGGAAAGTTTACACCTTTTCTTGAAGACAGTATTCCATGATTTTCTATTTTTGCTTTTACTTCAAGTCCTGTTTCTATTACTCTTGCTCTTATTGTTCCATCATATAAATAAATATATTCATCAATTTTTACTTTATCTAAGATATCTGGATAATTTATAGATACTACATAATCTTTATCTGCTCTTTTATATCCTACTATTTCATCTTTTAAAAAAGTTATTACATCATCTCTAAATAGTTCAAATGGCTCTTTTAAATCTCCAATTCTTACTTTTGGTCCTGAAATATCTTGCAATATCCCTACTGTTTTTCCAACATTCTTCATAGCTGTTCGTATATTTTGCAATGTCTCTAAATGATATTCATGACTTCCGTGTGAAAAGTTTAATCTAAACATGTTTGCCCCAGCTTTTATTAATCCTTCTATTATCTCTATACTATGACTTGCTGGTCCTAAAGTTGCTAATATCTTTGTTCTTTTTTCCATAGATTCTCCTTTTAAAGAATAAAGTCTGTTGATAAGAAATTAGATTTATGATTTCTTAAAATATTTGTTAAAATCTCTTTATTTTCACTAGTTTCTTTAATTGCAACCATTGATCTAATACTAAATGCTCTTAATGCATCACTAACTGAAAGTGTACTTTGTGCTGAATCTTTTCTACCTGTGAAGGGGAAAATATCAGGCCCTCTTTGACATTGTGCATTAATATTTACACGACTAACCTGATTTACAAAACTATCTACCATTTTTGCAATTTCATCTGAATTATTTCCAAAAATACTTACTTGTTGGCCATAATTTGACTCCATTAGATACTGCATTGGTTCTTGTATATTCTTATAAGTAAGAATTGGAACTATTGGACCAAATTGCTCTTCATGATAAACTCTCATATTTTTATTCACTGGATATAAAACAGCTGGAAACATGAAGGTATCTTTAATAATTCCACCATTTTGATTTATTACTTTTGAACCTTTAGAAACAGCATCATCAATTAACTCTTTTAAATATTTTGTTTTATTTTTTTCAGGTAAAGCAGTTATTTGAACATCTTTATCCCAAGGTAGACCAAATTTAATTTCATTAATTTTCTCATTAAATGCTTCTAAAAAACTTCCTACAATATTTTCATGTACATAAAGTATTTTTAAAGCAGTACATCTTTGTCCATTAAAAGATAAACTTCCTGTTACACACTCATTTACAGCTATTTCTAAATTAGCATCAGGCATTACTATCCCTACATTTTTAGCTTCTAAACTTAATACTGATCTTAATCTATTTG
The DNA here is from genome assembly GCF_013177675.1 of Arcobacter acticola. Lineage (NCBI taxonomy): Bacteria > Pseudomonadati > Campylobacterota > Epsilonproteobacteria > Campylobacterales > Arcobacteraceae > Arcobacter > Arcobacter acticola. Next base: position 272,044 of record NZ_CP042652.1, read on the forward strand.
GCTTTGGATGATGATGTTGTAATGTACTTGCAACTTTTGAACTTCCAATAAAAGCTAAAACATCTATTTTTCCACTCTTCATTAATGGTGTTAATAGTTCTTCTCCACTCCCATATAAAGTATTTACAACACCTTTAGGAAAAGAATCCCTAAAAGCTTCAAGTAAAGGCTTATGTAATAAAACACCAAATTTTGGAGGTTTGAAAATAACTGAATTCCCCATAATAAGTGCTGGAATTAAAGTGGTAAATGTTTCATTTAACGGATAATTAAATGGGCCCATACATGAAGTAACTCCAAGTGGAGATCTTTTTACTTGTGCTAAAATTCCTGATTCTATTTCTAATTGAGAATTTTTCCTATCTAAATTTTTTAATGCCTCAATTGTATCTTTAATATAGTCAATTGTTCTATCAAACTCTTTTTGAGAATCTTTAAGTGGTTTTCCAATTTCCCACATTAAAACATTTACTACTTCTTCTCTTTTTTCTAACATTTTGAATGTAAAATTCTCAACTGCTTTAATTCTATCACTTACTTTCATTTGTGGCCATTCACCCATTCCATAATTATACGCAGCAACGGCAGAATCTAAAGCTTCTTGAGCTTCTGTTTGAGTAAGGATTGGATATGATCCTAATTTTACTTGTTTATTTTCATTTTCTTTTAAACAAATTGGAGAATATACATCCTGCTTTGGACCTTTCCATTGTTTTATTACACCATTAATTAAATATTCATCTTGTATTAATTGTGTTTCTAATCTATACTCTTTTGGTATCTCATTTTTACTTATATAAATCTTTTCAAAATTCTTATTACTAGACATTATATTTCTCCTTTTTTCTAAATTCAATTTTCAAAGACAAGAATTCTTTGAAGTATTCTAACCTTACAATTAGATATCAACAGATATTTAATTATTCTTGGAAACTTTTTATTGCATTTAATAATCCCACTGTTGAAGCATCTTGTTCCCCATAGTTATTATCTTTATTTTTACTATCACTTGATTCATCAAGACAAGTTAGCATATCAGAAGCTAACTCTTTTCCTAACTCAACTCCCCACTGATCAAATGAGTCTAAATTCCATGTAATTCCTTCTACAAAAACTCTATGTTCATATAAAGCTATAATTTTTCCTAAAGTTTTTGGATCTAGTTTTTTGTATAGAATTGTAGAGGAAGGTCTATTTCCCATAAACTTTCTATGAGGTGCTAATCTAATAGCTTCTTCATGGGGAACACCTCTTTTTTTAAGTATTCTAATAACTTCTTGAATACTTCTACCTACCATTAAAGCTTGACTTTGAGCTAAGCAATTTGCAATAAGAAGATCTTTATGTTCTTTCATCCCCTCTTCATGTTCATTTGCTGCTAACATAAATTCACATGGAACTATTTCAGAACCTTGATGAAGTAATTGGAAAAAAGAATGCTGAGAGTTAGTTCCAGCAGCACCCCAAACAATCACACCTGTTTTTTCACTTACGTTCTCACCATCACTTGTAATACTTTTACCATTACTTTCCATATCTAATTGTTGGATATAAGAAGGAAAGGCATTTAATCTTTGATCATAAGGCAAAATTGCTCTTGTTACATAATTACAAATATTTATATGCCAAATACCTAAAAATCCTAAGATTACGGGCATATTATTTTCAACTGGCTCATTTAAAAAGTGTTCATCCATTTCATGGGCACCTTTTAAAAATTCTCTAAAATTATTCATACCTATTGCTAAAATAACACATAAACCAATTGAACTCCAAATTGAGTATCTTCCACCTACCCAATCCCAATATCCAAATACTCTATCATCTCTAATACCAAACTCTTTTATCTTATCTAAGGCTGTTGAGATTGCTACAAAATGTTCACCTGCATTTTCTTCTCCAACACTTTTGCTCATCCATTTCCATGCACTTTTTGCATTTGTCATTGTTTCAATAGTAGTAAAAGTTTTTGAGGCAATTAATACAAGTGTTTTTTTAGGATCCAAAGAGTTAATTACATCATAAATATGAGAAGGATCAATATTTGATACGAAATGAATCTTTGGTCCATCATGATATGGTTTTAAAGCCTTTGTTACCATTTCAGGACCTAAATGAGATCCTCCTATTCCAATATTTATAACATCTGTAAACTTTTCACCACTTGAAGATAATATTTCACCATTTCTAATTGCATTTACAAATATTTCCATTTTCTCAAGACTTTGTTTAACATCTGGCATAATATCTTTTCCATCAACTATAATAGAACTATTTATATCATTTCTAAGGGCAATATGTAGTACAGCCCTATTTTCTGTTATATTGATTTTTTTACCCGTAAACATATCATTAATTTTTTCTTTTAAATTTATAGCTTTTGCTAAATCTTTAAATGCATTAATAACATCTTTATCTATATGATTTTTTGAATAATCTAACAATAAATCATCATATTTGATACTAAAATCATCAAATCTATTTGGGTTTAGAGCAAATAATTCACTCATTGTTAATCTATCAAGTCTATTTTTTAATTGTCGTAAATTATTAAAAACTACAGTTCTTTTTTCATTCATAATTATTTCCTATCTACTTTAAAACTACTGCTAAAGATTCTTGAACAATTTTAGTTATTTCTTTAAACTTTTTTTCTTTTACAAGCTTTGATGATGATACCCAACTACCACCCACACATAAAACATTATCAAGTGCTAGAAAATCATTCATATTATTTAAATTTACACCACCTGTTGGACAAAAATTAATCCCAGGAAAAGGTCCACCAAAAGCTTTTAATATATCTACTCCACCTACTAAACTTGCAGGAAAAAGTTTACAATGTGTTAAATCATTCTCTTTTGCCAACATAATTTCAGAAGCACTTGAAACTCCTGGAATAAAAGGAATAGTTTGATTTTTACTCTCTTGTATTAATGACATAGTAATTCCTGGTGAAAAAACAAACTTAGAACCACTATTAACAGCATTTCTATAATCTTGAATATCACACACAGTTCCTGCACCAACAATCATTGAAGGAAATTCATTAGCAATTTTTTCTATTGCTTCAAGACCTGCTTTAGTTCTTAAGGTAATTTCCATAACACTTATACCACCTTCGTATAATACCTTTGCTAAATCTAATGCTTCATTAGCATTATCTACAACAACAACTGGTACGATTGGCGATATTTTCATTACACTATTTGCATTTAAAATCATTATTCTTTTCCTTCATAATCTTTAAAAATTGTTGCACCAAGTTCTGCATTAGAAATATTTTCTCTTATAGTATTAAATAAAAATCTTCCATATGTAATACCATTATTTAATTCAACTTTATTATTCTTTATTCTTTTAATAAGTTCTTCACTTGACTCTTCAAGTGCTAATTTACCATTTTTAACATCCAAACAAAGCATATCACCATTTCTAATATTATTTATCATACCACCTTCAACTGCTTCAGGTGTTAAATGTATTGCACTTGGTACTTTTCCAGAAGCTCCTGACATTCTTCCATCTGTAACTATTGCTACTTTAAACCCTTGATTTTGTATTAATCCCATAATCGGAAGTAATCCATGAAGTTCAGGCATACCATTTGCTTTTGGACCTTGGAATTTAACTACAGCAATAAAATCTTTATTTAATTCGCCCCTTGAAAATGCCTCTTTTAACGCACTTTGTGTTTCAAACACTATTGCTGGAGCTTTTATATATAATTGAGATTCTTTTAAAGCAGATGTTTTAATTACAGATCTTCCTATATTTCCTTTTAATAATTTTAATCCGCCCTCTTTACTATAAGGATTTTCAATTGAACTAATTACCTCATCATTTCTAGAAATATTGCAATCTTTTTGAAAAACAAGTTTACTATCTATTAATTTTGGTTCAACACAATAATCATCTAATCCAACACCCATAATAGTTTTTACATCATTATGAACAAGTCCTGCTTTTATAAGCTGAGAGATAACAACTCCCATTCCTCCTGCATCTCTAAAGTGATTAACATCTAAACTACCATTTGGATACATTTTGCATAAAAGAGGAGTTACTTTTGAAATAGCATCAAAATCATCCCATGTTAAAGTAATTCCTGCTATTTTTGCCATTGCAATTAAATGTATAGAATGATTAGTTGAACCACCAGTTGCCATAAGTCCAACAATTGCATTTACAAAACTTTTTTCATCAATAATATCTGCTAATGCATAGCCATCTTTTTTAACTAAATTTAAAATCTGTATTGAAGCCTCTTTTGTTAACTCTGTTCTTAAAGGCGTATTTGTATTTACAAAAGATCCATTTGGAAGTTGTAAACCCATCATTTCTAGTAACATTTGATTTGAATTTGCAGTTCCAAAGAATGTGCAAGTTCCACAACTATGATAAGATTGTGCTTCTACTTTTAGAAGTTCATCTTTGTTTATTTCACCTTGTTCAAAGGCTTCTCTTTTTTTAGCTTTTTCTGAATTTGAAATACCAGAAGGCATAGGGCCAGAAGGTATAAATACAGCTGGTAAATGTCCAAAACTTAAAGCCCCCATTAAAAGCCCTGGAACAATTTTGTCACAAACACCTAGATAAACAGCTCCATCAAACACATTATGAGATAAGCCAATTGCTGTTCCCATTGCTATATTATCCCTTGATAATAAGCTTAATTCCATTCCTTCTTTACCTTGAGTAATTCCATCACACATTGCTGGAACACCACCTGCAACTTGTGCCGTTGCTCTATTTTTAAGTAATTCTTCTTTTATAATACTAGGATAATTTTTATAAGGTTCGTGAGCTGATAACATATCATTATAAGCACTTACTATTGCAATATTTGCAATTTCCATATCCATTAAAAGTTCTTTTTCTCCATCACTCATTGGAGCAATTGTATGAGCTAGGTTACTACAACCCATTTTGTTTCTATTCATACCTTCAAATTTAGACTGTTCTATCATGTCAAGATAAATTTTTCTATTTGTTTTTGATCTTTCTATTATATTATTTGTAACTTCTTGGATAATCTTATTCATTGTAATATACCTCTATTTGTTTTTTTTCATTTTTTAAAACTGCAGATATAGGTGAAAGTAAAAAATCATTCTCTTTTAATGCTTTTTCGTATACTTCTTTTTTATTTTTACCTTGAATATGTAAATATATATTATCTGCTTTCAAAATAGCACTTAAAGTTAAACTCATTCTTGTATGTTTTGCTGTTGAAGGAGTCATACTTACACAATACTTTTCATTATTTAAATCAATTCCATCTTTTAATTTTTCATTATTTGGAAAAAGAGAAGCAGTATGAAAATCATCTCCCATACCTAAAATAAGTACATCACATGGAAACAACTTATTTTTAACCAAAGTTGAGCAAATATCAATAGATTTTAAAGGATCTAAATTTTCTTGATACAAAGGGATAAATAAAGCTTTTGAGGCCTTATCTTTTAGTAAATATTCTTTTACTAATTTTGCATTACTATCTTCATGCTTACCATCAAGCCATCTTTCATCAACTAAACCAATTTTTACCTTATTCCAAGAAATATCAAAAGTTCTCAATTTTTCAAAAAGAGGTTTTGGAGTATTTCCACCTGATACAAGTAAAACTGCTTCACCTTTTTTTTCTATTGCTTTTTCCAATTTATCAATTATTGTTTTTGAAAAATCTTCAATTAAAGTTTTTTGATTTGTAAAGGTATAAAAATTAGTGTTCATGCCAAACTCTTCCATCTTTTGCCATCATTGACACAACACTATTTGGACCATTTGTTCCTGCTTTATATGTTTCCATTGGAGTGATATTATTTTGCCATGCAGATATAATTTTATCAGTCCATTTCCAAGCAGCTTTAACTTCATCCAGTCTCATATATAAAGTTGGATTAGCTCTTATTACATCTAAAAGTAATCTTTCATAAGCTTCATTTTTTCTTACAAAACTTCTTGGGGGATTTAATTCTAAACTAACTTCTTGAAGTTTCATCTTTTCATCAAGTCCTGGTATTTTATGCATAAGATTAAGTGTAATACTTTCATCTGGGTAAAAAGATATTACTAATTTATTTGGCATTGTATAATTATCAAAAATTGAATATGGAATAGATTTAAACTGTATTACAATTTCAGAATTCTTACTTGACATTCTTTTACCAGTTCTTATATAAAAAGGTGTATTACTCCATCTAAAATTATCAATAAAAATTTTTAAAGCTACAAAAGTTTCTGTATCACTTGTAGATTTACCATCATCCAAATAACCTTGAACTTCTTTTCCATCAATTGTTCCTGCTACATATTGTGCTCGAACAGTATGATCTTTCATATCTTTTTCTTCAATATTTCTAAGTGAATTTAAAACTTTTAATTTTTCATCTCTTATTGCATTTGGGTCAAGAGAGTGAGGTGGTTCCATGGCAAGTAAACAAACTAATTGCATAAGATGGTTTTGAACCATATCTCTCATCGCTCCATATTCATTATAAAATTCCCATCTACTTTCAACACCTACACTTTCTGATAGTGTAATTTGTATATGATCAATATTATTTGCATCCCATAAAGGTACAAACATTTTATTTGAGAATCTTAAAGCTAAAAGATTTTGAACAGTATCTTTACCTAAATAATGATCAATTCTGTAAATTTGTTCTTCTTTGAAATACCCTAAAACTTTTTCATTAATTTCTTTTGAAGAATCTAAATCTTTTCCAATAGGTTTTTCTAAAACAACCCTTGAATTTTCACTTATTAATTTATAATCATTTAGTGATTTACAAATAGTTTCATAAAAATCTGATGAAGTTGAGAAGTAAAATATTCGTTCTTCATTTTGATTATTTTTTAATAAATTTTCTAAATTTTTAAACGTTTTTTCTTCTTTAAAATCAATATGGCAGTATTTAATCAAATCTTCAAATTTTTTAGATTTTTCTTCATCAAATAATTCTTCTGAATTTAAAAATATTTTCAATTTCTCTTTTATTAAATTTACTCAACTTTCGCACATAGATTCCACTAAATTCATGAACTAAAGTTGATAAATAAAGCCCATAAGTAGGCACTTTTTAGTATAATTAAGTTACCACTAACATCATTATAAAGGTCTATCTTATGGAACTTGCAAATTATATAGAAACTGCTATGAAGAGCATATTAAAAAATCCAATTTACGAAGTGTTATCAGAAATAAAAATCACAAAAATACTGAAACAAAGTAATTTTGTTAAGAGAGAAGTTGGATATCCACCATTTCAAATAATTTTACACTTTCTTTATATGCTTGTTATGCAAAAAAGACAATCAACTTTTATAAAAAATAGTGATAAGGCTTATGGTAAAGATGTATATTATAGATTTATCAAAGAGAAACGTTATAACTGGCGTAAACTTTTATTGTTAAGTGCTACAGAACTTTTAAAAAAGATAAAGCCATTGCATAAAAATGGTGAGTATCGCTTACTAATTATCGATGATACAGTAGAACCAAAAAGAGGTAAATTTATTGAAGGTACTTGTAAATATATCTGGAGTAATAAAGAGCATAGAAGTATTAATGCACTAAATATCGTGTCTCTAAATTATGCAGATTCACACTCAACATTTCAATTAGATTTTTCTATAAAGATGAATGATAGTAAAAGAAAATCTACATCAGATTTCACAGCAAAATTGCATCATAGAAGTAACGCATATCAACGTAAGCGTGAAATTATTAAAGGTAAGAATACTCTAGCTCTTGAGATGTTAGAAAGAGCATTAGATAATGGAATTGATGCTGATTATCTACTTGTTGATAGCTGGTACGCTAAACCAAATTTTATAAAAGAAGCAAATACTTTAGGAATGCCTGTAATTGCAAGACTTCCAAATAATAAGCTCATTTGGAACTTCAAAGGTAAATATAAAACTCTAAATGCAATATATGATAGTTTAAAAAATATTCGTCACAAATATAGCGGTAAACATGGAAAGATATCTTATAAATATTTCGATTCAGTTTTAGAACTTGGTACCCTTGGTAAAGTTAAATTAGTATTTTTACACACTGGAAAAGATTTATTAGTTTTTATATCAACAGATATAAGTATTTCAGGTAAAGAGATTTTAGAAACTTATAAAAAGAGATGGAATATTGAGCAAGGTTATAAAGATCTAAGACTCTTGTTTGGCTTAGGAAAAGAAGAAAATCGTATCTATGAAGCACTTATTGGAAAAATCACTCTTTCAATGTTTACCTACAATATTGTAAGCTATATCAATCGCATAAAGCATGAGCCACAAACACTAGGAGAACTTTTTAGAGATTTAGAGTGCGAACTTGAAACACTGGCAATTTCAATGCAACTTTTTATTCAAATACTTACAAAAATCTCTGAAATCCAAAATGTTGTCAAGGATAATAAAGATTTATTTCAAATTATCGCAGTGATAAGTGCTTTCACTCAAAAAGAGTTAGGTTTTATGTGCGAAAGTTGAGTAAAAATTAAAAAAAGAGTCATTTGAGAGTCATTTGAATTGTATAATTATTGTGAAAATATATTTATTAGGAGAATTAATGAAAAACATAAAAAAATTTGGTTTAAGTATCGCTCTTGCTTCAGTACTTTTTAGTGGTTGTGCAACAACTGAATTACAAACTAATGCAAAAATGACACAAAGTGTGTTTATTAATCCAGTGGCTAAAGATAAAAGATTAATATTTGTATCGAGTAAAAATACAAGTGGGCAACAAATAAATCTTGAGAAAACAATATTAAATGAATTAGAAGCTAAAGGTTATACTGTTGTTGATGATCCAGAAATGGCTACATATGTTTTGATGATGAATATATTATATTGTGATAAAAAACAAGAAAATAATGCAGCAGCGGGAGCAGTTGGAGCGGGAGCTTTAGGTGCAGGAATTGGAGCGTATAATAATAAGGGATTCGGTGCGAGTGCTGGAATTGGATTGGGTGCAGCATTAGTTGGAGGATTAATCGCTAAAGCTACTGAAGATACAATTTTTCAAATGCAAGTTGATATTGTAATCAGAGAAAAAGCAAAAGGAAAAGTATATGCATCAAATACAACGGCAGCTGGACAAGCAAGCGTAAATGATTCAAGAAAAGCTGGATTTATGAATGGTTTTGGAGGTCAAATTAAAAATGCAAATGCATCAGGACAATTAAACTCAAATATTGCAAATGCAAATTCACAACAATATGAAACAGATTATATTGAACATAAAACTATGCTATTTGCAGAAGCAACAAAAATGAACCTAACATTACCAGAAGCTACACCAATTTTAGAAAAGCAAATATCTAGTCAAATTGCAGGATTATTTTAAAATATTATTTTCAATTTATCCTACCTTTAGAGGTAGGGTAATACACATATCAGAAAATAAATCTTCAAATTGAGAATAAAACCAACCAAAAGCCAAATTTTAGTATAATCAAAAACTTTTAAATTCAAGGTTTGATAAATGACTACAATAATAAGAGAAAGCTCAACTCGTATAAAAACAGGAATCGTTTTAATCATTGGTATGTTAATACTAGGTTATATAGATTCATATTTTCTATTTTGGTTAGTATTTGGAATTATGCTAATGATTTCAATATCTGAATCAAAAAAACTTTTTGGTTTAAAAAGTGATAGTATTTATGTATATACATCGCTTTTATGGCTTACTGCATACTTCTATCCAATGCCAGAAGATTTGATTTTTATTGTTGCAATTGGTTATGCATCACAATTAGCATATAAGAAAACTTTAAATCAAAAACTGTTTTTACCTCTTTTATACCCAACTGCGTCATTTATATTTTTATTAACATTATATAGTGAATATGGGGTTATGACTCTTTTATGGTTACTTATTATTGTAGCAAGTACTGATATTGGTGCGTATTTCATAGGAAAAGGATTTGGGAAAACACAATTTTGTGAAACAAGTCCAAATAAAACAATTGAAGGTGTTATCGGTGGAGTTGGGTTTGCTGTAATTTTAGGTTCAATTTTCTCTATTAATGAAGTTGGTATTGTAGGAGCTATTGTTGTTTCATCTATTGTTTCTTTTACTTCTATTTTTGGGGATTTATTTGAATCTTACTTAAAAAGAGAAGCCGGAGTTAAAGATAGTGGAACACTTTTACCAGGACATGGGGGTGTTTTAGATAGAACAGATGGTTATTTATTTGGAGCAATTGTAATGTTGGTTCTACTTAGGATAATCATTTGATACTTCTAGGAAGTACAGGTTCTATTGGTGTAAATACTTTAAATATTGCACGTAAATTTAATCTAAATGTTGAGGTATTAGTAGCTGGAAGAAATATTCAGTTACTAAATCAACAAATCAAAGAATTTAATCCAAAAATTGTTGTTATTGATAGAGTTGAAGATATTCATCTTGTTTGTCATAACAATGTTTTATTTGGACAAGAAGCTATTTTGCAAGCAATTGAGCAAAGTACTTCAAGTACAGTTGTAAATGCTCTTGTTGGATTTTTAGGTTTAAAACCTACATTAAAAGCCATAGAATGTGGTAAAAAAATAGCACTTGCAAATAAAGAATCTTTAGTAGTTGCTGGAAAATTTATAGATCAAACAAACTTAAAGCCAATAGATAGTGAACACTTTGGTCTTTGGTATTTATTACAAGATAAAAAAATGGATTCTATGATGGTAACAGCTAGTGGAGGTTCTTTTAGAGATTATCCTTTGGATCAATTAAAAAATGTATCTATTAAAGAAGCACTTGCCCATCCAAATTGGTCAATGGGAAATAAAATCACAATAGATAGTGCAACAATGACTAATAAAATGTTTGAATTAATGGAAGCAGCTTGGCTTTTTGATATTAGAAAACTTGATGCAGTTATTGAAACAAAATCATTAATTCATGCTTTTATAAATTTTGCTGATGGTAGTACGACAGCTCATATTGCAAATGCTTCTATGCAACTTCCTATTGCTTATGCAATTTTAGGAAAAGTTGATGAAGAGATTTTAAAACCTGTTGATTTAGTAGAAGTTGCATCTTTAGAATTTAGAAAAATAGAAACATCAAGATATCCAATTTGGGAAATAAAAGATGAAATACTAAATAATCTTGATTTAGGTGTAGTATTAAATGCAGCAAATGAAATAGGTGTTGCCAAGTTCTTAAACTCTGAAATAGGGTTTTTAGATGTGGCTAAGATTTCATTAAATGCAATAAATAAGTTTAATAATGTAAAAGTTAATAGCTTAGATGAAATTTTTGAGATAGATAAAGAAGTGAGAAAATACTGTGAGTCTTGATTTACTAATTCCCTTTGGAATACTTCTTATAATGGTTATATATTTGATTTATTCAAGAAATAGTTTCGAAAAAGATATAACTTCATTATATGAAAAAAAATTTGATGAATGGAAAAAACATAGTACAATAGAAGTAGAAAAAACTTCACACAAAGAACTAGTTGGTTTAGTTTATAAAACTGATTATAAAGTGTCTATTGAATTATTAGATGAAAATGTTCAATCCGCATTAACTAGAGGAAAGTTTGAAGTATCTAATATAAAGGATAAATAATGAAATATTTACTTTTATTAATGATTTTTTTATCATTTCTAGATGCAAGAATATATAGAGATAGCACACGAGAAGTAGTTATAGATGATAGTTCTAAACTTATGTGGCAAGATGATATTTCTGTTATAAAAACTTTAAAAGATCATGATATTGCAGAAACTTATTGTAAAAACTTACAATATAAAGGCTTTGATAATTGGCGATTACCTGAAATTGAAGAGTTTGAATTAATAGTTGATAAAAAGAATACAAAGAATTATATAAATAAAGCATTTAAATATAATGTACCAGATGGATATTGGGCTTTAAAATCTCATTGGAGAACACTTTGGTTTTATGCTGATTATATGCATTTTATAAGTGGAACTGCATATTATGATAGTCGTCATAAAACTAAATATGTTAGATGTGTAAGAAATTATTAAAAGGATAGTATGTTGAGTAAAAGGGTTTTAATACTTCATGGACTTGGAGGAAGTGATTTCCCCCATTGGCAAGCACAATTAGCAAGTGATTTAATAAAAGAGAATTATATTGTTTCATTTCCAGCTTTTCCTTCAAGAGATAATCCAAAACTACAAGAGTGGAAAGAATTTTTAAAAAAAGAGTTAGCTCATTTCAAACCTGATATTGTAGTTTGTCATTCATTGGCAAATATTTTATGGTTTCATACCTGTGATGAACTAGATATAAAGCTTGATAAACTAATGTTAGTTGCTCCCGTTTCAAAAAATAGAAGTATAGAAGAAGCTAAAACATTTTATCCTTACCCACTAGCAAAAGATTTAAAAGCAACTGAAGTTATAATGGCAGCTTCAACTAATGATCCATATATGAGTATTGAAGAAGCAATAGAGCTTCAAACAAATCTAAATATTGGAATGAAAATCATGGAAAATGCAGGACATATAAATGCAGCTTCTGGATTTGGAAAACTTGATTGTGCCCTTGATTGGATAAAAAGAGAAGAAGAATGCAAAATAAATGAAGAGTTGAAATAATGAGTGATTCTTTGATTTTAAGTATTGAAAGCTCATGTGATGATAGCTCATTAGCAATAACAGATATAGAAACAAACAAACTAATTTATCACAAAAAAATATCCCAAGAACTTCAACATAGTATTTATGGAGGAGTTGTTCCAGAACTAGCAGCCAGACTTCATATAGAAGCACTTCCAAAAATTCTTGAAGAGTGTGTTGAGTATTTCCCAAAGCTAAAAGCAATTGCCGTTACAAATGCCCCAGGACTTTCTGTGACATTAACAGAAGGTGTAACAATGGCAAAGGCATTAAGTATTTCTCTAAATCTTCCTTTGATAGCTGTAAATCACCTAAAAGGTCATATCTATTCTTTATTTATTGAAAAAGATGAAATTTTACCAATGACAATTCTTTTAGTTTCAGGCGGACATACTCAAATTATAGAAGCAAATAGTTTAAATGATATGAAAGTAATAGCAAGTACTATGGATGATAGTTTTGGTGAGAGTTTTGATAAGGTATCAAAAATGCTAGGACTTGGATATCCAGGTGGGCCAGTTGTTCAAGAGTATGGTTTAAAAGGTGATGAGAATAGATTTGATTTACCAATTCCTTTAAAGCAAAGTCCTAAAATAGAATTTTCATATTCAGGTTTAAAAAATGCAGTTAGATTAGAAATTGAAAAACTAGAAAATCAAGAAGGTGGAATAACACTTCAAGATAAATACGATATATGTGCATCTTTCCAAAAGACAGCAGTAGCTCATATTATGCAAAAACTAAAAAAACTATTTAAACAAGATGTTCCTAAAAACTTTGCAATAGTAGGTGGGGCAAGTGCAAACATATACTTAAGAACTCAGTTAGAGGAAATGTGTGCTAAACATAAAACAAATCTATATTTGAGTGAATTAAAATACTGTTCTGATAATGCAGCAATGATTGGACGAGTAGCAGTTGAACAATACAAACAAAATGATTTTATTTCAATAGATGAAATTGATGTACAATCAAGAATCAAGGAGTTAGTATGGGCTTAGCAGATAAATTAGCTTTTTCAATGGGAGCAAAACTTGATGGTGATAGTTTTGATACAGTAAAAGAAGATAAGAAAAAATCAACAAATCAATCAAAATCTTCAAATGAAATAATTCCTAAAAATCAACATCAATTGGTTTTCACATGTGAAAAAAGAAAAGGGAAACCCGTTACTTTAGTTGGTAGATTTAATATAAAAGAAGATGAAAAAAAAGAGGTATTAAAACTACTAAAGAAAAAACTAGCCTGCGGTGGAGCTATCAAAGATGAATGGATAGAACTACAAGGTGATTTAAAAGAAAAAATTAAAACGGTTCTTGAAAGTGATGGTTGGAAATTTAGAAAATAGATATTATAAGTTTTGATTATAATTAATATAAGAAATTCATAATAATTAAATAGCTAGAATACTTTCATAAAATCTTTTTATAGGTCTTTTAAAGCAATTATCTTAGAAAAAGATAATTACAGCTTATAATAAAAGAAAGTAGATATTATGAAAGAAAAAAACAATATAAAGGATGCATTTAATAAATCTCTAAAAGGTTTTTTATCAATGCTTCCTATGCTTTTAGCCATACTCTTATTACTAGGAATATTTGATGTATATATTACAAAAGATATTTTACTCTCATTTTTTATATCAAATAATTTTATAGATACAATTACAGGAACATTACTGGGAGGTGTTTTAACAGGTAATCCTATGATTAGTTATATTTTAGGTGGAGAACTAACAGATGCAGGTGTTTCTCTATATGCTGTTACTGCTTTTATTTTATCTTGGGTTACAATAGGTCTTGTACAACTTCCTGCTGAAGTAGAAATATTTGGATTAAGATTTACTTTTTATAGAACACTATTTACTTTTATCACAACTATTTTAGTCTCATTGTGTACTGTATCAACAGTAAACTGGATTTTGTCATGAAAATAAAAGATTTAGATTTTAAAGGGATTAAATTTCTTTTTTTTGTTATAATAATTTATATATTGATATTTTTGTTTGATGGAGAAAGAAGTATTTTCGCTTTAACAAAAAGTTTTGAAATATTATTAAAGCTTCTACCTATTTTTGTAATGATTATTTTTATTACGACATTGATTAACTATTTTCTAAAACCAAAGATGATAATGAAACATTTTGGCAAAGATAGTGGAATCAAAGCTTGGATTTATTCGATTTTAGGTGGTGTTGTAAGTCACGGGCCTATGTATATTTGGTATCCAATGCTTAGTGAATTTCGAAAGAATGGATTAAAAGATGGATTGTTGGCTGCTTTTATGTATACCAGATCTATAAAAATTCCATTTATACCAATTATGATTGATTATTTTGGTGTCACATTTACTGTAGTTTTATTTACCTATATATTATTAGGTGGAATATTGCAAGGAGTAGTAATGGAAGCTTTAAGTAAAAAAACAGATTAGGATTATTAATGCAAAAGCTATTTGATGAGGTTAATTCTTTAGATAAGAGATGTTATGAGAAGTTTTTTTTAAGTGAAGATTTACTTATGGAACATGCAGCTTCAAGCATGGCTTTGTATATTAGTGAAAACTATTTACATCTTAACTCTATTTTAATTGTGTGTGGCAGTGGTAACAATGGTGCGGATGGAATAACACTAGCTAGACTTCTTCATACAAAATTCAATGTCAAACTTTTTTTAGCTTCAAGCCCTAAATCACCTATATCAGAACTTCAACTTAAAAGAGTTGAAGCTCTAGGATTAGAAATTGTAGATGCTCTTTCTCCTGCTGATATTATTGTTGATTGTTTATTTGGGACGGGTTTAAATAAACCTTTAAATGAAGACTCAATAAATATTATAAATACTCTAAACTCATATGACTCAATAAAAATTGCTTGTGATATACCAAGTGGAATAAATAATATAGGTCAAGTAGAATCAATAGCTTTTGAAGCTGATATTACGATAACTATGGGAGCTTTAAAAACTTCACTATTTACAGATCTTGCAAAAGATTATGTGGGAGAAATAATAGTAGCAAACTTAGGAGTTCAAAGAAATCTTTATGAAGTAGAATCAAATAAATATTTATTAGAAGCAAGTGATATGAAACTTCCTTTTAGAAATAAAAAGAATGCACACAAAGGAACTTATGGTCATTTAAATGTAATTGTTGGGTCTAAAAGAGGTGCAGGAATAATAGCTTCAAAAGCTGCTTTTGGATTTGGAACTGGACTTCTAAGTGTAATATCAAAAGAAGATTTAGATTTGCCATATCATATAATGCAAACAGATACTATAAGTGAAAACTGTACAGCAATTGCTATGGGAATGGGTTTGGGTAAATATGATAAAGAAGAAATTAGAAAATTATTAAATACAGATATTCCAAAGATAATAGATGCTGATTTATTTTATGATGAATTAATTTGTGAGTTTTTAGACAAAGAAATTGTTTTAACTCCCCATCCAAAAGAGTTTTGTTCTTTATTAAAGCTTTGCAAAATAACAGATATAGATGTAATTGAGTTACAAAACAATAGATTTAAATATGTAGAAGAATTTTCAAAGAAATATCCAAAAATTGTACTTTTATTAAAAGGTGCAAATGTAATTATTTCACAAAATGAAAAACTATATGTAAATACATTTGGAAGTGCAGTTTTAAGCAAAGGTGGGAGTGGTGATGTCTTAAGTGGATTAATCGGCTCTTTGCTAGCTCAAAAGTATAAACCTCTTGATGCAGCTATCTCAGCTAGTCTTGCTCATACACTAGCTGCAAGAAAATATAGTAAAAATAATTACTCAATGATACCATCTGATTTAGTTGAAGAAATAAGAAGATTGTGAAAGCAATATCAAAGAATTACAAAGTTATTATGTGCGCGAAATTATTCAAATAAATATTAAAATAGAAGTAAAAGAATATAAAAAATATTAGGAGAAAATACAAATGAATGATAAATTAATAGTTGGTAAATATGAATTTAATAGCAGGCTTATAGTTGGTTCTGGAAAATATAAAGATTTTCAAACAACTAAAGAAGCTACCCTTGCAAGTGGAAGTGAATTAATTACAGTTGCAATTAGAAGGGTAAATATTACTAATCCAAATGAAGAAAACTTATTAGATTACTTCAAAGGTACTAATATTAAATTATTACCAAATAGTGCAGGGTGTTTCACAGCAGAAGAAGCAATAACAACTTTTAGACTAATGAGAGAAGCAACTGGTATTGATATTATAAAGCTTGAAGTTATTGGTGATGCTAAGAAAACTTTATACCCAGATGTAATAGAAACAATAAAAGCTTGCGAAATCTTAAAAAAAGAAGGTTTTACAATTATGGCTTATACAAGTGATGATCCAATTATTGCAAAAAGACTAGAAGATGCAGGTGCAGATGCAATTATGCCATTAGCTGCACCAATAGGTTCAGGATTAGGAATTCAAAATCCATATAACATTGCATTTATTAGAGATGCAGTAAAAGTTCCAGTATTAGTTGATGCAGGTTTAGGATGTGCATCTGATGCTTCTTATGCTATGGAATTAGGTGCAGATGGTATATTAGCTAATACTGCTATTGCTCAAGCTCAAAATCCAATGGCAATGGCAGAAGCTTTTAGATATGCAACAATAGCTGGAAGATTGAGCTATCAAGCGGGTAGAATCCCTAAAAAACCCTATGCAACTGCTAGTTCTCCTATTGATGGATTAATACATTTTTAATGAAGAAAAGAGGGAATTTCGACAAATTTAGAAATTCCCTCTAAAAACACTTGACAAATAGTTTATAATTTATTATAATTCCGTCCACTTTTAGTGAAACTTCAAAAATATTTTGTCGGGGCGTAGCGCAGTCTGGTTAGCGCACCTGGTTTGGGACCAGGGGGCCGGAGGTTCGAATCCTCTCGCCCCGACCACTTTATTTTTAACCTGTGGTAGGTATAGCTCAGTCGGTTAGAGCATCTGGTTGTGGTTCAGAGGGTCGTGGGTTCGAGCCCCATTACTTACCCCATTTTTTATTATTGTTGCTTCCATAGCTCAGCTGGATAGAGCAACGCCCTTCTAAGGCGTAGGCCGTACGTTCGAATCGTACTGGGAGTACCACTTTTTTAGTTTAGATTACCAACTAAACTTTTTTTCTTAAAAACTTATTATAATGCGGATGTGGTGAAATTGGTAGACACGCCAGACTTAGGATCTGGTGCCTCACGGTGTGGAAGTTCGAGTCTTCTCATCCGCACCACTATTGAGCGGGAGTAGCTCAGTTGGCTAGAGCTTCTGCCTTCCAAGCAGACTGTCGCGAGTTCGAGTCTCGTCTCCCGCTCCATTTTCAAAAAGCCTTATATAAGAAGTATCTTTACTTTTTGTGTAAGGCTTTTTTGACTTAAACAACTTTTTAAATGCTTCCATAGCTCAGCTGGATAGAGCAACGCCCTTCTAAGGCGTAGGCCGTACGTTCGAATCGTACTGGGAGTACCATAAAACAAGCTTTCATCTATTTGAACTTAGGTTCTTTTGGCTGAAAGCTTTTTTTTTGCTTGATTTTTCAAGCTTAAGGCTATATCTAAAATATTAGAATCATACGCCTGTTCAAAAGATAATTACAGATTAAAAATTGTAAAGAGAGATTGATTTAATGGTATCCCGCCAATTTTGGCAAGATACTTATATTGTTTTGAATTGGGAATTAACTATCTAATAATAATTTATCATCGTCTAATTCTTCACCATCTTTACGTGCAAGTGCAAATAAATTAAGTAAATCTTTAACTTCATAGTTTGATCGTTCTTTCCCCTCTAAATCAAAGATGATTTTACCTTCATGTAGCATGATTGTACGAGAGCCATAATCCAATGCTTGACGCATTGAGTGAGTTACCATCATTACCGTTAATGACTTTTCTTTAATAATTTGTGCAGAAATATCCATAATAAGAGCAGCTGTCTTAGGATCAAGTGCAGCTGTATGCTCATCTAAGAGTAAAATACTACTTGGTTGTAATGCAGACATTAATAAAGAAACAGATTGACGTTGTCCTCCAGATAAAAGTCCCATTTGAGAATTCAATCTATTTTCGAGACCAAGATTTAGTCTACTTAACTGCTCTTGAAAGATTTTTCGTAATTGATTATTTAAGGCCAAAGATAAAGAACCTTTTTGTCCACGCCCATATGCAAGTGCCATATTTTCTTCTACTGTTAAATCACCGCAAGTTCCTGCCAGTGGATCTTGAAATACACGTGCTATATCTTTAGTACGACCAGTTGCAGGTAAATTTGTTACCTCTCTATCATTAAAAAAGATATGTCCATGAGTTGTTTCAATATCACCTGCAATAGTATTAAGTAGAGTTGATTTACCTGCACCATTTGAGCCAATAACAGTAACAAATTGACCACTTGGAATAGTTAAATCAATTCCACGCAAGGCTAGTTTTTCTGTTGCTAAACCATGATTAAAGGTAACATGTAAATTTTCACATTTGATCATATTTCTTTTCCTTTTACTTTGGCTTTTTTTGCCTTCCATTCACTACGTAATTTTGGAAAGATTAAAGATAATGTAACAAGAACTGCTGTAATTAGATTTAAATCAGAAGCTTGAAATCCTAGGAAATCTGAATTTAGTGCCATAGAAACTGCTAGTCTGTATAAAATAGATCCAAGTATACAGCTCATTACAATAATTAAAAGTGACCGGCTACCAAATAGAGATTCTCCAATAATAACAGCAGCCAAACCAACGACAATTGTTCCTATTCCCATTGTTGAATCAGCGAAACCATTAGTTTGTGCAAATAAAGCACCTGCAAGCCCAACTAATCCATTAGATAAAGCAAGTCCTACATATACTTTTTCATTAACTACAATTCCATTTGCCTGAGCCATTCGTTTATTTGAACCTACCGCACGCATTGCTAAACCGTATTGAGTATATAAAAACCAAGCTACTAATAAACCAGCAATTATGGCACAAAATCCAACAAATATAACCTTCATATACATAGCAGGAATCCCTAAACTCTCAAATGGAGTTAATACAGTTGGTTCCATAATTAACGCAACATTAGGCTTACCCATAACACGAAGATTAATAGTATATAAAGCTGTCATAGTAAGAATACTAGCTAAAAGATGAAGAATATTAAAACGAAGATTTAACCAAGCAGTTACTAATCCAGCACTTGCCGCCGCAAGTGTTCCTAATAATGTAGATAAATAAGGATTAAACCCAGTAACGATTAAAGTTGCTGTTACAGCAGCTCCCAGTGTAAAACTTCCATCAACTGTAAGATCAGGGAAGTCTAAAATACGAAATGTAAGATAAACTCCTATTGCAACTAAACCATAAATTAAACCTATTTCTAGTGTTCCTAAAAAAGCATAAAGTGACAATTTAACAACTTTTCTTATTCAATAATTTTAGTAGCACGAGAAAGTACTGCTTCTGGAATTTTAATTCCCATTTTTTTAGCCATTTTTGGATTAACAAATAAATTAGTACCTTTAGCCATCTTAACATCAATAGAACCTGGTCTTTCGCCTTTTAAGATACGAACAACAATATCTCCAGTTTGACGACCTAAATCAAAATAATCATAACCAACAGCAGCAACTGCTCCACGTGCAACAGTATCTGTATCTCCAGCAAAAACTGGAATTTGTGCATCTATACCAACTTTTACAACTGATTCAACAGCTGAAATAATAGTATTATCAATTGGGCAGTAAATAGCATCAACTTTACCAATTAATTGTTTAGCTGCAATCATAACGTCAGATGATTTTGGAGCTGCAGATTCTACAATTTTGATTCCCATTTTTTCAGCTTCTACTTTAATAGCAGCAAGCATTGAAACTGAGTTTGTTTCACCTGGATTATATGGAATTCCTACGGCTTTTAAATTTGGAACAAATTCTTTAATTAACTCAAGATGCTCTTTAACATTTGCCATATCTGATAATCCAGTAACATTCCCACCTGGCTTTTCAAGAGTAGGTACAAGTTTCGCAGCAATTGGATCTGTTACAGCTGAAAATACAACAGGAATTGAACTATTAGTTGAAACGGTAGCTTGTGCAGATGGTGTTGCAATTGCAACAATTATATCTGGATTATCACCTACCATTTTACGTGCAATTTGTGCTGCAATTTCTGGTTTTCCTTGAGCACTTTCATATGTGAACTTAAGATTATCTCCCGTATATCCATTGTCATTTAATGTCTGTTTGATTCCATCTCTTACAGCATCCAATGCTGGATGCTCAACTATTGCAGTCGTTGCAACATAAGCAGGTTTAGCTTGAAGTGCAGAACTTATCATTAACGTTGATATAATTGCACTTTTAAAAATCGATTTTAATCTCATATTTAATTCCTTTGAATGTAAATTATTTTTTGGCTTTAAAAATAATTGTATATTTTTATAACTAAATGGTTACTGAATTATCGGTGATAAAGCATATAGATATTAATTGACTAATTAAAAAAAAGCTTATTTAATACAAAGGTAAATCTTAGATATAATCTTAAAATGAAAAAAATATTAGTAATAGGTTATGTTTGGCCTGAACCAAACTCATCAGCAGCAGGTTCTCATATTATGTCAATAATGAGACTTTTTTTGAGCCAAAACTGGCAAGTAGAGTTTTGTACCCCTTGTTCAATTTCAGAACATATGATAGATTTACATCAAGAAGGAATTTCAAGTACTAGCATTGAATTAAATTCTGATACATTTGATACGTATATAAAAAACTATAATCCAGATATTGTAATGTTTGATAGATTTATGATGGAAGAACAGTTTGGGCATAGAGTAGAGGATAATTGTCCACGTGCATTAAAAATATTAGATACTGAAGATTTACAATGTTTAAGAAATGCAAGATATAGGGCATTAAAAGAAAATAGAGAAATGTCAAAAGCAGATTTATTCTCAGATTTAACAAAAAGAGAAATTGCAGCAATTCTAAGATGTGATATTTCATTAATAATTTCATCATATGAAATGAATCTTTTAATTGATACTTTTAAAATAGATAAATCAATACTTCATTACTTACCTTTTATGGTAGATTTAGAAAAATATCCAAAACAAAACAAACCTTTTGATCAAAGAGAACATTTTATGACAATAGGAAACTTCCGTCATGCTCCAAATTGGGATGTAGTTTTGTATTTACAAAAGATTTGGCCACTTATTAGAAAAGAACTCCCAAGAGCTCAATTACATATATATGGTTCATACCCACCACCAAAAGCAACAGCATTAAATAATCCAAAAACAGGTTTTTTAATAAAAGGTTGGGTTCAAAATGCCCATACTGTAATGGAAGAATCAAGATTATGTCTAGCGCCAATAAGATTTGGCGCAGGTATAAAGGGAAAGTTATTAGATGCAATGATTACACAAACACCAAGTATAACAACAACAATTGGAGCTGAGGGCATGTGTACTGATATAGAACAATGGCCTGGTGTAATTACAGATGATATGGAGGAATTTGCAAAAAATGCAATCTCCTTATATAAAGATGAAGATAAATGGATTGAGAAACAAAAAAATTGTAAGAACTTAATAGAATCAATATATGATAGTAAAATCCTAGGAAAAGAATTAATTTCTAAAATATTAGAAGTTGAACAAAATATTGAATCACATAGATTGGAAAATTTTACAGGTGCAATGTTAAAACATCATACAATGACAAGCACAAAATATATGTCACAGTGGATTGCAGCAAAAAATATGAATAAAAACATCTAAAAAGTAACAAAAAAATAAGAAAAAAACAAACAATTCTCCCCAAGACCCAATAAAAATAAAGTAAAAAAGAATAAAACAGTAAAAAATTGAAGAAATTGTAAAATTTGTACAAAAATCTCTTGACAAACCCATAGGAATCTATTATAATTCCCGTCCAATTTGACTGGAACGCATCAAACGAAAGTGTGATGGTAACGAGATAGTTTGAATGTGATGATCTTTAAAATAAATTATAACGTTTATAAAGTAATCTTTGTAAACCGAATATGTAATTCTTGTTGTTTAAATCTGTCAATTTATTCAGATTAAAAATAAGAATAATGTTAAATATATAAAACAAGAAAAGTATGGTAAAACATATTAAACTTGTCTATTAACTTATGAGTGATAATTTTGTAATTAGTAAAATAATACAGAAGAAGTCAAGTTCAAAAACTTCAATTTATGGAGAGTTTGATCCTGGCTCAGAGTGAACGCTGGCGGCGTGCTTAACACATGCAAGTCGAACGAGAACGGATTATAGCTTGCTATAATTGTCAGCTAAGTGGCGCACGGGTGAGTAATATATAGGTAACGTGCCCCAAAGAAGAGGATAACAGATGGAAACGTCTGCTAAGACTCTATATGCCTTTATGACAAAAGTCAGCAAGGGAAATATTTATAGCTTTGGGATCGGCCTGTACAGTATCAGTTAGTTGGTGAGGTAATGGCTCACCAAGACAATGACGCTTAACTGGTTTGAGAGGATGATCAGTCACACTGGAACTGAGACACGGTCCAGACTCCTACGGGAGGCAGCAGTGGGGAATATTGCACAATGGACGAAAGTCTGATGCAGCAACGCCGCGTGGAGGATGACACATTTCGGTGCGTAAACTCCTTTTATATGGGAAGATAATGACGGTACCATATGAATAAGCACCGGCTAACTCCGTGCCAGCAGCCGCGGTAATACGGAGGGTGCAAGCGTTACTCGGAATCACTGGGCGTAAAGAGCGTGTAGGCGGATAGGTAAGTCAGAAGTGAAATCCAATAGCTCAACTATTGAACTGCTTTTGAAACTGCTTATCTAGAATATGGGAGAGGTAGATGGAATTTCTGGTGTAGGGGTAAAATCCGTAGAGATCAGAAGGAATACCGATTGCGAAGGCGATCTACTGGAACATTATTGACGCTGAGACGCGAAAGCGTGGGGAGCAAACAGGATTAGATACCCTGGTAGTCCACGCCCTAAACGATGTACACTAGTTGTTGTGAGGCTCGACCTTGCAGTAATGCAGTTAACACATTAAGTGTACCGCCTGGGGAGTACGGTCGCAAGATTAAAACTCAAAGGAATAGACGGGGACCCGCACAAGCGGTGGAGCATGTGGTTTAATTCGACGATACACGAAGAACCTTACCTGGACTTGACATAGTAAGAACTTTCTAGAGATAGATTGGTGTCTGCTTGCAGAAACTTATATACAGGTGCTGCACGGCTGTCGTCAGCTCGTGTCGTGAGATGTTGGGTTAAGTCCCGCAACGAGCGCAACCCTCGTCATTAGTTGCTAACAGTTCGGCTGAGAACTCTAATGAGACTGCCTACGCAAGTAGGAGGAAGGTGAGGATGACGTCAAGTCATCATGGCCCTTACGTCCAGGGCTACACACGTGCTACAATGGGGTATACAAAGAGCAGCAATACGGTGACGTGGAGCAAATCTCAAAAATATCTCCCAGTTCGGATTGTAGTCTGCAACTCGACTACATGAAGTTGGAATCGCTAGTAATCGTAGATCAGCTATGCTACGGTGAATACGTTCCCGGGTCTTGTACTCACCGCCCGTCACACCATGGGAGTTGAACTCATTCGAAGCGGGGATGCTAAAATAGCTACCTTCCACAGTGGATTCAGCGACTGGGGTGAAGTCGTAACAAGGTAACCGTAGGAGAACCTGCGGTTGGATCACCTCCTTTCAGAGATAAGAGATCAGATTCGTTTCTGATTTCAAATATCAAATAAAGAAAATGGCAAAGATTTTATATATTCGGTTTATAAAGATTATTTAAATAGGTAGTAGGGGCCTATAGCTCAGCTGGCTAGAGCGCTCGACTGATAATCGTGAGGTCCCAGGTTCAAGTCCTGGTAGGCCCACCATGATAATCTTATAATGTTGAATGTTAAATTTTAAATGTTGAATTAATTTTTTTAATTCAAAATTCAGAATTTAGAATTCAAAATTATTAGTCCCAGGGGAATTAGCTCAGCTGGGAGAGCGCCTGCTTTGCACGCAGGAGGTCAGCGGTTCGATCCCGCTATTCTCCACCACCTATTTTAGAGTTCAGTAATCAGAGTTCAGTGCTCAGAAGATAGAATTTAAAGTTCAGTTATAATAATTTAGCTTGAGAGTAAAATTAAATATAAGTTCAAATTAGTTTGAATTTATATTTGATTTTCGAATCAAAACTTTTAGAGAAATCTAAAATGATATTTAAAAATATAATGTTAAAGTCTTTAATTTTTTCGTTTAATTTACGTTCGAAAGAACATAATTTAAAAACAAAAATTTAATTATCTAAAAATTGTTACCTTGAAAAAACTTGTTTTTTTAAGATAATTTGAAATAGATAGAACACAACTAATTTTATTAAGATGTAAGAGTTGATGATTAGATTCATTAATTTAAATATGTTTAATAAGATAGTAGCCAAAGAATAATTATCAAAAATGCGACAGAATTTAATTCTGTTTATTAATAAGCTATTAAGGGCTAATGGTGGATGCCTAGATTGTAAGAGGCGATGAAGGACGTATTAGGCTGCGATAAGCCCCGGGGAGCTGCCAAAGAGCTTTGATCCGAGGATTTCCGAATGGGGCAACCCAGTATAATGAGAATTATATTACCCTACGGGGAGCTAACCTGGTGAAGTGAAACATCTCAGTAGCCAGAGGAAGAGAAATCAAACGAGATTCCGTCAGTAGCGGCGAGCGAACGCGGATTAGGACAAACCCAATGCTTGCATTGGGGGTTGTAGGACCATGATATGAGACTAAAGAAGATAGATGAAATACTTGGAAAAGTGTAGCATAGAAGGTGAAACTCCTGTAATTTAAATTTTCAATAGCTCTAATGGTATCCTGAGTAGGTCGGAACACGTGATATTTTGACTGAAACTGGGGGGACCACCCTCCAATCCTAAATACTACTTACAAATCGATAGTGAACAAGTACCGTGAGGGAAAGGTGAAAAGTACTCCAGCGAGGAGAGTGAAATAGAACCTGAAACCATTAGCTTACAATCATTCAGAGCCCTATGATTTATCAGGGTGATGGACTGCCTTTTGCATAATGAGCCTGCGAGTTGTGGTGTCTGGCAAGGTTAAGTCAAGTACGAAGCCGTAGCGAAAGCGAGTCTTAATAGGGCGAAATAGGGTCCCCATTAAGAACTTTATGTTCTTAATGGGTTCCCTTAGTCAGATGCTGCAGACCCGAAACGAAGTGATCTATCCATGAGCAGGTTGAAGCTGGTGTAAGAGCCAGTGGAGGACCGAACCCGCAGGCGTTGAAAAGTCTTGGGATGACTTGTGGATAGGGGTGAAAGGCCAATCAAACTTCGTGATAGCTGGTTCTCTCCGAAATATATTTAGGTATAGCCTTGTGTTGTAGCATATAGGGGTAGAGCACTGAATGGGCTAGGGCTGCTTACCGCGGTACCAAACCCTATCAAACTATGAATACTATATGTGGAATCACAGGAGTCAGGCGGTGGGTGATAAAATCCATCGTCGAGAGGGGAACAACCCAGACTAACAGCTAAGGTCCCAAAGTCACATCTAAGTGGAAAACGATGTGGAGTTACTGTGACAACCAGGAGGTTGGCTTAGAAGCAGCCATCCTTTAAAGAAAGCGTAAC
Source organism: Arcobacter acticola (assembly GCF_013177675.1). Classification (NCBI taxonomy): domain Bacteria; kingdom Pseudomonadati; phylum Campylobacterota; class Epsilonproteobacteria; order Campylobacterales; family Arcobacteraceae; genus Arcobacter; species Arcobacter acticola. The sequence goes on from NZ_CP042652.1 coordinate 298,307, forward strand.
AGCTCACTGGTCTAGTGATTCTGCGCGGAAAATATAACGGGGCTAAGATGTGCACCGAAGCTTTAGATTCAATTTTTAATTGAGTGGTAGGAGAGCGTTCTATTCAGCGTTGAAGATGTACCGGTAAGGAGCGTTGGAGCGGATAGAAGTGAGCATGCAGGCATGAGTAGCGATAATTGAGGTGAGAATCCTCAACGCCGAAAACCCAAGGTTTCCTACGCGATGCTCGTCATCGTAGGGTTAGTCGGGTCCTAAGTCGAGTCCGAAAGGGGTAGACGATGGCAAATTGATTAATATTTCAATACCAACATACAAGCGCGATGTGGGGACGCATAGAGTTAGTCGAGCTCACTGATGGAATAGTGGGTCGAAGGACGTAGGCTGTAACTTAGGCAAATCCGGGTTACATGAGGCCGAGATCTTACAGGCTCCTGACACTCTTCGGAGGAGAGGGAGAATCGATGATACTGTCGTGCCAAGAAAAGCCACTAAGTATATTGTATGTTGCCCGTACCGTAAACCGACACAGGTGGGTGGGATGAGTATTCTAAGGCGCGTGGAAGAACCCTGGTTAAGGAACTCTGCAAACTAGCACCGTATCTTCGGTATAAGGTGTGCCTACTTTGGTATAGGAACTTGCTTCCAAAAGCTAGAGAGGTTGCAACAAAGAGTCCCTCCCGACTGTTTACCAAAAACACAGCACTTTGCTAACACGTAAGTGGATGTATAAGGTGTGACGCCTGCCCGGTGCTCGAAGGTTAACTGATGATGTCAGCGCAAGCGAAGCATTTGATTGAAGCCCGAGTAAACGGCGGCCGTAACTATAACGGTCCTAAGGTAGCGAAATTCCTTGTCGGTTAAATACCGACCTGCATGAATGGCGTAACGAGATGGGAGCTGTCTCAACCAGGGATCCAGTGAAATTGTAGTGGAGGTGAAAATTCCTCCTACCCGCGGAAAGACGGAAAGACCCCGTGCACCTTTACTACAGCTTGACACTGTAGCTTGGATATTCATGTGCAGGATAGGTGGGAGGCTATGATATATGGACGCAAGTACATATGGAGCCATCCTTGAGATACCACCCTTGAATATTTGAGTTACTAACTGCGACGAGTCAACCTCGTTCAGGACAATGTCTGGTGGGTAGTTTGACTGGGGCGGTCGCCTCCTAAAAAGTAACGGAGGCTTACAAAGGTTAGTTCATGGCGGATGGAAATCGCCAGTTGAGTATAATGGCATAAACTAGCTTGACTGTGAGACATACAAGTCGAACAGAGACGAAAGTCGGTCATAGTGATCCGGTGGTTCTGTGTGGAAGGGCCATCGCTCAAAGGATAAAAGGTACGCCGGGGATAACAGGCTGATCTCCCCCAAGAGCTCACATCGACGGGGAGGTTTGGCACCTCGATGTCGGCTCATCGCATCCTGGGGCTGAAGTAGGTCCCAAGGGTATGGCTGTTCGCCATTTAAAGCGGTACGCGAGCTGGGTTCAGAACGTCGTGAGACAGTTCGGTCCCTATCTTCCGTGGGCGTAGGAAAGTTGAAGAGATTTGTCCCTAGTACGAGAGGACCGGGATGAACGTACCACTGGTGTACCAATTGTTCTGCCAAGAGCATCGTTGGGTAGCTACGTACGGATGTGATAAGAGCTGAAAGCATCTAAGCTCGAAGCCAACTCTAAGATTAACTTTCCCTGAAGTTCCCAGTAAGACTAACTGGTTGATAGGCTAGATGTGTAAGCGTTGTAAGACGTTTAGCTGACTAGTACTAATAGAACGTTTGGCTTATTTTATATTCTTTGGTTTACTATCTTATTAAATATATGAGAAACGTTATTAAAAGTGAACTGCTTCACTTTTATAGTTTCGGAACCGTAGCTTTTATGGTTATGCATAAGCGCAGGATATATTTAATAAACAAATTGTGTTTATTTTAAGACTTTAACATTATTTTTTCTTAACTCTAGTATAGAGTTGAGTGTTAAGTATAATTTACTTAATTTGGGTTTTAATTCAAAATTCAAAATTAAGCATTCAAAATTAAATTTAACACTCAACTTTGCTGGTGGCTATAGAGAAGTGGAAATACCCAGTCCCATTCCGAACCTGGAAGTCAAGCACTTCATCGCCGATAATACTGCCGGGTCCCCTGGTGGAAACGTAGGCCGCTGCCAGCTCTTGAGTTTATTAATCAAAGCTTTTACTTATTCATACTTTAAAAAGTATTTTTAGGTAGAAGCTTTTTTTTTAGTTTGTTTTTTTGGGTTTTATCTTTTTTGGCTTGACTTTCTGAGCACTGAACTCTGAGCACTGAATTCTGAGCACTGAATTCTGGTTTTTTACTTAGCGCTTAATACTTAGCATCAATTTTTAATACACTAATAGACCAATATACCAATTACAAATATACAAATCCTCTTTTCCATTCATAATTCACAATTAATCATTCAAAATTAATAATCCTCTATATTTCTATTATACGGGCTTTTTCTATTTTACTTAGTCTTGGTATGGGGTTTGTTGTTTTTTTGCTTTCTAGAAGAGGTTTTTTAGGTGTGAATTAACTTATCTTTATTATATTAATCTAAATAATCATTCTAGAAGATTTTCACTTGGTTTACCTATATAAAAGCCTTGTAAAAAATCAATTCCTATTTCTTTACTAATTAAATAGCTTGCTTCGTTATAAACAAATTCTGCAATAGTTTTTGAACCTATTTTTTTTGCAAAATCTACAATAGTTTCAACAATAATTTTATTCTTTTTGTTATTTTCCATTCCTTTTATTAATGAACCATCTATTTTTATATAATCTATATTTAATTTAATATATGTTCAAAATTAGAATAACCAGTTCCAAAGTCATCTACAGCAATCTTGGAACCAATTTCTTTTATTCTTTTAGTAAAATTTCGAACTTCTTGATAGTTTTCAATTTCTTCTGATTCTAAAATCTCAAAAGTAATTCTTGAAGCAGTTTTTGTTTCAATGATTGTTTTAATAATTTCATTTACGATATTTGTATCTTTTATATCATCGATTGATAAGTTAATAGAAAAGTTTTCTTTTCTATCTTTAAAAGTATTACATGCTTGATGAAGTACTTCTCTTGTGATATATGGATATAATTTTGTTTTCTTTGAAATCTCTAAAAATTCTATTGGTGGAATAATTTCACCTTCTTTAGTCAGCATTCTTACTAATGTTTCATATTTATAAATTTTGCCAGTTCTTTGATCTAAGATAGGTTGATAATGACAAATAATTCTTTTATCATTTAATGCCTCTCTTATGGCTGTTGCCATTGCAATATTTTGCTTATACTTTTGTTCTATATTTCCATCTTCTTTATATGTAGATATTTTTATTTTTTGCTCTTTTGCATAGTGAACTGCAATATCTGCTTTTGTTAATAAATTGTATTTAACTTTTGCAATTCCTGCTGAAAATGCAATTTGTATTTTCTCTTCTTCTATATAAAATATCTCCTGACTTTCTCATATGGACACACACTTTTTAACTATTTTTAATTGCATTATAAACTTGTTGTTGAATTTCATCAAATTTCAAGTAGACTAATTTTCCATTTGTTCTAAGTGCAAACATATGTTTAATTATATCTCTTAAAAGTTTTTGTGAGAATTTAAATTTAATATTATTTTCTTTAAGTTTTGAATCAAACTCTTTATAAATTGAGTATGATACAAATGAAATAAGAATATGAGCCTTTATTCTGGTTTCTAGCCTATGGTATATGGGTCTGATTTTAAGATCAGTTTTTGATATTCTAAATGCTTGTTCTACTGCATATTGATTATTATAGTGTTCTATAATTTCACTTGGTGTTAGTGTAAAATCATTTGTAATAAAACCTTTTATACCATCTAATTTTGAATCATTATCAACTTTTTGATTATTGATATTAAAAGTGATATCACATTTATGATCATCGATGTTAAGATATTTAGCATAGTATGATAGTTTTAAATCTTTTTTTGTGATAGATTTTGAGAATTCAATTTTTTTCTTTAATCTTTCAAGTGCTTTATCTCTATTATGTTTATCTTTCTTAGCTCTTGCCGTTGAATATGAAAGAACTAACCTTTGATTGATATTTATGGATTGTTTATTGTCATTCTCATCAGTATATGGTATATCTTTATTAAATTTAAGTGTATGAGTTACTCCATCATTTAAAAATATCAAGTTTGATATTTGCTCTTTTAAATCATTTGATATATTTTTTATTTTGGCTGCAAGGATATATTTATATCCATTATTTTCAAGATATACTAGATTATTATTGTTTAGCATTCCTCTATCAGCTACAACTACAGGTTTATTTTTTAATTGAAATTTATTTTGAAACTTTTTAAGTACATCAACTAAAGTATGTCCCTCATATTTATTACCCTCATAAACCTCAAAGCTTAATGGATATCCTTGTAGTGTTGTAAACAATCCCAGTTGTATCTGAGGACGTGCTAATTTACCCTCTTTACTAAATCCAATACGTCTAAGATCGTCTTCACTCTCAGATTCAAAGTACAGGGTTGTAACATCATAAAATGTAAATGCAATAGTTTGGTTCATTTTTGCATAAGTATGATCAAATACACATTTTTCAATTTGTAGTTTTAAATTCTCTTCATAAAGTGTATCTAAAAATCTATAGATAGCATTTTTATCTACACTCTCTTTTTTAAAATATTCAAGATAATCAATCAAATATAATTTACTACCAGGATACAGTAATCTTGATACAACAAGATTTTTAAACATCTGAAGTCTTTTACAATCCAAATCTACACTAGAACATCCCAATCGTTCAAATAATTTTCCATAGATTAATTCATCACCTATTGGTATTAAATCATTATTTCCAAGTTCTATGAATATTAACTCTTCATTTTTATTTTCATCAAATAAAGTAGGATACATTTGTTGACGCAGTTCTTCTAAACGTTTATTTGCAACATCTAAATAAATTTGTAAATCTAAATCATTTTTTACACAAGCAATAGTTTCTATAACCTTATATTTCCTATGAACTCTATCGATAATCTGAATACTGATTGTTCCACTACTATTTTTCTTCTGTCTAATATGTAAACTCATACTAAAATTGTAGCAGGTTTTAGACTATAGGACACACACTTTTATGAATTTTATAGTCTATAAAGCCCTTTAATAAGGGATATCACTTTTAGAAAAATTGATTTTTGATAAAAATGAGAAAGTCAGGAGAGTAATTCTCTGTTTTATTAAGCTCCTCTACCTAAACAAAACCCTCCACCAAAACTACTTTTTTCTCCAAGTCCAACTCCTAATGATAAGAATGCTAACTTTTGAGATAAGTCATCTTTTTTTGGAACAATTTTAAATTTATTACCTATTAATCTAACTAATTTTTCTTTTTGATTTCTTACTGTTTTAAAATATATTGATTGAGGCTTTTGATTTTTGATTTCTATTTTATCAATAAAATTATCCATAATATCTCTATCGTCAGGATAAAATAGTTTTAATTTTTTCTCTAAATTTTTTTGAAGTTGATTTTGTAATATTTCAATATCACCATTATAATCCATAGACCAATAAAGTTGTCTTCCATTATCATCTTTTCTTTCAGATACAATTACAGGCGTTGCACTATAAAGTTCTTTAATAAAAAATTGATCAATTTCTTTTTTTATAGCTGATAAAACTATTAAAAAACTATTATTCATATTTAAAATAAGAGCTTTTTCTAACTCAGTAATAAACTCTTCATCTATACTTCTTATAACAAATTCATAAATATTATTTTGTTTATAAATCTTGTCATTTTCTGTTGGATAAAAATTTCCAAAACAGTAGTTTTTTATTGAAGTATCTTTATTTTTGTAAATTTCATTTTGATATATAGAATAATTTAAATATTTTGATAGGACATCAAAACTATTTTTTAACTCTATATTTGTTTTTAAATATGCCTTGCATTTAAGTTCGAATATTTTCATTTGTAATCCCTAATCTAATAATCTTTTCTGCTTTTCCTAGATTATAAAAATTGTATCTAACAAATGACTCTCAAATGACTCTTTTTTTGATTTTACTAAATTTTAAATATTAAACTAAAAGTTTTGCCTTTGCAAAATCTTTCTTCCCACTACCTAATCTTGGTACTTCATCTATAATTTTTATATTACTAGGAATCATTAGTTTATTCTCAAAAGAATTTAAAATTTTTTCTTTTAGTAGTGAAATATACTCTTCATTTACATGAGAAATCAATAGAATTATCTTCTCACCTTTTTTATCATCCTCTATTGTAGTAATAATAAAATCAACTAAATTATTTTCTTCTAAATCTATTAATTTTGAAATTTTTTCTTCAATAATTCCTAGACTTATCATCTCTCCTGCAAGTTTTGCAAATCTTGAATATCTATCTACAATTGTTAAAAATCCATCTTCATCAATTTTTCCCTTATCTCCTGTAATATAATAGATCTTAGAATTAATTATTTTTAGAACTTTTGATGTTTTTTCTTCATCATTTAAATAACCTTTCATAACTTGAATTCCTGAAATCAATATCATTCCTTCTTCATTTTCTTTTAATTCTTTAAATGTTTCAGGGTCTACTATTTTTATTGTAGTTCCAGGAATCGCCATTCCAACACTTCCTTTTTTTTGACCAACTTGAACAGTATAATCAGGGGCTATTACATCGGGAAGATTACATGTTGCAACAGGTGAAGTTTCAGTTGTTCCAAAACCTTCTAAAATATCTTTCCCATATCTTTTTTTAAATTCAAGCCTTACATCTTCTCTTAATTTTTCAGCTCCTGAAACAGCTATTCTTAAACTTGAAAACATCAAAGGATGGATTTTCTGATTTTTTGCATACAATCTATAAAAAGTTGAAGTTCCAAACATAATAGTTGCTTTATATTTAGATACTAATTTTGCTATTGCTAAACCATCTGTTGGATCGGGATGTGCTACACATTTTATTCCTTCTATTAAAGGAAGATAAGTTGTAACAACTATACCAAAAGCATGAAATAAAGGAAGAGAACCTAACATAATATCTTCATCATTTACATTTATGATATTTGCTATTTGTTGGGCATTTCCTAGAATATTATCACCACTTAATTCTACACCTTTTGGTTTTCCTTCACTTCCTGAAGAAAATAAAATCAAGACAGTATCATCTTTGTTTGTTTTTGTTAGGTGAATAATTTTTAATAAAAAGCTAGGAAGAAACTTCACAGATAAAAATGTAAATAAACTTTTTCTTTTGGAAATCTTAGGTTTTAAATCTTCAAGATAATTAAGCTCCAGCATATGAAAAACTTCTTCTAAAATTATTCCTTTTAATTCAAGTTTTTCTACAAACTTTTTTGATGTGATTAATGTTTTTATTTTTGCTTCATTTATAGATTGTTTTATTGATTCTATTTCGCTAGTATAGTTTAAATTTACAGCTGTTTTTCCCATCAATAATAAAGAATAGTTTATAAACGCACCAGCAGCAGTTGAAGGTAATAATAGTCCTACATTTTGTGTTTTAATTTCACTTTTTAGTAAATCTTTAAATAAAATAGAAGCTGTTAAGAACTTCTCTGCACTTAATTCTAAGCCTGTTGAATCAGCAAAAATCAAATCATTTGAAACTTCTTTTAATCTATCAAATATTGTTTCATTTAAAGGACTTAAGTTTTTTATATGCTCTTGCCAAGATTTAGTTGATAAATCTATAATTTCTTGTTTTATACTTACAATATTTGCTTTTTCTTTTTTCATTAATTTTGAAAAAGATATTGTAACACTAGAAGTTTTTTTTGATTTTTTAAACTTTTTATTAGCTCTACTAAACATAGATTCCCAAAGGCCTCTAATATAAAAAGGAATAACCCTTACATCACTAGTGGTTAATTCTAATACTTTCTCAAAGCCTTTTTTAAACTCTCCTAAATGTCCATTTCTTGTGATATTTCCTTCAGGGAAAAGTACTATCATATTTCCAGCATCTAACTCTTTTGCAATCATTTGTATTGTTGTTTTACTAGAAGCGTTTGATATGGGAATTGCTTTAAACATTTTAAAAAGCCACTTTATATACCATTTACCATAAATAGTTTTATCCATTACAAACTTCACTTCTCTTGGAACTGCCATTAAAACAATAGCCCAATCAATCCATGAAACATGATTTCCTAAAAGTAAAACACCTCCTGATGCTGGAATATTTTTCACCCCATCAACTTCAAGTTTATATTTCAAGCCTACAATTGTTTTTAAAAACAATAAAAGTAAAGATTGTGGTAATTTATAAACCGTATAAACAGTACCAATTATAGTAATTAATAAAATCAAATAAACAGTATTTAAAGGATTTAAATCATAATAAGAAACGATAGTCGTCATACTTAACATTAAAAACATAAACAAAGAATTGTACCAGTTATTTCCTGCGAGTATTGTTCCTAATAGTTTTCTTTTAGAATTAAACTGTATTAATGCATTTAAAGGAACTACAAACATTCCCCCAAAAATTCCAAATAGTAAAAATGTAATTCCTAATAATAAAGGTGTTTGAACAATAGTTGAAATATAAAGTGTCAAAGACATACCAAAAGCAGCAAGTGGAATAGTTCCTATTTCAATATAATGTCTTGAAATTCTTGAATACAATACGGCACCAATAGCAATACCAATACCAGATGCTCCTATTATTGCATTTACTATAAATACATCTGTAATATTTAAATACATTTTCCCAAAAGATGGGAATACCGCCATTATAGACTGAGAAACTCCCCAAAATACTGATAAACCAATTACAGCTAAAAATATAACTTCATTTGATGAAATCATTTTTAAATTTTTAACTAATAATTTTCCTTTAAATAACTCTTCTTTGTTTAAAGATAAGGAATTATTCTTCATATATGAAGTATTAATTCGTCTTAAAAATAAAAATGAAACAGCCATTTCTAAAAAAGCTACGGGCAAAATATAATAAGTTAAAGGTAAAATTGCATTTAATAACTCTTCTTTACTTGTTAATAGTTGAAGATTATTAAGCTTATAAAAGCTTTCAAATATAAAAGAAGCAAGAACAATAGAAAATAAAATCGCGATTATTGAAATAGCTTGTAAGGCTGCATTTCCACGAGAAAGATTTTTTTTACCATATACATCTAATATCAAACCAAATTTTGCAGGAGAATAAATAGCACTTTGAACAGCTAGTAAAAATAATGCAAACATTGCAAAATAAAAGTTTTCACTCATATAAGAAATTATCATTAAAACAGATAATAAAAAAGAAGAAACAGCACCATAAACTAAAATATTTTTCTTATTATATTTATCAGACAAATATCCACTTACAGTAAATAATAGTAAAAATGGAAGAATTATCAATGCATTTATTATAGAAATCCAAATAACCTGCACACTTCCATCAAATACTTTAAAAGCTATATTTTGAAGTAAAACTTTATGTGAAACATCAACAACAGCATTACAAAAAACTACAAATAAAAATGCTAGTTTTATATTTATTAAATTATTTATTTTATTCATTATCTATTTTAAAGTTTGTAAAAACTCTTTTAAGTCCTCTAAATTTTTACTGCAAAAATCTGCTTCTTTTATGGGAATAATTTTATTATTCACAAATAATCCTTGCCCACCAACAACAATTTTTCCAGAAAAAAGATTATAGTCACTTTTTAACTCTTTTACTATTTGTTGTAGTGTTGCAACATTTGAAGATAGAGTAACACTTAAAACAACTAAATTTGGTTTTAAATCATAAATTGAGTTTATTAACTCTTTATTTGATATTTTTGAACCTAAATTTTTTACGTTGAATTCATTACTTTCTAAGAATTTTCCTACAATTTTTATACCTAAATTATGAGATTCATCTCCAACTGTTGAAATAATAGCTTTTTGTTTATTACTATCTTCAAAGAAATTATCTTTTATATAATAATTAACTACCTCGTCAATTAATGAACTAGCCAAATGCTCTTTTGCAACACTTAATTCATTTAATTGCCATAATAGACCTACTTTATACATCAAAGGATCTATTAATTCTTGAATAAAAAGAAAAATATTATCATCAAAAACATTTAGATTTTTCTGAACTAAATCATAAAATTTACTTTTTTTACCATTTAATAAACAAAATAAAAGCTCATCAAATAACTCTTGATATTTTTTGTTTACTACTATTTTTTTTGTATTTTGGACATTTAATTTAAATTTTTCATGGTTCAAAATCAAATAATCATAGATAATATTTATTTCACTTGAATGGGAAATATAAAGACTATTTGATATAACTTCTTTCCAAAGTTCATACTCTTTTAAAAAACAATCTGTATCTACACCTCTACTTTTGTAAACACTATATTTCCATATAAAAAAATCTTTTAGCAAATCATAATTCTTTGTCAAAATTGAACTATAAACAATATCATAATGATATTTCAAAGATTCATATAACTCATCACTTCCAATAATTAAAATATACTCTTTTATTAGCTCATCGTCTAATGTATTCATAGAATTAAAAACTTCAAATATTATCTCAAAACTTCTTTGTTTGAAATATTCTAAAGAAATAGGTGTTACATCATATTTTAATTCACTAATTTTCATTTTTATCCTTGATTACAAAATCAATAAACTTGTTCAAATTCATTGGTTTATTGTAAAAATACCCTTGTGCTAAGTTGCAATTTAAAGCTTCAAGTAATTTTTCATGCTCTTTTGTTTCAACACCTTCTGCTTGAACTTTTAAATTAAATATATTTGCAAGATTTATAATAGCTTGAACAATTGCTTTATCATTATTATCTTCTAAAAAATCTCTTATAAATGATTGATCTATCTTTAGTTTATTTACTTTAAAATTTTTTAAATAACTAAGAGATGAATACCCTGTTCCAAAATCATCCAATGCAATATTAAAACCTTTTTCATGTAAGATTTCTATCTTTTTTTGAGATATTTCTGAATTTTTCATAATATTTGTTTCAAGCATTTCAAGTTCTATTTGTTTAGAATCTATTGAAAAATCGTTACAATACCCCTGAATATCTTCAACAAAAGTATATTTAAAAAAGTGTTCAGGAGAAATATTTATAGAGACTTTAAACTTTTGCTGTTTTAATTTTGAATTTAATATTTGAATATCATTTAAAACTTTTTTAAAAACCAACTCACCAAATTCAACACTCATTCCGCCATTTTCTATAAAATCAATAAAATGAATAGGAGTTAAAACTCCTCTTTTTTTATGATTCCATCTAACAAGTGCTTCAGCTCCAACTATCTTTTTTGTTTGAACATCCACAACAGCTTGATAATACATCTCAAACTCATCTTTCGCAATAGCTATTTTTAACTCATTTTGAACTGTAACTTTTAAAGAAATTTTATCAGTCATATCTTGATTATATAACCTATAACCATTTCTTCCATTTTCTTTTACTTCATACATAGCAGCATCTGAGTGTTTTATTAAATCTTCACTATCTTTTCCATGGTCTGGAAAAATTGAAATCCCAATTGACAAACTCATAAAAAACACTTTATCTGTTAATACAATTGGTTCTTTTATATTTTCATTTATTTTAGCCCCAAGATTAAGCATATCTTCATTGGTTTTCACATCTTTAATAATTAAAACAAATTCATCACCACCAAGTCTAGCAATAAAATCTTCTTTTCTAATACTTTGTTCTAATCTTTTAGCAACAGTTTTTAACATTTCATCTCCAACTGTATGACCATAAGTATCATTTATATCTTTGAATTTATCTAAATCAATAAAAAATAAAGCAATCTTAGTATTTCTTCTTTTACACGATTCAATAGTACTTTTTAAGTGTGATTCAAACTGAACTCTATTTGCTAATTTTGTTAAAACATCGTGATTCGCATAAAAATGAAGTTTTCTATCTGCTTCTTTTAAAGAAGTAATATCTGTAAAAATTGATATATAAAACTCTTCATTATATTTTGGATTTACTACTTTTGCTATACTTAACCACTCAGGATATATTTCGCCATTTTTTCTTTTATTCCAAATTTCACCTTGCCAAGCTGAGTTATTTTTTAAACTCTCCCACATACTTTCATAAAACTGATTATCATGAATTCCAGAGTTTAAAATAGAAGGTCTTTTCCCTATTACTTCATCTTTTCTATAACCAGTAATTCTTGAAAAAGATTTATTTGTAGATACTATTTTACCTCTTGAATCAGTAATAATTATCCCTTCATTGCTATTTTCAAAAAATATTGCTGATTGTTCTAGTTGTAACTCTTTTTGTTTTTGAGCAGTTATATCAATACAGTTATGAATTATAAACTCATTTGAAATAATATAGAAAGTTGATTCAAACCAATGATTATTCTCTTCTCTTTGATTTATAAAACTATTTGTTATTTGAAGTTTTTCTTTTATATTTTTAAAACCAATATTACATTGACTTATCTTATCAAAAGTTAGTTTATCTATATGATTTAAAATTAAATTATTAGATTCCAAATAATTACTATTTGCATAAAATAAAACTCCATTCATATCATAAACCGCTATTTTTGCAGGATGTAAATCAACAACTTTTGCCAAAATATTATTCTTTTTTTCAAGAATATTTCTTTTTTCTAGCTTTTCACTCTCATTTTTTATAAAATTCTTTAATTTTTGAACATCTATAGGTTTTGATAAAACTAAATTAAAAAAGAGTGTATCATCTAAAGTTAAAGAAAAATAGTTTAAATCATAAGGAGTAACTAGAATTATTTTACTATTTTTAGTATTCTTTTTTGTAAGTTCGTTCAAACTTGAAATATATTTTTTTCCACTTAAATCAATCAAAACTATATTAAACTGATTAAAATCAATAGTTTCAATAAAATCATAATCTTCTATTAATAAATTTTTAACATCACTAAAATAGTCTTTAAAAAGTAGCTCATAAAGTTTAAATACACTTTGTTGTTCTGATACTATCAAAAACTTTGGCTTTGGCATATTAACTCTTTATTTCAATTTTTGTTATTTGACTATCAAATAATTCCTCTAATATTTTACTATTATAATGTTCTATAAAAATATTGATATTATTTTTATTGTACTTTTTTTGTTTTATATTTAATATTAGTTTTTTGTCAATTAATGTTAATTGTATATTTTTTGCTTCTGTTGATATGATGGCTTCAATAAATCTTATTATAAATAAAACAGCCTCTTTTGAATTTACCATAAGAGTTATATCTTCAGAAACTAATATTTCTAATTTTATATCTTCTTGTTCAAAAGAATAAGCAAAAAGATTAATACTTTTTTTCAATAACTTAACAAAATCAAGTTTTCTATGAATATACATATCATTATAATAAACTAAATTTCCATTTATAAATGTATTCATATCTAATAGAAGATTATTTAATTGAGAGCCTAATTCTTTATTTATTTTCACATCTTCATTATTTGAAATGTTTAATCCTAAAAGAGATGCTTCTGAAATCATATTTTTAAGATTTGTTGAGATATCAAGCATAGCAATTTGAAGAAGATTAAATTGGTCTATTGAAGAGTTTAAAATACCTGAAACTCTGATTTTTTCAAAGGATTGTTCTATTTTTTCTCCAATAGAATTATTTTGTTTATATTTATTTATCTCCTCTTGCATCAACTGTTTTTGAGTAATATCTTCTATACTAAATACAATTCCAACAAATTCACCTTTTATATCAAAAATAGGTGAACCACTCATAGAGACTAATATTCTATATTTTTCACCTGTTTCCATAGAATATTTCATATTTCTAACAGTCTCATAACTCTTTTTTATCATATTTACTATCATATTTTCACTATATAATTTTTCACCATTTATATCTAAAATATTCCAGCTAGTCCCATCTATGTATCTATTTAATATCTCTTTTTTTGTAAGTTTAAAAAGATTCTGAGCATTTGTATTTGCAAAGTTTATTTTTCCTGTTGTATCAGTCATAATTATTGCAATTGGTGTAGTGTTTATAATAGCTTCTGTTAACTCTTTTTGTTTTCTCAAATCTTCTGTTTGAAATTTTAATTTTGAAGTCATATCTTCAAGTTGTTTAGTTCTATACTCTTTATCATCATATAAAACTTTTAGTTCACTATAAGCTGTTTGAAGTTCTTCATTTGTGCTTTGTAGCTCTTCATTTGTTGTTTCAAGCTCCTCATTTGAACTTTGAAGTTCCTCATTTGATGAACTTAATTCTTCATTTAAGCTTTGCATCTCTTCATAAGATGTTTCAAGTTCTTCTATTACATTTTGCAGATGTGATTTTGTTCTTTCAAGCTCATTTGTTAAACTTGCTATTGTTTCATTATCATTTTCATTTTGAGTGATATATCCTTTTAAGTTTTGAATATCCTCACTTTGAAAATATAAAGCATAAAACCAATCATCATTTTTTTCATTTTTAATTGGAACTATTATAACTCTTACATATTTTAAATAAGTATCAAAAAGTGTAACTGACCTAAACTGAGTAGCTCTATATTTTTTATCTTTTTGAACTTCATTTAAAACACTTCTTACATCTAAAGTAATCTCTTCTTTTAGACATTTAAAAATATTTGTAGTTGCTCTTCCTTGTGAAAGACTAATAAAAGGGTTTTCACCTTTTATATAAACAATATCATTTGAACTATTTATTAAAACACATTGGTTTAAAATAAATTTTGAAGTAGCTTCAACTATTTTTTCTTCTAAAAGTTCTTCTTCATTTTTGAAAGATATTATTTTTGGTTCTTCATAGTTTTTATTTACACTACTATAATTATAAAGCTTAGGTAACTCTTTTAAACCTGTATATTGTGATTTGAAAATTTTCAGATTTTTATTTATAGTTACAAATAAATCATGATATTCTGAAATACTTTCAGATTTTCCTAAAAGTAAAATTCCATTATCTTTTAATGCATAATGAACAATTGGGAAAAATCTACTTTGTAGTGTATTATTAAAATAGATAAGCATATTTCGACAAGAGATTAAATCAGCTCTTAAAAATGGAGAATCACTAATAATATTGTGTTTAGAAAATACAACCAATTCTCTAATACTTTTTTTAATTTCAAATTGATTTTTATGGATATTAAAATATTTACTAATAAGATTTTTATTTACATTTGTTAAACTTGTTTCTGCATAAATTCCAGCTCTAGCTATTTTTAATGATTCATCATCAATATCTGTTGCAAAAATTTTAATCTTATATTTAGTGATTTTTTCTTGTAGAACTTCACTTAAAATTATGGCTAAAGTATAAGCTTCTTCACCTGTTGAGCAACCAATTGACCAGAATCTTATCTCTTCTCCTTGCTCTTTTTTTTCTAATAAAATTGCAATTTGCTCTTTTATCTCTTCAAAAACTTCAGCATCTCTAAAAAATTCTGTAACACCAATTAAAATATCATTATAAAGATTTGTTACTTCATCAATATTCATTTTTAAATAATCAACATAATCATTTAAAGTCTCTATTTTTAAAGCTGCTAATCTTCTTTCAATTCTTCTTGTTAGAGTATTTTTTTTGTATTGAGAAAAATCAACTCCCTTTTCTTCGAAAATTATTCTATAAATTTGAGAAATAATTGTACTATTTATACTATCGCCAACATTTTTGCCAAGATTATCAACAATCCTTGCTATCTCATTTGAAATATTTTCAATGGGAACAACCATATCAACTTTTCCTGTATTTATGGCAGATATTGGCATTCCGTCATATTTAGCACTTTGAGGAGATTGAGCAATTGTTATTCCACCTGATGCTTTTATAGCTCTAATACCAAAAGCTCCATCACTTCCCGTTCCACTTAAAATAACACCTATTGATTTAGAACCATAAGTTTGAGCTAAAGAGTTGAAAAAATAGTTAACTGAAGGTTTTGGTCCATAAGTGTGTTCAATAGATTTTAAATAAATTCTTCCATTTGAAACAAAGATATCTGTATTTTCAGGAGTCATATAAATAGTTTTTGCTTTAATTACCATTCCATTTTGTACTTCAATAACGGGGATATTTGTAATTCTGCTTAATAATTCAACCATCATAGACCTATGAGTAGGACTTAAATGTTGAGCAATTATATAGGAACAATTAAGATTGTCTGAGAGTTTCGATAACATAACTTGTAAAGCTTCAAGCCCGCCTGCACTTGAGCCAATTCCAACAACAACTAAATCTTTTGAGGGCATACCTTACACTCCAATACAATGTATTTCAAATATTATAATTAATTATAATATCATAAAAGTTTATAAAATCAATATAAAATAATCTAAATAACTCAACTTTCGCACATAAAACCTAACTGTTTTTGAGTATAAGCACTTATCACTGCGATGATGTTGAGTAAATCTTTATTATCCTTGACAACGTTTTGAATTTCAGAGATTTTTGTAAGTATTTGAATAAAAAGTTGCATTGAAATTGCCAGTGTTTCAAGTTCACACTCCAAATCTCTAAAAAGTTATCTTAGTGTTTGTGGCTCATGCTTTATGCGATTGATATAGCTTACAATATTGTAGGTAAACATTGAAAGAGTGATTTTTCCAATAAGTGCTTCATAGATACGATTTTCTTCTTTTCCTAAGCCAAACAAGAGTCTTAGATCTTTATAACCTTGCTCAATATTCCATCTCTTTTTATAAGTTTCTAAAATCTCTTTACCTGAAATACTTATATCTGTTGATATAAAAACTAATAAATCTTTTCCAGTGTGTAAAAATACTAATTTAACTTTACCAAGGGTACCAAGTTCTAAAACTGAATCGAAATATTTATAAGATATCTTTCCATGTTTACCGCTATATTTGTGACGAATATTTTTTAAACTATCATATATTGCATTTAGAGTTTTATATTTACCTTTGAAGTTCCAAATGAGCTTATTATTTGGAAGTCTTGCAATTACAGGCATTCCTAAAGTATTTGCTTCTTTTATAAAATTTGGTTTAGCGTACCAGCTATCAACAAGTAGATAATCAGCATCAATTCCATTATCTAATGCTCTTTCTAACATCTCAAGAGCTAGAGTATTCTTACCTTTAATAATTTCACGCTTACGTTGATATGCGTTACTTCTATGATGCAATTTTGCTGTGAAATCTGATGTAGATTTTCTTTTACTATCATTCATCTTTATAGAAAAATCTAATTGAAATGTTGAGTGTGAATCTGCATAATTTAGAGACACGATATTTAGTGCATTAATACTTCTATGCTCTTTATTACTCCAGATATATTTACAAGTACCTTCAATAAATTTACCTCTTTTTGGTTCTACTGTATCATCGATAATTAGTAAGCGATACTCACCATTTTTATGCAATGGCTTTATCTTTTTTAAAAGTTCTGTAGCACTTAACAATAAAAGTTTACGCCAGTTATAACGTTTCTCTTTGATAAATCTATAATATACATCTTTACCATAAGCCTTATCACTATTTTTTATAAAAGTTGATTGTCTTTTTTGCATAACAAGCATATAAAGAAAGTGTAAAATTATTTGAAATGGTGGATATCCAACTTCTCTCTTAACAAAATTACTTTGTTTCAGTATTTTTGTGATTTTTATTTCTGATAACACTTCGTAAATTGGATTTTTTAATATGCTCTTCATAGCAGTTTCTATATAATTTGCAAGTTCCATAAGATAGACCTTTATAATGATGTTAGTGGTAACTTAATTATACTAAAAAGTGCCTACTTATGGGCTTTATTTATCAACTTTAGTTCATGAATTTAGTGGAATCTATGTGCGAAAGTTGAGTAAATTATCCTTATAAAAATCTAAGTTTTTTTAGATATAATCGAAACTCTTTCAAATTAAATAATCAAAAATTTTATAAAAATAAGGATTTTTATGTATCAAACCATAAAAAAAGAATGGTTTTCCAATATTCGTGGAGACATTTTATCAGGTTTAGTGGTAGCGCTTGCTCTTATACCTGAAGCAATCGCATTTTCAATTATTGCAGGAGTTGATCCTAAAGTTGGTCTTTATGCATCATTTTGTATAGCTGTTGTTATTGCCTTTGTGGGAGGTCGACCTGGAATGATAAGTGCAGCAACTGGAGCTATGGCTTTGGTTATGGTTACACTTGTAAAAGATTATGGACTTCAGTATTTACTAGCAGCTACCCTTTTAACAGGAGTTATTCAAATAATTTTTGCATATATAGGAGTTGCAAAACTTATGAGTTTTGTAGCAAGGGCTGTTGTAGTAGGATTTGTTAATGCCTTAGCAATTTTGATTTTTATGGCACAATTGCCTGAACTTACAAATGTTACATGGCATGTATATGCTCTTACTATTGTGGGTCTTGGAATCATATATCTATTTCCTTATGTTCCAAAGATTGGGAAGATTCTTCCATCTCCACTTGTAACTATTGTTGTTTTAACAATCTTTGTATATTTTACAGGAGTTGATGTAAGAAATGTTGGTGATATGGGAGCTTTACCTGATACTTTACCAATATTTTTATTGCCTGATATTCCTTTTAATTTTGAAACATTACAAATAATATTTCCATACTCAATTGCTTTAGCAGTTGTTGGTTTATTAGAATCTTTTATGACAACAACTATTGTTGATGAATTAACAGATACAAAAGGTGATAAAACAAAAGAAGCTAGAGGTCAAGGTATTGCAAATATTGCTTCAGGATTTCTAGGAGGAATGGCTGGTTGTGCAATGATTGGACAATCAATCATCAATGTAAAATCAGGAGGAAGGGGACGCCTTTCTACTTTCATTGCTGGATTCTTTCTTTTAATAATGGTTGTATTTTTAAGTGATATTATCTCTATTATTCCAATGGCTGCGTTGGTTGCTGTTATGATTATGGTTTCAATTGGAACATTTGATTGGGGTTCAATAAAAAGATTAAAAACACTTCCTCTTTCAACTAATATTGTAATGCTTTCAACGGTAATAGTTACAGTTTATACTCATAATTTAGCTCTTGGAGTAATAACAGGAGTTTTATTTGCTTCACTGTTTTTTGCAAATAAAATTTCACACTTTATGTATTGTAATATTTCATATAATGAAGATAAAACTTCTAAAACTTATCAATTTGTTGGACAAGTATTTTTTAATAGTGCAGATAAGTTTTATGAAACAATTAATTTTAAAGAAGTTTTAGATAAAGTTATTATCGATATTAGTCGTGCACACTTTTGGGATATTTCAGCTGTTTATGCCCTGGATAAAGCTGTTATTAAATTAAGACGAGAAGGTGCCGATGTGGAAGTTATAGGTCAAAGTGAAGCTAGTAAAACTATTATTGATAGATTTGGAATTCATGATAAACCAGAAGAGATTGAAAAAGTAATGGGAGGACATTAAAATGAGTTGTGTATTATGTTGTGTCGATGGGAAAAATTATTCACAAAGTGCTTGTGATTATGCAGTTATGATTTCAAATAATATGAAGCTTCCATTAAAAATTTTAAATGTTATTGAACACTCTTCAAAATCTGATATTTTAGATTTATCAGGTAATATCAAACTTGGTGAAAAAGATGATATTTTAGAAAAATTAACAAATGAAGAATCAATTAAAAGTAAGCAAACAATAAAAGAAGGAAAAGATCTTTTACTTGCATTAAAAGAAAAAGCTTTGATTACAGCCGAACAAGATGTTATTCTTATGCAAGCACATGGAGATATTCTTGATAATATTTTAGAATTACAAGATGAAATATTTATTTTAATAATTGGAATTAAAAGCCATGATAAAAATAAAATAGGTGAAAATGTAAAAGATATAATAAGAGAATTAAATAAACCAATATTACTTGTAAATAGTGAGTTTATAACTCCTAAAAAAATTCTAATTGCTTATAATGGTTCAGAAGAATCTAAAAAGATTTTAACAACTGCTGTAAGAAACCCTATTTTTAAGGATGTGACTAGAGATATCGTAAATATAAATGACGATAAATTATTTTCAGAAAAAATTCTAGATGAAGCAAAAAAAATATATGCAAAAAGTGAAATTGATATAAAAACATCAGTTTTAAGCGGTGATGCTAAAACTGAAATATTAACTTATATGTATGAAAATGATTGCGATATCTTGGCAATGGGAGCATTTGGACATTCAAGAATAAAAGAGTTTATTTTTGGAAGTTTTACAAGTGAAATAATTGCACAATCAAAAAAACCTATTTTGTTTTATAGATAAAGAAGAGTCAATCTTTTTTATCTAGATAATCTAATAAAATTCTTTTCAATCTTCATATCTTTAAAAGCAAACTCTTTTTTTATCCACTCAAAGGTTTCTTCTTGAAAGATAAAAACATGGGTTAAATCATTTTTATACCACCACTTAGAAAAATCGATATTAGAGTTATAAACTCCAGTCATTAAATATAAAACTCCCTCTTCTTTTAGAAGTTTTTTAAGTAATTCAAACTCTTTTTTTGGATTATAAAAATGTTCAATTACTTCACAACAAGCTATATAATCATATTTTTCCTCTAAAAGTTTTTTATCATCAAAAAAATATGGGTCATATTCAAATATTTGATACTCCTTTTGTCTTAGAACTTTTACAATAGGAGAGTCTTTCCCACAACCAAAATCAAGTCCTAAATCATCTTTTTTATACTCTTTTAAAACACTTGATGTGATTGGTAAAACAAAGTTTTGATAACCTAAATCATCCGAATCATTAGTATGACTTTCATATCGTTGTTTCTCTTTTTCATTATCAAGAAGTTTTTCAGCAGGCCTAAATATTCCTTTACACTTTGAACATTCATAAAATTCTTCTTTGTAAAAAGCTTTTGAATTACTATTACAAAGTGGACAAATTGGCATTAATATACTCCTATATTTTATAAAATATTTTATCATAATAATTCATATAGCAAGTTTTAGATAAAATGCAAGAAAAAAAAGGATTGAAATGGAAATTGAATTATTTATTGGCTTTATTAGCTTCTTCTTAACTGCACTTGCACTTGTAATTGTATTTCTTTATTTATACGCAATTGTTACACCTTATGACGATTATAAATTGATTTTTGAGGAAAATAACACTGCTGCTGCATTAGGTTTTGGTGGAGCTATTATTGGTGTTGCTATTCCTATGTATAGTGCTTTAACTAACTCTATATCATATATTGATTTTGCTATTTGGGGAGGAGTTGCGATTATTATTCAACTAATTTTTGCATTTATTGTAACTAGACTAAATGGTAAATATTCTTTTAAAACAAAGATATCTGAGGGTGTAATTCCTGTTGGAATTTTAATGGCATTTTTATCAATTTGTATTGGACTTTTAAATGCTGGATCAATGAGTTATTAAAACTCATTGATTTGCTATTTTAGTAACTCTATAATTTCATTTGAAGTTAATGTTTTTCCACTACTTTTTACTTTTCCATCAACTACCAGTGCTGGTGTACTCATAACACCATAATTCATAATTTCAACTATATCTTCTACTTTTTTAACTTCATGAAAACCACCAATTTGTGCAATTGCTTTTTTTGCGTTTTCTTCTAAAGTTTTACATTTTGAACATCCTGTTCCTAAAATCTCTATTTTCATTTTTTCTCCTATTTTTGATTTCCAATTAAAATAATGCTTGCACCTAAAATACAAACTGCTGAACCTATTATATCCCATTTATTAAAGCTTTGTTTTTCTACGAAATATAACCAAAACAGTGAGGAAACTATATAAATTCCACCATAAATTGCATATGCACGACCTGCAAATTCTAAATTAACTTTTGTTAATAAATATGCAAAAATTGCCAGTGATATTATTCCAACAAAAAGCCATAAACTATTATGTTGGAGTTTAAAAAACATCCAAAAACTATAACAACCTAATATTTCAAAAAAAGCTGCTGCTATATATATGAAGATTTCAAATATCAATTTATTATCCTAAAATCATATTAAATAAATATCCAGTTAGAAGTATAGCAAATCCAACAATACCAAAGAATATTCCTATTAATTTCACACTTAAAACTCTTTTTAAAATCATAGCTTCAGGTAAACTCAATGCAACAACTGCCATCATAAAAGAAAGTGCCGTTCCAAGTAACATACCTTTTTGTGTTAAAACTTCCACAAGGGGTAAAATTCCAGCTGCATTTGAATACATAGGTATTCCCATAATAACCGCAACTATAGGAGCATACCAAACCGAACCACCTGCATATGAGCTAATAAAATCTGTTGGAACATATCCATGAATAAAAGCTCCAATACCAACACCAATTATCACATATAAATAGATTTTTTTGAATATATCACTTGTATATTCCCACGATTCTTTTAGTCTTTGATTAAATGAAATTTTGTTCTCTTCATTGGGGCCACAACAATTATTTATTGCTTTAACTTCAATTAAAACTTCTTTTTCAAGATTCATAGAACCTATTACTAATCCTGCAATTATAGCAATCAAAAGTCCTAGACAAACATATAATAATGCTATTTTCCAACCAAAAAGTGAAAACAGCATAGCAATAACAACAGCATCACTAAGAGGTGCTGAGATCAAATATGAAAATGTAACTCCAAGTGGAATTCTAGCTTGTAAAAATCCTAAAAATAAAGGTATCGCACTACATGAACAAAAAGGAGTTATTACCCCAAAAATTGCTGCTAGAAAATGTCCTACAATTTTATTCTTACCACTTATATAATCCCTTGCTTTTTCTATTGGGAAATAACTTCTTAATAGTGTAACCAAATAAATAATAGTAATTAAAAGTATAAATATTTTTATTGTATCAAATATAAAAAACTCTAAGGCATCACCTAAGTGTGTTCCTTTTTCAAATCCTAAAATATTAAATACAAATATTGCGCTTAAATTTACAAGCCAATCAAACATCTTGACCTCCTTAAATTAAATTAATAAAAGTATAACAGAATTAAAACAAAATATCAAGATATGTTGATATATTAATTTAATTTTGCTATTATTATATTAATATTAACAAAGGAAAAAAATGCATAATAATTTACACATCTCAAAACTTTGGAATGTACTACCTAATAAATTGTATGGTATGCCTGCTCCAGAAAAAAAAGATTTACAAAATCTTTCTGATAAAAAAATTAAATCAATTGTTTGTTTGCTTGAAGATAATAGCAATATAGAAGATTATAATACAAATGGTTTTGAAAGTTTATGGCTTCCAGTTCCAGATGACAAAGCACCTACTTTTGAACAAGTAGAAAAATTAGTAGAGTTTGTTGATGAGCAAATTCAAAAAAATAATCCAGTTGCTATTCATTGCCAAGGTGGGAAAGGAAGAACCGGGACTTTAATAGCTTCTTATTTAATATCAAAAGGTACATCATATGAGGAAGCTATGGAGAAAATCGAACTTAATCAAGCAAATGCTATAAAAAAAGATTTTCAAATAAATTTTTTAAAAGAGCTTTCTAAAAAAGTAAGATAAAAGTCCTAAATTTAGGACTTTTATTAATATGTTTAATTTTTATCCCAGGCTTTAATCAAAGTCTTAAAGCTTAAACTCTCTTTTATCTCTTTAATATATTTGATCTCATTTAATGCTTTTTGACAAAGTAAATTATTTGAACTATTTGTTAGAGCAAAACTTCTATTAATTACCCAAGCGTAAGGTTTTATTCCCGCTCTTTTTAAATCTTCTTGCAAATCTTTTGCTTCATGTGTTGGTGTGGCTTCTGGTAGAGTAACTAATAAAATCTTAGTATATTTTTCATCTTTTATTCTAGGTAAAAGTTCAATTAAATCCTCTTCTAAAGCATCATTCTTATTTTTTAAAACTTCTTTATGATAAGCTTGTGATGCATCAAGTAAAAGTAAAGTATGACCTGTTGGTGCGGTATCAAGGACTACAAAACTATTCTTTGCTTTAGATACAGTTTTTGCAAAAGCTTTAAATACAGCTATTTCTTCAATACATGGAGCACTTAACTCCTCTTTTAAAAGAGCCATATCTTCATTTGAAATTTTTCCTTCATTTAGAGCAATTACTTCATCTACATGTTTTTGTGTCTCAATTTTTGGATCAATTTTTTCAATTGTAAGATTTTCATTTGTTTTAGAAACATACTCTAAATGTGAGGCTGGATCTGTAGTAGAAAGTACAATTTTATGCCCTCTTTTTGCTAATTCTAAAGCAATATTTGAAGCAATTGTAGTTTTCCCAACTCCACCTTTTCCCATAGTCATAATCAAACCATTTTTATCATTTTCAAAATCTTCTATTAAACTATCCCAAGAATATATATCTTCTAAAATAGTTTTTAAAGAGTTTTGCAATTGTTCTTTTACATCTGAATACTCTTTTGGAGTGATATTATCTATTATATTATTTAAAGCTTCAAGCCCAACTGCACCATTTGGATAAAAACCAATAGTTGTTTTTGCTAGATTTGATATTATTTCATCAAGATTTTCTAAAGCTTTTTTTGATTTTTTTTCAAAACTTTTTGCAATTTCATCTTCATCATTTGCTCTAAAAACTCCATTTATAATTAAATGTTGATTTTTTATTCCTTGATTTGCTAACTCATGTGAAGCTTTTGAGGCTTCTATTAATGACAATTCTTCAGCCCTTGAAACTAAAATCAATAAGGTTTTATCTGCATTTTTTAGATTTTCCACCACATTTTCATAAAGTTTTTTATTATGACTTAAACCTGAAACTGCACCCAAACATGAACTTCCAGTACTATTATCTTCTATAAAACTATTCCAAGCACTTGGAAGTTTTAGAAGTCTTAGAGTATGCCCTGTTGGTGCAGTATCTAAAATAATATGCTCATAATTCTTTGAAATATCAATATCACCAACATATTTTGAAAATTCATTAAATCCTGCAATTTCAACCGTACAAGCACCGCTTAGTTGCTCTTCCATTTGCTCAATGGCACTTTGTGGTAAAACTCCTCTAAATGGAGCTACCATTTTCTCTTTGTATTCATGTGCTGCAACTACTGGATTTATATTCATTGCTTCAAGATTTTCAACACCATTTATTTTCGTTGGTATACTTTTTAGTTTAGTTTCTAAAACTTCATCCAAATTTGAAGCCGGATCAGTTGAAATAAGTAATACTTTTTTACCTTCTTTTGCAAGAGCAAGAGAAATAGCACAAGACATGGAAGTTTTACCAACTCCTCCTTTTCCTGTAAAAAAGAGGAATTGTGGTATTTTTTCTATTAAATTTTTCATATTAAAATTTTGCTACAAAAGAGCCTAAACCCATTTTTGAACTAAGGCTTGGAACACTTGGATAGTCACCTTCAAATAAAAGTTCCTCATCCAAAAATATTAAAGGTAAAACTTCAACACCCTTTTCATTTAGTAATCTTGCTACTTCCTTATTTGATACATATTCACTTGGCTCTGTACTTAAGCCAAATCTTTTTACTTTAAATTTAGTTTTATCTAAACTATTTATAAAGTTAGCTAATTGCACTAGTTTTGTATCTACACTTGTTCCACAAACACCTGTAGGACAACACATAGCAGGGTCATAAATTTTTAAAATTTTCATTAAGCTAAAGCCTCGATAACTTTTCACAGAAAGTTTTTATCATCATCCAATGATAAAACCGCATTTGCTACTTTTGGAAGTAATACTTCTTCAATCTCTTTATAAGTATCTTCAAATGCTTCAAAACCTTTTCCATCTGGATCTTCAAATCCTACGTGAATAACTTTCACTGCTTTTGGAAACATAGGACAAGTTTCATTTGCATGGTCACACACAGTTACTACTAAATCATAAGCATTATCTATTACTTTATCAATAGTTTTTGAATGATATTCACTTTTCCAAATTCCTTTTTCTTCAAGTAATTTTTGAGCATTTGGATTTACTCTTCCACTTGCTTTTACTCCACTACTATCAGCACTGATTCCATCTAATTTTGCATTAATTAATGCTTCTGCAATAATACTTCTACAAGAATTTCCTGTACATAAAATTAAAACTTTTTTCATAAAATATTCCTTTTTTTATTGATTTACATGCCATGATTCTGGAAATCCAGATTTTATATGTTGTTCTTTTACAAGCTCTGCAAACTGTAAAACATTTACTTTTAACTCATCTTTTGACTGGATAACTTTTGCTTTTTTCTCTTCATAATTCCCATCACATGCTGGACTTGAAATATTCCAATGTAAAACTCCATCAAGACCAGGAAAAATTGGACAAGCCTCTTTTTTCGCTTCGTCACAAACAGTTATTACATAATGAAAATGTAATCCTTGTTTAAAATATTCTATTACACTATTTGTAGTATATGATGATATATCCATATTTTCAGATTCAAGTATTACTTCAACAGCCATTGGGTTTAAAACCCCTGCATTTACACCTGCACTTAAAACCTCAAAATCCTCTCCACCATATTTTGATAATAAAGCTTGAGCCATTTGGCTTCTTGTCGTGTTGTGACTACATATAAATAAAACCTTAGTTTTCAACTATTTTCTCCTATTAAATTTTTAAATTGCTAAAAGTACTAATAATAGTACGGGTGGTGTGATAATTAAACCAAATTTACTGTATTGAGCAAAAGATATTTTCACACCTTTTTTTGCCAAAACATGAAGCCATAATAGCGTAGCAAGGCTACCAAATGGTGTCATTTTTGGTCCAAGATTACATCCAACTATATTTGCATAAATCATTGCTTGATTTCCTATATCATGCATTGCTATATCCATAATCATAATTGTTGGCATATTGTTCATAATAGCACTTAAAAAAGCTGCTATAAATCCAGTTCCAACAACCGCAATAGTATCACCTCTTAAACTTAAATCTTTTAAAACTATTGTTAGATAATCCGTAAGTCCTGCATTTTTAAGTCCATAAACAACTATATAAAGTCCAATACTAAACCAAACAACTTGCCATGGAGCCTCTTTAATTATACGAATTGGCTCTACTGTTTTTGACATTGTTGCAATAATTAAAAATATAATTCCTCCACCTAAAGCAAAAATAGAAATTGGTAAATCATAAGCATCACCAATAAAGTAACCAGCTAATAAAATAGCTAAAAATACCCACGAAAAATAAAATAGTTTCATATTTTTTATTACACTTTTTGGATCTTTTAATAAAGATATATCAACTGTTTTTGGAATATCTTTTCGTAAAAGTAACCATAAAAAAAGTATTGAAACTACAACACTTACAATAAAAGGAATAATCATATTTAAAAAATATTCTACAAATCCAATACTAAAATAATTAGCTGTAACTATATTTGTAAGGTTTGAAAATACAAAAGGCAAAGAAGCACTATCGCTTATAAATCCACCTGCTAATAAAAATGCAACTATTGTTTTTATATTCAATTGTAATATTCTCATTTTAGCAAGTAAAATAGGAGTTAAAATAAGTGCCGCTCCATCATTTGCGAATAAAGCTGAAACAAAAGCTCCAAGTAAAATAGAATAGATAAACATTTTAAGTCCATCTCCATTTGAAAATTTCGCCATTTTTAAAGCTGCCCACTCAAAAAAACCAATCTCATCTAAAACCATAGATAAAATTATAATTCCTATAAAAGCGAGTGTTGCATCCCAAACTATGTTTGTAACAGTTAATACATCAGTAAAGCTAACAACTCCTAGAACTAAAGCTACGATTGCTCCAACAACAGCTGTCGTTCCAATTTGTAGATTTTTTGGTTGCCATATCACAAATATAAGTGTGATTATAAAAATAGAACTTGCAAGTATCATAGGTCTGACTCTTTTATTTCATCATTTGTAGCTTTTAATTCATAAATAAAAGTATCAATATCAATTTCATCATATCTTTCAACTGTTACTTCTTTACGTTCAAACTCTAAGCCCTCAAACTCATCTAATTTTTCCCAATGGTTTATTAAATTATCTGAATAAAATAAAAATCCATGAACTGTATCCCCATTAGTGTCTAGCTTAATCCCAGGATATCCCATACTAGCACTCCAACCTGCATCTTTTAGATAACCTCTTACAGTTGCTGGTACAAATTTTCCTACGATATTTTCCAGAACATGACCATTTGGACAGTTTGGCATTAAAGTTCCATATACAAAAAGTGTCTCTTTCAATTGTTTTCCTTTGTTTCACAAGCTTTTTTTAAAACTGGTAATTCTATTTGTAAAGTATTAATCTCTTTTATACAAGAGTTTCTAAACTCATCAAGGGGAAAACGAACACTATAATAAGCCCATCTTCCTTCCCTTTGAACATTTAAAAATCCTGCTTCTTTTAAGATTTTTAAATGTCTTGAAAGTCTTGATTGAATCATATCAAATGAATTTTCCAAATCACAAACACAACATTTACCATTTATATTTATAAATTTAAGTAGTTTTACTCTTGTTTCATCATTTAAGGCACTAGTTGTTTTTAAAAATATATCCATATTAGTTCCTTCTTTTTTAAAACTATATCATAATTAAATTAATATATCAAGATATCTTGATGTATTAATTTAAAATATTTGATAATTACTTAAAAAAAGTAATTATCATAGGAAGAAAAACAGCTGTAAATATTCCACTAAGTCCCATTGCAAGTGCTGAAAAAGCAGCGGCTTTTTCACTTATTTCAATGGCCCTTGCAGTACCAATTCCATGTGATACCAAACCAAGTGCAAAACCTTTTGAAGTATCATATTTTATATTTATAAGTTTAAAAACAATTGTTCCAAACAAAGCCCCTATAATTCCAGTTATTAAAACAAATCCAACAGCCAATGATGGAATAGCACCTATTTGCTCTGATGTTATAATTGCAATCGGAGCAGTTATTGATTTTGTAGTCATTGATAAAATTGTTGGAAGTTCTGCTCCAAAAATCCATAATAAAGACACTGCAATTGCTATTGAAAAAATACCTGCAATAAAAAGAGTAAGAACTATTGGAATAAAAAGTGATTTTATATATTTTAGATTTTTATATAAGGGTAAAGCCAAGGCGACAGTTGCAGGGCCCAAGAAAAAGTGAATAATTTCAACACTCTTAAAATACTCTTCAAAAGATGTATTTGTATATATTATTAAACTTAAAAGTATCACATAAGCTATAATTATTGGTTGTAATAGTGTGTGTTTATTAAACTTTTCATAGATTATGATTCCTAGTTTAAAAGCAGCTAATGTTAAAATCAACCATGTAAGGGGAGTTGAATGTATATAATTTATTAATGCATCATAATTCATTTTT
The DNA here is from genome assembly GCF_013177675.1 of Arcobacter acticola. Lineage (NCBI taxonomy): Bacteria > Pseudomonadati > Campylobacterota > Epsilonproteobacteria > Campylobacterales > Arcobacteraceae > Arcobacter > Arcobacter acticola. The sequence goes on from NZ_CP042652.1 coordinate 327,629, forward strand.
TTCCCCTTTAATAGTAAGATAATCCATAAATTTTGCACTAAAAGCCAAAGCTACAATCGTTCCCACAAATAAAGCAATTGCAATTGCCCAAAACTCTTTTGTAATAATATCAATTTGAGTAATTATTCCCATAGCAGCAGGTATAAATAAAAGTGGCAAATATCTTAAATGCAAAGCAACTGCATTATCAAGACTAATAAAACTTCCTTTTCTAACTAATAAAAACAACAATAATAAAATCATACCAATAACAGGTCCAGGCACTAAGAGTTCAAAAAACTTAGCAATACACTCCCCTAAAAATTGGAAGAACAATAAAACAATAATACCTTTTAACATATAAATCCTTTTAATAATTTGTACTATACTAAAATTTCTCTTAGGATAAAAAGTTAAAGATTTTAAATAATTGTTATATAATTAAGTATATAACATAAGGTTTAATATGTACAGATTTTTTATTAGTTTAATATTTTGTTTATTATTTGTTCAAAATACATTTTCTTCTGAAATAGAAGCAATAAGTAACAATACAAAACAAAATATCGACAACCTTTCTTTACAATTAAAATATCTAGTTCAAGACCATCAAGATAATAAAAAAGAGATAAATAACATTTTAAATCTTTATTATCAACATCACGAAAAAATTCAAGCTTTTGAGATTGTTTATAAAAATAAATATATTTATAGCTCATATAAAAATGATTCTACAATTATTATTAATGATGATTCTCTTTTTTTTGATATAAAAGAAAATTTAGAAACTTATGAAAAAGATATTTTGGACAATAAAAACAATTCTCTAGGAAAACTAATAGTATATTTCAAAAAAGAAATTGACTTTACTCCTGAAGAATTAGCTTATTTAAAAAATAAAAAGATTATAAGAATTCAAAATGACTCAGATTTAGCTCCTTATAATTTTAATGAAAATGCAATTGCAAAAGGTTATTCTATAGATTATATGAATTTAATTGCAAATAAATTAGCAATACAAGTAGACTACCAAAATGTTATTTGGAATGAAGCTATGAATATGCTTGAAAATAATCAATTAGATCTAATGGTTAATGTATTAAAATCAAAAGAAAGAGAAGATAGATTTTTATTTTCTGATATACCTTACAGATTATCCACTGTAGCTATGGTTTCTAGAATATCAGAAAAAGAGTATAACTCTTTTTCTGAACTAGATGGGAAAACAATAGCTTTAGTAAAGGGCTATTATACTTATGAGAAAGTAAAAAGAGATTTTCCTAAGATTAATATATATTCTACTAATAACTCTTTAGAAACAATAACTGCCGTCTCGTTAAAAAAAGCAGATCTTACATATGGAATAAGGGATGTTTTAGAATATAACATTAATAAAAATTTTATTTCCAATCTTAAAATTACAGAAAGTATTGAGAATGAAAATAATTTTGGTTTTTATTTTGCTTATAATAAAGAAAATAGTGTTTTAAAATCAATTATTTCAAAAGCTGAAAAATTAATATCAAAAAATGAAATTGAAAAATTAAATAATAAATGGTTTAATAAACTTCAATCATTAGAAAATAATAGTAAAAATTTCTTATTTACTCAAGAAGAAATATCTTATTTAGGAAAAAAGAAAAATATCACCATGTGTGTTGATCCTAACTTTTTACCATATGAAGAAATTACAGAAAAAGGGAATTACAGTGGAATAATCTCAGATATAATTAATCAATTAAATAAAAATACCAATATTAAATTTCAACTAAATATCACTACTTCTTGGGAAGAATCATATGAACTTGTAAAAAATAAAAGATGTGATATATTACCTTTTACCCTCCAAACAAAAAGTAGAGAAGAGTATTTTAACTTCACTCAACCCTACTTAAATTTCCCAATAGTAATAGCTACAAAAGATAGTGAATCTTTTATTAATTCATTAAAAGAAATTCAAAATAAAAAAATAGCTTTAATTAAAAATTTTGCTTTAATTGAAATAATTAAATATTCATATCCTAATATTCAAATAATAGAAGTTAGAAATGCAAAAGAAGGACTAGAAAAAGCAAGTTCTAAAGATGCTTATGCATATATTGACTCTATGCCAACAGTAGCATATATAAAACAAAAATATAATATTCAAGATATTAAAATTAGTGGGAAAATATCAGATGAATTTTTAGTTAGAATTGCTGTAAGAAATGATGAAATGATTCTACAAAACATATTAAATAAAGCTATAAATTCGTTAAAAGAGGAAGATAAAGAAAGAATAGTTAATAAGTGGCTTACCCTTGTAAAAGAAAAGCAATTTAACACAAAGGTCTTTATTCAAATTGTTATCTTGATTATTATAATTTTTGTATCAATAATAACTGCTTTAATATATCGTTCAAATATAAAATTGAATGCTTTAAATAAAGAGCTAAGAAAATTATCTCAAACAGATAAACTAACCTCACTTTATAACAGAGTAAAATTAGATTTTATTTTAGAAAAAGAGATCAAATTTTCACAAAGATACAACTCAGCTTTAACATTAGCAATTGTAGATATAGATTTATTTAAAAATATAAATGATACTTATGGACATACAATTGGTGATATTATTTTAAAAGAGTTTGCAAATATTTTATCAAAAAACATTAGAGAAACTGACTATGTTGGAAGATGGGGTGGTGAAGAATTTTTACTAATTTTCACCCATACCCAAAGCCAAAATGCTCAAATAATTGCAGAAAACTTAAGAAAAATCATAGAACAATATGATTTTTCTAATAAAATAAAATTAACTGCAAGTTTTGGTATATATGAATGTAAAGATCAAAATCCTACTAAATGTTTATCAAAAGCAGATAAGGCATTATATGAAGCAAAAAATTCAAGTAGAAATTGCGTAAGAGTTTTCATTGATAAACAAAATTAATAGTTTGAGGCTTTTACTACATTTACAAAAAGTTTTATAATTTCATTTGAATAATTACTTTGTTTTACTTTTTTTAATAATCTATTTTTTTCTTCGTCATTGTTTTTTAATACCTCTTTTATATATCCTCTCATCACATTTTCATCATATTCAGGATGAAACTGAACTCCCCAAGCATTTTCACCGACTCTAAAAGCATGATTTTGCTCATGATTATTTGAAGCTAGTAAAACTGCATTTTTAGGTAAAGATATTGCACTTTGAGAATGAACAACATGAACATCAAAAGAAGAAGGCAAATATTTAAAAATATCATCACTAAGAGCTTCTTTTGAAACAGATATATTAACAGTTCCTAATTCTATTCCTTTTGGATGATAATCAACCTTTGCCCCTAAACTTTTAGCTAAAAGTTGATGTCCATAACAAATTCCTAAAAATGGAATTTTTGCAAGAATAACTTCTTTTATAAATATTTCTAACTTTAAACTCCAAGGAAGTTCTTGAGTAACCATGGCATGTGAGCCTGTAATTATTACACCCAAACAATCATTTAAAGATGGTATTTCTTCATTATTTTGAATATCAATAATTTTAATATTTTCATAATTTATATATTTTAAAATCCAATCTTCAAAATCAACATGTTCACTAATAATAGTGTCAAAAGTTTTTCCAGCTTTTATAATAAATAGTTTTTTCATAAATTACCTTTGAATTATATAAGGTATATTAACAGTAAAATAATTTATTGTTAATTCTATATTGTAGATTATTTATACAAATATTGAAGAAAAAAATAGCTTAATCAAAATTTATAATTAAGCTTTTTTTATTTTAAGCAAGCGGGTCTTCACCTGTTTCCCAAGAGGCTAAATATTTTTCAACTAAATGAAAATCTTCACCTTTGTGTTCCGTAAAAGTGATATACTGATTTTTTTGATTTATTCCAAAATTCTCTTTTACAATCTCCATATATGCAAGAGCTAACTCTCGTCTTTTTTCAATTGTTCTGCCCTCTCTAATATCAAGGTTCATTAAACAAATATCATCAGTAAAAGAGGCTCTTCCAATTGTTAAAGAGTATTTATCATACTCTCTAATTGATATTGCAATATGATCAACTCCAGTATCCATAATCTCACTAAAAGTTTTTCTTATTTCATTTACAAACTCTTCTTTTGAATCATCTGATACTTTTTTATTTATTTCAAACTGTAAATGTGGCATGCATTATCCTTTTTATTTTTTAAACAACTGATATATCGAAGAAAAATCTTCTTCCCCTTTACCCATCATTTTCATTTTAGAAAACAGCTCCTTAGGAATTGCTGCACTATAAAGTGGTAATTTCAAATTATATGCTAAATCTTGTAATAAATGCAAATCTTTATTTATTGCATTATTTGAAAAATGTGCAGAAAAATCTTCATCAATTAGTTTTTGTGTTTTTGCTTTTAAAACAAGAGATTGTCCGCCACCAACACCTAAGATTTGTAAAGCCTTAGCTTTTGGAATTTCACAATTTTCAGCTAATGCAGTACATTCAGCAAGGGTAGCCATAAATGAACCTAAGCATAAATTATTTATAAGTTTCATTTTTGTAGCACTTGAAGGTGCCTCTAAGTGAAATATTTCTACAGCAATTTTTTCTAAAATTGGTTTTACATTTTCAAATACTTCTGTTTTTCCAGAACTTACAACCGTTAATGCTCCACTTAATGCAGGTGCAACACTTCCAAATACTGGATTTTCAAGATAATTTGCACCAATATCATTTACCATTTTATGAAATTTTAAAACATCTTCATAATGATTTGTAGTTAAATCAATAATTGTTTTACCTTTTAACTCATCACATAATATTCCATTTTCACCACTTAAAATATTTTCAACCGCAGGTGAATCAAATAGACATAAAAAAATAACATCACACTCTTTTAAAATATCTTTTGGAGTATTTACTATTTTGTACGGTAAATCTTTGATTTTATCTTTGTTTCTATTATAAACAATTAGTTCATCCCCAAGTGATGATAGTCTAGAACAAATTGCAGTTCCCAGATTTCCAAGTCCTATAAATCCTATTTTCATAAGTTCTCCTATATTTTATTTATATTTATAGAAGTATTATAAGTGCTTAATATTAAAAAAAGATGATATTTAATAAGAAAGTTTAAATTTGTAGTTTAAAAAGAAAAATAGATGAGAAAAACTCATCTATTTTAAAAGAATTATTTCTTGAAGTCAGCAATAATATTAGCTTTTAATTTAGGAATTGTAAATCCAAATTCTTCAAATAAATCATTAGCAGGTCCGCTAGCTCCAAATGTATCCATTCCAAATACTTTATGTGCAAATCTATAATACTCTAAACCTCGAGCAGCTTCAACAGCATATACTCTTGTATTTTTATCAATAATTTGAGCGATATAAGACTCATCTTGCTCTAATAATAGATCAAAACAAGGAACAGAAACAACATTTGCAATAATTCCTTCTTCTTCTAAAGAACAAGCCGTTTGAAGTGCAAGCATTAATTCAGATCCAGATGCCATAATAGTAATATTTGCATTTTCTCTTTTTTTAAGTAAATATCCGCCATTTGCAACGCTTCCAAATGCTTTTTCATCTTTTAATACTTTTAATCCTTGTCTTGAACATACAAATGCTGTAGGAGCATTCATTTTAAGTGCAACTTTCCAAGAATCAACATTCTCTGTAGCATCAGCTGGTCTAAATGTATAGAAGTTTGGTAAAGCTCTAAACTGAGATAAATGCTCAATTGGTTGGTGAGTTGGTCCATCTTCTCCAACACCAATTGAATCATGTGTCCAAATGAAGTGTTGAGGAATAGAAGCAAGTGCTGCGATTCTAGCTGCTGGTTTTAAGTAATCAGAAAATACAAAGAAAGTAGCTGAATAAACTCTAAATAAACCATATAAGTTCATTGCATTTGTCATAGCTGCCATTGCATGTTCTTTAATACCAAAGTGAATATTTCTTCCATTTGGGAAATCACCCTCACCTTTTAATTCTGTTTTATTAGAAGGTCCAAGGTCAGCTGATCCTCCTAAGAATCCAGGAACTGCTGCTGCAATTGCATTTAAAATCTTGTGATTTGAATCTCTTGTAGCAACACTAGAATCAGCTTCAAATGTTGGATAAACAACTGAATCAAAATCAGGATTTTGTAATTGAGCAATTTTTGCTTTAGCTTCAGCACTTAAAGAGTCATTCCAGTTATTTTGAGCAACTGAACCAATAACTAACTTGTCAAATGCACCTTTAACATCAGCAGGAACATAGAATTTTTCTTCAGGATTAAATCCAGCTTTCGCTTTTGAAGCTGCAATTTCATCATTTCCAAGAGGAGCTCCATGGGCATGGTGGCTTCCTTCCATAGTAACAGCACCTTTAGCAATTGCTGTTTTTGCAATAATTAATACAGGCATAGTTGATGTTTTTGCAGTAACTAATGCTTTATCAATTTGCTCAAAATTATGTCCATCTATTTCAATAACTTCAAAATCAATAGCTTGGAATCTTTTTTTAACATTTTCACTCCATGCTAAAGAAGTATCACCTTCAATTGTAATATTATTTGAATCATAAATAATTACTAAGTTATCAAGTTTTAAATGTCCTGCACTTGCAGTTGCTTCATAAGAAATACCTTCTTGTAAATCTCCATCACCACATAAACAATAAACTTTATGATTAATAACTTCTTTCCCTAAAATATTTTGAGCATATTTTCCAGCTGCAGCAAAACCAACAGCATTTGCAATCCCTTGTCCTAAAGGTCCAGTTGTAATTTCAATACCATGAGTATGTCCATATTCTGGATGTCCTGGAGTTTTAGAGTGAGTTTGTCTAAAGTTTTTCATATCATTTACAGATACATTAAATCCCCAAAGATGTAATAATGAATAAACTAATCCAGTAGCATGACCACCTGAAAACACCAATCTATCTCTATTTAGCCATTTCTCATCAGCTGGGTTAACATTTAAATGCTTACTTAATACTGTTGCAATATCTGCTAAACCCATTGGAGCACCTGGATGTCCTGAGTTTGCTTGTTGAACCATATCTGCTGCTAAAAATCTGATAGTATCTGCTTGTTTTTGTAGTAATTGTTTTGACATAATTATCCTATTTGAAAATGAAGTTTTGTAATTTTTACAAAATTGTATCTAAACTTCGTTAAATACAATATGAAGTAATGGCATATAAATAGCCTGAATAGTTGCTAAAATTAATATGTTATTATAAAAAATAATTTTTTTGTTTTTAAAGTGATAATTTAAATTAATTAATACTATCTAATATTATTTAATTTAAAAAAATTCTCAGCTCTTTTATAACCTTTATCTTTTGCTTCTCTTATATATTTAATCCCTTTGTCCACATCTTTTTGCACTCCATAACCATGATAGTAATATAAACCTACATGATAAATTGCACTTGTGCTATTTAATTGGGCAGCTTTTTCATACCAATAAAAAGATTTTTCATAATTTAAAGACGTTTCATTTCCTTTACCATATAAATCAGCTAATCTTAACATCGATGGTAAGTTGTTTTGCTCTGCTGCTTTTGTAAATAATACTATAGCTTTTTCAACATCTTTGCTTACACCATCTGCACTTAAATACATCATTGCTAAATTTGCTTGAGCTACAGGATTTGAAGCATCTGCTGCTTTTGTAAACCAATAAAGTGCTTGTTCTTTATCTGTTTTAGTTCCTCTTCCCATATAATACATTTTTGCCAAGTTATTCTGTGCAATTATTACACCTTATAAAGAAGCTTTTGTATACCATGCAAATGCCTCTTTAACTTTTTCTTCACTTGTGCTTGAATCATACATCATTGCAAGATTAAGTTGAGCAAGGGGATAATTAGCTTCAGCAGATAATTTGTACCATTTTTCTGCTAACACTAAATCTTTTTTTACTTCTTCACCTAAAAAATACATATGAGCAAGATTATTTTGTGCAGCAGAATTTCCGTTTAATGCAGATTTTTCATACCAAAAAAAAGCTAATTTATTGTTTTTAGTTACACCTATTCCTTTATAATTCATTAGTGCTATATTGTATTGCGCATTTGCATCATCATCAAGAGCTAACTGACTATATTGTTCATATGCTTCAATATAATTTTTTTTATTAAAATTCTCAGTAGCTTCATCAAAAGTTACTCCATATAAAGTTGTAATAAATAATAATATATATGCTGTTAATTTCATAAAGTGCTCCTTTTAATTTACTGCTTTTTTTCTTCTGACTTAAACTCAAATTCACTATTTTCTTTTAAATCACTACTTTCTGAAATGATTTTTTCTAAATTAGTATTTTCATTTTGAGGTTTTACATTTACGATTTTTTCTAAATCTTGTTTAAATTTATTCATTTGCTTATCAACATCTAGTAATTCACCCTCTTTTAAATTTGAGAATCCTAACTTTTCTGGGATTGCAGCATCTTGTGTTTTTGCTACTTTTGCTTTCTTTTGTGCTTCTGTTTCAAAAATTTCATCTGTCATAAGTGGTGTTAATAAATATGTATCTTCGATATTTTCTTTTTGATTAAAGATATCATCATCTGTTTTTTCTAAACTTAAACCAGTTGTTTTGTAAATATCAGCTTTTACTGTATCAATTGTATTTTTATTAATTTCTTGCTCAGATATTAAAATATTTTTTTGAATATATTTATTATCAGGAATTGAAGTTATAAAATAATCACTACAAAAATCATATTCAATAATATTATCAAAACTATCTAAGGCTACATCAGTAAAATATTTATTACATTCTTGCCAATCTTTTTTTAAGCCCAATAAATAATCTAATCTATCCCAAAAAAGTTTAACTATATTTTTATCAATACTTTTAATTTCATTTTCATTTAAACCATCTCTTCTAATCACTATTAGATTAGCTCTAGTTTCTTTTTCCGTTTCATATAATTCTAATTGCCATTTATCTAAAATAATATCACCTGAGATAACATTGTATTCAAAGATTATTTTGCTTACTTCTAGTTTATTTCTATATGAATCAATCACAAAACTTTTATCTTTATTATTTTCATTTGAAATAGTAAAAAGTATTTTAGCAGCATCAAAAACTGCATTTTTTGAAATATTTGGATAATTCTTTTTTGCTACAATAATATTTTTTGATGCATCAATATCTTGTTTTTGTGAGCAACCTGCGAACACTAGTATTATTAATATAATTATAATTTTATTCATAAAATACCTTATCTATTAACTGCATACAAATCTAATTTACTTAAAAATTTATAATCTTGATCTGATTCAACATTTTCAACTATTAGTTTTATATCATTTACTTCTGCATAAACTACAATATTTTTTATTCTATGTTTTTTTACTAAATCATTATGAATATTTTGAGTTAAGTCTTTATCTATTTTTATGTAATTGATTTTTGCTTCTGATAAATCATCTAAAGAGTACTCTTTAGTTTTAAATCTTTTAAGTAATATTTCAAATTTTAATTCACTTGCTTGTTTAACGAATTTAACAAAATCACCCTTATTAGCAGATGCTGTATAAGATGTTATACTAAATAAAATATTATTTACTACATTTTTATCTTCATGTACTAAATCATATAAAAACTTCATAAACTCTTTATCTATAATAGTTTTAATTGATAGATTAATAGCTATTTTATAGTTTATTTTATTTTTTCTAATATACTCTAGAGCTTTGACAATAACTTGCTTATCAAAAGTAGTATTTAAATGTAATTTTTCACTAATTGACATAAATGATCCAATTGCTATCTCATTACCATTTTCATCTCTTAATATTGGTTTTAATTCTCTTAATAATAACTCATCATCAAAAGAATAAGAATCATAGGCAAATGATATATTAAAGAAGTTATTATTTATAATATATTTTACTTTTTCTTCTGTTTTTTCTATTTCATTATGAATAAGATTTTCTTCAACAATTTTATAAGAATTTACACCACTTGAAACTGCATCTAAATAAGCACTATTTACTGAATCTAAAATTGAATCAATTGTTCCGTACTTATCAATTTTTGTTCCACCTATATGAAAAATATTTTCAGGTAATTTATAGTTTTTATATATTTCTTCATTTAATCCATTAATAATACTATTAGAAAAAGTATCTGCATCGTTGTATTCTAAACCTTTTACTAAGATAATAAATTCTGGACCATGAATTCTATAAAAAGTAATTTTATTATCCTTATGTTGAAAAATGATATTATTTATAACATTGACATAAGACAAAATAAAATCATCTGTTTTTACACTACCATTTACATTTTCTATTTGGCCTAATTTTGCAATTTTTAATAAAAAGATATAACCTTCAGCTGAAGATACAAACATACTTTTCATATCAATATCAAACATTTTTTTATCATATAAACCTGTTAAACTATCTGTTAATAAATTTCGCTCCATAGACTCTTTATTAATATTTAATTCATTTGCCATAGAAGCTATTTTATTTGATAACTTTGATATATTTGTTACTAGATTTTTATATTCACTATTTTGATTTATAATTTTGTCATTTATATTCATAAATTTATGTTCAATAATATTTGTGACAATCTTATCAAGATATTGAATTGGTTCTATTACATATTTTTTTTCTATATATTTACTATAAAAAACAACAATTATCGTAATTGGAATAAATAAAAGAAATGCTAAAAATAAAAGTTTATTAAAGTATTCGTAAATTTCTTTTTTTAAATAATAATCATTAATAGTATATTCAACACTAGCATAATTAATATCTGCTATTTTTAACTCTTTTGTGATAGATTCATCTAATTTTATATTATAAAAATATTTATATATACTGAAAAGATCTTCCTCTTTATTTACTATATCTTCATTATTTAGTAAATTTAAATCAAGTGAAACTAAGAAATTTATAATCTCATTATTTCTAAATAATTGATATTTAATTATTAATTTTTCATTTGGATTGAAACTAGCAGATGGAATAAATTCAAAAAAAGATGTACCTTCTATTTTTTGTATTTCCCCAAATTTTGCATCAGTAGTTACGTCAGCTAAATTCCAAGAAGAGTGAGAGAAATTATTTGTTTGATAAATCAAACTTTCTTTACTAAGTAATATTTTATTATATTTGATTTTTATATTACTTATAAAAGAAGTACTCAAAGCATCTTTTCTATATTCATTTAATAATGTTTTATCAAATAATAGAGTAGGATCTTTGAATTTATTTGTATATTTATCTATGTTTAACTCATAATTTGTTTTAGCATTAATAAAAGCATTTTCTTTAAAATCAAAGAAAATAGACCAAAATAATAAAAATAAAACAGCTACAAACATCAATAGAATGATGCTTATATTTTTTATTGTTCTACTTATTATATTTTTTTGCATTATTGAACCTCAGAAGTAGGAACTTTTACATCATCCAAACCAAATTCTGGTTTTCTTGGAATAATTCTTACTTCATCATCAATAAATTTATTTGGCATTTCTTCTTCACCTATTGGATTTACCTCTTTTGCTTCATTCACTTTTGTTTCTAGTTTTTTAATTGGAATTGTTTTTTCTTCTATTTTATCTTCAACTAATCTTTCAATTGGATTAGCTAGTTTTTCTTGAGCTTTTTCTTCATCTAATTTTTTTATAAAATCCTCTATTGATTTTTCTTTAACAACTGATTTTTCAATTTCTACAGTTTTCTCAGCCATAACTGGCTTTTCAACTTCTATAGGTTTTTCAGCTATAACTTGTTTTTGGATTTCTACAGGTTTTTCTTGAACATAATCTTTTAAAGGAACTGCCTTTTTATATTCAGTTTTAGAACTCTCTTCTATATATTCAAATTCTGGTTTTTTCTCTGGCTCTTTTTTATCAGGTAAAATATTTGAATTATATAATCCTTGCTCTTTTGAAACTTTTTGTACAGTCGGATAATATAAAACTCCACTATCCCCTAATAATTGAATATCTCTTTGAGCCTCATCATATGTTTTATATACTCCATAATTCCATCTAATTAATTGAGTTCCATTGAAATAATCAAATTTATAAGACTTCTCATATAAACTAGGTTTTTCTATTAATATTTTTTCTAATTCTTTTTTATCATTAAATGATGTTATATTAATAGTAAAACTTTCTGGATTAGCATTTATAAATTCTAATTTACTTTCTTCATTAAATTGGAATTCTTCTATTTTTTTCTCTTGTTTAATTTTCTCAATTGTATTTATTTTCTCTACAATTTTAATTTCTGCAGGTGGAGCCTTAACTGTTAATCCTACAATATAATCATTATATGCTTGTTTCGCATCTTTTACTTTTACAAGCGTTAATGATTTTTTATTATTAGCTTTTGCTAATTTATTCATTTCAATCTTAGCAATATCTGGATTTTCGTAAATTCCATGTACAATTTTAGAATTAAGTACAAAATTATTTACAGTGCTATATGCAAATGAGTTTTTATCTAAATTATTACTTTTTATAAAAGCAGTTGCGTCTTCTTGATTATTAAATGTTGCCATTTCAATAGTGTAGAAGTTATCATCAGCTGAAAGGAAAGTTTTTATAAAGTTATTAATATTTTCATCTTTTAATGCTTTTCCAGCTAATGAATTTCTTAATTCTTCATCTTTTCTTCTCTCATCTTCTCTTTCTAATCTTTCTTTTTCAGTTAAAAATTTATCATCTATATAAATATTTTGTGTGTAATTACTTTTTGAGAAATCAATAAATTTAGGATGTTCAGGATCCATATCAAAAAATACTAATAAATCCCCCGTATAACCTAATAATGTAAAGAAATCTGTAATATTACCACTTTCATATTTTATTAGCTCAATTTCTGCTGCATTTAATTGTTTATGTCCTTGAAGTAAAGATTGTAAATCTTGTTGACCTAAATTAAATTCATCCCAATATGCTTCGACCATTTTTCTTAATGATATAACTTCTGAAATATTACTTTTTAGTGATTCATTTGTTGATTTTATAGAAGTAAATAATTTAGAAATATTCCATTTTAATTTTTTCTTCTCTTCATCCAATTGAAAATTTAATTCTCTAATAGTACTAAAAGAGCTTAAAATCTTATTTTTATCTCTTCCACCATTGTATAAATTGAATGTAAGTTTAAGAAGACCATTGAAGTTTTGTTCTCTACTTTCTGCATCTTCTGCATCCATTATATTATCAAGTGAAACTTCAAAATCTAACTTAGGAGAAAATGATGATTCTTTAGATTTTAAATTAAATTTTTCTGATTCTATTGATTCATAATAATTTAAAATTGTTCTATTTCTTTTTAGTCCTCTTTCATATAATAAATCAAATGTTGAAACATTAATATTAAAATTTTTCTCATAAGGAAGAGTTTCTACATAGTTATTTCCCACTATATATTCATAATATCTAACAGACTCAACAAGTTTAGATCTTACTTTTGTAAGTGCAGTTTGTGCATTTGATACATTTGCTTTTATTGCTGTTAAATCTCCAATAGTAGCTGCACCATTATCATATTTGATTGTAACAATTTCTAAAATTCTATTTAGATTTTTCATATTGTTTTCACTTGCAAGTACAGTTCTATATGCAAAAACAACATCAAAATATGCTTTTATTGCTTTTGTTATTTGTTCTTGCAAAACAAGATGATATTTATTTTTAGCTACATTTAACTCTTTTTCTAAACTTTTAACATTGTTAGAAGTTTCTCCACCTGAATAAATATTTTGGCTTAGAATAAATTTATAATTTCTATCGTTGTAGTATTTAAAGAATTTATCATTTGCATTACTTCCAGATTGTGTTCGTCCTGTTTCTGATTCAAAACCAAAAGTTGGATAATACCCTGCTATTGCATCCTTTAGTTTAATTTCACTTTGAATTACTTGTTCTCTTGATGCTTTTAATAAAGCACTATTAGATACTGTTTCTAAAACAACATCCATCAATGACACTTTTTTGTAATTAGTCATATCTGTTTTTATGAAATTAAGAGTTCATTTTTTACATTAACAGAGAATAACATATCAATTGAAGCAAAAGAAAGATTAACTATTGGAATAATTGGAAATGACTATGAAAAGATATTATCAGAAAAATTTCCTAATGCTAATATAAAAATTTATGAAGATTACATTTATTCAATAGAAGCTTTAAAAAATAAAGATATTGATTTTATTTATGAAGACCAAATTCCAATTAATTTTTATACTGTAAAAAACAATTTCTTTCATTTAATCAAAGCTACGAATAATCTAATTTTAAAAAATCCTGTACATGCAATAGCCTATGATAAAAAAAATGCAAAGATATTTAATGAAGGATTTATAAATATACCTCTTAGCGAGTTACTAAAATTAGAAAAAAAATGGATAATCAATAACAATGATTACTATTATTTAAATTTTAAACAACAATTTAATCTAACAAATGAAGAAATTGCATTTTTAAAAAAGCATACTATTAACACTTCTATTTCAAATTCATGGGCACCTTTTACTTTTAAATCAAATGCAGGAGAAGCTCAAGGTATTTCTTCTGAATATTGGGAATTGATTTTAGAAAAATTAAATGCAAAAAATAAAAATGTCTTTTTTGATAATTTCTCAGATCAACTTGAAGGAATCAAAAATAAAGAAAATGATTTAATCTTTAGCGTAGGAGAAACTCCTCAAAGAAAAGAGTATGCACTCTTTTCAAAAGAGTATGTGAGATTTCCAATATCAATTGTCACAAAAAAAGATGAAAATTTTATAGAAAGTTTTTCTTCTATAATTGGTAAAAAAATAGCAATTGGGAATAATTTTACTGCTCATAATATTCTAAAAAACAACTATCCAAATTTAGAATTTATTTTAGTTGATAGTGTTAAAAAAGGATTAGACTTAGTCTCAAAAAATAAAGCTTATGCATATATTGATATTAAACCTGTACTTTTTTATAATATTGCAAAATATGAATATACAGATCTTAAAATATCAGGAAATACAGGAGCAGACTTTAGCTTGAAGTTTATGATAAGAGATGATTACCCTATATTAGAATCTATTTTAAATAAAGCAATATCATCTATTTCTTTAAATGAATTAAATACAATAATAACAAAATGGAATAATATTCAATTTCAGACTACTTTTAATTACGACTTGTTCTGGAAAATTGCTTTTATAATTTTACTAATATTGCTAGCTTTTGTTCATCGAACAAGAACACTTAAAAAACTAAATAGCAAACTAAAAATTACAATTGAAGAAAAAACTCAAAAACTAAATGAAATAAATAAAAATCTAGAATCATTAGTAGAACAAAAAAGTCAAGAATTACTTCAAAAAGAAAATATCCTAAATCATCAATCAAAAATGGCAGCAATGGGAGAGATGATTGAAAACATAGCTCATCAATGGAGACAACCATTATCTGTAATATCAACCGTTGCCACAGGAGCAAAATTAAAAAAAGAGTTGGGATTATTAAAGGATGATGACTTTTATGAAACTATGAATATTATAAATAATTCATCACAACACTTATCTAATACCATTGATGATTTTAGGAATTTCTTTAATAATGATAAAGAAGTTGTTTTATTTAATATAGATATTCCAATAGAAAAAGTTTTATATTTAATTAGTACAAAACTAAAAAATAGAAATATAACTGTTATTAAAAATTGTAAAGAAATTTTTGTAACAGGACTTGAAAATGAGTTTATTCAAGTTATTTTAAATATTATAAATAATGCCATGGATGCATTTGAAAATAAAAAGAACAATCACAAGTTTATATTTATTGATGCTTATAAAGAAAAAAATAATGTACTTATAAAAATTAAAGATAATGCAGGTGGGATAGAAAAAAATATCATTGATAGAGTTTTTGAACCATACTTCACAACAAAACATAAAAGCCAAGGAACAGGTATAGGGCTATATATGTCACTTGAAATTATAAAAAAACATATGAATGGAAATTTAACAGTATGCAATAAAAACTACACATATAAAAATATAGAATACTCAGGTGCAGAATTTATCATTGAAATTCCATGTGAGAAATAAAAATTCATACTTTATATAACTTTAGTAAACTCTTCAAAAAGTCTATTATCAAGTGGAATTTCAAGTTTTAACTCCAAAGATATTGGTCTATTTCCACTATATTTCACACTATTTGCAAAACCTAAATATATAAACTCTTGAGTTTTTTTATCCACTTGAACAAATTTTCGTACAAAAATATGAAGTTTTACTTTATGTTTTTGATTTTCGACTAATCTCTGTCCATCACCTTTATCTTGACTTTGACTTGGTTTACTTTGATAAGTAAATGTATCTTTAGATAAAAATGCATTATGATAAATTGCTGATTTTGAGAACTTCTCTTTTTCTAAATTTATAAATAAGAAAAAATCATCTTGGTATTTTAAAAATCCACTTCCTCTAAAAGAACTATGAATTTTTGGAAAATTACAAAGTTGCGCAATATTTAACATATTGTATTTTGCATATAGTTTTAGAAATGGCATTGCAAAATCAGCTGTTCCAAACTCCTCTTCATAAGTGTAAATTCCATAATTTATGCTATCTTCAAAAATCTCTTTATATTTTAAATTTTCTAAAAGAGATTCAAACTCTTTTGTTTTTACTATTTTTTTTCCATCAAAATCTATAAGTTTTAAGTATCTGCTAATTTGTCCTGAATCAAAATAATCTTGATTTAAATAATAAAAACTATGAATAATAGTATCTTTAGAAACTTTTTTTAGATATTTTCCTAAAATCTTAAAAGCTATCTTTTCATCACAAAAGTCATGGGATATTAGATATTTTAATATTACAAATTCATAAACTCTTTTTATTGGAAGTTGATTTTCTATAAATCTAATTGCTTTTATAAAATCTTCATTTTGACACAAAATTTTATATTCACTTTTTTTCTTTTCATCTTCTACTTTTGATAAAAATTCTATATATGATTTACTTTCATCTATAAACTTCAAAGGATTAATCACATCATCAAAGGCTAAGTAATCTACAAGCTTTGGCACTTGATTATTCATCAAAAGTTTGAACTCAAAGTATTGCTCTTTTAAATATTTTAAGTTATTGAAGTTTTCACTATCTATTTGCTCTAAAATTCTATTTTTTGAAATTTCATCCATAGAAATAAAGGCATTTTTAAAATCTGCAAAATTGTTTTCTAATGAGATTTTAATGCTCTCTTTATCAATAACTTTATTTCCAACAAGTGCAAGAGCTATTAAATATGCTTTTTTATGATTTCCTATAAAATCTAAAACCGTTAGAAATTCTTTGTTTTTATGCTTTCTTAAACCTCTTCCCAGTTGCTGAATAAAAACTATTGGAGAATTGGTTGGTCTTAAAAACAAAACAGTATTAATAGATGGAATATCCACACCTTCATTAAAAATATCAACTGTAAATATTACTTCTAAAGAGTCATTTTCATCTTCAAGTTTTTTTATATACTCTTCTCTTTTTTCTATACTATCAACACTTGTAAGAGAAATTGAGTTAATTTTATTTTCATTAAACTTTTCACTCATAAAAGAAGCATGCTCTTTTGAAACACAAAAACCTATTACTTTTCTTTTATTTCCAATATGTGAGTAAAAGTTCATTTGTTCTACTATAAATTCAGCTCTTTTATTCACATTTAAAAGTTTTGCTAATTCATCTATTTTAGATAAATCAATATTTTCATAGTCAATACTTTTTATATCAGAAATTCCAAAATAGTGAAAAGGAACCACAAGATTATGTTCTAAAGCATCATTTAGTCTTATATCACAAGCTATATTTTCGTCAAAAACTTCATAAATACTATTTCCATCCATTCTATTTGATGTGGCAGTAAGACCTAATAAAAACTTAGGATTAAAATAATCAACAACTTTTTTATAAGAAGGACTTGTAATATGATGGGCTTCATCAATTATTATATAATCAAATTGCTCACTTGAAAAATTTTCATAAGAGTTATTCATAGTTTGTATGGTAGAAAATATATAATCTTTATCCTGCTCTTTTTTATTTCCAGTATAAAGTCCATAAGAAAACTTTTCACCTAAAATATTTTCAAAGCTATCTTTTGCACTTAAAAGTATGTTTTCTCTATGAACTAAAAACAAAACTCTCTTTGCTTTAAACTTTTTCACATCAAAAGCACTTAGATACGTTTTTCCACTTCCAGTTGCTGCTATTATTAAAGCTTTTTTTTCACCACTATTTCTTAGCTCCTCCAATCTTTGCAAGGCTTTTTCTTGCATAAAATTTCTTTTTATATCTTTTTTGAAAGAAAAACTTGGAACAAACTCTTTTTTTTGATTCTGTAAAAAGTTTGAGTATTCAAGTAAAAACTCATCATTAGCAATATAAGAGTTATTCCAAAGAGTATCAAACTCACTTAATACATCTTGCAAAAATATATCATCTTTTTTTGAAAGAGTTTTTACATTCCATTCTATATTTGATTTAAAAGCAGAAGCTGTTATATTTGATGAGCCTATTATCACTTTATAATCATTTTTAAATTCATAAATATAAGATTTTGAGTGAAAACCTATATTTGACTCATTACTATCATAGATTCTTAATTCTATATTTTTAAATTCTTTTATTTTTTCTAAGGCTTTAACTTGAGTAAAATTCAAATATGTAGAACTTAGAATTTTTCCTTTTATACCTTTTTGTTCTGATATTTTAAAACTATCAAGTAATAGTTGCAATCCTGAGAAGCTTATAAAGGCTACATTAAAAGTAAATGACTCACATTCCACAAGTAGTTTTGTGATATTATTATAAAAATTTGTTGTTTGATTATTTGTGATTAAAGTGTTCAAAAAATCCCTTATTAAAAAAATCATTATAATTAAATCAAACGTAAAAGATTATAAATCACAATTTATTCACACAAAGTATCTATACTTTTCAAAATTACTATAAAGGTCTAAGCATGAAAAAATTAATTTTAATATCATTATTAACACTAGGATCATCACTTTTTGCAGCAGATATAGGAATAAGAATAACGACTCCTATTGGAAATAATACTAACCTTGACATTGGCTTTAGATCAGATGATCACAGATATGACAATAGATACAAAAACTTTGACTACCATAGAAATGGATACTATGATGATTTTGGTTATTTTTATGGTTATTTTGATAGATATGGTTATTTTTACAATAATATCTATTTTGTTTATGATAATAGATATACGTATTATGATAGATTACATCATAGAGGTTATTTTAAACCAAATAGAGGGCATTATAGAACGTACAGATATCATGACCATAATGATTGGAATAGAAAACATCAATTTAGAGAAGTAAATAAACCAATTTATGGTGCATATTATGATAGAAACTATAATAAACAAAGAATTGTAGAAAAACAATATAATAATAAAAAAGAATATGAAAATAGAAATGATTTTAGAAATAATTCAAATCATCAAAATGATAGAAACTACAAAGAACAAAAATCTAATGAGAAACAAAGAGATTATAGAAATAACTCTAATCAACAAGATAATAGAAATAAAAATGATAAAAACAATAAAGATCAAATTATTGAAGATAAGAGAAACAATCGATAATAAAAGTAAAATACCTATTAACTTAGGTATTTTATTTATAGGAAGTAAATTTGAGTAAACAAAATTTAGTATATTATTTAACTTTTGAAGATATACAAAATCGAAATATTTTATATAATAGTATTTATATGAATGAAAAAACAAATTACTATATAAGCGAAGATTTTTCTGAAAATTTTTATATTTATTTAGCTTATTATGGTTTTATTTGTACATCAACTAGCCTTCAAAATAAATTTTATCTACTAGCTGAAATGCAATTTGAATATGCAATTTTAGATTTTAAAGATTTACACATAAGTAAAAAAATAGCACAACTTATAAAAAAAGATGAATTCACATTTTCAATAAATACAAAATTTGAAGAAGTTATCAACAAACTAGAAGAGTATCACAAAACAAATTGGGTAGAAGACAAATATAAAAATTTATTATTATCATTAAAAGATTATAAGACTTCAAATATTGATTTTAAAATAATCAGTGTTGAGTTAAGTGATAAAAATACAAATGAATTAATAGCAGGAGAGATTGGCTATAAAATAGGCTCAACATATACTTCACTTACAGGTTTTTCATCAAAAGAAAAGAAATATAATAAGTACCTACTTAAAATTAATGTCATAATTAGTTCCAAAGCCAGCTAATAAATTTTTAACATGTTTATGTAAATTATCAAATGATAAATAAGCTTCTAGTTTATGATAGTGATATTTCATATGTTTCCACAATATTTCTATTTTATTTAGTTCAGGTGAATATGGTGGTAAAAATAATAATTGTAGTCCAAGCTTCTCCCACTTTTCTATCTCTGCTTTAAAAAGCTTACTTGTGTGAATAGATGCATTATCAAGTATGACAACAGTAGTTTTTGTAATCTGATTTACAAAATCATTAAAGAAATCTATAACAACTTGTGTATCTACTTTTGTTATTGTAGTTTTCGAAAAGAGATGATTATTCTTTGTATTTAAAAACCCTAAAACATTTATTCTTTTTGCAAATCTATTTGATGGAATTTCTACTGGCTTACCTATTGGTGACCAATAATAAGGGATATTTGAATCAAGTGAAAAACCACTCTCATCAAAATAATATGTATCAATCCAATCTTTAGCAGACCAGCTTAAAACATTAAGTATTTGAGCTTTTTTGGAAGAATAATTCATCCACTTCTTCTCTTTAAATATAGTGTTTCTAGCTCTTTTAAAACTATATTGTATATTTTTTTAAATATCTTTTTAAGATTTGAGGTGATACTTTTTTAACTCTTTTTGACTCTTTATTAAGAGCTATACAAGTCTCTTTGATACTATTTGTTTCAATAAGTTTTTTTACTTTATCAATATCATTTTCATTTAGTGCTGGTTTTCTACCACGACCAATTTCATCAGATAAATTTTCTATTTGTTCTTCTTTGAATCTATCAAACCATCTATAAACTGTTCTTGTTGACTTATTGAATATTTTGCATATCTCTTTTACTGTTATACCTTCATTACTTAAAAGTATAGATTTAGCTCTTTGTCTTAATTGCAATGAATTACCATTTTTTACTATTTTTTCTAATTCTTTTACTGTTTTATTATTTAAATTACTTATATATCTCATATAGTATTATAGCTAAAACTAGCTTATAAAACAAGACATTAATTTTGATTAATTACTTAACTGGGGAAAATTGCAACTAGTTCTTCTTTCTCTTTACTTAGAAAAAGAAAACTACTCTTTTTGGAATTTAGGGCATCCATATATGCAGTATAAATTTGACTTAGGTGCGAAAACCTATTCTAGATTGGAGTTTCTAAAAAGATGGTTAACGCAACATCAAATTTAATTTTCTTTTTTGATTTCGCTATTTTGTTTTATTAAATCGATTTTCTCTTTATGCATATCATTTCCTTTTAATACATAAAATAAAGCAATTAATCCTAATGTAATCCAAAAGAAATAATCCATTTTTTTCAAAATATCATCCTTTTTATAAAGAGCCAGATAAAGTCATTCCTAAATAACTATTATAAGCGATATAACAAACTACAAGAATCATACCTTCAAATCTTGTGATTTTTCCCTCTTTATTTCTAAATCCATAAGACATTACTAAAAGAGCTATTGTTAATACAAACATCACGATCCAGTCTCTATTTAATACTTCTACTGGAATTCCATTCATAGGAGCAATAATAGTTGCAATTCCAATTACAGCTAGGATATTAAACATATTAGAACCAACTACATTTCCAATAGCAATATCATGTTCACCTTTACGTGCTGCTATCACAGATGCTGCTAATTCTGGTAAAGAAGTTCCAAGAGCTACAATTGTAAGTCCAATAATTAAATCACTAACTCCAAATTCATGAGCAACACCCACTGCACCCCAAACAAGAAGTCTAGAACTTGCAATTAATAACACAAGCCCAATAATAAGCCAAATAATTCCAGCTTTTAAAGTCATTTCATGTTCAATTAATTCACTATCCATTTCAGCTTCTAAAGTATCTCCTCTTCCTCTAAAAGCAGAAACAATTGACCATGCAATTAAAGTAAAGAAACCACTTATTAAAACTATTCCTTCACCTAGTGTTAATGAATTATCTAAAAGTAAATATCCACTTGCTAATACAATTAATAAAAGTAAAGGAATCTCTTTTTTTACAATCTTCGAATTTACTGTAATTGGAGCAACTATTGCTGTAATCCCTAGAATTAAAGCAATATTAACAATATTTGAACCTAATGCATTTCCTAAAGCAAGGGCTGGATTTCCCTCCATTGCTGCTATTGCAGATACAACCATTTCAGGGGCACTTGTTCCAAATCCTACTATTAAAATACCTATTAATAAACTAGGCATTCCCAAATGTTTTGCAGTTGATGCAGCACCTTCTACAAATTTATCTGCACTCCAAACGAGAATTGCAAATCCAGCTATAATAGCTGCTAAATATAAAATCATTTTTTACCTTTAATTTTGTTATACTTTAAAAATTTTGCCATTATATTTAAATTTAGTTAATCAAAAGTTTATAGAAACATAAAAGCTTAAATCAAACTCATTGGACTCATCTAAAAAATCTATTTTATTATAGATGGCATAAGATGGTTTTGTAGTAGTTTCATATTCATTTTTAGGTAACCATTCATGATAAACCCAATGAATAAAAGGTAAAACATCTCCAGTTTTTCCCTTTAAATCAAACTTTGCATAAACACCCTCTGCTATTTTAAATTTTGGTAATCTATCACTTTTAACCTCTTGATTATCTTCAACCATAACACATCCAATATATTGACATTCATTTAAAGGAGTGATTGTAGGATTATCATGAAAAAGTGCGATTCTTTTATATGAAATAATATCATTTGTAAGAATCCATGTTTGAAGTTTTTGCCATGTTTCTTTTATATTTATGTTGTAACCTTTATTCCTAATATAATAACTCTCAATAGCAGGCATTTTTACAATAGTTGGAACTATGTCTTTAAAATCAGCTTTAGATTGACTAGCCCTTTGTGATTGTTGTAATATTTTTTGAGAATACTCTTTATATCCTCCATTTTTCCATTCTTTTGGCGTCATTTCAAATCTATCTTTAAATATTTTAATAAATGAAGATTGAGATGAATATCCACATTGGTTTACTATATTTGAAATAGTGGAATATTTATTTGTTAAAAGTAAATTTGATGCTTTTTGAAGTCTTATTGATTTGATACTTTCATAAATGTTTTTTCCAAAGGCTTCTTTAAAAATTCTATGCATATGAAATTTACTAATACCTAAATCAATACTAAGTTCTTCTATGTCAATATTCGTTTCTATATGAGTATAAATATAATACATTATATCATTTGCTATTTTTGTTCTTTTTTGTAATGTTTCTTTTTTCATAAAATGATTATAGCAAAAATAAAATATAAAATAAGCACTATAAAACAATTTTCTTAGCACCAAATAAGAAGAACTATTTACTAAATTTCCCTAAAATTACACACGTTTAAATCGTACTAAAGGATTCCGTATGGAAATAAACTTAATCGCAGAATCAGTAAAGTTCATGTTCTTAGGTATGGGTGTAGTATTTGCATTCCTAACAATAATGATATTTGTACTAAAAGCACAAGGTGCAATTTTGACAAAATATTTTCCAGCAGAAAATAAAGTAGCAAATGTAACACCAAAAAGTACAAATAAACAAACAGATAACGCAAAAATAGCAGCAGTAATAGCAGCTGTACAACATCATAAAAATCTAAAGGGTTAAATTATATGTCTAAAAAATATATAGATATCATGGACACTACTTTTAGAGATGGATTCCAATCTGTCTTTGGAGGAAGAGTTTTAATGAATGATTTCTTTCCAGCTGTAGAAGCTGCAAAAGAAGCCGGAATAACTCACTTTGAGTTTGGTGGAGGAGCTAGGTTCCAATCGTTGTTCTTCTATCTGCAAGAGAACGCATTTGAAATGATGGATAAATTTAGGGAAATAGTAGGCCCTGATGCAAACTTACAAACTTTGGCTCGTGGTATAAATACAGTTATGCTAGATACGGGTTCAAGAGAACTAATCGACTTACATGCTAAAATGTTTGCCAAACATGGTACAACAACTATTCGAAACTTTGATGCTTTAAATGATGTTCAAAATCTTGAATATAGTGCAGAATGTATTAAAAAATATGGTCTAAACCATGAAGTAGTAGTTACTTTAATGGACTTGCCTCCAGGTTGCTTTGGTGCTCATGATGTACCTTTCTATGAAAAAACTCTAAGACAAATTCTTGATAGTGGTTTACCATTTGATTCAATCTGCTTTAAAGATGCTTCAGGAACAAGTTCTCCTCAAAAAATCTATGAAACAATACAAATGGCTAGAAATCTAGTTGGATATGATACTCATATTAGACTTCATACCCATGAAACAGCAGGTGTTTCAGTTGCTTGTTATTTAGCTGCACTTGATGCTGGTGCTGATGGTATTGATTTAGCTGCCTCTCCAGTTAGTGGTGGAACTTCTCAACCTGATATCCTAACTATGTTACACGCAGTTAAAGGTAAGAATTATGATTTAGGTGGTTTAGAAATTGAAAAAGTTCTAAAATACCAAGAAACATTAAAACACTGTTTAAAAGATTACTTTATTCCACCAGAAGCTACTCAAGTATCTCCTTTAATTCCTTTCTCTCCAATGCCAGGTGGAGCATTAACTGCTAATACTCAAATGATGAGAGATAATGGAACACTAGATAAATTCCCTGAAGTAATTAAAGCAATGAGAGAAGTAGTTGAGCGTGGTGGATATGGTACATCTGTAACTCCAGTTTCTCAATTTTATTGGCAACAAGCATACGCTAATGTAATGTTTGGTCCTTGGAAACAAATTGCTCCTGGTTATGGAAAAATGGTATTAGGTTACTTTGGTAAAACTCCAGTTCCTGCTGATCCTGAAATTATTGCTCTTGCAGCAGAAAAATTAAAACTAGATCCAACTAGTGAAAATCCTTTAGATATCGCTGATAGAGATGAAAAGAAAAAAATCTCTGTTTGGAAACAAAGATTAGAAATGGAAGGTATAGAAGCTAGTGAAGAGAATATCTTTATTGCTGCTGCTTGTGATGAAAAAGGAATTGCATTCTTAAAAGGTGAATCACCTTTAAATGTTAGAAAAAATGATAATGTTTGTGATAATGATAAAGATTGTAAATTAGGAGAAAAAGATATGGCAAATGCAAGTGGAAACTATACAGTAATAGTTGATGGTCAAAAATTTAATGTAACAATAGCTGAGGGTAATGATGCAAATATTCAAGTAACTCCTGTTTCTAATACAACATCAGCTCCAGTAACAGCTGCTCCAGTTGCTGCAAGTGCTGCACCTGTATCTTCAAATGGAAATGGAACTGAAGTTCCAGCTGCTGTTAATGGTGCTGTTTGGAAGATTTTAGTAAAAGAAGGTGATATGGTTGAAGCTGATCAACAAATTATGATTCTTGAAGCTATGAAAATGGAAATAGATATTAATGCTCCTGTTGCTGGAAAGATTACTAAAATATTAGTAAATAATACACAATCTGTTGAAGAGGGACAAACATTAGCCATTATTGGTTAATGTTTGAAAAAATATATGAAAAAAAGTATATTAATTTCTTTTCTTCTTATCTTTAGTTTGTTTACAACAAATATCTTTGCTTCACAAAGTGTAGATGTTGTAGAAAATACTACAGAAAAACCAGCATACCATTCAAAAACAATGGGTGAATTAGTAGAATCATTTTATGCTACAACGGGAATAAAAGCATTGCTTCAACCCCAAGCTGGTGTATTAGATTCTCATGGTCATGAAATGTCTTTCTTTGCTCAAGGTGCAGGAAGAATTATTATGATAATAATCTGTTTTTTATTGTTTTATTTAGCAATTAAAAAAGGATTTGAACCATTACTATTAATTCCAATTGGATTTGGTGGTTTATTAGCAAATATACCAATTGCTAATATGGCAGGACCAGGTGGAATGTTAGGAATTATTTATGATATGGGTATTACAAATCAATTCTTTCCATTATTAATCTTTATGGGTGTAGGAGCTATGACAGACTTTGGTCCACTATTAGCTAATCCAAAAACTGCATTATTGGGTGGTGCTGCTCAATTTGGTATCTTTGGATCATTAGTGGGAGCTGTTGTACTTTCACAATATTTCCCAGGGATTGATTTTACACTAGAACAAGCTGCTGCTATTTCTATTATTGGAGGAGCTGATGGACCAACATCTATTTTTATAGCTTCTAGATTAGCACCTGAATTACTAGGAGCAATTGCAGTTGCTGCATACTCATATATGGCATTAGTACCAATTATACAACCGCCAATTATGAGAGCATTAACTACAATGAATGAAAGAAAAATTAAGATGCCAGCTTCAAGAAAGGTATCAAAATTAGAGAAAATTGTATTCCCATTGGTAGTATTAACTTTAACTATTTTAATACTTCCAGATGCAGCACCATTAATTGGAGCACTATGCTTTGGAAATTTTGCAAAAGAATCAGGAGTTGTTGATAGACTTTCTGATACAATGCAAAATGCATTAATCAATGTTGTAACTATTTTCTTAGGATTAGGTGTTGGTTCAAAACTAGCATCAGAGCAATTCTTAGTAGCAGAGACAATGGGAATTATGATCATAGGTCTTTTAGCGTTCTCAGCAGGTACTGCTATGGGTGTTATAATGGCTAAGTTAATGAATTTAGTTAGCTCAAAAGATAATCAGATAAATCCTTTGATTGGAGCAGCAGGAGTATCAGCTGTACCAATGGCAGCAAGGGTAGTAAGTAAAGAAGGTCAACTTTATGACAAATCGAACATTTTATTAATGCATGCGATGGGTCCTAATGTTGCTGGGGTTATTGGTTCAGCAGTCGCTGCTGGTGTACTTTTATCGATATTTAAATAAAAATCAATACCAACTTCAATTAAGCCTAAGTAGACTTGTTCTATTTAGGCTTTTTTATTTAGAAATACTTCCTAAATTCATTTGAACTCCTAAAATAAAACCATTTTCCATAATATAAAACTTATTCTCATCTAATTCATCTTTCACTAGATGGAAATCACAACTATCAATTTTATCATCAATGTAGTTTAATACACTTTCCATTTTATCTCCTTTTTTTATTTAATTATAAAGTCTGAAATTCTATTAAAACATAGTTACAAATTGATTTCATTAAATACAATTTTAAGAGATAATGTTTTATTTTACGATATAATCAAATCTATATATCAAAAATAATAATAAATTATTAAATTATACTTTTATTTAACTTCATTTAATTTTTGTTTAAATTCAATTTAAATGGTTTATTTATTATTGCTAGAAATAGGACACCTCTATGAAATCAACACTACAAGCTGGAAATTTTTTAAAACTTATATCAAAACATTTACCAGATATGTTGTGGGCAAAAGATTTAGAAGGTAATTATTTGTATGCAAATGAATCAATTTGTAAAAACTTATTAATGGCAAAAACAAATGAAGTAATAGGAAAAAATGACATTTATTTTGCAACTAGAGAAAGAGATAAACATCAATCAAATAAGCAATGGCATACTTTTGGAGAATTATGTTTTAATTCAGATTATGTAGTATTAGAACATATGAAACCAATGATATTTGAAGAGTATGGAAATATAAAAGGACAACTTGTTTATTTAGAAGTGCACAAAGCCCCATTGTATGATTCAAATGGAGTATTAATTGGAACCATAGGAAGTGGAAGAGATATTACTTCACAAATTATGCTTGAAGAAGAAAACAAAAAATTAGCTTTTTATGATCAATTAACAGCTTTACCTAATAGACAAAAAATAATCCTTGATATTTCAGAAAATAATCCTTGTGCTTGTGTTATATTTAATATAGATGAATTTAAAGAAATAAATGATTTTTTTGGTACAGAAAATGGAGATAAAATATTAAAAGATATTGCTTCTTGGTTTTCTAAATCCAATTATGAAACATATAGAATAGATGGAGATGAATTTGCAATTTTATTCTATGACGATGATTGTATAAAAAGCATAGAAACAAAAGTAAAAGATATTTTAAATCTTTTCGAAAAAGAGATATTTTATATAGAAGAAGAGAAAATACAAATTGCATTTTCAGCAGGAATTGCAAAAGTTAAATACAATTTATTAACAAAAGCAGATATTGCAGTTCACTATGCAAAAGAGCAAAAAATAAAAATATCTACATATAAAGAAGATGGAAATATAGAACAAAAGTATAAGCAAAATATTGCAATGGCAACAGCCATAAGAGAGGCATTAAATGATAAAAGAATTATTTGTCATTATCAACCTATCTTAGATCAAAGAACTGGCAAAATTTATAAATATGAAACATTAGTAAGAATGCTGACTAAAGAAG
This sequence comes from Arcobacter acticola, assembly GCF_013177675.1. Lineage (NCBI taxonomy): Bacteria > Pseudomonadati > Campylobacterota > Epsilonproteobacteria > Campylobacterales > Arcobacteraceae > Arcobacter > Arcobacter acticola. The sequence continues at coordinate 356,180 of NZ_CP042652.1, forward strand.
GTGAAATTATTCCACCAATAGAATTTTTAGAGATTTCAAAGAAAACAAAATTATATCCATATATCACAAGAGAAGTACTTCATCAAGCATGTAATACTTTTAAAGATAGAAAAGAAAACTTTTCTATTAACTTATCAATCGATGATATAAAAGATACAAATATCGTAAATGAAATTATTAAAACAATCATTGAAACAAAAACTGCTTCAAGAATTACTTTTGAGATTTTAGAATCAGAAGAAATTGAAAACTATCAAGAAGTTCGAAATTTTACTAAAAGAATAAAAGAAATTGGTTCCAAGATTGCTGTAGATGACTTTGGAACTGGTTATTCTAATTTTGAACATATATTAAATTAAATATAGATTATATAAAAATAGATGGTTCATTAATAAAAGGAATGGAAAATAACAAAAAGAATAAAATTATTGTTGAAACTATTCCTGACTTTCTCATTTTTATCAAAAATCAATTTTTCTAAAAGTGATATCCCTTATTAAAGGGCTTTATAGACTATAAAATTCATAAAAGTGTGTGTCCTATAGTCTAAAACCTGCTACAATTTTAGTATGAGTTTACATATTAGACAGAAGAAAAATAGTAGTGGAACAATCAGTATTCAGATTATCGATAGAGTTCATAGGAAATATAAGGTTATAGAAACTATTGCTTGTGTAAAAAATGATTTAGATTTACAAATTTATTTAGATGTTGCAAATAAACGTTTAGAAGAACTGCGTCAACAAATGTATCCTACTTTATTTGATGAAAATAAAAATGAAGAGTTAATATTCATAGAACTTGGAAATAATGATTTAATACCAATAGGTGATGAATTAATCTATGGAAAATTATTTGAACGATTGGGATGTTCTAGTGTAGATTTGGATTGTAAAAGACTTCAGATGTTTAAAAATCTTGTTGTATCAAGATTACTGTATCCTGGTAGTAAATTATATTTGATTGATTATCTTGAATATTTTAAAAAAGAGAGTGTAGATAAAAATGCTATCTATAGATTTTTAGATACACTTTATGAAGAGAATTTAAAACTACAAATTGAAAAATGTGTATTTGATCATACTTATGCAAAAATGAACCAAACTATTGCATTTACATTTTATGATGTTACAACCCTGTACTTTGAATCTGAGAGTGAAGACGATCTTAGACGTATTGGATTTAGTAAAGAGGGTAAATTAGCACGTCCTCAGATACAACTGGGATTGTTTACAACACTACAAGGATATCCATTAAGCTTTGAGGTTTATGAGGGTAATAAATATGAGGGACATACTTTAGTTGATGTACTTAAAAAGTTTCAAAATAAATTTCAATTAAAAAATAAACCTGTAGTTGTAGCTGATAGAGGAATGCTAAACAATAATAATCTAGTATATCTTGAAAATAATGGATATAAATATATCCTTGCAGCCAAAATAAAAAATATATCAAATGATTTAAAAGAGCAAATATCAAACTTGATATTTTTAAATGATGGAGTAACTCATACACTTAAATTTAATAAAGATATACCATATACTGATGAGAATGACAATAAACAATCCATAAATATCAATCAAAGGTTAGTTCTTTCATATTCAACGGCAAGAGCTAAGAAAGATAAACATAATAGAGATAAAGCACTTGAAAGATTAAAGAAAAAAATTGAATTCTCAAAATCTATCACAAAAAAAGATTTAAAACTATCATACTATGCTAAATATCTTAACATCGATGATCATAAATGTGATATCACTTTTAATATCAATAATCAAAAAGTTGATAATGATTCAAAATTAGATGGTATAAAAGGTTTTATTACAAATGATTTTACACTAACACCAAGTGAAATTATAGAACACTATAATAATCAATATGCAGTAGAACAAGCATTTAGAATATCAAAAACTGATCTTAAAATCAGACCCATATACCATAGGCTAGAAACCAGAATAAAGGCTCATATTCTTATTTCATTTGTATCATACTCAATTTATAAAGAGTTTGATTCAAAACTTAAAGAAAATAATATTAAATTTAAATTCTCACAAAAACTTTTAAGAGATATAATTAAACATATGTTTGCACTTAGAACAAATGGAAAATTAGTCTACTTGAAATTTGATGAAATTCAACAACAAGTTTATAATGCAATTAAAAATAGTTAAAAAGTGTGTGTCCATATGAGAAAGTCAGGAATAGGTAATAAATTTAAAATTGTTCCAAAAAAAGATGACTTATCTCAAAAGTTAGCATTCTTATCATTAGGAGTTGGACTTGGAGAAAAAAGTAGTTTTGGTGGAGGGTTTTGTTTAGGTAGAGGAGCTTAATAAAACAGAGAATTACTCTGTTTTATTTCCAATACACATAAGATTAACTATATCATCTTGCATTGAGCAAAAACATCCATTTTTTTCTATTAAAAGTAAATCTTTTGCATAACCTTTTGAAGTGTGAAGTTTCGCACTTTCAATTTCTACATTAAAATCATCAAAAATCTTAGCAATATAAGCAAATAAACCTTTTTGATCTTTTGCAACTATATGCATAGAAGCTAGGTATGTTGTATGATTTGTATCAATTTTTATATTCTCTTTTTTAATAATAGGTGTAAGTAAATTTGTTGTTTTATTCATATCAAAAGAGTCTTTTATTATTTCTTCTATGAAATAAATATCTTCTTTGTCTATTTTTTCGGAAAATGAAATCTCGAAAGCTTTTTTATTATCATATAATTTAAAAATATTCATTGATGCAATATTTAGAAATTCTAACTTCCCAAGTAAATAACCAAGATTTAGAGGTGATTTTCTAATAATTCTAATGGTTAGTTGTGAATCATTTGTTATTTTATAAATATATGTATCAATATCTTTTGCTTTAATTGCAATATCTAAAATATCTTCTGCTTTTAATCGTAAGAAAATTTGATTCGAAGCTATATACATAATCTTTTTTTGTAACATAATAGGTAACTTTTTATATCTCTCTAAGTTTTTTATTGTGTTTTGCTTTGCTATTCTTCTTGTGCTTTCTTTTAATAAATCTTCATTTTCAAAAGCAGGTAAAGATTGAGTATAAAGCTGTCTTAATAATGATGAAGTAGAGCTATTAAAGATATTTTCTCCCACAGCAGAGATATCTGCATAGGTAATCACATAAAGCATTTTAAGAGATTCTTTTGTTTTTATAAGACCTGTAAAGTTTAATATAGTTTTTTCTGAATATATATCTTCCCTTGTTGCTATATATGACATCATATTGTGATATCTTACTAGTCTAGCCCCAATTTTTATAATTTCTTCATCAAAATAAAAAGATTTAAGCATACTTTTGAAAAGCTTTTCTCCGACAATATGATGATCTTCTGTTCTACCTTTTCCTATATCATGGAAAAATGATACTAGTCTTACAATTAATTTTTGTTCATTTGTTAGTTCTTCATAAATAGTTTTTATTTCGTCTTTTTTAATTTTTTCTGAAAATTTTAATGCATTTATTGAATGAACATCAACAGGATGTTTATGATAACCATCAAACTGAGGTTGATCAATAATTTTTTTTGTACTTGGAAGAATTGTTTGAAATAATCCTGCATTATAAATCAATTTCATAATTGGATATAAATTTGGTTTTGATAATAAAGCTTTAACGTTTTTCTTTAAATCTTTTCCTTGAATTTTAGGAAGTTTTGCACGACTAACATAATAAATATAAGATCTATCAAACTCTTTAATGTTTGTAGGAATATCTATTAATTCTTTTATCAAATTATTTAATGTTTGTGGTGTAGTATTAAATGAACAAAATAGTTTATTATCAATTATATAAAGATTTTTTTTATATCTTAATTCTTTTAGTTTAGGTATATTAGAGGCTTCAAATAATACTTGTCTCGTGAATTTTTTGACCATAGTAGCTGTAAAATTATGAATAATATGAAGAGTTGATAATAATTTTGACATGCATTGTCTATCTTTTGTATGTCTTGGTTTATTTACAAATCCTAATTTAGTACTTAAGTCAGGTAATATATCAAAGGTAACTTGATCTTGTTTTTTTCTTGCAATATTATGTAAGGCATTTCTTACTTGAAAAATAAACTCTAATGCTTGTCTATATTTTTTATATTCTTCTTCTGTAAACTGCTTACCAATTAAATCTTTTGTATTAGTCACACCATATAAAATATTTGCCATCCAATACATCATATTGGACTCTCTAATTCCACCATATCCATCTTTGATGTTTGGCTCCATTCTTAGAGGATATTTTAACAATCTTTCTTTATGTTCTTCAAGTTTATCAAGTACAAATTCTTTTTGGTTAGTTTTTCTAATTCTATTTAAGACATTTTCATATCCAAACCATAAAATTTTTGAACCATAAATTAATCTTGATTCTAAAATGGAACTTTTTATTGTAATATCTTCTTTTACGGCTTCACTTATTTCTTTTAATTCATGAACTCTAGAACCTAATTTTAAACCACAATCCCATGCAAGAGTAATAAACTCTTCCATAATAACTTTTAAGTTATATCCTTTTATATTTTCATATAAAATCATAATATCAATATCAGAATAAATACATAATTGCTCTCGGCCATAAGATCCAAGGGCTACTAAAGAAATAGGTATTGAAGTACTCATAGGTTGGTGTGAACTGAAGTTTTTTCGTAAGATGTACTTATAAAGTAGAATTAAAAATTTATCAGTATGTTTTGTGTGTTTTATAAAAAAATCTTTTCCACCTGTAGTTTCAACTCTTGTGTCAATGGATTCTAAATAATTCTTATAGTAATTTTTAAATACTTTTGAAATCTGAAAATCCGTAGCATTTTTAGATATTAATTCTTCTACTTGTAAATTTAGTTCAATCATAATAATTCTTTGTAAATCTCCAATTTCTTTCTTAATGTAATTCTATTTAATCCAAGATGTTTTGCCACTTGAACCTGTGATTTATATTTTTTTGTGGAAGCTTTCAATAAAGGTACTTCAAAAATATAAGATAGTTCTTTATAAGAGTTTTCTCCATGTAAATTTTCACTGATATATTTTTCTAAGAACATTAAAATTTCATGTTCACCAATTGTTTCAAAAAGGTAAGAAAAATAAATAGATTTTCTTAAACTATGAGTATTGTTTGATATATTTACAATTAATTTTGACTGTGAGATTAAAGTCATATCTAAAATAGTGCTAGCTTCTTGTGAGAATTTTGTCACTAATGCTTTTGTATCTTCTTCTCTTTTACATAAAGGTGGAATTTCTAAATTAATTGAAAATATATCTTTTAATTTTTGATTTAAGTTTTCAGTATTAGATATTGCAATAATTCGTATTGAATTATCTTCAATCCATTTTAAGAATACATCAATATTTGTGATTTCATTGATTTTATCTATTATAATTGCACGATTTTGAAGTATTACGATATCATCAATTATATCTTTTTGTAAATCTTTTGCATCATAAACATCTGAATTTGGTAGTATATATTTTGCTAAAGATTTTTTCCCCACACCACTTTCTCCTAGTATTAAGGCATTTACTTCAACAGCTTGTAAAAGTTTGGCTGAATTTAATATCTCTTTTGAAATACCATCTTTTGCTATGTATTCTTGCATTTTATATTACCTTTTTCTAAATCTTAAAAAGTTACAGTTAGAAAATATTATACTGTATAAAAATGAAAACTTTATAAAAAATTGTATATAAAATAGACAAATATATCATTAAAATAAAAATAATATTTTAACTTAGTATATGCCATAATATAAAAACTAAAAAAGAGTATATCTTGGAAAATAAAAATACATTTCTTATTAAAAATCTTGTTCTTCTTATTTCTATTTGTGTTGTAATTATTTTAGCAGGAAGTAATTGGATTTTAACAAAAGAAAAAGAGTTGTTATCCCAAAAATACACTAATATAACTTCCAATTTACAAGATAAAATTAACTCTTTAATCGAAACAAAAAAAAATGCTACTTTGGCTATTGCATTAACACTTGCAGAAAATGATAAAGCAAAAGATGCACTTCTTCATGAGAAAAATTTAGATTATGATTTAAATGAATTATCAGAAAAACTTAAAAATTATACTGACTATAAAAATGTATGGTTTCATATTATTGATAGTTCTGGAGTTTCAGTTTATCGTAGTTGGACTGAAGATAAAAATGATAAAATAAAAAATTATAGATTAGATTTACAAGAAATATTATTAAACCCTAAAGTAAAAAATAGTATTAGTGTGGGAATTTATGATATTACCTTTAAATCTATGATTCCTATTTATAAAGATGAAAAATTTATAGGAATTTTAGAGTGTATAACTCATTTTAATTCTATTACAAGAGAGTTAAGAAATAATCAAATGTTAGAACCAATAATTTTAGTTGATAAGTTATTTACAAATCAATTAAGGGAAAATAGTTTCACAAAAATATTTTTACAAGATTATTATGTTGCTAATTTATCAGTTTCAAATGAAATATTGAAATATTTAGATTCACAAGATTTAGAAGAGTTTTTAAAAATAAAAGATTATTTAATAAAAGATGAAAATTTAGTGATAAATATTCCAATTATGGAAGATGGAGTAAAACTAGCTGATATGTTGATTTTTCAAAATATAAATAAATTAAATGTATCAGAAATTAGTGAATTTAAAAAACGTTCATTTTCATATCTAATCTTTTTTGTGCTTATTTCATGTTTAATAATTTCTATTTGGAATTATTATATTTATACTAAAAGATTAAAAGAACTCAATAATATTTTACAAGAAACAGTAAATGATGCTGTTATTAGAAATGATGAAAAAAACAAAATACTATTTCAGCAAAATAAAATGGCTGCAATAGGAGAAATGATAGGAAATATTGCTCACCAGTGGAGACAACCTTTGTCAGTTATTACAACAGCTGCTTCATCAATAAAATTAAAAAAAGAATTAAATATTTTAGAAGATAATGAGCATAAAGAATCATTAAACTATATTATTGAAGCATCAAATTACTTATCAAATACTATTGATGATTTTCAATATTACTTTTCTCCAGATAAATCAAAAAATGTTTTTTATACAGAAGATTTAATAAATAAATTACTAAAACTAATAGGTGCAGAGTTTAAAAAAAATAATATAAATGTAATTAAACAAATAGAAAACTTAGAAATACTTAATTATGAAAATGAAATATTACAAGTATTAATTAACATTTTAAATAATGCGAAAGATGAATTAAAAAAAGATTCTAGTAAATCATTTGGATATGTTTTTATTGATTTGTATAAAGAAAATGAGACTTTAATAATTAAAATAAAAGATAATGCAGGTGGAATTAAAGAAGAGATTATTGATAGAATTTTTGAACCATATTTTACCACTAAACATCAAAGTCAAGGAACAGGAATTGGACTTTATATGTCAGAAGAGATTATTGTTAAGCATATAAAAGGAACTATTAAAGTATCAAATGAGAAATTTACCTATTTAAATAGAGATTTTATTGGTGCAATGTTTGAGATTACTATACCTTTATAGGTAATTCTAAAATAGAATTACCTAACTCTCTTTGTTGAGAAATAAATAAAAATTGTTAAAGAAATCAAAATTAATGCAATTCCTGCGATTAAATAAAATGCATTTATCATTTGAACATAATCATTTAAAGCTATTTTAAATACAACAATTAAAGCTTCAATAGAAAGTGCAATAATAATAGTTGTTAAAAACTTAGTTAATATTTTAGTTTCAACTTTAGCATTTTTTGAATAGGATTTGAAAAATACCTCTTGCTCTAATATGGTTTTAGCCAAATCAAATATTGCAATACTCAAAGTCAATGCAATAATAGGTTTGAATATCATCTCTAAAGATAATTCATGACTAGAAACAAGATACATAATAAAATCATATAAAGAAAATAAAATAGTAATTATTGATAAAACTATCATTGAAAATCCAGCAAGAATATAAAACCCTTTTGTTATACCGTGGAATGGTTTATTTAATTCTATTAAGTTTAATTTTTGTAATAATATATCAATTTGGAAATCAAGAAAATATATCTCATCACCTTCTTTAACAGTTATTGTAACACAGTTACTTCTTGTGGCACTACTAATATATGGTTTAGAAAATGCTATATTAGATTCTTTAAAATGTAATTTAGATATTAAATGTGATCTATCTTTATCTTTTGCATTTATGTCATTTCTATATCTATAATAATTACAAGAAGTTTGTATCTTAGTCTCTTTATTAACAATATATACAAGCTCTAAAGATGGAAATACCTTATAAAGCTGTGCAAAATCATTTTTTTTATGACCATTTAAATTTCCAATATTTTTTATACTCTCTTGTAAAAAATATTCTATATCTTCTTGATGTTGTATATAGGTTTCGAAAAATTCTCTCATATATATCCTATGTATTTTTTTCTAATTATATGAAAAAATTTACTAACTAAGATTTATTTATTGTATATTATTTAAACATATGTTTGTTTTATATTTCTATATTAAATTCTTTAATCATATTATCTGCCAACTGTTGTAAACTATTTTGGTCTACAGTTTTATCAACATTTTCCGTTATTTTAATAATATTTTGATGGTACTTTTTAAGATAATCTAATATCTTAGGATCTTTTTTATATGGATTATTAATTAAAGCTCCTGAATCTAACATTAGAATTACAAGATCTTTTTTCCCCATAAATGCAGCATAATTTATAGGTCTAATTCCATATCCTCATCCACCAAAAACTCTTAATTAAGTAAATAGATAAAATCAGCTATAATAAGCATAAAAAAGAGATATTATGGCAAATAGATTTAGAGAGAAATTAGCAGAGAAAAGATCTAAAAAAGGTTATAAGGAAATAGCTTCTAAAAATAGATTATTGCAACTATTAGGTGAGATACCAGATCATAGAAAAGGTCAAGGTAAACTTCATAAATTGGAACATATTTTGTTTTTGTCAGTTATTGCACAATTAATGGGAGCAGTTAATTATAAAGAGATATGGGTATGGATTACAAAGCATATTCAAGATGATAAAATTAAAAAACTTTTAGGTGTAGAGTTTATAAAAACACCAGGAAGAAGTGCTATTGCAGAGATTTTAGCTGAAGTTAATTATCTAGAGTTAGAAAAAGTTTTTAGAATATGGATAAATGAATTGGTTGATACTTCTAATTTACCACAATTAGCTGTTGATGGTAAAGTTATGAATGGTAGTAGTGTAAATGCAAAACAATCAACACAAGTACTAAATGCAGTATTAGCAAATAGTGGAATAATATTAGCTCATAAAAAAATTGTAGAAAAATCAAATGAAGTACCCGCATTAAGAGAACTTATTGATGAATTAGATGATAGCTTTATATATACCTTTGATGCTATGAATAGTAAAAAAAACACTTGATAAAATTGAAAAGACAAATGATAATAAGTATTATTCTAAATTAAAAGGAAATCAAAAAAAGCTTTTGCAAAAAGCTATTAAAATATCCGATACACAAATACCTACAGATATCTATATATCTTCGTTAAAACAAGAAAGTAAATATCTTGTTCAAAGAAAAGTGTCTACTTTTACAAATGATAGTTGCTTTTACCATAATGGAATGACACATATAAAAACTATAATTAAAATTGATAAAACAATATACTCAAATAATAAAAAAACAGGTGAGATAAAAGAAATAGTAACAACATCATTTGCAATTGCAAACTTTAAAAATAGTGCAGAATTTTTCCATAATCTTCAACTCAATCATTGGAAAGTGGAGACAATGCACTTTTATAAAGATAAATCACTTTATGAAGATTTACATACTGCAAATATAAATCCAATGACTATGACAATATTAAGAAGCTTTGTTATAAATATTCTACACCTAAATAAAGTTAAATCTATCAAAAATCAGTTATTAGAAAACAGATGGGATTTAGATACTACTTTAGGATTATTATTAAAAATTTGTTTTTAGTGGATTGGAGTACTAATTCCAAATAAATCAGGTATATTTATAATCTCTTTATTATAATTATATATAAGTTTAAAATATTTAGTTGTATTCTTCCATATGCAAGTATGCATTATGGTTCTGCCTTTATTATCTGTAATTGTACAATCAGCTCTCATTTCTAATAATAACCTAATTGTATATTCACATTTTCCCCCAACTGCTAAATGTAAAGCTGTTAAGCTTTCATTGTTTTTAGCATTAATATCTACTCCTGAATTAATTAAGCTTTTTATTGTATTCAAGTACAACTTTTTATCTTTTATTAAATCCTTATTGTCATAATCCATTAATCTAAAAATTATATTATTTCCATCTTGATCTTTCTCATTTATATTAATACTTTTAGTTCTAAGTAACTTAAATAGTTTAAAATTAAAATTTAATATAGAATCAAAAAATAAAGGTCTTCCCTTTGAATTAAGTTTATTCATATTTGTATCTGATGTTTTTAGAATATTTTCTAATACAGTTGGATATTCAGCATTTTCATTTAATAGCTTTATATATTTATTTTCTAGAGTTCTTTTATTTTCTATGTATAAAATTATGTCAATTAATATTTCAATAAGTGATTTCCCAAATATGTTTTCAAGACTTGGATTTGCTCCATTTAATATATAAAAATTAATTAAGTCATTATTTCTAATACCATTTAAAGCTAAAATAGATAATACAGTTTCTCCATCATTATTATTGTGATTCATATTTAAGTTTGATTTTTTTAAAAATATATCTATTAATTCTCTATTTTCACTTCTTGTTACAAGGAAAAAAGCATTTTCATTTTTATTATCAAGTGCATTTAGATTAACTCCTAATCTAATAAGTTCTTTTATCATTTCTAAATGGCTAAATTTTAAATCTTCTTTATCTTTAGAAGTATTTAGATAATGAGTAATAGATTCCATTAATAAAGTACTTTTATGTCTATTTTTTACATTAATATCATGACCTAGTTTAACTGCTTTTTCAATTATTTCTAAGCTAGTAATTCCTTTTGAAACAGCACTAAACAAATAACAATTTCCATCTTTATCAGTAATGGTAGGATTTGCTCCTAATTCTAATAATAAAATTGCTAGATTATCATTTCTTAATACACTTTCTTTGTGCATAATTGTTTGACCATCTTCATTTATTTGATTAATGTTGATTTTATCAATACTCCCAATTTTTCTAATAATATCTATATTACCATTTGCAATTGCATCAAAAATTAGATTATTTCCATGAATATCACAATTTGAAAGGTTCCCTGTAACTTGAATTAGATAGTTTACAATTCTATTGTTTGCACTAATTACTGCATCTTGAATAGCTGTTCTTTTATAGATATTTAAGTGGTCTATGTTTATTCCATTTTCTACTAGTGCTTGAATAATTGCAGTAGTTTTGGATTGTGTAGCATAAAATATAGCGGTTTCTTTTTCACTGTTTTCTAGCTCTAGGTTTATTTTTTTATCAATAAACCAAAGTACTGCTTGAAACAAGTCTTTTTTACAGCAAATGTGAAAAACTAATTCTTCTTCAAAATAAAGATGATTTAAATCCACAGATAATGAATTCATAATTTTATCTATTTTGTCTAAATTAAACGAAGGATTCAACAACTCTTTGATTAATTCTTCTTCATTATATTTATTATTGTTAAGAAATTTTTTAAACATTTTCTACCTATATTTTCTTTTTATAATATTATCACGATTATATTGTAATTATATTAATATAAAACTTTTTTGTATATAAATATCTAGAAAACATTAATAATGTATATTTTATATACAGCTATCTGTTTACAAATTATTTTTAAACTTCTATAATTTACCTATAAAAAAATGACAAAGGGGTCTTATGGAAAATTTTGCAGATGTAAAATATATATTAGATGGCTTTCTGTTTATATTTGCAGGAATCTTAGTAATGTGGATGGCAGCTGGTTTTGCCATGTTAGAAGCTGGTTTAACAAGAACAAAAAATAATGCGACTGTATTAACAAAAAATATGGCATTATTTGCTATATCTTGTATTATGTTTTATTTTATTGGTTATAACTTAATGTATGGTGAAGGAAGTGCTTTCATTGGAAGTGGAGCAATGTTATCTGGAAAAACAAATGAAGCTATGGGTTATCCTGTAATGGCTGACTTCTTTTTTCAAGTAGTATTTGTTGCAACTGCTGCTTCTGTAATTTCAGGAACAATTGCTGAAAGAATGAAATTATGGCCATTTTTAATATTTACAGTTGTTTTATCAGGTGTTATTTATCCAATTCAAGGTCACTGGTCATGGGGTGGAAGTGAACTTGGCGGAATACTTGCTGGATTTTCTGACTTTGCTGGTTCTACAATTGTACACTCTGTTGGTGGATGGGCTGCACTTGCTGGAGTTTTAATTCTAGGAGCTAGAAAAGGTAAATATGGAAAAGATGGACAAGTAAGACCAATACCTGGTTCAAACTTAACATTAGCGACTTTAGGAACATTCATTTTATGGATGGGATGGTTCGGATTTAATGGTGGTTCTCAATTAGCTTTAGGTTCTAAAGAAGATATTGATGGAATTGCTTCAGTTGTTGCAAGTACAAATATGGCTGCTTGTGCAGGTGCTGTTATGGCTGCTATTTTAACTCAACTTATTTATAAAAAAGTTGATTTAACTATGGTTTTAAATGGTGCTTTAGCAGGACTTGTTTCTTGTACAGCAGGACCTGACTTAGGTATGAATGTGGCATTTATTGAAGGTTTAGTTGGTGGAGCTTTAGTTGTATTTGCTATTCCATTTTTTGATAAGTTAAAACTTGATGATCCTGTTGGTGCCTTATCTGTTCACTTAGTTGCAGGTATTTGGGGAACATTAGCTGTTGGAATTTTCAATCCTGAAGTTACTATTATGGCACAAGTTAAAGGTATAGTTGTAATTGGAGCATTTGTATTCATTTCATCATTCATTGTATGGAAAATACTAGATTTAATCATTGGATTAAGAGTTGATGAAGAGACTGAAATAAATGGTCTTGACATTCATGAAACTGGACTTGAAGCATATCCAGAATTTAAAAGAGCGTAATTAAGGACGAATAATGAAAAAAATAGAAGTAATAATTAAACCTTTTAAATTAGAAGATGTGAAAGATGCACTTGTAGAAATTGGAATTACAGGAATGAGCGTTTATGATGTAAAAGGTTACGGAAGACAACAAGGTCACTCTGAATTATATAGAGGGGCTGAGTATGTGGTTGATTTTTTACCAAAAATAAAAATCGATATTGTGGTAAAAGATGAAATGGTAGAATCTACAATTAATGCAATAGTAAATTCTGCAAAAACAGGAAAAATCGGAGATGGAAAAATATTTGTTTCATCTTTAGATGAAGTAGTTAGAATCAGAACAGAAGAAAGAGGAAGCGAAGCTGTCTAAATCTTAATTTAATTCAAAGAAAATATACTTTTTTCTTTGAATTGTATATAAAGTATACAACAGATAATTGTTGTATATTTTATATTAGTGTTATAATATTCAAAACACAAAGGAATATTATGAACTTAGAATCAATATCTTACATAATAGATACTCTTTATGCAATTTTTGCCATGACACTTATCATTTTTATGGTGCCAGGTTTTGCAATGCTAGAAGCAGGTATCGTACGAACAAAAAATGTCACTGCTGTATTAACAATTAATACTCTCATCTACGCTGTTGCCTCATTATCTTTTTTGCTTTTTGGTTATTCTTTAGCTTTTGGAGATTTAGGAAGTGATAGTATGAGTAAATATGCTGCCTTTTTATTTCAAATGGCTTTTGTTGGGAAAGTTGTAAATATTATGAGTGGTGGAGTTAGTGAAAGAGCTAAAATTATTCCATTAAGTTTATTTACTATAATTATGGCATCAATTCTGTATCCATTAGTAGTAAATGTTACTTGGGGTTCAAATTTTCTTGAAGGAACAATTTTAGAGTTGAGTATGTATGATTTAGCTGGTTCTACAGTTATTCATTCAACAGGTGGATGGGCCTTACTTGCAGCTATTTTAATTATAGGAGCAAGAAAAGGTAGATATCCAAAAGAGGGTGGGATTAGAGTTATTCCTGCATCAAATATTCCTTTAGTCACATTAGGTGCTTTTTTATTATGGATTGGATGGTTTGGCTTTAATGGTGGAAGTGTAGGCTCAATTGCATCAAAAGAAAATGCAGATCTAGTTGCACTTACTATTATGAATACAAATACTGCTGGTTTATGTGGTGCTATAGTTGTAGCAATTATTATGCAAATAATGTATAAAAAACTAGACCTTACTATGATTTTAAATGGTGCACTTGGTGGTTTAGTTGCTGTCACTGCTGGACCTGATCTATATGATATTTATACTCCTATATTAATAGGATCAGTTGGTGGAATATTAGTTGTAATTGGCGTGTCATTTTTTGACAAACTAAAAATTGATGATCCAGTTGGAGCTTTATCTGTACATTTACTTAATGGTATATGGGGAACAGTTGCTGTTGGATTATTTGCCTCAAATGGTGATGATATAACTTTATTAGGACAATTAAAAGGAATAATAGTAGTTGCTATTTTTGCTTTTGTTTCTTCATATATTATTTTATATATAATAAATAAAATTATGCCTTTAAGAGCAGGAAATGATGAAGAAATGCAAGGATTGGATGTTGAAGAATGTGGAATTGAAGCTTACCCTGAATTCAAAAGAGCATTTTAAATTTAATATTATGTAAATTCTTTATAAAGATAATATTAATTTAAAAAAATTTTGTTAAAATATAAGAACTAAAAAAAGGATTAATAGTGAAAAAAATTGAAGCTGTAATTAAGCCGTTTAAACTTGAAGATGTAAAAGATGCTTTAGCTGAAGCTGGTGTTACAGGTATGACTGTATCTGATGTAAAAGGTTATGGAAGACAACAAGGACATAGTGAACTTTATAGAGGTGCTGAATATGTAGTTGATTTCTTACCAAAAATCAAATTAGAATTAATTGTTGCAGATGAAGATGTAGATTCTACAATTGCTGTAATAATAGAAGCTGCAAAAACTGGAAAAATTGGAGATGGTAAAATATTTGTTTCTCCAATTGAAAAAATTGTAAGAATTAGAACAGGTGAACAAGACGAGGAAGCTATTTAATGGGAAATGAAATGGTATTTGAATTAAATGAACCATTAGATATGCATTTGCATCTAAGAGATGCAGATATGCTAAAACTAGTTGGTCCATTAACTTCTAAAACTTTTTCAGGTGCTTTAATAATGCCAAATTTAGTACCTCCTGTTACTACAAAAGAAGCTTTATTAGCTTATAAAGAAAGAATCAAAGAAGCTTGCAAAGATGATAACTTTGAACCTTTTGTAACATTGTTTTTTAAAAATGATTATTCATATGAATTTTTAGAAGATATAAAAAATGATATTATAGGTATTAAATTATATCCTGCTGGAATTACTACTAATTCCGAAACAGGTGTTTCATCTATGAATGTTGAGAATTTAAGACCAACATTAGAATCTATGAGTAAATTAGGTATCCCTTTATGTATTCATGGAGAAACAAATGGTTTTGTAATGGATAGAGAAAAAGAGTTTATGCCAATATATGAATCATTAGCGGTTGCTTTCCCTGATTTAAAAATTATTATGGAACATATTACAACTAAAGAGGCTATTGAATTACTTGATAAATATGATAATTTATATGCAACCGTAACTTTACATCATTTATTAATAACACTTGATGATGTTGCAGGTGGAATGTTAGCTCCTCATTTATTTTGTAAACCAATTGCAAAAAGACCTGAAGATAGAACAGCTTTACTAAATGCTGCTTTAAAAGCTCACCCAAAACTAATGTTTGGAAGTGATTCAGCTCCTCATCCAAAACATAAAAAAGAGTGTTGTGGTTGTGCTGCAGGTGTTTTTACTTCGCCAATTGCTCTTCAAGTTTTAGTAGAACTTTTTGAAAAACACAATTGTTTAGATAAATTAAATGCTTTTGTTTCTACAAATGCAAAAAAGATTTATGATTTAAATTTAACAAATAAAACAATAAAATTAATAAAAAAAGATTTTGTAGTTCCAGCTATTTATGAATACAAAAATGAAAATGTAGTTCCTATGTATGCAGGTGAAACTATTTCTTGGAGTATTGAATCAATTAATTAAAAATGAAAAGATAGCTTATTTGCTATCTTTTTGATTTAGAAGTCTTCTTATATTCTCAGCAGATTCTTTAGCTTTTTGTTCTCTTTCTTCTCTCATTAATCTTAATGCATCAAGTGTCTCTTGTTTTTCTCTATCTAAATTAGCTCTAATTTGTATAGCTTTTCTATTATTTGAAATACCAGATATCGCTGAAAATTTTTCTTTTTTATTAATATAAATGGTTGCAGTTGATGAAGTTGCATTTTTATTAAATACTATAACATCATCTTCTTTTAGATTTAAAATTTCTTGTGCGTTTAATTCTGTCTCTGCCATAATAGACTCAACTCTCATTCTAGCACCGGAAATTAGAGTTTTAATATCTCTTTTCCTACTTGATTTTCTATTGGTACTTTCTGAAAATATTTTTTCTACAATTTTATTAAGTAATGCTTCAAAATATGAAATTGGGTAACATATTGATAAAAATCCTGATTCCTCATCAATTGTAATTTCTAAAACAACTAATAATACGATTTCATGGTCAGAAACGATTTGTATAGCATTTGCATTTGTATCCCTTGATTCTATTTTAAAGTTTAAAGTAGATACATCATTCCATGATTTGTATAAATTTTTTATAAACATTTTATAAAAATGCTCTAAAATCTCTATTTCAATTTCTGTTAATTCTCTATCAATATTATCACTTGTATTAACAGCTCCTGAGCCTAATAATTCAGCAATTATCTTATGAGAGATTGCCGGATTACACTCAACAACGATTCGGCCTTCAAGGGGCTTTATAGATAAGGTATTTAAAGATGTAATTTGAGGAATTGATAAAATAAATTCTCCATAAGTCATCTGCTCAATAGAATAAAGTTTTACATCAACAATTTTTCGTAGCATTGAAGATAAATCATTAATAAACTCCCTTAGCATTTTGTCATGCATAGTAGAGAATGCTTTTAATTGTTCAGCCGTTATTCTATTTGGTTTTTTAAAGTCATAAATAGAGTAGTTTTTTTCTTTAGATATAACTTTTTCTATAGGTGAATTATCAATATCTTCACCTTGTTCTGCTATATCTAGAAGAGCATCAATTTCATCTTGACTTAAGAATTCAGCCATATTATCCTCTTATCTCAATATCAACATCAATTGCGCCCATTTCTTTTATCATTTTTAGTGTATCAATTATTTCACTCATAGGTAATTTCATAACTTTCATAGCTCGTACTAAATCAGAGATAGTTGGAGCAGCTTTTGTATTTATCATTGCATTGTCAATGTTAACTACAGGTTTATCTGCAATTTTTACATTATCTCCTATATCAACACCTGGATTTTGTTTTGGATCATTCCAAGCTTCATTACTAAGTCCTGATTTATCAATTCTTATTGTAAAACTATTTCTTGCAATTGTCACAGGATCAATAATTATATCTCCTCCAGTGATTAAAGATTCTCTACTAATATCAATAATAACTTTCTTTTTGAAAGAAGAATCAAGTTCAATATTTTGAACCATTGATAAAAATTTTACAATAGAAATATCTGCTGGTTTCATAACTTTTATTGTTCTTGTATCTATAGCAGTTGCAAGTTTTTTACCAAATTTATCATTTATTTTTGTTTCTACTAAATCTGCATTTTTTGCAGAATTCTGTAAAAGACTTAGTTCAATAAAGTTCTCATCTTTTAAACTAAAATCAATTTCATTTTCAACCGTTGCACCCTCATAAATAAAACCTGAAGTTTTATTATTTTCATTTGCAGCAATGGTTCCTTGTGCAAGTGCATATACATTTCCATCAACACCTTTTAATTGGGTGATTAAAAGCTCTCCATTATCAACTGATTTTGCATCACCAATAGTTGAAACTTTTACTTTTATTTTGTCACCTTGTCTAGAAAAAGGTGGTAAATCAGCAGTTACCATAACCGCTGCTATATTTTTTGAAGTAATAGAAGATGCTGGAATTTTTATATATGAATTTCTTAAAAGATTTTGTAAAGATTGTATCGTGAATTTTGATTTATCACCTGTTCCTGCAAGTCCTACGATTAGTCCATAGCCTATTAGTTGATTTTCTCTAATTCCTATTACATTTGAAATGTCTTTAATTGTTTGGGAATATAAAGATGATAATAAAATTGTTATCATAAAAAAATATCTCATATATCATCCTTTGTTATTAATTGCTTTTATTTTATCGAAAATTTAATAAAAAAAGGTATAATCAATGCTAATAAAATTATTTTGTAGGGTTATAGATTGAATATTTACATTTATGGTAATCATAGTTTTAAAAAAGAAATACACGAAACTTTAGAACATTCAAACATCAAATTTAAACTTGATACAAATTCTATAATAAAAGAGATAGATGACTTATCTGAATTAAAAAAAACCATAAAAAACAATCCTAAAGATATTTATTTAATAGATGATGAAAAAATTATTAAGAAAAATTCATTGAATCAAAAGATTAAATTTTTAGCACCAAAAGATGGTATTGAAGAAGAATTTTTATTGGATAGTGGAATTGCTGATTTATCAGTTAACTCTCTAGCTGAAATCCCAAAGTATATACTTAGAAAACATGAAGAAGAAAAAGAACAATTAGATCCTAATATTCAAGCATCTATTGAAAATATTGTTGATGAAGCTTATGAAAAAGAGAGTATTGAACTTGATGAAGAGTTATCTCAATTACTTGCTAAAGAAGAAGTCGATATTGAAGAAAAAAATATTAGTCAAGAAGAAGAGAATTTAGATGATATTTTTGATATGCCATCGGATGTTGATTTAGGTATTCCAAAAGATGCCTTTGACAATATTGATGAATCATTGAATATATCAAAAGAAGAATTAGATGATATAATGAATTTTAATGATAATTTTGGATTAAGTAATATATCATTAGATTACGATGATAAAAATATTGAAGATGATTTTCATGGGGATGAAGAACCTGAAGAAGGACATTTGAGTGAAGATGATAAAATGTTTGATGATTTA
Organism: Arcobacter acticola; assembly: GCF_013177675.1. NCBI lineage: Bacteria > Pseudomonadati > Campylobacterota > Epsilonproteobacteria > Campylobacterales > Arcobacteraceae > Arcobacter > Arcobacter acticola. Next base: position 375,426 of record NZ_CP042652.1, read on the forward strand.
GATTTTTTAGAAGATGTTTTTAAAGAAAAAAAAGTAGATATTCAAGAAAAAGACGAAAAAGAAAATAAAAAAGAAGAAAATTTTGATAAATCTTTGCAAGGAGAATGGAGCATGAAGGATGATAAGTTTTTTGAATTAGATTCTCTTAAAGAAGAGGATTTATTAGATGCTTTAAATTGTACAGCTACTAAAAAAGAAAAAAAAGATGAAGGAATTGATACAAAAAATCTGCTTGAAAAAAATGCTAATTCTATAAATATTACAAATTCATCAAATGCAGATGAGCTAGCTCAATTAATTTCTAAATTATTAAACAATAAAACTTTAGAGATAACAATTAAAATTAAAGACTAAAAATGGATTTAATTGCAATTGCTGAAAATACAGTTAAAATTATATTAATATTAGGTCTTCCTTCTTTACTTGTTAGTATGGTAATTGGACTTATAATTTCTATATTTCAAGCAGTAACTCAAGTAAGTGATGCATCTTTATCTTTTGTTCCTAAAATGATTTTTGTTTCTGGATTTATTTTAATTTCTTTACCATGGATTGGTGATAATATAGAGGCATATACAAAAGATTTATGGAATATAATATTGGTTTTTGGTAATTAATTTGATAGAAAAGTTACATAATTTAAAGAAAAATCAAACAGATTTAAAATTAATGGAAAAAGCACAATTAGAATCTAGAATTGAAAAGATAGATATAGAAGTTGCTTTGACAAAAAATCAAATAGATACAGCATCTGTTCAAAAACATGGTGCAATATCAGATTTTATGATTTTAACTATACATAAAAACACTATGAGATCTCACATATTAAAGTTAAACAATGAAAAAAAAGGTTTAAATTTAGAAATTGAAAAAGTAATAAAAGAGATAATAGAATTGCAAAAAGAAACAGAACAATTTGCTTATATTTTAGAAGAAGAAAGAAAAGAAGCAATAAAAAAGATATTATTAGCTGAAGAAGAAGCTTCAACAGAATATATGCAAAGTAAATATATAAATGAAAGGACAAACTTTTGATTAATAAATTATGTATTTTGATTTTAATATCAGTTTTTTTAAATGCAAGTGAAGAAACAAGTAGTAGTTTAACTAGACAAAAATTTGAAGTTTTAGAATTAAAAAAAGAATTAAACGATTTTTATAAAGATAAAGAACAAGAATATCAAGAAAGAAAAAAAGAGTTAGAAGGAATACTTTCTCAAATAGAAAAAGAAAAGAATGAAATAAAAGATCTACATGATAAAAATTTAGAAATATTGCAAGATATTAAATTAGCAGTAGAGAGTAAAACATCAAAAATTTATAATCAAATGAAACCAAAAATTGCAGCAGATATTTTTAATCAAATGATAGGTGAAGGCAAAATTGATGATGTTTTTGATATAATTTTAAAATTAAAAGAGAGTAATGTTACACAAATAATGAAATTTTTAAGTGTACCAAATGCCTCAATACTTACGCAGATGTTAGAAAATTTTAATATAAACAAAGAGAAGAAGGACTAAAAATGGCAGAAGAAAATAACCAAGAAGCAAAAAGCTCAGGTGGCGGAAAAGGATTAATGATTGTTTTAATCGCTTTAGTTGTTATTCTGTTATTAGCAGTTGTTGGTGGAGGATACTTCTTATATTCACAAGGAATCCTTTCTGGAAATAATCAAGCAACAACTCAAGAAGTTGCAAAAGAAGAAGCAAGTGATCAGGGTGCTTCATTTAAAGCTGATATTAATGACTTAGTATTAAGAGCCACTTGCAGATTATAAAAAACAACCCGTAATTTAAGCTGATTTAAATTTTAAAAAGTTGAATCAAACTTCAGATAAGTTATAATTTTTTACTACAAAAATTTAACAGAAGAGCGATTCAACTTATGGAAATTATTCTACCAAAAATATCTTCAAGTCTATCTAAAATGTGGACTAAGGTTTTAAATCTTGAAAATTCACTTTTTCCTTCTTTGAAAAGAGAGCTTCAATTAGAAGAGTTGTCAAATAAAGAGCAAAAGCTTATTAAGATATTAGACTTTGCTGCGATTGAAAAAAATATCACTGTCGTATCTATTACAAACACTCCAAAGCATAGAGAAGAGATTGCACGAGCATTTATTGCAAAGAGTGTTTACAATATCCAAACAACCAGAGACCTTATCGATAGACTTCATAGTGATAGAACGCTGAGGATCTTGTGTGGGTGGAGATATAAAAACGATATTCCAAGTGAGTCTAAATTTAGTAGAGTATTTAAAGAGTTAAGTGCTCTTAAAATTGCACAAAAGACGCATGAGCAGTTTGTGAAGGAGTATCTAAGGGATACACTCTTTTTTTATAATGCAAGTGATGCAACAAAAATACCACTGAGAGAAAAACCTGTAAAAGTTGAAAAAGAAAAGTTTAAACCAAAAAGAAGAGGACGACCTAAAAAAGGTGAAACAAGAGAGCCTAAAACACCCAGTATCTTGCAGCAACAAGAAGATATGAAAACCACAAAGCAGATGCTATCTTTGGTATCAACGCAGTGTGGAGTTGGAAGAAAACAGAATTCCAAAGGCAACTTTGAAACATGGATAGGAGGGAAACTCCATATCAGTGTAGTAGATGGAGATATCCCTATTACTGCTATTTATTCAGGGGCAAATGTTCATGATAGCTCAGTAGCACTTCCTCTTATAAACGAGACAAGCAAAAAAGTATCATATCTTTATGACTTACAAGATGCAGGATACGACAGCAATATTATCAGAGATTTTTCCAAAAAACTAAATCATAGACCGCTTATTGATATCAATCCGAAGAACTCCAAAGAGTTAAAAGGAAAAATTCAACTTATAAAAGATGAAAAAAAGAAATTTGAAATTCTAAACCTTACTCAAAGTTTAGATACCCATCACTATAACCAAAGAAGTATGGTTGAGCGTGTAAATAAATACCTCAAAGAAGACTTTGGATGCAGTAATATTTATTATAAAGGAGCTACAAAAGTAGCTTCTGTTTTAGCATTTGGTATTTTATCAGTTTGTATTCATCAGAGTTTGAAAATGGTAACATAACTTTTAGCTAAAAACACTAAAAATTAGCCATTTTTAAAACTCAACCATCAAGCACGCACCCAATAATAGTTTTTTATCTAAAATTGACCCATAAAGCGGTAAAATGATTAAAAGTTTAAAAGATCTGCTTGATAAGTTTAGTAGGTTTACAAATTCACTAGTTTATGATGGTGGAATTTGCAAGCGGCTCATTAAACTTAACTGATTCAAGAGGAAAAGAAAAATTAATGAAATTGTCTTTTTCTATTAAAAGTACAGAACCAACAATTGTTGCAATCGTTGAAAATTATAAAGCTGAAATTATTGATGTTGTAATTTCTCAAATTAGTGCAAGAGGTTCAGAAGAGTTATTAACAGTTGGTGGAAAAAATCTTTTAAAAGATGAATTAATGCAAGATATCAACAATGTAATAAATGAGGTTACAGCTTCAAATACAGAAGTTAAAAGAAATAATGTAAATGCAATTTTATTTACAACTTTTGTAATAAAATAAAATTATGATAGTAGCTGTTAAAAGAAATAAAAAACAAAAACTAATAAAGTTCTTCTCTTTATTTGTTTTAGTTTGTATGTTTGGTGGCTACTATTATTATACAAGTAAGGCTTTTGAAGAACAACAACAAAAAGAATTAGAAGCAAAACAAGCATTAAAAATAGAAGAAGATAAGCAAGAAAACAATAAAAAAGAGATTGAAAAAGCTATCTTAGTTGAAATTGAAAAGGCTGTTGATTTGGTTGGACAAGAAAATATTAAACATGTAAAAATTATTGAAAATAAAGTTGTATTAGTTTGTGAACTTGATACAAATTTAGATGCATTAATGGTTAGATATGGTGTAATGGCTTTCGTTAAAAAAACACTAAACGAAATCATTATTGCAGTAGATATTGATTTTATATTAAAAAGTAAATTAAATGCGAAATAGTAATTTTATTCTTATTCTTTTACCCTTTATTTTTTTAGGTTGCGCAGTTACATCAGAACCAGAACTTGATTTTAATAAACCAGACGTTCAAATTCCTAAAAAGCCACCTGAACCCATAAAAAATAAAGGTTCATTATATTCACAAAGAGGGACTTCTTTATTTGCAGATAAAAAAGACTTGCAGGTTGGAGATATTATCCAAATAGTTATTAGTGAAGATTTAACATCAAAAAGTACTAACAAAAGAGAATTATCAAGTACAAGAGATAATAGCTTAGGTGGTGGACTTCTTGCTTCTACAGGAACAAATGGATTAAGTAGTGTTGCTAATAAAGTAAATTCAACTCTTGGTGTTGGTTTCTCAACAAATAGTGATAGCTCTGATAAAGGTTCTGTAAAAACTTCATTGGATGAAACTTTTGAAACTACAGTTTCTGCAATAATTGAAGAAACTTATGAAAATGGTAACTACTACATAAAAGGTAGAAAAGAGATGCTTGTTGAGGGACAAAAGCAAGAGATAATTGTAAGTGGAGTAATCAGACCTTATGATATTACATCTGATAATTCTATAAACTCTTCTCAAATAGCAGACTTAAAATTACTATATGACAAAGATGGAACGGAATCTGAAATATTAGAAACTCCATGGGGATTAAAACTAATTAGAAAAATTTGGCCATTCTAATTTATTTATTCTAAATGGATGAAAAATAAAAGTTATTTATTCCCATTTTTTCCACCTTTAAGGGAATCTATAATATACTTTTATGTTAAAATAATTAATATGGAGTTAGTATATGGGAATAGAAGCTTATAATCAACAAAACGCAATTTCAGATGATCCTTATGTTTTAGTATTAAAACTTTATGAGGGTGCAATCAAATATCTTTCTTTTGTAAAAAACTCAATGCAAGATGGAAATATCGAATTAAAATTTACTTATATTAATAAAACTATAGCAATTTTTGACGAACTAAGAAATGTATTAGATTTTGATGGTGGAGAAGTTGCTTATTATTTAGATGGTTTATATTTATATCAAATAGAAACACTATTTAGTGCTGGAATTGATGATAATATCAATTCAGTTAATCAAGTTATAAAAGTTACTCAAGGACTAATTGACGCATGGAAAGAAGAAACAGGTCTTTAAAAGCATTAAATGAATTAGTATATATTGATTCTTTAGATTCTTTTGCAAAAGCTGATGCTTTAGTAAAATGGTATAACGATTATTTATCAGAAGATACAATAGAAGATTTTCAGTTAGAATTTGAAGAATTAAAAAAACTAGAAGAGCTATTTTTTAGAAATATTAACTTTTTAAAAAAGCATAAAGAAGAAACTCGAATAGAGTTGATAAACACCCAAAAGATGAAAAGGTTTTTAAAGCATTAATTCTTTAGGGTTTATTTTTTTATAAGAAATATAGGCTCTTATATTTTTTGGAATATTATTTATTCTACACGTATCTTTAAATTTTTTATCCATTATACTTTTATTTAGGGGCGCAATCCAAATATATTTTTCACAAATAGATATATTTATTTTATGAGAAATTGTAAGCTCTTTTTGTTTTATTATCTCATTTCTTTGGGCACTACTTAGAAGAAATCCTCTTTTCTTTAAAGATAAATCAATTGTTCTAATATTTAAATTATCATCATTTTGATTTAAAAATATTTCTAATTCATCTATCTTTTTCATTGCTTCATTTTGTATATTCATAGAGTTTAAATCATTTTGTAAATATTCAAAAGATTTTTTGATTCCCGGGCTAAACTCTTCTAGAAATTTATTTGAAAAGTTATGTCTAAAGAAATTTCTTTTATATTTTTCATCAAAATTTGATTCATCAATAAAATACTTGTAACTATTTTTTTGTAGATAAATTATTAACTCATCTTTTGTAATATTTAATAGAGGTTTATAAATCTGATAGTTTTCTTTGTGTTCAAACTCATTAAATCCAATAAGTTCAATTAATCCTGCACCTTTACTTAATTGCATCATAAACCACTCTAATTTGTCGTTTAATTGGTGTGCAGTAATTAGAGTTTCATAAGAGTGCTTATTTATAATCTCTTCAAAAAAAGTATATCTTATATCCCTAGCTTTTTTCTCAAAATTAGAGCTGTTTTCAATGATTGTATCAAATATAAAAATCTCTTTATTATATTTTTTTGCTAGCTCTTTTGCATAAGAAACTTCATCGTTACTTTGAGCTCTTAGATTATAATTAACAATGGCAATATCAAAGGGAATGTCTTTTTCAATTAGTAAAAAAAAAAGTGCAGAAGAATCAATGCCTGCTGAAAATGCTAGCAGGTTTTTTTGATTCTTAATTGCACTAAAATCTAAGTTCATATTATTTAATAATAGTTGCTAGTAGTTTATCGCCTGCTAATTCAGTAACTCTTACTGTATACATTTGTCCAAATTTAATTTGCTCACCTTCAGCTAATTCATTATCATTGATATATATTTCACCATCAATATCAGGTGCCCATAATACTTTTCTAGCACTTAATAAATATTCATGTTCATCGCTTTCACCATCAATGTACACATCAAAAACTTGTCCAACTTCTGCTTCTAAAGACTCTTGAGTAGTTTGTGCAATTATATCTCCAATAACTTCAGCTCTTTCATCTATTATTTCTTGCTCAATTAATTCTTTTGAAGCAGCAGCTGCTGTTCCTTCTTCAGTTGAATAAGAAAATACATTTGCTCTATCAAATTTAAACTCTTCGATATATTTACAAAGTGCTTCATGATCTTCAAGTGTTTCACCTGGGTGTCCAGCAATAAATGTTGTTCTTACAAAAGAGTTTGGTTTAGTTCTCATATGATTCATAAGCTCATTTAGTTTTTCAACACCTTTTCCTCTTTTCATGATTTTAAGCATAGAAGGAGTGATATGTTGTAATGGCATATCAAAGTAGTTTACAAATACAGATGAATCTGCAATTTTATCAATTAAAGATAAAGTTGTAGTTGATGGGTAAAGGTATAAAATTCTAGCTGTTTTTATTCCTTCAATTTTTTCAACTTCAGAAATTAACTGCTCTAATCCATCTTTATGTCCTAAATCTCTTAAAAATGAAGATGAATCCTGTGATACAAAAGAAAAATCAATATAACCACGAGCTACAAGTGATTTAACCTCTTTTACAAGTGATTCAAGAGTTCTTGAGTGAAGTTTTCCTTTAAATGAAGGAATTGCACAAAATGAACAAGTTTGATTACATCCTTCACTAAGTTTCACATAAGCATGATATGAAGATCCTGTAATTACCCTTTCATTTGTGTCAGAAGCTAAAAATACTTCATTTGTAAAAGCACTTCTTTTCTCATTTACAAGTAAATCTATTTTATCATAGTCTCCAACTCCTGTGAATACATCAATTTCTGGTAACTCTTTTTGAAGTTCACCTTGATATCTTTCACTTAAACATCCAGCCATTACTAAAACTGATTCTTTTTTTCTTTCATCGTGAAGATTTAAAATAGTATTTAAACTCTCTTGTTTTGCACTATCAATAAACCCACATGTATTTACAATAATAACATCAGCACTTGCTGCATCATCTGTCATTGTATAATCTTTTAATTTACCTAACATAATCTCTGAGTCAACAAGGTTTTTTGTACAACCAAGACTTACTAAGTGTAGAGATTTTTTAGGATTTTGTGTTGAAAATTTCATATTATTATTCTTTTTATTTTATTTTTTTTGCAATTTTATCATAAACTCTTTTTAAAACAAAATGTTAAAGCCAAATATTATCAAGTAATCTAGTGTTTCCAAATCTAGCAACCACAAGTATTATTGTATTTTTTGGCTCAATTACTGTTATTTCATCAAATTCTCTATTAACAATTGCCACATATTCTACTTCTAATGTTTGCATTATTTCATAGATTTTATCTTTTACTTTTTGCACATCTCTTTCACCCTTTGAAATAAGTGAACCTGCCATATAAAGTGATTTAGAGATTAAAAGTGCTTCATGTCTTTGAGTAGAGTCTAAATAAATATTTCTAGAGCTTAGTGCTAAGCCATCATCTTCTCTTATGATTTCACATGGAATTATATTTATTGGCATAAAGAAATCCTTCACCATTTGAGTAATAAGTGAAAGCTGTTGAGCATCTTTTTTACCAAAGTATGCATTTGTTGGTTGAACTAAATTAAATAGTTTTAATACAACCCTTAAAACTCCATCAAAGTGTCCAGGTCTTGTTTTTCCTTCTAAAATATAACTTTTATTAGGAGCTTTTACTAAAACTTCTTCCTGTGAATACATAGTAGAAATTTCAGGCATAAAAACATAATCAACTTTGCACATTTGACAAATTCTCTTATCCGCTTCATCTTTTCTAGGATATGCATCTAAATCTTCTGTTGGTAAAAATTGAGTAGGATTTACAAAAATAGAAACAATAACTATGTCATTTTCTTCTCTTGCTTTTTTTATAAGTGAAATATGACCGTTGTGAAGTGCTCCCATTGTTGGAACAAAACCAACTGAACCGTTTATACTTTTTCTTATTTCTTGTAACTCTTCAATGGTTTTTAAAACTTGCAACTTTTTTCCTTATTTTAAATATATAAAATTTATTTTTCTTCATAATTTGGATTTAATTTTAATAAAACTAGATCTGCAATCATATTACCAATTAGTGTCAAAAAGGCACCAATTATCAAAATTCCCATAATAACTGGATAATCATGTGCCAAAGCACTTTGATAAAACAACAATCCCATTCCATCTATTGAAAATATTGTCTCAAGAATAACTGATCCCCCAATAATTCCTGGAAGTGAAAGTCCAAGTAAAGTAATAACTGGAGGATATAAGTTAGGTAAAATATAGTATCTTAAAATCTGTTTTTGACTTAAACCTCTAGCTTGGGCGAAAAATATATAATCAGATTTAAGTATTTCAATAGTTAAGCTTCTAATATATAAAATTAAACTTCCAATACCACCAAAAACGATAATAAATATAGGTAAAACTAAATGCCAAGCATAATCTAAATAATAAGCAAAACTTCCATCATCAGGAACACTATGTAATCCTGCAATTGGAAGAATTTCAAAATTTATAGAAAAAACTAGAACCAATAAAAGTGCTAAATAAAATGAAGGCATTGAAAAACTAAGAAGTGATAACTGTCCTGTAAATCTATCAAAAAAACTGTTTTTATTTAAAGCAGATTTGATTCCAAAATATAGTGATATTATAAATATCAATACCATAGAAAGTATGTTTATAATAAGAGTAATTGGAATTCTAGTTAATATTTCATTTTTAACCATTTCTCCACTTGAAAAAGATATTCCAAAATCAAGTTGAATTATAGAATAAAGCCAAGAAAAAAACTGAACATATAAAGGCTTATCTAAACCATAAATAGCTTTTAATTGTGCTATTGATTCAGGAGTTATATTTGGATTTAATTCACCACTTGCGAAAAATGAGTTAGGAGCAGCATTTATTGCTATAAAAGAAATAAGGCTAATAATAAATAACATGATGATAAGGTATAATATTTTTTTAATAAATAGTTTCATATGGGACATTATACAAAAGATAGGTTTAAATGATAGGCATAGATATAACATCGGTTGATAGAATTAAAAGAATGTATGAAAAGTTTGGAATAAGAGCTTATGAAAAGTTTTTAAATCCAAAAGAAATAGAGCTTGTAAAAAAGCCTGAAACTGCTGCTGGATTTTGGGCAGCTAAAGAAGCTGCTTCAAAAGCTATTGGTACGGGAATAGGAGCAGCTTGCGGTTTCCATGATATTAAAATATCAAAAAGTGAACTTGGGGCTCCATTGATAAAGTATAAAAAAAGAGTTCGTAAAGCTTTTAATATAAAAGATTCACACCTTTCAATTACTCATGATGCAGGATTTGTAATAGCTGTTGTGGTAAATAGTTTAAAGAAATAAAGTTTATTCTCTAAGCTTTTCTTTAGCCTTTATTTCTTAGCTAAAAATCTTTCTAATATGATTTTAGCAGCAAGAGAGTCAACTCTTCCATCTCTTTTATATTTAATCTCACCTTTTATCATATCTTCTGCTTCAATAGAACTCATATTCTCTTCGCAGAATTCATAAGGAATAGTAAGATTAAGTAAAGAGACAAAGTGTTGAATTCTTCTTTGCATTTCTTCATTTGCACTTGGAAAACCTACTATTAGTTTTTCGATTTCCCACTCTTTTAAAAAAGTATTTATATCTCGTGCTGCTTGGTCTCTATTTTTTCTCAAAATTGCACTTTGTGGAGTTACTATATTTGAAGCTAAACAAATAGCTAAACCTATTCTTTTAAGACCAACATCAATACAAGCTAATTTCAAGAAATAATCTCATTTGCCACATCAAATCTATTTGCAGTCATTAGGTGAATTTTCGGATGAAGTTTATTTATTTCTTTAAATAAATCAGAACTTAGTTTCATTCCAACTTTGTACTCTTCTTCTTCTGAGATACTATGAGCAGATTCTAAAGCATCAATCCAAAATTGAGGTACATGAATACCTGGAACTTGTGCTGATAAAAATAGAGCAGTTCTAAGTTTTGTAACTGGAAATAATCCAAAAATTAATTGAGCTTTTTTCTTATCACCTTCAACTCCATCTTTAGCTATATTGAATGATTCCAAAAGTTTTTTTGCATTTTCTATATCAAATACAGGTTGAGAAATTATTCCTAAAGCACCATTTTGTATTTTTTGGTGCATTTTTCTTTCTAAACTTGAAAAGTTTTTAGCATAAGAATTTACTACGGCAAAGGGAAATATTTGCTTTGGTTCAATTTTAAAAGGATGTCCTGAATAATCCATTCCATAGTTAAATGATTTTATTATTTTTAAAAGCATTAATGAATTTGATTCAAATACACCTTTTGAGTGTGGCTGATCACTCATTTTTGCAGGATCTCCTGTTAGGGCTAAAATAGCTCTAACATCAAAATCATTTGCACCCATTAAATCAGATTGTAAAGCAATTTTATTTCTATCTCTCATACTCATTGTTGCAATTACTGGTTTTTTAAATTCCATTTGTAATTTAAGTGAGGCAAAAAGGGCATTATATTTTAGTTTAGCAAGAGGATTATCTGTGCATGAAAAACCATCAACTCTATCTTGCAATTTAAATTTTTTAATTCTTTCTATAATATTATGCATAGATGGTTCGTGTTGAGGTGTTGTTTCAAGTGTTAAAAATCTATCTTCTTGAAGTTTTTGTATTAGTGTTTCAAACATAGTGAAAAACATTCCTTTTAGTATATTTAGTTAAATTTAGCTAATATTATACCTTTAAAAGACTAAAACTAGGGAAAATTAATGAAATTAGCTGTTTTTGATTTTGATTCAACACTTATGGATGGTGAGACTATTGATTTTCTTGCTGATGAATTAGGTATTGGAGAAGAGGTTGCAAAGATTACTGAAGAAGCAATGAGTGGGAGATTAGATTTTTTTGAATCTTTAACTACAAGAGTTGCTCTTTTAAAAGGTATGGAATATAATAAAGTTGTGGATATTTGTGCTAATTTACCTTTAATGCCAGGGGCAGAAGAATTAGTTCCTGCGCTTCAAAAAATGGGATATAAAGTAGTATGTTTTTCAGGTGGATTTAGATTAGGTACAGGTCCTGCTGCTAAAAGATTAGGTCTTGATGCAGATTTTTCAAATGTATTACATGAAAAAGATGGAAAACTAACAGGTCTAATTGGTGGAGATATGATGTTTGGATATTCAAAAGGTGATATGCTTCAAAGAATTCAATCTTTAATGGGAATAACAAGGGCTGATACATTAGTTTGTGGCGATGGAGCAAATGATTTATCAATGTTCGCACATGCTGATACTAGAATTGCTTTTTGCGCAAGAGAAATTCTTAAAAAAGAAGCAAATGTTGTTATTGATACAAAAGATTTAAGAAAAATTTTAGATTATATAAAATAGGCTTCTTTGTAAAGATTTTGTCGTTTGCTTCTTTTAATTAAAAAGAAGTTAGAAATATAGGTCCATTTTAAAAGGACATTTTAAAGGAATAAAAATGAGTTTAAAAGAAGAAATTAACTACTCTTTATGGTGTGATTTTATTGAAAGAGATTTTTTAGAAAATAGATTTAAAGAGATTATCAAAAAACAAATTATTCAAGGTGCAACATCAAATCCTGCGATTTTTGAATCATCAATTTCAAACTCTGTTGCTTATAAACAACAACTTGATATGTTACAAGCAAATAATGCAAAAACAATTTATGAAGAATTAGCATTAACAGATATTAAAAGAGCTGCTTTTCTACTTGATAAATTACATAAAAACGATTCTGATGATGGATTTATTTCTATTGAAGTTGACCCATTATTATGTGATGATGCAGCAGGAACTATTGAAGAAGGTGTTAGACTTTATTCTCAAATTAATGCTGAAAATGTAATGATAAAAGTTCCTGCAACTGAAGCTGGATATATTGCTATGAGAGAATTAACATCAAGAGGAATTAATGTAAATGCAACTTTGATTTTTTCACCAGCTCAAGCTATTAAATGTGCACAAGCTTTAGATGAAGGAATTAAAGATTCAAATAAAGATATAAAAGCAGTTATTTCTGTTTTTGTTTCAAGATTAGATAGATTAGCTGATGGTGATTTTGCATTAAAAGGACTTCAAACTTCAAAGCTTGGAATTGTTAATGCAACAAAATGTTATCACGAAGTAAATAAGTTTAAAAATCCAAATATTAGAACATTATTTGCAAGTACGGGTGTTAAAGGAAATGAGTTAAGTCCTACATATTATGTAGATAATTTAATTTTTCCAAACTCTGTAAATACAGCACCTCTTGCTACTATTGAGGATTGGTTAACTGATGGTTCAAAAGAGCCAACTGCTATTATGAGTGAAGTAGATTGTGATAAATATTTTGATACTTTAAAACAAAAAGGTATTAAAATGCAAGCAATTTATGACAAACTTTTAGTAGATGGACTAGACTCTTTTAAAGTTTCTTTTAGAGATTTACTTTCAAAACTAATTAACTAATATATTTAAGTAGCTATTTTTAGCTACTTAAATAACTATACCAAAAACTACTATTACAAACTAATAACAAAACAAACTCAACAACTTAAGAATTATTTAGATAAAATTTATTCAATTAATTAAAAACAAAAGGCAGATTAAATGAATAATTGGAATCCAAGCTCTTGGAGAGATTTCCCTATAAAGCAACAACCTACTTATACTGATTTAGAAAAACTAAAAAAAGTAGAAAGTGAATTAGCTTCTTATCCACCTTTAATTTTTGCAGGTGAAGCGCTAAATTTAAAAAAACAGTTAGCTGATGTAGTAAATGGGAAAGCTTTTTTACTTCAAGGGGGAGATTGTGCAGAATCATTTTCATCATTTAATGCGGCAAATATAAAAGATTTATTTAAAGTAATGATGCAAATGGCTGTTGTTTTAACTTTTTCAGGTGGTTGTCCAGTTGTAAAAGTAGGGCGAGTTGCAGGGCAGTTTGCAAAACCTAGATCTTCTGATTTTGAAGAAATAGATGGAATTTCATTACCATCTTATAGAGGTGATATTGTAAATGATATTGAGTTTACAGAAAAAGCAAGAAATCCAAAAGCTAAAAAACTTTTAAAAGCATATAACCAAAGTGCAGCAACAATGAACCTTTTAAGAGCATTCTCAAGAGGTGGAATGGCTGATTTAAATCAAGTTCATTTATGGAATTTAGACTTTGTTAAAGATAATTATTTAGGTGCTAAATATGAAGAGTTAGCAGATGAAATTTCAAAAACATTGAAGTTTATGAAAGCATGTGGAATTACAAGTGAATCAACTCCTCAAATCAATCAAACAACACTATTTACTTCTCATGAAGCATTATTATTAAACTATGAGCAAGCACTTACAAGAAGAGATTCAATTACAGGTGACTGGTTTAACTGTGCTGCTCATATGTTATGGATAGGGGATAGAACAAGAGATTTAAGAGATGCTCATATTGAATATTTCAGAGGTATTAAAAATCCTATTGGTTGTAAAGTTGGTCCAACTATGAGAGAAGATGAACTAATTCAATTAATAGATACTTTAAATCCTGATAATGAAGCAGGAAGATTAAATCTAATTGTTAGAATGGGTGCAAATAAAGTAGGTGATTATCTACCTAAACTATTGAAAAAAGTAAAAGCTGAAGGTAAAAATGTATTATGGTCTTGTGACCCAATGCATGGAAATACAATTAAAGCTGATAATGGTTATAAAACAAGAGATTTTGAAGCAATATTATCTGAAGTAAAACAGTTTTTCCAAATCCATAAAGCAGAAGGTACATACGCAGGTGGAATTCACTTAGAAATGACAGGACAAAACGTAACTGAATGTACAGGAAGTGCAAGTTCTGCTGTTACTCAAGAAGGATTAGCTTCTAGATATCATACACAATGTGACCCTAGAATGAATGCTGATCAAGCATTAGAATTGTCATTTATGATAGCTGATACTTTAAAAGAAGCTAGAAGCGATTTATTTTAGAAAAATAGACTAAAAAATAGAGTAGAAATTTCCTACTCTATAAAAAAGTTTTTTTATAAATATCTTCATCCCAAGCTACAAGAACTTTGTTATCAAACTCAATAACAGGTCTTTTGAAAAGCATAGGTTCTTTACATAACCATTCAAATTTTCCATTTTCATCTAAGTTTAATTCTTTTAGATTTAATGTTTTATATTTTGTACCTTTTGAATTAAAAAGTATATTTATATCAGACTTTTGTGTCCAAGTTTTTATTTTGTCACTAGATGGAGTTTCCTTTTTAAAATCAAAAAATTCAACTTCTATATTATTGTCTTTGAAAAATTTCAAAGCGTTTCTAACACTTCCACAAGTTTTTATTCCATAAACTGTAATCATTTACTTTCCTATTCAATAATTTTTGGAACTACGAAATATCCATCTTCACTTTTTGGTGCATGTTTTAAAATATGATTTGATAGTTCTAAATCTTGAACTGCAACATCTTCTCTTAATGGAGTTCCACCTTCAATTGTACTAAATGTTGCTTCAATTCCTGAAACATCGATTTCATTTAAATTTTCAACAAAGTTTATAATATCACCTAACTCTGCTTTTAATTTCTCTTTTTTTGAATCATCAATTTCTAAACTAGATAGTTTAGATAGTTTTGCTATTAAGTTATCATCAACAGTCATAATTTTCCTTAATTTTTAATATTTTTTATTTTAGCTAAAAAGAGTTTATTTGCTTCTTTTCGCATAAAACTCTTTTTTAAATTCAATCCAATTATCGGCTAAAATAGCCTCTCTTGCTTCTTTCATAAGTGATAAATAGTAGTGAATATTATGAATTGAACCAAGTCTAAAATATGTTATCTCTTTTGCTCTATAAAGATGATTTAAATATGCTTTTGAAAAGTTTTTACAAGTATAACAATCACAGGCTTCATCAATTGGAGTAACATCGTCTTTATACTCAGCTTTTTTGATATTTAATCTTCCAAAAGTAGTAAATAAAGTTCCATTTCTAGCATTTCTAGTAGGCATTACACAATCAAACATATCAACACCTCTTTCGATGTTTTCAATTAAATCCTCAGGAGTTCCAACACCCATTAGATATCTTGGTTTATCTTTTGGCATAAATTGTGTAGTCCATTCAACAGTTTCATACATATCAGCATTTGGTTCACCAACACTTAATCCACCAATTGCAAAACCATCATAATCTGAAAGTGCACAAAGTTGTTCAGCGCTTTGTTTTCTAAACTCTTTATCTGTTCCACCTTGGATGATTGCAAAGATATTTTGATTTACTCCAATTCCTTTTTCTTTTTGACTCATATGATATTCAATTGCTTCTTTTGCCCATTTAGTAGTTCTTTCAATTGATTTTGAAATTCTTTCTTGAGTATTTGGTAAGGCAACTAAATCATCTAAAATCATCATAATATCAGAGTTCAAATCATATTGAGTATCAAGTACACTTTTTGGTGTAAAATAGTGTTTACTACCATCATGATGTGATTTAAACATAATTCCATTTTCATCAGGTTTTGAATTATCACTTAAAGAAAATGCTTGAAACCCACCTGAGTCTGTGAGAAAAGAGTTTGGAAATTTTGAAAATCCATGAAGTCCACCAAATTTTTTAACTAGTTTACTTCCTGGTCTTAAATATAAGTGGTAAGTATTTCCCAGTATGATTTTAGCACCTAGTTCTAACATATCGTTAGCATCAAGTGCTTTTACAGTTCCTTGAGTACCAACTGGCATAAAAACAGGAGTTTGAATTGTACTATGAGCTGTAACTATAGTACATGCTCTAGCTTTGTTTGAAGTTGCGTTTATTGTGAATTGCATAAAATATATAAACCTTAATTAAAATATTTTGATTATATCTAAAGTTAAATAATAATAAAATTTTATAATAATTATATACTATTTTAATTATAAAATAATAATTTTGGTGTATAATATAATAATATTTTTAAGCAAGGCAATTAATGAAAAAAATTCTACTAATCTCATTTCTTATGATCTCTTCGATTTTTGCAAAAGAAGTAAAAATAAGTTTAGATGAGGCTATATCCTTAGCTTTAGAAAATAATGGTTTAAATAAATTTCAAAGATAAATTTAGAAATTGCAGAGGCTCAATATCAACAAGCTCTTAGTGCAAACTACCCAAGTTTAGATGCTGTTTTATATGCAAATAGAGATAAAAAAGATTTAATATATCAACAAAGAGGAACATTTACCTTACCTGCAAATTTAGCTGGTGCATTGTCATATGTTACGGGACAACAAATAACTACAATTCCTGCTGATATAGATGCAACTGCATATGGTAGAGATACAGTTAAAGGTTCACTTGAACTAAATTATCCACTTTATACAGGTGGAAAAATTGAAGCTATTATTAATCAAGCTAAACTAAATAAAGAATTAGTGAAAGTTGTAATAATAAGAAGTCAAAATGATGTTACTTTTGATGTAAAAAGATACTATTATGGATACATACTAACTAATGAATTACATAAAATAGTAGAAAAGATTTATAAAAATATGAAATTTAGTACAGATTTAGCAAAAGAGTTTTTAGAAAGTAGTACAACATTAAAAATAAACAGAACAGATTATTTAAATGCAAAATTAACAACTTCTTTACTTCAATCAACACTTTCAAAACTAGAATTAAATAGAGAACTATTAAAAAATGCAATGGGAAATTTAGTTGGTTTAACTTGGGATGATAAGGTTGAAATTTCTTATGAAGAAAAAGAAATATTAAATCAAAATCTTTCTTTACAAAAAATAATAGAAAAAGCTTATTCATTAAATCCAGATATTCATCAAGTAAATCTAGCAGTTAAAATAAAAGATGAGCAAATAAATGAAGCCCAATCTGCTTATTATCCTCAGGTTGGAGTTTTTGGTAGTGTTAATCGAACTTATAATTCTTATGAATATGGATATTTAAATGATGATAATCAAGATACTTGGAATATAGGAATTGCAGTTAAAATGTCTCTTTTTGATGGCTTTAAAACTAAAAATACAGTCTTAGAAAAGAAATTAAATAAAAATGTAATGGATGAGCAAAAAATATTACTAGAAAATGCAGTTGCTTTACAACTAAAAAATGAGTTTTTAACTTCTACTTTAGGATATGAGCAGATTAATATATTAAAAGAAGCAGTTGCGACAGCAGCTGAAAATAGTGAATTAAATCTAAAAGGCTTCGAATATGAAATGGTTGAAGCAAGAGATTTAGTTCAATCCCAGTTAACAGAAGCTTACATCAGAGCAGATTATTTAAAAAATGTGCATGATTATTTGCTTTCATTAGCTACAATTGATAAATTGATAGGACAAAAATTAGATGAAAGTTTTTAAAAATGTTTTAGTTTTTATTTTTCTATTTTTAAACATATCTTCAAATGCTGAAGAAAAATTAGTTTTTGGGATTACAGTTTCAGAAAACTATGCTGGAGATGAACATCGTATAAGAAAATTAGCTTCTAATATGATTAATAAAATGAATATTGAATATGAGAAAGAATTTGATGCAATTTTTTATGATAATCAAGAATTGTTATTAAAAGATTTTAAAGATAAAAAAAATATTAATGCAGTTGTGCTTTACCCAGCGTTTTATTTTGATAATAAAAACTTAATAAAAAAGATATCTAAAAATCCATTTATTTATAAAACTAGCACAACAAGTAGCTCTCAATTATTTTTAATAGCAAATACGAACTCAAAAATTAATTCAATCAGTGATATAAAAAATAAAACGTTTATGAATACAGATTTTAATGATACTTATTCAACTTGGTTAGATTATTTAACACTAAAAAATTTAAATAACACATATAAGAAAGTAATAGGAAATCAATTAAAATCTAGTAAATCATCAACAGCATTGTTAGATGTATATTTTAATAAAGCAGATTTCTGTGTTATTGAAAAAGAAACATATGTAAATATGTTAATACTTAATCCATCTTTAGAAAAAAAATTAAAAGTCGTAGAAAAATCTCCAGAAATATTTTTCTCTGCAATTACAACAATTCACAAAGAGGCAACGCCAGAGTTAATAACTTTAATAAATGAAATATTAGATAAGAAAACTTTTAAAGATGATTTTAAAGAATTTTTAAAGTTGATAAATTTAGATTCAGCTTTAAGAGTTGAATTTGAAGACTTGAAAAATTTTGAAGATTTTTATTCTGAATATAGATTTTTAAAAGGGAAAGAATAATTAATGTTTTTTACTAAAAATACAATATTCTCTAAAATATTTAGATTACTTTTTGTTCTGTTTGTATTTGTTAGTATTCCATTAATAATATATTCTATTTCTACTCAAAAGAAAATGCTTTTAGATTCTTTAGAAGTTGAAGCTAAAGATATAAATAGATTTATTGAATTTGCATTGTCTGATGCCTTGCTTTTAAATGATAATTCAGCAATTGTAGAATTTTTAATAGATTATTCAAAGAAAAATGAAAAGCTGGAAAATATAATTATTTCAAAAGAAAACAATGATTATATAATTATTGAAAAAAATTCTTGGTCATTTGAACCTCAAATAGATCAAAAGTATAAAGATTTAGAAAAAAATGTTGAAAATTCTTTATTATTTAAATCACCCATCTTAAATACACAAGTTTTTCATCATACTTTCCCTATATATTCTTCAGGAATACATTTAGGATGGATTCATTTAAGTATGAGTCTTGATGAATATAATAAAAGATTAGAGACTGTTTATTTAGGTTTTTTTACATTTTTTATTATACTCTTGGGATTTTCTTTATTTATCTCATATATTCTTTCAAAATCAATTTCAGATCCTATTGTTTCATTAAATAATGTTGTAAGTAATATTTCTAAAGGAAATTTAAAATTAAGATCAAATTATGAAAGTGATGATGAAGTAGGAGCTTTAGCTCAAGGTTTTAATACAATGATATCTGCAATTGATGAAACACAAATACAGTTAAAACTTTCCCATGAAAAACTTGAAGAAAGAGTAGAATTAAGAACAAAAGATTTAGATAATACAAATAAATTATTAGAAACAAAAACAACAGAACTTGAAGAGTTAAATAAATCTCTTGATAAAAAAATAAAAGAAGAGATAGAAAAAAGAATTCAACAAGAAAGTATTCTAATACAACAATCAAGACTTGCAGCAACAGGTGAAATGATAGGTAATATTGCTCACCAATGGAGACAGCCATTATCTTTGATTACCACATGTGCAAGTGGAATAAAACTTGAAAAAGAGTTTGGTGTTTCAACTAAAGAAAGTGAAGTAGCAAAATTAGATACTATTATTCAATCTTCAAATTATTTATCTAAAACAATAGATGATTTTAGAAACTTCTTTAAGCCAAATAAAGAAAAAAACTATTTCTCTATTGAAGAAATGGCAAACCAATCTATCTCGTTAATAAGCGCAAGTTTTGCTTTTCATTATATAAAGATAAATAAAAACTTTGCCAATATAGAAAAAGTTTTTGGTTTTCCAAATGAATTTTCACAAGCAATATTAAATGTATTAGCAAATGCAAAAGATGTTTTAGTTCAGAAGGAAATAGAAAATCCACAGGTAAATATTAATATATATGAAAATGAAGAGTTTGGTTTTTTGGAAATAGAAGATAATGGAGGTGGTATAAATCCAAATATTCTAATAAAAATATTTGAACCATATTTTACAACAAAAGAAAAGAATCAAGGTACTGGAATTGGGCTTTATATGTCTAAAATGATTGTTGAAAAAAATATGAGTGGAAAATTAACCGTTATTAATACTTCAATTGGTGCAAAATTTATTTTTGCTATTCCAAAGGAATAAAATTACTTTCTAAAATTTGTTTTTAAATCATAATATCTTCGAACCAAATATTTAGTACGAAAAAGATATAATCCTTCCATGAAAAAAATATTAATTATACTAGATGGTATTGTTGCAAAGAAATTAATGCAAAGAATTATTGAAGCTAATACGGGCGACAATAGTTACGATGTTATTTATATGAGTGATGTGATATTACCTGTACAAAAACCTTCAAATTTTACATTTTATAAGTTTGATCCAACATCTAAATCAAAGCTAGCAATGGTTTTAGATAAAAATATTCATACTGAAGTTTTAATTGCACTTAACTCTAAAGACGAGATGTTAAATGTAATAAAAAATATTAGAGAACATACAAAAAATCTTCAGATGACTATTTTGGATTATTGGGGAATGAAATCAAGTGACCCTTTAGTAACTATATATAGAGGTATTGAAGTTCTTGCTAATGGAATGGTTGAGAAACTTCCAAATGTACCTGTTTTAGCTCAAAATATTGGATTAAAACAAGGTGAAATTATGGAAATTAGAGTTCCTTTTGGAAGCTCTTATGCATATAGATATATAGGTTCTATTGAGCAAAAAGAGTGGAAAATATTTGGACTTTATAGAAACCAAAAAATGATTACAATAAAACCATCATTAGTTTTAAAACCAAATGACCTTATTTTAGTTATTGGAAAACCTGAAGTTTTAATGCAAGTTTATAATGTAATAGGAAAAACACAAGGGCAGTTTCCTATGCCATTTGGAAGTAATATTTATTTATATTTAGATTTATATTTCGAAGATGAAAATAGTGTAAGAAAAGCTATTGAAGAAGCTAAATATTTAAATCAGAAATTAAAAAACAATTTATTAATAGTTAGAATCACAAGACCAACTACTGTTGAGATTATGGATTTTATAAAAAGTGAATTAAAATATTTCCCAACAATTAATTTAATTATTGATTATTCAAATAAGGGTTTTGCAAAAATTATAAAAGAAGATTCAAGAAAAAACAATATTGGTATGATTATGTTAACTTCTGAAATGTTTAAAAATAAAGAGAATACTAAATCTGTTATGGAATTGAAAATTCCAGTTTTTAAATTTGGTAAAGAGAAGTTAAAATCAATTAAAAGAACAGTAATTGTATTAAATGATACAAACTCTTATGAACAAATTTCTCCAATTGTATTTGATATTTCAAGTCAATTAAAAGTAAAAACAAAAATATTTGATTTAGATCCTATTGGAGAAAAAGATGGAAAGTCTACTCTTTTAGATCATTTTGAAAATCTTGCAAAAATATTTAATGAAAAATTAGAAGTTGTAACAAGTGGTGAAAATCCTATTAGAGAATTAAAAAAACAAAGAAATATGCTACAGATATTACCTTTAAAAGATGAAATGTTCAAAAAAAGATTCTCTTTTAAATTTTTATATACAAATAGTGATTTTATAGCATTTGATATGAATAAATTTAATCAACTATTAATTCCAATAGTTGAAGAATAAAAGGAAAAAATTAATGAATTTTGAAAAATATCCATTTGAAAGATTAACTGAGTTATTGCAAGATATAATTCCAAATGAAAAATATGAATTATCAGCTTTAACAATAGGTGAACCAAAATTTGAAACACCTCAATTTATACAAGATAAATTAAAAGAAACAAGCTCTTTATTAAAAAAATATCCATCAACAATTGGTGAGCCATTTTTAAGAGAATCAATGATAAATTTTGTAAAAACAAGATTTAATGTAAGTTTGCAAATGAATCAAATTATTCCATCATTTGGAACAAGAGAAGTTTTATTTAACTTCCCTCAATTTGCTTTATTTAATAAAAAAAATCCAGTAATTGCTTTTACAAACCCTTTTTATCAAATCTATGAAGGAGCTGCTATTGCTGCAAGAGCAGAAGTTATTCATATTGATTTAACAAAAGAGAATAACTTTAAAGCAAATCTTAGTGATGAAGATTTAAAAAGATGTGATTTAGTAATAATAAACTTTCCAAATAATCCAACATCAGCTTCAATGAGTATTGAAGAGCTTGGATCTTGGGTAGAAAAAGCTTTAAAATATGATTTTATTTTAGTAAATGATGAGTGTTATTCAGAAATTTATTTTGATGAGAAAACAAAACCAGCTTCACTTTTAGAAGCTTCACTTCTTGTTGGAAATGAAAGCTTCAAAAATATTCTTGTTATGAATTCTATATCAAAAAGAAGTAGTGCGCCAGGTTTACGAAGCGGTTTCATAGCAGGTGATGAGCAAATTTTAAAAGAGTATTTACAATATAGAACTTATGTAGGATGTGCAAGTCCTGTTCCTCTACAAGAAGCAGCAGCTGTTGCTTGGAATGATCAAGAACATGTAGCTGGTTTTAGAAAAATCTACAAAAAGAATTTTGAAATAGCAAACGAGATTTTAGGTACACCAATTCCTGATGCAACTTTTTATATTTGGCTTGAAGTAGAAGATGAACTTGAATTTACAAGAAACTTATATAAAGAAAAAAATGTAAAAGTATTACCAGGAAGCTTTTTAGGAAGAAATGGTTTAGGAAAAGGATATATTAGAATTGCTCTTGTGGAAAATGAAATTAAAACAAGAGATGTACTTACAAGATTAAAGGATTTTATAGATGGATAAAGAAGCATTATTTGAAGCAAGAACAAACCCAGATTTTTTAAAATATTTAGAAGAAGCCAGAATTAACTCTATGAAAGCTGAAGATATTGGATTAATGTATGAAACATTAGATTCTATGTTAGTTTTAGATTTAGATGAAGAAAAAGTAAATAAATTATATGAGCAAATTTTAAAAACATCATTTTCTAATGTGGAAAAGATTTTAAGTAAACATGCAAAATTAAATCTTGAAGATGATAATTTATTATACGTAAGAGCTTTATATGAACATGCTATTGAAAAATGGTCCCATGATAATTTTGATGGGGCAAAAGATCTGATTTTTGTTTTGGCAAATATCGTTGACGACGAATCTTTAGTAAAATCTTTAAAGATTTTAATTGTATTTTTATCATCAAAAATAGGACTTGATGATTTTTATGATACAAGAGTTGATTTAGAAGCTGATGTTGATGATGAAAAATATGGATATTTTATTACAAATTTTAACTTTGATAATCAAGAGTTTTTAGATGAAAATAAAGATATTTTAGAAACTGAATATAAAAATTTAAAACATTTATTAGGAAATTAATTGAAAGTACATTTTATAGGAATTGGTGGAATTGGTCTTTCTGCCTTAGCAAGATTTTTAAATTTTGACGGGCATGAAGTAAGTGGTTCTGATATGAAAAGCTCTTTAATTACAAAAGCTTTAGAGGATGAAGGAATAAAAGTTTTTTGTCCACAAAGTGAAACAAATATAAAAGATGATTTTGATTTAGTTATATACTCAGCCGCTGTTACAGATGAAAATCCTGAATTAATAGAAGCTAGACTTAAACAAATAAGAACACTTTCAAGAAAAGAAGCACTTCCTATTATTTTAGGGGATAAGAAAAACTATTGTGTTGCAGGAGCTCACGGCAAATCAACTACAACTGCTATCTTAGCTTCGATACTTCAAAGTAGCGCATTAATAGGAGCTATTTCAAAAGATTTTGGTTCAAACTTTAGATATGTAAATGATTTAATAGCTTTCGAAGCTGATGAGTCTGATGCATCTTTTTTACTTTCTAATCCTTATTGTGCAATTGTTACAAATGCTGAACCTGAGCATATGGAATATTATCACTATGATTATGATAAATTTTATGAGTCATATGAAAGATTTATCTCACTTGCTACAAAAAAAGTAGTAAATGGTGAAGATAAAGATATTAAAAAATTGAAAATCGAAGATGCAACTTATCTATATCCATCTAAAGATATTAAAAATCTTTGTTATACCCTAAGAGATAATCAACCTTGTACTAAATTTGATTTAAAAGATTTAGGTACATTTGAGGTTTGGGGGTTTGGTTTTCATATGGCTTCAAATGCTTCATTAGCGATACTTGCTGCACTGAATGAACTTGATGTTGAAACTATTAGAAAAAATCTTTTAAACTATAAAGGTATTAAAAAAAGATTTGATATTGTTCAAGCAAATGATAAATTTGTTGTAATTGATGATTATGCTCATCATCCAACAGAAATTGAAGCAACTATGAAATCAATTGAGTTATATGATAATCTTACTAATCTAAATAAAAGAATAGTTCTTTGGCAACCACATAAATATAGTAGAACTAGTGATAATCTAGAAGGTTTTAAAAAATGTTTTAGAAGATGTGACGAACTTATTATTTTACCAATTTGGACGATTCCAGGTGAGAAAAAAATTGATATCGATTTCCAAAAAGAATTTGCAGCATATAATCCAATTTTTGCAGATAGAATCTCTACAACAGAAGGTAGAGTTGATTTAATAAAAGATGAAAAGATTATAAAAAGTTACGATGAAGGTATTTTTTTAGGTGTTGGTGCTGGTGATATTACTTATCAGTTAAGACACTAAAACTTTATAAATTCCCCATTTTTTACTTTACCTTTTTAAGTAAAAAATGAGTGTTTATCTTCTATAGATTCTAAAATACCATCTTTTTTAAAAGTGCATTTTTTATCTTATGTTTAATATTTAAAAATAAATAAAGCTTTCTACACTAAAATATATGTATTAACTTTAAGGATAATTATTATGAAAGTTTTAGTTGGAAAATTTCTAGAAAAAGAGTCTTCTTCTGGCATCATCTTAATTTTTGTTACTATTATTGCATTAATATTTAGTAATACTTTTCTTTCAGAATTTTATAATACATTTTTACATACAAAAATAGAGTTTAGAGTAGGAACTTTTCTTGAAATTTCAAAACCTTTAATTTTGTGGGTAAATGATGGGCTTATGGCAATTTTCTTTCTAATGATTGGCTTAGAGATAAAAAGAGAATTAATACTAGGACATCTTTCAAAACTTTCACATGTAACTCTTCCTTTAATTGGTGCTCTTGGTGGAATGGTAGTGCCTGCTTTAGTTTTTGCAGCTTTTAATAGTGCTGATGATTTTGCATTAAGGGGTTGGGCAATTCCTACCGCCACAGATATAGCCTTTGCCCTTGGGATTTTATCTTTACTTGGAAAAAGAGTGCCAACATCATTAAAAATATTTTTAATGGCACTTGCAATATTTGATGATTTAGGTGCAATTTTAATTATTGCATTTTTTTATACTGCTGAATTATCTGTTATATCTTTAGTTTTTGGAACAGTATGTATTTTTATTTTGATACTATTAAATAGATTTAAAGTTACATATTTAAGTATTTATGCAGTAATTGGGTTTATTCTTTGGATTTGCGTTTTAAAAACAGGAGTTCATGCAACTTTAACAGGAATAATTCTCGCTTTTACAATACCTTTGAGTGTTGTAAATGAAAAAAGAAAACATATATCTCCTATTAGAACTTTAGAGCATTTTATCCATAATTGGGTGGCATATTTTATATTACCAATGTTTGCTTTTGTAAATGCTGGAATTGATTTAAGACTTATATCTTTAGAACAAATGAATAATTCTGTTTCATGGGGAATATTTTTAGGACTATTTATAGGAAAGCAATTAGGAGTATTTTCTTTTGTATATCTTGCTGTTAAATTAAATTTAACAAAGCTTCCTACAAATGTTTCATGGCTTCAATTATATGGAGTCGCAGTTTTAACAGGAGTAGGCTTTACTATGAGTTTATTTATTGATTCTTTAGCTTATGTTGATTCATCTATATTCTTTTATACTGATAAACTAGCTATTTTATTGGGTTCTTTATTTTCAGGAATCATTGGATATATAATTTTGTTAAATGCAAAAAAGAAAAAATTAATTTAAATTACTTGAACTTTTCCATTTTCTATTTTTATTTTTCCTTCTAGTTCATATTCAAATATCTTATTAGGGAATTTATTCATAGCTTCTTCATAACTTGGATTATTTTTACAAAATCTTAAAACTTCATCTTGTGTAGGATTATTTTTAACTCCTGTAATCTCTTCAATAAACCCATCAATATCATAAATTACAGTGATTAAATTTTGTTTAACTAAATTTTGAGTACCTAAACTTTCATTTAATCTATGAGGCAATGTATAAACTTTTTTACCCATATTTAAGGCATAGTGAATTGAAGTTAATGTTCCTGAATTTATATCAGCCTGTGTGACAATTAATATATCTCCTAAAGATACAACTATTTCATTTCTTAGAACAAAAGTATAGTTTCTTGCTTTTTCATTTTCTTTATAAGCTGAAAGAATCAATCCATTTCTTTCTATATCAATTATCAGGTTTTTATTTATTGCAGGATATCTAATATCTAAGCCGTTTGCTACAACTGCTATTGTGTTAGTAGATTTTGCTCCTTGATGTGCAATTGCATCTACTCCCATAGCTGCACCACTAACTATGCAGATTCCTGAATCTGATAGTTTTGACGCTAATTTGTAGGTAAACTCTTTTGTATAAGAATTTGGTCTTCTAGTTCCTACTATAGAAATCTTTTTTTTCTTTAGTAGGGTAGTATTTCCAATATAAAAAAGTTCATTTGGGTATTTTTTCATTGATGATAACTCATCAATTTTAAAGTTTATTTTTGAAATCATAAATCTCCATTATAATAAAATAAATTATTATAACAGATTTTTTATAAATATGGAAGTTTATTCATATAAATAGGTTCAACATCTTTAAGAAGATGTTTTGACTCTTTTAGAACTTTTAGTGTGATATCATGAGGATGCCCAATTGCTATTGCATATCCTTGTTTTTTTGCTATTTCAATAGCTTTTATTAATTGAGTTTGAATAGATTTATAGTCTCTATCATTATCTATAAAAGTATTTCTTACAATATACGGCATATCATATTTTTTTGCATATTTTTTAATTACTGATTTAGCACTTGTTCTACTATCAACAAATATAAAATTATATTTTTTTAGTGCACGAAATAATTTATCAACAGCTTCTTCATTTTCAGTAAACACTGAACCTGTATGATTATTTGTATAAATTGCATTTGGATACCAATCTCTAAGTTGTTTAACTCTTTTTTCAATAGTTTCATATGAGTCTGTAATTTTCAGAGTATTTATTTCTTCACCTTTAAATGCACTCGATGCTTGCATAGGAAAATGTATCATATAAAATGGTAAATTTTGAGCTATACTTGCAGAATCTTTGTGTGTTTTTGTTGGTGGTAAAAACGCCATATTAACTGTGTAGCCAATATTTAAAATCTTGTCTTTTTGTGCTTTTGTACTAACATCATCAATTAATATTACAAGTTTTGCTTTAGTATCTTTGTTATATTTAAAAGTATCTTTTTTAGTAATAATATTTTTTTCATCTATAGGGATTACTTTTTTTACTTCTTTTATCTCTTTTATTATTTCTTTAGGTTCTTCTTTCTTTTCTTCTTTTTCTTTATTATCATTAATTATTGTTTCTAATTTTTTCTTATCTTCTTTTATTTCTTCAACTTTTTTTAATACTTCTTCATTTTCTTTATTTATTAATTCTGTTGCTTCATCTTTTTCTATAATTATATTATCAAATTCTTTTGTATATTCTTCAAATTTTTCATGTTTATCTTGTGTTTTATTCAGTTCATCAAAATATTCTTCGGGTGTTTTTTCTTCAAAAGTTTTGATTTCATTTGTTGGTATATTTATAATTTCTTTTTTATTTTCTAAGATATTATCTGTTTTTACTGAACTGGGACTTTCTTTTTTCATTAAGTAATAGCTAAGAGCTGATGCTATTATAGTAATTATTAATAATGATAAAAAATATAGTGGTAATTTATTTTTCTTAATATTATTTTTTTTACTTTTTGATTTATTTTTTTTATGATTCATATAAGTAGTTTTATTTAAGGAAGAAAATCTTCCTTAAATTAATTTTTAGTTAGTTTCTGTATTAACAATTTTGTTAGAAGAAATCCAAGGCATCATATCTCTTAATTTAACACCTGTTTGCTCAATTAATGAAGCTCTAGCGTTTGCTCTTTCAGCATTCATTCTTGGGTATCCAGCTTGACCTTCTAAGATGAAATCTTTTGCAAATCTACCATCTTGAATTTCTTTTAAGATTTCTTTCATAGCTGCTTTTGATTCAGCATTAATAACTCTTTTACCAGATACATAGTCTCCATACTCAGCAGTATTAGAAATTGAATATCTCATATCAGCAATTCCACCTTGGAACATTAAATCAACGATTAATTTTAATTCGTGTAAACATTCAAAGTATGCAAGTTCAGGAGCATATCCAGCATCTGTTAAAGTTTCAAATCCAGCTTGAACTAAAGATACAGCTCCACCACATAATACTGCTTGCTCTCCGAAAAGGTCAGTTTCAGTTTCATCTTTGAAAGTTGTTTCAATAATTGCAGTTCTACCACCACCAATTGCAGATGCGTATGCTAATGCAATTTCTCTAGTGTTTCCAGCAGGATCTTGGTGAATTGCGATTAAGTCAGGAATCCCTGCACCTTTAACAAACTCAGATCTTACAGTATGACCTGGAGCTTTAGGAGCAACCATCATTACATTGATGTTTTTTGCAGGTGTAATTCTTCCATAATGAATGTTAAATCCATGTCCAAAAGCAACAGTTGCACCAGCTTTTAAATTAGGAGCAATTTCGTTTGCATAGATTTCACCTTGATTTTCATCAGGTAATAAAATCATGATGATATCAGCTTCAGCAGTAGCTTCAGCAACAGTTTTAACAGCGAAACCTTTAGCTTCAGCTTTTCCCCATGAAGAACCATTTTTTCTTAAACCAACAATAACTTCAACACCTGAATCTCTTAAGTTCTCAGCGTGTGCATGCCCTTGTGAACCAAATCCAATCATTGCTACTTTTTTTGATTTAATTAAATCAATATTACAATCTTTATCATAGTATACGTCTAATGCCATATGTAAACCCTCTAAATATAAAATTTTTTGTCATTATACAAAAAACAATCTAAATGTTAGATAACGTAAAAAATTAAAGGGAAGAATACTTTTAGTTTAGCTATTATTATGAGATTATTAAAAAGGAATAAATTTGCTAAAAGAACTATTTAAAAAAATTCAAACAGATTGTAAGACATACTCAAAAGAGGAGCTAATACAAATTGAAAATTTTTTAAAAGAAGATATTATTGTTAAAAATGAGAATAATAACTATGAATTAAATTCAAAATATAAAGTTGCAATTGTAAATGTTGGAAAAAATTTAGTTATTTTAGAAGATTTATTAAGTGAGCATAAAAATATTAAAATTGAATTTGATGATTTAAATGGTGCTTATAATGGTGATTTAGTTTTAGCAAAAAGAATTTTTAATCCAAGAAGCAGAGTAAAAGCTAAAATAGTAAGAATTCTTGATGGTAAAAAGAATGAAGTATTAGTTTATATAAAAGATAAAGCATTTCATACTGTAAAAGAAAATATAAGATTAGAGAATAAAAATGCATTAAAATATAATGAAGGTGATGTTTTATTAGTAGATAATAAATCACTTGATTTAATTAAAAATCTAGGAAATATAGAAGATCCTAATATTGATGAATTTATTTCTTTACATTTATATCAAGAAATATATAGACTTGAAAAGCATCTAGAAGTAGATGCAAAAATGGATGATACAAAACAAAGAGTAGATTTAAGAGATTTATGCTTTTGTACAATTGATCCAAATAGTGCAAAAGATCATGATGATGCAATTTATTTTGATACAAAAGAAAATATTTTATATGTAGCAATTGCAGATGTTTCTTATTTTGTAAAAGAAGGAAGTGAGCTTGATTTATTAGCATTTAAAAAATCAACATCTATTTATCTACCTCAAAAAGTACTTCCAATGTTACCTCCTGTTTTAAGTGAAGATATGTGTTCTTTAAAAGAAGGGCAAGATAGATACTCTTATGTTTTTAAAATGTATTTAGATGTACAAAATCAAAGTGTTAAAAAATCAGAACTTTTTGAAGCAATAATAAAATCCCACAAAAATTTTTCTTATGGAAGAATAGATAGGGTAATTGAAGGACACTTAGATCAGTATTCAAAAATTGAAAAAGAGATATTTGATTATTTGATTCCTTTTTATGAAATAAGCAAAAAATTTAGAGCAAAAAGATTACTAAAAGGTTATGATTTTAGAACCAGTGAAAATAGATTAAAATTAAGAAACTCTAAGCTTGAATCAATAGAAGTTGAAACATCAACATCCTCTCATCAATTAGTTGAAGAGTGCATGTTACTCGCAAATATAGAAGCCAGTAAAAAAGTTAATACAGTTGGAATTTATAGAATTCATGAAGAACCTGCTTTCAAAGCAATTTCAAAACTTGTTGATGATGTGAATATTTTAGGAGTTAATGCAAAACTTCAAAGTGATGTTCACGAAACTATTTTGCATATTCAGCAAAAAGCTAAAATAGCTATGTTAAGTGCTGAAATTGATGAACTTATAATTCAATCACAAACTCAAGCAAAATATTCATCAAAAAATCTAGGACATTTTGGTTTAGGATTTTCTTCTTATTCACACTTCACATCTCCAATTAGAAGATATTCAGATTTGGTTTTACATAGAATTCTAAAAACAAAACAAACTCCAAAAAATATAGATGATGTTTGTTCACATATTTCATTAAATGAAAGAAAAGTTGATCAACTAGTTTGGGATTTTGAAGACAGAATTTATGCACGTTGGGCAGCAGATAATATAGGTGAAGATATAAAAGTAAAAGTTGTAGATACTGAAAAAGGAAGAGCAGTTTGTTATGAAAATATGATTGGAATGAAAGTGGTTTTAGAAAATTACAAAGGGCAGAAATTATTTTCTAAAATGGGAGTAAAAATAAAATCAGCCGATATAGTAACAAAAATTATAATAGCAACAATTAAATAGCACACTCATCAATTGAGGCTAAACATGGGTCAACTTTTAAAGAAGTAAGATATTGACCGATTAGTTTCTCTTTTTCATTAATTAAAATAGGTGAAATAAGATTT
Organism: Arcobacter acticola; assembly: GCF_013177675.1. NCBI lineage: Bacteria > Pseudomonadati > Campylobacterota > Epsilonproteobacteria > Campylobacterales > Arcobacteraceae > Arcobacter > Arcobacter acticola. The sequence continues at coordinate 406,922 of NZ_CP042652.1, forward strand.
ACAATTGAATTTTCAATAGGATTTTGAGAAACAACTACAAAATAAGTATCAAAATCATTTTTAGATTTAATTTTTAATTTTTCTAAAGCGCTATCATCTATTTCAAAATTAAATGATATTTTATTTAAAGCCTTGATATTCATAACTGTAATTTTTGTTTTTTCATTCAAAACTAGAAATGAAAAAGACTCATCAATCTTCTCAATTGATAAACTATTAAAGCCCTCAAAACCTAATATTGGAAGAACTATTTTGTACATAATCTTACTCCTAATTTAATCTATAATTAAATTGTATTAAAAGTAAACTTAGGATATCATCTGCCCATGTATAAAAATGAGTTTGATAATTATTTGAAACAAAATAAAAAGTTTAAATCTTATATGTTTTATGGGCAATCAATGTTTTTGGTTGAACAATATTCTCTTGCAATTGCTCAATCATTTGGAGAAAATGATGAAATAGAAAAATTATATTTTGAGGAGTATAATTTTAAATATGCAAAAGATAAATTGTTACAATCTTCTTTATTTTCTTCAAATAATATATTATTGATTAAAGTAGAAAAAAAACTGCCTAAAAAAGAAGTTGATACTTTAATTGAAGCCTGTAATGCTAATCCTGACAGCACGCTTATTTTTGCCTGCTTGGGAGATGGTGATTTTAAGACTATGGAAAGTAGTTTCTCACTAAAAACAAATTCAGTAGCAGTTAGATTTTTCCAACCAACTGATACAGAAGCTATTAGATTTTTAGAATATGAAGCAAAGTTACTTGAAATGCAATATGAAATATCTGCTTTAAATCATCTATATTTCATGCATAAAAACGATTTAGCACTATGTGTAAATGATTTAAAAAAATTAGCTATTTTAGACCAATTAATAACAGTAAATTTGGTTGATGCCAATTGTTTTGGAATTGGTGTTATTAATTTTGAAGATTTCTTACATGATTTAATAAGTGGTAAAGATGTTGGTGATGATTTAAGTTTAATACTAGAAGAGGGTATGAACGAAATCTTTTTATTGACTCAAGTCACATCTTTTGTTCAACAACTATTTATGATAAGTTCATATGCAAGGACTTTAGGGCAACCAAATCCAAAAGAAATATTGGGTTTTATACCTCCAAAAAATATTTGGGAAAAAAAATCAAAATTAGCTATTAATAAAAAACCAGAAACATATCAAGAAATTTTAGAGTATCTTTTAAATATTGAATTAGAATTAAAATCTTCAAAAATTAACGATCAAAATTCATATATTCAGGCAAGCCTAAGAAAGTTTACAGTTTTATTTAGATAAAATCTCGAACTTTACAAAAAAAGAAATCCTTGCTGATATTAGGAAATGTAAAGAATACCGGCACAATCTATAAGGAGAATTAATGTCAAAATTAAAACATTACGAAACTATGTTTATCTTAAAACCTACTCTTACTGAAGAAGAAACAGTAGCACAAATTGATGGTATCAGAGCTATCATTGAGAAAAACGGTGGAGAAATTGTATCATCTGATAACGTAGGAACAAGAGAACTTGCTTACGAAATCGAAAAATGTAAAAGAGGTTACTACTATGTAATCTATTTCAGAGGTAATCCATCAGGAATTGCTGAAATCGAAAGAAATTATAGAATCAACGAAAACTTAATCAGATTTATTTTCATTAAATATGATAGTAAAAAAGAGATTGTTTCTTGGACTAAAATGAGCGACGAAGCAGCTAAAAAAGCTAACAAGTAACAATTATTTAGGAACCTTAACATGTATAATAAAGTAATAATGGTAGGAAATTTAACAAGGGATATTGAATTAAGATATTTGCCTTCAGGTTCTGCGATTGCAAAATCTGCGATTGCAACATCTTTTAAATACAAATCTTCAACTGGTGAACAAAAAGATGAAGTTTGTTTTTTAGATTTTAATATTTTTGGTAGATCTGCTGAGGTTGCTAATCAATATTTGAAAAAGGGTTCTAAAGTTTTATTAGAAGGAAGACTTGTATTTGAACAATGGACTGCTCAAGATGGATCAACAAGAAGTAGACACTCATTAAGAGTTGACTCTATGAAAATGTTAGATTCTAAGGGTGATTCATCAAGTTCTGGGGACAACCAAGGTTATAATCCACAAGGATCATATAATCAACCAGAACCTCAATACAATGAATCAAGTTCACAAGGAAGCTACGGTGGTATGAATCAAGCTAAACCAAAAGTTGAGCAAAGAATACCTGAAATTGATATAGACGAAGACGAAATACCGTTTTAGAAAAGGAAAATCAAATGGCAGAAAGAAGAAAATACGGAAAAAAATATTGTAAATATACTGAAATGAAAGTTGATTTCATCGATTATAAAAATACAGATTTATTAAAACTATCAATGAGTGAAAGAGGTAAAATTATGCCTAGAAGACTTACTGGTAACTCTAAAAATTCACAAGAAATGGTAGAGAAAGCAATCAAAAGAGCTAGACATATGGCATTAGTTCCTTATATTGTTGATACTAAAAATATCACTGATTCTGCATACGCAAGATCATTTTACTAAGAATTATTTTTAGTAAATCAAAGAGGGAAGAAGTTTAACTTCTTCCCTTTTTTTATGCTCTTAAAATATATGTATTTTTTAATTTTTTATCTTCATTTGAATCTTCACTAAACCATAATTCTTGATATAAGTTTTTAGTAATATTTCTTAAATCATTAGAGTCTAATAAAGATACAAAACTATATTTATTAAATAAACCATTAAATAAATCAATTTCATTACTAGTTTTTTTAAGATATACTTTTTCTTTTGTTTTAAATTTTGCTAGGAACCAAAGAGCTAGAAAATCTGCACTAAAGGTATTTAATATATTTTTAGAGAATAACTCAAATTGTTCATATTCACTTTCTTCATATTCATCAATTATTATTTCTAATAATTCTTTTAGGCTATGTAAAGGTATTGCTTCAAATATAAATCTTGCAGTACTTTCTCCAAATGTATATAATCCACCAAGATAAATACGAGCTGTTTTTTCTCTTTTCCCATGTAAATCAGATTTTAAACCTACTAATCCTATATCACTATGTTCATGTTTAGCACAGCCTTTTAAACATCCCGAAAATCCAACTAAGATACTATTCTTTTCAATCTTATCTAGAGGTAAACATTGAATCTCATCTTTTATATTCCAATAAGAATAAGGACAGAAATCACTACCTGCGCATGCTAACATAGTTCTATTTCCATTATAATGCACTATAGGTACTTTGGGTTTAATTAAGTTAAATAAGTAAATTTGTTGATCTGTTCCAAATCTAATTTCTAAATTATCTTTAATTGCCCATGAAGCAATTTCATAAAGCTCAGATGCTTGAATTCTAGCAAATAATGAACGATAACAAAAACTATATTTATTATTTTTTAGTTTTTCAAATTCATTAAAATCTATTTTCTCTAATAGTGTTTCACCTTTTGATTGCCATGTTTTTTTATAAGATGTTTGTATATACTCTTTTAATTTGTCAATTCCTATCTCTTCTATTAAATGAAATAATCTATTATTATTTCTATCTATTCTTGAACCATGTTTATTAAAAACATCAATAAATGCAATAAAAAAATCTAATAAATCTTCTTTTTCTAAAAATATATTTGCATCTTTAGCAATTTGTGTGTTCTTACCACCTAAATATACATTAAATCCATAAATATCATTTTTCTTTGCTAGAGCAAAATATAAATCACTAGCAAAAAAAGAGTTTACATTGGCGCAAGATCCAGATATTCCAAGCGATAATCTTCTAGGAAGTAATCCTAAATATTCTTCATTATTTAAAATATACTCTTGCATTTTGATAATATAAGGGTAAACTTCTATAATATTGTATTTTCCAATACCATCAAATATATCTCCTGTAATATTTCTAATATTATCACCAAAACTTTGAAAAGTTGTAATTTCAGAGTTGTTTATTTTATTAAATACTTCAAGTATATTATTTGAATTGAGTCCATGAAGTTGCATACCAGCTCGTGCTGTTAATATTATTTGAAGATTGTATTTTTTTGCTAAGTTTGCAATTAAAAGTACAGAATCATTTGATACTCTTCCTCCTGGAAAACGGATTCTTAACATAAACTCTTCTTCATTCAGTTCATTGTTGTATATACCAAAATCTTGTAAAAAAAATCTATCACTAGATGCTAATTGTTCAAAATCTAAATCTTTGATTTCTTTAAAATAATTATATGGTTTTTTAGCTTTTTTGAGTTTTTCTCTGAAGTTGAAACACTCAAAATCATCTGTAGTGTTCATTTCAATATAGCTTAAGTTTTTTTTAGACATCCATAGCCTTAATCTTAAAATTTAATAATATTTTAACATTAAGTTATGAATTTTTTATAGATTTAAGTCAAGAAGTAATTATTAAATAATTATAACTTCTCCCAAACCGTTCCATTTACAGTATCCATTAAAGATATTTCAAGTGTAGTTAATTCATCTCTAACTGCATCTGCTGTTGCAAAATCTTTTACTTTTTTTGCTTCATTTCTTTTTTCAATTAGTGTTTCAATTTTAGATTTTGTTTGCTCATCAATTCCAAATTGGAAGTATTCATATGCATCGTTAAAGCCAATTCCTAAAATATCATTGATAAATAAAATATTCGCAATTAACTCTTTTTTTAGATTCTTATCTTTTGCATTAGCATCAAGTTTATCATTTGCATTAGAAATCATTTCATCTATTAAAGATAATGCTTTTGAAGTGTTAATATCATCGTTTAAAGCATTTAATATATCTTCTTTAAATTTAGCATTTACAATAGATGCTTCCATTCCATAAACTCTTTTTTTAATTCTATAAAGTTTATCAAGTCTTTTTTTAGATGAAATTAAATCCTCTTCATTGAAGTTAAAATTTGCTCTATAGTGTGCGCTCATTAAATAAAATCTAATAATCTCACCTGAATATGATTTTAAAACATCTTTTAAGAAAAATGAGTTTCCAAGTGATTTACTCATTTTTTCACCATCAATATTTACAAAACCATTATGCATCCAATATTTTGCTAGATTTTGTCCACTTGAACATCTTGTTTGGGCAGCTTCATTTTCATGATGAGGAAAAAGTAAATCAGCACCACCACCGTGAATATCTATTTGAAAATCACCTTCTTTATAGGCTAAGTGCTTTTCAATCATAGCAGAGCATTCAATATGCCAACCAGGACGCCCAAGTCCAAAAGAGCATTCAAAACTTACATCATTTGTTTTAGCAAACTTCCAAAGAGCAAAATCCGATGGATTTCTTTTTTCATTATTAGTTTCAACTCTTGCTTGTGCATTTTCATCACTTGCTTTATGTGAAAGTGAGCCATATGAGTTATCTTTTGAAGTATCAAAATATACACTATCACTTGTTTTATATGCAATATCTTTTGAGATAAGATTTGAAATCATATCTTTCATAATTTCAAGATTTTCAGTAGCTTTTGGTTCAATCGTATTATTTAGAATATTTAAAGCTTGCATATCAGCTTTATAAGCATTTATATATTGAGTAGTTATATCTTCAAGAGTTCTTGAAGTTTCATTCATTTTTTTAATGATTTTATCATCAATATCTGTAAAATTTTTAGTCATGATTACTTCATAGTTATTAGCTTTTAAAACCCTATGAAGTAAATCAAACGCGATTGCACTTCTAGCATGTCCTAGATGTGAATCGTCATAAACAGTAGGACCACAAACATAAATCTTAGCAATATTTTCTTTAATAGAAACGAACTCTACTTTTTCTTTTTTTACTGAGTCATAGATGTGTATTTTATTCATTTTATTTAAATAATGCCTCTAAAGATGCTGTATCAGTTGTTTTCTCTTCAGCTGTATTATTATTTTCATTATTTGCTGAACCTGTATTTAAAGATGCAATTTCAATAAGTTCAATGTCATATTTTGTAAGCATCGAAGCTAATCTAATATTTAAACCAGCTTTTCCAATTGCTTTTGATTTTTGATCACTTGGAATTGTAACAATTGCTTTTCCTTTTTCTCCATAACTTGGATGTTTTTCAATTTTAACACTATTTACCATCGCAGGTGATAATGCTCTTGAAATAAACATTTCTGGAATTGTTGAGAACTCTACACAATCTATATTTTCACCATGTAGTTGTTTTGAAACAGAACCAATTCTAACACCTTTTACTCCAACAACAGCGCCAATTGGATCTATTTGAGGCTCAATAGTCGATAGAGCAATTTTAGATCTAGTCCCTGGAATTCTAGCACTTGCTTCGATAGTTACTTTTTTATCTTTTAATTCAGGTACTGCATTAATTAATAAATTTTCTAAAAACTTTGGAGAAGTTCTTGAAATATCTACTAATAATCCACTTGTTTTGTCAATATTTACGCCTTTAACAACAGCTTGAACAACGTCTCCAACTTTAAAAGTTTCACCTTTAATTCTACTTTTTCTTTGTAAAATACCTTTTACTTCACCAATTTCTATGAATGTATTTTCTTGTTTATCAATTCTTGTAACTGTTCCTGAAACAGTTTTTCCGATTTTGTCTTTGTACTTATTAACAATATTTTCTTCAACAAATCTTTGAAGTCTAAATTCAAAATTACTATGTAATATAGTAGCTGCATTTCTACCCATATTTTCGAATTCTAAATCATAATTCATAAAATCACCAATTTCTAAATCTGGATCAATCTCTTTTGCTTCTTCTAATGTAATATAATTTTCAAAATTAAGTGCTTCACCATATTTGTTAACTGCATTTGCAAGTAATCTTTCATCATCTTGATTTACAACCTCAATTTTTTGAAATAATTCAAGCTTTTTATTTGCCCTGTCTATGTTTGCATCAAATGTTAAAGTTTCATCAACCATTTTTTGTGCAGTTTTAATCAAAGCCTCTTTAAGTGCATTTTCAACGTCGTCAATTTTAAGACCTTTTTCATATGCAATTGAATCTAAAATATCTATTATTTTATCCATTAATAACCTTTTATTTGTTGACATTGAAATGATTGTTTGATTTCCAATGTAGTATAGAATATTAGTATAGCTAAAATAGCCTTTTATACAAATTAAAGTAATTTTGAGATAAAATAGATGATTAATAAAAAAGATAAAAGGCTTAGTATATGGAATTATTATTTGCAAGAAATGAGTTAAATGAAAAACCAAAAAAAGTGCAATTAGATAAAATAAAAGATGAGTTAAAAAAAGATGGTCAAAGAATATTTTATTTTGACAGAGATAATTCACACAAAGACATGATGGCATTAGTAGATGCTTTAGAAGCAGATAGTTATAATGTATATTTTAGAGAAGTAAAATATGGTTTGGCTGATGATGAGTATATGTACGAGGTTCATGCACTTTAATCTTTTGATAGTGTTATAAAAATATGAGTTCAAACAAAAAACTATTTATACAAACATTAGGCTGTCAGATGAATGATACTGACAGCCAACATATGGCATCTGAGTTAGAAAAACATAAAGATTATGTTCAAACAAATATAATGGAAGAAGCTGATTTAATTATCATAAATACTTGTTCTGTTAGAGAAAAACCTGTTTCTAGACTTTTTTCTGAAATTGGTCAATTTAATAAAAAGAAAAAACAAGGTGCTAAAATCGGAGTTGCTGGTTGTACAGCATCTCATTTAGGTGAAGATATTATTAGAAGAGCACCTGCAGTTGATTTTGTTTTAGGTGCTAGAAATATATCTAAAATAAAAGATATTGTAGATATCAAAGGTTCAGTAGAAATTTCCATTAATCATGATGAATCAACTTATGAATTTGCAACTGCAAAAACAAATAAATATAGAGCAAGTGTTAATATCTCTGTTGGTTGTGATAAAAAATGTACTTATTGTATAGTTCCAAGCACACGAGGTGAAGAGATTTCTATTCCTCCTGAAATGATTGTTGATCAAGTACGAAGATCTGTTGCAGAAGGTGCTGTTGAAGTTACACTTCTAGGACAAAATGTTAACTCTTATGGAAGAAATTTTTCTGATGGAAGAGGTAAATATACTTTTACAAATCTTTTACAAGATGTTTCAAAAGTAGAAGGATTAGAGAGAATTAGATTTACATCTCCACATCCATTACATATGGATGATGAATTTATTGAAGAGTTTGCAAAAAATCCAAAAATTTCAAAATGTATTCATATGCCTTTACAAAGTGGTTCAACTAGTATATTAAGAGCTATGAAAAGAGGGTACACTAAAGAGTGGTTTTTAAATAGAGCTGCAAAACTAAGAGCTCTTGTACCTAATCTTAGAATTACAACAGATATTATTGTTGCATTTCCAGGTGAAACACAAGAGGATTTTGAAGATACTTTAGATGTAGTAAATCAAGTTAGATTTAATCAAATTTTTAATTTTAAATATTCTCCAAGACCAGGAACTGAAGCTTTAAATTTTGCTGATATTGAAATTCCTGATGAAAATGGAAGTGCTAGATTAATTGAGTTAATTGAATTACATAAAAAACATTTAGTTGAAATAATGGATACTTATGTTGGTGAGACAATGACTGTATTAATTGAGTCTTTAAAACCAAATGGTGAAGTTTGTGGATTTACTGATAATTTTTTACAAGTATTCACAAAAGGTAGCGATGAACTTTTAGGACAATTTGTAAATATTAAAATCACAGAAGCATCTAGAACTTCTCTAAAAGGTGTTGTGGTTTTATAATGAAATATTTTTTTAAATTAAAGATATTACCTTATGTATTATATTTAATAGTAAAATTTATTTATTTAACAAATAGAAAAGAATTTCATCACCCAAAATTAAAAGATGGTGAAGCTTTGATATTTGTTACTTGGCATGATGATTTAATTTGTCAGCCATTGAATTATTATAAAAATAGACCAAATGGTAAAATAAAAACATTAATTAGTCAAAGTAAAGATGGTGAAATTTTATCTAAGATTTACAATTTGTTTGGAGGAGAAACAATAAGAGGTTCTTCTTCTAAAGGTGCAACTAAAGCATTAATTAGTACAATTAGAGAAATTAAAGCGGGAAGTGATATTGCGTTAACTCCTGATGGTCCAAGAGGACCCCGACACACCGTAGCTGATGGTGTTATTGCTATTGCTCAAAAAAGTGCTGCTAGAATTGTAGTTTTAAATTCTAAGCCTTCATCTTATTGGCAATTTAATTCTTGGGATAAATTTATTTTGCCAAAACCTTTTGGGAAAATAGATTTCTATATGTCTGAGCCTTTTAATATAAATGATTTAGAGTTTGAAGAGGCAAGAAATTTTATCAAAGATAAAATGATGTTAAATGCTATACTTTAAAGAATTACAATAGGAAATATATGTTTACTACTAAAGAGTCTTTGTATATTAATGTTATCAAATATGATTCTCAGCTAAGGCTTGACTATAAAAAAATAACTAATGAAATTATTATAGATAATACTAATGCTATATATTTAGTTGATGATGATATCTTATCTTCAGAAATTTCTGAAAAATTAAATCATGCACAAGAGGAAAATGATTTTACATATATATCTACACTTTTAATTAGTGATACTACAAAGCTTGTACCTAAAGCTTTGTCTTCAAAATTAAAAGATTGTGAAATTGCAAAATTTAATAATGAATTTGATATTGCAGTATTAAAAACTACACTTTTTGAAACTAAAAACTATTTTATAAAAACAGGTATTGATTATATTTATTCAGCTTTTCATATAATGAATTTACATTTAGAAAAGAAAATATGTAAGAATGAATTATTAGTATTTCTATTTAACAATAAAGCTTTTACTTTAATTGTTAATCAAAAAGGATTGATTGCTTTTCATCAAACATTTGATTTACCAACTTTTGAATCGGTTAAAAAAACACACTTCTATGAAGATGATGTTGATGGTCAGAAATTATTTGATGAGATATATTATTTAGAATTAAATGAAATTATTCATAATGTACTGGCAACTTTTTATGAAAAGAAAACTGATGTATTTATAGAAAAAGTTACTCTTCTTTACGTTCTAAAACAGCTTTCAAGTGAACAAATAGAACAGTTAAACGATGATTTAATGCTAGAAGTAGAATATCATTCAATAAATATTGATGAAGAAATATTCGAATTATCAAAAGATAAACATCTAAAAAAGAGCTTCACAAAACCTCGAAAGAAAGTTAAAAAGAGAAATTACAATAATATTTCTGCGATTATTCTTCTAATATTATTACTAATTGGTCTTTATTATTTTTATGAATTAGTTATGGTAAAACAAAATATTCCACAAAAAGTGCTAGAACCTAAAAAAATTGAACAAAAATTAGAATTACCTGATCATATAAATATAAATGATAAAATAGAACAAAGAATAAGAGCTATTTTTAATACTATTGAATATGATATTATTTTAAAAGAGTTGAAACTAGAAGAAAATACTTTAGAATTAAAAGGAATATTTTTAAAAGAAGATACTTATATTACTTCTTTAAAACCAAGATTAGAGTTATTATATAAAAATATTGAATATAAAGCCCTAGATGAAACTAAGAAAGTAAATATAGAAAGTTCAGTTATTGCAAAAGATATATTTGAATTAAAAGATATAACATATAAAACTAATACAAAAAAATATATTACTGATGAGCTTATTTTAGTAGATAGAGTTAGTGAGCAATTAAAAATATTAATGCCAGAAAATTCAATTATAAAACTTTTATCTTCAACAGATAATTATATAATTGAATACAACTATATTGTTAATATTTTAGTAAAAGAGCCAAGTGAATTTTTTGAGTTGATTAATACTTTAAATAATGAATTATATTCTATTAATTTATCTTATCCTTTAAGTATGATAAGAACTGAAACAGGAATTGAAATAGAGTTTAATTTGGTGTTTAATCAACCAAAATAGAAGATTAAAGATAAATTAAAAACTTGGAATTACCAAGTTCTTAATTCATTATAAATAGAGTCTCTCTCAACTGGAATAAATCCAGAATTTTTAATCAAATCAACAAATTCTAATTGAGCAATTCCATTTGCACTTGTAGCACCTGCTGCACTTTGGATTGATTCTTTCTCAATAGTTCCATCAACATCATTTGCCCCAAACTCTTGAGCTATTAATGCTAATTTTACAGTTGAAGTTGCCCAATATGCTTTTATATTTGGAATATTATCAAGTAGTATTCTAGCAATTGCATAAGTTTTTAGTATCTCTTGACCTGTTAGAGGCTCTTTTACTTTTAAGTAATTGTTTTCTGTTTGAAATACTAAAGGAATAAAGGCATTAAAACCACCTGTAATGTCTTGTAAGTCTCTAAGTCTTAACATATGGTCAATTCTATGGTTTCTATCTTCAACGTGTCCAAAAAGCATTGTAGCATTAGATTTTTTACCAGCACTATGCCAAAGTCTGTGAATTTCTAACCATTGTTCTGATGTAACTTTCCCACCACAGATTTTTTTTCTTACTTTTTCATCAAAAATTTCAGCTCCACCACCTGGCATTGAGTCAATTCCATGTTTAATCATCATATTTATAATTTCCTGATATGAAAGATTGTACTCTGTACTTAAGAAATGAATCTCAGCAGCTGTTAGTGCTTTTACATGAATTGATGGAAAATTTTCTTTTATTTTTCTAAATACATCCATATACCATTGTAATCCTGTATCTGGATTATGTGCTGATACTATATGTACTTCTTTTATATCATTTTTTGAAGAGTTTTTAACTATTTCTAGAATCTCTTCATGTGTCATTGTCCATTGATTTGGATTTTTCCTACTTGCACTATATGCACAGAATTGACATACATCTTTACAAACATTTGTTGGGTTTATATGTCTATTTATATTAAAGTAAGTCTTTTTCCCATGTCTTTCTTCTCTAATCTTATTTGCGTATGATGCAAGTGTGAATAAATCTAAATCATATAATTTTATTGCATCTTCGTAATTTAATCTTTCTTGTTTTTCTAATTTTTCTATTATGCTCATTTTTTTTCCTATTTACAATCAAAATCTTTTGTATGACTTCCATCTCTATTTTGATGAACAAACCCAATACAAGTTTGTTTTAAATCATTATCATAAAATGTTACTTTAAATACACTACTTTTGTATCTAGTTTCTGTATCTTCAACGCTTAATTTGTTAATCACTTCTAAATTTTTTATATTAGAGTGACCTATAGTAGCTAAAACTTCTTCTAACTTTAACTCTTTTAACTCTTTTAATAAAAAGAATACTACAAATCCCATTGCAATTAAGATAGAAATTATTAATACTGTTTTTTTAGGTAATTTTCTTACTTCATTTTGCATTTGCATTCTCTTTTAATGGTTTAAATGAACATTCTTCTCCATCATAGTACTCAATAGTTCCATCTTCAATTCTATAATACCAACCATGAATTTGTAATTCACCACTTTTAACTTTTCTTTCAACTTCTGGAAAAGTTAAAAGGTTTTCCATTTGATGTACGATCGAAATTCTTTCTGTTGCTCTATATAATTTTTCTTGATCTGATTTGTCTTGAATTGCAAGAAGAGTATATTCTTTAGCTCTTTTCCCAAGTTCTAGCCATTTTTTAACGTGAATTAAATCAGGTGAAGGACCAATATCTTGATATAAACTTTTACATGCTCCACAATGAGAATGTCCACATATGATAATATGTTTAACACCTAAAATAGAAACAGCATATTCAATAACAGCAGAACTACCATGAAAATCATCATCAGGACTATAAGGTGGTACAAAATTACCAACATTTCTTAAAATAAACATATCACCTGGTTTTGTATCAAGCATTAAATCAGGTGTAACTCTACTATCACTACACCCAACAAAAAGAATCTCTGGTTTTTGACCTTTTTCTACAAGTTCTTTTACATCACCTTCATATCTTGGAAAACTAACTTCCCTAAATTTTTTGTTACCCTTAATTAAATCATTTATTAACATTCAATTCCTTCAATAATTTACATATATTTGTTAAAACATCACTTTGTATATCAATTTTTGCAATTAATCTAATAATTGCTTCCTTAACGGTTGGTTGCCTAATAGCTCCAACTAAATAACCATATTTTTTTAAAATTTCTTGAATTTCTTTGGCTTTTTTGTTATCTCCTATTAAAATAGGAATAATCAAACTTTGCGATTTTATTCCTAACTCTTTATAAATAATATTTAAATTTTCTTCAATTCTTTTTTTTAATTCTTTTTTATTTTCTATAATAAATTTTAATGATTCATAACCAAGTGCTGTATCAAATAAAGATGGAGCAGTTGAATATATAATAGGTTTAGCTCTATTTACTAAAAAATCTATTATTTCTTGTGATGCTAAAATATAAGCACCATATGATCCATATGCTTTTCCAAGAGTTCCCATTTTTACATGATATTTATTTGGTTTAATTTTATAATAATCAAAGATACCTAATAGATTCTCACCAATAACTCCTGAACTATGTGCTTCATCTACAATTAAAATAGCTTTATATTCATCTGCTATATTAAATATTTCAATAGGTGCTAAATCACCACCCATTGAATAAACACCTTCAATAGCAATTACATTTCTTCCAGTTCTTTTATTATCTAAAATTTTAGTTTTTAAGTCATTGAAATCATTATGATTAAAAACAATTACTTGTTCAGGTCTTAATAATTTACTAGCTAAAATACCACTTGCATGATACTCTTCATCTATAAAAAGTGTATCATTTTTTCTACAAAGTGCTTCTATCATAGAAATATTAGCTAAAAATCCAGAACCAACTGTAACTGCTGCTTCAAATTTATTTAATTCACATAGTTTATCTTCAAATTGTTTATGTATTTTACTATATCCATTTACAAGCATTGAAGCTTTTGGTGAGTGATAATTTTCTTTTAAAACTGTTTCATAAGCTTTTTGAAAAATTTCTTTTTTTGTTGATAATCCTAAATAATCGTTTGATGCTAAGTCAATAAGATTTTCATCGAATAATTCTCTTGTTCTAAAGCGGTTTGATTTTTTAATAGATGATAGTTCTTTTGAGTACAAAAAATTCTCCGTAAGTATTTTTGTATGTTAACTAAAAACTATTAAGAAGAAGATAAATTAACAAATTTATGAGATGCTAGACTATTGCTATTTTATATTGTTACAATTCCTTCTACTAATTTTAAATACAAACACAAACTAGTAAGAGGTGTTTTTTGCGACCTTCACCTCTTGCTTTATTCTTCTTTGAAAATCATTTTATAATTTAAAACTAAAGAGTTATATTTTCTAAAAAAGTTATATCTTGATCAGTTACAATAATTGCATCAATACAATAAGTAACATCTAATTTTTTTGTTTGTAAATAGTAATCAACACTTCTTTTTATTTTTGATAGTTTTGAATTTGTTAGATTGTTTACAGCACTTTCATAATCACTTGCTGATTTTACTTCGCAGAAGTGATAGATATTATCTTTTTTTGCAATAATATCTATTTCACCTAATTTTTTTGCATAAAAATTTGTTTCAATTATTTTGAAATTGGAGTCTTCTAAAAAAGATATTGCTCTTTTTTCAGCAAAATCACCTTTTTCTTTACTCATAAAAAATCATCCACCACCAACAAATTGTAAAAGCTCAAGTTTGTCATCGTTTTTTGGAACAAAGCTATTCCAATCATCTTTTTTTACTATATTCATATTAACAGCTGCTGCCATTACTTTATTTTCTATTTGTAATTCTGTAATTATATTTTGTAGTGTTAAATTATCTTTAAATTCTTTAGTTTCGCCATTTACAATAAGTGTCATTTTATACCTTTTTAATATTTTTAAAAGTTCGATTATACAAAGAGTTAACTTATTTTCTTATATTCAAGGTTTTAAATCTATCTCCCATTCCCGTTGGTTCTAATAATACTTTAACTTTTTGGGTTTGTCTTAGATATTCATCTTCACTTACATTTGCTTTTAAAATCTCTAATAAGTCTAAAATACCAAATTCTACCAATGATTTTAATTGGGTATTAAATTTTATTTCTTTTATATTATTTTCTTTAAAACAATCACTTAGATAATTGAAATGCACATCATAGGTAATATCTGATTTTTTGAATAGTTTTTCTAAGGGTAAATTATCTTCAAAAATAGGATAAACATTATGCTTTTCATAAACTCTTGTGGAAAAATCATTTCTTGGATATCTATCTCCATAATCAAATGTTAGAAATTCAAAACTGTTTATATTTTCACAAATAGTATTTGTAAAATCTTTATATGAAAGTGCAACTTCACCCTTTGTAATACTATATTTATTGCAGTGATTTATTATATTATCATCAATACAATCTATAAATTCTATTTTATTATCTGATACAAAAGCCTGCTGTAAAATATTTTCTTTATTTGTATAAACTAAATCACATCCAAAAGCATCAAATATCTCATTTGCTAAAACATAAGCATTTTGTAGTTTTACTTCACTTATGTCATTGTAATGTTTTAGTTTTACAATATCGCCAAAAGAGTCATTTATATATTTTTTTTGCTGTTCTTGTAAGTCTTTAAATCGCTCTACAATTGCAAAATTTAAAGTATCTAAAAGTTTTGGTTTAAGTGTATAAATAAATTGAATTATATCAGCTAATAAATATCCATGGTGTGCACCAATTTCTATAATAGTTGTATTGGATGGTAAAAACCCACTTTCAATAGAATCAATTATTTTTTTAGCAATTGATCCACCAAAAAAAGAGCTTGTCGAAACAGAAGTAAAAAAATCACCATCTTTACCAATTTGTTTGTAGTTTGAGTAATATCCATTTTGACCGTAAAGCCAATCATTAAAGTAATTAGAAAATTTTATCATGTGAGAATTGTATCAAAAAGAGTATTTTATTGATGTAAAAAAGAGTTGTAAATAAAAAGATTTCTCTTTTTATTTACAAACATCAATTACTGATTCTTGATTTGGATATAAGTAAACTTCTACTCTTCTATTTAATCCCATATTAGCTTCACTGTTATTTAAAGCAACTGGTTTATCAAATGAACAACCTCTTGAGAAGATTTGATTTTGAGCACCTGAGTTAAAAATAATATTTCCAACATTTGTAGCTCTTTGATTCGATAGATTTAAGTTATATGAATGACTTCCTCGACTATCCGTATGCCCTACAACTTGAACTAAAGTATTTGGATATTTTTGTAAAACAGAGTTTATTTTTGCAATCTTAGCACTAGCACTTGCTGTTGGATTTGCAGAGTTTGTTTCAAACATCATGTCATCTCTAAACATTATTTTTACGTAATTATCAGTATTCGATACGATTAAATCTTGGTTTGGATCTAAGGCTGCATTTGGGTTATTATTAACATTTGTATTTAAACTTTGTGCAACTTCTTTAGCTTGTTTATCCATACTATAACCAATAGCTCCACCAATTGCAGCACCTGCAACGGCTCCAATTACTTTGTTTCTACTTTTACTTCCACCACCAACATTATTTCCAAGAACAACACCTGCAATTGCTCCTAATGTTGTACCAATAATTGCATTTTGATTTTGGTCATAAGTTTCATTTCCAGTTTTTTGCGCACAACCACTAATCATAGTAGCAATCAAAGCACTTGAGAATAAAAATTTTGTATTAATTAGTTTCATAATTAGACCTTTTTTGTTTTGTAATTAATTTTAACATAATTATTGTGAAATAATAGTTGAGCAGATTAAGTTACTTTAATGTAATAATTTTATGTTATAATTTTTATAAGTTAAAAAGGAGAATTTATGCAAAAAAGAACAAAAATATTAGCAACATTAGGCCCAGCGAGCCACACTATTGAAATGATTGAAGGATTAATTAAAGCTGGCGCGAATATGTTTAGATTGAACTTTTCTCATGGTAGTCATGAATATCACTTAGAAACATTAAATAATATTAGAACAGCTATGAAAAATACAGGAAAAACTGTTGGAATTTTACAAGATATTTCAGGACCAAAAGTAAGAATTGGTGATGTAAAAGAGCCATTTGAACTATATAGAGATGATATTATTACGTTTTTAAAAGATGATATGGTTGGATATAAAAGAGGTGATAAAGATTATGTAGTATCAATTAATTACCCAGATATCCTAGACAAAGTAAAAATAAATGAATATATCTACCTTTATGATGGAACTATAAGAGCTAAAGTTATAGAAACTGGAGAAACAGTAAAAGCACGAATCGAAAACCATGGAATCTTAGGTTCGAAAAAAGGTGTAAATTTCCCAAATACTGTAATTGATATTGATGTAATTACAAAAAAAGATGAAAAAGATATAGCTTGGGGAGTTGAAAATCAAGTTGATTATTTTGCAATCTCATTTGTACAAAATGCAAAAGATATGAAAAAAGCAAGAAGTTTGCTAAATGGTTATAAAGGTAAATTAATAGCAAAAATTGAGAAGTTTGATGCAGTTGAAAATATAGATGAAATTATAGAAGAAAGTGATGGAATAATGGTTGCAAGGGGTGACCTTGGAATAGAAGTTCCTTACTATGATGTTCCAACAATTCAAAAAATGCTTATAAAAAAAGCAAATGCTGTAGGAATTCCAGTAATCACTGCAACTCAAATGCTTCTTTCAATGACTCAAAATGAAAGAGCAACTAGAGCAGAGATTTCAGATGTTGCAAATGCTGTTTTAGATGGAACTGATGTTGTGATGCTAAGTGAAGAAAGTGCAGTTGGAGAAGATCCTATAAATGTTGTTGATACTATGAGTAATATTATTGCTAAAACTGAGTGTATTTATAACTATGAAAAACAGTATAAAATGCCATATTTAGACGAGTTTGATGTAATTCAAGCAACAGTTACAAAACTTGCAGATGATTTAAAAGCAAATGGTATTTTAGCACTTACAAGCTCTGGAAAATCAGCTCTTAAAATGTCAAGATATAGACCAAAAACACCAATTTTTGCTTTTACACATAAGAAAAAAGTATTAAACTCATTAACAGGAATTTGGGGAGTTGAACCAATTGGAACAATAAAAGAAGCACAAGCTTCAAAAATGTTTCAAAAAATGTTAAAAGCTCTTTTAGAAAAAGGATTGTTAAATACTAATGGTATATATGTAGCAACTGTTGGATATCCAGTTGGGATGCCAGGAAGTACTAATACTATTAAAATTTTAACTCCATCTGAAATAGAATATTATTTAAACTTTAAAGAAGAAAAAGAAAAAAAATCTAAATAGATAAAGGAGGATTTTCCCTCTTTTATTTTAAAACCACTTTTATATTATCAAAACTTTTAATAGAGGCAAAATTATTTAACAAAGATGCTAATTCTACAACTTCACTATTTTTCATTCTAATACAGCCACTTGATTCATATGTTCCAATAGTCTCTTCATTTATTGTTCCATGTATTCTATAAACTTCATTACCATTAACCCTATGACTTAAATTTATTTTTGCAGCACCCATATAATTTAATCTATGACCATAAGGGACAGAAGAAGGTAAATTTATTCCTTTTTGTCTAAAAGCTTTTAATGTTTTTTGAGTTGGATACCAAATTGGTTCTAATGAAATAGCTGTAATATCGCCAATTCCAAGAGGTTTTTTTATATTTGTTCTTGCAGTTGAAACTTTGTAGGATTTTATATTTGTTAATTTTTTATCTTCTTCACCTTTTAAAAACATAATATTTTTCTTTGAATCCACTTCTACAATTAATGAATTAAAATCTTCAATTTTAGGCATTATTGTTTTAAAAATATTTTCTTTTTTAGATTTTTCAACTATAGGAATATTATCTTCTTTAGGTTTTTCAACAATAGGATCTTTACTAAGGCCCTTTAAATAAAAGGCTTCAAGTAATTTATATTCATCTTTAATTTCAGGTGTAGGAATAAGAGGGAGTGTTTTTATAGTAGTACTTGGTTCTTTTTTAAGTTCTTTTATAAAAGGTTTTTGTTTTTTAATAAAACTACTTGAAGTATTTAAAAACTTTTTTGCATCAGCATAGCTATCAAATAATCCTACATATGTTCTGAATTGATTATTTTTTTCATCTTTAATTATAAAAATATTTTCTTTTGTAGATTCTGAAATATCATTTTTGCAGTTGTTTGCACTATCTTTTGATGAGGTAGTGCAAACAGATATTGAGAAGAAAGTATTTGAAGCAAAAGAATTTATATTTAAAATTATAAATATTAAAATATAAAGAATAATGTTCATACTTTCCTAAAGTTTATTTATTTGATTTAAAAGCAACTATACTTATATCTGGATAATTATTTTTAAAATCATTCATGATTTTTTCAGCTTCAACTCTAGTTTTATATCTACCAAGTCTAACAACTTGATATTCATAAAATGGATGAATTCTAACATCAAGATTTTTAGACTTCAAGTTATTGTACTCTGTTAAAGCTTGTTCTTTATTTGATGAACATAAAAATTGTACACTATAAACTAAAGGTGCATTAGTACATTTAGCAGAAGTACATTTTTTAACTACTTTTTTAGCAGCGCTTTCTTGTTTTACAACTTTTGGTGCTACAACTTCATGTACATCTACTTTAATTTTCGTATTTATTTGTGTATTTACTTCTTGCGTATTTTCAGTTTGATAAAACTCTTGATCTAAAAATAGAGATTTTCTTAATCTGTCAAATAAATATCTATAAATCAAATCATCTTCAATTACAATGTATGATTTAAAAGCAAGGCTTTTATCAATAGCATTTATACTAAATCTTACTAAAAATGAATTGTTTTTTAACTCTTTTACAACTGAAACTATATCTAGTTCAGGATTATTCTTGCTATTTTTAGCACTAATTACTCCAGCTTTTGTATCAATCATATTTACAAAATATCCATCATCCAATAAAGTATCAACAATAGCATTAATTAAATCTTCTTTTGTTGTATTTTCAAATGTTCTAGTTTGAATATCTCTTATTTGTAATGATGATTCTTTGTTAATTATATTATTTTCTGGGGTCATTTCTAATGTTTTTACATTACTGCAGCCTGTAATAAAAAATAGAACTCCCAAAGAAATAAGTAAATTTTTTTTGCTAAACATTAACATCTCTTAAAATGAAGAATACATATATGAGAAATTAGATAATTTATCATTTTCATCAAAATCAAGAATTATAGTCATTGTTTTTTGTTCAGTTTTATATTCATAATCACCTTGAACATTAATTAATGTTGCTAATCCAATTGCTGCTGCAGAGATTAAAAAATTTGTTGGATTAGAATTTGATAATGCAGCTGCAGTTCCAGCCACGATTCCACCTGTAATAACGAAATCATTTGCATTCATTCTTACAAAATTTAAACCACCATTTGTTTTTGAATGGTAAGTACTAACTCTGTCATAAACCCAAGTAGTTTTTCCCATTTTATCTTTTGTGATAATATTTGGAGAACCAAGAGCTTTTACTACATCTGTTGAAAACATACCTTTTGAAACATGTTGTTGAACTTTTCCTGGAGTTAATTTACTTTCAGGAACTTCAGGTCCTTGAATATTTTCACAACCTGCAAAAATAAATAGTGCACATACACCACTTAATAAAATAATCTTTGACTTTAACAAAATACCATCTCCTATATATAAAATAATTTATATTCTATAAAATAGATGTGTCAATAAAGGGGCAAAATGTCATTTTATATAATATCCTTCATCTAAACTATTAAAAATTATATCTTTTGTTATTTTTCTTCTTAATCTTTTTACTAAACTTCTAATTGCATCAGAGCTTTTTGAAACTCTATCGTATATATAATCTTCTATTTGAGAATGACTTACTTTATTACTTTTATTATTTATTAATAAAATAAGAAGATTTCTTTCATTTTTTGTGAGTTCTATTTCTATATTATTTAAAAATAGTTTTTTATCATTTTTATTAAAATAAAGATTTTCATCTAAAATAATAATATGAGGTTTTTGAGTATATTTATTTATCTTTAATAATAATTCTTCAATATCAAAAGGTTTTTTAATATAGTCATCACAACCTTTTAAATAGGCTTCTTTGATTTGATCTATATTTATATTTGCACTAATCATTATAACTTTAGAGTTAGGATTTATATTTTTAATATGTTCAAGTAGATATAAACCATCAATATTTGGAACATTTATATCAAAAATATATAATTCATAATCACCTATGATATTCTCATATGCTACATCACCTTCATAGAAACTATCAACTATAAAGTTTTCAGTTTCTAACATCTCTTTTATTGATTCATTTAATGAGTAATCATCTTCTAGTAAAAATATTTTCATGGGCTAATAATATTCTTTTTATATGTCAATATTGTGGCAATTAAATTTATAAGAAAAAATATTTAAACTATTTTCCATAGATGTTACTTTTACATCAATATTATATTTTTTACATATATCTTTTACTATTGAAAGACCTAATCCATGACCGCCTGAACTATCATTTTCCCTTGCATATTTATCAAAAATTTTATTTACATCAATTATTTTTTTCCCAAAAGATTGAAATTCTAAAACATTATCTTTTAATATGATTTTTATTGTACTTTCAATTTTACTGTACTTAATTGCATTTGAGAGATTGTTATCTATTAATCGGTGTAATTCTATTTTACTTGTATCAATATATATGTTATTAATAACTTCTAAATCAAGTTTTCTATTTTGGGTTGAAGCAATTATTTCAAAATATTTTATTCTATCTTTCAATATTTTTTGTAAGCTTATATGTTCAATGTGATAATTTATTTTCTCTTTTGTATGTAAAAATGTCATGTCTTCATAGGAGTTTTCCAAGGTTTTTAATGCCCCTTCAATCTTTTTGGAATATTTATCTTGTCCAAAAAATTTATTTCGAAGTTGAATATTTAAACTTATAATTGCCAATGGAGTTTTAATCTCATGAACAGAGTGCTCTATAAATTTATCTTTATACGTTAAAAGGTTCTCTTTAAATCTTACTTTATAAATTATATATATAGTAATAATTCCAATAAAGCAGATAAATATCATTGCTAAATTTAATTTGATAAGATTGTTATTATATTCACTTTCATCAAAAACAATACTATATACTATCTTTGCTTCATCAAAAATAGGACTTTTTTGTGAGAAATAAGTAACTTTATATTTATTGTTTTCTTTTTCTAAATATGCAGTTTTATACTCATTCTCTTTAATCTCATTTGATAACTCTTCTCCTTTTTTTATTCTTTCTTCAATATCTTTAAGGGTTGGTTTATATGATTTTAAAGATTTAAAAATAAAATCACCAATATATCCATCATTAAATAAAATATAGGCATTCGAAGCTTTTATCTTAGGATTTGAATCAATAACATGTTGAAGTTTTTTTAAGTCATCATTTAGTTGATTAAATGTGTAACTAACTTGTAAAACTTTGTTATCTTTTTTACTTAGATATGAATCAGTGTAACTGAAGAATTTTAAAGAGTACATCTCAAATATAGGAGGAGATACTGCAATAATATTACTTTTATAATGATTTTCAAATAACTCTTTTGCAAAACTCAAATCAAAATCTAAATCAGCAGGAAAAGTAGTGTTTTTTATGATTAAATTTTCATCTGTGATATAAATATTATATTCAGAATCACTAGTATTTTCATTTATCTTTTTATAAATTTCATCTAAAGGTATATCATAAGATTTATCTTGAAGATAAGTTAAAACCTCTTTATGTTTAGCTAATAAAATCTCTTTTTGAGTTGAAAATTTATATAAAAGTTTTGTTAATAAATTGTTTGTATCTTTTTGAATTTGGTAAAAAGTGATTTCTTGATTTTTTAAATGATCATCAGATAGATTTTTTACTAATAATCTATAACTAATAAAACTAAATAATAAGAATAATAAAATTGTAAAAAATAAAATAGTAGATGATTTAGGTAAAAAATCCTTCAAATAAATCCTTGTTGTAAAACTTCTATTGAAGTTTTACATACATTTCAAGAAGTTCTAATTGTTTATCTATTTCATAAACTTTTATATCTAAAGATTTGATTTTTTGTGAATTTTGCAATGTGTCTAAATCACTTTGTGTTTTGATTTGCGCATCTTTTTCTTCATTTATAATTTTTAAAATAGAATCATAAACATCCAAATCATCTTTTGTGATTTGCAATCTTTCATCAATCATTGATAGCTTATCAAGTTTAGTTTTGAAGAAAGTTTTTTCATCATCTTTACTATTTTCCAGGTTTAATTTTGATTTTAGATAATCTATTTTTTTACTTTGGATATCATTAAAAGTTCTACTATCAAGTGGAATATTAAGTGTTAATCCAACAGTGTGGTCATTGCCTTTATCTAAACTTGAATCATCATCATCATGATATTTTGAATAAGTATAATAAGCATTTACACTTGGCAAATATTTTGCCATAGTCATATATGAATAATTTCCTTTTTTCATAACATCTGCTTCAATTTTTTTAAGATTTATATTATTATCTAAAAACTCTTTTTCATCAAATAATTTAAAAGTTGGCAATTCAAAATTTGTATATTCTTTTGAAGAAATATTATTAAAATTGTTTATCAATTCTTGTTTTTGATATTTTAAATCTACTAAATTATGTTTTGTAGTATTTAGTGTTAAAAGTGCATCATCTAAAAATGATGCATCTAAAAAGCCATTTAATACTTGTTCTTTTTTTCTATTTACATCTATTTTTGCATTTTCTAAAGTGTATTTCGCTTTTTCAATATTTAAATTAGTTTTTTCAATATTGAATAAGATATTTAGCGCATCTTTTATAAGCTCTTTTTTTTGCTGTTCTAAATCTAAACTAGCATATTTATATGTTGAATCTGCATATTTAATAGCTTGATAAATACCACCACTTTGGAAAATTGGCTGATTTATTGAAATTACTGAACGTTGAGTTTTATACTCTTCACCTAAATTATTTGTATATTGATAAGTGATTGGATTTATCCAGTCTTTTTTTAACTTTGAACTATCTTCTTTTATTTGTTCACTAGAAAGTTCAAAGTTTTTTAATCTTTTATCAGAGATTATCTTATCATCAAATGCATCATCTGCTGCGTATAAGTTTATAGTGATTAAACTACAAAGTAGTAGTTTAATCTTGCTTGATTTTATCAAGTGCATTTTCTA
Source organism: Arcobacter acticola (assembly GCF_013177675.1). Lineage (NCBI taxonomy): Bacteria > Pseudomonadati > Campylobacterota > Epsilonproteobacteria > Campylobacterales > Arcobacteraceae > Arcobacter > Arcobacter acticola. The sequence continues at coordinate 431,148 of NZ_CP042652.1, forward strand.
ACCTTTTAAATCCTTCATTCATCTCTTCTTTTGAGATAGTAAGTGCAGGAAGAAATCTAAGAGTATTTTTTCCAGCTTTTAAAACTAGAACACCATGTTCAAAAGCTGTTTTAATAACTAAAGCTAAAGTATCAGCATCTTTAACTCTTAATCCTCTCATAAGTCCAAGACCTACATTTCCTGTAAAGATTTCTTTATTCTTTTCATATACTTCATTTAGTTTTGAATTAAAATAAATAATAGTTTCATCTAAAGCTCCATTATCTTTAATTTCTTCTAATATATCTAATACTTCTAACGCAGCAGCTGTTACAAGATAGTTTCCACCAAAAGTAGAACCATGATCTCCTGGGCTAAAAATATCTTTATGAGTAGTCATAATAGCTCCAATTGGAACTCCTCCACCTAAACCTTTTGCAAGAGTTATGATATCAGGATTTATTTCATAAAGATTTGATGCTAAAAATTCACCTGTTCTGTATACACCTGTTTGAACTTCATCAATAATAAGTAAAATTTTATTTTCTTTTAAAAACTTAGCTAATTCTTGAATTTCTTGTTTAGCAAATGGTTGAACACCACCTTCACCTTGAACAAGTTCAATCATAACTGCAACAGTTTCATCATCAATTGCATTATAAATATCATTTATATAATTATAATATGAAAAACCATCAGGATATGGAGCAAAATTTGGAGTATGCATTGAGCTTTGTCCCGTTGCTTTTACTGTTGTTATTGTTCTTCCATGAAAAGAGTGTGTTAACGTTATAACTTTATATTTTTTCTTTTCGAAATTTGTTTCACCAAACTTTCTTGCAATCTTAATAGCGCCTTCATTTGCTTCAGCACCACTATTTGAAAAAAATGTTCTAATATCGTATCCACTTAATTCTTTTAATCTTTTTGCAAGTTTTGCTTGTGGCTCAATTCCATATAAATTTGAAATATGTGTAATATTTAAAATTTGTTCATAGATTTTATCTGCAACTCTTTTATTTCCATGACCTACACTACAAACTGCAATTCCAGATGTAAAATCAATATAATCTTTATCATTTTCATCAAAAAGAGTAGCGTTTATACCTTTTTTGAAATTAACATAATTTCTGGCATAAGTATGAAGTACATACTCTTTATCTAATTGTTCTAATTGTTCACTCATTTTTTTTCCTAAAAAAATTAAAATATCTTAATTGGCAAGATTATATCTAAAAATTTTAAACCAATTATTAATTATTATTGATTTCTTGCACGACTTATATATCTATTTAAATCAAATAATCCATAATTTAGAGGATCTTGTTTTTTAAACTCTTTATCAAACCAATCAAACACTTCCCAAAAGTCAGGATTTGCTCTATTAACTGCAAATTTCTGCACTTTTATATTGTCTCTTGGAATATCTTTATAATTTTGCAATAGACTAAAGAATTCACTTAAATCATCTTGTTTTACATTAACAAAAACATTTGGATATGAACCAATAAATCCTTTTACAAAATTTATTCTATCTTTTGTTGAATCAAGCCTTGCGTCTTCATTAAAAAGAAGCGCTACATTTTTGTGCCATCTATTTATAACAAGAGTATAAATTAGATTTTCTCCTGAGTTCATTTGAATTCTTATATAGGCTAAATTTGATTTGCTATCTGTAAACTTTTTTATAATTTCTGAACTATTAGGAAGTGTCAAAGTTTTTAAAGTTTCTTCAATATCTTTTTTATCATTATATGTATCTTTTATTGGACTTGCTGTGTAATTACTGTCGATAAAATTTATAGGATCTTTTTTTACATTAGCGTATTGAAAAATTTTATCAACAAACTCTTTTTTATATTCTGTTGATGTGTATTTTATATTTACATTACTACTAGTAGGTACATATACACTTAAATATTGAGCTAACCAACCTTCATACCAAGAATTAAAATAATTTACTCTAGAACTTCTTGGTAAGTACTCTAAAAAATTACTTTCCCCTTCAATTCTTAATCGATCCATATGTGTTCGTACAAGTAATTGATGAGCAGTATTTCCAAATACATCAAAACCTGCAACCAATGAATAATAAATTCGCTCAAGTAAAGGATAATCAATTACCCATAAAGTTTTTGGTGTATCTCCATATGCACCTTTATGAACTGATGCTGAATCAAAATGTCTATAAATTGTTAAAATAGAATCATTTTCTTCTTTTTGATTCCCTTTCCAAATACTATTTATTGATAAGCCATCTGGATAATAACTGTTATAGATTTTTGCTTTATTTGTATGATATTTTTTTGATAATTCATAGTTATCTAAAACTTTAAAAGTTTTGAATAAACTAGGATCTTCTCCATATTCATTTGGTATAGAAAGATTAGGAATATTATCATGTAAGAAATATTTATCTTGAAGTGATAAATCATAGTTTGGATCCATAAACATTACCCAAAAATGGTCTTGAATTACATTTAAAGCAATTTGTCCTTTACAAACAGGGCCTCTAATAAATGTCATAATTATATAATGAACATCATCAAGTAAAAATTGATATCTACTTTTTGAAGGTATTTGTTCAAAAGTCTTTAAAGGATTTGCAGAAATTCCAACTTCATAAGATGGTAAAAATGGTTTTTGATCCCATGGTGTATTTATAAATAATTCATGATATCTTTTTAATTTTTCATCATTTAATTTATAAACCATATGTGTTTTATGAACAATGGTTGATTCTATTTTTCTAAATCTATAATAAAATGGTTCTTTAACTTCATCATATGGAAATCTAGTTGCAATTACTTCAGGTAGATATCCTGTTGGTGTAGTTGAACGAATTAATTCAAAGAAATTTCCACTTTCATCATCAAAAGTAATATGAGCTAGAAAAAGATGTTCATAAATATATCTTGCACTTATTTTATGTTTTATTTCTTGATTATTTAGAAAATCTTCAAACTTTTTTATTTCATTTTGTTCAAAAGTTGTTTTTGTATTTTTAATAGTGTCATCAACAGCACCTTGTTTTAGCCATGTCATTAAAAGATTGTATTCATGTTTTTTTAGCGCTGGAAATCCATAAGGCATACCTTTATGAGGGTTTTCTTCAAAAAAAGTTGCTAATTCATCTTTATCTTTAACGCAAGTTAATTCATCTGTTTCAGGTGAATACTCTCCTATAATCTGTGGGTTTGTATCTTTTTGAAAAAGGTATTGCATCATTATAGATTCATTTGAATTTTCTAAACTATCTACCATTGAGAAAAATCCTTTTTCTCTCCATTGTTTTTCATTAACAGCATCAATAAAAAGTCTAGTTGGACTATCTGCACTTATTCTATTTGCATAGATATCTTTTTTTGAAGCTCCCCTTTCTAATCCTTCAAAAGAAGATAGTTTCAATTGGCAAGGTGAGTTATAACAAGAGTGACAAGAAACACATCTATTGTCTAATATAGGTTTTATATCTTGTGTAAAAGATATGTGTTTTTCTACTGTATCAAATTTTACAGGATCAAGTGGTTTAACTGAACATGCTGTAAATATAAAAGCAAAAATGGTGATGATAATGAGTTGAATTTTCATAATAAAGAGTTCCTAAAAAATTTAAGTTTCTTTATTATACAAAAAGTTTTATTTTTTAAAGAGCTTTTTGCTAAAATCAAAACTAAAATTAAAGGAAAAAAATGCAGCACTTAATTAGAACTTCGGATTTTTCAAAAGATGAGATTTTAGGCTTATTTGATGACGCTAGAGAATTTTTAAAATTTGAACCAAATGAAATTTTAAAAGGGAAAATAATAGTTACACTATTTTTTGAAAATTCTACAAGAACAAGAAGTTCATTTGAAATTGCAGCTAAAAGATTAGGTGCTGAGGTTGTATCTTTAGATGTTAGCACATCATCTGCATCAAAGGGTGAAACTATATTTGATACAGTTGCAAATATAAATGCAATGAAACCTGATGCAATCATTATCAGACACTCAGAGTGTGGTTTACCTGAATCACTTGCTGGATATGTTGATTGTCCTATTATTAATGCAGGCGATGGTAAACATGCCCATCCTACACAAGCTTTACTTGATTTATTTACTATATATGAACATTTTAATGGAAACACTGAAGGTAAAAAAGTGGCAATCGTGGGAGACGTAAGAACTTCAAGAGTTGCTGGATCTAATAGAAGATTATTACCAAGATTTGGAATGGATGTTAGTTTTATTTCACCTGAGTGTTTTAGATATGATGGAGACGAATTTAAAACTTATATCCATATTTCAGATGTTATTGATGACCTTGATGTAATTATGAGTTTAAGAACACAACTTGAAAGACATTCAGAAATTTATTTTGAGTCTTTAAATGAATATGCAAAAGATTATTGTATAACAAATGAAGTAGTAGGAGATAGAGATATCTTATTATTACATCCAGGTCCTGTAAATAGAAATGTTGATATTAGTGATGACATGTTAAAAGACCCAAGATGTAAAGTATTAACACAAGTTACAAATGGTGTTGCTATTAGAGCTGCTGTTTTAAAGAAATTAATATTAGCTTAGTTTGAGTATAGATTTAATAAAAGAAAAATTAAATAAATTTGGTTCAAAAAAAGAACCATTTTTATTTGTTTTATCTTATAACTTAGAAGAGTTTTATATTGAAAAACTCTCAGAACTTCCAAATAATATTAGATTTGAGTTAAACTCAAAAGAACATCATAAATCTAAAATAAATAAAAAATATAAACTAGAAAAATTCCCAATATCTTTTGATGAATACAAAAAAAAGTTTGATTATATTCAAGAGCAAATAAAAAGTGGAAATTCATATCTTTTAAATCTAACTGCTCAAACAAAAATAAAAAGTACTTTAACTTTGGATGAAATATATGATAGTGTTAGTGCAAAGTTTAAACTAAGATTTCAAAATATTAAAGATGATTTCGTTTGTTTTTCACCTGAGCGGTTTATTGAAATTAAAAAAAATAAAATTTATACTTATCCAATGAAAGGCACCATTGATGCTTCAATTACAAATGCACAAGCTAGAATATTAGGTGATTTAAAAGAAATGGCTGAGCATACAATGGTTGTTGATTTATTAAGGAATGACTTGGGAATAGTATCTTCAAAAGTAAGAGTAAATAAATTTAGATTTTGTGAGAAAATAAATGCAGGGGATAAAAAACTTTTACAAGTAAGCTCTAAAATATCAGCTCATTTAGAAGAAAATTGGAATGAGAGAATAGGGGATATTTTAACTTCTATTTTACCAGCTGGCTCAATTACAGGAACTCCAAAGAAAAGCACTGTAGAAATTTTGGATAATATTGAAAAATATGAAAGAGGTTTTTATACGGGAATTTTTGGTGTTTATGATGGAGTGAATTTAGATTCTTCTGTTATGATAAGATTTATTGAAAAAAATCAAAATGGAGAAACTTTTTATAAAAGTGGTGGTGGAATTACTTGTGATTCAAATGCTTCTTTAGAATATCAAGAGCTTATAGATAAAATTTATTTACCCCTTTAAAAAGGATTTACTATGGAAGAAATAAAATACTTTGAAACTATCAAATGTGATGATTATGAGATTTTTAATTTAGATTATCATAATAAAAGAATTGCAAATACAATAGGACTAAATATAAAATTACAAGAGTATGTTTATCCAGCTAGTTCAGATTTACTAAGATGTAAAGTCATATATAATAATGATGAAATACTAGATGTAGAATATTTTACTTATAAAAAAAGAGAAATAAAGTCTTTTAAACTAATTAACGATGACAAAATAAGCTATTCAAAAAAATATTTAAATAGGGATGCTTTAGATAAATTATTTGAAAAAAGAGATGCTTGTGATGAGGTTATAATTATAAAAAACAATATTGTCACAGATACAAGTATTGCAAATATTGCTATTTATTATGAAAATACTTGGATAACGTCTAAAAATTGCTTATTAAAAGGTACAACTAGAGATAGATTAATAAATGACAAAATTTTGATTGAAAAAGATATCACTGTTGAAATGTTAAAAGAAGCAACAAAAATAGCACTTATGAATGCTATGATTGATTTTGATATTAAAGAGGATTATTCACTTAAAACATAAACTTTATTTAGAAGTTTATTCCACCTATCTTCTTTTCCCCAATTTATTTTTATCTTTTCGGTAAATCTATTTTGTGTGAATTTATAAGAATCATTTTCATTAAAAGCAAATTTAGGTATTAGTTTTTTTCTTTTTGTAAGAGGAATCACTTTAAAACTTAGATTGTCTAATACTAAAGGAGTAGAGTTTTTATTATCTAAATATAAAAGAACCATATGTGAATTTCTCTCACCTTTTATATCCACAACCCCAAAGTAAAGCTTTTCTTTTGGAATGTTGAGTTCTAGTAGTGTAAAATATTTTGCTATTGCATAATCTTCACAATCTCCATGGCCTTGAAGTAAGAACTCTTTTGGTGTTGACCAGTAATCAATAGAAGAAGAAGTTGAAATATCATGAGCTGGTAAAATTCTATTTATAAATGAATTCACATGGGATAATTTTCTTATAAGCTCATAATCTTTTACTTTTATTTTTAGTGTTTGATATTTATCTATTCTATTTAGAATAAAAGATTTTTTTGTAGAATTATTAATATAGTTAATATCTTTTTCATTTAACTTGAATTCATATGCAAAGGCATAATTTAATAAGATAAGGATAAGGAAAATAAGTTGTTTCATAAGCTATAATAACATTTAATTTTAAAAATAGGGATTAATTATGATTAATGATATTATAGAAGATATAGATTATAAAAAGCTAGTTGAAGCTCAAATAAAAGAAAATGTGACATTTTTATTAAATAAGAATCAAGAATTCTCAATCACTGCAAATATTGAATCAGCTACATTTACTCCTGAATTACCAAAAGTAATAAAAGAAAGTATGCATAAATTCTCACTATTTATTTTGAGTAACTATACTTATTCAACAGTTCAAATAAATGATACTCATATAAGTTTTGAAGCAGGCTTTGGAAATGAAAATTTTGGAAGTGTAGTTAAAATTCCTTTACATTCTATTTTTCAAATAATCGTTGATGAATCAATTTTATATATAAATTCAGTTGCAACTGTAGATAAATTTAATAAAGATCTAAAAAAGAATTCATTTGATGTATTTAAAAATAATCCAAATAATAAAAAATTTAACTAAAAGCAATAAAAAGTTTGAAATATAATAATGAATTAAAAAAAGCATTTCAGGTTTCTATACCTGTAATGATGGGTTATTCTGTTTTGGGCTTTGCCTTTGGCTTACTATTAGTTTCTTTTGAATACTCATGGTACTTAGCTCCTCTAATGTCATTATTTATATATGCAGGTGCCTTACAATTTGTTGCAATAAGCTTTTTTAATGTAAAAGCTGGAATGATTGATATAGCTATTGCTTCTTGGTTTATAAATATTAGACAATCTTTTTATGGTTTGTCTTTACTTAAAAGATTTAAAGATACAGGTAAATTTAAAACATATTTAATATTTGGTTTAACAGATGAAACATACGCTCTTTTAACAACAATAAAAGATGATGAATCACTAAATAAAAGATGGTACTATTTTTTTCTTACAGCTCTTAATCAATCTTATTGGTTTATAGGATCAACTTTAGGAGCAATAATAGGATCAAATATAAAATTTAACACAGTAGGTTTAGAATTCTCCCTAACAGCACTTTTTGTTGTTCTTTGTATTGAACAATATAAAAATTTAAGAAATTTTGTTCCTTTTTTAATAGGAACAATTGCTTCTGTGTTTTCATTAATATTTATTCCAAGTGATAAAATGCTTATAGTGTCAATTATGATTGCTTTAGTTCTAATGTTTACTTTTAAAAATAGAGTTGGAAATGAGTAATTATGAAATATACATAGCTATTGCTATTATGACTGTTGTTAATTATTTTACAAGAGTTTTTCCTTTTTTATTCTTTAGAAAAAATGATTTGCCTTCTTATATCTTATTTATAGAAAAGTATTTTCCATCAGTTATTATGACTATATTGATTTTTTATACATTAAAAGAGATCAATTTTTCTTTAGTTCCCTATGGTATGAAAGAGCTAGGTAGTATTGTTTTTACAGCACTTTTACATTTAATTTTTAAGAATTATTTAGTATCTATTTTTATAGGAACACTTTTTTATATGGGATTAGTTCAGTATTTGTAATCTGTAATATTTATAATTTTAGAATAGATAGTTTTAGAGTATTAAAGTAGAAATAAAATAGGAAAATCCTATTTTATCTATTTCTTTGGTGCGAATTTAAATAGAGCAGAGCCCCAAGTCAATCCACCACCGAAGGCGTCAAAAAGTATAGTATCACCTGCTTTTATTCTACCTTCTTCATATGCATGATTCATAGCCATAGGAATTGATGCTGCTGATGTATTACCGTATTTGTGTACAGTAACAACAGTTTGCTCATCATTAAATCCTAAAGCTTCACCTACAGCTTTTATGATTCTAAGGTTTGCTTGATGAGGAATAAAGTGATTTATATCCTCATTTGATAGATTATGTTTTTTCATCATTACTTGAACATCTGATGTTAATGTTTTAACAGCAAGTTTGAAAGTTTCGTTACCTTTCATTTTTATACATGCCATTTTATTTTCTAAAACTTCAGTTGAACAAGGATGTTTACTTCCTCCACCTGGAGTTTTAATTAAATCTTCATAATTACCATCACTTGAACAATTAACATCAATAATAGCTTCATCTTTATTATCTGTAGCAGAAATGATAGCAGCACCTGCTCCATCTCCGAAAATAAAACATGTACCTCTGTCTGTATAATCTAAAATAGATGTATATGTTTCAGCACCAACAATTAGTACATTTTTTTTCATACCAGATTCAATAAATGCTTTAGCAATTGAAACAGCATATACAAATCCAGTACATGCAGCACTAATGTCAAAGGCCATAACAGGAGGTAATCCTACTTTTGCTGCAATTAAACATGCCGTTGATGGCATACATAAAAAATCAGGAGTAACCGTGGCACAAATTACTAAATCAACATCTTCATATGCAATTCCAGCTCGTTCTATTGCAAGTTTTGCTGCTCTTGCTCCTAAATCAGATGAAGCTTCATCAACTTCAGAAATTCTTCTTTCTTTAATACCAGTTCTTTTTGTAATCCACTCATCACTTGTATCAATAATTTTTTCAAAATCTGCATTTGTCATAATCTTTGGAGGAATATAAGCTCCAATAGATCTAAAAGCTGCATATGTCATTTACATATCCTTATATTAAATATAGTATTAATTAATTTCTTGTTCAGTACTATATTTTACTAATCTTTGTTCAATTATACTATCTAAATTTGAACTTGCTGCATTTATAGCTTGAAATATAGCATTTTGTATTGCTTTTGGATTAGATTTTCCATGGGCAATGATAACAGGAGCTTTAACTCCTAAAAGTGGAGCTCCTCCATATTCAGCATAATCAACTCTTACTTTTAAGTTTTTGAAAACTTTTCTCATAAGAACTGCACCAGCAATTGAGATTAGAGATCTTTTTAAATTTTTCTTAATAATTTTACCGATTGTGTCTGCAACACCTTCGGCAGTTTTAAGTAAAATATTACCAACAAAACCATCACAAACTACAACATCAACTGTTCCTTTGAAGATATCACTACCTTCAACATTTCCTGCGAAATTTGGAATTTTTGCTAATAGTTTATATGCTTCTTTAGTAACTTCATTACCTTTACTATCTTCTTCCCCATTACTTAATAATCCAACTATTGGTTCATCAAGTCTAAGCACATATTGCGCATACACTTGACCCATAATTGCAAATTGAAATAAGTTTTTTGCATCACTATCTACATTCGCTCCAACATCCAATACTAAAGTATTTTGGTTTTCACTTGTAGGCATTAATGTTGCAATCGCAGGTCTACTTACGCCTTTGATTCTTCCTATTCTTAATGTTGCTAATGACATAGAAGCTCCAGAATGACCAGCGGATACTACAGCACCAGCTTTTCCTTCTCTTACTAATTCTATAGCTTTATAAATAGTTGATTCTTTTCTTTTAAGTGCATCTGTTGCAGAATCACTCATACTAATTACATCATCTGTATCTAATATTTCAATTCTTGATAAAAGGTTTTGTGGAAGTAATGGTAAAATTTCACTTTTTTTACCAACTGCAATCGCAGAGAAGTTATTGTTTTTTTTAAGCGCTGTTACTAAGCCCTCAATTATAGGTTCAGGACCGAAGTCCCCACCCATAGCATCTATTGCAATTTTTAGCATTAGTTTTTGTATTCACCAGTAGTTGGATTAACCATATGAGGCATCTTCCAAGTTCCATCAACGTCTTTAACAGGTTTTTTTAATGTTATTTTATAGTGAGTTCTTCTCTTTGCTGCTCTAGTATGAGATACTCTTCTCTTAGGTACTGCCATTTTAATTCTCCTTAAAATTCTTTTTCAAAATTATCACCAAGTTGTAAGCAATCCTTACAAATGTGATAGTCGCTTTTTATACTATTTAATTCACTTTCGATGATTTCATCGAAATCAATTAAATTATTTTCCACTTCAATTACTAAATATTCACTTTCATCTTTATTGTAAACACCATCACTTAATAATAAATGAAGTTCTTCATCAACTTCAATTACTTCAGCAATTCCACATCTACAACAATCAATATCAGTATTACCTAATAATACTGCGTCAACTTTTACTAATGATTGCGATATTTTACAAAAAGTACCTTCAATTTTAACTGAATTGTATTCAACTTCCAATTCCTTGGGAGTTTGAGGAACTTTTCTAAATTCTATTTTCATTATAAAACTAATTAATTAATAGATAATTAACAAATTTCTTTTTGTGCAAAGAAGAAATTGATCTCATTTGCTGCATTTTCTAATGAATCTGAACCATGAACTGCATTTGCATCAATTGATTCTGCAAAATCTGCTCTAATTGTTCCAGCTGCTGCTTCTTTAGGATTAGTAGCACCCATTAATTCTCTGTTAATAGCCATTGCATTAACACCTTCTAATACTGTAACTACAACTGGTCCTGAAATCATGAACTCAACTAAGTCTTTGAAGAAAGGTCTTGCTGCATGAACTGCATAAAAAGCTTCAGCGTCAGCTTGGCTTAATTGCATTTTTTTAGTAGCTGCAATTCTTAATCCAGCTGTTTCAAATCTGTCTAAGATTTTTCCAACTACATTTTTTGCTACAGCGTCTGGTTTGATGATTGATAATGTTTGTTCCATTACTTATATTCCTCGATTTTTTTTTAAGTCGCGGATTATACCTAAAAAATAAAAAAAAGGCAAGTAGTAAAAACTACTTGCCTTTTTTTACAATAAAAATCTAGTTAATTATTTGATATTAATCTTCAACTACAGGAGAACCAACAGTTCCTCTGTCTTCTCTTTCAACTGCACTAGAACCAACTTCGTCCCATACTATACAACCTTCAGTTGGACATGCATCAGCACATGCAGGTGCGTCATTATGACCTACACACTCAACACATTTGTCTGCATGAACATAATAAACATCTTCACCAGTTGGATTCTCATCATTATCTACAATCGCTTCTACTGGACACTCATCTAAACAAGCATCACAACTAATACAAATATCAGTAATTCTAACTGCCATAGTATTTCTCCTTAATCTTAATAAATTTTAGAAAACTTTATCACAGTAAATATAAAACTATCTTTAAAGTTTCTAAATTACCTATTTAAAATTTAATCTTATTTGCAATGTAACGAAACTGGACAATATTATAGAAGGATTTAAATGTTTAATTTTTTATTGATAAACTTTATTAAGTGATAATATTTTGTATAAATATTGAAATTTAAGCTAAATTACAGAAGATTTTAAAGTTATTGTTATATAATTTCTTATTGAATTAATAAAAAAATAAAAAGGATTTAAATATGTTAGTAACAAAGAAAGCTCCAGATTTTACAGCAACAGCTGTACTTGCAGATGGTCAAATTGTAGAAAATTTTAACTTATATGAAAACATTGGGGAAAAAGGTGCAGTATTATTTTTCTATCCATTAGATTTCACTTTTGTTTGTCCATCAGAAATCATTGCATTCTCAAAAAGAATTGAAGATTTTACATCAAGAGGTGTATCAGTAATAGGTTGTTCAGTAGATTCTCAATTCTCTCACTTTGCATGGAGAGAAACTCCTGTTGAAAATGGTGGAATTGGAAGAGTTAAATTCCCATTAGTAGCTGACCTTTCAAAATCAATTTCAAGAGATTATGATGTATTGTTTGGTGAATCAGTAGCATTAAGAGGATCATTTTTAATAGATTCAGATGGAACAGTAAGACATGCAGTAATCAATGACTTACCACTAGGAAGAAATATTGATGAAATGATTAGAATGGTAGATACAATGATTTTTACAAATGAGCATGGTGAAGTATGTCCAGCTGGTTGGGTAAAAGGTGACGAAGGAATGAAAGCTTCTACTGCTGGTGTTGCTGAGTACTTAGGTAAAAACGAAGGAAAATTATAATATTTAAAATATTATATGTATAAAAGGGTGTCATATTCAGTGACACCCTTTTTTTTGTCCTAAGCAAAATTATTGACAATTTTAAAAATAAACACTACAATAATGCTAATACTTTAAAAAAACTACAAAAAAACTACAAAAACTACATATCTTATTATGTAAAATCAAAGGCAAACATACTCATGGAAGAGTCTAAAGAAGAAACAAAAACAAAAACCACAAACTCTAAAAAAGCAAGAACTCATATACCTGTTGAAGGTTATAGAATAGAACAATTAAGAGAACTGCCATTAGAAACTTTAATTAATATTGCAAATGACTTAGATGTTGAAAACCCTCAAGAATTAAAACGACAAGATTTAATGTTTATGATTTTGAAATCACAAATTGATGCAGGCGGTTTCATTTTATTCACAGGTATTTTAGAAATAAAAGAGGGTGGATTTGGATTCTTAAGAGCAATTGATGGTAATTTCTCTGATACATCTAATGATTCTTATGTTAGTGCAACTCAAATTAGAAAGTTTGCTTTAAGAACAGGTGATATTGTTTCAGGACAAGTTAGACCTCCTAATAAAGAGAGTGAGAAATATAATGCTTTATTAAAAATTGAAGCAATTAATTACCTACCTGTAAAAGAGTCTAAAAATAGACCTCTTTTTGATAACTTAACTCCACTTTATTCTACTGATAGATTCAAATTTGAATATGATGCAAATAAAATGACAGGAAGAATGCTTGATTTATTTGCTCCTATGGGTAAAGGGCAAAGGGGATTAATTGTTGCTCCTCCAAAAACTGGTAAAACTGAGTTATTAAAAGAATTAGCTCACGCAATTTCTAGAAATCATCCTGAAGTTCATTTAATGGTATTATTAATTGATGAAAGACCAGAAGAAGTTACAGATATGCAAAGAAGTGTAAAAGGTGAAGTTTATTCTTCTACTTTTGATTTACCTGCACATAATCATGTTAGAGTTGCTGAAATTGTTATTGAAAAAGCAAAAAGACTTGTAGAAATGAAAAAAGATGTAGTTATCTTATTAGATTCAATTACTAGATTGGCAAGAGCATATAATACAGTTACACCATCTTCAGGAAAAGTACTTTCTGGTGGGGTTGATGCAAATGCATTACATAAACCAAAAAGATTTTTCGGAGCGGCTAGAAATATAGAAGAAGGTGGTTCTTTAACTATTATTTCAACTGCACTTATTGAAACTGGTTCAAAAATGGACGAAGTTATTTTTGAAGAGTTTAAAGGTACTGGTAATAGTGAAGTTGTATTATCAAGAAATGCAGCAAACAAAAGAGTTTATCCAGCTCTTGATATTATTAAATCTGGAACTAGAAAAGAAGAATTACTTCTTTCTCCTGATGTATTACAAAAAACTTGGATATTAAGAAATGCAATTGCAGCAATGGATGAAGTTGAAGCACTTAAATTTTTATACTCAAAAATGCAAAAGACAAAAGACAACGAAGAATTTTTTAACTCAATGAACGAATAGTAGAGGCGCCCTTGCGCTTCTGTATCTTTTTTATACAAAAAAACAATTAATTACATATTAATTACTTATTTAACTCACATTTTATAAACTTTCCTATAGTATTGCTGCCTTAATAAGGATAGATTATGATAAATATAAAAAATCTAAATAAATATTATTCTAATACAAAAGTTTTAAATAACATATCCATAGATATTAAAAAAGGTGAGATTTTCGCAATAGTTGGACACAGCGGTGCTGGGAAGTCAACACTTTTAAGATGTATTAATGGCCTTGAAGATTATGCTGATGGAATATTATTAGTTAATAATAAAGAGATAAAAAATTTAAAAAAAGATGAACTAAGAGAATTTAGAAAAAATATTGGAATGATTTTCCAACACTTTTCACTAATTCAAAGAAAAACTGTATTTGAAAATATTTCATTACCGATGCAACTTTGGGGTTATAAGAAAGAAGAAATATCAAAAAAAGTAAATGATTTATTAGCTTTAGTAGGTTTAGAAGAAAAAAAAGATGCATATCCTAGTCAATTAAGTGGTGGACAAAAACAAAGAGTTGCAATTGCTCGTGCTTTGACTTTAGATCCAGAAATTTTACTTTGTGATGAGGCGACTTCTGCACTTGATCCAAATACAACTACATCTATTTTGAATTTATTAAAAGAAATAAATGAAAAATTAAATATCACTATTGTTATTGTTACCCATGAAATGGAAGTAGTTAAACAAATTGCACAAAAAGCACTTTTATTAGAACATGGGAATATTATAGGATTTGATGATACAGAAGAATTATTTTTAAAACCTGATATTAAAATGAAAGAATTTTTAGGTGAAACAGAAGTTGTTCCGAAAACAGGTGTAAATGTTAAACTTTATTTTCCAAAAGATAATGTTTTTCAATCATTCATTACAAAAATGGCAAGAGAGTTGAATATGGATTTTAATATTGTTTGGGGGAAACTAGAAGAAATTAACGGTCATATTGTTGGAAATATGGTTATTAATATTGAAGATGAAACTCGAGATATTGTAATTGATTATATAAGACAACATGATATTGTTTGGGAGGTATTATAATGTTTGATATTTTATTTCCAGCACTTGGTGAAACAATATATATGTCATTTGTTTCTACTTTTTTTGCTGTTGTAATTGGATTTTTTTTAGCGATTATTTTAATATTTACATCTAAAGATGGATTAAAAGAAAATTTAAAAGTGTATTCAATTTTAGATGTTGTTATAAATACACTAAGATCATTTCCCTTTATTATATTAATGATAGTTTTATTTCCTCTTACAAAATTTTTAATTGGAAAAAGTATTGGGACAAGCGCTGCTATTATTCCTCTTACAATTGGAGCTGCTCCTTTTATTGCAAGATTAATTGAAAGTGCATTTAAAGAGGTGGATAAAGGTGTAATAGAAGCTGCTAAATCATTTGGAGCAAGTGATTTTCAAATTGTATTTAAAGTAATGTTAGTTGAAGCACTTCCTTCAATTATATCAGCAATCACACTTACTTTAATAACAGTTATTGGGTTTTCTGCGATGGCAGGAGCGGTAGGTGGTGGAGGTTTGGGAGATGTGGCTATTAAATATGGTTATTATAGATTTCAAACTGATACTATGATTTACACTGTACTAATTTTAATCGCATTAGTACAGATATGTCAAAGTTTGGGCGATTATTTATATAAAATTACAAAAAAATAAAGGAAAAAAATTATGTTAAAAAATATATTAAAATTTACAATTGCAGGTGCTGTTGCACTTGGACTTGCAGCTTGCGATTCAAAAGAAACAAAAAAAGTAGAAGAAACTAAAGTAGAAGCTAAACAAACTGTTATTAAAATTGGAGCAACACCTGTTCCTCATGTTGAGATATTAGAAGCTGTTAAACCTCTATTAAAAGCTAAAGGTTATGATTTAGAAATTGTTGAATTTACTGATTATGTTACGCCAAATATTGCAGTTAACGAAGGTGAATTAGATGCAAACTTTTTTCAACATTTACCATATCTAGAAGAGTTTAATAAGAATAAAAATACAGATTTAGTAAAAACAGTAAATGTACATTTAGAACCAATGGGATTATATTCAAATAAAATCAAAGCATTAAGTGAATTAGAAGATGGTGCTACAATTGCAGTTCCAAATGATCCAACAAATGAAAGTAGAGCTTTAGATATTTTAGTTAAAGAAGGTTTATTAACATTTAAAGATGTAGATTTTAAAACAGTTGTTGATATTATTGAAAATCCTAAAAATCTTAAAATTAAAGAATTAGATGCTCCTCAATTACCAAGAGTTTTAGATGAAGTTGATGCTGCTATTATTAATACAAACTATGCTTTATCTGCAAATTTAAATCCATTAAAAGATGCAATTATTATTGAATCAAAAGATTCTCCTTATGCAAATATTGTTGTAGTTAAAAAAGGAAATGAAAATAAAGATTCTATAAAAGCTTTAAATGAAGCTATTAATTCAGAAGAAATTAGAACTTTTATTAAAGAAAAATATCAAGGTTCTATCGTAGAAGCTTTTTAATTTAAAGGGAAATTACTTCCCTTTAAATATTTTTGTACATTTCTAAATAATTTAAAATATCCTTTAACTTTATTTCACTCATCCCTAAATCACTTGTATCAATTTTTTTTCTCTTACAAGAATTAACAATATCACAAACTCCAATTTTATTTGTAATTTAAAATTCTTTTCTTCTTTTAATCTCTTCCTTTGTATTTGAATATTCTAATTAGATTCTATCATAGATAAATTTAATCTAGAAAAATACTATTTAAGTTACTTTTTCTTTAAAACATATATAAAATATATACAATTGTATAAAAAATATTAATTTTCTGATAAAATATTTTTTCAATTAAAAAAGAAGGAAAGCACATGTCATATTTAGAGGAAGTTTTTAATTATCTTAAGCGAACGAGCCCTGCTCAAACAGAATTTTATCAAGCTGCAGAAGAAGTTTTGTATTCGTTACAGCCCTTATTAGATAAATATCCAAAATATAGAAAACACAAAATTATTGAAAGAATTGTTGAACCAGAAAGACAAATTATGTTTAGGGTAAATTGGGTTGATGATAATGGTGAAATTCAAGTAAATAAAGGTTACAGAATAGAGTTTAATTCTGCTTTGGGTCCATACAAAGGTGGTCTTAGATTTCATCCAAGTGTAAATGCTGGTGTAATTAAATTTTTAGGATTTGAACAAATATTTAAAAATGCATTAACTGGTCTTCAAATTGGTGGAGGAAAAGGTGGAAGTGACTTTAATCCAAAAGGAAGATCTGATAATGAAGTTATGAGATTCTGTCAAGCATTTATGAGTGAATTATTTAGACATATTGGTGCAAATACAGATGTTCCAGCTGGAGATATTGGTGTTGGGGCTAGAGAAATTGGATATATGTTTGGAATGTATAAAAAACTTGCAAATAAATATGAAGGTGTATTAACAGGAAAATCCCTTAAATGGGGTGGATCTTTAGCAAGAACGGAAGCAACAGGATATGGTTGTGTTTATTTTGCTAAATATATGTTAGCTGCACGTGGGGAGACTTTAGAAGGTAAAAAATGTATTGTTTCTGGTTCTGGAAATGTTGCTATTTATACTATTGAAAAATTATATCATTTAGGTGCCTTACCTATTACATGTAGTGATTCACGAGGGATGATAATTGATGAACAAGGAATTGATTTATTATTGTTAAAAGATTTAAAAGAAAAACAAAGAGCTAGTTTATCAGAGTATGTAAAACATAAACCTATGGCTAAATATATTCCTGTTGAAGAATATCCAGAAGGTAGAAATGCAGTTTGGTCTGTTCCTTGTTTTGCTGCATTCCCAAGTGCAACTCAAAATGAATTAAATTTAGAAGATGCAAAAGCATTATTAGAAAACGGTTGTAAATGTGTAAGTGAAGGTGCAAATATGCCTTCAACAGCTCAAGCAGTTGATTTATTTATTGAGACTAAAATAGCTTATGGTCCAGGAAAAGCTGCAAATGCAGGTGGAGTTTCTACAAGTCAATTAGAAATGGCACAAAATGCTTCAATGCTTTCATGGACTTTTGAAGAAGTTGATGCAAAACTTGATCAAATTATGAAAAATATATTTGAATCAGCAAGTTCAACAGCAGCTGAATTTGGACAACCTACAAACTTAGTTTTAGGGGCTAATATTGCAGGATTTAAAAAAGTAGCTGATGCTATGATTGAACAAGGTTTAGTATAATTTTTTATGCAATACTCTAATTTTAGAGTATTGCATCTTTTCTTTTTTCCACTAATCATTTTCTTTAAAAACTTATGATAAAATATTCGCTTATTACTAAAAAGGTAGAAATTGAAAGTAGGTGTATTTGATTCAGGATTGGGAGGATTAACTGTTGTTAGTTCTATTCAAAAGATATTTAAAGGTGCGCAACTTTTTTATATTGCAGATACTGCATATGCTCCATATGGAGAAAAAACTCCAGAAGAAATTTTAAATAGATGCGATAGTATTACTAGATATCTATTAGAAAATCATGGAATTGAAGCTTTGATTGTTGCTTGTAATACTGCAACTTCTGCTGCAATTAAACACTTACGAGAAAAATTTCCTTTTTTGATTGTGATTGGAACAGAACCAGGTGTAAAACCAGCCATATTAAATACTAAAACATTAAATATCGGTGTTTTGGCAACTCCTCGAACTTTAAAGGGAGACAAGTATCAAATTTTAGTAAATGAATTATCTTCAATAAAAAAAGTTAAATTACACGAGCAAGCTTGTGTTGGCTTAGTTGAACAAATTGAAAAAGGTGAAATTGATACAAAAGAAACTTTTGATATGCTAGAAAAGTGGTTAGAACCCATGAAAAATGATAATGTAGATACGATAGTTTTAGGTTGTACTCACTATCCTTTGATTGATTTTGTAATCAAAAAGATTATGGGGAATGATATAACATTAATTGAAACAGGTGATGCAATAGCAAAGCGCTTAAAAATTTTAAGTGAAGAAAAAGGTCATATAAATGAAGGACCTTTGAAAATAAACGTTTGTCATACTGGCGAAATAAACAGATTTATGATTGATAAAATTTTAAATAATAAAAATATAGAAGTTAGGAAATGCGCAATATGAGTCAAGAAATTTTAGAAAAAAGGGTTTTAGCCTTAAAGTATAGACCTCATAGATTTGAAGATTTGGTAGGTCAAAGTACTGTTTCACAGACATTGTCTTTAGCTCTTGATTCAAATAGATTATCTCATGCATATTTATTTTCAGGTTTAAGAGGAAGTGGGAAAACTTCAACTGCAAGAATTATGGCAAAGGCACTTTTATGTTCAGAGGGTCCAACTTCTAAACCTTGTGAAGTTTGTGATAACTGCAAAAGTGCAAATTCAAATAGACATCTTGATATTATCGAAATGGATGCGGCATCTAATCGTGGTATTGATGATATTAAAGATTTAATTGAGCATACAAAGTATAAGCCAAGTAGTGCAAGATTTAAAGTATTTATAATCGATGAAGTTCATATGCTTACTACTCAAGCATTTAATGCACTTTTAAAAACACTTGAAGAACCTCCTGGATTTGTAAAGTTTATTTTAGCAACGACTGATCCTTTAAAACTTCCAGCAACAATATTAAGTAGAACTCAACATTTTAGATTTAATAAAATTGCTGATTCTGATGTTATTCATCATCTTGCACATATTTTAAATGAAGAGAATATCTCTTATGAAAAAGAGGCTTTAGAGATACTTTCAAGAAGTGGACAAGGAAGTTTAAGAGATACTTTAACACTACTTGATCAAGCAATTATTTTCTCAAAAGGAAGAATAACAACTGCAAGTGCTGTGGATATGTTAGGACTTATTGATCCAAAATTAATGGATAATATTTTTTCAGTTATTTTAAATAAAGGTGATATAACTCAAATCATAAAAGATCTAGAAATCTATGAGGTTTCGCAAATATGTGATGAAATTACAATATATTTAAAAGATAAAATGCTTACAAAAGATAGAAGATTTGATTTACTATTATTTGATAGATTTTTTAGAATATTAAGTGATGCAAAACATCTTCTTGCTATTAATAGTGATGGTGGTTTTGTTTTAATTTTAACATTCTTGAAAATGATAGAAGCTACAAATATTAGAACTATTGATGATATTATTAATCAAGTTGAAAAAATAGAGCCTAAAAAAGAGACAATGATTTCTAAACCTATTGAACAAATTATTGAAAAGCCAATTGAAAAACCAGTCGTAAAGCCTATTGTTGAAAATATAGTTGAAAACAAAGTTGAGCCTGCTGTTAATCCTATTTTTGAGTCTATAAAAATTGAAGAAGAAACAAAAATTGAAGAGCTAACAATTGAAGATAAAATATTGGTTGAATCAAATAATATGGTTGATTTACATGCAATTGATGCAATTGAAACAGTTGATTATTCAACACCATTTGATGATTTACCAACTACAAAAATAGTAGTTAATGAAACACCAAAAACTGAAATAAAAGAAGAAGAGAAAAAAGAAGAAGCAAAAGTAGAAGAAATAAAAAAAGAAAAAGTTCGTGAAGAGAGAAAAGAAGATTTTTATGAGCTAGAAGTTGAACCAATTGTTAGTGAAAGAGAAGCTTATGTAAATATTCATCAAGATGTTGAAATTATTCCTTTAGATGATGATGAAGAGGGTAATGAAGGAATAAACGATTTATACGAACAATTAACATCTAAAGTTTATGATAGAGATTATGATTTAGGTGAATGCTTCCAAAAGAATTTTATCTTTAATGGTTATGAGAATAATAAATTATATATTATTTCAAAAGCCCAAGATGAAGATAGAAAATTATTATATAAATATTTTGGAATAATAAAAACATTTGCTCAAGATGTTTTTGGAAATGATGTTGAGCTAGATTTTAAAAAGGAGGAACCCTCCGAAGAAGTAGAATCTAAGAACGAGCAAAATGATGAAGTACAAAATGATAATTCAGATGAATTAACAAGTATAAATTTAAGTAAAATAGCTCAAAATGATAGTTCAGAAGAAGATATTCAAGAGGATTCCCAAACAGAAGATACAAGTTCAATGCTTGAATCTATTGAAATGAGTGCAGGTTGTGTGGCTGATATGACAAAAAGTTCAGTAACAACGCCTTCTCAAAAAGAGTTACAACTAAATGATATATTAAACTCTAAAATGCTGGATAAGGCTAAAGAACTTTTTGATATAAAGAAAATTACAGTAAAATCAAGGAGTTAAATTATTAACTTATCATTAATATAAAATAGATAGACTTATAGCCATTAAAAAAAAGGAAAATTATAAATGAATAAAATATCAAAACTATTATCTACAACATTATTATTATCGGTTTCATTATATGCAAATAACGACAATTCAGTTATTGAATTTGAAAAAAGTAGAGTTTCTCAAAACCCAAATGTAACAATAAAAGAAGTAAGTATTAATACTAAAAAAGAGATTCCGTTACCTGGTTGGAATGGATATATACTAGATGTAAAAGTTAACGTTCAAGGTAAAGATGTAAATGCGAAAGATATATTATTTTCTGATGGAAAATATATTTCTTTAGATTTAATAGATTCTACAACTGGAAAATCTTTAAAAGATTTAGTTACTCCAAATTTAACAGATAAATATCATGATAAAACAAAATTAATTGCTGGAAATGCAGATGCAAAAGATAAAATTGTAATTTTTTCAGATCCTTTATGTCCATATTGTATAGATTATGTTCCTGAAGTTATAAAACATGTTCAAAAAAATAGTGATTCTATAGCTTTATATTATTACCATTTCCCATTATCAACAATTCATCCAGCAGCAACAGTACTTGTTAAACTAATTGATATTGCTAAACATAAAGGAATAAAAGATGTTGAGCTTAAAACTTATCAAATTGATTGGGAAAAATATTTTGATGTAAAATCAACTGATGAGAAAGTAATATTAGATGCTTTCAATAAAGAGTTTAAAACAGATATAAAGTCAGAAGAATTAGCAAAAGCTGAAATAGGAAAATCTATTGATAGTGATATTTCAATGGGTGAAGATGTTATGGTTCAAGGAACACCAACAATATTTGTGAATAAAGTAAAAGATTCTACTAGACTTAAATATGAAGATTTAGGAAAAAAATAAATTTATTAAGAGGTTAACATGGAAAAATTAGTAATAGCAACAAGAAGAAGTCAACTTGCGCTTTGGCAATCAGAATATATAAAAGCTCAATTACAAGAATTTTACCCAGATATGCAAATTGAACTACAAGAATTTGTAACAAAAGGCGATAAAATTTTAGATGTGCCATTGGCTAAAATTGGTGGTAAAGGTCTTTTTACAAAAGAGCTTGAAGTTGCAATGCTTGAGGGAACTGCACATTTAGCTGTTCACTCATTAAAAGACGTACCAACTCAATTTGAAGAGGGATTACAACTTGCTGCTGTTACAAAAAGATTTGATCCAAGAGATGCCTTATTAAGTAATAAATACTCTTCAATTGATGAGTTACCACAAGGTGCTGTTGTGGGAACTACAAGTTTAAGAAGAAGAATGGCAATTATGATGTTAAGACCTGATATTGTTTTAAAAGATTTAAGAGGAAATATCAATACTAGAATTGCAAAACTAAATGCAGGTGAGTATGATGCAATTATTTTAGCAGCAACTGGTATTCAAAAATTGAAAATTGAAAACGAAGTAAAATACTTCAATCCAATTCCAACAGATGTTATGATTCCATCAATGGGACAAGCAACTCTTGGAATTGAAACTACAACAGATCCTAGAATTGTTGAATTAGTTTCAGTGTTAAATGATAAAGATGCACATATTGAATCTACAATTGAAAGAAGTTTTGTTGATGCACTGCAAGGTGGTTGTCAAGTTCCAATTGGTGTAAAAGCTACTATTATTGATGAACATTCTATTAGAGTTCAAGCAATTGTAGGTCTTCCTGATGGAAGTGAATCAATTAGTGAAGATATCACAGCTGATATTGAAGAGTTTGAAACAATCGGACAAACTCTAGCACAGACTTTCATAGATCAAGGTGCAAAAGAACTTCTTCTAAGAGCTGAAGAATTAGCTTTTAAATAAAACTATTAACAGGAGAATTTCTCTTGTTAAATCTACTTAAATCTACAAATAAAATTTCAAACTTCTCAAAATTTTCCAAGATATTTAATTATTAATTCAGTATCATAGTTATAAATATACTAAGGAGTTTAAATTGAGAATAAATGTTGAAGACGCACTTTTTTGTTTAGTTGATGTACAAGAAAGATTATATCCCCATGTAACAAATAAAGATGAAATTGAAAAAAACTTAATAACTTTAGTAAAAGGTTTAAAAGTTCTTAGTGTTCCTTTTATTGTAAATGAACAATATAAAAAAGGAATAGGTGAAACAATTCCTTCATTAAGAGAATTGGTTGATGAGTATCCACATTTTGAGAAAACAACTTTTTCTTGTTATAAAAATGAAGAGACTATAGATGCAATTAATGAGATGAATAAGAAAGTTGTAATTGTTGCAGGTATTGAAACCCACGTTTGTGTTTTACAAACTTGTATAGATTTACTAGAAGGTGGATTTGAAGTTGTTTTAGTAACTGATTGTTGTACTTCAAGAAAACAAAATGATACAGATATGGCAATTACTAGACTTGTTCAAGCAGGTGTAATTCCTACAACTTATGAATCATTACTTTTTGAATTAACTTTAAATGCTAAAAATCATTGTTTTAAAGAGATTTCTTCTTTAGTAAAATAATGAAAAAGCTATTTATTTTATTTTCACTAATTGGTGTTTTATTTGCAGCAGAGATAAAGGATATAAAAAGTATCAAAGATTTGTCTTCTACTAAAGATATTATTTTGATGTTTAGTATTGATTCTTGCCCTTGGTGTATAAGACAAGAAAAAGTTTTAAAAGATATTCAAGAGCAAAAAGATATTCAAATAGTAAAAGTTAAAAATGGAAGTGATATTTATAAAGAGCTAGTAGAAAAGTATCCTTTTCCTATAGCCTATTATCCAACATCTTTTATTGTTACTAAAGAAGATGGTAAACTAAATATTAGTTATGAATTTCGAGGTTATCAAAAAAAGAGCAATATTATAGAAGTTTTAGAAAATAAAGATGAATTTTTAATGGACTGATTATCTCAGTCCATTATATTTATTATAAATCCATAGTTCCTTCAGGAACATGAACATAACCTTCCATTATAATTCTAGCACTTCTACTCATAGTTGCTTTATCAACTACAAATTTACCATCATTATTTTGAATAACTGCACCAACTTTTAAAGTTCCTGATGGGTGTCCAAATTCAACAGCAGATTTTTGTCCACCACCGCTAGCAATATTTACTAAAGTTCCTTCAATACAAGCAGCAACACCAATAGCAACTGAAGCTGTTCCCATCATTGCGTGATGTAATTTTTGCATAGATAAAGCACGTACATGTAAATCAATTTCGTTTGCTTTAATCTCTTTTCCACTTGAAGTAGTAAAATCAGAAGCAGGTGCAACAAAGGCAATTTTTGGAGTATGTTGTCTAGTTTCTGCCTCTTTTAAATCAGAAATTAAACCCATTTTTAATGCAGCATAAGATCTAATTGTTTCAAATCTAGTAAGTGCCGCTGCATCACTATTAATATCAGCTTGAAGTTCAGTTCCTTTGTATCCAATATCTGCAGCATTAACAAAACAAGTTGGAATTCCAGCTGTTATCATAGTTGCTTTAAATGTACCAATTCCTGGAACTTCTAAATCATCTACTAAATTTCCAGTTGGAAATAATTCTTCACTTGGATCTACAGGTTCAGCAAATTCTAAAACGATTTCTTCAGCAGGGAAAGCAACACCATCAATATAGTAATCACCCATTTCTTTAACTATTCCATTTTCCATTGTTACATAACAAAGAATAGTTTTTTTGATATTTGCTTGCCAAATTCTTACACAACAAACACCATTTTGTGGTACATTATCAACTAAACCTTCTTTAATTGCAAAAGGTCCAACGGCGCTAGATAGGTTTCCACAATTTCCACTCATATCAACAAAATCTGCATCAATTGCAACTTGACAAAAATAGTAATCTACATCGTGATTTGGCACAGTTGATTTACCAACTAAAATAGCTTTAGAAGTAGATGAAGTTGCTCCTCCCATACCATCCATTTGTTGTTTATAAACGTCTGGAGAACCTACGATTCTTTGTAATAATTTATCTCTTTTTCTAGAATCTTCTTGCGCTTCTTTTGGTAAATCAGCTATATTAAAAAATGTTCCTTTAGAAGTTCCACCTCTCATATATGTAGCTTTAACTTTAAATTGTGGTTGATAAGACATTTTTTCTCCTGTTTAGTATAAAATTATTTACAAAAATATTTTATTAATAGTTTTGTAAATAATTTTAGGGCAAAGCCCTAAAATTATGATGTTTTACTTACCTGAAGCAATAACATCTTTAGCGAATTTTTGTAAGATTCCACCATTTTTGTAAACATCAACTTCAGCTGAAGTATCTAATCTACATAAAACGTCAAATTTAACAACTTCACCATTTGCTCTAGTCATAACAACTGTTACGTCACATCTTGGAGTGATTTCACCTTCGATGTCAAATACTTCTGAACCATCGATTGCATAAGTATGTCTTGTTTCACCATCTTTGAATTGTAATGGTAATACACCCATTCCAACTAAGTTAGTTCTGTGAATTCTTTCAATTGATTCAGCAATTAAAACTTCAACCCCTGCAAGTCTAACACCTTTTGCAGCCCAGTCTCTTGAAGACCCTTGACCATAGTTAGTTCCAGCAATAATAATTAAAGGTTGTTTTCTAGTTGTGTAAGTTTCAATTGCTTCCCACATTCTAGACTCAACACCTTCTGGCATAATCATAGTTAAAGAACCTTGTTTAACGCTTCCATCTTCTTTTTTAACCATTTCGTTAAATAGTTTTGGATTTGCTAAAGTAGCTCTTGAAGCTGTATGATGATCCCCTCTATGTGTTGCATAAGAGTTTAAATCTTCAACAGGTAATCCCATTTTTAAACAATATTCACCAGAAGCAGAGCTTGGTAAAATTGCATTTGATGGAGATAAGTGGTCTGTTGTAATATTATCAGGGAATACACCTAATGGTCTCATACCTTTAAGTGCTGGCATTTGCATATATTCATCTTCCCAATAAGGAGGTTTATTAATATATGTAGATTGAGTATTCCATTTATAGAATGGATTTACTTTAACATTATCTAATAATTCCCTTTTGAACATTGGCTCATAAATGTTGTTATACATTTCAGGTCTAACGCAAGATTTTTCAACAGCATTAATTTCAGCATCAGTTGGCCATAAATCTTTTAATTTAATATCATTACCATCTTTGTCTTTACCTAAAACATCATTTTCAATATCAAATCTAATAGTACCAGCTAATGCATAAGCAATAACAAGTGCAGGAGATGCTAAAAACGCTTCTTTTACGTATGGGTGGATTCTTCCATCAAAGTTTCTGTTTCCAGATAATACAGCAGTTGTATAAATATCTCTATCTACAACTTCTTGTTGAATTTTTGGATCTAAAGCACCTGACATACCATTACAAGTAGTACAAGCAAATCCAACAACACCAAATCCTAATTTTTCCATTTCGCTTAATAATCCAGCTTCTCTTAAATAAACTTCGATTACTTTTGAACCTGGTGCTAAAGAAGATTTAACCCATGGTTTTCTAGTTAATCCAAGCTCATTTGCTTTTTTAGCTAAAAGTCCTGCAGCAATAACATTTCTTGGGTTTGAAGTATTTGTACATGAAGTAATTGCAGCAATTAAGATACCACCATCAGGGATGAAATCACCCTCTTGAGTCCACTCTTTTACAATTCCTTCAGCTTTTAAAGTTGAAGTAGGAACTAGTTTATGAGGTTTAGAAGGACCTGCTAATGATCTAGTTACTTTTGATAAATCAAATTCAATAGTTCTTGCATATGTAGCATCTGCAAATTGATCAGCCCATAATCCATTAGCTTTTGCATAAGCTTCAACTAATTTAACTTGAGCAGCATCTCTACCTGTTACTGTTAAATAATCAATAGTTTGCTCATCAATAGCGAACATACCAGCACTTGCACCATATTCAGGAGTCATATTAGCAATTGTAGCTCTATCACCTAAGTTAAGGTATTTAATACCAGAACCATAGAATTCTAAGTATGCAGAAATAACATTGTTTTCTCTTAAGAAAGAAGTCATTGCTAATGCAATATCAGTAGCTGTAATACCTTCTGATCTAACACCTGTGATTTCAACACCAATGATTTCTGGAACTCTCATATAAGAAGGATTTCCTAACATTACGTTTTCAGCTTCTAATCCACCAACACCAACGGCGATAACACCAAGTGCATCAACGTGAGGAGTATGTGAGTCAGTTCCTACTAATGTATCAGGAGATGCAATACCATTATCTAAATGAACTACTGGAGACATTTTTTCTAAGTTGATTTGGTGCATAATACCATTTCCTGGAGGAATAACATCAACATTGTTAAATGCTTCTTTAGTCCAGTTAATAAAGTGGAATCTATCTGCATTTCTTCTATCTTCAATATCTCTATTTTTTTGGAAAGCATCTGGATCAAATCCACCACACTCAACAGCTAGTGAGTGGTCAACGATTAATTGAGTAGGAACTACTGGATTTACTTTATCAGGATTTCCACCTTTAGAAGCAACAGCTTCTCTTAAACCTGCAAGGTCAACGAATGCAGTTAATCCTAAGATATCGTGACAGATAACTCTTGAAGGAAACCAAGGGAAATCTTTGTCTGTTCTTTTTTCAATTAATTGAACTAGTGAATCTTTTAAATCCTCACTAGGACATTTTCTAATTAAATTTTCTGCTAATACTCTTGAAGTATAGTTAAGTTTTGCGAAAGAACCAGGAGTGATATCTTCTACTGCTGATTTTACATCATAATACTTAACACCATCAATACCTGCAAGATCTTTTAGATATTTGTCATTTGTCATTTTTTATATCCATATATTTTAATTTTAAAAAAGGATGGAATTTCTCCCATCCTTTTATTTTGCTAAGATTAGCACTGTATATTTTGTAAGTTCTTCCCTAAATATTGAGAGAAAAAAAGAGTTATTTTCTTTCTTCTATAGGAATGAATTTTAAACCTTCAGGACCTGTATAAGTAGCAGATGGTCTAATAATTTTTCCATCTTCTCTTTGCTCAATTGCATGTGCTCCCCATCCAGTAACTCTAGCGATAATGAAAATTGGAGTAAACATATCTGTTGGAATTCCCATTTGGTTATAAGAAACAGCAGAGAACCAATCTAAGTTAGGGAACATTTTTTTGTTATCCCACATGATTGTTTCAATTCTTTCTGCAACATCATACATTAATGTATTGTTGTTCTCTTTTGATAAAGATTCAGCAACTTTTTTAATTACTACGTTTCTTGGATCACATGAAGTATAAACTGGGTGTCCAAATCCGATAATAATCTCTTTTTTAGCCATTCTTTCTAAGATATCTTTTTCTGCTTCATCAGCTGAAGAGTATCTTTCTTGAATATAAAATGCAACTTCATTTGCTCCACCATGTTTAGGACCTCTTAAAGCTCCAATTGCACCAGTGATACAAGAGAACATATCTGAATTAGTTCCAGCAATTACTCTTGAAGTAAATGTAGATGCATTAAACTCATGCTCTGCATATAAAATTAAAGATGTATGCATAGCTTTAACCCAAGATTCTCTTGGTTTTTCACCATGTAATAAATGTAAGAAGTGACCACCAACTGAATCATCATCAGTTACAACATCAATTCTTTTTCCATTGTATGCAAAGTGGTACCAGTAACATAACATAGAACCAAATGATGCCATTAATTTATCAATGATAGCTTGAGCTCCTTCTTTTGGATGAGACTCATCTTCAGACATAATAGCTCCAAGAACTGAACAACCTGTTCTCATAACGTCCATTGGGTGAGCAGTTTTTGGTAATTGCTCTAATGCAATTTTAACACCTGCTGGAATGTCTCTTAAACCTTGTAATTTAGTTTTATAAGCAGCTAATTCAGCTTTTGTAGGTAGTTTTTCGTGAACAATTAAATATGCAATCTCTTCAAATTCTGCAGTGCTAGCGAATTCTAAAATGTCGTAACCTCTATAGTGTAAGTCATTTCCACTTTTACCAACTGTACAAATAGCAGTATTTCCTGCTGATTGTCCTGATAGTGCAACAGATTTTTTTGGTTTAAATGCCGTAGTTGTTTCAGTACTCATATTTTCCCCTTAGTTTAAGTTTAATTTTGTTTTATATTTGTGAGATAAAGCTAATTATTTAGCTTTACCTTTTGAAAATAATTCATCCATTTTTTGCTCATAAGCATGGTAATTTAACATATCGTATAATTCCATTCTTGTTTGCATAGTATCAAGAACACCTTCTTGAGTACCTTTATCTTTTAACTCTTGGTAAACTGCAAGTGCAGCTTTATTCATTGCTCTAAATGCTGATAATGGGTAAAGAACCATATCAATTCCAACAGAAGCTAATTCTTCAGTTGTGAACATTGGAGTTGCTCCAAATTCAGTAATATTAGCAAGAACTGGTACAGACATTTGATCTGTGAACTCTTTATACTCTTTTAAAGTATGAACAGCTTCAGCGAAAATTGCATCAGCTCCTGCTTCAACATAAGCTTTTGCTCTATCAATTGCAGCTTGTTGACCTTCAGATGCATGTGCATCAGTTCTAGCAATAATGTAGAATTCTGGGTCTAATTCCATTTTAGCATCAACAGCAGCTCTAATTCTGTCACACATTTCTTCTGTAGATACTAACTCTTTGTTAGGTCTGTGTCCACATCTTTTTGCAGCTACTTGGTCTTCAATATGCATACCAGCTGCACCTGATCTGATAAATTCTTTAACAGTTCTAGCAACATTAAATGCATGTCCCCAACCTGTATCAGCATCAACGATTAATGGAGTATTACAAATAGAAGTAATTCTTCTAACATCAATACATACGTCCTCGATCATAGTCATACCTAAATCTGGTAAACCATAAGAAGCATTTGCAATCCCTCCACCTGATAGGTAAATTGCTTTATGTCCTACTTTTGTTGCTTGTAATGCTTGGTAAGCATTAATAGTTCCTACGATTTGTAAAGGAGACTCTTCTTTCAAGGCTTCTCTAAATTTTTTTCCTGCGCTCATACACATCCTTTAAATTTAAGTTGTAAGTTATTATACATAATTTTGACATAGTAGTAGTGTATGATATTTGTAAGATAAAATACAATTTTTTTATATTTATTGATAAAATGTACAATATTTGATTATTTCGTAAAAAATGGTACAATATTAAAAAAGTTATAATAAGGTGTTATTATGAATTATAAAAATTCTATAGAAAAATTTATAGAGATATTTAAAAGATCAAATTTGAGCATATCAAAATTTGCATCTCTTATAAATAAAGACAGACGTACGGTTACATCGTGGATTGATAAGATAACTGACATAGAACCAAATAAGGATATCAAAGATAAAATTTGTCAAACATTTAGATATCCTGATTATATTTGGGAAGAGGGTTGCAACGGCGAAGAGTTTTTAAAATCTATTACGCAAATACCTCAAAAAGAAGTAAGAATCATAGATGAAGATTATTATGGAAGACTAAAATATATAATGGAACAGGAACAAAATAGAAGATTTGTAATACAAGCACAGTTCCCAGGACCTATGTATAGGGATTCTGCTGTACAAAAAGTGTACAAGACTACTACTAGTAATGATATAGAAGAATTAAAACAAAGTAGAATAAGTCAGATGCTAAGATATGATTATGATACTACTGAATGGTATTCAATCAAATCAATTTTAACTTTTTGTTTTGCAAGTATTGGAAATTTTTATACAAAAGATGAAAAATTAAAAATCTTAGAATTGATTTATGAACTATTTAACAATAACTATAATAAAAAGCTTTTTTTATTTGATTCTTTTTCAAGAAAAATATATGGAATGGAAACAACATATATATCAATAAATGTTAAGCAAAAAGTTCTTTTCTTTAAATCACCAATTGAATCTGTATTTATAGAAATAAGAAATAAATCTTTAGTTGAAAGAATGCATAAATATTATTCTTCACCAATTGAAGCTCCTTCTCATGTTAACTTTTTAGAGTCTGTAAAAATCATAAAAATATTACAAGAAGCTTTAAAATATGGAAATGACATAAGACAAGCATATGAAACAATAAATAGACAGACTGATTATGGTGAACTTTTTTATAACAACCTAAGTATTGATTTGCAAAAAGAAGTTAGTAATCCAAAATCTGGGCAAAGAAGAAATTAAAAGATATAAGATGTTAGAATAAAAAAATAAAAAATATGTGAAGGAAAACCGTTGAAACAATATTTAGATTTATTACAACACATACTAGATAATGGAATAGTAAAAGAAGATAGAACAGGAACAGGAACTAAATCCGTGTTTGGATATCAAATGAGATTTGATTTAAGTAATGGTTTTCCATTGGTTACTACTAAGAAAACTTTTTTAAAAGGTATTATCTCTGAGCTTTTATGGTTTATTGAAGGAAGTACAGATGAAAGAAGACTTGCAGAAATTCATTATGGTGATAAGCGTGAAAATATTATAGGTAAAAATACAGTTTGGACTGCAAATGCAGACGCACAAGGTAATGCTCTAGGTTACACAAATACTGAAACTATAAAAGAACTTGGACCTGTTTATGGAGCTCAATGGAGATCTTGGATGGGTGCAAGTGGAAAAGCCTATGATCAATTAGCAGATGTTATAAATCAAATAAAAACAAATCCAGATAGCAGAAGAATTATCTTAAATGCTTGGAATGTGGCAGAAATTGATAATATGGCGCTTCCTCCATGTCATACTTTTTTCCAATTTTATGTAGCAAATGGCAAACTATCTTGTCAACTATATCAAAGAAGTGCAGATGTGTTTTTAGGAGTTCCTTTTAATATTGCTTCTTATGCACTTTTAACTATGATGATTGCTCAAGTTTGTGATTTAGAAGTTGGAGATTTTGTGCATACTTTTGGTGATGCACATATTTACTCAAATCATATGGACCAAGTAAACTTACAATTAAGTAGAACTCCTCACAACTTACCAAGTATGAAAATCAATTCAGAAGTTAAAGATATAAATGATTTTAAAATGAGCGATTTTGAACTTCTTGGATATGAGTGTGATGAATCAATTAAAGCTGTGATGGCTGTATAAAAAAAAGGAAAAATTTATTATGAAAATCTCAATGATAGTTGCCTATGGTAAAAACTGGGAAATTGGTTTAAATAATGAAATGTTATGGCATATAAGTGAAGATTTTAAAAACTTTAAAACTATAACTTCAGGGCATCATATTTTAATGGGTAGAAAAACTTTTGAAAGCATAGGAAAACCTCTTCCAAATAGAACTTCAATTGTTCTTTCAAATACTGGATTTAAACATGAAGGTGTTCATACTTTTAATGATATTCAAGAGGCATTTAATTTTGCAAGAGAATCAGCAGAAGAGGAACTATTTATAATAGGTGGAGCAAATATCTATGAAACACTTTTCCCTTATGTTGATAAAATGTATTTAAGTGAAGTTGATTTTGAAGGTGTTGCTGACGCTTTTTTAAAACCTATTGATTTCTCAATTTGGGATTTAGCAGAAGAAAAATCTTATGATGCGATAATTGAACATGGAAAAACTAAATCTCCAGCTTGGAAATTTAAAGTTTGGGTAAAGAAAGATTAATAATATGAAACTAGTAATTTTAGATAGAAAAACATTAGGTAATGATGTTGATATAAGTATTTTTGAGAAGTTTGGTGAAGTAGTTTCTTATGATATTACAAAAGAAAATGAAACACTTGATAGAATAAAAGATGCTGATATTGTTATTACAAATAAAGTTTTTATAAACTCAAATCATATGGATAATTCAGAAATGAAACTTATTTGTATCACTGCAACTGGTACTAATAATGTAGATTTGGTTTATGCAAAAGAAAAAAATATAGAAGTAAAAAACGTAGCTGGATATTCAAGTTCATCAGTTGCTCAAGTTGCTTTTTCTATGATTTTTCATTTTGTAACGAAGCTAAATTATTATAAAAAATATGTAGATGAGGGGAATTGGCAAAAATCACCAATATTTACCCATATAGACAATCCTTTTTTTGAACTAGACGGTAAAAGAGTTGGAATCATTGGTCTTGGAGATATTGGAAGAAATTTTGCTTTTAAAGCTAATGCTTTCGGATGTGAAGTTGTTTATTATTCAACATCGGGTAAAAATTCAAATAGTGAATATAAAAGAGTAGAACTAGATGAATTACTAAAAACAAGTGATATTATTTCAATTCATTGTCCATTAAATGAAAATACAAAAGATTTGTTAAATTATGAAAATATGAAAAATATAAAAGATGGTGCAATTTTACTAAACCTAGGTCGTGGTGGAATTATAAATGAATCTGATTTAGCAAAAATAATAGATGAAAAAGAGATTTACTGTGGTATTGATGTGGTTTCAGTTGAGCCAATCTTAGAATCTAATCCACTTTTAAAAGTAAAAAATAAAGAACAACTTCTATTAACTCCACATATAGGTTGGGCTTCAATAGAAGCCAGAAGGAAACTTATTTCACTTGTGGCTAAAAATATAGAAAGTTTTATTTTCTAAGAAAAAAGTTTATAAGTTTTCGAAAAAAAGAGAGTTTCTTTTTTTCGACTTTAGTTTTTATTTCATTACTTAATGCTTCTAGTTTTTTAGGTTCATAAAATGATTTACTCATTTTTTATCACCTAAAAAGTTTTGAAGTTCTTTTACTGCTTCTTCATTTTTTATTGCAAATTTAATCTCAATTCTTCTTGAAGCATCTTTATCTTCAGCTCCAGTTTTATCTAAAATTAAATCAGATGATGATCTTCCACTTGAGTTAACATAAGTACTTAAAAGATCTTTATCAATGATATTTGAATCATATAAAAACTGCATAACGGCAAGTGCTCTTTGTTGCGATAAAGCTAAGTTACTTAAATACGTACCATCACTATTTGTATGACCTTCAATAGTGATACTTTCAATGAATTTTCTCATCTCTTTATCACCAACCAATGTGTTTAAATATTTTTTTAGAACTATGCTTAACTCTTTTTTTGATTCCTCTTTTAATTTATACTCATTTTGGTCAAATAAAATATTTGAAGAGAATTTTATAGCTCCACTTTTTTCATCTATATTTATAGACTTCCCTAGTTTTTCCCTAAGTTTTGCAATAACATTTAATTTAATACCTGTTAAATTTTTGATTTTAACTTTTGTGATATCAAACTCTTCAACCATTTTTTGATGAATCTGTGTTTGAACTAAAAGCTTATCAGCTAATAAGGCTAACTCTTCATCTTTTAAACTTATGATATTTTGTCTATTTAAAAGCTCAGCAGATAGCTTTTCATTAGTATCCTTTTGCTCTTTTGTTTTTAAATCAAATTCTAATAATAAAGCTTTTAATTTTTCAATTTCAGCTAAATTAAGAGAGATACTTTTTGCTTTTTCATCAAGTGAAACATTTGCAGAATCAAGTTTTGTTTTTGTTTCTTCATAAATATTTCTAGCTTGTGCTAATTCATAAAATAGCTGAGCTTTTTCATCTTGGATTTTTTTTAGAGCACTATTTTTATTTAGTATCTCTTCTTGACTTAAATTTAATGCTTGTTTTTCTCTTTCTAAATTATTTTGAGTATAAAGATATTTTATTACAATAGCTCCAATTACTAAAATAAATACAAAAAGAAGTCCTGCCATTAAGTCAGCGTATGAAATCCAAAAATTCTCTTCATTTTTTTGTTCGTTGTTATACATTATTTACTACTTTGATAAATTTTTGAATTCAGTTAAATCTTCTATAATTTTTGTAGTTTGATTGTCAATTGATTCTAAAGAGTGATTTAATTTATCTGTAATTTTAACATCATAATCATCAAGCTCTTTTTTGAATTTCCACTCAATTTTTTCCATATCTGATTTCATAGTTTCTATACTTTTTACAATATTTGTGTAAATAGCTTTTAGATTATCAGAACTTAGATTATGTAAATGTGAATTTAATATTGAAACATTATTATTTAAAAGTTCAGTATTTAAAGCATATAAATCTTTTTGTTTTTCAAAACTTTTAATTGTTGTATTCATATTTAAAGTAACATCTCTTAACATAATGGATAAACTTTCATTATTATCAATATTTTCACTGATTTTAGTAGAAAGTAATAACTCTTTTTTCAAGATATCTTCAAGTAACTCAACTCTTTTTTCTATTAAAGTATTTATGTTATCCATCATATTGCTAGATGTTAGTTTTTCGAATACATCAGACATTTTTGCATAGTTATCTAAGTTACTTTTTATATGAATTGATTCAATATCAACTTTTGTCCAGAAAAATGATTTTGTATTTTCTTTGATGATATAAGTATCGTGTTCAAATCTACTCATTCCAATTTTTTCAAAGAAAGTCCACCAAATTGATAAAAAGATACCAAA
This sequence comes from Arcobacter acticola, assembly GCF_013177675.1. Classification (NCBI taxonomy): domain Bacteria; kingdom Pseudomonadati; phylum Campylobacterota; class Epsilonproteobacteria; order Campylobacterales; family Arcobacteraceae; genus Arcobacter; species Arcobacter acticola. The sequence continues at coordinate 466,967 of NZ_CP042652.1, forward strand.
AATTGAAACATAAAAGGCAGTTCCAACTCCACCTAAAAGTACAGTAATCTCTTTTTCTAAAGCATTTGAAGTTCCAGAAGAAAAATCAGGCATAGAAAATGCAATAGATATAAAAGTACCTAAAATACCAAGTGTTGGGAAAATACCAGATGCAATTGAAGAAAAGTTTGTATTTCTAATATTACTTGTATAGTCTTCTAAGAAATCATTAGCACTTCCATTTGCTTTTGTAATATCTCCAATAGTTAATAAATTATTATTAATATAATTTTTTAAATAAAAAAACAATTCTTCATATTGCGTTTTAAACTTGCAAGAAACATAATAAGCATTATGTCTTATAAAAAATAGGTAAATTAAATAAATAAATCCAATTAGAACAACACTATGAATTTCAACTTTTAAAGGGAAAAACCCAAAATAACACAATACAATTATTGCAAAAAGAGCAGTAGGTACTGTTAATAAAGTAAATATTCTCGACATGGGTTTACAAGTGGTATAAAATCTTGAATTTAAATCAATAAAATCGTCATCAGTCAACATAAACATTCCTTATGATGTTAAGTAATTTTAACTGGAAGTTTAGCATATTTATCGTTTTTACACATAAAATTTTGGATATTATTTAGAATATTACAAAAGATTTTAGCAGCTTAAAGAATTAAAAGATAAAATATGGATATATTTTGGAAGAGAATGAATTAAATTATGATAAAAATGTTTTTAACTCTGTTTGTAGTATTAGGTAGTTTGGTTTCTGTAGTTGCTGCAGAAAAATATACAATTTCTGTTTGTATGACTTTGAGTTTAGATAATGCGCTTGTTTGCAAAAAGAGAATTTTTGATAATATGGATGGAAAAGTCTTTATTGTAAAAGATAAAGATGAAAGATATTATACATATTTAGATATTTTTGATAATAAAAATGATGCATTACTTGTAATAAACAAAGCATCGCCTTATGTTAAACAACAAAAACCTTATATAAAAGAAATTTCTGAGGAAATAACAGCTCTTTACTCAAAAAAGAAAACCCTTATTGATTTAACTCAAACTGTAAAAAAAGATAGGATTCAAGAAGTATTCATAATTGACAATAATGAAAAGAAAATTGAAGAAAAAGTTAAACAAAAAAAAGCAGAAAATAATCAAGAGATAGTACTTGTATCAAGTAATCCTGAATTTGAAGAATTAAAATTAGTATCATCTTATCCTTTTTATGAGGGTCAAAAATTATCAGATGATGATTATTTAAAAGAACAAGCTCAAGAAGAAGCAAAAAAGATTGAAGAAATAAAATTAATAAGTATGGATGAATTTGATAAAGCAGATGATGAAAAAAGAGCAGTAGAAGAACAAGAAAGACAATTAGAAAAACCAATAGAAGAACCAAAGAAAAAAGTTTTACTAACAAATCAAATAATTGAAAAAACTCCAAATACTCAAATCTTAGATAAAGTAGAAAACAAAGTAGAAAATAAGATTGAAAATAAAAAAGAACAAAAAGAAATAGTTGAAGTTGTAATGAATAACCCAGAAGATGAGCCTACTATTTTAAATTATGAAGAGTTAATAATAGAAGTTAATGCAAATACAAATTTGATGACTGTTAATGCAAAAATTAATAATGAATTAAAAGAAATAAAAGAGTATGTTGTTTCAACTGCAAAAAAAGATGTGAAAAGGCCTTTTGGAGAAGGAAAAATCTCTAAAATATCATTAAATCCTATTTGGTATCCAACCCAAGATACTTTGAAAACTTTTAGAAAAAGAGGAATAAATCTTCCATCAGTTGTTCCTCCTGGGCACAAATACAACTATATGGGAGCAGCAAAAATAAACTTAACTCATATAGTTGATGGTAAAAACACATATAGAATACATGGAACTCTAAGTGAAAAAACAATAGGAACAAATGAATCAGCAGGTTGTATTAGAATGAAAAATAGTGATGTTCTTCAACTTGCAGCTTTGATAAATGATTTTTCACAGATAAAAAGTTTGAATGAGGTAAAAGTTATATTGAAATAACAAATAAAATTATAAAATTAAACAAATAAAGAGTATACTAAAGTACAAAAAAAGAGAGGACGAGATTATGAAAAATATAGTAAAAGCAATTAAGTTAAGTTTTGTTGTAGCTGGTTCTTTATCAATTCTAGGAAGTGCACTTATTGCAAAAGATTTACCAAATAGAGGTCCAATTGAATTTTCATCATATGATACAAATAAAGATGGATTTGTAAGTGAACAAGAGTTTAATGATTTAAGAGCAAAAAGAATGGAGCAAAAAGCAGAAGCAGCAATGCCTATGAAAAATGCAGGAAATGCTCCATCATTTGCCATGTTTGATACAAATAAAGATGGTAAATTAACAGAAGTTGAGTTACTAAAAGGTCAAAATAAACAAATGCAAAATAACCAAAAGAATATGGGAATGAGTCCAAATGGTATGAAACCTAAAGGAAAAATGCCTGCATTTGAAGATTTCGATTTAAATAAAGATGGAATGATTAGTCTAAAAGAAATGGAAGAATCAAGAGAAAAAAGAATGGAACAAAATGCATTAGATGGGAAAATGATGAAAAATATTGCTAATCAACCAGCCTTTTCAGATATAGATTTAAATAATGATGGAAATATTAGTAAAGAAGAGTTTTTAGCTCATAAACCTAAGCCAAGACAATAATTTTATTTGAGGGTGTTTTTTACCCTCGATATTTATAATGTTATTAAAACTAAGATTTTAAGAAATAGAAGCTCTCTTGAAAACTTTGAAGTTTCCGCTTTCTCTTACTTTTTGATCTCAAAAAAGTAAGCAAAAAAGACTGCCGAATTGATGAAGGTGGAGTTTCCTAATATTTTAATCTTTTTTTTCTGCGTTGCGGAACTCGTCGAAAAAGTGCATTTAGCACTTTTCTCTCCTCAAACAGTCCTCACTTTTCTCCGAAATAAAAGCCTAAAATCTTAGCTTCATCAAAGGCAGAAATCTCTAGTGTTCAAACTATCTTTTTTAAATTGAGTTTAGAAGAGGCAAGGAACTTTAAGTATTTATGAGAGAATAAATAGTTAAAATAACTTATTTTAGATTATTCAATTTTTTCATCTTCTTCAAATATTATATTATGTTTTTGACAATATTCTTTAATTTCTGAATCATTTTCAAAGTATTCATCACAAAAACTATTTAACTCATATTCTACAGACTGATAGTTTCTTTCATCTATAGTTAGCATTCTTTCAATTAACTCTATAAAATTTTCATATTTTTCATTTACCTTACATAGTTTATCAATAGTCTTAAAATCTAATTCTTTAAATTTTGATTGAAATAGTATTTCACTTTCATAAGGGTTTGATTTAAGTTCAATGATACCTATTCCAAAAGATTCATTAAGTCTTTGCATTTCATCTTTTAAATTATCATTTATTTCAAATGCAACTAAGTATCCATAATTTGCCCAACTTGAATTTGATACAGCTTGAAAATAATACTTCTTAAGTTCGTAATCTGTATTAATTTCTTTTTTTATTTCATAAGAAGTAAGTTTGAAAGTATCTGATTTATTAAGTATTTTCATAAATGCTTTATTGATTTTTGAACTTAAACTTAAAAATTCTATACCAATCATATCAGGATGAATCCATTTTTGATGGTCATCTTTAGAATTTTTTGATTCTTCATGTAAAATAGTTTTAGTATAAATATTTTTATTCTTTAGATAACTGCAAAGTAATTTATGTAAATCACGCTCTAGGTAAGTTTCATTTTTTTTAAGTTTTTTTGGCTCAATTTTTTCATTAATAATAGAAGCAACTTCATTAATATCTAAATCTTGTTCAAATTTTGCTAAGTAATATAAATATGTAGCTTTATCTCCTTTTATCCTTTTAACTCTTTGGTCATTTTTTCTAATAAAATCACCTAACAATGCAGAAATTGTTGCTGCAGGTGTTTTTGCATCTCCAAAATTATAGTAATTTTGGTTAATAATATGTTCATGTATTTCATTATGAGTTAAAAGTCTTTGTAAATCTTCAAGACTTTTTAGGATAGCTTCTTTTATTGTCATAGCATCTCTTTTATTTTTAACAAATTATATCAAGTTTAGTTTCAGTAATTACTTTAATAAAAAATTTGAATAATTATTTATATAAAACATCTTATCATTCATACACCCCTTACCCAAACTATGTTACCATCACATCATGAATAAAAAATACCAAATACTAAAAGATACTTTCGGACACGATAAATTTAGAAGCTTCCAAGAAGAGGTTGTTGATAATATTATCAATAAACAAGATGTATTGACTATATTGCCAACGGGTGGTGGAAAATCACTTTGTTACCAACTTCCTACACTTTTAATGGATGGAGTTACTGTTGTAATTTCTCCTTTGATTGCTTTAATGCAAGATCAGATAAAAGCTTTAAATGACTTAGATATAAAAGCAAAAATGATAAGTTCATCTCAATCAAATGATGAGAATAACTTTACTATGCAAAAGCTTTTAAATGGTGATTTAAAGTTTATTTATGTAGCTCCTGAGAGATTTACTTCAAATGAATTTGTTGGTGTATTACAACGAATAAATATAAATTATTTTGTAATAGATGAAGCTCACTGTGTATCTGCTTGGGGTCATGAGTTTAGGGCTGAATATAGAAATCTTGATAAATTAAAAAGATTTTTTCCTAATACTGCTATTTGCGCTTTTACTGCAACTGCTACAAAAAAAGTTGAAGCTGATATTGCTTCAAATTTAAATTTACAAAATGCAAAACATTTTAGAGCAAAAACGATAAGAGATAATATCGATATAAAAGTTGAACCACGAATTGCAAATGGTAAAACTCAAATTTTAAACTTTTTAAAAACTCACAAAGGTTTATGTGGAATTATTTATACTTTTACAAGAAAAGAGGCTGAAAGTACAGCTCAATTTTTAAGTGAAAATGGTTATAGCTCAAAAGCATATCATGCGGGACTTAGTCCTAAAGTAAAAGATGAAGTTTATGATGCTTTTGTATATGAAAAAATTGATATAGTAGTTGCAACCATTGCTTTTGGTATGGGAATTGATAAATCAAATATTAGATTTGTAATACATACCTCATTACCAAAAACACTTGAAAATTATTATCAAGAAATAGGGCGAGCTGGACGTGATGGTGAGATGTCTTATGTATATTTACTTTATTCAAAAAGCGATGAGGTAAAAAGAAAAATACAAATAGAGGAAGCAATAGATAACTCATATAAACAAACTGGCTTGGATAAACTTGAAGCTATGTATAGATATTGCGTTTCAAATAATTGCCGACATAAAATAATTGCTAACTATTTTGAAGATGAGATTGATGATTGTAAAACCTTGTGTGATAATTGCACTAAAGGTGAAATAGAGCAAGTAGATGTAAGCGTAGATGCTCAGAAGTTTTTATCTGCTGTTTATAGAAGTGAACAAAGATTTGGAACAAATCATATTATAGATATTTTAAGAGCTTCAAAAAATCAGAAAATTTTAGAGTTTGAACATGACAAATTAAAAGTATATGGTTTAGGTGTAGACAAAAGTAAAAACGAATGGATGGCAATAGCTGATAAACTAATAGATATTCAAGCTGTATTTTTAGGTGAATTTAGAGTTTTAAAACTAAATACTTTAGGAATGGAAATACTAAAAGGAAATGAAAAACTTTTCCTTGATAGTGATAAACTAGGAATTGCCCAAAAAATTCAAGAAGAAGAAACTGAACTTAGTTTTGATGAGCAGTTATATGAAAGATTTAGAGTTTTAAGAAGAGAAATAGCATTAGAACATGAAGTTCCAGCTTATGTAATATTTGGAGATAAAAGCTTAAAAGAGTTTGCATCAAAACTTCCTACAACAAAAGATGAAATGTTAGATATAAATGGAGTGGGTCTTGTAAAATATGAAAAATATGGAGAAGTATTTTTAAATCTAGCAAAAGAGATAAAATCAGAATTTAGTGAAAAACTAGAAACAAGAGCACCTCTAAAAAAACTAACAAAAACATATTTAGAAACTTTTGATTTAATTGAAGAAGGAAAAACACTAGAGCAAATTGCACAAATAAGAGATTTGGGATTAACTTCGGTTTTATCTCACCTTACTGTTTTAAATGAGCATGAAAAAGTTTCAAAAGAAAAAAAAGAAGATTTGTTAAAACCTCTTGAAATATCTAGTGAGATTAAATCTTGGATAGAGCAGGGATTAAAACTTGATTCTTTAAAAGAGTTAAGACAAAAACTATATTTATATGAGTACTTATCAAAAGAAAATTAATACAATAGAAAAAATTCTATTGTATTTTTATTTTGATAAATTGTATTAGATTATTTTAAATTATTCTTTGCATATTCTCTTACAATATCATTACTATCATTAGATAAAATTTTTAAAACATTCGCAGCAGTTTGCGGATCTTTTGCTAGAGTTGTTCTTACATTTAATGAAGCCTTTGTTGTTAAGTAATCTTCTGTAAGATTAGAGAATTTATTATCTGCATTTGCTACACTAAATAATGCCATTGTTAATAGGCTTATTGTTAAAATTTTTTTCATATTTTGTCCTTTTGGTTAAATTATAAATGGAGTATAATTAAATAGGATAAAAATTATCTTGATTTGAATCAATAAAATAGGATAAATTCTATCCTATTTAAAAAAATACTATAAATTAGGCTTATTTATTATTGAAAAGTATTAATTAATGTTAATAATTGATAAATGAGATAAGATTAATTATACTTCCAATATAATTTATAAAAGAGGTAATATGAAAAAATTCTATGGATCTTTAATTTTCTTTTTCTATTTTATTAAGTATCCAGTAGTTATATATATACTTGTGAATTACTATTATTTAGATGGAGAAAGTAGTTTGACACTAAATGTACTTGGAGTTATTTCACTAATACTTATTTTAAAAGATTTATTTTTCCCACATAAAAAATCTAAAAATTGCGCAGGAGTTAAGAAATAATATATAAGAGTAGGCTCTTTTTATTTGATATTATTTTCTAATCATCGGTAAACCATTTTTTATTATAGTCTTTTAATGATTCAGGATAATGTCTGTGTTTTGGAATATTATTTACTATCACTGCAATCACAAGTAATATAAATGCTCCTGATGTAACAGGAACAAAAACATATAAAAAACCTAAGTCATGGATTTGAGGACTTCCAATTACAGCAATAAGTGCAGTTGCACCTCCAGGAGGATGTAAGGTTAGTGTTAATTGCATTACTAAAATTGAAGTTGCAACAGAAAATGCAGAAGCTAATAATATATGCGAATGAAATAATTTAAATGAAATAACACCAATGATAGCTGATAAGATATGTCCACCTATTAGATTTCTAGGTTGGGCAAGTGGAGAGTTAACTGCTCCATAAACTAAAACAGCACTTGCACCAAAGGAACCTATTACTAGAGTTAAATCTCTATCATCTAAAAAATCACTATGGAAATAAGAGATTACTAATATTCCTAAAAAAGAACCTATCCATGACCAAATAATATTTGATTTTTCCATAGGTTCAGAGTTTACTTTTTTGAATTGTTTAAAAAATGTTTTCATGATTTAACTTTAATTTTAAATAAGCCTTATCTTAACAAAAAGATTAAAGTTAGTTCATGATTTGAGTCAAAGATTTTACTATAAGAAAAAAATTCTTCTTATAATATATTTAGTTGATGAGCTAAATCAGCTGCTATTCTTTCGTAGTTTCTTACATCAAGAAGTCTTTTTTGTCCATTAACTCCAACTTGTGCTATATCATCTTTTGAAAGAGAGATAATATATTCTAGTTTTTCTTTTATAGCATCTTTTGAAAAATCACTAAACCAAGCACTACTATTATCTTCAAAAATAGAAGTATTATTTTCATTTTTACTCATAATACATGGAACTGCACTTGAATAGTAATCTAATACTTTAATAGGTGTTGAGCTATTAAATAATGCAATATCAGGAAGAATTGATAATCCAACATCACAAAGAGCTATTAGTTTTAATAAATCCTCTCTATTTTTAGCATCACAAATCTCTATATTAGTTCTTAAGTTTGGATATAAAGATAACATATCATCTAAATATTCAGGATCTTTTGTTGAAATCATAAGTTTGTATTTGTCATTATCAATTGTACTAAAAGCTTCTAAAACAGTTTCAAATTCTCTTAATTTATCTAAAGTTCCTGCATAAAAGAATCTTTTTTCTTTTCCTTCATGTTGTATATTATCATGTAAAATATCAGGATCAATTGCAGATGGAATTACAAAAGTTCGTACTTTTACATCTTTGAAATAATCATTTTTCATTTGAAATGAAGTTGGAAGAAAAATATCACATTCATTAATCAAAGATACTTCACTATATGTTTGTATTTTATTGTTTATAACATCAAAAAGAGTTTTTTTGTGATTTGCTTCATCAGTTTGCAGTTTGGCAATTCTTTTTGGGAAAGATAGTCTAAATCCAACTTTATAATTGTATTTATTTTTCTTCTTAAGAATATCTTTTAATAGTGTTGTATTATTCCTTACAACAACAAAAGCATAATCACTAACATTTATGCCTTTATTTGTAAGTTCTTCTAAAAGGTTTGCACTTGATCTTTCAGGAATTATGATTCTTCCATCATCTTTTAATTCAATTTCATTTTTGAATTTAGAGAAAAATATAGTATTGATTTCAAAATGTCTATTTAAATATTTTTGGAATAAAGGGCCTATAAAACTATGATCTGTATATTCATCTTGGTCTGTTACATATAAAAACTTGCTCATTGTATGCTCCTAATATTTGTTAAAATATTTTAGCAATGAAAAGTCGCAATAAAAAAGCATTGTGGTTATTTTTTATACTTAATAAAGTTTTCCCTTTAAATCAATATGCATCATATAAACTCTTAAATCAAATTCTATTTGATGATAAGTAGGCATAATAAAAGTACATAGGTTATAAAAAGCCTTATCATGTTCTTTTTCTTTAAAGTGTGCTAGTTCATGAACTACTATCATTTGTAAAAACTCTTCAGGCATATTTTTAAATACAGAGGCAACTCTTATTTCATTTTTTGATTTTAATTTCCCACCTTGAACTCTTGAGACAATTGAGTGCATACCTAATGCGTTATTTATTACATTTATTTTTCCATCATACATAACTTTTGAAACTTGATGTTTTTTAAAATATTCATTTTTATAATCCATTACATAAGAGTATAAAGCCTTATCATTTGTGTATGAATGAGCATTTGGATATTTATTTTTTATATATGAGGATAATTTATCATTGTTAATTAAAACTTGAATTTTATCTTGTAAATCTTTTGGGTAATGGCTTAAATATTTCATAAAGAATTATAACCTATTGTGATATAATGCGCCCTTATTTTAACAAAAGAGGTTATATTATGAGTATTGAGCAAGAATTAATGCAAAGAAGTGAATCTTCATGTGAGCTTTGTAAATCAACAAACGATTTAAGTGTATATGAAGTTTCACCAAGCGATGGAAGTGCTGAACAATCAATATTATTATGTTCAACTTGTAAAGAACAATTTGAAGACGAATCAAAAATAGATGCAAATCACTGGTTTTGTCTAAATGATTCTATGTGGAGTACAGTTCCTGCTGTTCAAGTAGCTTCATATAGAATGCTTAAAAAAATTGGAAATCAAGATGCTCTTGATATGATGTATATGGAAGATGATGTAAAAGCATGGGCTGATGCTGGAATCTCTACAATTGATAGTTCAATTATTCACAAAGATTCAAATGGCGTTACTTTAAATGCAGGTGACACAGTAACTATTATCAAAGACTTAGAAGTAAAAGGTGCTGGATTTACTGCAAAAAGAGGAACAGCTGTAAGAAATATTTCACTTACAGAAAACCCTGAGCAAATCGAAGGAAGAGTAAATGGAGTTAAAATCGTTCTTTTAACTTGTTTTCTTAAAAAATCTTAATATTCTAATAAAAGAAGAGATTTAAATCTCTTCTTTTATTTTCTCTAAATCTTTAATTTTTTCTAAATATTGTTCTTTTTTAGATTTTACGAAACTTATTCTATCTTCATTTATTTCTAAATATTGCTCTTTTGAATATTTTACAATTTTAAATAGATAATTTCTTTTTGATGTTAAGAAATCTTCGATTTTTTCAAATCCAAAATTTGCCTTTAATTTTGCAACGATTTCATCTTCTCTTGGATGAGAAACAGAAAATTTAGAAGGCTCTTTTTTATATAACTCTTCTGATTCAAAAATTTGTTGTTCAAAATGTGCAATAGTAGCTTGTGTAGTTTGAATATAAGAGTATGATAATGCTCCATTAAAATAAGCAAACTTTTTTCTAAGAGCTGAGATATTTTCTAAAATAGCCTCTTGGTAAGTGTTTAAAACATTTTCATAAACTTTTGCTGCAAAGTGTCTTGTATTTGAAAATTCTAAGTCTGATGCTATTTCTCTATGTTTTCTAACTAGTTCATAAGGTTCTTGCCATTTATTAATTTCATTTTTAATAAGTTTAAATACATCTCTAAATGATTCATCTGTATCAAGCTCAATATTTTTTAGAAGTTTAATAGATCTTTTAAACATTTTATCTACAGTTTGATCATCATAAAAAAGACTTTTATAAATAGAATCAGAATCAATCCAGAAAGTTTCGTATTCAAACTTTTCTATTTTACCACCTAAAAAGCTTTTAGATTCTTCAAATCTATTAGATGTTTTTTTCTTGATATTTTTATATGTTTCATGGGCAATTTTTTCCATAATTGTTTCAAGTGAATTATAGATATTAAATAGCTCTTTTGAGTATTTTTTATAAATATTTTCAAAATGCTCAATAACTTTATTTTCGCAATCTTTTAAAACATCAACTAAAACATCATAAATTTTTGTAATAGTTTCATACTCCTGACTTTCTCATTTTTATCAAAAATCAATTTTTCTAAAAGTGATATCCCTTATTAAAGGGCTTTATAGACTATAAAATTCATAAAAGTGTGTGTCCTATAGTCTAAAACCTGCTACAATTTTAGTATGAGTTTACATATTAGACAGAAGAAAAATAGTAGTGGAACAATCAGTATTCAGATTATCGATAGAGTTCATAGGAAATATAAGGTTATAGAAACTATTGCTTGTGTAAAAAATGATTTAGATTTACAAATTTATTTAGATGTTGCAAATAAACGTTTAGAAGAACTGCGTCAACAAATGTATCCTACTTTATTTGATGAAAATAAAAATGAAGAGTTAATATTCATAGAACTTGGAAATAATGATTTAATACCAATAGGTGATGAATTAATCTATGGAAAATTATTTGAACGATTGGGATGTTCTAGTGTAGATTTGGATTGTAAAAGACTTCAGATGTTTAAAAATCTTGTTGTATCAAGATTACTGTATCCTGGTAGTAAATTATATTTGATTGATTATCTTGAATATTTTAAAAAAGAGAGTGTAGATAAAAATGCTATCTATAGATTTTTAGATACACTTTATGAAGAGAATTTAAAACTACAAATTGAAAAATGTGTATTTGATCATACTTATGCAAAAATGAACCAAACTATTGCATTTACATTTTATGATGTTACAACCCTGTACTTTGAATCTGAGAGTGAAGACGATCTTAGACGTATTGGATTTAGTAAAGAGGGTAAATTAGCACGTCCTCAGATACAACTGGGATTGTTTACAACACTACAAGGATATCCATTAAGCTTTGAGGTTTATGAGGGTAATAAATATGAGGGACATACTTTAGTTGATGTACTTAAAAAGTTTCAAAATAAATTTCAATTAAAAAATAAACCTGTAGTTGTAGCTGATAGAGGAATGCTAAACAATAATAATCTAGTATATCTTGAAAATAATGGATATAAATATATCCTTGCAGCCAAAATAAAAAATATATCAAATGATTTAAAAGAGCAAATATCAAACTTGATATTTTTAAATGATGGAGTAACTCATACACTTAAATTTAATAAAGATATACCATATACTGATGAGAATGACAATAAACAATCCATAAATATCAATCAAAGGTTAGTTCTTTCATATTCAACGGCAAGAGCTAAGAAAGATAAACATAATAGAGATAAAGCACTTGAAAGATTAAAGAAAAAAATTGAATTCTCAAAATCTATCACAAAAAAAGATTTAAAACTATCATACTATGCTAAATATCTTAACATCGATGATCATAAATGTGATATCACTTTTAATATCAATAATCAAAAAGTTGATAATGATTCAAAATTAGATGGTATAAAAGGTTTTATTACAAATGATTTTACACTAACACCAAGTGAAATTATAGAACACTATAATAATCAATATGCAGTAGAACAAGCATTTAGAATATCAAAAACTGATCTTAAAATCAGACCCATATACCATAGGCTAGAAACCAGAATAAAGGCTCATATTCTTATTTCATTTGTATCATACTCAATTTATAAAGAGTTTGATTCAAAACTTAAAGAAAATAATATTAAATTTAAATTCTCACAAAAACTTTTAAGAGATATAATTAAACATATGTTTGCACTTAGAACAAATGGAAAATTAGTCTACTTGAAATTTGATGAAATTCAACAACAAGTTTATAATGCAATTAAAAATAGTTAAAAAGTGTGTGTCCATATGAGAAAGTCAGGAATATTTTCAAAATGCTCAATAACTTTATTTTCGCAATCTTTTAAAACATCAACTAAAACATCATAAATTTTTGTAATAGTTTCATACTCTTTCACTAAAATATCACAAATACCTTTTAAATCTTTTTTAATAGCAAACTCTTTTGCTTCTGCTGCTTGTGGTCTGATTGTTTCATTAATAAAATCAATAACTTCTTGAATATTTGATTCTTGTAAAAGCTTTGTATTTGTTGTTGCATCTGAATCTTGAATTGCATGAATTTTACTTTTGTACTGTTTAAAGCTCTCTTCGAAAAAGTTTAAATCATCTACATCTTTTTCTAATAGCTCTTTTTTAAACTCATTTACAACTTTTGTATATTCATCATGTATTAAAATGTCTTTTTGATGTGCTCTTGATTCAAGTGCCATTCGAGCAGATATAGGAACAACTTTTGCAAAATATTTACCAAATTTTTCACTTACATAATTTGTTGTAGTGGTTACTTGATCAGGAGTTAATTTATCTTTTTGATTTAATACGCATAAAGATTTATTTTTAAAGTGTTGCATATATTCTTCTAAAACTTCAGCTTCTGACAGCTTTCCTGCGTTATCAATAAGTGTTAACCAAATAATTCCACCAACATCTCTTAGAACTTTTCTAGTGGTGTCTGTATCACTTTGAGATTGTGAATTAAGTCCTGGAGTATCTACAAATGAAATATCTTTTAAAATATCCATTGGTGCATAAAGTGTAAGATATTTTATATCTTTCATTTCATTTTGTCTTTGATCTGTAAAATCTGCAATTGCTTCAATTGGCGCGTATTCTTGTGCCCCTGAATAATAAGTGATTTTTAGTTTATACTCTTCCCCATAATTGATGAAATTTACTTTAGAAGTAACCGGTGTAATTCCAGTTGGTAAAATATTTCTTGAAAGTAGGGCATTTAAAAAAGTCGATTTTCCCGATGAAAATTGACCTGTAATTGCAACTTCCATTGGATATCTTGCTCGTCTAATTTGTTTATTTAAAATACCTACAAGCTGATTTGATGGAAAGAATTTTTCATCAAGTAATTTTGCTTGAATTTTTTTAATGTCCCCAACTAAACCTTCTTCATAAACAACTTCTTTTACTGAATAACTTTCTTTGTACTCATTTACAAAACTTTTTAGGATATTTAAATTTGCACTCATTAGTTTAATCCTTTTATTGTAACTGACATTGTCTCTAGTTTTTTAATATTTTTATGAATATCAATAGATAATTGAGCTTTATTTTTATCATTTTCTTCAAATGAATTTATTTGACTTTCTAAGGCCTTTTCATCATTTTTTAATTTTTGCTCAAAAGTTTTAAGTGGAGCATTTAATGTATCAAAAAATGAATCAATCAATAATCCACTTACTTTTTTTGCTTTTACTTTTATATCTTCTTCAATTGAAGAAAATTGATTTTTAATAAGGAGTTCGATTTCCCTATCAAGTTCATTTATTTTAGAATCTTTTGATTTTGAAACAGCAGCTACAATTTGTGTTATTAAAACTTCATTATTTGATGTTAAAAATCCAGCTTTAAAATCATCTTGGAAAAATCCTCTTGCATCAAAATTTTCATTTTTATGACCTATTGTAAAACCTAAATCATGATATTTTTGTTCACATTGTTCACCAATAGTTTGAGATTTTTTAATAAATTTATATCTATAATCTCTAATTACATCGATAATTCCATCTTTTATTGCCGTTTCAATTATAACTTTAATTCTTGAATTCTCAGGTCTTTTTTTAGTTTTTTCAAAAGAGTATCTAACATCATTTACAACTCTTTTTTTAATTACATTTTGAAGTTCTATTAACTCACTTTGTAAAAATGTTTCTAAAGAGTTGATATACTCTTTTGAGTCATTTTTATAATAATTGATATCTTCACTCATTGCTTGGAATATTCTTGTATTAACTGCTTTTCTTTTATTAAAATCAACAAGCTCTTTTTCTAATTCATCTTTTGATTTTGATAAAAGTTTTAATTCATAGTTATAAAAAGAGTTTTGTTTTTCTATGATTTTTTGTAATTGATTTTTAGAAGATTGAATTACTAATTCACCTTTTTGTGAGTTTGAACCAAAAAGTGTTTCATTTAAATATTGTTCAATTTCTAAAATTCCTGTATCTTCAATACTATATCCAGCATCAATTGCTTCTTGTTCTCTTCCTGTTCTATGTAATAAAGCCATTTTCCCAGAAATAGGAATAAACTTGATGGTTTTTAAAATATAATCAAGTTTTGAATCTTTATTTTGTGCTTTTAATTGTCTCTCAATTGATGATTTTGTATAGTTAATAACTTCTTCTAATTGCTCTTTTGAAACTGTATCTGCTCTTGTAATAACAACTAAAAGCTTAGAAATATTTTGATAAAGCAAGGCATCAATAATAAACTCAACATCTTTTAAAGTTGCACTTTGAGATACATTCATTAAATGTAGCATCATATCGCAAGCAGAGATATACTCTTTTGTAATCTCTTCCCTTTGAATAACAGGGTCATCAAGACCTGGAGTATCAACTATTTCAATACCATCAGATAAGAAATCAAGTTTAGAACCTAGTTCTACATATTTTACTAGATTACATTTTTTCCCGCTTGATTCAGCTGATGTATAAGATGATAAATCATTAATATCAACTTCGTCAAATCTTGAAACTGGTCTGATGTAGTTTTTTAATTCATCACCAAAAATTCTATTTGTTTCATTTACAAAATCTCTCATAGATTCAAGTTGTTCAGCAGACTTTAGAATTCTATCCCACTCTTGTTGATTCCAATAAAAAACTTTTGCATTATCAGTTGGATTGTGTTTTACAATTGTTAAGTTAGCAGTTTCAGGAACAACGGCACTTCCTAAGATTTCTCTTCCCATAAGAGCATTTAGCATAGTTGATTTACCAGCGTTCATAACACCTGTAATTCCTATAGAGAACTTTTGATTATCTAAATAATTTTGTGTTCCTTTTAGTTCATCTAATATTTCACTATTTGATAAATCATTTTTTAATTCACTTAATAAATCTTCTATTTTTGATTTAAGCACTTTAAATGAAGATTTTTTAGCATCATGTTTATTTATATTATTAGCTAAATTATTATTTTCTTCAATTAAATCTAATTCTTTGTAATCAAATAAAGAGATTAATTTATTGTAGTTTTCATTATTAATTATATTTTCACTTTTTAAATATTCAAAAGAAGAATGTAATATAGAAATATTTTGTTTTGATTTATTTGATAATATAGCTTGAACAATATTATGTTGTAAGTGATTTAATTCATTGTTACTTGAAGGACTTTTTACGTTTAATTGTTGGCATAATGTTTTAAATGAAGTTAGTGGCAAATACTTATCAAAGTTTTTTCTTGTTGCACTAACGATTAATGCAAAAATTGTAAAAGTATCTTCATCTATTGTAGCTTCAATTTCCTCTACATCTAAATTCTGTTCAAAGGTAATTCCGTGATACAACAGAAAGTAATCATTTACTAAACTCATTTTAAATCCCCCAAAATGTAAAAAGTTAAATATCATTTAATGATACTTAACTTTTTATATTTTATTATCAACGAAGGAAACCCTTCGTTAATAAACTATCTAAGTGCTACTAATTTTCTTCTTAAGTAAGCTATTTTATTTTGTAATGGTAAGTGTTTTGGACAATGGTCTTCACATGCCATTAAAGACATACAACCAAAAATCCCATTATCATCACCAATTAATTCATAGAAATCTTCAGCAGTTCTTTTATCATGAGGATCTACTTCAAATCTTGCAACTCTGTTTAATCCAACTGGACCAACGAAGTCAGGTCTCATTAATGCTGTTCCACAAGAAGCAACACAAATTCCACACTCAATACATCTATCTAATTCAAATGTTTCATTTGCAACATCTGGATCAATTCTGTCTTCTAGTTTAGTAATATCAACTTCATGATCATTATGAATCCAAGACTCAACTCTTTTTGACATTGAATCCATCCATTTACCTGTATTTACAGATAAATCTTTGATTAATTCAAATGCTGGCATAGGCATTAATTGTAATTTACCACTTGGATAATTTGCAATTAATGTTCTACAAGCAAGTGTAGGTTTACCATTTACAACCATACCACAAGATCCACAGATTCCAGCTCTACAAACGAAGTCAAAAGATAAATCTGCATCCATTGTTTCTCTAATTTTCATTAAAGCAATAAATAGAGTCATCCCTGGAGTTTCTTCTAAATGAAAATCCACAAAATGAGGTTTTGAAACCTTAGATCTTGGGTTGAATTTTAAAACAGATATTGTTATATCTCTACCTTTTTCAATACTCATTATAAATCTCCTGCTCTTTCATTTTTTTCTCTATAATTCATTGGTAAATCAAATGGCATTAAGGCATCTTGAATTTGGTGTCTATCTTTACCTTCTGCTTGCATTTTTTCAGTAATTTCATCAACTTGAGCTTGTCTAGTTTCTGATAATTCATTTTCTATAATCATACCTTTAGCACCATATCCTCTAAATGCTGGAGGCATTTCCATAGTCATGATATCTAATGGCTCATAATGGATTGTAGGTAAAGTATCAGATTCATTAGGCCAAGAAGTTAATGTTCTGTTTAACCAGTTTGCATCATCTCTTTTTAAGAAGTCTTCTCTATAGTGAGCACCTCTTGATTCAGTTCTTTGTAATGCACCTCTTGCAACACAAAGTGCAATTTTTAACATTCTTGGAACTCTATATGCTTCTTCAAGTTCTGGATTTCCAGCTCTTTCTTTTGATTTAACATTAATATGTTTTGTTTTCTTTAATAAATCTTCAAGTTCAGTTACAGCTTCTTGTAATCTGATACCATCTCTAAAGATACCAACTTTTTCATCCATTAATAATTGCATTCTATTTTTGATTTTAAAGATATCTTCACTACCTTCATAAGCTAAAATATCATTTAAATAAGTATCTTGTTTATCTAAAAAGTTTTGAACAGTTCTAGTTGGAATTGTTACATCGTTTGATAAACAGTAATCAGCAAAATAATTTCCAACAATCATACCTGCAACAACTGTTTCAGAAACAGAGTTTCCTCCAAGTCTATTAAATCCATGCATATCCCAACAAGAAGCTTCACCACAAACAAATAAACCATTTAAGTTTTGAGATTCACCTGTTGGTTTAGTTCTGATTCCACCCATAGAGTAATGTTGCATAGGAAGAACTGGAGCCCATCCTTTTTTACCTTCATCCGCTGGATCAATACCATTAAAGATTTGACAAATTTCTTGAACGTCTCTTAAGTTTTTCTCAATATGCTCTCTACCTAAAATAGAAATATCTAACCATACATGGTATCCATAAGGTGAAGGAACACCTTTACCATTTCTGATATGTTCAATCATTCTTCTAGAAACAACGTCTCTTGAAGCTAATTCTTTTTTCTCAGGTTCGTAATCTGGCATAAATCTATGACCATCAACGTCTCTTAAAATTCCACCATCTCCTCTACAACCTTCAGTTAATAAAATACCTGATGGTACGATTGGTGTTGGGTGAAATTGAACAGCTTCCATATTTCCTAAAGTTGCAACTCCAGTTTCAAGTGCAATAGCTGCACCAATACCTTCACAAATTACAGCATTAGTAGTTTGTTTAAATACTCTACCATATCCACCAGTAGCTATACAAGTTCCCTTAGCAACATAAGCTTCTAATTCACCTGTTATTAAATCTCTAACGATTGCTCCATAACATCTTCCATTTTCATGAATTAATGATAAAGCTTCTTTTCTATCTCTAATATCAACATTATGTCTTAATGCTTCATTTGCAACACCAAATAACATAGTATGACCAGTTGCATCAGCTGTATAACAAGTTCTCCATTTTTTAGTTCCACCAAAGTCTCTTGATGTAATTAATCCATGTCTATCTGCATCTTCAGTAATAGTAGTTTTTTTAGCATTAATAACAGCTTCTCTTGATCCTTCTTTAACTCTAGACCAAGGCACACCCCAAGATGCTAATTCTCTAATAGCTTTTGGAGCTGTATGTACGAACATTCTTGCAACAACTTGATCACATCCCCAGTCAGAACCTTTTACAGTATCTGCAAAGTGTAAATCTTCATTATCACCATCTGACATTTTAGAGTTACCTAAAGATGCCTGCATCCCACCTTGAGCAGCTGCTGAGTGTGATCTTTTAACAGGAACTAAAGATAAAACGATTGTATTTAAATCTTTTTTTTGTGCAGCAACAGCAGCTCTTAAACCTGCTAATCCACCACCAATAACTAACGCATCACAGTAATTAATTTTCATTATGCAATTCCCCTAACACTTTTATTTGTAATATTAAATTCCATTACTTTTGCAGTTGGAGTATATTTTTGACCAACTGTTCCATTTGCAGCATTTTCCATACCAATTTTCATATAAGCTGCAAGTGATGCAAAACCTAATACTAAGAAAAATACAGTAAGCGCCCATTTGATTTTTTTAAGTGCTTTTCTAGTAGCTTTTGGATTTTCTCCATCAAACCATCCCCATTTAACACAAAGTCTATAAAGACCAATTGTTCCATGGAATTCAACAGCTAATAATAAAAGAATATATAAAGGCCACATCCACTCAGACCAAATTCTATCAGCACTTTCATAAGGGCCAATAGCATCTGAATTAGTCATAATGATATATAAGTGAACAGAACCCAAGAAAAACATTGTAAAACCAGTAATTGCTTGGTAAAACCATAGTTTTGTATCATCATGATTCATACTCTTAGCGTGAGCTTTCATAACTTGATATTGTTTAAAGTTACTTGGCAATTTTCTCATTCCAAGTGCAGCGTGAACAATGAAAATTATGAATATAATAGCAGCGGCTATAGTAACTAAAATTGGGTTTCCACCCTCAAAAATAAAACTTCCTTCCAAAAGTTTTGTAACTGTGTACATAAAATCTTTTGATATTAATATCGATGATACTAATAACATATGTGCCCACATAAATAAAGCTAAAAATCCACCAGTAAAACTTTGCATAAAATCAAGTTTTGCAGGTAATCTACTTTTTCTTCCTTCTTCTGTTTTCCCTAAATAACCTTCTATTAGGTCACTCATTTGCTATCCTTTCTGCGATTTAGATTTTTTTGAATAATAGCGTAATAATAGCTTAAAAGTACTTCAATTGTGTTTATTTTATTAGGAAAAAATTGTAGAAAAAGTTGATTGATTTGAGTTTTAAAACCCCTAGAATAGGGGTTTTGTTTAAGATAAATAAAGTTTTTAAAATTTAAAAAAGAAGAGGGGCAATGTTACTTATTAACACATTCTATTTTATAAATAAAGACTGAACTGCAACTTGCGTTAAATTAATTATTGCATCAATATTCATAGCTGGGATGAAAAATACAATAGCTGAACCAATCCCACCTAATACAGTTAAAATTGCAACAAAAGCAATGGCATAAGTTGAAACTCTTTTGTCATTGAATCCTTTTGAAATACATGATTCTTTTGTAGGGTAGAAATACATCATTGCAATTAATTTAAAATAATAGTAAACCGAAACAATTGTTGCAAATATAGCAATAATAGTAAGGTTTGTATATCCAGCATTTATAGCTTCTGTAAATACATAAAATTTACCAATAAATCCAATAGTTGAAGGAATTCCTGCTAATGAAAATAAAAATATAGTCATCATAGCTGCTAAAAATGGTCTCTCTTTTGCTAAACCTTTAAAATCATCATATGTAACTCTTACGTTTGTTTCAGAAATAATATGTGATGCAAGTCCAAATGCTCCAAGAGCTGATAATAAATAAGCAATTAAATAAAACATAATTGCATAGGCTGAATCAATATTAATTAATTGACCATCTTTATATCCAAGAGCAATAAATGCTAAAAGTAAATATCCAGTATGTACTATTGACGAAGCTGCTAACATTTTTTTGATAATTTGTTGTGTAATTGCTAGCCAAGTTCCAATGATAAGGGTAAGTACTGTAATTACTGCAATTATAGTATCCCAAAAATCAATAATTGGTGTAAGATATTCTAGTATTGCTCTTAAAAAGAACGAAAATATAGCAATTTTAAATGTAGATGCCATATAAGAAGTGATAACCATTGGTGCACCTCTATATACATCAAGTACCCAAGATTGAAATGGAAATGCAGCAATTTTGAATAAAAATGTAAATAAAATTAGTGTTAATCCAATATAAACTAAAATCATATCATCAGAACTTGCAGTTGAAATAAATGAAGAAATCTCAGCTAAATTTGTACTTTGAGTTGCCCCATAAACTAAAACAACACCTAATAGGTAAAATGCTCCAATAAATGAACCTAAAACTAAGTATTTAAATATTGCTTCAATTCTTTTTGAATCTTCACTGTTGTATCCCACCATAATATAAACAGAGAAAGAAGCAATTTCAAGGGCAATATAAGCTGTTACTAACTCATTTGCATGGGCTAAAATCATCATTCCAAATAAAGCAAATAATAAAATTGAGAAAAACTCACCTTTAAAATAAGACCTATGTTGGAAATAATGTTCACCAATTAATAAAGTGAGTAAAGTACCAGTAATTAATAAAATATTGAAAAAATTTGAAAACGAATCAAATGTTAATACATTATTTAAAAAATGAGGAAATGGCTGAACTGAAAATGAGCTTCCAATATCACTTAATGTAAATCCTAATGCAATAACTAAAAAAATAGAAGATACTACAATAAAATTTTTTACACTGAATCTTTCATACATACTCATAAACATAAGTACAAGAGCACCTATTAATATTGTAAGTGCAGGAATTAAATATAAAAATTGACTCATTTTGTAGCTCCAATTTGTAAAATGTCATTTAAATAATGAGTAACTGTTGGTTCAAATTTGTTAATAAATATCTCAGGATATAAACCCATTAGAAATACTAAAATAATCCAAGGAATTAAACCAATGATTTCTTTTACTTTTAAATCTCTCATTTTTAATTCAACAGCACCTTCTGGTCTGTCTTGTAAAATTGCTCTTTGGAACATCCATAACATATAAGCAGCCCCAATAATAACTGTAAGTGCTCCAATATATCCTAATGTATGATTAAATTCATATATACCAAAGATAATTAAAAGTTCAGATACAAATCCATTTGTTCCTGGAAGTCCAACGTTAGCAAATAACATAATGGCAAAAACAAATGTAAAGATTGGAGCTTTTTTAGCAATTCCACCTAATTCTTTTATCGTTTTAAATCCTGTTTGTTCTTGCATTAAACCAACAAGTAAAAATAATGCTCCAGTTGCAATTGCATGGGCAATAATTAAGTATAAAGCTCCATTAACACCATAAGAGTTTAATGAAAAAATACCAGCAGAAATAAAACTTAAATGTGATGCTGATGAGTAAGCAAACATTCTTTTAATATCATCTTGCATAAGAGCTGCAATTCCAAAATAGATTAAACCAAATAATCCAATAGCCACAAACCAAGTAGAAAATTCAACATAAATTTCTGGGAAAATTGGAATCATAAATCTAACAATTGCATAAACTCCAAGTTTTGCCATTATAGATGATAGTAAAAAAACAGCTCCAGTTGGTGCGTTTTTATATGTTTCCATAATCCAAGTATGAAGAGGAAATATAGGAATTTTAATTGCAAATGCAGCTAAAAATGCTAGGAATAACCAAACTTTTGTATCATAAGGAATAGTTGTTATATACATTAATTTATCATAAGCAAATGACCAAACTCCAAATTCATTATGATATGCAACACCAAGATATAAAATAGCAATAAACATTAATAATGATCCAAGCATTGTATAAACAGTTACTTTAATAGTTGTAAATACCTTATCGCCAAATCCATATTGACCAATTAATAAAAATACAGGTAAAAGCATAACTTCCCAAAAGAAGTAGAAAAGAATCACATCTAAAGATAATAAAGTTCCTGTAACTCCTGTTTGAACTAAAAGCATATTTATCCAATATCCTTTAGTTTTTCCTTCCCATAATAATAAATAAGAAGTAGGAATTAAAATAGCAATCATTAGTAAAATAGTTAGAGAAAAACCATCTAATCCAACATAATAATTAATACCATAAGTTTCAATCCATGGAACATTTGTAACAAATTGCATTCCTGCACTTGGAACAAACTCTATATAAATTTTTAACACAAGAGCTAGAATAACAGTAGTAGTTAAAAAAGCTATATTTCTAATTGTATTAACATCTTTTGTTGTCATCATTAATCCAAATGCAACAACAGCAGGTAAAAATATAATAAACGAAAGTATATCTGAACTCATACTACAATCCTAATGTGATATATAAGTAGATAAATACACACGTCATACCAATAAGCATGAACGCCGCATAAAATCTAACATTTGCATTTTGTATCATGGCAACTCGTTTACCAATATTTACAAAACCTATAGATGAATTCATAATAAATGCATCAATAATTTTATCATCAACTACTTTATCAATAAAAGTTGATAATTTTTTACTTGATTTAACAAATAAGAAATCGTAAATTTCATCAATATAAAATTTATTTCCGATTAATCCTGTTTCTAGTTCAGGTTTTGTTACATCAAACTTTGCATATTTTTTATATGCTGCCATAATTCCAGTTGCTGCAACTATGATTGATAATGCCATTAACACATACTCAGTCGTATGGTCCATATGAATATGTTTTGAGTGTAGTTGAGCTAACCAAGTATCTACAAAATGATTTCCACCAAATATAGCTGGAAGATTTAAGAACCCAGCTCCAATAGCTCCAATTGCTAAAATTAAAAGTGGAATAGTAATTGTTTTTGAAGTATACACATACTCTTCATCGTGGTGATTTGGTGCCACAAAAACAATAAAATACATTCTAAACATATAAAATGCAGTTAAAAATGCTGTAAACATTGCTATTGCCCAAATTAAATATTGACCTTCTTGAAATGCCGCTGCTAAAATAGCATCTTTTGAAAAGAATCCAGAGAATGGAGGAATTCCTGAAATTGCAATAACACCAATTAAGAAAGTTGTAGCAATTATTGGTAAACTAGCCCTATGTTGTGCGATCTTAAATATATTTTGCTCGTGGTGAAGTGCCATTATAACTCCACCTGCACCCATAAATAACATAGCTTTAAAGAAAGCATGTGTAAATACATGGAAAAGTCCAGTTGAATAAAAACCAAGTCCAACAGCAATAAACATATAACCTAATTGACTCATAGTTGAATATGCAAGAATCTTTTTAATATCTGTTTGACGAGTTGCAATAATAGCTGCAAATAGGGCTGAAATAGCACCAATATAGGCTATAAATAATCCAATTTCTTCAATTCCAATATATAAAAAGTGAAATCTTGCAACCATATAAACACCAGCTGTTACCATTGTAGCTGCATGAATTAAAGCTGAAATTGGAGTAGGTCCTGCCATTGCATCAGGAAGCCAAACATAAAGTGGAATTTGTGCTGATTTTCCCATCGCTCCTACAAATAATAAGAAGCCTGAAAGAATTAATAATTCATTGCTTGCATTTGCTAAGTTTGCTTCAATAGAAGCAAATGATAAATCAACTTCTCCTAAAGCAAAAAATAGTGTTACAACTCCTAGTAAAAAACCAAAATCTCCAACTCTATTTACAATAAAAGCTTTATTTGCAGCTAATACATTTTCTTTGTTTCCATAGTAGAATTTAATTAAAAGGTATGAACAAACTCCAACACCTTCCCAACCTATAAATAAAATTATTGGATTATCTGCTAAAACTAATATTAACATTGAAGCTAAGAATAGATTGAAATAAGCAAAAAACTTACCAAAACCATTATCACCTTTCATATATCCAATTGCATAAATATGAATTAACCAACCAACAAAAGTTACGAACATAGACATAAATATAGAAAGGTTATCTCCTAGAAATGCCATTTCGATATTTAACTTATCAACATTTAACCAAGTAAAAAGATGTTGTTTAAAGATAATATTTTCATCATTCATTCTTAAAAATAAGTAAAGAGTTATTAAAAATGAAATAAATGGAGTTATTGTTCCAATTAAAGAGAAATAAATATCAGATACTTTTTCCTTTTTGATATGGTAAAAATATAATAAACCATTCATAATAGCACCTAATAAAGGAGCTAAAACAATCCATACTAATAGTGATGTATCCATTATTTTTCTCCTTGTCTAAGTGTGTTGAAAATATCTGTATCTAAAGATTTTCTTGATCTGTATAATAAAATTATAACTGATAAGAAAATCGCAGCTTCCGCAGCAGCAATTGATATAACCATAATTGTAATAACTTGAGGATCCATATTAAAATGATATCTAGCAAATGTTACTAAAAATAGATTTATTCCATTTAACATCATTTCTATTGACATATAAATAACAAAGATATTTCTTCTTGCAATTACTCCAATGGCACCAATTGAAAATAACATCATTGATACAAAAGCATAAGCTGTTAATGAAATCATAATTGCTCTCCTTTGTTATTGATTTTAGACTTTCTTTTTTTAGCAAGAACAACAGAACCAATAAGTGCTATTAAAAGTAAAATAGAGATTAACTCAAAAGCAATAATCCAATTATTATAAAGCTCAAGTCCAATAGGTTTTATATCACCAAAATCAGTATTAGAAATAGTTAAATCTTTTGCAGGAAGTTTTGATACAGCTTTTAAAATTAAAATATTTAAAGGTATCATAATAACTGCACCAACAGCAATCAACTTAAATTTATTAGGCTCTTTTGGTAAATCTTCTTCTTTTATATTTAAAAACATTAAAATAAAAAGAATCAAAGTCATAATAGCACCTGCGTAAACTATGATTTGAACAAGGAATAAAAATGTTGCATTTAAAAGTGCAAACATACCAGCAACACTTAGCATAGAAATTAAAACACCAAGAGCGCTATACATTGGATTTGCATACACAATCATGGCAATAGCTCCGCTTATTGCTAAAAATGCTAATGCAATAAAAATTAAATCAGCCATTGTCTAAATCCTTTGATCTTTCATTTGCCATTAAAGCTTTTTTATCTAATACAAAATCTTCTCTTTTACTAGATGTAAATGAAAAAATTCCAGTATCCATTCTAATTGCATCACAAGGACATGCTTCAACACAATATCCACAGAATACACATTCTAATAGATCTATTTTAAACTCTTTTGGTCTTTTTTCATCAACACCATCAAATCTTTCTTCTGCTTCAATAAAAATACAATCAGCAGGGCAAGCAGTTGCACACATAAAACAAGCAACACATTTTTCTGTATTGTCTTCATGTTTTGTAAGTCTATGAACACCTCTATATCTTTCATTCAAATCATCTGGTTGAACTTCTGGATATTGCATTGTCTTTAGATTATTTACATCTTTTAAATTCTTCATAAAGTGTTTAAAAGTTGTTTTCATTCCCCCTGCAATTGCAGGAAGATATAATTTGTCTTTGAATGATTTACCGTGTCTTGGTACTACTTTTATTCCCATGTTAATTATTCCCCACTACTATAACAATCGCTGTTACTACGATATTTAAAAGAGCTAATGGAATAAGCACTTTCCAACCTAACATTTGTAATTGATCATATCTAAATCTTAAAACAGTCCATCTAATCCAGATAAAAACAAATGCCATCATAAAGAATTTAATTAAAAAAGTTCCAACTTGTATTACTGTTGTTACAATATTAATTCCGTTTGTTCCAAGTCCTGTTATTAAAAATAGAACTAAAATAGCCATTATAAATAGACTTAAACCCCAAAATGCAAAAGTTAATATTTTTGTTTCTTTAGCTCTTGAAGTATCGTCATTTTTTGATCTATTATTTTTTTTCATCCAAGTTGTAAGAATATAAGCTTTGATAGGAAGAATAACGATAATCGCCATAATTACATAAGTAATATTACTTTGAATTGCGCTTGTATCTAACCAAGGAATTTGATATCCACCAAAAAATAGTGTTACAATAATCGCACTTGATGCACTCATCGCTGCATATTCACCAACTTGGAAAAGTCCAAATTTCATAGCTGAGTATTCTGTATGATAACCAGCAACTAACTCTGATTCACCTTCTGCTAAATCAAATGGAGCTCTGTTTGTTTCAGCAAAAGCACAAACAATAAAGATAATAGCAGCAAGTGGTTGTATAAATATCCCCCACATTGGAATTACACCAAGGTAAGTTCCTGCTTGTGCATTTACCATATCTGTTAAGTGAATTGAACCATAAGATAAAATCATAGAAATAATTGCTAATCCCATTGCAGCTTCGTATGAGATAACTTGAGCTGATGCTCTAATTGAACCTAGAAGTCCATATTTACTTCCTGAAGAATAACCACCAAGAATAATTCCATAAACAGATAATCCTGCAAATGCGATAAACCACATGATTCCAAGTTCACTTGGAATCGCTTGCATAATATTTTCTTTTCCATCTATTACTAAAACATCTGCAAATGGGATAACTGCAAAAGTTAAAAATGAACAAAAAAATACGATTATTGGGGCTATTGTAAAGAAAAATTTGTATTTAATATGAGAAGGAGTGAAGTCTTCCTTAAATACAAGTTTTAGCATATCTGCAAAACTTTGAATTAATCCACCTAATCTAAATGGCCCAATATTACATCTATTTGGTCCAGTTCTATCTTGCATAAATCCAGATACTCTTCTTTCCCACCAAACAAAAACAGGTGTCATACCTACAGCTAGGATAATTGCAAGAAAAATATTTATTACAATGATAATTATTGATTCAATACTCATACAGTTCCTTTTTCAATCATTGATTTTAGATCTTCAATTACAGTGGTAATAGATTGCATAGGATTATTTTTATTCATTTTTGAAATAACTTTTTGCTTAATTCCATTTATATTTATATAAGTTCCTGATTTTTCATAAAAAGAAGCAACTGGAATTGCTACATTTGAATATCCAATTGTCATACAATGATGAGAAAATAGAGATATTACTTTTTTGTTTTCTAGCAAGTTCGCATTATTTTCAAAATAGCTATTTTCAACTATTATTACCAATGACGCTTTATTTAATTTTTCATCAAAATACTCTTTTGACTCATCAATTTGCAGTTCTTTAAAAGCTGCTCTATTTGCAGTTCTATCATTTGTTCTTAAATAATCATCAGCAAAGCTTTCATCAAAAGTATTTGGAGAATATCCTGATACATCAACATTTAATTTTGATGCTAAATTTTTTACATTTTGCATTTCTTCTATTGAAAGATTTGCACTTAATACGAATAAGATATTTTTGTTTGTTGTTAGTTCTTTAAACATATTAGTAATAGTATTATCCACATTAGTTTCATTTTTATTTACTAATGGTGTTTCAAATCTATTATTAGCTTCATTTGTATAAGAAAGTCTTCCTTCATCACAAATGAAATGTCCATTAACATTTTTATTTACTTTTGGTCTAAATCTGAAAATTTGGTCATCTTTATATTTTTCTTTTCTATGATCAACATAAATACTACATCCTTTTGAACAACCATTACAAATGGCATCAAAAGTTTCTAAAAACCAAACTCTTTGTTTAAATCTAAAATCTTTATTTGTTAATGCTCCAACTGGACAAATATCAATAACATTCATAGCATAAGGATTATCAAGTGGCTTTCCAGGGAAAGTTCCAATAACTGAGTGATCAGCTCTACTGATTACTCCTAGTTCATTTGTTTTTGTTATTTGTGAACAAAATCTTACGCATCTAGTACAAAGTACACATCTTTCTTGATCAAGCATTACATTAGAGCCTAAATCAACTCTTTTTCTTGCATGATTTTTTGCATTTACATTTACTCTTGAATCATAAAAACCTGATTCCATATAGTAGTCTTGAAGTTTACACTCTCCTGCTTGATCACAAGTAGGGCAATCTATTGGATGATTTATAAGTTCAAGTTCAAGAATATCACGTCTTACTTTTTCAATATTCTCACCTTGAGTTCTTACAATCATTCCAGCTTTTACAGGTGTGTCACATGCAATTTGAGGTCTTTTTTGACCTTCAATTTCAACCATACACATTCTACAGTTTCCATCTTTTCCTAGGGCTTGATGATAACAAAAATGAGGAATATGAATATTTTCATCCAATAATTTATCAATTAGCAAGCTGCCTTTTGCAGCTTGCATTTGTGCTCCATTGATTGTAATATCTACAATTTCACTCATATATCATTCCTTGCCTTAAGTTTTATTTTTTCTTAGTTTCCTGTGTATAATTGTCTTGGTCTTGCAATTTTATGTTTTGGATCTTGTTTTAATTCAGACCATTGTGCTAACCATCCTGGAGTTCTACCAATAACAAAGATTGGTGTAAACATTGCAGTTGGGATTCTAAGTGCAGTTAAGATAACTCCTGAATAGAAGTCGATATTTGGATATAGTCCTCTTTCAATAAAGTACTCGTCACTTAAAGCAGCTTTTTCAACAGCAGCAGCAATATCAAGTAATTTAGAATCAAGTTTTAACTCTTCTCTTAATTTATCTTGTAATCCTTTTAAAGTTTCAGCTCTTGGATCTCTGTTTTTATAAACTCTATGTCCGAATCCCATTAATCTGAATGGGTCATTTCTATCTTTTGCTTTAGCAATATAAGTTGGTACATTTTTAACATCACCAATTAATCTTAATTGATCCATTACTTTTTCATTTGCACCACCATGCGCAGATCCCCATAATGCAGAAATACCAGAAGCAATAGCAACATAAGGGTGAGCTTCAGTTGAACCTACGTTTCTTACAGTTGTTGTAGATGCATTTTGCTCATGATCTGCATGTAAAGTTAAAATTGCATCAAGTGCATCAATTTCAACTTGTTTGATTTCGTCATTTACACCATCACCTAAATATTTCATTTTTCCACCTGGATATGCTCTTAACATATATAAGAAGTTTTCTGTGAAGTATTTATTTACATCTGGGTAAATTAGTGGAGTACCAATAGAATTTCTATAAGCCATCGCAGCAATAACAGGCATTTTAGCTAAAATTCTTCTTCTCATCATTTTAAATTCTTCTTCATCTTCTAAATGTAAGTGATCTTTGTAAAATGCTGATAAAGCCATAGTAGCAGCTCCCATTGTTGCCATTGGGTGAGCACCATCTGGTAATGCATCAAATAATCTAATAATTCCTTCATTTAAGAAAGATCTATGTCTAATTTCTAAATCAAAGTTTTTTGAAGCTTCAGGAGTTGGAAGTTTCCCTCTCATTAATAAATAAGAAACATCTAAGAAAGAGTGTTTACCAGCAAGATCTGCAATATCATAACCTCTATATCTTAACTCTGAGTTTTCCCCATCAATAAATGTGATTTTAGATTCACAAGATGCAGTTGAAGTATAACCTGGGTCGTAAGTAAACATTCCAGAATCTTTGTAAAATGTAGAAATATCTACAACGCTAGGTCCTCTTGTTCCATCAATAATATTATATTCGAATGATTTGCCATTTCTGTTGTCAGTTAATGTCATTGTGCTTTTTGCCATAAATTTCTCCTGTTTATTAAATTAAATTTTAGTTTTAGTTTTTAAAATATATATTAAATTCTTGTGGGAATTTTCTTACAATACTTTCAATAATATCTTTTACCGCTGGAGCAAATACACAGATTGTTTTACCATTCATTGTACTGCACACATCAAGTATTGTATTTAAATCTTCACTTGAACCATCACCATTTAAGATTTTTCCTAAAATCTTATCAATCCATCCTGTACCCTCTCTACAAGGTGTACATTGTCCACATGACTCGTGGTGATAAAATTCAATTAGATTTTTAGCTACATCAACCATAGATGTATCTTCATCAATAACTATCATCCCTCCTGTACCTAAAGTTGAACCAATATCCCACATAGATTCATAATCTAATACTGCCTTTTCCACTTCATCTGCAGTTAAGATAGGGCAAGATGAACCTCCTGGAATGATTGCTTTTAATTTTTTTCCTTCAATCATTCCACCACCTAGAACGTTTAGAAAATCAATCATTTTGTTTCCATATGCCATTTCATAAACACCTGGGTTTTTCACAGGCCCTGAAATTGCAAATAGCATTGTTCCAGGTGATTTAGGAGTTCCATATTTTGTATACCCCTCAGCTCCATTTTCTACAATATTTGGCACACTTGCTATTGTTTCAACATTATTTACAGTTGCTGGATTATCAAAGAACCATTCACACTCTTTACCATGTGGTTTAAGTCTTGGATGTCCACGTTTTCCCTCAAGTGATTCAATTAATGCTGATTTTTCTCCACAAATATAAGCTCCACCACCTCTATGAACTGTGATGTCTAGTTTAAAGTCATATTTGTTCATGATTTTATCACCAATTATTCCAGCTTCGTAGGCTTCTTTTATCGCAACATTCACTCTATCTGAGAAAAATTTATATTCACCTCTGATATAAATATATGCATGATGTGCATTTATTGCATAACAAGTGCAAATAATTCCTTCTATTAAAAGATGTGGGTCATATTGAAAAATTTGTCTATCTTTAAAAGTCCCTGGTTCTGATTCATCCCCATTTACAATTAAATATGCAGGTCTTGGATCATTTTTAGGCATTAGTTCCCATTTTGGACCACAAGCAGCTCCCCCTCCACCTTTTCCTCTTAATCCTGATTTTGTAACTTCAGCAGTTACTGCATCAGGAGTCATAGAAAATAGTTTATCTATAGAAGAATATCTTCCATTTGCAAGAGCAACTTCAAGTTTATGTGAATCTGGAATATCAAAATTTTGACTTACTATTTTTGTTATCATTTTTTACACTCCGCAATTAACTCATCAACTTTTTGATTAGTTAATTTTTCATGATATTGTCCATCAAGTGCAAACATTGGTGCTCCACCACAAGCACCAAGACATTCAACTTCGCTTAGATGAAACAATCCATCTTCACTTGTTTGACCTGGTTCTATGCCTATTGTTTGTTTTATATGATTTTTAATATCTTTTGAACCACATAACATACATGATAGAGTTTTACAAAGTTCAATATGGTGTTTTCCAATTGGTTTTAAATTAAACATAGTATAAAAAGTTGCTACTTCATATACTTGAATTGGAGTTTTTCCTAATCTATCCGCCACATAAACCATAGCTTCAGGACTCACCCAAGCTTCTTGCTCTTGAACTAGCCATAATGCTGGTAACATAACTGAATCAATTACAGGATATCTACTTACGTATTCTTGAAATTTTATTTCATTTTCGCTTGAAAATTTAAATGTACTCATTATCTATCAAACTCCCCTGCAATAAAATTCATACTTGCCATTGTAACAACAGCATCTGCTAACATTCCACCTTCAACTATTTTTGCATAAGCTCCAAGTGCATAAAAACAAGGAGGTCTGCATTTAACTTTATAAGGTCTACCACTTCCATCACTTACAATGAAAAATCCTAATTCACCATTTCCACCTTCAGTTGAAGAATAATATTCACCTTTTGGAACTTTTATACCTTCAAATGTAAGTTTAAATTGATTCATTAAACCCTCAATATTTCCATAAACATCTTTTTTAGAAGGAAGTAAAATTCCAGGAGCATTTACATTTATAGCACCATCTGGTAATTCACGCATAGCCTGTCTAATAATTCTGATTGATTGTCTCATCTCTTCAAATCGACACATCATTCTGTCATAAACATCACCATGACTTCCAATTACCATATCAAAATCAAAATTTTCATAACCATAATAAGGTTTGTCTTTTCTTAAATCATGAGCAACACCGGCTGCTCTTAAATTTGGTCCAGTAATTCCATAATCAAGTGCAAAATCAGCTTTTATAACGCCAACATCTTGCGTTCTATCATGGAAAATCTTATTATGTGCAATTAATGATAAAGCATCATCAATAGCTGTTTCTGTTTCTTTTAATACAACTGCTAAATCTTCATTAAAGCCATCATATAAATCAAACTCTAAACCACCAATTCTTGTATAAGTATTTGTTAGCCGTGCACCTGTTAATTTTGATAATAAATCATAAGCTTTATCACGTGGTGCGAATAAATACCAGAAATTTGTAAGTCCACCAAGGTCAACCATATTTGCAGCATTACAAACAAGATGATCTATTATTCTACTTAACTCACCAATGATTACTCTTATCATTTTAGCTCTTGGCGTAATATCAATTTTTAGCATTTCTTCAACTGCTTTTGAATAACCAATATTATTTAAAATAGCACTACAATAGTTTAATCTATCTGTATATGGAATAATTTGAGAATAAGTATGATTTTCACAAGATTTTTCAAAACCTCTATGTAAATATCCAATCTCTGTTACACAAGCTGTGATTGTTTCACCTTCCATAGCAACAAAGTTTCTAATTGTTCCATGTGATGCTGGATGTGATGGTCCAACATTTAAAAGCATTAAGTCATTGATATCTTCAGCTGTATAACCTTTTGAAGTAAGTAGTGGATGCATTTCATCCATTAAATCTTCAGTTTGAGTACAGATTTGACCCTTTGTGATTTCATAATCTTTTCTTAAAGGATGCCCAACAAATTGATGATGATTTAAAACTCTTTTTAAATTTGGATGACCTTTAAATTTAATACCATATTGATCAAAAGCTTCTCTTTCAGCCCAATTTGCAGCAGCATATATATCACTAATTGTCTCAAGTTCTAAAGTATCATCATCAATAAATGACTTTACAGAAATTTGATTTTTAAAACTTGTATCTCTTAAAATATAAACTGCTGCAAATCTACTAGGTGTAACATCTGGAAATTTCAAATAATCAATAATAGTAATATCTAATAAAGTCGTGTAATTATCTTCATTTTTTAATTTAGAAATTGTAGATTTAATATCATTAGCTTCAATTAACATATCACATTTAAGCATCTAAAATTCCTTTAAACTCTTTAACTCTATCTTTTATAACTGAATCGCTTTGAGCTTTTTCTTGAATTCTCATAATTGCATCAAGAACAGCTTCAGGACGAGGTGGACAACCTGCAATATACTCATCAACAGGAATTATTTGATCAATTCCTTGCAAAGTAGTATAGTTATCATAAAATCCACCAGAACAAGCACATGCTCCCATAGAAATAACCCATTTAGGTTCACACATTTGTTCATATATTTTTTGTAAAATTGGTGCTTGTTTATATGAGATTGTTCCAGCAACAATAAGTAAGTCTGCTTGTCTTGGCGAAAATCTTACAACTTCTGCTCCAAATCTTGAAAGGTCATATTTAGCCCCTGCAACACTCATAAATTCAATACCACAACAAGCTGTTCCAAAAACCATTGGCCATAAAGAATAAGATCTTCCCCAGTTTACTGCGTGATCAAGTCTAGTAGTAACGATAGAATCGCCAAATTTTGATTCAACTCCTAATCCCATGATAATGCCTTTTTCTTGTAGATATAAATTAAACCTGCAAATAATAATCCCATAAAAATAAACATTTTAAATAGTCCATAATAACCAAGTTCTAAAATATTTATTGCCCAAGGAAACATGAAAATAATTTCCACATCAAATAGTAAAAATGAAATTGCAACTAAATAAAATTTAACTGAGAATCTTATATTTGTTGTTCCCACCGGATTAGAAACACCACTTTCATAAACAGTGTTTTTAATTTTTGAATTCTCATTATTTGGTCCCACAAATTTTGACAATGCGAACACAGAAACAAGAATTAGGCCAATGGCTACAAAAATAACAGAGGCTAGAATTAATTCAGTTGACATTTTCTTCCCTATTCATTAATTTTAATATTTGATTGTACACTATTTTCTATACATAATAAAGTTTTTCAATTATTTATAATTGATAATCCTAATAGTGAGAAAAAAGGTAATACTTTGCTATCTTATTGCTACTTAAAACTAACAGATAACTGATTTAATGCTATCTCTAGGGCTTTTCTACTAAGTGCAGTGTTCAATCTAAAATATTTATTTCCATTGTTACCAAAAGAAACACCATCATTTAAAGCAATTTTTGATTTTCTTAATAATAGTTCTTTTATCTCTTCATGGGATAGATTTGTCTGTATAAAATTTAACCAAATTAGATAAGTTGCTTCAGGAATTTGAAAATCAATTTTCAAATTGTTTTCTTCTAAATATTTTTTTATAAATAAAATATTACCCATAATATAATCTTTTAATTGTTCAACAAATAAAGCTCCATTTTCATAAGCTGCTTTTGTTGAAATGTATCCAAAAAAGTTCACTGAATGAATCTCTCTTTTATGTGCTATTTTTTTAAATCTATCTAAAATAAAACTATTTTTACTTATAGCATATGCGCAGTTTAAACCTGCAATGTTAAATGTTTTTCCTGCACTATTTAAAGTAATTGTTTTTTGTGCTATTTTTTCGCTAATTGAGGCAAGTGGAATAAACTTTTTAAAAGTAATATCACTATGAATTTCATCTGAAACAATTATAATATCGTTCTTTATACAAATATCAGCTAGTTCTTCAAGTTCTTCTTTAGACCAAACACGGCCAACTGGATTGTGTGGAGAACAAAGAGCTAAGATTTTTGTTTTAGGTGTAATTTTACTTTTTAAATCTTCTAAATCCATAGTGTAATAACCATTATCATTTTTTAGCTCATTAATTACTACTTGTCTATTATTTGCACTTATACATTTAAATAATGGTGGGTAAATTGGAGTTTGAACTATTACTTCATCCCCTTCTTCACTAAATGCTTCAATGCAGGCACTATAAGCTGGAACAACACCATTTATCATAAAAATATCTTCTTTATCTATATTCCAATTATGTTGATTTTTTTGCCATGAAATAATTGATTGAAATAATCCATCACTTTCTACACTATATCCATAAGAAGCATTTTGTGCTGCTTTTATGATTTCATTATTTATAAAATCAGGTGTTTTAAAGTCCATGTCTGCAACCCAAAGTGGATTTAAATCTTTATATCCAAAATATTTTTCTAATCCATCCCATTTTGTACAATTTGTATTTTTTCTAATTATCTCTTCATCAAAATTGTATTTAATATTATCAAGCATATTCAAAACCCCTATTATAAACTATTTTTTATTGATAAAATGATATAAGATTTATACTAATTACCTTATTAGGTTTACTTTGGGGAAGAAATGAAAGAAGCAATTGAACTACTAAAAAAGAATAATTTACTAAAAATTATAGATGATGAACTAGATATTTATTTAGAAATTCCACATGTTGCATATGTTGAAGTTAAGACAGATGATTCTAAAGCAATTTTATTTACAAATGTTGTAGACAGAAAAAACAATAAAAAATTTGATATTCCAGTTTTAATGAATGTATTTTGTAATGAAAAAGCTGTAGAACTTTTTATAGGTGATGGAGATAAAATAGGAAATGAAATTCAAAGCCTATTAAAAATGAAACCACCAACAACTTTTAGTGAGAAACTATCAACTTTTGGAAAACTATTTGCTCTTAAAAATACAATTCCTAAAAAAAATAAAGGGAAAGGTGAGTGTCAAGAAGTTATAAAACTTGGAAGTGATGCAAAACTTTCAGATTTACCAATCCTTACTACTTGGGAACAAGATGGTGGCCCTTTTATTACTATGGGACAAGTTTATACAACATCTTTAAATGGAGAGTTGAAAAACCTTGGAATGTATAGACTTCAAGTTTATTCTGATAATACTTTAGGTCTTCATTGGCAAATACATAAAGACTCAAATCACTTTTTCCATGAGTTTAAAAAAGCAGGTAAAAAAATGCCAGTTTCTATTGGTATTGGTGGAGATCCTATGTATATTTGGTGTGGACAAGCACCACTTCCTATTGGAATTTTTGAGTTAATGCTTTATGGTTTTGTAAAAAATAAAAGTGCACAACTTGTAAAATCAATTACAAATGATATTTGGGTACCTAAAGATAATGATTTTATTATTGAAGGTTTTGTAGACCCTTCAAAAATGAGAATAGAAGGACCATTTGGTGATCATACAGGTTATTATACACTTGAAGAAGAGTATCCATTTATGGAAATTACTGCAATTACAAGTAAAGCAAAACCTACATTTTTAGCTACAGTTGTTGGAAAACCTCCTTTAGAAGATAAATATATGGGACATGCAACAGAGAGAATTTTTTTACCATTATTAAAAACAACTGCACCTGATTTAATAGATTATTATATGCCTGAAAATGGTGTTTTTCATAATTTGATTTTGGCTAAAATTAAAACACTATATCCAGGACATGCATCTCAAATGATGCACGCATTTTGGGGAGTAGGGCAAATGAGTTTTGTAAAACATGCAGTTTTTGTAAATGAAGATGCACCATTACTTACAGATCATCAAGGAATAATGAAACATATTTTAAATAGATTAAATATTGATGATATGTTAGTTACAAAAGGTGTAGTAGATGCCCTTGACCACTCAAGCCCAAAATTTGCTGTTGGTGGAAAACTAGGACTTGATTGTACGGGTGATGAAATAGCAGAATTAGGAATTACTCTTTTAGAAGATAATGAACTTTTAGAAAGAATGAAAGCAATTACAAGTGAAGTAAAAGATTTAAAACAATACTTTACTGATACAAAAAACCCAATTGCAGTAATAAGTGTAGAAAAAACAAGAAATCAAAAATATCTTTTTGAAGATTTAAAACCATTATTTGAACATATTAAAGTTTTAATAATTGTTGAAAGTAATAAAAATGATGTAAATAACTCTTATATGTTAGTTTGGAGAGTAGCAAATAATATAGATTCAAATAGAGATTTATTTATTGATGGACATACTATGTGTTTAGATGCAACA
Source organism: Arcobacter acticola (assembly GCF_013177675.1). Classification (NCBI taxonomy): domain Bacteria; kingdom Pseudomonadati; phylum Campylobacterota; class Epsilonproteobacteria; order Campylobacterales; family Arcobacteraceae; genus Arcobacter; species Arcobacter acticola. The sequence goes on from NZ_CP042652.1 coordinate 504,638, forward strand.
AATAAAAATGCCTTTGATAATTTTAATAGAAGATGGCCTGATGATGTTGATTGTTCAAAAGAGGTTATTGAGTCACTAAGAGAGCGAAAAATTATAGATGTAAGTGATGAGTTTATAAATAAATTTTATCTTTAAAACAAAAATCAAACACTAAGGAATAAAAGAGAAGAGCATTGCTTTTCTCTTTTTTTTACTAAATTACGGGTCTGTTTAATCTCATATAATACAAAGATGTAAGAGCCAATCCAAATGTAATAGCTCCTAAAATAGATAATGCTTTTAGAAAGTTTTCAATAAATAATTCTATTAATTCAGGGCTAACTCCATGAGAATTCATATCAACTAAGCTTATCATTGCAGTAAATGCATAAGTTCCTGGAATCATGGGAATTATGGATGCAACTGAATAAACAGGTCTTGGAATTAGAAATTTTCTTGACCAGCTAAGTGTAATAAAACCAATAGAAGATGATGCTATAAAAGTTGATAGTTCAATTGAAAGACCAAGCTCCATTGAAATATTTCTAATAATATAAGTTATTGCTCCACCTAATGCACAAAAAATCAAAGTATGCTTTGGAACATTAAATAGCATTGCAAAACCAGTTGAAGCAATACTTGCAAATATAGATTTAATTAAAATATCAAAAATTATTTCCATCTTACCATCCTTTGATATTTAAAAGTGACATAGCTAATACAATTCCTGATGAAGAAGCTATTGTTAAAATAATCGCTTGTAACCATCTTCCCCATCCCATACTTAAATAACCTTTGAAGGCATCTAAAAAAGAGTTTACAAAAGGAACCCCAGGCACTAATAGTAAAACACTTGAAGCTAAGACAACATTTGGAGTTGTACTTAAATTAAATAAAATTGACAAACTAGCAAGGCAAGTTGCAAGAAAAGCAGTTATTCCAAAAGTAATAATCATTACAAATCTTTTTCTATTTAGTTCTTGTCTAATAAACATAGCAATACTTGCAACTGCAAAGGTTATAAAAAATGCATTAAAATCGCCATTTTGTAGATTTGAAAATGATGCACATGCAAAACCTACCATAAATACAACTAACCATCTATTATAAAGATTTGGTTTTATATTTTTCAAATAATTCATCACATAATTTGCATCGTAATTATTTCTCTCGATTTGAATAACCATTTTTTGAACATCACAAACTATAGACATATTAATAGGTTTATGATGAACTCTTCTAGTTGTTGTAACAGATTGATTATTGTATAAAGTTGTTAATACAATGGCAGCTGGAATTAATGACATTTCAACAGAATTCATTCCTAAAGCAGTACCTAATCTTTGGGCTGTTTGTTCTATTAAAATACTCTCTGCACCAAACTCTAGCATCAGAACTGCTGCTTTTATAATGGCTTGTGTGATTTTTGTTTGTTCTTCTTGTGTTATTTCTTGCATATTTCTTTATTTTTAATATTAATTTTTTAGAATTATAACTAAATAAGTTAGCAAATATATTTGCTTTGTGTATAAAATTTAATAAAAAGAGTTAATTAGATATAATTTTTTAAATAAAGGGATATATTGAAAAAATTAACAACATACTATACAAATAAAAATATACTTTTTAAAGATATAAAACAAGTACTACCAAAAGAATTAGATTCTAGAAAAAAAATAGATATTTACGCTGCAACAAGTGTTGATTCAAATTTTCATGCAATATTTATTGTTGATTCTAAAAGTAGATTTATTAGAAAAAGTGCAAATGATTTGATGGAACTTTGTGAAAAATTAGCAAGTCATTTAGACCATAATTTTAAAAAGAAAGAACTATTGATTTCTAGCCCATTATGCTCAAAAGCAAAAGAGTATTTAAAACAAAATAATTGGAGTGTTAGAGTTGATTTTATGTGATATTGGAAATACAACTTTTCATTTTTTAATAAATGGAAAACATAAAAAATATTTTCTTGATGAAAAGATTCCTGTCTTTGATGATGAAGTATATTATATATCGGTAAATGAAAAAGCAAGTAAAAAATTGCTAAAAAATAATCCCACATCAAAAAACATAGAAGAAATAATCAATTTTAAAACTTCATATAAAGGTTTAGGAATAGATAGAGCGGTTGCATGTTGTTCTTATGAAGATATTGTAATTGTAGATGCCGGAAGTGCAATTACTGTTGATATTATGGAAAAAGGAATTCATCAAGGGGGATTTATACTTCTTGGAATTAGAAGTTTTATATCAAGTTATCCGAAAATATCAAAAAAATTGAAATTTTCTTTTGAAAAAGATATAAATTTAGATAAAATACCGCTTCAAACAAAAGATGCCATACAATATGCTATGTTAAAATCTATCATTTTACCAATCAAAGAAGTAAGTTTTAATAAAAATATTATATTTACAGGTGGTGATGGACTAGTTTTGAGTAAATATTTTGAAAATAGTGTATATAAAAAAGATTTAATATTTGAAAATATGAAAAGGATAATTGATGCTAACAATTGCATTGCCTAAGGGAAGAATTGCTGAAGAAACTCTTGATAAATTTGAAAAAGCTTTTGGTGAAAAATTTATTTTTGAAGACAGAAAATTAATACTAGAAAAAGCTGGATTTAGATTTTTAAATGTAAGAAATCAAGATGTACCAACTTATGTAATGCATGGAGCAGCTGATTTAGGTGTTGTTGGCCTTGATGTACTTGAAGAAAAAGAGTACGACTTAATTAAGCTTTTAGATTTACAACTTGGACGTTGTAAAGTTGCTTTTGGATTAAGAGCAGGTGAACAATTAGACTTTAATAAAAGTAAAATTACGATTGCTACAAAACACGAAGTAATTGCAAAAAAATATTTTGAACAAAAAGCAATGGCTGTTGAAATTATTAAACTTTATGGTTCTATTGAATTAGCACCTTTAGTTGGCCTTTGTGATTGTATTGTTGATATTGTAGAAACAGGTGAAACAATGAAACAAAATGGACTTGAAGTTGGTCCTACTATTATGGAAAGTAGCGCACATTTAATTGCAAATAAAAACTCTTTTTATGCTAAAAAAGATTTAATTTTAGACTTAAAAGAAAGAATAGAAGCACACTTATAATGGGCTTAGATTTATACGCAAGGGTTGAGCCTTTTTTAAGTTTCGAAGAAGAAATTTATACATTACATAAAGAATTTCTAAAATTTATTATGGTGAATGATCTTGATAATATTATTGATATTGGATGTGGTCAAGGATATTTTTTAGAAAATTTAATGGTAAATAAAAAAACTGCTTTTGGAATTGATTTAAGTGTTGAGCAAATAAAAGCTTGTGAAGAGCGAAATTTAAATGCCAAAGTTATAGATTTAGCTGATGTAAAAGAGAAATTTGATTGTGCAACAGCTATTTTTGATGTATTAAATTATATTCCAAAAGAAGATTTAAAATCATTCATAACTCAAGTAAATATTGTTTTAAATCAAGGTGCTTATTTTATTTTTGATGTAAACTCTCTCTTTGGATTTGAAGAAGTTGCTCAAGGATGTATTACTATTGACCTTGAAGATAAATTTATATCAATAGATGCAAACTTTGAAAACAATAAACTCCAAACGGATATCACTCTTTTTACCAAAGAAAATGGCGGCCTGTTTTCTAAAGAGAGTGATTCTATAATCCAAGAATATCACACAAAAGAGTTTTTAAGAAAACTTCTAAAAGAGTGTAATTTTGAAATTCAAGAGATAAAAAAGTTTAATTTACATACAGATGAACATGCTGATAAATTAATCTTTATTTGTAAAAAAATAGCCTAACACAAAATATTTTGAACTTTGTTGTTAGTGCAAATAATACTAACAAAAAGGTTTAAAATATGACTTATCCACAATTTTTCAATAATATCCCAACAATAAAACTACAAGACGATTTAGCTTACCTTCTAGGCGCTTTTGAAGATGGACTAATAGAATTTTCATATTTGGATGTAGTAAAAAGTGCAGGGCATTCATGTCCTACTGTTCTTGGAGCTTATCTTATGACACTTCAAGGTTTAAAAGCCTTACATGAAAATGAAATAGCAAAACGTGGTAATATCTTAGTTGAATTTAAAGAAAAGCAAATAGATGGAGTTGCAGGCGTAATTGGAAGTGTAATTACAAATATAACGGGCTCTACAACTACAAATGGTTTTAAAGGACTAGCAGGAAAACATGATAGAAATAATTTAATGAATTTTGAAAAAGATATAAGTGGAGCAAGTGTAAGATTTACAAGACTTGATACACAAAAAAGTGTTGATGTTTTTTATAATGCAAGTATGATTTTACCACATCCTTCTATGAACTCTTTAATGCAAAAATGTATTCAAGGAAGTGCAACAAATGAAGAAAAAATAGAGTTTGGAAAAGTTTGGCAAAAAAGAGTTGAAGATATTTCAAATAATATCGAAGAGGTTATAAAAGTAAATATAAAAGAGTAAAACTCTTTTATATTTTAACTTTTACATTTTAATTTAAATTAACCCCACAGCATCTCTAATAATTTCCATTTTAGCAGCTGCAATTTTTTTAGCTTTACTAGCTCCAAAAGCTAAAATATCTTTTACTTCTTTTGGATTATTTAAAAGATGTTCTCTTTTTTGAGCATATGGCTCAAAGTGTTCATTGATTTTATCTAATAGTGTCATTTTAAAATGACCATAACCTTCACCTGGCGTTGCATATCTTTGTCTTAAAGATGCTAATTCGTCTTCTTTCATAAATAGCTTAGATAAAGTATAGATATTACAGTTTTCCCACTCTTTTGCTTCATTTAATTCTTTTGAGTCAGTTACTATCCCCATAACTTGTTTTTTTATTGTTTTTGCTGGACCAAACATATCAATTGTATTGTTATAAGATTTTGACATTTTAGCTCCATCAGTTCCTGGAACTGTTGCAACATTCTCATCTACTTTTGATTCAGGTAATACTAAAATATCTCCATAAGTATGATTAAAACTTGTTGCAATATCTCTTGTCATTTCAACGTGTTGAATTTGATCTTTTCCAACTGGAACTATATTTGAATCAAATAATAAAATATCAGCAGCCATTAAAACAGGATATGAAAATAGCCCATGATTTGCTTGAATTCCTCTTGTTGTTTTATCTTTGTAAGAGTGGGCTCTTTCTAAAAGTCCCATAGAAGTATGATTTGATAAAAGCCAGTAAAGCTCTAAAACTTCTTTTACATCATGTTGTACCCAAAAAGTTGATTTTTCTGGATCCATTCCAAGTGCTAAAAAATTCACGGCTGCTTCAAAGATGTTTCTTTCTAAAAACTCTTTATCTTTTACTGAAGTTAATGCATGATAAGAAGCAATAAATGCAAATAACTCTCCATCATTTTGAGATTCAACCATTTTTTTAATCATTCCAAAATAGTTTCCTATATGAATTGTTCCTGATGGTTGAATACCTGATAAAATTCTCAAATCAAATTCCTTATAATTTTTGGTTTATTATATCTAAAGTAGCTAAAATTAATTAGAAGCTAATTTCATATTTATCTTTGAAATTATTAACTCTAAATGCATTATTAAATCATAATATTCACCCATATAAGAAAGTGGAACTTTTGTTTCTGCTTTTATCTCTTTTTTTAATGCGATAATTTTTTCTAAATATTTTTTTAACTCTTCATTTTTAGCATCTTCTGCTTCTAAATCAATTTTATGTATTTCTTCATACCATTTATAGATTTTTGATCTAATACTCCATCTATAAAGTGGGAAAAATCCTTTTGATAAAGGAATCATCAAAGTAATAAGTGGAATTAATAAAATCTTTAATCTATCAATATTTGAAGCAATCCAGTATGGAAATATTTTCTCAAGCCAAGTATCACCATAAGTGAAATACCTTTGTGCATCTTCATTTATCTCAATAGTCAAGTTATCAATATTTGGGAACTGATTTTGTGTTTCAAATAAGCCTTTTTTATTATGAATTCTTTTTATTTCTTTTAAAATAAGTCTAGTTAATTCATCTGAAAAATCATCTCTTACAATAAGATTTGCAGTTGTAGAAAGAAGATTTATATCTTGGCTTGGAAGATTTTTATATAAATCAATTGTTCCTTCATAAATTGGAGTAGCTTCTAAAAAAGAGTATTTTCTACTATAAGCTTTTGCTCTTTTAAAACTAAACAGACTTATATCTGGATTTTCTAACAACTCTTTTATAACATTTGAATTTGGAGAACTAACTATAAACATAGCATCAATTTCGCCTTTTATTAGTAAATCTTTTGCTTCTTGTGTTGAATTATAAAGAAGTTGTGAATTTTTTTTATTTATTCCGTTGTCATTTAATATTTTTAAAGCTAAATCTTCTGTTCCACTTTTTTCTTTTCCAATTGATATTTTTTTTGAAATTAATTGAATAAGATAATCCATTTTGTATGTATCATTTTTATAAAATATCCATAAAGGTTCATAATATATTGAAGCAATAGCTTTTATATGTGTTTGTTCTTTTAACTCATCGATTCCATTTTGAATAAAAGCTATATCAGCTTTTTTATCATTTAGAAGTTGAATATTCTCCATAGAACCATTTGATGTAAGAATATTTACTTTAACTTTTTGTTTTTCTAATATCTCTTTATATTTAAGTGCAGTTTGATAGTATTCTCCATCAATTGAACCTGTAGCAATTGTGATTTCTTTTTTTGAACTGGGTTCTATAAACTTTGAAGTTAAATAAAAAGATGCAATAACTAAAAGCAAAATAGGAATTGATACAGTAAAAAAATTATATTTCATAGGAACTCTTTAATAATTTGAATTTTTATCTCTTTTACTTTAGTTAAATATTTATTAGATATTACTAAAATATAAGGGAATAGATTATGTAAACATTAAGTATTAGTAATATAATATGGGAAAAATCGAATAAAACGGAAAATAAAATGTACAACTGTAAATTTGGATTAAATGAGCATAAACCTCATTTAGAAAATAAACATTCACATGATTGTTCTCATTCTCATCATAAACATGACAATCTTACACATACACATGAACATCATCACGAGCATGATCATGGACATTCTCATGATCATAGAGGAACTGATAAAAAATTACTAAAAATTGCACTTGTAATAACTATTATAACAATGCTAGCAGAATTTATTGCAGGTTTTATATCAAACTCTTTAGCATTAGTTTCAGATGCAATTCATATGTTTACACACTCATTTGCCCTTTTAATCTCTTTAATAGCAATAATAATTGCAAGTAAAAAAGCGCCTTTGAGTAAAACGTTTGGATTTTATAGGGCTGAGGTTTTAGCTGCATTTATAAATGGAATTACTATTGTTCTATCAATAGTTTGGATTTTGTATGAAGCAATACATAGATTTCTGAACCCAGGTGTAATAGATATAAAAATAGCAATGATAGTGGCAATTATAGGTTTAGTTGTAAATATTATTACAGGTGTTATATTAATGCAAGGTGATAAACATAATGTAAATTTAAAATCTGCATTTGTACATATGTTAAGTGATGCTTTATCATCTGTGGCTATTATTATAGGCTATATTATAATTTATTTTACTTCATGGTATTTTATTGATATTATTTTAGCAATAATTGTAGCGATAGTTATTGGAAAATGGGCCTTGGATATACTTAAAAGTTCCACTAATACTTTGATGGAAAGTTCACCTATTGATATACAAGAGGTTCAACAATTTATTGAAAAAAATGAAAATGTTATTGAACTTCATGATATACATATTTGGGAGATTACTCAAGATATGTATAATATGACAGCCCATGTGAAAATAGATAAAAAATCATTAGATAAATATGAAGAACTTTTACATGAAATAAATCATGGCTTGAAAGAAAAGTATAAAATTGTTCATACAACATTCCAATTTGAATGGGAATAAACTTTATTAAAAGAAAGTTTTATTTCTTTATGATACAATTGCGAAAATTTAATAAAGGATAATAATGGCAGCTATAATAGTTGAAAGAGCATGTGGATGCTTTAGAAATTCAGATTTCCAACAAGAAACACAATGTGAAACTGTAGACGAAGCATTAGCAAAAGCGGATGAAATGTGTATAATAATGAATGAAGATTTTTGTCACAAACATAAATTCAAAACTGAATATGTTGATGGAAATGTAATGATTAAAATGGTAATGAACGGATAAATTTAGAATATCATCTAATCTCTTTGTAGAATTTTTTAGTTATAATTCAAAAAAATATAATTACAAAGAGCAAAGATGATAGATATTAAACTACTACAAAAAGACTTCGAGTATGTTGTAAATGCCTTACAAAGAAAAGGTGTAGACAACGAGCTTTTAAATAACCTAAAAACACTTGCATCTAATACAAAAGAAAAACGACAAGAGATGGAAGACGTTACAGCTGAGCAAAACTTACTTTCAAAAGAGTTTGGAAGATATAAAAAAGAGAAGCTAGATGTTGCTCCACTTCAAGAAAATATAAACAATCTAAAAAATAAAAAACAAGAGTTAGAAGAACAAGTACGAGTTTTAGAAGATGAATTAACTTCTATTATTTTAGGTGTTCCAAATATGCCTGATGAGTCTGTTCCAAGTGGTGCGGATGAAAATGAAAATATTATTTTAGAAGTAGTTGGCGCAAAACCAACTTTTTCTTTTGAGCCAAAAGAGCATTGGGATTTAAATAATGGTTGGATTGACTTTGAAAGAGGTGTAAAAATTGCAAAATCTAGATTTGCAGCATTAAGAGGTGATGGAGCAAGACTAGAACGTGCTTTAATTAACTATATGCTTGATTTTAATCGTGAGCGAGGTTTCCAAGAGTGGTATGTTCCATTTATGGCAAACTCAAATACTCTTCAAGGAACAGGGCAACTTCCAAAATTTGCTGATGATTTATTTAAAATTGAAGGTGAAGATTTATATTTAATCCCAACTGCTGAGGTTTCTTTAACTAACTTATTTAATGATGAGATTTTAGAAATTGAAGAACTTCCAATGTTACTTACTTCTTATACTCCTTGTTTTAGAAAAGAAGCAGGAAGTGCAGGGCGAGATACAAGAGGATTAATTAGGCAACATCAATTTGATAAAGTAGAAATGGTAGCAATCACATCACAAGAACAATCAAATGAAGTATTTGAAAAAATGGTAGCATGCGCAAGTGATTTATTAACATCATTAGGACTTCCTCACCAAAAAATGCAATTATGTACAGGCGATTTAGGATTTAGTGCTGCTACAACTATCGACTTAGAAGTTTGGTTACCTGGACAAAATAAATATAGAGAAATTTCATCAATTTCAAATACAAGAGATTTCCAATCAAGACGTGCAAAAATCAGATATAAAGAGGGTAAGAAAAATATCTTAGCTCACACTTTAAATGGTTCATCACTAGCAGTTGGAAGAACATTAGTAGCTATTATGGAAAATTATCAAAACGAAGATGGAAGTGTTAGAATTCCAGAAGTACTTAAAAAATATATGTAAATTAATTTTTACATATAAAGCAAAAAGGGAAAAGTTATTAAAACTTTTCCCTTTTTTTATTTTTATTCTGAATTTTCATAAAATAATAAATTGTATAAAAATAAAATCCAAAATATTTTGTTTTTATCTAAATTGAAAAAGAAGTTCTATCTTAAAAAAAATCGTCACAAGTGCTATAATTTTTAACTAAGGAGAGAGTAAGTAGACAAAACTTCTTATCTGATGAAAGTATACACACTTGAAACTTAAAGAATGCTATTTTAATGCTACGTTTCTAAAGAAATATTTAAATTTGTGAATTAATATTCATCTTTGATAATAACTTATTTGATAAAAACCTTTGTGTCATATAATTTATTATTAATTCTTACTTCAAAATAACCCTTTTCAACAGTATAATGTTTAAAAGTTATTTCTTCTGCTATTTTTATTTTATGTTTATTATAAACAAAAATAGATTTTTCAAAGTGACCTAATGAATTTCCTATTTTTACTTGGACTCTTGCATGTGGGATATTCCCAAAAACTACGATTCTTGAATAGCAAATATTATTGTAATCCTTGTTTGTTATTCTTTTATGTTGAATATTTTCACCCTCTCCTTTTTCATCAAAAATTCCAATGGCATAAGCTTTAATATCAGAAGCATTTAAAAAAAGGTTTATAAATAAAATGAGTGTTAATATTTTCATAGGATTATTTTACAATTTATTTGTGAAGAGTTTGTATAAATTGTATATAATTTATAAGAAGCTTAAGTTAAATAAATATTTTCATATTAATTCTGAATATATTGATAGTTATCAATGAATTAATTATTTTAATGGGTTATCATTCTTGTAATTTATATTATAAGGATAGAAAATGATTATTCCACAAAATGCAAAAGAAATAAATGTTGAAGGTGCAACAGTTCCATTTTTTAAAGATGAAGATGCTTATTATTTTGATTCAAGTTTAACAGGACCACCAGAACCTATGGTTAATGCAATGGTTGGACTTCAACTACTTGATGATAAACACAAATTAGTAATGATAAATCACAAACCTCCTATGGGATTATTCCCAAAAATTCAGAATTCATTTAAATATGAAATTGTTGAATTAGAAAATGATAAAGTAGCAGTGACATTTATAAAAAAAACTAATACAACTGTTAATTTAAAAAATATTGATACTTCTTGTAGTGGGACAGGGTGTTCTCACTAATATTATGAATATTTCACAGCAATTTGCCCCACCATTTAAATTAGTAGGTTCTTTTTTTGTAAGTGCAATGCTTATACTATTTATAAGTGTTGCTTTGCTATTTGATTTTGATATAAATTCTTTGCATAGCCAAAATACTTTTGTTTTATCATGGGTGCATTTATTTTTATTAGGTTTTGTGATGATGAGCATATTTGCTTCTATGGCACAATTATTACCTGTTGTTTTAGAAGTGGAGCATTTTTCTATTGATTTATATTATGTTGTAAATCCTTTACTAGTTCTTGGTACGATTTTAATATTTCTTGGATTTTATAAATATCCTATGATTTTATCATATGGTGGTGTTATTGTATTTATATCATTTTTTATTTTTTTATTTGAAAGTTTTTTGACAATTAAAAAAGTAAAGAAATTAAATTTTTTATCAAGCACTGTTTTAGTTGCTAATATTTTTTTATTATTTGGGTTGATAGTTGCAATTATTTTATCATTTGCTTATAGTGGAAATTTGCAATTAAATATAAAAGCTTTGATGCTTTCTCATATTTACTTAGTATTTGTGGGATATTTAGGTATTACTATTCTTTCAATGAGTTATATATTGATTCCTATGTTTTGGCTTTCCCATTCATTTAATAATATATATTTAAAATTGGCATTTTATAATATTAGTATTGGTGTTATTTTAGTAGTTTTTAGCCAATTATTTGAATTTGAAATTATTGAATATCTGGGCTATTTTGAAGTTTTACTTGGATTTATACTTTTTATTTATCAGTTATATCTGATTTTTATAACAAAAGTTAGAAAACAAAAAGATATATATTATAAATATATTGTTGTTTCAGTTGTGAATTTTATAGCAGCTTTGATTTTAGTATGTGTTTATTTTATTGTTTTAAATGATTATATTTTAGTTGTTGCTGGATTTATATTTTTACTTGGGTTTTTAACTCCAATTATTACAGCACATTTATATAAAATAATTCCATTTTTAGTATGGTTTCACAGATTCGCACCATTAGTAGGTAAACAAAAAGTTCCTATGTTAGCTGATATGGTACCTGAAAAAAGTTCTGAATTTGGCTTTGTTTTTTATATCATAGGTTTTGTTTTGAGTTTAATAGCATTTAGTTTAAGTAGCGATATTATATTTAAATCAGCTGTTAGTTTTTTATTTATTGGAACATCTTTTATAATTAAAGATGTTTTTTATATCATAAATTTTAAAGGATAATTTTATGTACACAAAAGAAGAAATTTTTAAAGCAGTATCAACTGTAAATGACCCAGAAGTTGGCTTTAATCTTGTAGAGATGGGTCTTATTTATGATGCTGTTTGTGATGAAAAAATGAATGTAATTGTTACCATGACACTTAGTACAAAAGCTTGTCCTCTTCATCAAATGATTATTCAATGGGTTGAAGAAGCAGTTATGAGAGAGCTTGATAAAGTTGAACATGTGGAAATAGATTTAGTTTGGGAGCCAGCTTGGAATATTTCAATGGCAAGTGATGAAGTAAAACAAAAACTATCTTAGTTTGTTTTACTTAGATTTTAAATAAGTATTTTAGAAAGAAACAGGTGTTATAACTGATAAATATGAAGCTTTTTCATCTGTTTTATTTTCTATTTTATGGGGGATTTCTGGATTGAACCTAATACAATCACCTTCTTCTAAAATATATTTTTTATCTTTTAAAGTAATTGTGATTTCTCCTTTTAATACATAATCACATTCTTCTTTACCTTTAATGTGAGGAAGAATATCTTCTGTTATTCTATTAGCTTCTAAATTTACTAATACAAATTCAATATCTCCTTGTAAATCAGGAACTAATAATTCGCAATTATACAAAGGATCAGGAAAAGATATTTTTTTTCTTTTATCTTTTCTTACAATTAGCATAGATTCATCTGTAATCATCTCGTCTATATTATCTTCATTTGTAAATAGCTGAGATAATGTTGTATCTAAAACCTTTGCAATTTTTCTTAATGTTTCAACAGAACCTTGAGTTGAACCATTTTCTAATAAAGATAACATGCCATAAGATATACCTGCATTTTGGGCTAAATCTTTTGCATTCATATTTTTTAGTTTTCTTAATCTTTTTATTTTTTTACCAACATTAAGTTCTTCAAGCATAAATACACCTTTTTTTATACTATTTGTAAATATTATATCACAATTATAGCTGATGAAAAACTATAATAATTAGTTTTTTTTGTTTAATTGTTGTATACTCTTCTCTTAATTTTTTAAAGGATTTCAAATTTTAGATTATATTAACTTATCAATTTTAGCGATATTTATACCAACTTTCTTTTTTGTTTCAATAACTCCTGGAATGTGTATGACATTATCATTGAGCATGGGAATGAGTATAGGCTTAAAAAAAACTTTCTACATGATGTATGGTGAGCTTTTAGGAGTTGGTTTAGTTGCAACTTCTTCTGTTATTGGAGTAGCTACAATAATGCTTAAATATCCTACTATATTTATGATTTTAAAATATGGTGGAGGAGCTTATTTAATATATTTAGGTGTTTCAATGTGGTTATCACGTGGAAAAATGGCTTTGAATTTAGAAGGCTGCAATTTTAATGTATCAAAGAAGAATCTCGCAATGCAAGGATTTGTAACAGCAATTGCAAATCCAAAAGGTTGGGCATTTTTTATAGCATTATTACCACCATTTATTGATGCTAATTTAGCTTTTGCTCCACAGTTGTCGGTACTTATTTTATTGATACTTTCTTTGGAATTTACTTGTTTGATTATATATGCAAGTGGTGGAAGTACTTTGAGAAAATTATTGCAAAACTCATCAAATGTAAAACTATTAAATAAAATTGCTGGTTCTATGATGATAGGTATAGGAATCTGGTTAGCTTTAACCTAATTCCTACTTCTTAGGTTTTATGCCTTTATTATTAGAACTGCCCCTGCACTTATCATTACGCTTCCTGCTGCTATATTCATTTTTCTTTTTGAAGATTTACTTTTAAATAAATTTTTCGCGCTACTTGCACTATAGGCATATGCTAACATTACTCCACCCAGAACAATAGTAACAACTGTAGAAATAATAAAAATATCAATAGCCGTTAAAGTTTGAAGATTTATAAAAGTAGGTAGAAATCCTAAGTAAAATAGTATAACCTTTGGATTACTAAGTGTTATTATAAGTCCTGTTAAAAAGTTCTTTTTCCATGATAGTTCATAAATACCCTTTAAATTTGTCTCTTGTTCTTTAGAAGTTAATATTTTATATCCTAAAAATAAAAGATAAATTCCACCTAGATATTTAACTAAGATAAAAAAATCTCCAAGGATAGAGGCAATTGCGCTAAGACCAAAAATAGCTAATAATAAAAATATTATATCACCAATTACTATTCCAATTAATACAAAAGATGCATTTAAAAAGCCTGAAGATAAAGCCCTTGAGATTGTTGCAAATACCCCAGGGCCTGGAGTAATTGCTAATAAAAACATTGCTAAACTAAATGCAAAAATATTTAAAAGTGACATATTTTTTCTTTTAATGATCTAATATTTGTTCTAAAAATTGTTTTAATCTAGGAGATTGTGGGTTTCCGAAAAACTCTGCTGGAGTATTCTCTTCTACAATTTGACCTGCATCCATAAAAATTACTCTATCTGCTACTTTTTTTGCAAATCCCATTTCATGTGTTACACAAACCATCGTAATACCTTCATCAGCTAGTTCTGTCATTACATCTAGAACTTCACCAATCATTTCAGGGTCAAGTGCAGATGTTGGTTCATCAAATAGCATAATATCAGGATTAATACATAAACATCTTGCTATTGCCACCCTTTGTTGTTGTCCACCTGATAACTGATTTGGATATTTATCAGCTTGATCTGCAATTTTTACTCTTTCAAGATAATACATTGCAGTTTCAATCGCTTTTTTTCTTGGAATTTTTCCTACCCAAGTTGGAGCTAGGATTAAATTTTCTAAAATTGAAAGGTGTGGAAAAAGATTAAAATGCTGAAAAACCATACCAACATGAGTTCTAATTTCTCTAATTCTTTTTACATCTTCTGTCATTTCTAAACCAGAAACATATAATTCACCTTCTTGGAAAGGTTCTAGTCTGTTCATACATCTAATTGTTGTAGATTTTCCAGAACCAGAAGGTCCGCAAATAACAATCTTCTCACCTTTTTTTACTCTTAAGTTAACATCTTTTAGTACGTGGAAATCTCCATACCATTTATTAACGTTTGTCATCTCTATCATATAATCTAAATTTTTCATTATTATTCCTATTTTCTATTTGTGTTCTGTATTAAATCTTTTTTCTACTGACTGTGCATATTTAGACATACTAAAGCAAATTATCCAGTAAATAATAGTTACAAAAACATAACCCTCTGTTGCGAAACCTAACCAATTTGGATCTGTTGTTGTAAGGTTTACCATTGCTAAAACATCAAATAAACCAATAATCAATACCAATGTTGTATCTTTAAATAATGCAACAAATGATCCAACAATATTTGGAATGGAGATTTTAAGGGCTTGCGGTAAAATAACTAATCCCATGGCTTGCCAATATGAAAGTCCTATTGAATCACATGCTTCATATTGACCTTTTGGAATAGCTTGTAATCCACCTCTTATAACTTCAGCTATATATGCTGCTTGAAATAAAGTAACTCCTATTAAAGCTCTTAATAGTTTATCAAAAGTCATTCCTTCTGGAAAAAATAAAGGAAGGATAACTGATGCCATAAATAAAAGTGTAATTAAAGGAACACCTCTAATAAATTCAATATAAACAACACTGATTGTTTTTATAATTGGCATCTTAGATTGTCTTCCTAGAGCAAATAATATACCAATTGGAAATGATACTACGATTCCAACAGCAGCAACAACAACTGTAAGAAGTAATCCTCCCCAATTTGAAGTTGGAACTATTTCTAAACCAAATCCACCATAAAGTAATATAAACGATACGATAGGAAATAAAATAAGAATTACTGCTCTTGCTTTAACATGTTTGAATTTTTTAAAGGCAATTATAGATACTACAAAAAAAACAAAAATTAAATTTGGTCTCCAATATAATTCTTCTGGATAAAAACCATAAATAAACTGATTGAATTTTTCATAAATAAAAATCCATCTTGCTCCATCTTTTGTGATCTCTTCTTTTGTACCACTCCAAGTTGCATCAAAAACCATCCAATCTAACAAAGGAGGAAGAGTGTTATAGATTAACAATAGTGATAAAATAGTTAAAATTGAACTAGTCACTGATGGAAAAAGATTCTCTCTTATCCATTTTATAGGGCCTTTAGTATTTGAAGGAGCAGGTTTTGCTTCTAATTTTTTATAAATAGCCATTATCTCTCCTTAATTTGCATTTTTGCATTAATAATATTCATAACTATTGATATAGATATACTAATAGCTAAATAAACAGCCATTGTCATTAGAATAATTTCAATTGCTTGACCAACTTGATTTAATGCTGTTCCTGCAAATAGTGTTACAAGTTCTGGGTAACCAATTGCTGTTGCAAGTGATGAGTTTTTCATTAAGTTTAGATATTGGTTAATAACAGGAGGAATAATAACTCTTAAAGCTTGTGGTAATACAACTTTTTTCAAAATTACACTCTCTTTTAATCCAAGAGCACTTGCTGCTTCTTTTTGACCTTTTGGAACAGCTTCAATTCCAGCTCTAACAGCTTCAGCTATATAAGTAGCTGGATAAATACTAAGAGCAAAAGCTAGGGCTAAAAATTCAGGAGTTAAAGTCCACCCACCAACAAAGTTAAAACCTTTAAGTTCAGCATATTCAAGTGATGCAGGTGTACCATTTAAAAAATAAACTAATGTAGGACCAGCTATTAAAATAGCTAGAGAAACCCAAAATACGGGAAATTCTTCACCTGTGTCATCATGTCTTTTTTTAGCCCATTTAGTAAGATAGAAAATACCTGCTATGGCAATAAAAAAAGCAATAATAACAGAAATAAAACCACTTTCTAAGATAGGTCTTGGAATATATAGACCTCTGTTGTTTAAGAAAAATGCATCCAAATAAGATAAGGACTGTCTAGGTCCAGGTAGTGCGGCTAATACAACATTATACCAAAATAGTATTTGCAATAATATAGGGATATTTCTAAATGTTTCTACGTAAATTAAAGAAAGTTTAGAAATCATATAATTTTTTGATAATCTTCCAATACCAATTAATAATCCAATGATTGTAGCAAAGAATATACTAATTACTGATACTAAAAGTGTATTTAATATACCAATTATAAATACCCTATAATATGAATCTGATTCTGTATAAGAAATTAGTGATTGTATAATACCAAATCCTGCTTCACTATTTAGGAAACCAAATCCTGTATTAATCCCACGGTTTTCAATATTTGTAAACATATTATCTAAAATAAAATATGTGAATACAGCAATAACTAAAATAGCAATTACTTGATAAATTATGGCTCTATTGTCAGGATTGTTATAAAAAGCAACGGAGTCATGAGCTTTTTTTTTGTGTTCTTTCATTTTTTTGACCTTATTATAAAAAAGAGAGATTTTAATCTCTCTTTTTTAAATTAAATATTTGTACTAATTTAAAATATTTTGTTATCTAATTGGTGCACCGTATTGTAATCCACCATTTATCCATAGAGCATTTAATCCTCTTTCAATTCCAAGTGGTGAACCTTTACCAACATTTGCTTCAAATGATTCTCCATAGTTTCCAACTTGTTTGATAATGTTATATGCCCATTTTGGATCTAATCCCATATTTTTACCAATATCACCTGTTACACCTAATAATCTTTGGATATCTGGATTTGGACTTTTTAACATTTCATCAACATTTTTAGAATTTACACCTAACTCTTCAGCATTTAACATTGCAATTTGAGTCCATTTAACAATACTAAACCATTTATCATCACCTTGTCTAACTGCAGGGCCTAATGGCTCTTTAGAGATAATCTCTGGTAATACCATTGCTGAATTTGGGTCTTTTAAAGTTGTTTTTAATGCATATAATTGAGAAGCATCAGAAGTTAAAGCATCACATCTTCCACTTTCGAAAGCTTCGATTGTTTGAGCTGATGTATCATAAGTAATAGGTTTATATTCCATTTTATTAGCTTTGAAGTAATCAGTTAAGTTAAGTTCAGTTGTAGTTCCTGCTTGGATACAAAAAGTTGCTCCATTTAATTCTTTAGCTGATTTAACACCAAGTTTTTTTGATATTAAAAAACCTTGACCATCATAATAATTTACACCTGTAAAATTTAATCCTAAAGATGTATCTCTTGTAGCTGTCCAAGTTGTATTTCTTGATAATACGTCAATTTCACCACTTTGAAGTGCTGTAAATCTTTCTTTTGCATTTAAATGAGCATATTTAACTTTAGAAGCATCACCTAAAACAGCTGCTGCTACTGCTCTACAAACATCAACATCTATTCCTGTCCATACCCCAGCTGAATCAGGAGAAGCAAAACCTGGAAGTCCTGTATTTAATCCACAACTTAATTGACCGTTTTTAATAGTATTTTCCAGTGTATCTGCTGATGCCATAGTAGATGCAAGAGCAAGAGTTGCTACACTTAATGATATTGTCTTTAATAGTTTCATGTAATTTCCTTTTGTTAAATTAAAATCTAATAAAAGTATATATGGTAATCGTAACAATAGAATAGCAAAATTGATTATTTTTTAACCAATTTAAAAAAAAGTGTAATTTATTTGTAATTAATGTAAAACTTAAGTGGTATTATTTTAATTAGATTAAAATTTAATTTAATCTAATTATATGTTACTTTTCGAGTAGGTTCGTTTGAGTCTTTTTTTATCTTATCATATAATAATTGGTGCTTTACTTTATCTTGAAATGAAATTGGTGTTCTTATTGATTTATATTCAATTAAAACATCATTTTTAAACACACCTGATATTTCAGCATAAACCCAATAAAAGCCTTGGTCTTTTCTAATGTTTTTTACAACACCACTCCAAGAACCTTTTGTTTGAATATCATTCCAAAGTTGTTCAAATATAGATTTTGGCATATCAGGATGTCTTACAATATTGTGAGCTTTCCCAATAAGTTCATCTACTTCATATCCTGAGATTTCTGCAAATGTATCATTTGCATAAGTTATGATTCCTTTTAAATCTGTTCTTGAAACAATTAATTCCCCACTTGGTACAATTGTTTCGCATAAAAAGTTACCTGATGTATATTCCATGTTATCTTCCTGTATTATCAAATGTTTTTGCAAAACCTTCTAAATCTTTTTTCTTTAAATCACCATTATAAACAATATCTTCTGGTTTAATATCTTTTTCATTTAAAACTTTTGGCACTGCATCAGCATTTGCTAATACTTCTAAATGAGCACTTAGCTCTTCTTCACTATATGCCATTTGCATATCAGCACTCATTACATGAGGAATAGCTTCAATTACTTTTAGTTTTTTTAATTCTTCAGCAACTCCAGCACCTTCGATTGTAATTATGATTCTTCCTAATTCATCATGCATATGATAATCACATACATCACAGTTTTTTAAAGACTCAACAACTTCCTCTAGGTATTTTGGTAAAGTTTGTACAACTATGCTTGAAATATTCATTTATAATCCTTTTAATTTAATCAATTTTATAATAGTTTATTTGTTTATCATCACTTGTTACAATTATTTCATTTTCATTTAAAAATAAGATATTTGATAAAGTAGCTTTATTTTGTGTTAGCTTATATAAGTTTGCTTGACTTGATGTATCAAAAATAGTTACATTGTTTTCTTCATCACTAGCAACCGCTGCTAATTTTGTACTAGGACTTAGTGCTGCTGCATATACTAAAAATGAGTACTCTTTATAATAAGCATTCTTTGTATCAAGATTATAAACAGCTGCTCGTCTATCTTGTCCTGCTGTTAGTATTAAATTATCTTTAATATCTACTTGAAAAACATTATCTAAGTTTTGATATCTAAAAGTTTTAATAATATCGAAATTTTTTGAATCAAGCATATTTATTACTCCACTTTCATCACAAACTACTAATTTAGTTTTATCTTGTGTTAATTTAAAGTTTGAAAATTTTGATTGAGATACTTGAATTTCCTTTATGATTTTTTTATTTTTAATATCATAAAGATATATTTGATTTGAAAGTAAACCATAAATTATATGATTTTCATCCAAAAATTTAGCACGAGCTATAAATTGTCTTTGAGTATCTTTTATAATACTTTCAAATTTACCATCTTTGTAAATATCAAGATTTCTTCCACCTTTTTCACCTTGAGAAAGAATTAAAATATTATCATTTAATATATCAACACTATAGATTTTTGAATCAATAATATCTCCTAAAAAATCCTTTATTTTAGGCATTTTTATAGAATCAATTTTTTCTTGAGTTTTTATATCAAAGATATCTACACTCGAAGCTGCTGTTGATACATAAAGCTTGTCATTATTTAAAACTAAATCTATTACTCCTCCACTTGCTATTAGTGAACTACTAGGTGTTAAATCTTTTGCATTTATATTTGAAATAAATAAATTTAAAATAAAAAAAATATATAAAAAGTCTTTAAGTAATTTCATTTTTTTTCCTTTTTACGAAACTATTTTTATAGCATTTGTTGGACAGGTTTTTATACAAAATCCACAAGATGTACAGTTGTTGTTTATACTTGGTCTAAACATACCTAAAAAATCAATAGCATCATCAAAACATGGATCTTTACAAGAAAAACACATTGTTTGATTCCATGCTAAACATGATAGTACATCAATCTCTATTTTAGCATTTATATGTTTTTTATATTCTAATTTTAGAACCTCATTTGGACAAGCATTTGCACATTCATCACAATATGTACACCCACTTGAAGTAAAATCAAGTTTAGGAGTAAGATCTTCTTGTATTACAATAATATTTTCTTCGCAAGCTGTACTACATAACCCATCACAAGATATACAGTTTGAAAAGAAAATAGTTTCATCTTGAAAATATGGAGGTCTTAAAATTATCTCTTGCTTCTCTTTTTTAGAAAAAGATGAAGAAAGAGAACTAAAAAGTTCTCTTCGTTTCATTATTTTTTCTTTACTGTATCTAAATCGTCAGTTAAAACTTCATCCCAAGTTGAATGGTTTTTCCCATCTTCTCTTGTGTAGTTAGCTTCAAAAGTATTTTCAACAGCTAAATCTCCTGTACTTTGAGGAGCATGACAAGTCGTACAATTGTATCTTGCATTAGACATTGTATCTATTGGTTTTATTGAAGTTTCATTTTTCATATTATCAACTTCTTTTATAAAATTACCATCTTTAACTATATTTTTTGGTCTAAAATCAATATAGTGTGATTTTGGAATTGGAGTTGCTCCCATAGATTCAGCAACAGCTGGTTCATGACATCCCATACACGCATTATTATTAGGTGTAATTTCTAATAAACCTTCAACATCATGGGGAATCATAGGAGGTGCATTTTGATATGCTCTTTCTATTTTATATCCACTCATTGGCTGAGAAGTTCCATATTTTGTTTCAGCTGGAGCAGCTTTCTCTTCTGACATTAAGTCCACTTTTCTTAAACCAAGTGAATCTTCATCTATTTTTTTTGGCTCACTAGCAGCAAATAAAACTGTGGCAGTTATTGTTGCTATAAAAGTTAATATACCTAATTTACCTAACTTCATTTTGTTCTCCCTTTTTTAAGTTTTTTATTGAAAAATTAAGAGCATCATCATCACATACTTCCACACATCTTCCACAATTTGTACATTCTCCTGATAATACAGGAATAGAAGTTTTTGTAACCATATGTAAAACTTGGTTTTCAGGACAAACTTCTTTACATTTCATACAAGCTGTACAGTTAGGTGCATTATGATGAACTCTTATTAAACTAAATTTTCCCACTAGTGAATAAAATCCACCAAGAGGACATATATGACCACACCAGCCATTTTTTAAAACAAACAAATCAAAAAGAAAAATTATAAGTATCGCAGCCCATCCAAAACCTAAGCCAAAAATGATTCCTCTATGAACCATTGAAATAGGCGAGATTAGTTCAAAAGCTGCAACTCCCATAAAAAAAGAGATAATAAAACTAATCGCAATTACCCAATATCTTATATTTCTTGAAGCTGGTTGTTTTTTCTGAATTTGATTAAATCCAAATTTTCTTCGTAAATAGTTTGCTAAATCTGTAATCATATTTACAGGACAAACCCAAGAACAAAAAGCACGACCACCAACAATCATATAAAAAATTGTAATAAAAAAAGCTCCCAAAAGAATGTCAAATGATAAAGCAGCACCTGCAAATAGCATTTGCATAACTGCGTATGGATCACTTAAAGGAATAGTATTTAATACTAATGATGAACTTAAATTTCCCATTAAAAAATTTATTCCATAGACATTTGCAATAATATATAAAACCATTATAGAAATTTGTGTAATTCTTCTTGCGATTAAGAATCTATATTTTTTGTAAATATTACTTATCATTTTAATAAATCCTCCATATCACTACTACTATTCAAAGAATTAACAGCACTATCTTTACTAAGTTCTGTTTTAGTTGTTTTACTAGTTGCATGTTCTAATCTTTCTTCATCACCTTTATCCCAGCCTTTGATGTAATAATCTCCTGCTCTTCCAAGAGCAACTTCTCTTGGTAATACAAAAATAGCCGCTTTTTCAGTAACACAAGCTTTTTCACATAAACCACATCCTGTACAAACATCTGCATGTACAATAGGTTTTAAAAATGCGTGTTTACCTGTTCTTTCATTTTTTGTATATTCAACTGTTATAGCTTTTCCTAAAAGTGGACATGCTCTATAACATGCATCACATTGGATTCCCCAAAAAGCGATACAAGAATTATCATCAACAACTGCTACACCCATTTGGGCTTTGTTTATATCTAATTTTTTTTCTTTATTTTGTACAGATAAAATATCAAGTGCATCTGTAGGACAAACAGGAACACATGGAATATCTATACACATATAACAAGGAATATCTCTTGGCTCAAAAAATGGAGTTCCAAGAGGTTTGTTATCCCCTGGTTTTGCTAATTTTAATGTATCAAAAGGACATGCTTCTACACACAATCCACATTTAATACAAGTAGCTAAAAAATCATCTTCTTTTAGAGCACCAGGTGGTCGCAATATTAATGAACTAGCTTTTACTTCATCAACAAATGCACTCCATGTTAAACCACCAAGAACAGCTAAACCTGCTGCTCTTGCTATCGTTAGAAAGAATTTTCTTCTTTCATTTGTTGTTTGGTTTCCTGATGTACTCATCTTTTTCTCTTTTCTTTCTTGAGGATTAATATTGCTCAAAACAATATACCCTCCTTAATTAAGCTTGGTAAATTTTTACCGCACATTTTTTAAAGTCTGTTTGTCCAGATTGTGGACAAGTTGCATCTAAACAAACTTTATTAATAAATACTTTTTCATCGAACCAAGGTACAAATACTAAACCTCTTGAAGGTCTATTTCTTCCTCTTGTTTCAACTCTAGCTTTTACTTTTCCACGTCTAGATTCAACCCAACAAAGTGCACCTTGTTTTACACCATATGCTTTTGCGTCTTCAGGATGCATATAACATAGTGCTTCAGGTACTGCTCTATAAAGTTCAGGTACTCTCATAGTCATAGTTCCTGAATGCCAGTGCTCTAAAACTCTTCCTGTACATAACCAAACTGGATACTCTTCACTTGGCACTTCCGGTGGATCCATATATGGTCTTGCAAATATTTTTGCTTTGTTTTTTAAAGATTTTTTAGTTTTATCATTAATTCCTAATAAATCTCCTTGAGCTAATTCTTTTGCTAATGTTCCGTAGAATGCAAAATCACCATTTGGATTTGCTTTTTTAGCATAAGGGTCATATTTAGTATTAAATCTCCATTGAGTTTCTTTACCATCTACAACTGGCCATTTTAATCCTCTTACTCTATGGTAAGTGTCAAAATCAGCTAAATCGTGTCCATGACCTCTTCCAAAGTCAGCATACTCTTCAAATAAATATTTTTGAATAAAGAATCCATAACCATTAAATACTTTTCCATCAGATCCAATAACTTTTCTTGAATCTCCTGAACCCTCTGTATTATCATATCCAGCTTGAATTGGATCTTTTGGATCTAATTTATAAGATTTTGCTTTTTCATTTGCAAATAAGATTTCATACATAGTTGTATCTTCTTTATATCCCATTGCCTTTGCAGCTTCAATTACATCAGGTAGTTTTGTTTCACCTTTTGTACTTGCAAGTGATTGTTCACCCCATAAATCTTTTACTGTAAATCTTTTTGAAAGTTCAACCCATTGCCATGTATCAGACATTGCATCACCAACTGGTAATACTTGTTGTCTCCAATGTTGAGTTCTTCTTTCAGCATTTCCATAAGCTCCCCATTTTTCATAAATCATAGCAGATGGTAAAATTAAATCTGATACTTTTGCAGAAATTCCTGGATATCCATCTGAAGTTACAATGAAGTTATCCATTTCTCTTGCTGCTTTAATCCAATGTGTAGCACTTGCTGTATCTTGGTATGGATTACAAACATTTACCCATGCAAATTTGATATTCCCATCTTCAATATCTCTATGAATTTTCATAATATGTTGATGACCTTTTGGATTAATAGTTCCAGCAGGAACTTTCCAAGATTTTTCTGTTATTTCTCTATCTTTTGGATTAGCAACCATCATATCAGCTGGTAATCTATGACAGAATGTTCCAACTTCTCTTGCAGTTCCACAAGCAGATGGTTGACCTGTTAATGAGAAAGCGCCAGAACCTGGTTTAGCTTGTTTATTTAATAAGAAGTGAACGTTATATGATAAAGTATTTACCCATGTTCCTCTTGTGTGTTGATTCATTCCCATTGTCCAGAAAGAAACCACTTTTCTATTTTGTTCAATATATAAATCAGCTAAAGCTTGTAATTTTTTCTTAAATTCTTCAATATCTTCATCAGGGTTACCTTTTGATATTTTAGCAACATAATCAAGAGTATATGGCTCTAATGATTTTTTGTATTCTTCAAATGATATTTCCCAGTGCGCAAGACCTGTATTTTTGTTTACCATTTTATCACCAGCTTTATATCCATAAGGAGCTAGTGCTGGAGCTTCATTTTCAGAAACAATTTTTTCCATTTCTTTTGAAATAGTTTCCATTTCTTTTGCAGTATATTTACCATCTACGATTGATTTTTCATCAGATCTTCTCATTCCATAACCCAGATTTACTGGACTTGCTGCAAATATGATGTTTTCTTTAATAAAAGGCCAATCAATAGATTCAGGATGATTATAAACAATTTCTCTTGCAATATAATTCCATAATGCTAAGTCAGTATTTGGAGTAAAAATAATCTCAATATCAGCAATATCAGAAGTTCTATGTCTATATGTAGAAATATTTACAAGTTTAACTTTATCCGGATCTGATAATTTTCTATCAGTTACCCTAGACCATAAAATTGGGTGCATTTCTGCCATATTTGAACCCCATGTTACAACTGTATCAGTAAGTTCGATATCATCATAACAACCAGATGGCTCATCTATACCAAATGTTTGGTAGAATCCAACAACCGCAGATGCCATACAATGTCTAGCATTTGGATCAAAAGCGTTTGATCTAAATCCAGCTTTCATCATTTTTAAAGCTGCATATCCTTCCATAACTGTATATTGTCCAGATGCAAAAACTCCAACACCTTCAGGACCTTTTTCTTTTAATGCAATTTTAATATGTTTTTCCATCTCATCAAAAGCTCTTTGCCATGAAATAGGTGCAAAATCACCTTGTTTGTCAAATTCACCTTTTGCATTCATTCTTAATAATGGTTGTTTTAATCTATCTGCACCATACATTATTTTAGCATTAAAATAACCTTTAATACAGTTAAGACCTCTATTAACAGGAGCTGCTGGATCCCCTTTAACTGCTACTATTTTACCTTCTTTAGTAGCTAGCATAATCCCACAACCAGTACCACAGAAACGACAAGCTGCCTTGTCCCATCTCCATCCACCTTCAGCGGCTTGAGCTTGTGCTTGTAAATCAGCTGGTACAGTCATACCAATTGCTGCTGCTGCACTTGCTGCTGCTGAACTTTTTAGGAAGTCTCTTCTTGAAAGCGACATATTTTCTCCTTTTATGAAATATATAATTGTTTTAACATGGTAATTGTAACAAGTATAAATTACAAATTGGTTGACCCAAGTCAAGTAACTTAAGTTTAAATTAAGATAGAATTTGTCTTATTTAAAGATATGGAGAGTAAAATGGGGTTTCATAGTTATATCAGAGCAGTTGGCACAGGTCCTAAATCAAATAGAGAATTAACAAAAATAGAAACAATTGATGCAATTGAGTCGATTTTGAATCAAAATGTTCACTCTGAGCAAATTGCAGCTTTTTTATTAGGTTGGAGAGTTAAACTTGAAACAATAGAGGAATTAAAAACTACTTTTGAAGTTTGTGATAAATATATAAAAAGAGTAAAAATACCAAACTCTATAGAGTTAGGTTATCCATTTGATGGGAAAGCTGATAATCCTTATTTATTACCTTTGATTGCAAAATATCTAAAAAAATTCGATTTAAATTTAGTTGTTAGTGGAGATGAACTTCAACCTGCAAAAAAAGGTTTAACACTAAAAAATCTTTATGAAAATATTGATTTTGATGATAATATCTACTATTTTGATAGAGCTGATTATTTCAAAGAATTAAGTGCTTTAACAAAAATTAGAAATATTTTGGGTTTAAGAACAGCTTTTAATACAATTGAAAAACTGTTAAACCCAGGAACTTCAGACTATGCAGTAAATGCAGCTTTTCATAAGCCTTATGTATCTAAATATAATCATCTTTTTGGTGAAAACTACAAAAATCTAATAATTGTAAAAGGAAATGAAGGAACACCTGAAATCTTTTCAAAGTGTAAATATTGGCAAACAATTGATGGCAAAATAACAGAGTATACGATTGATCCTGAATATTTTGGAATAAACTACAAAAAATCAACAGATATTATCTCTTTTGAAGAGTCACTAAATATGACAAAAAATCCAAGCGATGATTTAGAAAGATTAGCAAAATTAAATGCTGCAATGTTTTTAATCGCAGCTCAGAAGGCTGATGATATTAAAACAGCTTTTGAGATGATTGAATAATATATTTTAATTTAAAGAATTGGAAAAATCTAAGTTGTCGTAAATATTACGACAACTTAAATAAGGTAAAATTATTAATTTAATTCAACCGGAACATATTTTATACATCTCGCAGTAAAAAATTCTCTATTATAATTTGGAGAAGATAACATATGGTTTTCAAGTGTCCATTCGTTTGATTTTTCAATCGTTACACTTTGTGAAACTTTTCTTACAGCTCTGTTTTCACATATAATTTTCCCATTGTTATTGAAAGTATTTTCAACTTCATAAATACGGCTTGTTGTTACAAAATAGTGCATTCCAATAAAAATTCCAAGTATAATAAATACTATTGGTATTGATTTTTTCCAAGTGCCATCTTTTACAAAACTTCTTGAACTAACTATTATTGTAATAGCTAATATGAAAAGGGCAATTCCTAAATAACCAGCTTCAAGTTTTAAAAATAATTCCATGATATTAATTCCTTTTTAATTTAGATATTTTTCTTCCCAATCTTTAAATTCATCACAAAAATATTTAATTCTTACTTTTTTAAATTCTCTCGATGAATAAAGTGGCATATTTGATTTATATTCAATTTCATTTGCGATGTTATTGATTACTTCTTGGGTGTCTTCTTTTGTTTTCCCATGTATCATTGTAAATAAATTATAGTTCCACGTTGGATATTTAGGTCTTAAATAGCAGTGAGAAACAGCAGAAAAAGAAGCAGCGATTTTTCCTATTTCTTCACCTTTACTTCCTTCTTCAATATCCCAAGCAACCATAGCATTTGCACCAAAACCTGCATGTCTATGATTTAAAATAGAAGCAAATCTTCTCATAACACCTGTTTCTTGAAACTCTTCTAATACTGAAAAAAACTCATCATAAGAGATATTTAGTTTTTCAACTATTTCTTTAAAAGGCTCTTGTGTTATTTCTATATCGTTTTGAGCTTCTTTAATTATATTGTAATGATAATCATTAAGTTCCATACCTTTAAAATCAGTACGAGCAACTTTCTCTTTTTTTTCAGCTTGATTTGTAGTATCAAGTTTTACTGATATTTTAAAAAGTTTTAAGGTAGGTAAAATAATATAATCTTTTGCTTTTGTTAGTTTTGCTAAAGTAGCAATTGTGTCTTCTAAGGTAGATTTAGAATTTGGAGCAATTGCTAGAGTAAACCAAATATTATAAGTATGATTTCTTTCATAATTATGTGAAATTCCAGGATGAGAATTTAGTATAATTACTGCATCATCAATATCTTCTGCTGCTATTTCAAAAGCCACTAGAGATGAGGTATATCCTAGTTTTTTTGTATCAAATATTGCTGATGTTTGTCTTATGATTTTATTTTCTTTTTCTTTTTGTAAGATTTTTAATACTTCATCTTCACTTATATTTAACTCTTTTGCAATTTGTTCAAAAGGTCTTTTCACAAGAGGGAAGCTTTTTTGTATTCTATATAGTATCTCATCTTTCATATTTTTCTCCAAGAGCAAATTTTCAAAAAGTATAACAACTAAATTTTTTTTATGCCTTGACATGAAACAACTTATTTACTTGATATGAATTAAGAGTTTTATTTTTTAATTTAAATATAATTGTTTTTAATATATTGAAGGAAAAACCATGAGAAAAAAATTATTAGTACTTGCTTTTTTTGTAATATTTATGTTTTTAGGAATTATGGCTTTAAAAGATTCCATGCCAGAACCTAAAAATGAAAGAGTTTATACAATCTTACAAAAACACATGCCTTATACCTTAGAAAAAAGAGTAGGGGGATATTCAATCGTTAGTAATGAAACGGGTGTAAAAGAAAAACCACCTGCAAAAGATTTATTTCTAAGACTTGAACAACTTGAACAACAATGGGGAAAAGAGTTTTTGAAATTAGAAAATAACACTTTGATTATATTGGACAAAGATAAAAATAAAGTGGATAAAATAGATTTAAAAACTAATGAAGAGATAAATTGGGTAAAAGAGTATTTTAGCTTTTGATGCTTCACTTAACACGAGTCAAGAAATTAGAAATTTATTTTAATTATAATCAAAAATAGAAAACTAGGAGTTTAGATGAAAAACAAATTAAAAGAGATGTATTTATTTAAGGACTTATGCGATGAAACCTTAAATAGAATAAATGAATTTACTACATTTTTAAAATTGTCAAAAGATAATATCTTATTTTATGAAGGAGAAGAATCAGAATATCTTTATTTATTAACAAAAGGTATTGTAAAACTTTATAAAACTTCATCAAATGATAAAGAAATAATTCTAAAATATTTTCATGCAAACGAATTAATAGCAGAAGTTGCAAATTTTGAACATATTCCTTATCCTGCAACTGCTCAATCTTTTACGGATACAGAAGTTTTACGAATAAATTTTGCAAGTTTAAAAGATATAATCTATTCAGACCCTAAATTGTCTTTTTTAATCCAAACCTCACTTATAAAAAAAATAAGAAATCTTGAAAATCTTGTATCTTTGCATGTAGTCCTAGACTCAAAAGAGCGAATAGCGAAATATTTATGTGACCATACAGAAGAGTTTTTTAATACAAAAAATATAATTGTTGCAGAAATTCTAAATATTTCCCCCGAAACATTATCAAGAATGCTAAGAGTATTTAAAAATGATGGCTTAATAGATAATAAAAATAAAACAGTTGACAAAGAAAGATTAAGCGCTCTTTTTTTATAAAAGAGTTCTTATGTCTGTATATATTACAAAGTATAGGGGATTATTATACAAAATTCTGCCCCTTTATACTCTTTTTTTAAATAAGTATATTTTACATTTTGAACAGTAATTTCTGATTTTAGATGTTTAGTAATTATTTGATTACTCATATATAAACCAATTCCTGTACCTTGCTCTTTATGTTTTGTTGTAAAGTAAGGTTCAAATATTTTATCGATGTATTCTTCATTTACGCCATTTGCATTATCTTTTATTTTTATAATATAAAAATCTTTTTCTTTTTTTAAAGAAATAAAAACATACTTATCCAAAGATTTATTTTCAAGTTTATTTAGAGCATCTTTTGCATTATTTAAAATATTTATTATTGCTTGGATAAAAATATTTTCATTGTAAAGTAAAGAGGTATCTTCATCTAAATTTTGAATTATTTTTATATTTGAACTTTTGTAAGCATCTTTTACTAAAGAAAAAGCTTTTTTTAAACTATCTTTTAAATTTATTTTATTCTTTATATAATCATTAGAGGAAAAGAAATCTCTAAAATCATCAATAGTTGAAGATAAATATTGAGTATGATTGTTTATTTTTTCCATATTATCAATAAATTCTTTATCATCTAGTATATTTAATTCTTTTTTTAATTTTGCACCAGTTGCAATAGTTGAAATTATAGATAAAGGCTGTCTCCATTGATGGGCAATATTTCCTAACATTTCTCCAAGTGATGCAATTTTTGATTGATGATATAGTAGTTCTTGATTATGTATTTGATCTGAAATATCTGTTAGATTACCTATAAAATGAGTTATCTCTCCTTGGTCATTTTTTTGAATGGCAGTGTAATCAAGAACCCATTTTAATTGTTTGTTTTTTGTAATTATTCTATATGGTTCATGTTTAAAATAGCTTTTATTCTCTTTTATTGCTGTTTCAACTTCATATAAAACTCTTGGAATATCATCTTTATAAATATAATCAATAAAGGGAATATTTGCTGTGATAAATTCGTTTCTTGAATAATCAAAAAGTTTTTCTATACTTAATGAAACATATTCAATTGGCCAGTCTTTCCCATTTTTCCATTTAAATAAGGTAGAATCTCCCTTATCAAAAAGAGATAATAGAACTTGTTGTGATTTTGTTAATGATAATGTTAGTTCATTTAATTTCTTTAACTCTTCTTCTTTTTTTTCTCTTAGTGTTATATCATGTCCAATCCCAAGTATTCCTATTATTTCACCATCAAGATTTTCCATTGAAATTTTTGCTGTGTCAAAAATAAATTTTTTATTAGTTGTTTTATCACTTATTGACTCTTCTGTTCTAACAATTTTTTTTGTTTCCATGGCAATTTTATCGTTTATAATAAATTGATCTGCTGTTTCTTTATCTACAAAATCATAATCTGTTTTCCCAATAATTTCAGATTCTTTTTTATTAACAAATTTTTCAAATTCAGAATTACATCTTAAATAGATTCCATTTTTATCTTTTAACCAAACTATATCAGGTATTGTATTTAGAATGTTTTCTAATAAGAGAGTTTTTTCTTCTAATTCTTTTGTATTTTTTTGAATAATTTCTGAGTATCTATTTTTCTCGATGGCTTTTGCCACAACATTAGCATAGGTTTCAATTAAATTTAACATAAATGTATTAGGTGCTTTGACTACATTATTATAAATAGCGAAGGTTCCTAGTACTTCATTTTGTGAAGAAATAATTGGTTGAGACCAACAAGCATGTAAATTTGCTTTTTGAGTCAAATCTAAATAATCTTGCCAGTTTTCATGTGTATTTATATTTTCTACAATTACTCTTTCTTTTTTGTAAGCTGCACTTGCACAAGACCCAATTTTCTCACCAATTTTTAAACCATTAACAGCATCATTATAAAATTTTGGTAAAGAAGGAGCAGAGCCTGTAAGTAAGTGTTGTTTTGTTTCATCTAAAAGTAAAATAGAACAAGTTATTTCAGGATTTCTTTTTTCAACTAGATTTACAATTTTATCTAATACTTTTTGTAATGAGTTTTCAATAGCTATATATTCTAATAAATTTTTGTTATCATTATAGATAATTTCATATTGCTTTTTTTCTGTAATATCTTCAATAATACCCCAAACAACTTTTTTATTATTGCTATCTGTAAAAGAAAATCCACTAATTATTATAGGATATCTTGTCCCATCTTTTTTAATATATTCTTTTTCATTTGGACCAAATTTCCCTGTGCTTTCTAAATCTTTTATTTGTTGTTTCTCTTGTTCTTCATATTCATTTGGAGTAATATCGTAAAAACTAAGTGAGAGGAATTCTTCTTTTGAGTAGTTTAATGAGTTTAATAGTGATTGATTAACTTCAAGAAATTTACCTGTTTTATGCTCTATCATGGCCATTCCTAAAGGAGATAGCTCAAAAAGTATTCTAAATTTCTCGTCTGAAGGTTCTATTTTTGGTATATTTTCAATCACTATTTCTTATCCTTTACAAAATATAAATATTATTACATATTCTACTACGATATGCATAAAAGTCATATCTTATAAGGATATTTGAGTGTTATTTAAACCACTTAACTTTATCTCTTAATGTCACAACTTCCCCTACAACTATAATAGCAGGTGTTGGCATATCTTTTGAAAGTTCAACGATAGTTTCTAAAGTTCCTACAACAACTTCTTGCTCAGGAGTACTTCCTTTTGAAATTACAGCACATGGATAATCTCTTCTTTTCCCTAAGTTCATTAGTTTTCTAGTTATAAGTTTGATATTATGGAATCCCATTAAAAATACTATTGTCTCATCGTTTAAAAAAGTTTGCCATTCTATTTGAGAGATTTTCTTTTTTGGTGTTTCATGTCCAGTTACTACTCTAAATGAAGTTGTAATCCCCCTATGAGTCACTGGAATTCCTGCATATGCAGGTACTGATATAGCAGAGCTAATCCCTGGAATTATTTCAAATTTAATATCTCTATCATAAAGATAAATAGCTTCTTCTCCACCTCGTCCAAAGACAAAAGGATCACCACCTTTTAGTCTTACTACATTTTCGTACTTTAGTGCTGCTTGGTAAATGATTTCATTTATTTCATCTTGAGGAACTGAGTGTTTACCATCTTGTTTCCCCACATAAATCATTTCACAATTTTCTTTTGCCATATTTAAAATATCTGGATTTGCTAATCTATCATATATTAATACATCAGCTTCTTTTACAACTCGTGCTGCTTTTAGCGTCATTAATTCAATATCTCCAGGACCAGCTCCTGTTAAATATACTTTTGCCATAATTACTTTCCATCCTCATATAAAAATATTCCTGAAGGTTTTTTAACATTAAATATTTCTCTATTTAAAAACCATTCTTCTGTGTGTATAACTGCTATTTTGTTAGTATCATTTACAGAAACATAAAGCTGAGGTGAAGTCTCAGACCATCTTACATGTAAAACTTTTCCATCAAAATTAAATGTATGTATAATTTCTAAAGTTTGTGTATCAACAATTTGAATTGTTGGAAAGTCTTTTCCAGAGTAAGTAACTGCTAAATATTTTTTATCAGGACTTAAACTTGTAAATACTGGAAGACCTTGAGTTTGTATGTTTTTTACAAATTTAAAATCATTATCATAAACTAAAACTTTATTGTCTCCAACTGCGGGAACAAATATTTTATCTCCACCAATTGACCAAAATCCGAAATGTGGAACTTTTAAAACCATTTGTCTATTTTCATCTAAGAAAACATCAACTTTTTTGTATTCCATTTTTTCTAAATCAACAACTCCGAAGAATTTTGAAGTAAAAAATCCAACTATATATTTCTCATCTTTTATCATTGCATCAAAAGGAAGTTCACCTACATCTTTAAATTCTTTATGTAATTTAAAGTTTGGATTGCCTTTTCCTGCGTTCATATCTTTGAAAACAGAGATTATATCATTATCCATCTGTGAAAATATAAGGTAGTCTGTATATATTTTAATCCCTACGTTTTTTGAGTTAGTTTCTATTTTATCTATTGGTTTTAAATCTCTATCTAATATATCTACACTTTTATCATCATAATTTGCAACTGCAACATAATTTGCTCCAATTACAAAACCAATTGCTGATTTTGAAGTTTTGTATTCTGCTAATATTTTTTCAGAAATAGGATCAAATTTTACAACATAACCATCCCTTGAAATAACATATCCATCTTTTCCATCAAACTTCACAACACCATGGTTCATATTGTGCATACCTTCTATATTGGTTCTTTTTAAACCGTCATAAATAGTAGCTAATGATTCACTTTCTCTCTCCACAACAAAAAACTTCTCTTTAGCCCAAGCAGAACTCATTGCAATTGATGCAATTAATAATATATTTAATAGTTTCATTTTTCTCTCCTAATTTCTTCGTTTGTTAAATAACATGATGGATCTTCTTCCCATAAATCACCACTAATTGCAAAGGCACGTGAGCGTGAGCCACCATTGCAAATTTCTATATATTTACATTGGGCACATTTTCCTTTAATTTGTCGTGGATGTTCTCTTAATTTATTTAAAATATCATTTTTAGTAGAAGTCCAAACTTCATCAAAAGGTGTTTGTAAATAGTTTCCAACAATAAAAGGAAAAAATGGGTCAGGTTTTACATTTCCAGCCCAATCCATATTTCCAAGTCTATAACCAGCTGAATTTCCACCCCAAGCTTTTAGTTTTTTCTCTAAAGTTTCTACAAATTCTGGATACTCTTTTTTAAATCTATTTAGAAGCATGATTGCATCCATTTCCATATTTCCAGTTACCAAATCAATGTTATTGCCATTTTTATAATATTCAAAAGCTTTATCAATGATAAATTCAACATACTGCTTTCTTTGCTCTTTTGAAATATCTATTTCTAGGTTATCTTTTCCTCGACCTGAATAAACAAGGTGAGAAATGTAAAGTTTATCAACATTTAACTCTTCACATAAATCAAACATGGCATAAAAACTATCTTGTGTTTCTTTTGTGATTGTAAATCTAATTCCAGCATTTCCACCATGAGCTTGAATTAGTTTAATGGCTTCAATTGATTTTTTATAAGCACCTTTTTGACCTCTAAATTGATCATGTACTTCCTCAATTCCGTCGATTGAAATTCCAATATAATTAAAAGTGCTTATTATTTGATCTACGTTTTTAGGACTTACATAAATTCCATTTGTAGATAAATATGTCATGATATTATGTTCTTTCATAACCCTTGCAATATCAAAAATATCTTTTCTTAAAAGTGGTTCACCCCCTGAAAATATTACAAAATTAACTCCGCCTGCTTTTAATTTTGAAATAGTTTGTTCAATTTCTTCAAAAGTTAAAGTATCTTTTTCATTTGCATCAGCTTTGCTATAACAATGGTGACAAAGAAGATTACATCTATTTGTAAAATTCCAAATCATTATTGAACCATTTAATGTTCTTGATTTTTGATCTTCAAGAGTTGTTTTAATTAAGTTTGATAATCGAAACATTTCTTTAATCCTTTTTTGATTTGAATGACATTATGAAATTTGTAATTGCATCAAGTTGCTCTTGTGAAAGTTCATCTTTAAAACTTGGCATTACAGATCTTTTATGACCTAATTGTTTGTACATAGATTTGGGAGCTATTATATGCCCTTGAATTTCTGCAACTGTTCTTCTGTTTGCAATCTCTTCAAAAGAAGGCCCAAAGGCAACAGAGGTTTGATGATGACATCCCCAACAATATTGTTTAAACACTTTTTCTCCATCTTCTGTTGAAGCATTTAAAGAATTGAGAAAAAATATTAGTACAAGAGGTAAAATAAATCTAATACTCAATTTGTACTCCTTTTTTTAATATAGGTAAATCTTAACATAAAGGGGGAAGTAAAGGCTTGATAGGTATCAATAAATTTTGAATAAAAATGGGTAAAATTAAAGATATATTTACAAAGGAAAAATGATGAAAAAATTTTTATTTTCAATGGCATGGGTTAGCTTATTATTTGGAAGTGATTATGATGTTGGTTTAGATGCTTATAAAAATAAAGAGTATAAACAAGCCTATGAATATTTTCTAAAAAGTGCAAATACAGGAAACTCACAAGCTGCCCATAATATATCAATTATGTATAATAATGGGGATGGGGTAGAAAAAGATATAAAACAATCAATATTATGGTTACAAAAAGCAAGTGATGGGAAAAATCCTTATGCCATGACTCAATTAGGAAGTAATTATATGAATGGCTTTGGTGTAACTAAAGATTATAAAAAAGCTTTTGCTTTATTTACAGAAGCTGCACTTTTAGATAACTCACAAGCAGCTTATAATTTAGGATATATGTATACAGTAGGACTTGGTGTTGGTATTAATAATAAAGAAGCTATTTCATGGTATGAAAAATCTGCAAGTTTGGGAAATGAAGATGCATTAATAAACTTAGGGTTTATGTATATTTCTGCGCAAGGTGTTCCAAAAGATATGAAAAAAGCTGCTATGTATATTAAAAAAGCTAAAGATAATGGAAATGAAAAAGCTACTTCTTTGTGGGAACAATTTGAATTAGAAAAAGAATTATAGGATTTAAAAATGGAAATTGTTATGTCTTTAGTATTTGCAAGTGTTCTTTTGGTTTTTATGATTTATCCAGCTATTAAAATTGTGGAATTTCTAGAAATAAAAATGACAATTACAGATAAAATGTATAATATTTTAACTGTCTCAATTACAATACTTTTAGCACTTATAGTGGGTGCTGGTTTATACTTTATTTAATATTTATAGATTTTAAAATATCTATAAACTCTTCTTTTGATTTAAAATCATAAATAGGGTGGGTTAAAAATGACTCATCCTTATATGATGCAAAAAATATACTTGGAAAATTTGTTGTATAAAATAGCTCTATTGGATATGAAGTTTTGTGTTCTACAGTTATTAAAACACTTATAAAGTTTGTATTTAAATAGTTTATATAATCTTGATTTTGGAAGTGCTTTCTTAATATTTCATTTGAGTTTTTATCTTTACTTGAAGCTATAAAAAGCATCATATTCTTTTTTTCTTTTTGAGCAATTTCTAGGGCTTTATCGTAAGAGCTGTACCATGAAATATTATTTTGTATATTGTTTGAAAATAGGTTTGAAAGAAGTAAGATTAAAATTAAGATTATTTTATACATAAGATAAAAAATACCCATCTTAAATAGATGGGTATTTAATTTTTCCTAATTAAGCACCAGGAATATGTTGTCTGTGTTCAACAGAGTATGTGAATGTAGGAGTTGTTAAGTTGTTAATATATTTAACAAATTTACCACTATCTGATTCATAAATACCAATTCTTCCAGTAGTCCACTCTGAAATCATAGTCCATTTACCGTGATTTGCAGGCTCTGCGTGTAAAAGTCTAGGTTGAACAGGTTCTGCAACTTTTTCACCAACTTTATCAGTATATTCTACAATTTTATCTTTTCCAATTTTTGGATTAGATTCAGGGAATGTTACAGTTTTATATTGTGTTGCATCCCAAGTTTGTAATACTTTTTTAGTTTTAGCATCAATTAACTGACCTTCAGTTTTACCAACTTTAACGATTTTATCAGTTTCTAAAGTTTCTTTGTTAATTAAGTAAACTTCATTATAAGTTTCAGGAGATCCTAAAACTGTATCAGCCCAAATATATGGAGTATCATGTGCAGTTCCAACAAATAATCCACCACCTGAAGTTTCAACTTTTTTAACAATTTCCCAATTTGAATCCCAAATTACAACAGAACCAATGTTCATAGAAACAGTTGCGTGTAATTGTTTTCCCATTTTTTTGTTAAACCATGAAGATCCTTGACCTGGATGCGGTTTAGATTTTTCACCTGTATAAACTTTTGCAGCTAAATTTTTCTCTTTAAAGTCAACGATACCCATTACGTCACTTCCTTGAGAAGCAATCATATAATATCTACCAAAATCTTCACCTTCATCTTCATTTAAGAATGCATCATGAAGAACTTTACCAATATTAGGAACATCTCCTACAATTGGGAAACCTGGTTTTGAATAATCAATTAAATATACTCTACCTGCATCTTTTAATGCCATAGCAAAATAAGGACCATAAGGAGTATCAGCTAAAGATGCAACCCTTGATGCTTCAATTTGTCCATCTATATTAATAACAGCTGATGTATCATAAGCTTTTAATGGTTCTAAAGTCATAGCATCACATAAAACTGCTCCACCTGGAGTATAGTTTCCTGCAATTACATATTTACCATCTGGAGAAACTGCAAGTCCTCTTGATTCAAATCCAACTTGAACAGATGCAATTGCTGGTTGACCAGGAGCTGCAATATCAAACATTGTTAATCTTCCAGATCTTGAAATTGAGTATGCATATCTTGGATTTTGTTTATTTGTAACAGTAACGTGAACAGCAAATCCAGCTTTATGTCTTGATAATACTTTTCCGTTAGTTGAGTCAATAAAGTCAACTAAAGATGCATCTCTTTCTGTTGCAAATGTAATATCAAGTACTGATTTTGTATCAACTGCATTTGGATATTTTTTAGCTAATTCTTCTCTATCTGTTAGTTTTGTCCAAGTACCTTTGATTTCTTCTAAATTTAATTTAAAGTTTGTATTATCTTTCCAATCCATTAACCAGTCAACCATACCATCAGCATCATCTTTGCTGAACATATGTTGCCATTGAGGCATTGCTGTATTTGGAACACCATTCATAATAGCATCTCTTAATACATGTCTTTCTTTTTTCTTTAATGCATCTGGTCTTAAATCAGAACCAACTCCACCTTGGTGAATTGGACCATGACAACCTTGACACTCTTTTTCATATACGTTTGGAAAATTCATAGTTGAACTTCCCGCAAATAAAGAACTTGCCGCTAATACTGAACACGCTGTTAAACTTAATACTCTACCTAATTTCATAATGTCTCCCTTACCTTTTTTTAATGTAAATTCATACCTTATTACCTATAAATAGTCTCTTTAAAACACCACAGTTTGGCTATTTATTCCTACCTACCTGAATCAAGAGCCTTAGCTCTTAATTCTTATTTTTGTTCGTCTTCTAATCTTTTTTTCTCTTGTTTATAAATCCAAAACATTGGAAGTACAATAAACGTGTGAAGAAATAAAGTTAATGTTAATGGACCTTGATTTAATGTTGCAAAAAAACTAGGTACCAAATCTGTCATTGGTTCAAACATAATATTCTCCTTATTTTTCGTGAATTGGATTTTTTGAAGTAGTTAATAAATCTTTAACTAAATATATAAATCCAACAAATGTCATAATCCCAGTTGCAAGTCTCCATCCTAGACCTTGAACAAACCATACCATATCTTGAGATACAAAGAACGCTTCCCAAGTTGCTCCCATTTGAGCTCTTTCAACTAGTACTTGACCATATCCAGCTATTGTTAAAGAAACAGTCATACCTAAAACACCAAATGTGATTAAGAAAATTGCCATTTTAGAATCAAATGTTGCTTTCATAACTTTAATACCATTTTTACCTTGAACACCCATATAGAACATACCAATTAAAATTGTTGCATAAGCCCCAAAGAATGCTAAGTGACCATGTGCTGACGTAAACTGCGTACCATGTGTATAAATATTAACTTGTGGTAATGTATGGAAGAATCCCCAAACACCAGCACCCAGGAAGTTACCAAAAGCATTTGTTACAAACCATGCAAAAGCAGGAGAGTTATTCATAACTTTTGCATCTGAATGACCTTCACCTTCTTTAATTCCAGTTTCTTTTCCCCAGTCATAAACAACGTGAACAAACATAGCAATTAAAGGAACAGGCTCAAGTGCTGAGAATAATGCTCCAATTTCCCACCAGTACTCAGGAGTACCAATCCAGAAATAGTGATGTCCAAGACCTAAGATTCCAGAACCAAATAACATTGAAACTTCAATCCATAGCCACATTTCAACTACTTCTCTTCTAGCACCAATGATTTTAATTAATCCATAAGATAATAAACAACCAACAAATACTTCCCATGTAGCTTCAACCCATAAGTGAATTACCCACCACCACCAGTATTGATCAACAGAAATATTATCTGTCCAGAACATACCTGCTAAATATAAACCAGCAAGTGCTAAAACGTCAGCCATTAATACTGTAACAATACCTGTTTGTTTACCTTTCATTGCAGTTGCAAAAAGATTGAAAACAAATACTAAAACAACAACAACAATACCAATATCAGCCCATCTTGGAGCTTCAATATATTCTCTACCTTCATTAATTAACCAAATAGTTGATTCAGTTGCAGGCCCAATTTGAACTAAAATATATACTAAAACAACAACAGTAACTGCAGCAGTTAAAACATAAAATGCTAATTTAGCTAATTTGATTCCAACTGTTTCAATACCTGTTTCTTCAGGTAATAAATAGTAAACAGAACCAATCATTGCATATAACATCCAAACAACTAAAGCATTAATATGCACCATTCTAGCTACAGAGAAATCAAAGATTTCAAAAAGAAAACTTGGATATAAAAACTGAGTAGCAGCAATAAGACCCATTACTAACTGAGCACCAAATAAAATAGCCGCAACTGTAAAATAGTTAATCGCTAATTTTTGAGATTCAAATTTTAGATTATTTACCATGAATTGCTCCTGTTACACCATCTGTTGACATTCTTGCAAAGTTTCTTGGGAAACCATTTGTATCAATTGATGACATATGTTTTAAAAATGCTACAAGCCCCATAGCTTCTTTTTCTGTAATACCAAGATTTGGCATCATTCTTTGATGTGTTGGGTATTGTGATGGATTTTGTAAAAATTTAGACATAGCTTCTTCTTTCGTAGCAGAATTAGTCATTCCTAAATATGAACCATTTGGTCCCCATGCTGGATCTAACCAAGATTTAGTTAAATCTGGAGCATAATAAGCACCATTTCCAAGTAATGTATGACAATTCATACAGTTTTTAGCTTGAGAACCTAATTTACCTAAGTGTAGAAGTTCTGCAGCTTCTTCTTCAGTCCAATCATCTCTACCAAAAAATTTCTCTTTTTCACCAATAACTGGCACCTCATGACCTCTTTTTGTATCCATTTCGTAAGTAATTTTATAATTAATTACCGTTGGACCTGGTACTCTTTTTGTAACACCAGCCTTAAGATCTGCATCTGTCCCCATACTAATTTGATCCATTGAATCAAATGTTAACCAAATTAGTAATATTGAAGCAAAACCAGTTACCCACGCAGCTGATCTTCTCCAAAATGGAATACTAGTCCATACTGAAACAACTTTTTTTGACACCTGTTCCTCCTAAAATTTATTGTTCATATCTTTGCTCAGATCTTATATTCAAATAATAATATAAGTGTGGAAGAATCAAATAACACACCATTGTTACCATTAAAGCTTTAATAGTAAAATCATTACTTTGAATTTTGTCTGCAACAAAATACATACAATATGTTTGTAAAGCCCAAAAAATGTATGCAAAAGGCATATACACTTTTTTTAATCTTTCCATTTTTACTAGCGTATAAATAGCTACATAAAACAGTCCAAACAGTAAAACAAAAGATGAAGATAAAAAGATAGGTAAGAAATCGTCAAGGGCAATTTCAGGTCTTATGATTAAGATAGGTTCCATTTTTTTCTCCTTTTTTTGTTCATACTAGAACTATGGAAAAATTTTAGTCTAAACCTTAGAAGAAAAAAATGATATATATCAATATTGAAAGAAGTATAAAGAGTATTTAGAAAATAGGAGCCTAAATAGGAAAAATCTTATTTAGGTTTGCAAGAATTAAGTAATTTATCAAGCTCATTTTTTAAATCTTGTAGTTTTTTAGTGGTTTTAATTAAGTCTTCTTGTGTTTGAATAACTATACCTTCGCTTTTATCAATTTGTCTTGATACTT
This sequence comes from Arcobacter acticola, assembly GCF_013177675.1. Taxonomy (NCBI): domain Bacteria; kingdom Pseudomonadati; phylum Campylobacterota; class Epsilonproteobacteria; order Campylobacterales; family Arcobacteraceae; genus Arcobacter; species Arcobacter acticola. Next base: position 546,312 of record NZ_CP042652.1, read on the forward strand.
CAGCTGAATTATTCAATTCATGAATGATTGTATTAAATTCATCATTTATCTCTTCAAGTTTAATTGAAGCATTTTTTGATTGTTCTACTGCGTTTGTTGAGTACGTCATTGCTGAGTTTATTTTATTTATAAAACAGTTTATTGTATCAGTTGCTTCTTCTATTTCTTTTTCAGCTTCAATTTTTATAGGTTCAAGGATTTGGTTATCTGAATTCTCTGCAAGTTTTTTTGAGTATTCAAAGAATTTCTTTACATTTGCTTCCATGGCTTTTAGTTGAGAAAAACTATAGATTATTAAAAGAAGGATAATAATAGTAAATGAATATTGAATAGATCTTATATAGTCAGTCTTTTTTTCATTATAAACTGTATACATAGATACTAGAATATCAACTTCATTTAACAGGGTATTATTTGTTTTATAAATGGAATGAACAGTGTTTTTTAAAAGATCTTCATTTGATAAATCTCTTTTAATAGTAATCTCTTTAAATTTACTTATATTTGAATAAAAATTATTCCATAATATTTCAACTTTAGAAATTTGATTTGCAATTTCATCATTTGGTGCACTAAACACACCTATTAAATCATTTCCATTTTTTAGTGAGTTAAGATTATAAATAAATTCAATAGTAGCTTCATCTAGTTCATTTTGTGATTCATTATTATGATAAAGATAAAATATATTTTTAGCAATTTTTTGAGTTAACATTCTTTGCTTTCCAGCTATATTTATAACAAGAGAATCTTTTTTATTTTTTTCATTTAAGTAAATAGTTGAAATAATAATACTAATCATTAAAATAATGAAAAATATACCTATTGATTTGATTTTATTGCTTATTGTATTTTCTTTCATACTCCAACTCCTTTAAAAATCGAAATTAACGCATCTTTATTGATAATTATTACATCACCATTTTCCACTAGGATTACACCATTTCTTGTTAATCTTTTTAAAACTCTTGAAAGAGTCTCCGGTTGGATATGAAGCATAAATGATACCTCTTGTCTTTTTAACTTATTAAACATATCTACATCTTGGTTTAACATAAAAGCAACTTTTGCAGTTGCATCAAAAACTAATTCCCTATTAACAATACATTGTAATTGATGAGTTTTTTCTAAAAGAATTTCTAACAATTCCATAGTTAAAATATTTTTTGATAAAAAATGTTCTTTGAATTTATCAAAATTTATTGATAAAATTGTTGAATCTTCTATAATTTCTGCATTTGAAAAACAGTAAATTTCATTCTGTTTTATAGAAGTTAATTCACTAATCATAGAGTTTTTATAAATATGGTATAAGAAGATTTCATTATCAAACTTATCAATTTTATATATCTTTATTAGACCATCAACTAGGAATAAAAGATTGTTGTTCTCGTCGCTTTCATAATATAAAATTGAATTACTTGAGTATGTAGATTCACTAGAAATTGATGCTATTAAATCAATTTGTTCATCATTTAGATTATTAAAAAAACTTATTTTTCTAATGCTTTGCTGAATAGACACGGCTCTCCTTAGTAATTGTTTTATTTAAGCAATTGTATATTATGCTTGTAGAAATATAAATTAAACGATAGAAATAAGGTAAATTAATGAGCTTTAAAAAATATATAAAAGCAGTTGGAACAGGGCCTAAGGGTAATAGAGAATTAGAAGAATCTGAAGTAATAGATGCAATTGAAGCTATTTTAGAAAATAGAGTTACACAAGCGCAAATTGGGGCATTTTTAATTGGATGGCGAACAAAACTTGAAACAGATGGTGAATTAACGGCAGCTGTAAAAGCTTTAAAAAAATATATGAAATTCTCAAAAGTAGAAAATTCACTAGAACTTGGATATTCTTTTGATGGAAGAGTAAATAATCCATTTTTATTTCCACTTTATGAAGAAATCTTAAAAAATTTCCATGAAAAAAATAAAGATATCACACCTTTACATCTGGTGATTTCAGGAGATTTAGTTCAACCTGCAAAAAATGGACTAACTACAAAAGAAATTTTTGACTCGCTTGACGTGGGTCAATATGTGCACTATTTTGATAGGGTAGAATACTTGAAAGAGTTAAGTTTATTAACACCACTTAGACATGAGCTTGGATTAAGAACAGTTTTTAATACTGTTGAAAAACTTTTAAATCCAGGATTAAGTGAATATGGTGTTACAACGGCTTTTCATAAACCATATGTGAAAAAATATTTAACAATGTTTAAAGAATACTACAAAGAAGTTTTAGTAGTAAAAGCAGCTGAGGGAAGTCCTGAAGTTTTTGGAAATGGTAAGTATTGGAAAGAAGTAGATGGAGAAATTACAGAAGTTTCATTTTCAATAAATGATTTTGGTATCACATATGATAAAACTTATGAAGATATCTCTTTAGAAGAAGCTTTAGAAATAGTTAAAAATCCATCTGATGAGGTTTTAAAACTAGCAAAATTTAATATTGCCTTATATTTAGTATTTGCATCTCGTGTAGATAATTTAGAAGATGCTTGGAAAAGGTTAAATTAATTTTACCTTTTTAAGTTAGGTTATACTATTCTAAGAGCTATAAAAAATAGGAATAAAATATGTTAATAGATGGATTTGGAAGAAAACACGATTACTTAAGAGTTTCAGTTACTGAAAGATGTAATTTTAGATGCCAGTATTGTATGCCTGAAAAACCTTTTTCATGGGTACCAAAAGAGAATTTACTTTCTTATGAAGATTTATTTAAATTTATAAGTGCTTCAATAGATGAAGGTATAAAAAAAGTTAGAATTACAGGTGGTGAACCTCTTTTAAGAGAAGGTTTAGATGTATTTGTAAAAATGATTTTTGATTATAAAAATGATATTGATTTAGCTTTGACTACAAATGGATTTTTACTACCAAAAGCAGCTCAAAAATTAAAAGATGCAGGTTTAAAAAGAATTAATATTTCATTAGATTCTTTAAACCCTGCAACTGCTGCTAAAATTGCTCAAAAAGATGTTTTATCTACAGTTTTAGAAGGAATTCAAGCAGCAGATACAGCTGGTCTTAAAATCAAAATAAACTGTGTTCCAATTAAAGGAATAAATGACGTTGATGTTGTAGAAGTTTTAGATTTTTGTAAAGAAAAAGGTTATGTTGTTAGATTTATCGAATTTATGGAAAACCACCATGCAAAAGATGGTGCAAAAGGATTAAATTCAGATGAAATAAAAGCCTTAGTTGCTAAAAAATATCCAAACTTTAAAGCAGTCCCAAGGGATACTAGCTCACCTGCTCAATATTATGAGCTTGAAGATGGATTTCAATTTGGAATTATTGAACCACATAAAGATGATTTTTGTGCTGCTTGTAATCGAATTAGATTAACAGCAGAAGGGTTTTTAATACCTTGTTTATATTTTGAAGATGCAATGAGTATAAAAGATGCTATTCAAAATAATAACGTAGATGAAGCGGTTGCAATATTGAAAAAAGTATTAGCTGGAAAACCAGAGAAAAACAAATGGTCAGTGCAAGATGATAATGAAGTTTCATCAAGAGCATTTTATCAAACAGGGGGATGAGTTCCCTTGTTATGGACTTATTACTTAAGATTAATAAAACATTAACTTTCTATTGGATAGCATTCGCAAATTATAATATAAGACTTTTAACTTAATATAATTTAATTTTTTATTAGGAGTTATTGTTATGAGTGTTGATTTAATAATGCAAAATATTCTTAACCCGCCAATATTATTCTTTTTTTTAGGAATGCTGGCAGTATTTTTAAAATCTGATTTATCTATTCCTCAACCACTACCTAAATTCTTTTCCCTTTATCTTTTAATCGCTATTGGTTTACATGGTGGATATGAATTATCTAAAAGTGGTTTAACACTTGATGTTATGAAAGCTTTATTATTAGCTGTATTTATGGCTATAATAGTGCCTATTTATAGTTTTTTCATTCTAAAAATAAAACTTGATGTCCATAATGCAATTGCAGTTGCTGCAACTTATGGTTCAATTTCTGCTGTTACTTTTATAACAGGAATTACTTATTTACAATCTTTAGGTGTTGAATATGGTGGATATATGGTAGCAGCCATGACACTTATGGAATCACCTGCTATTATCATAGCTTTAGTATTTGTTGCAATTTTTTCTAAAAAAGATAGCACAAAAGATAATGCTAAAAATGAGCCAAGTCATACCTCTTGGAAAGAAATACTAAGAGAAGCTTTTTTAAATCCTTCAGTATTTTTATTAATGGGAGCCTTGTTAATAGGAATTTTAACAGGTGACAAAGGTTGGACTTCAATGGAGCCATTATTTGGAGCTTTATTTAAAGGAATGTTAGCTTTTTTCTTACTTGATATGGGACTTGTTGCTGCAAAAAGAATATATGAACTTAAAAAACTAGGTTCCTTTTTAATATTTTTTGCAATATTAATGCCTATATTTAATGCAAGTATTGCAATGATGCTTGCATATTTCTTTGGTTTATCAAAAGGAGATGCATTTTTACTAGCACTTTTAAGTGGAAGTGCTTCATATATTGCAGTTCCTGCAGCCATGAGACTATCTGTTCCTGAAGCAAATCCAAGTATTTACCTACCTCTAAGTCTTGCAATTACCTTTCCATTTAATATATCATTGGGAATACCGTTGTACTACTTTGTAATCAATAGTTTATGGAGTTAATATGAAAAATATGAAAAAAATAGAGATTATTATCGAATCAATTTATCTAAATAGATTAATTGAATTATTTGATAGAAAAGAAATTACAGGTTATACAATAATAAGAGATGTTGAAGGAAAAGGTATAACGGGAATAAAATCAGCAGATGAAATAACTGACGTATTTTCAAATAATTATGTTTTCACAGTATGTGATGAAGATAAACTAATGAATATCGTTGAAGATATTAGAAGATTTATAAAAAAGTATGGCGGAAGATGTATTGTTTCTGATGTTTCATGGGTTTTATAATTTTAATGCAAAATATTTTAGAGGAGAAATTTATATATGAATAAAACTTTTAATTATTCTACTATGAAAGTAGGAATAATAGGAGGTGGACAATTAGGTAAGATTATGGCTCAAAAAGCTAAAAAAATGGGATTTCATGTAACTATACTAGATCCTACACTTAATTGCCCAGCTGCACAAGTTTCTGATAAACAAATAATTGGTGGTTTTCATGATCCAGAGAAACTAGCCCAATTAGTAAATGAAAATGATGTTACAACTTTTGAGTTAGAGCATGTTGATACTAGCATTTTGAAAAAAATGTTTGATGAGGGAAAAAATATTTATCCATCACCATATTTAATAGAACTAATTCAAGATAAATATAAACAAAAAGAGTTATTAGATAAAAAAGGTATTCCAGTACCTGCTTATAAAAAAGTTGATACAAAAGCTTGCCTTGAGAGTTTTGGTTTTCCTGTTATTCAAAAAGCTAGAAAAGGTGGATATGATGGGAAAGGTGTTGTTTTATTAAAAACAAAAGATGACTTATCAAAAGCTATTGAAGCTGAATCTTTTATTGAAGAGTTAGTTGATATTCAAAAAGAAATAGCTGTAATGGTTGCTAGAAACATTGAAGGTGAAATTTCTTGTTATCCAGTTGTTGAAATGCTTTTTGATGAAAGAGTTAATATCTGCGATATTGTAATTGCACCTGCAAGAATTGAAGAGAGTCTTAGAAAAGAAATAGAAGATATTTCTATAAAATGTATTGAAGCTTTAGATGGTGTAGGAATTTTTGGAGTTGAATTATTTTTAACAAAAGATAATAAAATCTTAGTAAATGAAATAGCACCAAGACCTCATAACTCAGGACACTATACAATTGAATCATGCTTAACTTCACAATTTGAACAATTAATTAGAGCAGTTACAAACTTACCATTAGGTTCAACAAAATTAATATCTCCTTCTGCTATGGTTAATCTTCTTGGAGAAGAGGGATATAACGGTGAGCCTGTTATTGAAGGAATTCATGAAGCACTGGAAATTCCAGGATTATCTTTTCATTTTTATGGTAAAAAAGAAACTTCACCATTTAGAAAAATGGGACATATAACAGTTTTAGATGAGAGTTTAGAAGAAGCATTAAAAAAAGCGCAAATAGCAAAAGAAATTTTAAAAGTAAAAGGGAGTGTAAAATTATGAAAAAGCCATTAGTTGGGATTATTATGGGGAGTGATTCAGATCTTCCTATTATGCAAGAAGCCGCAAAAATTTTAGAATTTTTTGAAATCGAATTTGAAGTTACAGTTGTATCAGCACATAGAACGCCAGAGCGATTATTTAAGTATTCAAAAGAGGCTGAAAAAAGAGGAATTAGAGTTATAATCGCTGGAGCAGGAGGTGCAGCTCACTTACCTGGTATGGTAGCATCAATTACACCACTGCCAGTTATTGGAGTTCCTGTAAAATCTGCATCTTTAGAAGGAATGGATTCTTTATTATCAATAGTTCAAATGCCAGGAGGAATTCCAGTTGCAACGGTTGCTATTAATGGAGCAAAAAATGCAGGAATTTTAGCAGCAGAAATTTTAGGTGTAAAATATAAAGAAATAAGACAAAAAATAAAAGCCTTTAAAAAAGAGTTAAGAGCAGAAGTAGAGCAAAAAGCAGAAAATTTAGAGAATTTAGAGTACAAAGAATATTTAAAAATAATGGCAAAAAAATAAATAAAAGATAGCTTATTTAAACAAATATAAAGCAATTTTTAACTAAAATTCGCATCCACTTTATCTTAAGTGAGAATAACATATACCTATTAGGAGGTCAACATGGCTTTAGATCAGGAAGTAAAAGCAGCTTTAGTAGCAAAATTCGGTAAAAAAGAGGGTGACACTGGTTCATCAGAAGTTCAAATTGCATTATTAACAGAGCAAATTAAAATATTAACAGAACACTTAAAAGTTTTCAAAAAAGACCATTCATCAAGATTAGGTCTATTAAAAATGGTTGGTAAAAGAAAAAGATTATTAAAATACTTAAGAGCAAAAGATTATGCTTCTTTCGTAGAATTAGTAGCTACATTAGGAATCAGAGCTAAATAATTTTAGTTTTCCTAGTTTTAGAAAAAGGGTCACAGTTTATGCTGTGACCCTTTTTTTTTGATTAAAAATTCCAATTAATCCATTTTAATAACGAATATTAATAATAGTTCTTGTAGAATATAAACAAAAATTGGAAAAATATAATATGTTATTAACAAAAAAGAGTGAATATGCTTTATTATCTTTGATTTCAATTGCTAAAAGCAGTGAACCAAAGAATGTAGATGAGTTATCAAGAGAACTAAATATTTCAAAATCATTTTTAGCAAAAATTATGCAAAATCTAGCAAAACAAAATCTTGTTATATCTCACAGAGGTGTAAATGGAGGATTTGCTTTAAATAAATCTTGGGAAAATATTACAATCTTAGAAATTGTAGTTGCAGCAGAAGAGAAAACACCATCTGTTTTTGAGTGCTCACCTTCACCTGATAATTGTCCAAATCAAGTGGCTATGCTTTGTACTATTTGGCCATTATTAAATAATTTGCAACTAAAAATTAATGATTTCTTAGAAAAATTAACTTTAAAAGATATAGCTTAATGAAATTGTTTCATATTTCCCATACGGATCTAGATGGATATGGTTGTCAATTAATCACAAAAGAGTATTTTAAAGAAGGTTCTTTTTATAATGCAAATTATGGAATAGAAGTTAAATTAACAGTAAAAAAAGTATTAGAAGAAATTCTTGACTTCAAAGAAGAAGAAATTCTTTTTTTAATAAGTGATTTAAATTTAACATTTCAAGAATCAAAAGATTTGGATAAAGATATTTTAAAACTAATTGAAGATGGATATAAAATTAAACTTCAATTGTTAGATCATCATATCAGTGGTAAAAAAAGTGCGGATGCATTTTATTGGTATTATTTAGATGATAAAAGATGTGCTACTAAAATAGTATATGATTATATGTTTGAAGAATATGATGGTTTTGATTTTACTGTTTCTTCATGGCTAGAACCTTTAGTAAATACAATAAATGCTGTTGATATTTGGCTTGATTATGATATTAAGAATTTTGAGTTTGGAAAAGTTGTGATGTCTATGATTTCAAAAGTTAGAGAAGTGAATAGTATTTTATTTGCAGATTTAAATAGAGAATTTAGATTATATTTATTAAAAGAATCTGCAAAATTTTTAGATCAAATTGATGGACATATAAAACTTGATAATGAAGTTCATTTTCTAAAAAAAGAGTTTTTAAAATTAGATCATAAAGATGATACTTTAGATAACTTATCAGCTTCATACTTAGTAAAATCTTTAATTGATGTAAAAGATGATTTAACAGTGGTTTTTAATGCTCACAAAGGACTTTTAACATATTGTTTAGGTTCAATATCAATTCCTGCAAATGCATTTTTAAAAGCAAATACTGATTATGATTTTTTTATAGATGTTAATAAAAAAGGAAATGCTTCATTTAGAGCAGATGGAAAAGTTGATGTTTCACTAATGGCTGCAAAAATTGCAGCTGGGGGAGGACATGTAAATGCAAGTGGTGGAAGATTTGAAGATTTTAAAGAAAGCATTGATTACAATGAAGTAAAAAACTATGTGCAAAATAAATTAGATAAAATCTAATTTATTTTTATATATAAAATCTTACTCAACTTTCGCACATAAAACCAAGTTGCTTTTTGGTATGAATGCGTAAAACATTGATAATAAGCTCTAAATCTTTATTTCTCTTGACAATTTCTGTAGTTTGGAGCAAGTTTTCTAATATTTTTAGGAATAGTTCCATTGAAATAGCAAGGGTTTCAAGCTGACACTCTAAGTCTTTGAATAAGTTTCCTAAAGTTTGTGGTTCATTATTGATACGATTGATATAGCTTGTTAAATTGTATGCAAGGAATGATAGAGTGATTCTAGCTATTAGGGCTTCATAAATGCGGTTTTCCTCTTTACCGAATTGAAAGTATTCCCTTAGGTCTTTATATCCTTGCTCAATATTCCACCGTTTTTTGTATGTATTTATAATCTCTAAATCTGATAAATGTATATTGGTTGAAAATATTGGTATTAGATTTTCTTTGGTTCTTATAAATACAATCTTTACTCTTCCAAGTGTTTTATGTGTAGTGATAGTTGAAACATAGGAGTATTTGATGGAGTTATAGTTACCAAGTTTTGAAGTTTTATTTTGTTTTTCATGATTATATAGAGCTTCAAGTGTTTTATATTTCCCACTAAACTGCCAGATTCTATTGCTTTTTGCAACCCTTGCAATCGTATCCAAACCATTATCTCTAACCTCTTTGATAAAATTTGGTTTTGCATACCAGCTATCGACAAGTAGATAGTCTGCATATATTCCTGAACTTAAAGCTCGTTTTAGCATATTTATTGCTTGGATATTTTTACCGTTTCTCCCTTCAATTCTTCGTTTATAGGCATTGCTTCTATGGTGATATTTATTATCAATAGAATCTATAATTTGATTTTTATTATAGTTCATGGAAAAATCTAGCATCATATCGGTATGAGTATCACTATAGTTTAGTGATACAATATTTAAACCCTTAACTACTCTTTTATCTTTATTGCTCCATAAATTCTTACAACTGCCTTCTATATATTTTCCACGCTTAATTTCAACTGTGTCATCAATGATAAATACTTTTGTATCAGTTGGCTTTTGCAATGATGAAAGTTTATTGATTAAGTTCACGGATGTGAGCAACAATAATTTTCTCCAGTTGTATTTACTATTTTTTAGTAATCTATAATAAACATCTTTCTTAAAACTGTCATTACTATATTTCATAAAGGATGAGATCTTTTTATTAATAAGGAACATATATAAAAATTGTAAGATCACCATATACGGCGGCACACCTACATCACGCTTGATAAAATTACTTTGTTTTAAAATACTGCTAAAATTTATATCTCTTAAAACTAAAACTATAGGATTCTTTAACACACTCTTCATAGCAGTTTCGATAAAATTGTCAATACCCATAAAAAGCCCTTATATATTAATGTTTGTGGTGAACAATTATAGCTAAAAGTGTCTATTTATGGGGTTTAATGAAGCTTTTGAATATAGTGAGTTTATGATTTTCTATGTGCGAAAGTTGAGTAATTTAATTTAATAGTAATAATTTGACCATAAAAACCTTTTAAGCCACCATAGTTTTTGAATTCTGGTGATAATACTTGTATTTTTTTATTTTGGTTTTCATCACATAAATCTGCAGTTTTATAATACATATATGTACTTCTTTTTTTCTGGATACTACAATATAAATCTTTCAATAAACTTGCAAACTAATTTTTTATCTTAAGAGTACTTTAATGGTATTTTCTAGTTAAAAGGCTATTTTAAGCAATAATAATTAATAATACAAATATATAATAAATTATAAAGGACAAAATATGGATTGTGAATTTCCAACAGTAAATTCAAAAAGTGAAGAGATAATAGAAATTTTTAAAAATACAAAAACAATAGCAATAGCAGGTCTTTCTCCAGATGCTTCAAAAGCTTCAAATATGGTGGCTGTTTATTTGCAAAATGCTGGATTTAAAATAGTTCCTGTGTATCCAAAAGAAGATACAATTTTAGGAGAAAAGGTTTATAGAACTATTTCAGAAATTCCATTTAAAATAGATATGGTTGATATTTTTAGAAAACCAGATGCAATTGCTGCCATTGTAGATGAAGTAATAGCAAGAGGTGATGTTGATACAGTATGGACACAATTAGGTCTTGTAAATAATGAAGCTGCTTTAAAAGCAAAAGAAGCAGGATTAAAAGTTGTTCAAAATAAATGTACTAAGATAGAACATAGAAATTTATTCTAATCTATAGCTTTTGATGTGTTGTTAAGTACAAGCTTAGCAATACATCCAGTTTTCCCATCATTTCTATTTTCTAATGTTATTTTAGCTCTTAATGCATCAGCAGCATTTTTAGCAAGAAATAATCCAAGTCCAACTCCACTTTGATTTCCTATTCTTTTAAAAGGTGCAAATAAATCTACATTTTCGTTTATTCCAATACCTTCATCTGTAACAGTTATGATAATTTCATCTTTTGTTTTTTTAAGTCTAATTGCTATTGATTTCTCATTTGGAGTAAATTTTATTGCATTTTGTACAAAATTTTGTAAAATTTGATTGAATAATGTGAGTTGAATAGAAGTATTTAGATGATTCACATTTGAGAAAAATGTAATAATGATATTTTTTTGAGCACTTAGCATTCTGTAATCATTTGCTTTTTTCTTTATATACTCAACTAAATCTAATTCAATATTTTGTTCAAATTGAGCACCTTCTGTTCTTCCTATATCTAAAATTGAAGAGATCATTATATTCATATCATCAATGGATTTTATAGTAAGTTTGAGAGTCTCTTCATACTTTTCTATTTCTCTTTTTTTCTTTAAAGTAACTTCATTTTTTAACTTCATTACTGCAAGTGGAGTTTTAAGTTCATGGGCAGCTCCAATAAATAGCTCTTTTTTAAACTTCACATAGGTTTCAATTCTATTTGTTAAAGAGTTAATAGAATTAGCAAGTGAATGAAATTCTATTGGTAAGTCTTTTTTATCAATTTGTGTTAATGAATTCTCATCCATATTTGAAAGTTTTTTATTTATTTGAATAATTGGCTTTAATAGTGATTTTGAAACAGCTAATGAATATAAAAGCATTAAAAGAAATCCTGGAATTGCCAGTATAAAAAGATTTTTAAATATAACAGAATATAAAAGTTCTCGCTCTAAACTTATGTTTCTAATGATTTGTAAAAATTGTTTATTCTCTAAATCAAAAGGATATAGAAGTTTTATATAATAATCTCCACCACGTTGATAATTTTGAAATTGATAATTAAGTAAAATACTATTTGTTACTAGGTTTATAGTTAGATTATCATTTTCTACTGGTTCTAGATTTTTAGTAGATAAAGACGCTTTATAAAGTTGTTTTGCATGACTTAGCATATTTTGTTGAATATCGTCATAAACGGTACTTCTTGCATATTCATAGAAAATAAAGGATAGGGTAATAATGAAAAGTGAAGTAGCTATAATTAGTTTTGTGTAAAACTGTCTATATATACTTTTACTTTCCATCTTTTTATTAGCAGCTAATACTAGTTAGTTTTAGCTTTTGCATCTTCAACTGTATTTGGATAACAGAATCTATAACCTCTTCTTCTAATTGTTTCAATAGTAGAGATATTTAATGGTTTGTCCATTTTTTGTCTAATTTGGTTAATTGCAACTTCAATTACATTTGGAGTAACTAATTCAGGCTCTTCCCAAATTGCGTCTAATAATTGCTCTTTTGAAACAATTTGATCTCTATGTCTTGCTAAGTGTGTTAATACTTCAAAAGGTTTACCTTTTAATTCAATTTCAACACCTGCATATTCGATTTTTTCTTCATCAGGATTAATGATTAAGTCATCAATTTCAATTACATTTGTTCCACCAAATCTTAATCTTGCTTCAATTCTTGCAAGTAAGATATCAAAATCAAATGGTTTTTTAATAAAGTCATCAGCACCTGATTTAAGAGCTTCGATTTCACTTTCTTTATCATCTCTAGCAGAGATAATTACAACTGCTGTTCTTGAACTTCTGTTTTTTACGATTTTACATAATTCAATACCATCACCATCTGGTAACATCCAGTCTGTTAAAACTAAATCATAGTTTCTAATGTCAATAAAATATTCTGCGTCTTTATAGTTTTCAGCAGTATCTACTTGATATCCGAAGTCAGAAAGACCTTCTTGTAGTGTTCTATTTAGTGTTATTTCATCTTCAATAATCAATATTCTCATTTATATTCCTTAACTTTAAGTAAAGTTTAAATTTTGACGGAATTGTATCATAAAAATTCGAAAATTTAAAGTGTTTTTAAGCTAAATTTTTAAATTTATTAAATATGTAGTAAAAAAGGGAAAATTTATAGAAAAATTATCATTTTAAGCTCAGATATTATCCTTTTATTAACTATGAATGGATAGAATACGTCAAATAAAAAGTCAAGGAAAATTATGAAAAGAATAGTGTCAAGTTTAGTTGCTTCAATTGCTTTAGTGTCAACATTAAATGCTGCAGATTTTTATGCTTCGGTTGATGGTGAGAATATTACAAAAAAAGATATTACAATGGTTTTACAAGATCCAAGAATTGATTTTGATAAACTTCCAGATACTGCAAAAAAACAAGTTTTAGAACAAATTATTAATAGAAAACTTCTTTCAAAAAAAGCATTAGATGATGGTATTGATAAAGACCCTCAATATGTTGAAGCTATTAGTAAAATCAAAGAAGATTTAGCTTTCCAAGTATGGCAAAAAAATGAAGTTCAAAAAATTAAATTTACAGATGCTGAAAAACAAGATTTTTATAATAAAAACAAAGATAAATTTATAGTTCCTGAAAATTTAGAAGCCAGTCATATTTTAGTAAAAACTGAAGCAGAAGCTAAAGAGATTATTAAACAATTAGATAAAGCTACTAAAAAAGAAGATAAATTTAAAGAATTAGCAAAAACTAAATCACAAGATCCAGCTGGTAAAAATGGTGGATATTTAGGTAAATTCTCAGCAGACCAAATGGTTCCAGAATTTTCAGCAGCAGCTACAACAATGGCAAAAGGTTCTTATTCAAAAACTCCTGTTAAAACTCAATTTGGTTACCATGTAATTTACTTAAAAGATAAAATTGCTGGTAAATCATTATCATATGCAGAAGTTGAAAGTAACATTTCTCAAATTTTATTAGGAAATAGTTATAATAAAAAAGTAAAAGAAATTACTGACGAATTAAGAAAAGACGCAAAAATCGTAATTAAATAAGGAGATTAGTTTGGGTGTATTGGATGTAGTAAAACCTGGTGTTTTAACAGGTAGCGAAGCAAAAAAACTTTTTGCTTATGCTAAAGAAAATAGTTTTGCAATTCCAGCAGTTAACGTTGTAGGAACAGATTCAGTTAATGCTGTACTTGAAGTTGCTGCTAAAGTTAATTCACCAATTATAATTCAGTTTTCAAATGGTGGTGCTGGTTTTTATGCTGGAAAAGGTTTAAAAACTTCTGATGCTGCAGTTCTTGGTGGAATCAGTGGTGCAAATCATGTTCATACTATGGCTGCTGCTTATGGTGTACCTGTTATTTTACATACAGACCATGCTGCAAAAAAACTTTTGCCTTGGATTGATGGATTATTAGATGCAGGAAAAAAACATTTTGAGCAAACAGGAAGACCTTTATTTACTTCTCATATGTTAGATTTAAGTGAAGAGCCTTTAGAAGAGAATATTGAAATCTGTGTTGAGTACTTCAAAAAAATGAATGCACTTGATATGATGATTGAGATTGAACTTGGAATTACAGGTGGAGAAGAAGATGGTGTTGATAACTCAGATGTTGACAACGCGTTACTTTATACTCAACCTGAAGAAGTTTGCTATGCTCATGAAGAGTTAAGTAAAGTTGGACCTAACTTTACAATAGCAGCATCTTTTGGAAATGTTCATGGTGTTTATAAGCCAGGAAATGTTCAATTAAGTCCAAAAATCTTAGATAATTCTCAAAAATTTATCCAAGAAAAACTAGGAACTGCAACAGCTCAACCTGTTGATTTTGTATTCCATGGTGGGTCTGGTTCATTACTTGAAGAAATAAGAGAAGCTATCACTTATGGTGTTATTAAAATGAATATCGATACAGATACTCAATGGGCAGCATGGGATGGTGTAAGAGCTTATGAAACTAAATATCATGGATATTTACAAGGACAAATCGGAAACCCTGAGGGTGATGATAAGCCAAATAAAAACTACTATGATCCTAGAAAATGGTTAAGAGCAGGTCAAGAATCTATGATTGCTAGACTTGAAGTGGCATTTTCAGATCTTTGTGCTTTAAACAAAAACTAATTAAAAGAAAAAAGAGTAGATAAATTATATTATTTACTCTTTTTTTGAATAAAGATTTATATTAAAACTATATAATATATTCAAAGGAATATCCAATGAATATAACTCTAAATCAACAAAAAATCAATGAAACTCAATCTTCACTTGAAATAGTAATTTTAAATAAAATTAAATATCTTCCAATAGAATTAAAAGAACTTTTAAATAATATTAATTTTTTTAAAAAATCTTTTAATACTCATTATGATATAAAAAACAATAAATTATATGTTTCATGTTTAAAATTAAAAGATGAAGAACTTAAAACAGCATTTGCAAGTGCTATAAGATTTTTTAAAAATCTAAATATACAAGATATAAAAATTGATATTATACAATCAAAAAAAGAGCTAAGTATTCAAACTATTGTTGAGGGATTAGTTTTAGGAAATTATGAATTTTTAAAATATAAATCTTCAAATAAAATAGATAAAAATAGCTTAATTGAAATATTTATTGAAAATTCTTTCAAGAGTAAAAAAAAGCTTGAATCAGAGCTAAAAAAAGCCCTAATTATTTCCAATAGTGTTAATTACACCAAAGATATTGTAAATAGTTCACCTGAGGATTATTATCCACAAATTATGGCAGAAGATGCCATGCAAATTGCAAAAAGTAAAAATATCACATGTAAAATATTTGGTGAAGATTATTTAAAAGAAAAAAATATGAATGCCATGTACAGTGTAGGAATTGCTTCTCCCCATGAAAGTAAATTGATTCATTTAACATATAAAGCAAAAAATCCAATAGCAAAAATTATTCTTGTTGGAAAAGGTGTAACTTATGATACGGGTGGAATGAGTTTAAAGCGTGGTGATGGAATGGTTTCAATGAAATGT
Organism: Arcobacter acticola; assembly: GCF_013177675.1. NCBI lineage: Bacteria > Pseudomonadati > Campylobacterota > Epsilonproteobacteria > Campylobacterales > Arcobacteraceae > Arcobacter > Arcobacter acticola. The sequence goes on from NZ_CP042652.1 coordinate 562,170, forward strand.
GATAAAGGTGGAGGTGCAAGTGTTATGGGTGTTATACATGCTCTTAGCTCTCTTAATTTGCCTTTTGAAGTTCATGGAATCGTGGGTGCTGTTGAAAATATGATTGGTGGTGATGCTTATAAACCAGGAGATATTTTAACGGCTTCAAATAATAAAACAATAGAAGTAACAAATACAGATGCTGAAGGGCGTTTAGTTTTGGCTGATTGTTTACATTATGCTCAAGAAAATATAAAAGATTTTGATTATATTTTTGATTTAGCAACACTAACAGGAGCAAGTATTGGAGCTTTTGGTGGATATACAACAGCTGTTATGGGATATAGTGAAAAATTAAAAAAGAAGATTTCAAAAGCTTCAAAAAAATCGGGTGAACTTGTAGGCTTTTTACCTTTTAATGATTATTTAGAAAAACTTTTAGAAAGCCAAGTAGCTGATTTTGTAAACACAAGTCCAAATAAAAATGGAGCAGCAATTACTGCATCACTTTTTTTAAGTAAATTTATAAAAGATAAAAATAAGAAAAAATGGCTTCATTTTGATATAGCAGGACCATCATATAGAAAAGAAGTTTGGGCTTATAACTCTTATGGAGCAACGGGAGTTGCTGTTAGATTACTTATTAAATTTATGGAAGATTTGAAATAATTATTTCAAATCTTTTTCATATGAGGGATATAGATTTATAACTGATCTTTCAAACTCTTCTTCAAACATAGTAAAACTTTTAAACTCTTTTGGAATTGGTTTACTTAGTATTTCAAAAATATCTAATCCCTCTTTTGCTGCTTTTTTTAAAGTATTGTCTAAATATTCTAAATAAGCAATATTCTCTTTTGTAGGCTCTTTTGTTGTTGAGCTAATTCCATGTCCAGGAACTAATATAGAATAATCTATTTTTTCAAGTTCTTTTAAAGATTTAATCCAATTATCCATATTTGCATGTGGCGTAGAAGGAGTTCTTTTATAAAAAACTAAATCAGAGGTATAAAGAATTTTTGTATTTTCATCATAAATCACAATGTCACTTGAAGTGTGTCCATCAAGATAAAATATTTTTAACTTATAGCCATCAAAATCTAAACTCTTATCTGTCAAAATTTGATTTGGTGCTTTTATTTTTGTTTTATCCATAGCTTCATGAATAATATTTACTAAATTTACTATATATAAATCACCATTTGTTTCTATTTCGTTTTTTGTAAATTCAGATGCGTAGATATCACCAGAAGAAAAGGCACTATTTCCCAAAAAGTGATCAGGATGATGGTGTGTATTTAGAATGTATTTTATAGGTTTATTTGTAATTTTTCTTATCTCTTCTTTTACTTGTTTCCCATATTGTTGTGAGCTTCCTGTATCTATTAAAATTACAGATTTTTCTGTAATTATAAAAGAACTATTTGCAATATCACCACCATTTTCTTTTGAGAAGTATTCTTCTTTCCCATAAAAATAGTAACTGTTTTCAGCTAATTTTATAGGCTTTAATTTATAATCAAAATCATTTGAAAATCCATATGAGATTAAACAAAAGAAAAAGATTAGAGATTTCATTTTATGTCCATATTAAATTTGTTTCCATCGATATCAAAAAACTCTATTTTATAGTTTTGAGATTCAAGTGTTGTTTCAAATATAAACCTTGGATTTTCACTAATAGATGAATAAGCATCAATATTTGCTAATACTTTATCATCAGCTTTTATAGTGATTTTATTTATATAAAACTCACTATTTCCAAATACAAGACCTGTTTCCATTGGATGAAAAATAGAAGCTTTTAGTCTAATTGAATCAGGGGTTTTAAATACATTTCCCTTTGCTTTTCCAAGAAGCTTATCAAAGTTTGTATCAGTGGATGCAACACTAGAGACTGAACATCCTCCTCCAAAACTTTTGATATTGTTACTTCCTATATGCCAAAGTCCCTTATCATCTAAAATTAAAGCACGAATTGGTGTTTCTTGAGCAACTTTTATATTTAATGATACTATTGGAAGAAGATTTACCAAATCCATATCTATTATTTTTTCTATTGGGTTTAGGTCTGCAAATAAAATTAATCTTTTAGCATTTTTAATAGCTTTTGCATCTACAAAAATAGGAACTTGTACTGGATTATCGGCAAATAAGGGAACTTTTATATTGATATTTTTATCATCAAATATATATTTATCGTCTTGTATGATTCTTTTTAAAATATCGTCAAAAGTGGGAGACTCAACAGGGTTATTTGCATAAGTGTTTTGTGCAAATAAAAAGTATATTAATAAAAAAAATATATATTTCATGATTTCTCCTTATTGTGTTTTTGCTATAGGAGGTAAATATTCAACTCCAAAACTTTCAAAGATTTTTTTAATCTCACCATCTTTATAAGCTTCATCTAATACCCCATCCACATGGTAAGATAAGTCTCTATAAGAACTTGATACGGCAGTTGCCAAATCCCATTGAGATTTCATTTGTGGAATGTCTTGAGATAAGTAGTATTTATCTTTATTGTTTTTATAATCAATTAGATATTCTATTTGTGATTTTAATCCAGCAATTGCATCAAGTTTTCCACTTTTAAAATCATTTACAGCATCTTGAAAATTTGTATAGTGTTTAATATTTCTTTGCAATAAACCTCTAGCAAATCCACTTAAATGCAAATCAGGAAGCATATCTATTTCTACACCAATAGTTTGATAAGCAAATATTGCTAGAGTTTTTATTTGAGGTATTACTTCTTTATTTGTAGCAATTATCCATTTTTCACTTTGATATGGACCTTTAATTGTTACTCTTTCATTTTCTAATTCACCTGTAGAAATATCAGTCATTCTTAGATAATCATAATCGTATGGGATTCTAAACATAATATCAGCTTTTGTTTTATGTATTAGATTCCCTCTCCAAATTGTGTTTCTTAAATCACCTGCAAGATTTTCATCAAAGCCTGTAAAATACCATAGGGGTTTTACATTTAATGAGGCTGCGACCTTTTTACCAAGCTCGATGTCAATCCCTTTTTCTACACCATCTTCAATATATGAGTAAGGTGGAAAGTTTTCATAAACAGCAATTACTATTTCTCCACTTGCTTTTATATCATCAATACTTCTTGCAAATAAATTTATTGCTAGAATTAGTGTTAGAGCAGATAATTTAAGAATATTTTTCATATAAATACTTTATTATTCTTTTGGTAAAGATACTAAATAAGCTCTAATAGCCCACATTGCTTCTTGATTTAACACACCTTCAAATGGAGGCATATAAACATTTCCATTTCTAACAGCTCCACCTCTTGCTCTTTCCATATACCACTCATCACCATCAATACCATCATCTAATGCTCTTAAATCAGGTGCAATCCCACCAGAAACAGCATCTAATCCATGACATCTAGCACAGTTTTCACTATATGCATACTTACCAAGTTTAATGGCAGCTTCATCACCTTTATAAGGATTTTCTTCTAACCATTCAGCTCCAAGTGGTTTTAAATTTTTAGTATCAATAGCTTGAGGAGTAACACTTCCGTGTCCAAAAGCTAATACAGTTGTAGCAAGTAATGCTAGTGTAATTTTTCTCATTTCTCGTCCTTTTGTTTTTGTGTAATGGAAGTATAAACAAATTTTATAGCCTAATTATAGCGACCCAGATTATTAGCAAATGGCTATAATTGGGCTATAAAACTTATATACAATTGCTCTATTAAATATATAGAGGTAAAAAAATGATACATAAATTAATTTCAATTTTATTATTAAGCATAATAAGTTTACAGGCTCAAGAAAATTTACGAATAGGTGTTTTAGCCTTTGGAACTGTAAATTGGGAGTTAGATGTTTTGAAACATCATAACTTAGATAAGAAATATGGTTTTGATTTAGATGTAGTAGAACTAGCTTCTAAAAATGCTCAATTAGTATCTTTGCAATCAAAAGATGTAAATATGATTGTAAATGATTGGATTTGGGTAAATACACAAAAAGCAAAGGGAAAGAATTTTAGTTTTTACCCTTACTCAAAAGCAACAGGTACTTTACTTGTAAATGAAAATAGCAATATCAATACTTTACTTGATTTAAAAGGTAAGCATTTAGGAATTGCAGGTGGTGTTTATGATAAAACATGGCTGTTATTTAGAGCATATAGTAAAAGTAAATATGATATAGATTTAAAAGATATTGTAAATCCTTTATTTGCATCTGCTCCAATTTTATATAAAAAAATGCAAGATGATTCTTTGCAAGCAGCAATTAATTTTTGGCATTTTAACGCAAAATTAGAATCAAAAAATATCAAAGCACTAATAGAAATAAGTGAAATATTAAAAGAGTTAGATATTCAAAAAGATGTTTCTTTTGTGGGATGGACTTTTGATACAAAATTTGCAAATGAAAATAAAGATTTAATAAATGCATTTTTAAAAGCTTCAAAAGAGAGTAAAGAAATACTAAAAAACAGTGATGAAGAGTGGAATAGAATAAAAGAGCAAATGAGTGTGAAAAATGATAAAGAGTTTGAAGCTTTGAAAAATGGTTATAAAAAAGGAATTATTGAAGAGTTTGATGAAAACAGTATAGGTGATTTACAAAAGGTATTTAAAATACTTTTAAAAGAGGGTGGAGAAAAATTTGTTGAAGATAGTACTTCTTTAGATAATAGTATATTTTGGAATTTTGATTCAAAATAGTTTAAAAAAATATCATGAATAATTCTAATAAATTTTTATCAATACTTATATTTATAATATTGTGGCAATCAATTTCTATATTAGCAAATACAGATGTATTTCCATCTGTTGTGGATATATTAAGAAGTTTTTTTAATCATCTTTTAAATAAAGATTTGATTTTTCATGTATCTATTACTTTACAAAGAGTATTTATAGCTTTTATAATTGCTATGATTATTGGAGTTTTTTTTGGAATTATTATGGGATTATTTCCAAAAATTGACTCTTTATTAGATATTTTTTTGATAATTGGATTAAATATGCCAGCGCTTGTGACAATTATAATTTGTTATATTTGGTTTGGATTAACAGATTTTTCTGCAATATTAGCTGTTATTATAAATAAAGTTCCAATAATAATTGTAAATATTAGAGAGGGAATAAAATCTATGGATAAAAAGTATTTAGATTTGGCCAAAATTTATGAAATCCCTAAAAAAGATATTATAAGAAAAATATATTTACCACAAATTTATCCATATATAATGGCAACAACAAGACTTACTATCTCATTGGTTTGGAAGATAGTTTTAGTAGTAGAGTTATTAGGAAGAAGTGATGGAGTTGGTTTTCAAATTGCTCTGTTTTTCCAAGATTTTGATATTACTTCTATTTTTGCATACTCTTTTGCTTTTATTTTTATTGTGATTTTAATAGAAAAAATACTTTTAAATCCATTAGAAATAAAAATGAGAAGATGGAGATAATATGATAAATATACATATAAAAGATAAGTTTTATCAAGATAAAAAAATATTAGAAAATATCAACATCAGGGTTAATGAAGGTGAGTTTTTATCTATTATTGGGCCATCAGGTTGTGGGAAAACTACACTTTTAAATATAGCTTCTTCTTTGGATAAAGATTTTAATGGAAAAGTTACTATCTCATCTTCAAATATAGGTTTTATTTTTCAAGACCATAGGCTAATTCCTTGGCTTACTGTAAAAGAAAATCTTTTGATAATCTCAAAAGAAAAAGATATAAATCAAATAAATGAATTATTGAATATTGTAGGATTAAATGATATTTTAGATATTTATCCAAAAAACTTATCAGGTGGAATGGCAAGACGAGTATCATTTGTAAGAGCATTTATAAATAAACCAAAGGTGATATTTCTAGATGAGCCTTTTATCTCACTTGATTATCCAACTGCAACTTCACTTAAAAAAGATTTTTTAAATTTGTGTAAAAAATTTAATACAACAGTTATTCTTGTAACTCACGATTTAAGTGAAGCTATTTATTTATCAAATAGAATTTTGTTTTTTAGTAAAAATCCTGCAAATCAAATTCTTGAATATAAAAATCTTAATAATCAAGAGTTTAATCTAAAAAAAATAGATGAAATAAAAAATGAAATTTTAGAAAAACACCCACATATATTAGAAGGATTCCTATGAAAAAAATTGTTTTAAGCGCACTACTTACTGTGTCTTTATATTCACAAAATCAAATTATGGAAGTATATAAACCAATAACAAGCACTTGTCCACAATCTTGGTTAGATGATATTAATAAAGAAGTTGATGAGGTAAAAATTGTTTCACTAACAGATGTAAAAGGTTTAAAACAACAAATAGGAATTCCCCACGAAATACAATCATGTAATACTTCAATATTAAATGAATATGTATTTGAAGGAAATGTTCCAAGTCTTGCTATAAAAGATTTTTTTAAAAATATTCCAAAAAATGCAATTGGATTATCTCTTCCTGCTTATGAAAATGAAAAAGAAGAAAAACAAGTATTTATTATGTTTGAGGATAAAACATATAAGGAGTTTGGGAAATATCATTAAAAATCCTTGAATAAAATAATTTTTATGAAGTGCTATTCTCAGGCTATATAAACGCTATAAATATGCTATTTAAGGGCTATTTGTAAGCTATAAGCAGTTGATATAATAACGAATACGGAATTTGTTTTTAAGTAAATTCTAGTAAAAAATTATTTAAGGACTGAAGATGAAAAAATTAGGTTTATTGAGTTTAGCTGCATCCCTTGCACTTACATCTGCAATGGCAGGAAATGTTGAATTAGTATCGGATTTGAAAATTTATGGTGACGCTGATGTTAGAGGAATATCTGTTAAAGGTGATACTGATACTGTAAAAAAAGATAAACAAGTAATAGACTCAAAAATCAGAGTTAATTTAGATTTTACAACATTAGAAAATGTTGTTGTTCACACAAGGATTGAGCTTAAAAATGATGCTTGGGGAAACAATGATGATGATACATTTACATGGGATGAAGCAACTGTCTTAGTACCTTTTCATGAGAACAAATTTTTATTAGCTGGACGAGTAAATGATACTTATGGTACGCCTTTTTATGGTTCAAATGGGGATAAAATCGATTTAGCTTTTTTAGGTTATACACCTATTGAAAATACTTTATTATATGCCTTTGATTTTAAAGCGGTTGAAGGCTCTAATGAAGACCAAAATACATTTTTAGGTGCAAATTCAAGCGGAACAGGAACAGGTGACTTTGATGCTTATGGTTTAGGTGGACAAGTTACAATTGATAAACTATTAGTTGGTGGAAGATATGTTTATTTACAAAATAATACAGAAACAGCTACATCTTCAGGAATTTTCAATGATGCAACAAGTCATATGTTTAATGCCTTTGCAATGGGTGAAGTTGCAGGTTTAGATATTCAAACACAAATAGAAAAAAGAGTAGGTGATAGAAGTAATTCAACAGCAGGTCAAATTGATGAAAAAATGTTAGGAGCTTATTTAAAAGTTGCTAAACAAATAGATAATCTAAATATTGGATTTGCTGCACTTACTACAAAAGATGGATATGTTTCAGGTGCAGATTTACCAGTTACATATTTAACAAATGATGATTATGGAACAGCTTCTCCTGACTTTCTCATATGGACACACACTTTTTAACTATTTTTAATTGCATTATAAACTTGTTGTTGAATTTCATCAAATTTCAAGTAGACTAATTTTCCATTTGTTCTAAGTGCAAACATATGTTTAATTATATCTCTTAAAAGTTTTTGTGAGAATTTAAATTTAATATTATTTTCTTTAAGTTTTGAATCAAACTCTTTATAAATTGAGTATGATACAAATGAAATAAGAATATGAGCCTTTATTCTGGTTTCTAGCCTATGGTATATGGGTCTGATTTTAAGATCAGTTTTTGATATTCTAAATGCTTGTTCTACTGCATATTGATTATTATAGTGTTCTATAATTTCACTTGGTGTTAGTGTAAAATCATTTGTAATAAAACCTTTTATACCATCTAATTTTGAATCATTATCAACTTTTTGATTATTGATATTAAAAGTGATATCACATTTATGATCATCGATGTTAAGATATTTAGCATAGTATGATAGTTTTAAATCTTTTTTTGTGATAGATTTTGAGAATTCAATTTTTTTCTTTAATCTTTCAAGTGCTTTATCTCTATTATGTTTATCTTTCTTAGCTCTTGCCGTTGAATATGAAAGAACTAACCTTTGATTGATATTTATGGATTGTTTATTGTCATTCTCATCAGTATATGGTATATCTTTATTAAATTTAAGTGTATGAGTTACTCCATCATTTAAAAATATCAAGTTTGATATTTGCTCTTTTAAATCATTTGATATATTTTTTATTTTGGCTGCAAGGATATATTTATATCCATTATTTTCAAGATATACTAGATTATTATTGTTTAGCATTCCTCTATCAGCTACAACTACAGGTTTATTTTTTAATTGAAATTTATTTTGAAACTTTTTAAGTACATCAACTAAAGTATGTCCCTCATATTTATTACCCTCATAAACCTCAAAGCTTAATGGATATCCTTGTAGTGTTGTAAACAATCCCAGTTGTATCTGAGGACGTGCTAATTTACCCTCTTTACTAAATCCAATACGTCTAAGATCGTCTTCACTCTCAGATTCAAAGTACAGGGTTGTAACATCATAAAATGTAAATGCAATAGTTTGGTTCATTTTTGCATAAGTATGATCAAATACACATTTTTCAATTTGTAGTTTTAAATTCTCTTCATAAAGTGTATCTAAAAATCTATAGATAGCATTTTTATCTACACTCTCTTTTTTAAAATATTCAAGATAATCAATCAAATATAATTTACTACCAGGATACAGTAATCTTGATACAACAAGATTTTTAAACATCTGAAGTCTTTTACAATCCAAATCTACACTAGAACATCCCAATCGTTCAAATAATTTTCCATAGATTAATTCATCACCTATTGGTATTAAATCATTATTTCCAAGTTCTATGAATATTAACTCTTCATTTTTATTTTCATCAAATAAAGTAGGATACATTTGTTGACGCAGTTCTTCTAAACGTTTATTTGCAACATCTAAATAAATTTGTAAATCTAAATCATTTTTTACACAAGCAATAGTTTCTATAACCTTATATTTCCTATGAACTCTATCGATAATCTGAATACTGATTGTTCCACTACTATTTTTCTTCTGTCTAATATGTAAACTCATACTAAAATTGTAGCAGGTTTTAGACTATAGGACACACACTTTTATGAATTTTATAGTCTATAAAGCCCTTTAATAAGGGATATCACTTTTAGAAAAATTGATTTTTGATAAAAATGAGAAAGTCAGGAATAATACAGAAACAGCTACATCTTCAGGAATTTTCAATGATGCAACAAGTCATATGTTTAATGCCTTTGCAATGGGTGAAGTTGCAGGTTTAGATATTCAAACACAAATAGAAAAAAGAGTAGGTGATAGAAGTAATTCAACAGCAGGTCAAATTGATGAAAAAATGTTAGGAGCTTATTTAAAAGTTGCTAAACAAATAGATAATCTAAATATTGGATTTGCTGCACTTACTACAAAAGATGGATATGTTTCAGGTGCAGATTTACCAGTTACATATTTAACAAATGATGATTATGGAACAGCTTCTCTTGATAGAGTTGGTAAATATGGAGATACTACAATTGTAGCTTTAAATTTAGAATATGATTTAACAAATGATTTAACACTAGAATCAAATTTAGCTCAGCATATTATTAAAGATGCAACATTTAGTAGTATCAACAAAGATTTAAAAATCACAGAATATGATGCAGGATTATCTTACAAACTTAATAAAAGTGCTGAACTTAGCTTAAGATATGCTCTAGGTACTTTTGATGAAAGTTCTTTAGAAGATATGCATACAGTAGTAGCTGCAGTTGAAATTAATTTCTAAAAAATAAAAGACCCAAAATATTTGGGTCTTTTTATTGATTTGTATATTTTCATAAATTTCTTAAAAAGCTGACAGAAAGTAAGATATTCTCCACATTAAGAGAATTTTTATTTTGAGAAAGTCTTAATATAAAATCAAATTATCAATAAATTTAAAATCTTTTTTGTTGTAGGTTAATAGTGGCAAATTAATTTTTAAAGCAGTTGAAGCTATTAGACTATCCGGAATATCCAAAGAGTGACTCTTCGCATATTTGTATACTAATTCTTTAGCAATACTTGAAATGCTTTCGTCAATAGGAATTATATTGAATAATTCAATGAATTTTTTTAGTTTTTGAAGTTCCATTTTATTAAAAGCACCATAAAAAAGCTCCATAGCTGTAATTACACTGATATAGTGAATATCATATTCTTCTACTTCTTTTATGGTTTGTTTATTGTTTTTTAATATTTCAATTAAAATATTTGTATCTAAAATTATTTCCAAGCTTTTTCTCTGATAGTTTGTAAATCTATATTTTTATTTTCCCATAATCCTGCAAATTCATTAAATTTGTCTTTTTTAGAATTAGGCTGTTTTTCTTCTTCTTGAGATTTTATTTCAATATAATCCAATGTAGATAAAAAATTTAAAAAACTCTCTTTTTTGCTTTCATTTTTAATATCAAGTGTTATTAGCATTTTTTACTCCTTAAAACTAGTTAATTTATTATACTGAATTTACACTTTTTATAAGTAAATTATATAAAACTTAAAGATAAATTTTAGAAGTAGCTTTATTTAAGGCTAGATACTTTCCAAAATATCACTCAAACCAAACTTTCGAAATCAGCTCATAAGATTTTATTCTATCTTCTGGATTATGTACCATACAATTTATCATTATTTCATTTGCGCCAGTTCTATCAATTAAACTTTCAAGTCTTTCTTTGACAACTTGTGGAGTTCCCCATATTGATTCTCTTGTTTTATGTCTTATGCTTTTTTCTTCCCAATTTTCCCATAAACTATTCATATCTTTTGTTGGCTTTTGTAATTGTTTATCATCACCTCTATGTAAATAAAGAAACTTTTGAAGTTCACTTGTGGCTAAATATTGAGCTTCTTCATTTGTTTGAGCACATATTACATTTATGCAAATCATTACATAAGGCTCTTTTAGTTGTTTTGATGGCTTGAAGTTCGCATAATATATTTTTACTGCATCATCCATTGAATCAGGTGCAAAATGCGAGGCAAAAACAAAAGGTAAACCTTTTTGTGCAGCTAAGGAAGCACTAAAAGTGCTAGAACCAAGTAGCCAAATTGGTATTTCTAAGCCATATCCAGGTATTGCTTTTACTCCTTTACTTCCTGCTTCATTTGATAAATAGTATTGTAAATACTTAAGCATCATAGGAAAGTCTGAGCCGTCATTATTTGGATCTCGTCTTAAAGCCAGCATTGTTTGTCTATTGGTTCCTGGCGCTCTTCCTAAACCTAAATCTATTCTATTTGGATATAAAGACTCCAATGTTCCAAATTGTTCAGCAATAACCAATGGTGCATGATTAGGAAGCATGATTCCACCTGAACCAATTCTGATTTTATTGGTTTTTGCTCCAATATAACTTAAAATTACAGAAGTTGCAGCACTTGCTATTCCACTAAAATTGTGATGTTCAGCAACCCAATATCTAGTAAATCCAAACTCTTCAACAGCCCGAGCTAGTTTTGTACTATTTTCTATGGCTTGTGATATTGAGAAACCATCTGCTACTGGAACTAAATCTAATACGGATAGTGGTATGTTTTTGTTATTCATATTTATCTCCATTTAAAATCACAGTGTATAGAAATTTCTTTTATTCTACACTTTTTTAAAAGAATTTGCTAACTACCTTTTTATCTAATTTCTAATTAAATATTTTTTATATCTCTTGGAGAGTAGGTAAATAGTCTTTTAAACTCTCTACTAAATTGAGCAGAATTTGTATAGCCTGATTCAAAAGCTGCATTACTTGCATTATATCCAGACATTAGTAGTGAATGTGCATTATGTAGACGTAATTGTTTTATAAATTGTATTGGTGATAAAGATGTAGCTTTTTTAAAATTTTTGTGCAGAGTTGCTACACTCATACTTGCAAATTTTGCTATTTCATCTATTGTAATATCATTTTGAAAATTTTGCTCCAAATATTTTATCGTAGGTACCATTTCATGTACTTTAGTATGATGTTGAACACTATTTCTTAATATATGTCCTTGTGGAGTTTTTAATATTTCATAAAAAAATTCTCTAATAAATGATTTACTTAATACTTTTATATCCATTTGATTACTTGATATATTTAGTAGCCTTTCTAAAGAGTTTTCAATAGCCTTATTCATAGGTGAAATAGTGATTATTTGTTTACTTTTTTTTTCATATTGCCAATCTTTAAGTTCATCAAAAATTTTTAGAAGTTCAGTGATGATATTTACATCAAGATTAATAATTATTCCAAGACAAGGGTTTTCAGGAGAACTATTAATAAGTTCTGATTTTACAGGCATCTTTATAGTACCTATTAGATAAGAGTTTTCATTGTAAGTATATTTTTCTTCCCCTAAATATAGATTTTTACTTCCTTGAGAGATAATGCAAATAGATGCTGGTAAAATGGTGTTAATTTTAGAAAAGGCAGTGGATATTTTAAATATTTCAATACCTTGGATTCCAGTTTTATTTATTCCTTCATTTATCCCAAGTTCTTTTATTCTATCTTTTAACATAAAATCTCCTTATTTAGATAATTATAACAATTAAATCCAATTATAATATATAAAACTAATTCAATTGATATTTTTGTGCAAGCTTTTAAGATAAATGATATATCTATAGATTTTATTACTTGTTAGAATTTAAGAATAATATTTTAAAGGAATTAAATGAGTAAAATAGAGGCGAATATATTTGGGAAAGAGGGATGGACACCCAAACGTTTATGTTCATTAAAGGGTAAAACTTACTTGATTACTGGAGCAAATACAGGTGCAGGTTTTGAAGCAACAAAAGTTTTAATTTCAAAAGGTGCAAAAGTTGTTATACTTTCAAGAAATGCTAAAAAAGTGAATGATGCAATTCATCAAATTAAACTACAATTTAAAGATGCAGATATTGAGTTTATTAAGATAGATCTTGCCTCTTTAGAATCAGTAAGGAGTGCAGCTAATATTATTAATAATAGTATAGAAAAAATAGATGCACTAATTTGTAATGCCGCAATTGCACAAGTTTCAAAACAAGTGTTTACAAGCGATGGCTTTGAGAGTCAAATAGCTGTTAATCATTATGGACATTTTCTTTTATGTGGCTTATTATTTGATAAAATAAATAATTCAAATGGAAGAATTGTAGTTGTGAGTAGCCTAGGATATAAAATGGGATTAAAAACCATTAAATTTGAAGATATGAATTGGAATAAGAATTATCATCCTAATAATACTTATTGTCATAGTAAACTAGCACAAATGATTTTTGCCTATGAATTACAAAATCGAATAAAAGAAGCGAATGCAAATGTAAAAGTTTATGTTTGTCATCCAGGAGCTTCTAAAACATCACTTATTAATGAAAATGTCAATTCAATTACAAGGTTTGTGTGGTCATTGATGGTATTGACACCAATGGTACAAACAGCATTAAAAGGCGCTTATCCAGAATTAATGTGTGCCACAGAAGAGTGTCTTAATGAGCAGGCTTTTTATGGTCCTACGGGAAGAATGAATTGGATTGGGCCAGTGGGAGAATGTAAAGTAGAATCATTTGTTTTTGATAGAAAAATTGCTTTAAAGTTATGGGATATTTCTGAAAAAAATACAGGAATTAAATGGCTTATGTAAAATAAACTTAATTAAAATGTAATGAAGAATAGTTTTAAATGAAGCATATTAAAAACTTTTATTCTACACTTTTTATAATCAAGTTTTTTAATGTTTCATTGATTTTGTTAGCTATTTGGTCATCTTTTTTAAAGGGTTTATAAAATTTATAAGAGATAAAATTTTTATTATCTTTTTCATATATTGAAATAGCAAGTGGACAGTAGTTTATATTATGAAAATTCTCTTCCACCATTTGTAAAGTAAAGCTACTTTTACAAATACCTAGATTTATTCCCTCTTTTAAAATACCTTTTTTTTCAAGAATCTGAGCCACTTCATTTGTGGCTTTTGCAAGGTTTAATTCATATACAATAGTAAAACCTTGAAAATTTATCTCATCTTTTAGATTTAATAAATTTTCTTTAAAACTTGTATTATGTGTTTTTACTAAAAAAAGATTTTCATTTTCTATTATTTCATAATTTGCACTTAAAAAAGAGCATAAAAAAAGAATTAATAAAAAACTCTTTTTCATTTTTTACATTCCATTTCAAATGGAGCGATTCCTAAGGTATCTAAGTCTGTAATTGGATGTAAAAAACCAACTTGTGGAGAAGTTGATATTAATGCTCTTGGCTGAACTAAAGATATAGGAATTCGAACTTGTCCATTATACTCCCTAAAAGATAGTTTCCTTCCCATATAAGCAGCTACATCAAAATCATCTGAATAAATATAATCTAGATTTGTTTTTAAATCAGCTGTTTTTGTTTTTGAAATAGCTGTAATTATAGTTCTTATTGCTAACCAATTTGAATAATCCCTTGATTCCATCCATCTTGAAGAGAATTTTTCAAATCTACTTTGCATTTGAGCAGCTCCCCATTGTTCTATTACTTTATGCCATAAAACAGGAGTTAGTCCTTGCGTTCCAGCAACTGGTCTTGGAAGCCAAGAGTTAAAATATACAAACTCTCCAAAATCACCATAATAATCAGCAAGTAAAATTACATCATAATCTTTAGCTTGAGTAAATACCGGAAACTCATCAGTGGCTTTTCTTCTTATATCACTATTATTATCCCACTCTTTTTCAACAACAATTTTTGCCCCAAATTTTTTGGCAGCTCTTTTAATATCCTCTTTTATTTGTAAGTCTTTTGGATTTGTTCCACTTAATAAAAATATCTTTTTAAAGTCTCTTTTTACTAAAAACTGAACTAATCCATCATAAAGCATAGCATTACTTGCACTTGTGTGAAGAAGGTTATTTTGGCAAATAGTTTTTCGCAAGTTTGTATTTTGGCTACTTGCATTTATTAATAAGGCATCTTTTGAAAGGGGATTTTTAAGTAATTTCTCTAAAAGTGAATCTTCAACATTTAATAAAACATAGCTATTTTTGTTTTTGATAAACTCTTCAAAAGTTTTGATTAACTCATTTTCATCAAAAGATATTTTGCTTTCTAAAGTGAAATTTTGATTTAAAAATTTCGCACTTTTATTACTATCTATTATTGCAATTTGTGCACCTTTAATTCCTAAATCTTCAGGCTCTTCAATTATATTTGATAAAACAGGTGGTTTTTGGATTTTTTGCTCTAAATATAAGATATTTACATTTAAAATATCTGCATTTACAATACTTAATAAAAATAGAATAGATATCAGGATTTTCATTTTATTGTCCTTTTATGGTTTAGATGGATTATATAAAATATTTATAGCCTGAGTTTAGCAAAAATAGTCGCTAAACTTAAGCTATAAAAGTAGTATAGAATTCATCAAAATAAAATTGGAGAGAAATTTATGAAAAATAAAATTATTACAGCAGCTATTCTTTCAAGCTCAATATTATTAGCAGATACTATTTATGTATCAAATGAAAAAGATAATACTATTTCTGTTATTGATTCACTTACAAATAAAGTAACAGAAACTATAAAAGTAGGTCAAAGACCAAGAGGAATATTATTAAACAATGATAAAACTCAATTATATATTTGTGCAAGTGATGATGATACAGTTCAAGTATTAGATTTAAAAACAAAAAAAATCATACATAACTTACCATCAGGTGAAGATCCTGAGCAGTTTGCTTTAACTCCTGATGGAAAAGAGCTATATGTATCAAATGAAGATGATGCAATTGTAACAGTTGTTGATACAGTAAATAGAAGTGTTGTTACTCAAATTGAAGTTGGTGTTGAGCCTGAGGGAATGGCTGTAAGTCCAGATGGAACTGTTGCTATTAATACAACTGAAACATCAAACTTTTTACACTGGATTGATACAAAAACAAAAAAGATTATTCATAATACATTAGTTGATCAAAGACCAAGACATATTGAATTTACAAAAAGTGGTGATAGAGTTTGGGCTTCAAGTGAGATTGGTGGAACTGTTATGATAGTTGATTCTACAACAAAAGAGAGTATTGGAAAAGTTTCTTTTAAAATTCCAGGAATCTTCAAAGACTTAATTCAACCAGTTGGTATAAAACTAACATCTGATGGAAAATATGCTTTTGTAGCACTTGGGCCTGCAAATCATGTAGCTGTTGTTGATGCAAAAACTTTTAAAGTTATAAAATATTTATTAGTTGGAAAAAGAGTTTGGATGCTTGATTTTGCACAAAATGAAAAAAAACTTTATACTACAAATGGTGTAAGTGGAGATGTATCTGTTATTGATGTTGATTCTTTAAAAGTTGAAAAAACAATACCAGTTGGGCGATATCCTTGGGGATTAGCCGTAATTCCAAGTAAGTAGAATGAAAAAAAATATTTTAGAAATAAATCATATTGATTTTTCCTACGGAAAGAAAAAGGTTTTAGATAATATCAATTTTTCTATTGAAGAAGGAACTTTTAGCGTTTTATTAGGACTTAATGGTGCTGGTAAATCTACAATTTTTTCTTTAATTACAAGATTACAAAATCTTGTAGTTGGAGAAATATCTATCAATAACTTTCCAATAAAAGATTACTCAAATGCCTTAAAAGATATTGGAATTGTTTTCCAAGAACCAACTTTGGATTTAGATTTAACTGTAAAACAAAACCTTTATTATTATGGTTCTTTAAAAGGTCTTGATTTCAAACAAACACTTTTTTCAATAGAAGATGAAATCAAAAAACTTGAACTAGAAAATCATTTAGATACTCAAGTACGAAATTTAAATGGAGGTCATAGAAGAAGAGTTGAAATTTTAAGAGCTTTAATAAATAAACCAAAATTACTTTTACTTGATGAGCCAACTGTTGGACTTGATTTAAAAAGCAGATTTGATATTTTGGAGTATGTAAGACAGCTTGTTCTTACAAAAAACATATCTGTATTGTGGATTACTCATTTATTTGATGAAATTGAAGAAGATGATAATGTAACTTTAATTAAAACAGGGAAAATCATAGAATCAGGAATTGTAAAAAATATTATTGCTAAACACAAAAAAGAAAACTTAGTTGAAACTTTCAACTATTTAGTAAGGTAGAAAATGAAAAAATATATATATTGTATGAAAGGAATTGTTTATAAAGAGCTAATAAGATTTTTAAAACAAAAAAGTAGATTCTTTTCAGCTCTTGTTAGACCACTTTTATGGCTATTTATTTTTTCAGTTGGATTTAAAACTGCTTTAGGTCTTGCAATTATTCCTCCCTATGAAACTTATATAACTTATGAAACATATATAGTTCCAGGACTTGTTGGAATGGTTTTACTTTTTAATGGAATGCAAAGCTCACTAACTATGATATTTGATAGAGAAATGGGAAGTATGAAAATACTTTTAACTTCTTATATAAATAGAAACTATTTACTATTTTGTAAAATGTTTGCAACAGCAATTGTTTCAACTTTACAAGCTATTACTTTTTTAATAGTTGCAATTCTTTATGGTGTTGATATTTCATATATAGCTATTATTTTAACTATACCTATTATTATAGTTTCATCTATTATTTTAAATGCTTTTGCCCTTTTTATTTCATCGGTTATAAAACAGTTGGAAAACTTTGCAACGGTTATGAATTTTGTGATTTTCCCTATGTTTTTTCTAAGTTCTGCACTTTATCCACTTTGGAAAATAAAAGATTCATCACTTCTTTTGTTTAATATCTCCTCTTATAATCCATTTACTTATATTGTAGAGGCTATACGATTCTCACTTTATGAAAAATTTGAGCTAGAAATCTTTCTAATTTTAGGAATTTCATTTGTAATTAGCCTAATAATGGCCTTTGTAGGGTTTAAATCAAAAAAAGTAAGTCATGGCTAAACTTAGGCTATAAATGTCATGTATACTTTTGCTAAGACAATAATTAAGGAGAGAAAATGATTAAAAAAAAGCTACTAACTAGTGCCGCTGCCGTTACACTTTGTGCCCTAATTAGCGCTCAAGCAAATAGTAACACAAGTAAGGTTATAGAACCATCATACAATCCAGTTACTTATACTGAAATTTCAAATGATGCGAAGTCTACAGAAGATGTTTTAACTTATGGTTTAGGACAACAAGGTCAAAGATATTCAACTCTTGAACAAATTAATAAAAAAACAATTAAAGATTTAGTTCCTGTGTGGAATTTCTCTTTTGGTGGTGAAAAACAAAGAGGACAAGAATCTCAACCAATTATCAAAGATGGTGTAATGTATGTTACAGGTTCTTACTCTAGAGTTTTTGCTATTAATATAGCAAATGGTGAAGAAATTTGGCAATATGATGCAAAACTTCCTGATGCAATTTTACCTTGTTGTGATGTTATCAACAGAGGTGTTGCTATTTATGATAATTTAGTTATTTTTGGAACTCTTGATGCAAAATTAGTTGCACTTGATAGAAAAACTGGAAATGTAGTTTGGAAGAAAAAAGTAGAAGAGTATAAAGATGGTTACTCAATAACAGCTGCTCCTATGATTGTAAAAGATATGGTAATTACAGGTGTTGCAGGTGGTGAGTTTGGTATTGTTGGAAAAGTTGAAGCTAGAAATGCTAAAACAGGTGAACTTGTATGGACTAGACCTACTGTTGAAGGTCATATGGGTTACTTAAATGGGAAAGAAAATGGAATAACTGGTGGAGAAGCTGGTAAAACTTGGCCTGGAGATTTATGGAAATCAGGAGGAGCTGCTACTTGGTTAGGTGGAACTTATGACCCTGATACTAACTTAATCTTTATGGGTACAGGAAATCCAGCTCCTTGGAATTCACATTTAAGACCAGGGGATAACTTATATTCATCTTCAAGATTAGCACTTGACCCTGATACTGGGAAAATCGTTTGGCATTTTCAAACAACTCCACATGATGGATGGGATTTTGATGGTGTAAATGAATTAATTTCATTTGATTATACAAATAAAGATGGAAAAATAGAAAAACTAGCAGCAACTGCTGATAGAAATGGATTCTTCTATGTATTAGATAGAACTAATGGTAAATTTGTTACTGCAAACCCATTTGTTTCGAATATTACATGGGCAACTGGTATTGGAAAAGATGGTAGACCACTTTATGTAGAAGAGGGAAGACCTGGAAATCCTGGAGCTGAGTCTAAAGGAACATCAGTGTTTGCAGTTCCTGCATTCTTGGGAGCTAAAAACTGGATGCCAATGGCTTATTCACAAAAAACAAAAAATTTCTATGTTCCATCTAATGAGTGGGGAATGGATATTTGGAATCAACCTGTTTCTTATAAAAAAGGTGCTGCTTACTTAGGTGCTGGATTTACAATCAAGCCAATATTTGAAGACCATATTGGTTCTTTAAAAGCAATCGAGCCATTAACTGGAAAAGTTAAATGGGAATATAAAAACCCTGCACCATTATGGGGTGGAGTTTTAACAACTGCTGGTGGACTTGTATTTACAGGAACTCCTGAAGGTAAATTATTAGCATTTGATGATGAAACAGGTGAAATCTTGTATACATTCCAAGTTGGTTCTGGAATCGTTGGGTCTCCTGTTACTTGGGAACAAAATGGTGAACAATTTATCTCAATCGTTTCAGGTTGGGGTGGAGCTGTACCTTTATGGGGTGGAGAAGTTGCAAAACAAATCAAAAACATAAATCAAGGTGGAACAGTTCACGTATTTAAACTACATAAATCTAAATAGATTTATGTAAATCTTATGAAAGGAGGGCAATATTATGAAATGGGAAAAACCAATGTTCGTTGATAATAGATTCGGATTTGAAGTGACAATGTATATTTGTCATGAATAATAGGTCTTAATTGTAAGTTTTAATTAGCAAGAAAGGGATTATTTCCTTTCTTGCTCTTTTTATTATTGAGTTTATAAAAGATAGATTCAATTATAAAAAGAGTTAGGAATAATATGAAAATAGAAATCTTAGGTTCAAGTGCAGGAGGAGGACTTCCTCAGTTTAATTGTAATTGTCATAACTGTAAGGGTTATAGAGAAGGCAAACCTACAATTAAAAGAAGAACACAAAGTTCAATTACTGTTAGTGAAGATGGAGAAAATTGGGTTTTATTTAATACCTCTCCTGATATTTTAGAGCAAATTCATAACTCACCTTTTTTACATCCTACAAAAACAAGAGAAACAAAAATAAAAGCTATTATTTTTAACGATGCTCAAATTGATCATACAACTGGACTTTTGATGTTAAGAGAGGGATGTCCTCATCAAATATATTGCACAAAAGAAGTAAATGAAGAGTTAAATACATCTTTCCCTTTAATGAAAATGCTAAAACATTGGGATGGTGGCGGAACTTTTTGGCATGAAATTATTCCAAATAGCACAACAAAATTTGAAATTCCAGTGATGCCTTCTTATGAATTTTATGCACACTCTTTGATTTCAAATGCACCGCCTTATTCAGCATATAGAGATAAGCCAAGAAAAGGCGATAATATTGGAGTTACAGTTGTAAATAAAAAAACTGGAAAAAGACTTTTTTATCTTCCTGGACTTGGAGTTCTTGAAGAGCATATCTTAGAAGAAATGGCAAAGGCTGATATTTTATTATTAGAAGGAACACTTTGGACTAATGATGAAATGATAAAAGGAAATTTTTCAAAGAAACTTGGAACTGAAATGGGACATATTCCATTAAATGGGGAAGAGGGTTTAATAAAAGTTTTAGATACTTTAGAAAAACCAAGAAAGATATTAATTCATATAAACAATACAAATCCTATCTTAGATGAATCAACGCTTGAATATAAAGAACTTATATCACATGGTATTGAAATATCTTATGATGGTATGAGTATAGAAATTTAAATTTAGCACTTAATAAAAAGGAGAGAAAATGCAAGAAGCTTATAGTAAAGAAGAATTTGAAACAAAACTTAGAAATATGGGAAGTATGTACCATATAAATCATCCTTTTCATATAAGAATGTATGAGGGTTCTTGCACTAAAGAAGAGATTCAAGGTTGGGTTGCAAATAGATTTTATTATCAATGTATGATTCCTATTAAAGATGCAGCTATTATGTCAAATTGTCCTAGTTTAGAAGATAGAAGAAAATGGATAGATAGAATACTTGACCATGATAGTGTTGGTGGGGGAATTGAAGCTTGGTTAGAGTTAGGTGAAGCTGTTGGACTTAAAAAAGAAGATTTGATTTCACATAAATTTTTATTACCATCTGTTAAATTTGCAGTTGATGCTTATGTAAATTTTGCTAAGCATGCTCCTTGGAAAGAAGCTGCAATGTCTTCATTAACTGAAATGTTTGCTCCTCAAATTCATCAACAAAGGCTAAATACTTGGCCAGATAACTATCCTTGGATTGAGCAAAAAGGTTTAAGATATTTTCAAAAAAGATTAAGTGAAGCAAGACGAGATGTTCAACATGGTTTAAATATTACACTTGAAGAGTTTAATACAAGAGAACTTCAAGAAAAAGCTTTTTCTATATTACAGTTTAAACTTGATATTCTATGGACAATGTGCGATGCTTTATATTTAGCATATGAATTAAAAAGACCACCATATTTTAATTGTAAGTAGGTAACATGGAAAATTTAAACAAAAAAATAAAATTAAATCCAAATTTTCAATTTCAATGGGAAGATAAACAAAACTGTTATGTATTGCTTTATCCTGAGGGAATGGTTCAACTAAATCAAAGTGCAGGGGAAATTTTGGCACTTTGTACGGGTGAAAATGATGATAAAAGTATAAATAAAATTTTATGTGAAAAATTTGAAGTTGAAGATTTAACACAAGATATACAAAGCTTTTTAGAAGAAGCAAAAAATAGAAATTGGATATGTTATGAATAATGAAATAAAACCACCTTTATGGATACTTTTAGAGTTAACTCACAAATGCCCCTTAGAGTGTGCATACTGTTATAATCAACTTGATTTTGCAAGTACAAAAGATGCAATGAGTAAAGAAGATTGGTTTAGAGTGATGGAGCAAGCAAGGGCTATGGGAGCTGTTCAATTAGGGATTTCTGGAGGTGAGCCTTTATTAAATAAAGATGTAGTTGAAATTGTAGAAAAAGCAAATCTTTTAAAATTTTATACAAACCTTATAACATCAGGTGTCGGTGCTCCTAAAGGAATAGTTGCTAAGTTAAAAGAAGCAGGACTTAAAACAGTTCAGTTGGGTATTCAATCTCATGATAGAGATACTATGACTTTAATTACAAATAATAAAAATTCATTTGATGAAAAAATGGCTTTTGCAAAAGAGGTGAAAGAAGCCGGACTTCAGCTGATTATAAATACTTGTATCACAAGACAAAACATTCATCAAGTGGGAGAAATAATTGAGCTTGCGGAAAAATTAGGAGCAAATTATTTAGAAATTGCTAATATTCAATATTATGGATGGGCATTAAAAAATATTAATTCACTTTTACCATCTCAAGAACAAATCACAGAAGCCAGAAAAGTTACAAATTATTATAGAGAAAAAAGAAAAGATATGAAAGTATTTTTTGTTGTTCCTGATTATTTTGCTACTAGGCCAAAAGCCTGTATGAATGGTTGGGGAACTACATTTATAACTATAAATCCAGATGGAATTGCACTTCCTTGTAATACAGCAAATACACTGCCTCTTACATTTCCAAATGTAAAAGAGTTTAGCATTGAGCAAATATGGAATGAATCAACAGCTTTTAATTATTTTAGAGGAGATAGCTGGATGAAAGAACCATGTAGATCATGTGATGAAAAAGAGAAAGATTTTGGAGGATGTAGATGTCAAGCGTTTGCATTAACAGGTGATATGAATGCAGCTGATCCTGTATGTATAAAATCACCGCAACATGGAATTATAAATAAAAAAATAGAAGATAGTGTTGTTTTTGCTGATGATAAAATTCTTTATAGAAATAGAAAAAATTCTTTAACTTTTATGTAATGTAAATTTTAAAGGGTTTTACGCTCTTTCTTGTGTTGCTAATTTTAAACCTAATCCTATAAGAATCACTCCACTTGTTTTATTTATATATCTTAAAACCATAGGTCGTGACTTAATCCAAAGGGACAAAACTCCTGATATAAAACCAATTGGTGCTTTAATAAAAAAAGCTAATATTGCGTATGTAATTCCTAAAATAAAAAGTTGTAAAGATTGATTTCCTTCATTTAAAGTGACAAATTGTGGAAGGTATGAAAAATAAAATATGGCAATTTTAGGATTCATAATATTTGTTAAAGCTCCTTGTATAAACATTTTCTTATATGAAGCTTTTGGAAGAGTTTTTATGGCTAATTTAGGCTCTTTACTTACTAATAATTGATAACCTATATAGATTAAATATGCAGCTCCAATAAATTTAATCACATCAAATAACCATGTTGAGGTCATAAGTAAAGAACCCAATCCAATTGTTGCTAATAAAGTATGTCCTAACAATCCAAAACTAACTCCAAGAGCAGTTATAATTCCAGCTTTTTTACCATGTGAAATAGATTGAGACATTACCATCATCATATCTTGTCCAGGAGTTAAAATGATAATGATTGAGCTAAGAACAAATAATAATGTGATAACTTCCAAGTAAATCCTTTAACTATAAATGAGTAAATAGTTTTTTTCTTCTTATAAGTAAAAGCATACTTATGATTAATATAATACAAAACATATATATCACAGCATTCCATCCAAATTTTTCATAAACAATAGATGGAATATAAGAACCAAAAGCCCCACCTAAATAATAAAATGTTAAATACATTCCAGATGTTAGTGATTTTTGAGATGCTTTCATAGAGTTTGCTAATCCTGTACTTACACTATGAACTGTAAACATTCCTAAACAAAATAAGAAAATCAGTAAAAATAAGATTAGAATATTTTTTATAACTAAAAATATTGTTATAAATAAAAAAAGAACTAAAGCAAATAAAACTGTATTTATTTCATTTTTAAAAAACTTGATAATCTTTCTTGAGTTTAAAGAAACTAAAATTCCCATTCCATAGCCCAAATACAATAAAGAAATTTGAAATTCAGATACATCAGATGAGATTTCTTTTACTCTAAAAGGAAGTATATTTAAAACCCCTGCAAAAACGAAAAAAACACAAAACATCAAAATATAAACTGTTGAAAATCTTTTATCTTTTAATATTTCAGTTACATCATTTATTTTTGGTTTTACAATTGTAGCTTCACCTTCATATGATAATTTAGAGATAAAATAAATTGAAACTAAAATAGCTAAAGATAAAGAATAAAATACAAATTGATAAGAAAAATTAGTTGCAATAAATCCTGAGAATATTCTTCCTACAAGTCCCCCAAAGACAGTTGATGCCACATAAATGGACATATTAAATTTTATATTTTCCTTATCTATATTTGCTAGGATACTCATAAGTGAAGTTAAAATTGCAGGAACAACCAAGGCTTCTACTGTTCTAAAAAATAAGAAAAATTCATAAGAACTTGATAATCCTAAAAATATATTAGTAATAAAAAGTATAATAGAAGAGTTTATTAACATCTTTTTGGCATTTACTTTTTCTAAAATATATCCGTAAATTATCGGAGATATTGCTAAAAAAAGCATTATAATTGCAGTAAATTGAGATGCTTTTGTTATAGATATATCAAATTCTTTTGCAAGAAGGGGTTGAAGTGGTTGGGTTGCATACATAACTGATAAAACAATAATTATGCAATAAACTATTATAAATAAATCTCTTTTTTTCATAGGCCAATCACTATTTTTAATTTTTATGATTTTTTTAATTATTAGTAAAAAAAGATTTTATTATAAAAAAACTTATTTTAGTCTTTTCATTAAGTTAAGACTTTTAAATAAAATTATTCAGGTCTTTCAATCATATATCCGCTTCCTCGAATATTTTTAATGAAATCCTCTTTTAAAACAGTTTTTACTCTATTTACTTCAGCTCTAATAGTTGCATTATCAATATAATCATCATTCCATACATAATCTCTAAACATATCGTATTGAACAACTAAACTTCTGTTTAAGGCTAAAAGTTCGATAATTTGAAGTTGTCTTTTTGGTAAAATATGCGGTTCATTATTGTATAAAAGAGTCATGTTTTCTGAATCAAAACTATAGTGCTTTGATAACCTTTTATGGGTTTGAGGAACTATTCTTGTTTTTAAAATTTTATTGATTCTTAATGTTAATTCTTTTAAATGAAAAGGTTTTTTCAAGTAATCAAAACAGCCTAAATCAAAAGCTCTTGAAATATCTTCAATATCAATAAGTGCAGAAATATAAATAGTAGGAATCATTCTTTTTTGTTCATGCATTTTTTCTAAAATAGTAAAACCATCAATATCAGGAAGATTTATATCTAAAATTAGCAAATCAAATTTCTCTTTTTCCAAAATCTGTAAAGATTCTGTACCTGTTTTTACACTTTTTATAATATGTCCAGTTGATGTGATATATTCAGCAATCATTTCATTTAACATAATGTCATCTTCTACTAATAATATTTTCATAATACGTCCTTAAATGTATATGTAAATGAGGCCCAATTTTCGCCTGATTCTAGTTTTATCCCAACATTTTCTTCACTACATATTCTTTTTACTAAATTTAATCCAAGACCAAAACCATCTTTTGAAACTTCTTCTCTATAATATTCTTCGAATATTTTTTGGGGATCAAGAATTTGTGCTGAACGACTCTCTATTGTTAAATCACAATCTTTTTTATGGACCTTTAAAATCACGTATATTTTTTCATTTGGAAGGGTATATTTAATTGCATTAGTAAGATTATTATCAACAATTCTTTGAAGTTTTATTTCATTGAAATTTATAATTATCTCTTCTCTTGCATGAATAAATTCAAAGTTAGATTTAAATCTAATTGCAGTTTGAGTAAAAAAGTCTATTCTACTTCGTATAAAATCTATTAAATTTATTGTGTGAGTTGCTTTATTTACTTGATCTTTTTTTACAAGATAACTCAAATCATCATAAATACTAAAGATATTTTTCATTGCAATTTCAATATTTGTAAGATATTTATTTTTTCCCAATTGCATTTCAAACATATCAATATTTCCCATTATTACAGATAATGGAGTATTTGTTTCATGAATTGCATATTTTAAAAACTGTTTTTGAGATGTAATTAAATTTTGTGCATAGATATTTTTACTTTCTAACTCTTTTGATTGTTTATTATAATCTTCAGAAGATTGTTGAATCAAATGAGTTAGAGCTTGTAAACTTCTTGCATGATCACTAAGTGTTGATGATTCTTTTTCTTCCTCATTTTCTTTTTCTTCTTCTTCGATTTCTTTTTCACTTAAGGAAAGAACAGTTAATGTTTGGTTTAACAATTCGTTATGACTATAATGATGATAAAACTCACCATATGTGAAAAATCCAGAAGTACTAGCTATTTTGGAAAAAGGACTAATTTCAGTATCAATTAGATTTGGCATATATCTTCTTCTTGCCATACATGCATAAATAAAAAATGATTCAGTATTATTTATTTTAGATTTACTAAATAAAGACTTTAATGGATTATTCATCATTAATTCAACATTTCCAAAACCTAATTTAACGATATCTCCTTTATATAAATTTCCAGCAAAACTAAGACTTCCATCTTCATGCTTTGCAATAACAGCACGAGCAAGTGGAATATTGTTTTTTTGAACAATTAAAGGAAACTCAATTCCTGTTGCAGGAAGAGTTCTAGCTACATGTTCGCCTAAATATTTTTCATAAAAATCCAAAGGTGTTAATCCTGAAATTTTATATACTCTATTTCCCTCAACTTCTTCAATTTCATGTTCAATTCCAATTGGTGACCAATTGAAGTTATAAGCATTGTAAACTTTTAAGATATCAGAATTAAAAGAAACACCAACTGATCCACGTGTTAAGATATTATTTTGTGATGAAATAAATGTTTGTGTAAAATGTGCATTATCTCCAGCCATTCCACCTGAAACTAATACCTTTTCATTAATAGAAGCAATTCCATTTAAGAACTCTTCTCCATTTGTAGTATCACCATCTGTAAAAGTAAGTAATAACTTTGTATTTTCACAGCACAATTCACTTGCAAGTAAGGCACCATTTTTAAAAGAATCTTTTTCTTCTATATGAGTAGTTTTTAAAGTTGTATTTTCAAAAGTAGAAATAGAGATTACAGTTTTTAATATACTAATTTCTGCATTATTAATTTCTCCATCTGTTGATGAACCAATACAAATAGCTTGAGGCAATTTATTTGTGATCTCTTTTAATATCTTTTCTAATACATCTTTTTTTTCTCCACAAAATATTTGAATTAAAATATTTTTTTCTTTTTCAAAAACTGGAAAATCAATTAATGAATCTAAAGATTTATCGTTAAGTGTGTAATTATATGTTTTCATAAAAAAATTGTAGCAGATATTTTAAAAATTTCAAAGGAAAAAAACTCATTAAAAGTACGAAAATACGGGAATTTGTAACAAATCTTAGCACCGCTATACTCATGCTATACTAATGCTAAACTTACGCTATAAATGTCGTGTAGAATTTCATCAAGCGAAAAGATAAGTTCTTAAACTTAACACTTTTTCCAAAAATTAAATTAATAAAATAAGGAAATTAAAATGATTTACAGTAAACCTCAATACAAAACTCAATATGAGAATTTCATTGGTGGAGAATGGCTTGCTCCTACAAGTGGTGAGTATTTTGATAACATTTCTCCTGTTGATGGTGAAGTTTTAACAAGAATTCCAAGATCAAATGAAGCAGATGTTGAAGCTGCAATTCTAGCTGCTGATAAAGCATTTCAATCATTTAAACATACTTCAGTTGTTGAAAGAAGTAACTTACTAAATAAAATGGCAGATGCAATCGAAGCTAATTTAGAAAAATTAGCAATTGCAGAAACTTTAGATAATGGAAAAGCAATTAGAGAAACTTTAAATGCAGATGTTCCTTTAGTTGTTGATCATTTTAGATATTTTGCATCAGTAATTAGAGCAGAATCAGGAACAGTTTCAGATTTAGATGAAAATACAATTTCACAAGAAATTCATGAGCCTTATGGTGTTGTTGCTCAAATTATTCCTTGGAATTTCCCATTATTAATGGCTGCATGGAAATTAGCTCCTGCTATTGCTGCTGGAAACTGTGTTGTTATGAAACCAGCATCTGCAACTCCTATGTCAATTTTATTATTAATGGAAGCAGTACAAGATGTATTACCAAAAGGTGTTATTAATATTATTAATGGTGCAGGTGGAAAAATTGGTAAATTCCTTTCAACTCACCCATTAGTTAAAAAAGTTGGATTCACAGGTGAAACTACAACTGGTCAATTAATTATGCAATATGCAACTGAAAATATTATTCCTTCAACATTAGAACTTGGTGGTAAATCTCCAAATATCTTTATGGAATCAATTATGGATGCTGATGATGAATTCTTTGATAAAGCAATTGAAGGTTTAGTTCTATTTGCATTTAACTCAGGTGAAGTTTGTACTTGTCCATCACGTGCATTAATTCAAGAATCAATCTATGAGCCATTTATGGCAAGAGTACTTGAAAGAGTTAAGGCTATTAAATTAGGGAATCCTTTAGATACAGATTGTATGATGGGTGCTCAATGTTCATTAAGTCAAAAAGAAAAAATTACTGAATATATAAAAATAGGAAAAGAAGAGGGTGCTGAATTACTAATTGGTGGAAATGTTCATAATTCTGAAACTAATCCAAATGGATATTATATTGAGCCAACTTTATTTAAAGGTCACAATAAAATGAGAATCTTCCAAGAAGAAATTTTTGGACCAGTATTAGCAGTTACAACTTTTAAAACAGAAGAAGAAGCATTAGAAATTGCAAATGACACTATTTATGGTTTAGGTTCAGGTGTTTGGTCAAGAGATGCTCACCAATTACATAAATTCTCAAGAGGAATTGAAGCTGGTAGAGTTTGGGTAAATTGTTACCATATCTATCCTTCACATGCTTCATTTGGTGGATACAAAAAATCAGGAATTGGTAGAGAAACACATATGATGATGTTAAATTCATATAGACATACAAAAAATATTTTAACTTCATACAATAAAAATAAATTAGGATTCTTTTAGGATTTAATTCTAAAAAACAATAGAAAAACCCATAGAATTTTATTCTATGGGTTTTTTGCTTTATAAAGGATATTGAAATGTCAATAAAAAGAGTAGATGTAACACCAGCTGCAGCTGAAGTTATAGAAAAATTAAAAGCAGAACATGGTGAATTAGTTTTTAATCAAAGTGGTGGTTGCTGTGATGGAACTGCTCCCATGTGTTATGAAAAGGGTGATTTTTATGTTCCTAGTCGTAATGTAAAATTAGGTGAAATTTGTGGATGTGAATTTTTTATCGATAAAGATCAGTTTGAATATTTTAAACATTCTCATATTACAATAGATGTGAGAGTTGAAAAATCTGCTTTTGGGAATTCATTTTCCCTAGAAATAGACTTAGGTTATCAATTTATTACAAAGTCAAGAATCTTTACAGATGAAGAATATGCTTTATTAGAAGAAAAATAGCATAAAAAAAAGGGAAAGAGTAAAACTCTTTCCCTTTTTAAATAGTAAAGCTAAAATTATAAAGCTGTTACGTTTTCTGCTTGTAAACCTTTTTCACCTTGACCAACTTCAAAAGTAACTTTTTGACCGTCATTTAATGAAACTCTACCATAACCAGTGTTGTTGATATTTCTGTAATGAACAAAAACGTCTTTTCCACCATTATCTTGCTCGATAAAACCATAACCTTTTTCGCTATTAAACCATTTTACTGTTCCGTTTACTAATGTTGCCATTGTAACTCCTTTTCTTTTTTGTTAAAATATACTTCATTTCTAAAGTGTTGAAGATATAAAATTGAGAATTCTTTAGATTGAGTGTGTACTTAAAACTAGCGTTACAAGAAAAACATAAACTATAGATGAACCCTAAACCATCTTTCAATGTGGTTATTATAGCACAAAAAATACAAAATAAACTTTTTTATTGAATTTTTTTCATTATTTCTTCAAATTCTTTTTATTTCTTTTCTTCATTTGTAACTAATGCTAGGTTTGAAAGGTTATATTTTTGTAATAAATCTAATACTTTTACAACTCTTTCATACTCTACTTTCTTATCAATCCTCACGATTACGGGTTTTTCTTTATCTTTTATTGCTTTTAAGTTATCTTCTAATGATTCAAAAGATACTTCAATCCCTTTTATTGCAAGTTTGTTTTGACTTAACTCTATAAATACCTGCTCTTTTTGAATTTCCATCTCTTTAGCATTAGATTTTGGTAAATCTAGCATCAAAGCTAACTCTTCTTTTTTGAAAACAGAGGTAACTATAAAGAATATTAGAAGAATAAAAACAACATCTATAACAGGTGTTAAGTCTAATCCTAAGGATTCTCTTCTTTTCATGTTAGTTTTGCCCAACTATCTCTTTTTTAGCTTTTAATTCAATTGAATCAATCATAGCAATAAAATGGTTGTAAGCAATTTGATGAGGAATTGCAACAATCAAACCAGCAATTGTAGTAATAAGTGCTATTCCAATACCATTTGAAAAAATAGTAGGATTGCCTAATCCATTTTGAGTAATAGCTTCAAATGATTTATAAACTCCAATTACAGTTCCTAAAAGTCCCAAAAGGGGAGAAACCATCGCGATGTTTTTTATAATAGTTAAACCTGATTCTAATTTCTTTACTTCATATTCAATTTGAGAAGATACAGATGAGTTAATAGTTACACGACTTTTTATTTTACTAATGATTGCATTTTTTCTTGGAAGTGTGAAAAATTTCCATAAAATGATAGTGAACCCAATTATATTTAATGCTATTAAAATATAAACTATAGCTCCACCTTTATCAATATAACTCATTAAATCCATTTTTAGCCCCAATATTTTTTTTGTTATTGTACAAAACTTTTGCTAATAGATGGTACAATTTTTTATGAACTATATAAATTCCCCAATTGAACAAATTACTTTTAATAGTAGAAAATATTTTATAAAAAGAGATGATTTATTGCATAAAGATTTCTCTGGAAATAAGGCTCGAAAACTTTATTACTTTTTAAAAAATGATTTTCCCAATATTAAAAAAGTAGTTTCCCATGGCTCAGCTCAGTCAAATGCAATGTATTCATTAAGTGTATTATGTAAAATCAAAGATTTATCCTTTGATTATTATGTTGATCATATTGCAAGTTTTTTAAAAGAAAATCCAAGTGGAAATTATAAATATGCTTTAGAAAACAAAATGAATATAATTGATGCCGAGCTACCTAAAACTTTTGAAGAGGATACTTTATTTATAAGTGAAGGTGGTGCTGTAAGTGAAGCATGCTTTGGAATTGAAATATTAGCAAATGAGATAATATCTTGGGCAAATGAGAATAAAATAGAAAATCTAAAAATTTTTTTACCAAGTGGAACGGGAACTACAGCACTATATTTACAAAAATATCTTCCCTTTGAAGTTCTAACATGTGCTTGTGTTGGTGATGAAGATTATTTAAAAAAACAATTTAATATGCTTGAAAAAGAAAATCACCCTACAATAATAAAAGCAGAGAAAAAATATCATTTTGGAAAATTATATAAAGAGTTTTATAAAATACATAATGAACTTTTAACTCAAACAAATATAGAGTTTGATTTTTTATATGATAGTTTGGGCTGGATTTGTCTTGAAAAATATCTTGAAACTTTGCAAGAAAAAGATTTTGAAATACTATATATCCATCAAGGAGGGATATTAGGGAATATTTCTATGCTTGAAAGATATAAAAATAAATATGGATCTATTTAAAGTTTTTTGCAAACTCAATAAAATCATTTTCCCTTAAGGCTTTACCATATAGCCAACCTTGAATTTCATCACACTCTTCTTGTTCTAAAAAATCTTTTTGTTTTTGTAGTTCAACACCCTCTGCGATGGTTTTCATTTCTAATCCTTTTGCAAGGGCTATAATAGTTCGGGCAATTGCTACATCTTTTGGATTATTTGGAAGTTCATTAACAAATGATTTATCAATTTTTAATTTATCAATTGGAAATTTTTTTAAATAACTTAAAGATGAATACCCAGTTCCAAAATCATCTATAGCTAGTTTGATACCCAAGTCTTTTAGTTTATTTAAAGTTAAAAGAGATTGCTCGGTATTTTCCATAATATAGCTTTCTGTTAATTCTACTTCTAAATATTTTGCATCTAAATTTGAATTTTTTAAACTATTTAATATAAGATCAAATATATCACAATTTTTTATTTGAATACTTGATATATTAACAGCAACAATTGCCCCTTGGGCTAAATTCATATTTTGAAGTTTTTTTATAAAATTACAAGCAGATTTCAAAACAAATTCTCCTAATGGAAGAATTAATTTAGTCTCCTCTGCATATGCTATAAATTCATTTGGTAAAATTAATCTACCATTTCTATAATTCCATCTAACAAGAGCTTCTAATCCAACTATTTTATTTTCTTTTATATTTATTTGAGCTTGATAATATACTTCAAAATCACCATTTTTTAAAGCATCTGAAATCTCTTTTTTCATAATTATTTTTTCAAAGATTTCAGAAGTCATTTCATTTTTATAAAATTGAAACTGATTTCTACCTGCATTTTTTGCACTATACATCGCAGTATCTGCATGTTTTATTAAATCTTCTGCATCATGACTATTGTTAGGAAATAAAGATATTCCAATACTTATAGTTACATCAAAAAGATATTCTTGTAGTTTTATAGGTTCTTTAAAATCATCTAATATTTTATTAGCTATTTTTTCTACACTTCTTTCTTGGTCAATGTTTTCAATAACTATAACAAACTCATCTCCACCAATTCTTGATATTGTATCTTCAGCTCTTAAATTTTTTTGTAATCGTGATGCTACAAGATTGATAATTTTATCTCCAATTGAGTGTCCATAAGTATCATTAATAACTTTAAAATTATCAATATCTATGAAAAATAGAGCTAAAATTTCTTTTGAAATGCTTGCTCTAGTAATAGATTGATCTAATCTTGCTTTTAAAAGTAATCTATTTGGTAGATTTGTTAGTGGATCATGATGTGCCAAATATTCAATTCTTTCATTTGATTTTTTGATTTTTGTAATATCTGAAAAAATTGCTACATAATTTAAAATATTTCCAGAAGAATCTTTAACGATAGAAATATTTAACCATTCAGGATATATTTCACCATTTTTCTTTCTATTCCAAACTTCACCTTTAAATTGTCCTGTTGTTAGTAAATCACTCCATAATTTTTCATAAAATTCTTTATCATGTTTGCCTGATTTTAAAACTTTTGGATTTTTATTAATAATATCTGCTTCTTCATAACCTGTAATTTTTGTAAAAGCACTGTTTATTGAGATGATATTATTTTTATTATTTGTAATCAATATACCTTCATTTGTATTTTCAAATACAATATCAGATAATTTCAGTTTCTTTTCGATTTTTTCTTGAGCAGTAATATCTTTAAAAATACAATGGGTTTTTAACTCCCCGTTTATATTTGAGAAATTTCCAGTAAAACTAGCAAGAATAATTTCACCATTTTTCTTTTTTATTTTTATCTTTTCATTTTCAACTTTTTTATTTTCTAAAAATATTTTAAATAAAGCTTTTAATCTTTCATATGATTCATCTGTAAATATACTAAATTTTTGTCCAATAGCTTCATCTTTACTATAACCTGTAACATCACACCATTTTTTATTTACATTGATTAATAATCCTTTATCATCCAAAGACTGATAAGGATATGGTACATTTTCATATAAAAGTTTAAATTTATTCTCTATTTGTTTATTTGTGTGGGCAATTTCTGAAATATTTGTAAAAAGTAATTTTATAATTGAACTATCAAGTAAAACTGTATTCATAACTGTAAGTTGAAAAACATTGTCATTTATCTCTAAAATTTCATTTTCTTGGAAATCATTTGCTAAAATTTTTTTATAAATTGAATTCCATCTTTGTTCTGGAATTACAGATGTGATATTTTTATCTATTTGAATATCAAATAGTTTTTTTGCTTTATTATTAAACCAATAAATTAATTGTTCTTCTTCGTTATCAAAAAGTTCAATAACTGCTTCATTTAAAGAGTTAAAAGTACTTTTAACATCTCTTAATTTTGACTCTAAAAATAGATTGTAATTTCCTTTTATATTATTTAAGATATCTTTTGAAGTGATAATAAAATAATCTTTTTTTATTCTGTCATAAATTACAGCTCTTCTGATATTTTCTTTTCTCATTTTATTTACGACATCATAAAGTAAATCTTCTGTATCAAAACAAACTAGATTTTTGTGCATAAATTCTTGAATATTTAAAGAAGGGTCAATATGTTTTTGAGCAAGATTTATAATATCACTCTCTGTTAAAATTCCAATAGGTTTATTGTTATCAAAAATTAAAATAGAGCCAATATATTTTTCACTCATTAGGTCAATGGCAGTTTGAATATTTGCTTCTTTTTGTACAAAAAATGCTTTTAAATTAACTCTAATTAAATCTTTTGCTTTTGTGTGGGTTTTAAAAATATCTTGTTCAAACTCATAAATAATTTTTTCTTGAAGAATTGTTCCTAAATAGTTTCCTTCTAAATCAACTATAACTACTCTTCTTATTTTATGATTTAGCATAAGTCCTAAAATATAATTTACTTTTCTGTTTGATTTACTGGTTATTAGACATTTTTTTGCAAAATCAATAGCTTTTAAATTAAGATCAATATGTTTAGTGTATAGAAATAAGATAAGTACCTACTTAAAATTAATGTCATAATTAGTTCCAAAGCCAGCTAATAAATTTTTAACATGTTTATGTAAATTATCAAATGATAAATAAGCTTCTAGTTTATGATAGTGATATTTCATATGTTTCCACAATATTTCTATTTTATTTAGTTCAGGTGAATATGGTGGTAAAAATAATAATTGTAGTCCAAGCTTCTCCCACTTTTCTATCTCTGCTTTAAAAAGCTTACTTGTGTGAATAGATGCATTATCAAGTATGACAACAGTAGTTTTTGTAATCTGATTTACAAAATCATTAAAGAAATCTATAACAACTTGTGTATCTACTTTTGTTATTGTAGTTTTCGAAAAGAGATGATTATTCTTTGTATTTAAAAACCCTAAAACATTTATTCTTTTTGCAAATCTATTTGATGGAATTTCTACTGGCTTACCTATTGGTGACCAATAATAAGGGATATTTGAATCAAGTGAAAAACCACTCTCATCAAAATAATATGTATCAATCCAATCTTTAGCAGACCAGCTTAAAACATTAAGTATTTGAGCTTTTTTGGAAGAATAATTCATCCACTTCTTCTCTTTAAATATAGTGTTTCTAGCTCTTTTAAAACTATATTGTATATTTTTTTAAATATCTTTTTAAGATTTGAGGTGATACTTTTTTAACTCTTTTTGACTCTTTATTAAGAGCTATACAAGTCTCTTTGATACTATTTGTTTCAATAAGTTTTTTTACTTTATCAATATCATTTTCATTTAGTGCTGGTTTTCTACCACGACCAATTTCATCAGATAAATTTTCTATTTGTTCTTCTTTGAATCTATCAAACCATCTATAAACTGTTCTTGTTGACTTATTGAATATTTTGCATATCTCTTTTACTGTTATACCTTCATTACTTAAAAGTATAGATTTAGCTCTTTGTCTTAATTGCAATGAATTACCATTTTTTACTATTTTTTCTAATTCTTTTACTGTTTTATTATTTAAATTACTTATATATCTCATATAGTATTATAGCTAAAACTAGCTTATAAAACAAGACATTAATTTTGATTAATTACTTATCTCTTTCTGTAATAATTCCTACAGGTTTTTTATTGTCTAATAAAACAAAATGTTTAGTTTTGTTATTTATCATTGAATCTAAAACTTCTTGTAGGGTAATATTATGTTCTATTGAATCAATAACATTTGATATTAGTTTTTGTAAGGCCATTTTTATCCTATTTTAAACTTGTGTATAAAAAATTATTTTATCTAAATAAAGTTAATAATAAACATAAGAGTATAAAAATTTACATAAGTTTAGATATAATCCAAAACTATGAGAAAGAACAATATAATATTAATAGGTTTTATGGGTGTTGGTAAAGGGACAGTTGCGCGTGCATTAGTGAAAAAATCTAATATGTTTGCAATTGATACTGATGATTTAATAGAGAGTATGGAAAACAGAAAAATCAAAAAAATTTTTGAAATTGAAGGTGAACCA
This sequence comes from Arcobacter acticola, assembly GCF_013177675.1. Taxonomy (NCBI): domain Bacteria; kingdom Pseudomonadati; phylum Campylobacterota; class Epsilonproteobacteria; order Campylobacterales; family Arcobacteraceae; genus Arcobacter; species Arcobacter acticola. Next base: position 598,771 of record NZ_CP042652.1, read on the forward strand.
TATTTTAGAGCATTAGAAAAGAAAACTGCTTTATGGTTGCAAAAAAGTGTAAATAACACGATTATTTCAACAGGTGGTGGATTTTATAAGCAAGAAAATATAAACAAAATAGGAAAGGTTGTTTATCTAAAATCATCATTTCAAGGTATATTGGACAGAATAAATGAAGCACCAAATGCAGAAAATAAATTAAAAAAAAGACCACTTTTACAAAATATGGAAGAAGCAATTAAACTTTATAATTCAAGAGCAAAAGAGTATGAAAAAGTTGCAAAAATAGTTGTTGATGTTGAAAATAAAGATATAAAAGATATTGTAAAAGAGATTTTAGGACAAATATAAATGAAAATTATAAATACAAAAGATAACAATTTTGAAGAAGAGTTTGAAGCAATTTTAGCCCGAGCTAAAAGTGATATTAAAGGTGTTTCATCAATTGTTATGAATATTATTGATGAAATAGTTGTTGAGGGAAATACAGCTTTAAAAAGACATATCCAAAAGTTTGATAAATGGGAAGTTAAATCAGATGAAGATTTAATGATAAATCCAGATGATATGAAAAAAGCTTATGAAAATATTGATGAAAAATTAAGAGCTGCACTTCATACAGCATACGATAGAATTAAAAATTACCACGAAAAACAACTTCCAAAGTCTTGGTTAGATTTTGAATCAAATGGAACTATTTTAGGTCAAAAAGTAAGTGCAGTTGACAGAGCGGGACTTTATATTCCTGGTGGAAAAGCTGCATATCCAAGCTCACTTTTAATGAATGCAATTCCTGCAATCGTAGCTGGTGTTAAAGAGATAGTTGTTTGTACTCCAACTCCTGATAATGAAGTAAATGAACTTTTACTTGCAGCTTGTCACTTATGCGGAATCAAAAAAGCTTATAAAGTTGGAGGGGCTTCTGCAATTGCTGCGATGGCTTATGGAACACAAACTATTCCAAAAGTTGATGTGATTACAGGTCCCGGAAATATTTTTGTAGCAACTGCTAAAAAACTTGTTTTTGGTGAAGTAAATATTGATATGATTGCAGGTCCAAGTGAAATTGGAATTCTTGCAGATGAAACAGCAAAACCTCACTATTTAGCTATTGATTTATTATCTCAAGCAGAACATGATGAGATGGCTAGTTCGATTATGATTACAACTTGTGAAGAAGTTGCTTTAAAAACAAGTGATGAGGTAGAAAACTATTTAAAAACATTAAGTAGAGAAACGATTGCTAGAAAATCTATTGAAGATAGAGGTGCAATTATTGTGGCCTCTTCAATGGAAGAAGCAATAGATTTAATGAATGAAATTGCTCCTGAACACTTAGAAGTAATGACACAAAATGCTTTTGAATTATTACCATATATCAAACACGCAGGTGCAATTTTCTTAGGTGAAAATACTCCTGAACCAATTGGTGATTATTTAGCAGGACCAAATCATACCCTTCCAACAGGAAGTACAGCTAAGTTTTATAGTCCATTAAATGTAGAAAATTTTATGAAAAAAAGCTCAATAATTAATTTCTCAAAAAATGCTATAAATGAGCTTGGTGAAGCATGTGCTTTACTTGCAGATACAGAAGGTTTAACAGCTCACGCTAAAGCTGTTAGAGTAAGACTTGAAAATAAATAAAATATAAATAATATAAAAGAAAAAATTAAAGGAATAGACAAATGTCAACATTTAAAGACTGGTTTGAAGAAGATGAAGATGATATTTTTATGGGAAGCCCAAAATCAAAATTTTTTGATGTAAGCAGAGAAGCTTCAAAAGATATCGTTGAAGAAGAAATAGATAAAATTATTGAGAAATTAGCTGTTTTAGAAATGATTATTAGTAAAGATAAAGATGAAGACTTTGATATCAATCAATACATTAAGGACTATACTTTAGATAATATGTCAGAAGTAAAAGCTATGAAAAAAGGTTTGTATGTAGAATTTACAGGTGAAATTATTTGTAGATTAGACTCATAAGGTAAAGATTTAAGTGGAAGAATTAGAAAAAGTTAAAAATCAAATAAGAGCGTTCGTTGAAGTTTGTAATCATAAAAAAAGTTTAGATTTACTTGATAAATTAGCAACAGGAAAAATGTTGCGTTCTAAACTTATTTTAAAAATCGCAGGTGTATCTGATGAAAGTATTAAACTTTGTGCAATTGTTGAAATGATTCATGCAGCATCACTTTTACATGATGATGTAATAGATGAAGCAAATACAAGAAGAGGAAAACCTTCTGTTAATGCCTTATTTGATAATAAAACAGCCATAATGTTTGGTGATATTTTATACTCAAGAGCGTTTACAGAATTAACTTTAATGGATAAAAGAGTTGCATATACTATTTCTAACTCTGTAACTCAGTTAAGTATTGGTGAGATGTTAGATGTGGATTTAGCTAATACTTTTAATACTTCTTATGATAAATATCTTGATATGATTTATAAAAAAACTGGCTCTTTAATAGAAGCAGCAGCAAAAGCAGCAGCTATTTTAGCTGGACTTGATGAAAACAAATATGCTTTATATGGAAAAAATCTAGGGGTTGCTTTTCAAATGATTGATGATATTTTAGATATCACTCAAGATTCGCAAACTTTGGGAAAACCTGCAATGTTAGATTTTGTAGAGGGTAAAGTAACCATTCCATATCTTTTACTTCACGAAAGATTAGAAAATAAAACAAAATTAGAAGCTTTATATAAAAAAGAGTTAAGTGCTGAAGAAAGTCTATGGATTAAAGAACAAATGAATATTACGAAAGCTTTAGAAGATTCTATTACTCAAGCTAAGGAAATAGGAAATATCGCTATTAATGCAGTAAAAGATGAAAAAGATAGTGAAACTTTAGTATTTATTATGAAAGCAATGATTGAAAGAGAGTTTTAGATGAGTTACTTAGTAATTAGTTTTTCTCATAAAAATATAGATATAAAAATGAGAGAAAAACTAGCTTTTAGTAGTACTGAAGATAAAGATAGATTTATTAGAGTTCTTTTAGAACATGAGTGTACAAAAGAGGTAGTTTTATTATCAACTTGTAATAGAGTTGAAATAATTACTAGATCTTCAAGTATTAAAGCAAGTGCCAGAAATATTATAGAAAAATTAGCTTCTTATTCAGGAGTTGATTTTGATGTGCTATATGAAAGAGCCGATATTTATGATAATGATGGTGCAGTTCATCACTTGTTTTCTGTAGCCTCTGCCCTTGATTCTTTGGTTATTGGGGAAACTCAAATTGTAGGACAATTAAAAGATGCTTTTAGATTTTCACAAGCAAAAAATTATTGTTCTTCAAATATAACAAGAGTTATGCACTATGCGTTTAAATGTGCTGCAAATGTTAGAAATGCAACATCTTTAGGAACAGGATCTGTTTCTGTTGCTTCAACAGCTGTTGCAAAAGCTAAAGATATTATTGGGAATACAAAAGGCGTAAAAGCTTTAGTTATAGGTGCAGGAGAAATGAGTGAGCTTACAATTAAGCATCTTATTTCATCTGGTTTTGATGTTGTATTAACAAGTAGAGATATTAAAAAAGCTCAAATTTTAGCAAGTAGTTTTGAAGTTCATGTAAGTGTTGAACCTTATAGTGAATTATCAAATTTATTAGCAAAAACTCCAGTTATGATAACAGCAACATCAGCTCCATATCCAATTATTACAAAAGAAAATGCACCAAGTGCTTCAATAGATAGATATTGGTTTGATATAGCAGTTCCTAGGGATATTGATGAAGATATTTCTTTAAGTGATTTAAAAATTTATTCTGTTGATGACTTACAAGATATTGTAAATGAAAATATGAGTTTAAGAGCTGAACAAGCCAAAACAGCATATGGAATTGTAAGTCGAATGTCAGTGGAATTTTTTGAGTGGTTAAAGTCATTAGAAATTGAACCGATAGTAAAACATCTTTATGTAAAAGGTGAAGATATTATTGATAAAAAAGTAAAAAATGCAATTAAAAAAGGTTTTATAAGTGCTTCTGATGAAGAAAATATTAGAAAGCTTTGCCAAACAGTTATAACTGAGTATTTACATAATCCTTCTAAACAATTAAAAGATATTTCAAAAAATATGGAATGCGATATTGTTGTTGGAGCTGTTCAAAATATGTTTGGATTAGCAAGTGATTCAAATAGATCAAATAAATATAGATGTGATCATTTAATAAAAAATTAGATAAAACTCAAAAACAATAAATTAAAAATAGGAAAATAATAAATGAAATTTAGCAAAATGTTTATTCCAACAACAAAAGAAACTCCAAATGATGCAACCCTACCATCACATCAATTTTTATTAAGAGCTGGATTTATATCTCAAACAGGTGCTGGAATTTATGATTATATGCCTTTAGGAAAAATAGTTTTAGATAAAATCAGAGCTGTTGTAAAAGAAGAAATGGATAATAGTGGAGCAAATGAAGTTCAATTTGGTTTTGTAACACCACTTTCTTTATGGGAAGAATCTGGACGTGCAACTACGATGGGAAATGAGCTTTTAAGATTTAAAGATAGAAAAAATTCTGATTATGTTTTATCTCCTACAAATGAAGAAGCTGTTGTAAATATGGTTAAAAACAGAATTACTTCATATAAAGATTTGCCTATTAATTTATATCAAATTTATACAAAGTTTAGAGATGAAGCAAGACCTAGATTTGGTTTAATGAGAGGTAGAGAGTTTTTAATGAAAGATGCTTATTCTTTCCATTCATCTACTGAAGATTTAGTTAGAGAATTTAATCTTATGGAAGAAACTTATAAAAAAGTTTATACAAGGTTAGGATTAGAATTTAGAGTTGTTGAAGCTGATAGTGGTGCTATTGGTGGAAGTGGTTCTAAAGAATTTCACGTTTTAGCTTCTAGTGGAGAAGATACAATAGTAGTATGTGATTCATGTGATTATGGAGCTAATATTGAGGCTGCTACTAGAAAGCCAAATGCAAAAGATAAATTAGAAACAATTGCTATTGAAAAAATTGAAACGCCAAATTGTAAAACAATAGAAGAAGTAAGTTCATTTTTAAATGCTGATGCTTATTACTCAATGAAAGCAGTTATAAAAAATGCTATTTATGAAAATGGTTCAAAAATTGCAGTTTTCTTTGTAAGAGGTATTGATGAGTTAGAGGAAACAAAAGCTTGTAATTCTATTGGAGCTTTAGAGCTTGAAGATGCAAATGAAGATGATATTATAAAAGCTGGTTTACATGCTGGTTATTGTGGAATTGTAGATTTACCAAAAGATGTTTTAGTTGTTGTAGATAGTGAATTAAAAAATGATAATAATCTTGTATGTGGAGCAAATGAAGAAAACTATCACTTAAAATGTGTAGATTTAACTTCAATTGAAGGCTTAAAATTTGCAGATTTAATATCTGTAAAAGAGGGTGATACTTGTGCTTGTTGTGGTGGAAAATTATCTTATACAAAAGGAATTGAAGCTGGACATATTTTCCAATTAGGAACTAAATACTCAAGTGCTATGAATGCAAATTTCTTAGACTCAAATGGAAAAGCACAAGCTTTTGTAATGGGATGTTATGGAATTGGAGTTTCAAGATTAGTAGCAGCTGTAATTGAGCAAAATCATGATGAAAAGGGTTGTATCTGGACAAAAGAAACAGCTCCTTTTACTGTAGATATTATTGTTTCAAATTCAAAAAAAGAAGAAGAAGCACAAGCCGGTGAAAATATTTATAATGAATTAAAACAAGCAGGTGTAGAAGTTATTTTAGATGATAGAATAAATGCTAGATTTGGATTTAAAATGGGAGACTTTGAACTTATTGGATTCCCTTATGCTGTTGTTATTGGTAAAAAACTAGCTGATGGATTTGTTGAATTAGTTGATAGAAAAACATTAGAAAAAACGGATATTAAAATAGAAGATATAACTGCTAAAATATTAGAATTAATAAAATAAGAAGGAGTATTTTTGGAAAAAGAATTAGAAAAAAATATTGATAATATCACAAAGGACATAACATCATATATTCCTGATAATATAGTAGAAATATTAGGTAGTTATGCATTTTCATTAGTAATGGCATTACTGATTTTTATTATTGGTAAATGGGCTGTAAACAAAATCGTTGCATTACTTGGAAAAGTGTTAAGAAAAGTAAAAGGTATGGATGAAACTTTAATTAAGTTTTTAGAAAATATCGTTTATTACGCTTTAATGATTGTAGTTTTATTAACGGCTTTAGGAAAATTAGGAGTTGAAACAACATCGTTTTTAGCAATACTTGGAGCTGCTGGTTTAGCTATTGGTCTTGCACTTAAAGATTCTTTAGGAAACTTTGCTTCAGGTGTTATGATTATTATGTTCAAACCTTTTAAAGTAGGTGATGTGGTTACAGCAGCAGGTGTTACAGGAAGTGTTAGTGAAGTTGGAATTTTTAATTCAGTATTTACAACTCCTGATAATCAAAAAATCATAATTCCAAATGGTGCGATTACAAGTGGTTCAATAACAAATATAAATGCTAATGACACAAGAAGAGTAGATTTAGTTGTTGGTATTGGATATGAAGATGATATTAAAAAAACAAAAGATGTTTTAAATGATATTATATCTTCTCATGAAAAAGTTTTACTAGACAAAGGTATTACAGTTGCAGTTTCAGAATTAGCTGATTCTTCTGTAAACTTTGTAGTTAGAGCTTGGGTTAAAACTCCTGATTATTGGGATGTTAAATTTGCTTTAACAGAAACAATAAAATTAAGATTTGATGCGGAAGGTATTTCTATTCCATTCCCACAACAAGATGTACACCACTACAATAAAATTTAATATTCCCAAAATATTAGAATATATTTTAAATGATTTACAAGAATTAGGAGCTAGACCTATTCTTGTGGGTGGTTGTGTTCGTGATTACTTTTTAAATATTCCTGTAAAAGATTATGATGTTGAAATCTTTGGAATAGACTGCTTTGATACTATAGAAAACTCATTAAAAAAATTTGGTTCTGTTAAACTTGTAGGAAAATCATTTGGTGTATTAACTTTAAGAGTTGATAATTATGATTTTGATTTTGCTCTTCCACGAAGAGAAAAAAAAGTTGGAAATAGCCACCAAGATTTTGAAATTATAACAAATGCAAATCTAAGCTTCAAAGAAGCAGCTATGCGAAGAGATTTTACAATAAACGCAATAGGATATGATTTTTTTAATAAAGAGTTTCTTGATCCTTTTGATGGATTAAGTGATTTAAAAGCAAGAGTGATAAAACATATTGATGATAATACTTTTATTGAAGATTCTTTGAGAGTTTATAGAGCTGTTGGTTTTGCTTCTAGATTTAATTTTAAATTAGAAGAAAAAACAAAAGATCTTTGTAAACAGATAGTTTTAGAAGATGAGTTAAAATATTTACCAAAAGAGAGAGTTTTTGAAGAATTTAAAAAACTTTTTTTAAAATCAATTAAACCTTCAATTGGATTTGAACTTATTTATGAATTAGGAATTCTAAAATATTTTCCTGAGTTAAAAGCACTAATTGGATGTATACAAGATAAAGAATATCATCCTGAAGGTGATGTTTGGATTCATACTATGATGTGTCTTGATGAACTAGCTAGAATAATTAAAGAAGAAAAAATAGATGATGAATACAAAAAACTATATCTATTTTATTCAGTACTCTGTCATGATTTAGGAAAGCCTTTTTGTACACAAGAAATAAATGGTAAAATCACATCTCACAAACATGAAGTTTTAGGAATAGAGCCTACAATATCGTTTTTATCTAAGCTTACAAATGAAAAGAAATTTATAGATATTGTTTGCTCTTTAGTAAAAAGTCATTTAGCGCCTTTTCAATTATATTTGGCAGAATCATCACTAAAAGCTATAAAGAGACTTTCTTTAAAAGTAAATATTGAAGATTTATGTTTAGTTTGTTTGGCTGACTGTTTAGGTCGTGATATTCCCGATAAAGATAAATGTTATGCAGCTACAATTTGGCTTTTAGAAAAAGCAAAAGAGCTTGAAATTCATAATGAACCTATTAAGGCTTTAGTTCAAGGACGTGACTTAATTGCTTTAGGATTTAATCCATCGCAAAAATTTAAAGAAATACTAGATTTTGCTTTTGATTTACAATTAGATGAACATTTAGGAAAAGAAAATATTATAAAAGAAATTCTAAAAAAGTACTAGAATAATTATTTTTTAAGTAATTATTTAAAAAAAAGATACTAGAATGAATCAAAATTTAGAGGAGATAAATATGAAAAAAATAATTAGTTTAATCGCAGCAATTGGTTTAACAACATCAATGTATGCAAATGATAATACAGGTTGTGGTTTAGGTTCTCTTGTAATTAAAGATCAAAGTACAGTTATGTTACAAGTATTAGCTGCAACTACAAATGGTACATCAGGAAGCCAAACTTTTGGAATCACAAGTGGAACATCAAATTGTAATAAACCATCTAATTTTGTTGCAAATGACAAATTAAATCAATTTGTTGGTGAAAATATGGATGAACTAGCATTAGATATTTCAGCTGGAAAAGGTGAAACTTTATCAACAGTTGCAAAATTAATGAATGTTGAAAATACTCCTGAGTTCTCTGCAAAATTACAAGCAAACTTCTCAAACATTTATACAAGTGAAAATGTAACTTCAGCTACAGTTATTGATTCAATTGCTAAATATATGTAATATTTCTAATAGAAAAAGTAAGTATTTATTACTTACTTTTCTATTTTCTACTTCTTGCTTTTCTTCCTCTGAAATAAACTCTTTAATAGAACAAAATAAACTTTATGAAAATGCTTATTGGTCAAAATTATTACACTATAGAAATGGTTCAAGTGAAATAGATTCAAATAATTTTTTTATCTCAAAAGATGGTAAAACAGATTTAAAGAAAGAATTATTTGAAACTATAAACTCTTTAGAAAGTGGACAAAATGATGTTTTATGTAGATTTCCATTAAGAGTAAAATGGTTAAAGCAAAATATTCCTCAACTGAAAAAAAATATTGTTCCTTACTCTTGTCCTAAATTAAATGAATATTTAGGAGCTATTGATGCAAAGCAAGTAACTATGGTTTTTCCAACTGCTCATATAAATTCACCTGCTTCAATGTATGGCCATACTTTTTTACGAGTTTCATCAGATGAAGAAACTCCTTTAATATCAAATGCAATAAATTATGCGGCAAAAACAACTGATACTAATGGATTTATTTTTGCCTATAAAGGTTTATTTGGAGAGTATGAGGGAAGATACTCAATTTTACCTTATTATGAAAAAATCAAAGAATACAATAATCTTGAACAAAGAGATATTTGGGAATATGATTTAGATTTAAAACAAGATGAAATAGATAGATTGGTTTTACATGCCTATGAACTAAAAGATGTGTACTCTGATTATTTCTTCTTTAAGGAAAATTGTTCATATAATATTTTATGGTTACTTGAAATTGCAAGAAGTGACTTGGATCTAGTTAGCCATTTTTCTTTGAAAACTGTTCCTTTAGATTCTATTAAAATTTTGAAGCCTTATAATTTAATAAAAGATTCAAAATTTAGATACTCATCAATGAAAAAAATGAAACATATTTTAGAAGAAAAGATTGAAAATAAAGAGTATTTAGACTCTTTTGTAAATGATAATGAGCCTTTAAATGAGGATTTAAGTATAGATGATAAAATCTCTTATTTGGATTTTAAAATCTCTTATTTACAGTATCAAAGAGCAAACAATGAATATGATAAAAAAGAGTATTTAAGTAAATATTTAGAGCTTTTAAAACAAAGAAGTACTTATAATCAAAGCTCAAATTATGATATCAAAGCTCCTAAAAATCCCTTAGATTCCCATGATTCAGCAAGAGTATCTTTTTATTATAATTCAGATGATAGCTTTGAATTATCAGCAAAGCCTGTTTATCATGATATTTATGACATAAGTGATGGATATTTACAAGGGGCATATATTGACTTTTTTGATATTAATATAAAAAAAGAGAAAGATGAAAATATTAAATTAGATAGATTTACCTTACTAAAAATAAAATCTTTGGCGCCTAGAGATATGTTTTTTCAACCAACTTCATGGGGAATTGATTTAGCATATGAACACTTTAAAGATCAAAGTGATTATTTAAAAATAAAGCCAGAAGCAGGACTTACATATGGAAATGAAAAAGATTTCATTTATTTGATGTTAGGTTCAAATGTATATTATAAAAATTCAGATCAATTATATTCAATTGGTTCAAGTATTGGTTTTGTTACAAATAGATTTGATGATATAAAACTTGGATTAAATTATTCGTATGATAGATACAATAAAAGTCTTGAAAATAACCAATTTGAAGCCTTTGGGACTTATAAATTAGATCAAAATGCTTCTTTAACAATTAAATATTTAAATGATGATTTATATAAACAAAATGATGAAAAAGTTAAACTAGGAGTATCTTATTATTTCTAAATACTCTAAACTCTAAAAAACTTTAGAGTTTAGAATATATATTAGGGTCTATATATTCTATTTGGACTTCCATTTACCACATGAAAAATAGTTACATTGTATGTTCTTGAATAAAACTTTAGTAAAAGATGTTGTAATGTTGGCTCAATTGATGGTGTAAACCATGCGTTATTGGAAATAGCTATCATATATTTTGTATCACCTAAGTTCTCAAAAATCTTATCAGTTGTTGCTTCATAACAAATAGCATTTCTTATTTTTTCACCTTTGATTATAAAATCAGTGGGTTCTGATGCTTTTGAATAATCTTGGGCACCATCATAAAAAACTTTATTTATTAAATCAACAAAAAACTGAGGAAGTGGAATTTCTTCACCAAAAGGAACTAATACCACTTTTTTAGCAACTTTGATTTCACCTTTGCTAAAGTGATATGATGCATTATAAATTTGTTTATCTTCCACATATAATGCCCCTGCAATTATGTCAATATCATATGATAATTCTTTTAGACGTTCTGATATTTCAGCATTTCTATTTAAAACTGTAGTAAATGTAGTTTCAGGTAAAACAACTAAATCTTTTTTTAATTCAATTGCTTTTGCTATTTCTTCAAAATTGTTTTCGTGTAAAACTCTTTGATAATCTTTTTCCCATTTTAACTCTTGTTTTATATTCATTTGAGGCATAAAAATACTAGCTTCAGGATTCTGAATATAAACACCTTTCCCTAAATTTAAAGCAAATAAAATAGGTATTACCCCTAAAACTTTAAATCTTTTTAATTTTATAATTAAATAAAATGAAAATAGCACAAGAAAAAAAGCAACTTTTGAAATATCAATATATGAATCAACAAATATTAATTCAAATTTCATCCAATTAAAACCAAAAGGTGCAAAATAAGTAAATGCAAAGATAGTTAAAATTCTAAAAACTAATCTATCATAAAATGCAAATAAATAAAAAATTATGGCATATACAAGACTGATTCCTGCAATAAAAACAGGAGCTAAATATGTTAAATCATAATATTGCATACTTACAGCCATCCAATTGCACCATAAAACACCAGATAAAAATCCAGCTACAAAAAGTGCTTTTTTAGGAATTACTAATAATAAATATATGGCAAATAGACCTAAAATTGTATTTAAAATTTTATATTCTACTTCGAAATAGCTTAAGTACATAAAAGAAGCTAATAAAATTGCAGTGATGAAGCCTTTTATTATGAAGTTTTTGTTAGAATAATCGCGTTTTAGTAAAAACATAATAAACTACTTTTTAAAAGGAAATTTGATGGAAGGTTCGAGTACAGATTTAATAAGCTCATTGTTACCTCTAGTTGCATTATTTGCGATTTTTTACTTTTTGATTATTAGACCACAACAAAAACAAGCGAAAGCTCATAAGGAAATGGTTTCTAATTTGAAAAAAGGTGATAAGATTGTAACAAATGGTGGCTTAATGGTAGAAGTTACAAAAGTGGAAGATGCATATTTTGTTGTAAAAAACAGTGATGGCACTGAAATGAAGCTTGTAAGAGAGTTTGTAGCAAAACTTTTAGAAGACTAAAATTCTTCAAATTTTTAAGATATGTAATTTTACATATCTTAAATCACTTCAAATAAAACCCTAACTCAAGGAAAAGAATTGAAAATCTTTAATTATAGACTTATAATATTTATATTAAGTATTATTTTTGGTGTTGTACTTTCAATACCATCTTTATTGCAAACAGATACAGGAAAAAAAATCTCATTAGGCCTTGATTTACAAGGTGGATTACATATGCTTTTAGGTGTTAATACACACGAAGCTGTAACTTCTAAAATTAAAACTATTGCAACATCAGTAAAATATTTTTCAGATGATGAAGAGCTTTTAATTGATGCTTTATCCATAAATGCAGATAGTGTTACTTTTACAGTATTAGATGCAGATGAAATCCCAAAAATGGATGAAATGCTTAAGCAAATTACTGGACTTGATATTTCAAGAGATGAGCTAAGATATACTTTAAAATTAACTTCAGAAGATATTGCTAAAACAAAAGATTTATCAGTTGCACAAGCTGTTGAAACTATCAGAAATAGACTTGATCAATTTGGTTTATCTGAACCAACTGTTGTAAGACAAGGAGAAACTGATATTGTTGTTGAGCTTCCAGGTATTAAAACTGCTGAAGATGAAAAAGCAGCACGTGAGTTAATCTCAAAACCTGCAAACTTAGAATTAATGGCAGTTGATGAAGAAAGAAATGACCAAGTTAACACTATGACATCATCTCAAGCTGCTGCTTATGGAAATGTTATTTTAGAAGATACAAATAATCCAAATATTAAATATCTTGTAAAAGAGATACCTATTTTAAATGGTTCTCAAGTAATAGATGCACAAGTTGCATTTGACCAATCTAATCAAGCAATTATTAATTTTACTTTAAATTCAACAGGTGCTAGAATTTTTGGTGAGTTTACAGGTAAAAGTGTTGGTAAAAGATTAGCTGTTGTTTTAGATGGTAAAGTTTATTCTGCACCAAATATTAGAGAGCGAATTGGTGGAGGAAGTGGACAGATTTCAGGTGGATTCACTGTTGCTGAAGCTGGAAATGTTGCTATTGCACTACGAAGTGGAGCATTACCTGCAACTGTTACTTTACTTGAAAAAAGAAGTGTTGGACCATCACTTGGAGCTGATTCTATAAAAGCTTCTTTAGTTGCACTAATTTCAGGTTTTTTAATTGTATTTATTTTTATGATTATTTATTATAAGCGTGCAGGGGTAATTGCATGTATTGCACTTGTTACAAATATTTTCATAATCATAGCTGTAATGGCAATGTTTGGAGCTACCTTAACTCTTCCTGGTATGGCAGGAATTGTTCTTACAATTGGTATGGCAGTTGATGCGAATGTTATTATCACAGAAAGAATAAGAGAGTTAATAAGAGATGGATTATCAATACCAAAAGCAATTGAAGATGGTTATGCAAATGCAATGAGAGCAATTTTAGATGCAAATGTTACTACGCTTTTAGTTGCAGTTATATTATATGCTTATGGAACAGGACCTATTAAAGGTTTTGCGATTACTATTTCTATTGGTATTTTAGCTTCAATGTTAACAGCAATTTTAGGAACTCATGGTATTTATGAGGCCTTACTTGGAAAAATAGCAAAAGATAAAGATAGTAAAAAATGGTTTGGAGTTAAGTAATGGAAATTTTTAAAACAGATAAAATTTATGATTTTATGGGAAAAAGATTAGCTTTTTTAGGTTTTTCTTCTATTTTAGTTATTGCTTCAATTGTTTTACTTTTTACAAAAGGTTTAACTTTTGGTATTGACTTTGCTGGTGGAACTATTATTCAAGTTAAATATGAACAAGTAGCACCTATTAATCAAATTAGAGATACATTAAAGCAAACAAAATATGCAAATTCATCTATTACAAAATTTGGGAGTGATGAAGAAGTTGTTATTAGAATTACAGGTTCTAGCTCTGATTTAGTAAATGATATTGGTGATGAGATGCATAAAATTTTAGCATCAACTGGTAACTTTGAAATTAGAAGAGTTGATATGGTTGGGGCTAAGGTTGGTGGAGAACTTAGAGAAAAAGGTATTATGGCCTTATCTTTATCTTTAATAGTAATTTTGATTTATCTTTCATTTAGATTTGAATGGAGATTTGCTCTTGCTTCAGTATTTGCATTAATTCACGATATTACTATTGCCATGGGTGCAATTTCATTATTTAGTATTGAAGTAAATCTTGATATTTTAGCAGCAATTTTAACCTTACTTGGATATTCTTTAAATGATACAATTATCGTATTTGATAGAATTAGAGAAGGAATTCAAACTTCTAAAGCTAATGAATTAGCTGAAATGATAAATGAATCTGTTAGTAAAACACTATCAAGAACAACTTTAACTTCGTTAACAACTGTGTTTGTTGTTGCGACATTATATTTCTTTGGTGGAGAGATTCTAAATGGATTCTCATTTACTTTACTTGTAGGTATTATTATAGGTACTTATTCATCAATTTTCGTAGCTGCTACATTCTTAGTTCAATTAAAGTTCTCTGTTGATGATTTTAGAGCTAAGGATGCTGAGAAATTAAAAAGACAAAGGGAAAAAGAAAAAATTAGAGCTATGTATGAACAAGGTACTGTTTGATTTATTTTTTGTAGTTTAATAACATTATGTTTTTATAAAAGGAGAGGGCTTTTTGCTCTTTCCTTTTTTTATGTCTATTATTTTTAATTTGATTTTGAGATTTGTTTTTTGTGATGCTTCCATACTTTTAAATTTCCAACAACTTTGAAAAATTAAGAAAAAAGAGGTGAGCATTTTGAAACTCTGTGAACGCTTTTCTTTTGTCAACTTTTTTTTACTAAAAAGAAAAGTAGAATCCTTAAAGAATAAGAAATGTATAATATTATTTAAAATAATCAATAAAAGAGATTTATGGAGAAAATCACAATCACATACCTTATCTATTAACTTATTATTTTAATAAGACAAAATACAAGTAAAAAATAATATATTTTCCTAAATTTATTTGATATAATTCAAATTAATAAATAAAAGAAATTCTATTTTAAAATAGGAAAAAATATGCAAGAAAATATAGTAAGCAAGAATAATATTTCATTAAAAGAAATAAAATATAAATTTGATTTAATTACTTCAGAAAATGGTAAAAATTGGCTACTAGCTTTAAATTGGATTTTAGTATTAGAGTTTTTTTCATCATTTATTGAATATGAATTTTTAGATGTTGCAAAAGGCTATATTGAATATATACCAAATGGAGTATTTAAAGAGTTATTAATTGCTATTTTAATAGTTTTATTTATTTGGTATAGCATATATAATTTTATTTTTATGCAAAAACAGAAATTCTTAACATTTACCCTTTATGTATCAATTTGTATTTACTTACTATCAACTAGAGATATGTCTTTTAATTTATTATTACATAATCTTAATATTTTTGAAGTTACATTAGGTGGATTTGGTTTTTATATGATAAGTCAACTTTTATTGAAATTTATAATCTTTTATTTAATCTATAA
The DNA here is from genome assembly GCF_013177675.1 of Arcobacter acticola. Lineage (NCBI taxonomy): Bacteria > Pseudomonadati > Campylobacterota > Epsilonproteobacteria > Campylobacterales > Arcobacteraceae > Arcobacter > Arcobacter acticola. The sequence continues at coordinate 614,345 of NZ_CP042652.1, forward strand.
AATGTTGATAGCTTTTAGAAATAGAAATAAGATAGATTAAACAAAAAATCGAAAAGCAATTTTTTATCATTTTTTAGCTAATATGTATGCTTTAATAAAAGCAAAACTTATATCTAAAGGATAAAAATGGATTGGGGTAAAGTAACCTATATTTTCTTTTCACTAATGTCTTTAACAACAACAGCAGGGTTCTTATATGAACCAAATACAATTGCCTTATTTGTAGCAGCAGGTGTTAATGTGATTTCAACAATACTTAAACTCGGTGTTAAAAATTTGCTCGCAGCTGAATTGCTTGCTAGTTCGTTAGTTGCTGATTTACATCTAATCCCAGCATTTTTGGTACTTACATTTACAAATGATTTGCCTTTAACTATATCTTTAGCTATTGGTGCAATAGTTGCTAATATTTTCTCTGTTGCATTAGCATTGATAGAAAGCGCAAAAAGTCAAGACAAGGAAGAGTTTTAATGGAATATAATTCAAAAGATATTGAAAAAAAATGGCAAAATTTTTGGAGTGAAAATCAATCTTTTGAGCCAAGTGATGATCAAACAAAAGAAAAAAAATACATATTAAGTATGTTCCCATATCCAAGTGGAAGAATACATATGGGACATGTTAGAAACTATTGTTTAGGTGATGCATTTGCAAGACATTTTAGAAAATCTGATTATAACGTTTTACACCCAATTGGTTGGGATAGTTTTGGAATGCCAGCTGAAAATGCAGCAATTAAAAATAAACTACATCCCAAAAAATGGACTTACGAAAATATCGATTATATGAGAGATGAATTAAAAGCTTTAGGTCTTTCTTTCTCTGAAACTAGAGAATTTGCAACTTCAGATGAACTTTATACAAAATGGGAACAAGAGTTCATTATTAAAATGTATGAAGAAAAACTACTTTATAGAAAATCAACTATAGTAAACTGGTGTGAAGAGTGTCACACAGTTTTAGCAAATGAGCAAGTAGAAGAGGGTTGTTGTTGGAGATGTGATAATGAAGTAGAGCAAAAAGAGATGCCTGGATATTACGTAGGAATTACTAAATATGCTCAAGAATTATTAGATGATTTAGACCTATTAAAAAATGACTGGCCATCAAAAGTTTTAACAATGCAAGAAAATTGGATTGGAAGAAGTGAAGGTTTAGAGTTTAAATTTGAATTATCACATGATTCAAAATCAAAACTAGAAAGATCATTTACTAAATATTTTGTATTTACTACACGTCCTGATACTATTTATGGGGTTTCTTACTCTGCACTTGCACCTGAACATCCAATAGTAAAATATATGGTAGAAAATAATTTATTGCCTGAGAAAAAAATTAAAGCTATAAAAGATATGCAAAAAATTAGTGAAAGGGATAGAGCAACTCAAGATAAAGAAGGAATTTCTTTGGAAATTGATGTTGTTCATCCATTAACAGGTGCATTAATACCTGTTTGGGTAGCAAATTTTGTTCTTAGCTCTTATGGTGGAGGAGCTGTTATGGCAGTTCCTGCTCATGATCAAAGGGATTTTGAATTTGCAAAAAAATATGATTTACCTATAAAACAAGTAATTGTTGGCCCTGAGGGAATTATTGAAAATCAAACAGAAGCATACACAGGGGAAGGTAAGTTAATTGATAGTGAGAGTTTTACGGGACTTCCAAATACAAAAGCTAAAAAAGCAATAATTTATCATTTTGAACAAAATTCTGTTGGTACAAAACAAGTTAATTTTAAACTAAGAGATTGGGGTGTTTCAAGACAAAGATATTGGGGAGCTCCAATTCCATTTGTTCATTGTGACGATTGTGGTTTAGTTGCTGAAAAAATTGAAAATCTTCCAATTGCATTACCAGAAGATGTTGAAATTACAGGTGAGGGAAATCCATTAGATTTACATCCGACTTGGAAACATTGTGCTTGTCCATCTTGTGGGAAACCAGCTCTTAGAGAAACAGATACATTAGATACTTTTGTTCAATCTTCTTGGTATTTTTTAAGATATGCAACAAACCCAAAATCTTGGAATGATGTAGGTATTTCAGAATCTGATAGTGACTATTGGATGAATGTTGATCAATATATTGGTGGAATTGAACATGCGATTTTACACCTTTTATATGCAAGATTCTTTACAAAAGTATTAAATGATTTAGGTTATACAAACTCAAGAGAACCATTTAAAAAACTACTTACTCAAGGTATGGTTTTAAAAGATGGTGCTAAGATGTCAAAATCAAAAGGAAATGTTGTTGATCCTGATTTAATTGTTGAAAAATATGGAGCTGATACTGCAAGATTATTTATGATGTTTGCGGCCCCTCCTACAAAAGAATTAGAATGGAATGATAGTGCAGTTGATGGGGCTTATAGATTTATTAAAAAATTCTATGAAAGAGCTGCAAATGTTACACAAGATGGTTTAGATACTTTTGCATCAATAAATCATTCTTCTTTAAATAAAGAAGAAAAAGAAGCTAGAAAAAAAGTTTATGAAGCACTTGTAAAATCAAATGAAGTATTTACAAAAACTTATACTTTTAATACTTTGATTGCCTCTTGTATGGAAGCTTTAAATGCCTTACAAGCTCAAAAAAATGAAGCTGTTTGGAGTGAAGGTTATTATGTTCTAACAAATATTTTAGAACCTATTATCCCCCATGCTTCTTGGGAATTGTCAAATCAATTGTTCAAACTTTCAAATTTCGATAAAAAATTAGAAATAAAAGAAGAAGTATTTACTCTTGATGCTATTATTTTAGCAGTTACAGTTAATGGTAAAAAAAGATGTGAAATTGAAGTAGCACCTGATACTTCTAAAGAAGAAATTTTAGTTCTTGCAAAAAAAGCAGCAGCTAAATGGTTGGGTACAAGTGAGCTTATAAAAGAAATCGTAGTTCCTAATAAACTTGTGAACTTCGTAATAAAAGGATAATGAAAAATATGCATATTTTTAAAAAAGTGCTGTTTGTAATTTTTACTTTTGCAATATGTTTTTCTTTGGTATCTTGTGGATATAAACCATCAAGTTATTATGCAAAAAAAGAGATGGAAGGTAATGTTTTTGTAAGAACACTTGTTAGTTTATCTGATCCAAAGAACTCTGTTATAGTAAAAGATGAAATGAATAAATTATTGATTCAAAAACTAGGCTCTAACTTAGTTAATAGTGAAGAAAATGCAGATGTTGTAATGGATATTTCTATAAACTCTATATCTATGCAAACATTATCATATACTTCAGATGGATATAACAAACTATATAATGCTGTTGTTGTTCTTGGTGTTAAATACTATAGAAAAGATGATGGAATTAGAAAATCATTTACCGTTGATGGTGAATATGATTTCTCTGTTGATGATGGAGAAACAATTACTGAAACAAAAAGATATGCTGCAATTACTCAATCTGCACAAAATGCCTTTGATGAAGTTTTATCAAAAATTGCAGTATCTTCATTTAAATAAACATGCAAGTTGATTTAAAGAAAGCTACATTAGAAGAGTTTTTGGAACATAAAACTCTTTATTACGACAAGATAGATTTTACAATAGTAAAATCTTCTTGGGATTTATTATCTAAAAAAATAACTCTTCCTTTTGTTATTCATATAGTTGGAACAAATGGAAAAGGAAGTACGGGAAGATTTTTAGCCCACTATTTACATAAAAAAGACTACAAAGTTTTACACTATAGCTCTCCTCATATAATGAAATTCAATGAAAGAATTTGGATAAATGGGAATGATGTTAGTGATGAAAATTTACAAGATGCCCATAAATTCTTACAAGAGTTATATCCAATAGATTTATTAAGTAAATTAACTTATTTTGAATATACAACATTATTAGCATTTTATTTATCAAAAGATTTTGATTATCTAGTTTTAGAAGCGGGGCTTGGTGGAGAATTTGATGCTACAAATGTGGTAGAAAATAACTTATCATTAATTACAACAATAGGTCTTGATCATCAAAGTTTTTTAGGAAATACAGTAAGTGAAATTGCAGCTACAAAAATGCGTTCAGTTGATAATAAAATGCTTATTGGATACCAAGTTTTTGATGAAGTAATTAAAACAGCATATAAAGTAAAAGAGCAAATATTAGAACAAAGAAATAGAAATATAGAAATAATAGAGATTAAAGAGTTTGAAAAATATAATATAAATGATAAATTTGCTTCATATTTAAAAAGAAATTTACACTTAGTAATTACTTGTTTAAATGAGTTGAAAATAGATATTGATTTAACATTATTTGATGATGTAAAACTATTTGGAAGATGTCAAAAATTAAGATCAAATATAACTATAGATGTGGGGCATAATCCCCTTGCTGCACATGTTATTGTAAAAGAGTTTGAAAATAAGAAAATCACACTTATTTATAATTCATACAAAGATAAAGATTATGAAGAGGTTTTGAAAATATTAAAACCAATTATAAAAAAAATTATCATAATTCCTTTAGAAGATAAAAGAGTAGTTGAAAAAAAATCTTTATTAAAAGTTATAGAGCAATTAAATTTACTAAGTGATGATACAATTAAAATAGATGAAAATGAAGAATACTTAGTTTTTGGTTCATTTTTAGTTGTTGAAAATTTTTTAACTTTGATTGGTTATGATGACAAATCTTGAAATACAATTAGAAAATCTTTATATTCAGAAGAATAAAATTGAAGAAGAAATAGAGCTTGTAAAAGAGCAAATAAAAGCTGAAAAAGAATCAGTTTTAGTTAAAAAGAAGTTTTCAAAAGATGAAAAAATAGAACTTTTCAAATCTTTATTTATAGGAAGATTTGATATTTTTGCTAAAAAATGGGTAAGTCAAGATGGAAGTAAACAAGGTTTTTATCCTGTAACTAGTACTTTTAGGGGTGAAGATTATTTACCCTTTACAAATAGAGAAATAGAAGAGCATTTAAGAGGAATTTCTTTTTTAGCGACCTATTGCATAAATCAAAAGAATATGTCAAAATTTGTGGTATTTGAAATTCTTGATGAAGATAAATTTAAATTACAAATTGCATTAAACTCTCTAAATATAAAAGCCTATTATGAGTTGAATTCATATAATTCCTTATTTGTATGGATTTTTTTAGAAGAAGAAATCTCTTCAAAAATTGTTTTTAATTTTGCATCTTATATTTTAAGAAAAGCAAATATCACAGCTAAAATCTATCCAAATAAAGAATTTGCTACAAAAGAGAGTTTAGGCAATTCTTTGGAACTTCCATTAAATTTAAAATACAGAGATAAGAATAAAACCATATTTATAGATGTAAATACAAATAAAATCTATGATGATCAATGGCAAGTTTTAAACAATGTACAAAAAGTATCATCTGTTATTGTTTCTAGTTTTGGAGAGAGTACAAGTGTTGTTAGTCATGATAAAGAGTATAAAAAAATAGTATTTCCATTAAATACGATTGAAATACTTTTAGATGATTCCATTTACATCCCAACGTTAAATTTATCAAAATCATTAATAAATAAATTAAAATCATTTGCAACTTTTGAAAACCCTCAAATAAAAACACTTTTAAGTTTACGAAAGCCATTATATAATACTCCTAAATATATCAAATCATTTGAAGAGAATGAAACTTATCTTATTCTTCCTCGTGGTTTAAAAGAACAGATAATTGATTTTTTCAATATCAATGCTGTTTCATTTTCATTTATTGATAATAGATATTTTAAACAAATTGAAACAAGAAAAGTTACCTTTAATTTGAGACCTGAACAAAATGATGCAATTAAAGAGATAAAAAAAACTGATTTATCAATTTGTGTTGCACCTCCTGGTTTTGGAAAAACACTAATAGGCGCAAAAATATTCGAAATTAGGGCTTGCTCAACAATAATTGTTGTAAATAAAAATATGCTTTTAAATCAATGGATTGAAAGATTTGTAGATTATTTTGGATATGAAAAAAAAGATATTGGCTATTTAGGAAAAGGTCATAATAAACTAAATGGAATCATTGATGTAGCAACAATGCAGAGTTTAAAAAATGACCCAGATATAATAAATAACTATTCTTTTGTAATTGTTGATGAATGTCATCATATCCCAGCTATTACCTTTGAGCAAATTATTAAAAATTTTAAAGGTAAGTATCTTTTAGGATTAAGTGCAACACCAAATAGAAAAGATGAACTTCAACCAATTTTATATCAACAATTAGGTGATATTTCATATGAATATAAAAAGAAAAAAACACACACGAATAAACTACAAATAATTAGAACACAGTTTGAAAGTAATGCAGATAATTATGCTACAATCATAAATGAGTTATGTTTAGATGAAAATAGAAATAATTTAATAATTAATGCAATAAAAGAGAATATTCAAAGAAAAATTTTAGTTTTAACTGATAGAATAGAACATATAAATGTTTTAGAAAATCATTTTTTAAAAGAGGGCTTTGATTATATTAGTGTTCATGGAAGCTTAAATAAAAAAGAGCAAGTTGAAAACATGAATCTAGTAAAAAGTAAATCTTTGATAATTGCAACAACTTCATATTTTGGTGAAGGAATTGACTTCCCCCACTTAAATACAATTATGTTTGCTACTCCTATTTCTTATTATGGCCGTTTAGTTCAATATTTAGGACGAATAGGAAGAGGAAATCAAGAGTGTTTAGCAATAGATTTTCTAGACTCAAAAAATGCAATGTTAAATTCAGCCTATAAAAAAAGGTTAGAAGGATACAAACAAATGCATTACAAATAAAATTAAAAGGAGGTAATTTAATGTTAGGGATTATTGTATCAACAACGCTTATTGCATTAATTTTGAATTTAATTTTAAAAAAAGTACATTTACCTACTATTATTGGTTACATACTAACAGGTACAATTATTGCATATACTTTCAATCTACATGAAGCTGTTAATAATCACGAATTAAGAGAAATAGCTGAGTTTGGAGTTGTTTTTCTAATGTTTACAATAGGATTGGAGTTTTCTATTGCTCATTTAAAAAAAATGAAAAGAGAAGTTTTTTTAACAGGAAGTCTACAAATAATTATAACAACTATGTTTGTGTTTTTAATTGCAAAATATGCAATTGGTTTAAATACCCAAACAGCAATGATTATAGGAACAGCACTTGCTCTATCATCAACAGCAATTGTATTAAAAACATTTAATGAAACAAAAGAGATAAATAAACCTTATGGACGAAGAGTTCTTGGTATTTTAATTATGCAAGATATTGCAGTTATCCCTATTTTATTAATGATTTCATTTTTTTCTATGACAGAAGAAGGAAATTTAACTTTAACAATTGGTAAAACTATTTTTGCAGCAGCTGTATTGCTTGGATTATTATACTTTAGTGGTAAACATTTATTAGAGCCTTTTTTAAGATATGTATCTCAAACTAAATCAGATGAGCTTTTTGTTGCATCTGTTTTATTACTTGCTATGGGTTCTGCTTATTTAGCTTATTATTTTGGATTTTCATACTCTCTTGGAGCATTTATAGCAGGGATGATGATTGCTGAGACAAAGTTTAAACATCAAGTAGAAGCTGATCTTATTCCTTTTAGAAATATATTATTAGGTGTGTTTTTTATTACCGTTGGTATGCAAATAAGTTTTCAAATAATTTATGATTATTTTTTAGTGATTATTTTATTACTACCAGTTGTTATGGGTATAAAATTTGCTGTTATTTATGGACTTGTTAGATATGAAGATAATAAAAGAGTTGCTTTTAAAACTGCATTATCATTGATTCAAATAGGTGAATTTTCACTAGCTATTTTAGAATTAGCTAGAAGTAAAAATTTAGTTGATCCTACACATTCTCAAATTCTTATTGTTACAATTGTTATTTCAATGATTTTAACTCCAATTATTCTTAAAAATTTATCAAAAGCAGCAGCAAGATTAATTCCTGAAGATGTTATGATGATTACAACTACACATAATGTTTCAGAAGATACTGAAAATCATGTTGTTGTATTAGGATATGGAAGATTTGGTCAAGCTATTGTTCAAGAGTTAAAAGCCTTTGGTCAAAAGTATGTAATATTGGAACATAATGTTAAGTTCTATCAACTTGGAAAAGAGAGAAACGAGCCAATAGTTTTTGGAAATGCAGCACAAAGGCATATATTAAATTCTGTAAATATTACAAAAGCATCCGCAGTTATTGTGGCTGTTAATAATCCAGAAGTTTTACATCTTATTTGTGAGGCAGTTGGTGATTTAACACATAATAGTAAAACTATTGTAACAGTAACAAGTGAAGCTGATAAAGAGGCTTTACAGGGTTTACATTTAGAGCATGTGGTTGTAGAAACCAATCAAATAGCAAGAGCTGTTGTGGATGAAGTATTATATTGTAGGTTAGACTAATTGATATATATTTAGGAGTTTATAATGAATGTTGAGAATATGAAAATTCTTTCTATTGATGATAATAAAACTAATCTTTTAATTATTGAAAGTTATGCGAAAATTCTTAATTTAGAAATAGAGAGTTTTTTAAATCCAAAAGAAGCTTTAGAAGCATCATTTGAAAAAGAGTATGATTTAGTTATTGTGGATTATATGATGCCCGAAATAAATGGTTTAGAATTTATACAAAGTTTTAGACAAAATAATCAAAGTACCCCTATTATCATGCTAACTGCTGTTGGTGATGATATGAATCTTCAAATAAAAGCTTTAGAATATGGAGCCAATGATTTTTTAAGTAAACCAATTAATGCACCTGCTTTTAAAGCAAGAATTATAAATATGCTTAAACTTAGAAAATCTCAACTTTTATTACAAGATAAAGCATTACTTCTGCAAGACGAGGTTAAATTAGCAACTATTAGACTAAAAGAATCAGAATATGAGACTTTACAAATGTTAGGTAAAACAGCAGAATTTAAAGATCCTGAAACAAATGCTCATACCCAAAGAGTTGCTTATTATTGTAAATTACTAGCAAGGGCATATGGTTTAGATGAAAATCTTCAAGATATAATTTTTTATGCATCTCCTTTTCATGATTTAGGAAAAATTGGAATACCTGATAATATACTTTTAAAGCCAGGAAAATTAGATGATGATGAATTCTCAATTATGAAAAATCACGCAAAAATAGGTTATGAAATATTAAAAGGGTCTAAGAGTAAATATCTAAAAGCTGGTGGAGTAATAGCTTATAATCACCATGAAAAATATGATGGGACAGGTTATCCAAATGGCTTAAAAGGTGAAAGTATTCCAATTTTTGGAAGAATTACAGCAGTTGCTGATGTATTTGATGCGCTTACTTCTTCAAGACCATATAAAAAAGCTTGGTCTTTAGAAGAAGCCTTTGATTTTTTGATAGAAGAAAAATAAGTTCATTTTGATCCAAAACTTGTTGATTTATTTATAGAAAATAAAAATGAGGTAATTGATATTCATAATAAATTTAAAGAAGATTAGAATTTATGATTAAATATATTTATAAAACCATAACAAATCCAATTATTGGTCCTGTTGTAGTATCTTCTGTTATACTTTCCCTTCTAGTAATGTTCTATTTACCAACTCTATCTTTACAAAATCAAAAAGATAAAGTTGTCTTAGAATCATTAACTTTAATTGATCACTTAAAAATATTTAGAACTTATTATAATGAAGCAATTGTTAAAAAATTAAAATCAAAAACAGATATTGCAATTGATTATAACCATGAAATTGCTTCAAATACTCTTCCTCTTCCTGCTACAGTAATTTATAATTTAAGTGAAAGATTAAATAATGAAAGAGGAATTACTGTAAATTTCTTTAGTGATTATCCTTTTCCAAATAGACAAAAAAGAGTTTTAGATGGACATCAAAAAGAGTCTTTATCTTTTTTAAGAGAAAATCCTTCTGAAACATTTGTAAAAGAAGATTATATAGATAATAAAAAAGTTTTAAGAGTTAGCGTATCTGATGTTTTAACTTCTCAAGAATGTCTTAATTGTCATAATCATAGAATAGATACTCCAAAAAATGATTGGAAATTAGGTGAAGTTAGAGGTGCTTTTGAAGTTATTATGCCCCTTGAAGAACAATTTTTATTAAATCCTATTCAAATAAAAGCAAGTATAGCTTTTATGCTTTTTGTAATTGCATCATTTATTCTTCACTATACAATCTTATTTTTAAGAAGAGAAAAAGAGATTAAATTTCAAACTGCATTATTAGAAGAAGAGGTTTCAAAAAGAACCAAAGATTTAAATAGTAGCAATCTTCTTCTTCTTGAGTATAAAAAAGCAGTTGATGCAAGTGCCATAGTTTCAAAATCTGATTTAAGAGGTACTATTACTTATGTAAATGATACTTTTTGTGAAATTTCAGGTTATACAAAAGAGGAATTGATTTCTAAACCTCATAATATTGTTAGACATCCTGATATGCCAAAAGAGTTTTTCAAAAATCTATGGGATACTATAAAAGCAAAAAAAGTTTTTAAAGGAATATTGAAAAATAAAAATAGAAATGGTGAGTCTTATTATGTAGCAAGTACAATTGTTCCTATTTTAGATGATAATGGAGATATTATTGAGTATTTATCTTTAAGATATGATATTACTGAATTAGTTGATGCAAAGGAAAAAGCTGAAATTGCCCAAAAAGCAAAATCAACATTTTTAGCAAACATGAGTCATGAAATAAGGACTCCATTAAATGCAATTATAGGATTTTCTGATATTTTATGTGAATCTAATATAAATATAGAAGAAAAAGAACATGCAAAAATAATATCAAGAAGTGCAAAATCTTTATTGAATATTATTAATGATGTTTTAGATATTTCAAAAATGGAGAATGGAAAATTTGAATTAGAAGAGGCTGAATTTTCATTATTTAATTTAACAGAACATATAACAGAACTTTTTTCTGTAAATATTAAGGATAAAAATATTAAATTTATATATACATTTGACCCATTGTTACCCGAATTAATACTAAGTGATTCTTACAGAATACAACAGGTTTTATCAAATCTTATTAGTAATGCTATTAAATTTACTCCTGAAAATGGTAAGGTATATTTTGAAATAAAAGTAATAGAAAAGAATGATAAAAATGTAAAAATCAATTTTATAATCAAAGATACAGGTATTGGTATAAGTAAAGAGCAAGAAGAGTTTATTTTTAAACCATTTTCACAAGCAGATTCAGGAATTACAAGAAAATTTGGAGGAACAGGCTTAGGATTAGCTATTTGTAACGATATTGTTACGATGTTAAAATCAAAAATTCAAATTAAATCTGAACTAAATAAAGGTAGTGAATTCTCTTTTATTGTTGATTTTAAAATAGGAAATTCTATTGATGAAAATATTAAAAGAACTGATATAAACTTTGCTATATCTGAACATTTTGATGATGAAGACAATATAAAATCAATTGTTAAGAATTATCTTGAAAAAATCGGTTTGGTTTTTGAATTTCCTGAAGCTTTAAGTAAGAAGATAGATATCTTTTTCTGCTTTGCTATGCAGGATTTACTCATAGAATTAGTAGAATTTAAAAAATATAATTTTGACTCTAAAATAGTTTATATAGGGGATAAATATAGCTTAAATAAAGCTGTATTATCATATATCGATTATTATGTTGATTTACCAATATATGGTTCAAAAATCTATAATATAATTGCTGAAAATTCTAAAATAAATAGAAATGTTTTAAATAAATCTTCAAATTTTGAGAATTTAAAAGGAACAATTTTAGTTGCTGAAGACAATCCTAATAATCAAAAATTAATAGAAATTCTTTTGTCAAAAATAGGTTTACAATCACTTATTGTATCAGATGGTCAACAAGCAATTGATATGTATAAAAAAAGAAAATTTGATTTGATTTTAATGGATATAAATATGCCTATTATTGATGGTATAAAAGCTACTAAAATAATAAGAGAAATACAAAATGAATATTATAAAATCCCAATTATTGCATTAACTGCAAATTCAATAGCAGGAGATAAAGAAAAATATTTATCATCTGGCATGGATGATTATTTATCTAAACCAATTGATTTTGATAAATTAGTAAATATAATAAAAAAATATTTACAGAATAATGAGAAAAAACTAAATTATATTGAAAAAAATATTACTCCAGAAAAGAAATTTAGTAAAAATATTATTAAAGAACGACTCTTTTTAGATGATTTAACAATAGATATGTTGTTAGATAATTTCTTTTTAACTTTAGATAATGATTTAGAAAAATTGCAAAAAGCAATAGATTCAAAGAATTGTGATGAGATATCAAAAATGGCTCATTATATTAAAGGTAGCTGTTCAAATTTAGGAATGGATGATTGTGCTTTTATTTTAGAAAAAATAGAAAAAGAATCAAAAGATTTTAAATATGATTTTAGTCTTAAAGAGTTAATAGGGTTATTTAATAAAATAAAAAAAGATTTAAAGGGGAACTAAGATGAAAAATATGAGAATAAAAGTAAAACTAATATTTCTTTTTATTGTTATAAAAGTAATACCTCTTTTAGCAATATCCTATATAGCGTACAATGGGGTGATGAAATTAGATTTATACTTAAACAATAGTACTAAATTACTTTTTGATCAAAGTAAAAATATTATACAAAATACTGCTAATTTATCTATTGAAGATAGTATAAAAAATTTAGATAAAAAATCTCAAGAATCATTAGAAAAAATCTCCTATGAAATTGCAAATAAAATTGCAGAGTTTTTATATGAAAGAGATAACGATATACTTCTTTTATCTAAACTTGAATTAAATCAAAAAACATTAGAAAAATTTTATGAAGTTAAAAATAAAAATATTACAATCCATGGTAAATATTATTATGATAATAGTAGCAGTGAATATAAAAATAATGAACAAATAATAAAAGAGCAAAGAGTTAATACTAAAGCAAATTTGAAAGATAATGAAAAAGAGTTTAATTATATTGATCCTTTGGAATTTAAAATAAAATCTATACCCATTTACAAAGAGCTTAACTATTTTGATTTAGATGGAAAAGAGATATATAAAGTTTCTTCTATTAATGAAAATAAATTAGATTTATCAGATAAAAAAAATACCTATGTGAACTCAGAGACTTATTTTGAAGAGATTAGTAAATTAAAAGAGAATGAAATATATGTTTCAGATGTAATTGGTGAGTATGTTGGTTCAAAAATAATAGGTTATTATACAAAAGAGAAAGCAAAAAAAGCAGGTATTGAGTTTGAACCAGAAAAGTCTGCTTATGCAGGAATTGAAAATCCATTAGGAAAAAGATTTGAAGGAATTGTAAGATTTATAACTCCTGTATATAAAAATGGTCTTAAAACAGGATATGTTTCAATGGCTTTGGATCATAGACACGTAAGAGAGTTTACAGATACTTCAAATCCTACAGGAAATAGTGTAAAACAAAATATTTCAGATGCAAGATTGGGTAATTATGCTTTTATGTGGGATTATGAGGGAAAAAATATTTCTCATCCAAGAGATTATTCAATTATGGGATATGACAGAAGTACTGGGCAAAAAGTAATGCCTTGGCTTAGTGCTGATTTGGCTGAAAAATATTATGCTTCAAAAAAAGATATAAATGAGTTTTTAAAAGATTATCCAATATTTGAAGAGCAAAGTCTTAGTAAAAAACCTAATTTAAAACAATTAAAAGAAGATGGAAATGTTGGTTTAGATTGTAGATATTTAAATTTTGCACCACAATGTGAAGGTTGGATGCAATTAACCCAAAATGGTGGATATGGTTCTTTTATCATAAATTGGAGTAATGTATGGAAACTAACAACAGCTGCAACGATCCCTTATTATACAGGTAAATATGCTAATACAAAAAGAGGATTCGGATTTGTATCAATAGGTGCTAGTGTAGATGATTTTCATTCTGCTGCTAATAAAACAAAAGAAGATGTTTTGAGTATATTAGAAAACCAAACAAAAAGTATGCAAACAATAGTAAGTTCCAATCAAGTTGAAATTGAAGATTTTATTACTTTGTTAATTAATGAACTAACTATTATTACTTTAACCTTAGTATTAATAATTATATTTATTGCAGTTTGGATGTCGGATTATATAATATCAAAAATAAATAATCTTCTAATTGGTACAAAAAAATTTGCAAATAATGAGTTAGATTACAGAATTAAAGTTACTTCAAAAGATGAAATAGGTGAACTTGAAAGTTCGTTTAATGATATGGCAAAAGAGATTAGTACTTTAATTTCAACACAAAAAGAGTTAAATGACCATTTAGAAGATAAGGTTGATGAAAAAACTAAAGAGTTATTACAAATAAATGAAACATTAGAAAAAGAAGTAGAAAATAGAACGGAATCTTTAAAAGAAGCTCTTTTAAAAGCACAAAATTCTGATAAGGTAAAATCTACATTCTTAGCAAATATGAGCCATGAAATAAGAACTCCTCTTAATTCAATTATAGGTTTTTCAGAACTATTAGCTAATAACTCTGATATAGATGACTCTGCTAAAAAATACTCTTCAATAATTGAAGAGAGTGCAAAATCTTTATTATCAATTATAAATGATATTTTGGATATTTCAAAAATAGAAAGTGGTAATTTTGATATTAATATCAAAGAAACAAATATCAATGAAGTTTGTAAAAATGTATATGAACTTTTTTCTAATAAAGCTGATGAAAAAAACATTAACTTTAATTTTAAAATCAACAAAGATATTCCAAATTGTGTATTGAGTGATGGAATTAGAATTAGGCAAGTTTTATCAAATCTTATTAATAATGCAATTAAATTTACTAAATTAGATGGTGAAATTGATTTTGAAGTATTACTTATTGAAAATAAAGATGAATTAATAAAATTAAGATTTTTAGTAAAAGATAATGGTATTGGTATTCCCTCAAACAAGCTATTAAATATTTTTGAACCTTTTATTCAAGTGGATAATGAATCAAATAGACAATATGAGGGAACAGGACTTGGACTAAGTATTAGTAGTCATATTGTTAAATTATTAGGATCAAAAATTGAAGTTTCAAGTAAAATAGATTTAGGAAGTTCATTTTGGTTTGATTTAGAAGTAAGTGTTTGTGACAGTGGTGTAAGTATTCTTGAAGAAAAAAAAGAAGAGATAGTTCCTAATGATACATTTTATGGAAAAATTTTAGTTGCTGAAGATAATGTTTTAAATCAACAATTGATTAAGTATATACTTGAAAATCTAAACTTAAATTATAAAATAGTTTCAAATGGTCAAGAGGCTATTAATGAGTACAAGAATGATTCTTATAATTTGATTCTTATGGATATTAATATGCCTATTGTTGATGGAGTAAGTGCCTTTAATCAAATAAGAGAATATGAGAAAAACAATGACTTAATATTTATTCCAATTGTTGCATTAACAGCAAATGTAATAAAAGGTGATAGAGAAAAATTCTTGGATTTAGGTATGGACAATTATTTGACAAAACCTATTAATATGAATAAGTTAAAGCAGATACTTAATACCTATCTATCTTTAAATATTAAAGAAAAAAATATTGAAATGAAAATGGATAATATACAAATGCAAAATATTGAAAAAAAAGAGCCGCTAGAAGAATTTGTTTTAACTTTCGATAAAAATGATGCAATAAATCAACTAGGCTTAGATGAAATTACTATTGATATGTTACTTGATAATTTCTTTTTAACTTTAGACAGTGATATAAATAATATTCAAGAAGCCATTGATTTAAAAGATAGTAACAAGATATCACAAACTGCACACTATTTAAAAGGTTCTTGTGCAAATCTAGTAATGAAAGATGCTGTTGATATTTTACAAGATATTGAAAGTAAATCAAAGTTAGGTGAAACAAATTTTGATTTAAAAAAGTTAAAAGAGATTTTTGAAAAGATAAAACAATTTATATAATATTTAATTATAATTATTATATAAATTATAGTTATGATTTTTATAAAAAATTAACCTTTTTTTATATAGACTAAAACTTACATAATATTACTAAAGGATGTTTATGAAGTTTTCAAAAATAGTTTTATCAATGGGATTATTAGCTAGTAGTTTATTTGCAAATGAATTTATCAATTATGATAATTTATCAAAATCATTAAAAGATGATGCAAAGAAAAATGGTTTATATGCAACTACAGATGAAGTAAAAATGGCATTAAAAGAAAAAGACTGGGCGGTAGTTGATGTACGAACGGCTGAAGAATGGGCTGGAGCTTTTATAAAAGGTAGTCAAAGAGTAGGTCGACAAACTCCAGAAGTTGCAATTGAGAATTTTGTTACAGATGATGATGGAAAACTGATAAAAGACAAGATAATTGTTGTTTGTAATTCAGCAGCAAGAGCATCAATAGAAGCTCAAACATTTAGACAAATGGGATTTAAAACTGTAAAAATTTATGATTTATACTCTTGGATTGATGAGTGTAATCCTGTTGTTACAAAATACACAGTTAAAAATGATAGAAGCGGAACAGGTTTAAATTTTGGTGAATATTACGCAGAACATTGTAAAAAGTAATAGATAATTATCTACTACTTTTTAGTGTCAGTTATTAAAGATATGTTAAATAGTTGATGTTTTTGAAGGACTTCAAGAACTTCAATTATTTTTTCATATTTTACTTCTTTATCAATTCTAAAAATTATATTTTTTTCTTTATCTTCTATTGCAGCTATTTCTTGTTCTAACAACTCTAAAGTAATCTCTTTACCATAAACAGCTAATTTATCACTATTTAATTCAATAATTAATTCTTTTTGCTTAAGTTCAATCTCTTGCGCACTTGAGGTTGGAAGATTTAAAACTAAAGCCAACTCATCTTTTTTAAATACAGAAGAAACAATAAAAAATATTAAAAGAATAAAAACAACATCTATAAGTGGTGTAATATCAGGAGTTAATATTTCTCTTTTTTTCATATCTTTTTAAGAACCTCTTTTTGGATTTTTAGCTCAATATCATCTAAAATACCAACAATATAGTTATATCCTATATAGTGAGGAATCGCCACAATTAATCCAGCAATTGTAGTAATCAAAGCAACTGAAATTCCACTTGAAAATATAGAAGGATCACCTAATCCACTTTTTGTAATAGAATCAAATGAATCTAAAACTCCAATTACCGTTCCTAAAAGTCCTAATAATGGGGCAATAGAAGCTATGATTTTTACAGTGTTTAATCCAAACTCTAATTTTCTTATTTTTCTATTTATAAAATTTTCAATAGAATCTTTTTTAAATTCTTCATTATTCTCTTTTGCAAAAGTGATTATCTCATTTATTAAAAACTCTCTTTTATTGCTAGATAGTGCAATTACTACAAGTTTCCAAAACATAATTGTAAAACCAATAATATTTAAAAAAATTAGAATATAAACTATTATTCCACCTCTGTCGATATAAGTAATTAAATCAACACCCATTTCTTAACTCCTTGTTATTTGATAAACTATTGGAACTGTTATTTCCCAAGAGTTCTTATTTAATTTTTCAGGTATTGGCTCAAATCTATTAATCTTTGCAAGAATCTCTAAAGCTGCTTCATTTAATCTTTTGTAGTTTGAATCTTTTACAACTTTTACATCTTTGATTTGTCCATCTTTTGAAATAACAAAACAAACATGAACTTTTCCCATTTGATTGAGTCTTTTTGCACTTTGTGGATAGATTTTATTTTTTTCAATTAAATATCTAAGTTTTGATAAATACTCATTTTCTAAGGCTTCTATTTGGCTTGGATCTATTGTATCTTTTTGTTTAAGCACTTCTTTTGAAGCTAATTCTTGTACTTGAGGTTCAGCTTTTTGTTCAACTTTAACTTCTTGGGTTTTCTCTACTTCCTTTAGAACTTTTTTTTCAACTTTTTTTACTTCTTTTATCTTTTTTTCTTTTTTCTTTTCTTGCTTTACTATATTTTTACTTTTAGTTTCAGGTAAAGGTTTTTCTATGATTTTCTCAACAATAGGCTCCACAACAGGTTCTACTTTTGGTTCAGGCTTTTTGATTACTACATTTTTTAGATTTATTTTTGAAATATTAACTGCTGGTTTATTTTGTGCAACAACAACTTTTTCTTCAAGGTCCAAATTTGCGAATAGTAATAAATGCGCTGAAATTATCAGTGTAAAGATGATTAGTAAACTTTTTTTATTTTCCATATGCGAATCTTAATATAATATTGATAATAATTATCTTAATTGAATATAAAAATATAGAATTTAATTTTTAGAAATCATAAATCATTATCTCCAAGTATTGAGAATTTTGCTAAATAATCTCTATCTTTGTATAAATATTACTTTTGTATTTTCTTTTTTGCTTCTTCTATGATTTTAATTAATTCTTTATTTTGAGTTGCAAATTTTTTAAGCCAAATATTTTCAAACTCTATTTTAATTGGAAAGTGTATAATTGATAATAATTATCTAAATTAAGTAAAAAAAGATATTTCATTAAAAAATCATTAAAAAACCTTATATATAATTCTTAAAAAACAGAAGGAAGGGCTTTGCGTAAGATATTAATTTACTCATTATTTTGTAATTTTGCACTTGCAAATGGATTAGATGTATTACAAAATGATAAAAAAGAGTTAAGGAATTTAGAAAAAAAAATCATCGAAACTAGCTATAAAAGTTTAAAAAATGATTGGATTTCACCTATTACTATTAGTTCAAGTTTAAATAGAAATTATTCAAATATTGATGAAAATGATAAGTTATCAAAAAATATGTCAATTGGTTTTTCCCAAAGTATTTATGAATCAGGGGGGATTGAATTATCAATTCAATATGCAAAAGATAAATATAATTATGATTTACTTTCTTGGGAAAATATTAATAATCAAATACTGCAAGCTGTTTATGAAACACTAAGTACCTACTTAAAATTAATGTCATAATTAGTTCCAAAGCCAGCTAATAAATTTTTAACATGTTTATGTAAATTATCAAATGATAAATAAGCTTCTAGTTTATGATAGTGATATTTCATATGTTTCCACAATATTTCTATTTTATTTAGTTCAGGTGAATATGGTGGTAAAAATAATAATTGTAGTCCAAGCTTCTCCCACTTTTCTATCTCTGCTTTAAAAAGCTTACTTGTGTGAATAGATGCATTATCAAGTATGACAACAGTAGTTTTTGTAATCTGATTTACAAAATCATTAAAGAAATCTATAACAACTTGTGTATCTACTTTTGTTATTGTAGTTTTCGAAAAGAGATGATTATTCTTTGTATTTAAAAACCCTAAAACATTTATTCTTTTTGCAAATCTATTTGATGGAATTTCTACTGGCTTACCTATTGGTGACCAATAATAAGGGATATTTGAATCAAGTGAAAAACCACTCTCATCAAAATAATATGTATCAATCCAATCTTTAGCAGACCAGCTTAAAACATTAAGTATTTGAGCTTTTTTGGAAGAATAATTCATCCACTTCTTCTCTTTAAATATAGTGTTTCTAGCTCTTTTAAAACTATATTGTATATTTTTTTAAATATCTTTTTAAGATTTGAGGTGATACTTTTTTAACTCTTTTTGACTCTTTATTAAGAGCTATACAAGTCTCTTTGATACTATTTGTTTCAATAAGTTTTTTTACTTTATCAATATCATTTTCATTTAGTGCTGGTTTTCTACCACGACCAATTTCATCAGATAAATTTTCTATTTGTTCTTCTTTGAATCTATCAAACCATCTATAAACTGTTCTTGTTGACTTATTGAATATTTTGCATATCTCTTTTACTGTTATACCTTCATTACTTAAAAGTATAGATTTAGCTCTTTGTCTTAATTGCAATGAACTACCATTTTTTACTATTTTTTCTAATTCTTTTACTGTTTTATTATTTAAATTACTTATATATCTCATATAGTATTATAGCTAAAACTAGCTTATAAAACAAGACATTAATTTTGATTAATTACTTACTTGAGATATCAATATTAAACTTGCAAATTGAACAAAGTGAATATAAGCTTCAAAATAAAGAAATAGAACTGATTATAAAAAAGATTCAATATGAAGCTGGTTCTTTAGATATTATTGATTTAAATAATGCAATTATTTCCAAAAATACTCAATTTAAAGAAAATATTTCTTTGAAAAATTCATTAAAAGATAAAGAATATGAATTATCAAAATATACAAATCTAAAATATCAAGAGATAGAAATAATAGATTTTAAAAATATTTCAAAAGAAGAATTTTTAGCAAACAACTTAGAATTGTCTCAAGAAAATTCAAAAATAAAAATGTTAGATACAAGTTATAAAAAACAAAAACTCAGTATTTACCAAAGCTTAGTTTATCTACTAGTTTAGGATATTCCCATAGCGATAATTTAGATGATAGCTCTGATTCTTATTCTGATACAAGCTCACTTGGTTTGACTTTATCTATGCCTTTATACGATTATAATAAATCAAATAAATTAGAAGAGTCTAAGCTTGAATATTTAAAACAAAAAATACAAGTGAATGATTTGAAACTCGAGTTATCTAATAGTTATGAACAAATATTAAATCAAATAGATACATATGAACAATATAACAAAACAATAAATGAAAACATAAAGATATATGATGATTTAATTTTAGTAAATAGTAGTTCAAATGAAGCGGGAATGACATCTGTGTATGATTTATATATTCTAAAAAATACAAAAATAATTAATGAATATGACTTAGTAATAAACAATATTAATATTAAATTACAATATTCACAACTATATTTTAAAATCAAAGGTTAGGGTTTATGGAAGATTCAAAATTAAAAGAAGAATTAGAAAGTTACAACAATAAAAGTTCTAAAAAGATTTATATTTGGGTAATTTTAATTTTATTGCTAGGAAGTTCTGCATATTATTTTTTTATTTTAAAAAATAGTACACAAACACAAACTTTTGAATATGTAACAAAGAAAATAACAAGGGGTGATTTATCAGTTGTTGTTAGTGCAACGGGAAATTTAAATCCTACAAATAGTGTAGATATTGGTATTGAAGTATCAGGAACAATAAAAGAAATTTATGTAGATTTTAATGATGAAGTTGAGATAGGTCAGGTTTTAGCAAAACTTGATACTACAAAATTACAATCAGAAGTTGATAGTTTAAGAGCATCTTTAACTATTGCAAAAGCAAATCAAAAAGAGAGTGAAGTAGGTCTTAGAAGTAAGAAATCAATTTATGATAGAACATTGAAAATGTATAAAAGTTCAAATGGTAAATATCCTTCAATTAATGAATTAGATGATACTAAATTTACATACGAAACAGCAATTTCCAATTTAGATGCAACAAAAGCAAAAGTTGAACAAGCTATTTATAACTTAAAAACTGCACAACAGAATCTAGATAAAGCAGTAGTTAAATCTTCAATAAAAGGAATAGTTTTAAATAAAGAAATCGAAGTTGGACAAACTGTAGCTGCAACAATGTCAACACCAACACTTTTCACTCTAGCAAAAGATTTAACATTAATGGATTTAATAGTTAGTATTGATGAAGCTGATGTTGCTGATATTAAAAAAGATTTGAATGTAACTTTTTCTGTAGATGCATATCCTAAAAAAGTTTTTAAAGGAAAAATAAAACAAGTAAGACTAAATCCTATTGCTGTAAATGGAGTAGTTACTTATGAAACAGTTGTTTTAGTAAATAATGAAGAATTACTTTTACGACCAGGAATGACAGCAAGTGCAAAAATAGTTACAAAAGAAAGTGTAGATAAATTAATTGTTCCAAATGGTGCTCTAAGATTTAAACCAAAAACTCAAAATAAAGAAAGAAAAAATACTATGAGTTTAGTAGAGCCTCCAAAACGTCCTCAAGGAGAAAATAAAGCTAAAGATTTATCAAAAAAAGATATGTCACCCATATTTATTTTAGAAAACAATGTAGTAAAAAGAGTTATGGTAAAAGTTTTAGATACGGATGGAAAATCAAGCACAGTTGAATCAAAAGATTTAAAAGTAGATGATGAAGTTATAATCTCACAAAAGAGTGATGATGCAAAATAGTAAAACTATTATTGAATTTAAAAATATAGTTAAAACTTATGGTGTAGGAGATGCAAAAACTTATGCCTTAGATAAAGTAAACTTTTCTATAAAGGAGGGTGAATTTGTGGCTATTATGGGTTCAAGTGGAAGTGGAAAATCTACTGCTATGAATATGATAGGATGCTTGGATAAACCCACTAGTGGTGAATATTTATTTAATGGAATTAACGTAGAAAAATTAAATAGAAACCAAATGGCACTTTTAAGAAGAAATTATTTAGGTTTTATTTTTCAAGGCTTTAATTTACTTGGAAGAACATCTGCCTTGGAAAATGTTGAACTACCTTTAGTATATAGAAAAATTCCTGCAAAAAAAAGAAAAGAACTAGCCTTAGAAGCTTTACTAACAGTTGGATTACAAAGTGTTTCTCATCATACTCCCTCTGAACTTTCAGGTGGACAGCAACAAAGAGTTGCAATAGCAAGAGCTATTGTGTCTAAGCCCTTGGTATTATTAGCAGATGAGCCAACTGGAAATCTTGATAGTATTAAAAGTTTGGAAATTATGAATTTATTAAAATCATTTAATAAAGAGTTAAATATCACTATTATTATGGTAACACATGAAGAAGAAATGGCAGCATTTGCCCATAGAATTATCTATTTTAGAGATGGACATATTGATGATAGTTTAAAAAAAGGATTTAAATAATGTTAACAAATGCTTTTTTAATTGCACTAAAAGAGATAAAAAGAAATATATTACGTTCAATCTTAACAATTTTAGGAATAGTAATAGGAGTAGCATCTGTAATTGCTATGGTAATGATTGGTGATGGAACTACTGCAAATGTAAAAGAAAATATTTCAAAATTAGGTACTAATATGTTAACTTTAAGAGTAGGACAGGAAAGACGTGGTCCTCCAAGAGAAGATAATAGTGCTAAAGCTTTTGAAGATGATGATATTGTTGCTATTAAAAATGAAATACAAAATGTAAAAGCAGTTGCCTCTGAAAATTCAAGTTCTATTAATATTGTATATGGAAATAAAAGTAATGCATCTTTTGTTATTGGTACAAATAATGACTATTTTATAATAAAAGATTGGGAGTTAAGTGATGGAAGAATATTTGATGAAAGTGAATTAAGTACTGGGAAATCATCTTGTATTTTAGGCTCAACAATTGTAAAACAACTTTTTGAAGATGAAAATCCAATTGGTGCTAATATCAGACTAAAAAGCTTTTCTTGTAATGTAATTGGTGTTTTAAAATCAAAAGGTGCATCAGCCTTTGGTAGAGATCAAGATGAGGTTGTAATTGTGCCATTAAAAATGTCACAAAGAAAGATTAAAGGAGATAAAGATATCTCTTCTATTTTAATATCAATTACCGAAGGTAAATATATAGAAAATGCAAAATCAGATATAACAGCACTTATGCAAGAAAGAAGAGCTATAAAAGTGGGGGAAAGTGATAATTTTTATATTCGAGATATGGAAGAAATATTATCAACAATGACATCAACCACAAAAATGTTAACTTATCTTTTAGGCTCAATTGCAGCAATTTCTTTACTTGTAGGAGGAATTGGTATTATGAATATAATGTTAGTTTCAGTAACTGAGAGAACTAGGGAAATAGGAACTAGACTTGCCATTGGAGCTATGGAAAATGAGGTATTATTACAGTTTTTAGTTGAAGCGATTGTTTTATCAACATTGGGTGGAATAATAGGTATCTTTTTAGGTTTAAGTATTGGTGTAGTTGTTGTAAATATGATGGATTTACCTTTTATCTTAAATGAACAGATTATATTAATTTCTTTTATATTTTCAACATTAATTGGAGTTTTCTTTGGATACTTTCCTGCTCAAAAAGCTGCAAAATTAAATCCTATTGATGCTCTAAGATATGAATAGTTTTATTTATGTATTAATAAGTTTAAATAAAAAAAGCCCAAGGATTAACCCTTGAGCTTTTAAAAATTGTTAGTATGTATATTTATAATAAAAAGGTTTAAAAAGATTAAGCCATAATCTCTTCGATAGTGATGTAATCCTACCCTTACCTGTTGTTTATTCTAATCTTATTTATCTTGAATTTCTAAATTTCTAAATTTTTCAATTAAAAATTTTATTTTTAAATCATGTGCCAGACTAAAGGCACTATTTCCTAAAAAATCTTCATGGTTTAGATTTGCACCATTTTCTATTAAATAATTGATACTGTTTAATTTATTATATAAAACTGCATATATCAAAGGAGTAGAGTTTATATCATCTATTTCATTTAAATTTAATCCACAATTTTTTAAACATTTTATTACTTTTACATTATCTTGATATACAGCATAATTCATGGCAGATAAATTAGGAGATACTTCTTTTGTATTTATATTAAGAGAAATTAGTTTTTTTATAATATCTGTTTTATTTTTATGTATAGCCCAAAATAAAGAGTTTCTACCTCTGTCATCTTTGATGTTAATATCTACAATACCAAGTGTGAAAATTTCAATTATAGTTTCCCATTGGTCTTTATGAATTAGTGTATTAAATATATTTTTAAAAAGATGCTGGTTTAGATTAGAGTTTATTAAATGATTATTTGACATTTTATTTCCTTGTATTGATAATCGTTATCATAATATAAGGAAACTTAATTATACTTGAATATTTAATTTTGATATAAATCATTGTTTATAAAAAAATTATCAAATATACTTCTTTTGAGTTTATATCAAAGGAAGTATATGTTTGGGTGGATTTTTAAAAATAAAGAAAAAAGCAAGGCTGTTCGACCTAGAACTTTTGTTTGTAAGCATTGTAAATATACTTGCGAAGGATGTGATACAAGATTTTGTTATTCTTGTTATTCAAATCCTGGAAATCCTTGTCCTAAGTGTGGAAAAACAAATCTACAAGAAAAAGAGTCTAAGCAGTAGATAAATGATAAATCTTATTTAAATACTTATTTGATAAGGTTTTGCTTGGAAGATTACTTTTCTTTTCAATTATATTTCTATTTTTACAAATATACTCTAATACTGAACACTCTTGTTTTTGAATCAAATTAAATAATACAAATTTCATTGAAGTAATTACTTCATTTTGTTGTTTTGCTGAGCTGTTCTCATTGTCAATATCAAATAACTTATCACTAGAACAATAAATATCTTCTGCAATTTTTTCAATATTTACACTTTGATTTTCTTTGTAATTTTTTTCTAATAAAAGCAATAAATTTTTTGCAATTTTATAGTTTGTAATGTGCTTACATTTTTTGTAAAACTTTATTGCATTATCTAATAAATGGCTTTCATTTCCTAGATTTTCTATTTTACTTATTTTGCCTGTTTTTAAAAACTCTTCTAACTCATTATTTGAAAAAGCATAATTTATTAAATCAAAGATTTTTCTTTTTTCATGTTTTGACCATTTATAATAAGTGGGAGAAGAGAAGCCAAAGAGTTCAATCATAAGTTTTTCACTAGTCATTACGCTTTCCTTCTAATTCCAATCTAAAAGTCTTTTTTGACCTTCTAGGGCTCTTATTTCAGTGACATCTTGAGACATTTCAATAACACCTTTGTAGTTTCTCTCGTCATCTCTTATTGCAAAATATCTTATATGAATAAATTTACCTTTAAATTCAATCCAAAACTCAGCAGTATCTTGACGTCCAGCTTTAAACTCTTCAAGAATTTTTAAAACTTGATCAACACTTTTTGGAGGATGACAAAATTTAACTTCACGTCCAATGATTCCTGCACTTCTTGGGAAAACTCTATCATCTCCACGATTATAAAAAACTACTTTGTCATTTTCATCAACATAAGTTATATCAACAGGAAGAAATTTAAATATAAAATTAACTTGTTCCATTGTTAAATAACCTTCATCAAAATGAGTTCTATCTTCTAGTGAAAAAGATAGTTTTCTTTTTTTAGTATCTAAACTTGGATGAACATATTCTTCTTGTGCTTTTGGTGGATATTGTGCCGGTGGTGTTGAAAACATCCATCCAATTTCACAATCACCCTCATACATCTCTTTCCAATCTTCTTCATTTAATAAATTCATTGCATTTGGCAAAAGTCTATTTTCTTCAACTAACATAAGTTGTGATAAGCTATTAAATACAACAATTAAATCATTTAAAATATTGTCTAAATCTTTTTCTTCAATTGCTTTTCTTACAACTTTTATTTCAGCTCTAATTTGATCATGAAAAGCCCACATTCCTTGACTAGGACTTGTCCAACCATATTTTTCTAAATATGGAAAAAGTTGATTTTCTTTTCTTGAAAAGTGTTTTTCAACTTGACTTATTTGATTAAAAAGATTAAAAAATAGTTGAAAATCTTCTTTAGCATCAACTTTAAATATCTCTTCAAAAAGTTGTTTTATTAATATGTTTTCTTCAATATAAACTCTTACTGGATGACCTTGAGGGAATCTTTCAATATTATTTATTAAGTTATCCATTTTGTATTTTCCTTTTTTGTTTGTAGGAAATATATCAAAATGGGAATTATTGACAATGATATTAATCAAGAATAAGCTATAAAATCATCAGTAATTCTTTACTTTTATTAAAAACTATAAATATATTGAGATAAAAATACTACTAAAACTAGTAATGAAAAGAATAAATAATGAAAAATTGTTTTAAATCTAGCATTTGCATCTAATTTTGTAAATAATAAAGGTACAAAATAAAAACCTATAACTAAAACAAGACCTAATAAAACTTTTATATGTAAAATTATTGAAGAATTATTAGCATATAGAAAGAACAATAGAAGCCCTGAGATAATCAAAATCAGATTATTGATTTTGATTATTCCTCTAGCTTTACTGCCCATTGCTTGCTGAATTTTATTTCCTTCTTCTTTTGGAAAAACAGATATGATTTTTAAAATCACAAATGTTCTAAAAAACACAGTTCCCATAAATAAAATAATGCAAACTATGTGTATTGCTTTTAAAAATTCATACATAAAATACCTCTATTTCTAAAAAGTGATTCTAAGACCAGTAAAATAATAACTCCCTACATTTGTACCAATTTCTTCATCAACCTCTTTATTAAAAATATTGTCAACACCTAAGTAATACTCGATATTTTTATTTATTTGATATTGAGCACCTAAATCAACCAATGTATAATCATTTGTTTGTTCAGTATTTGTTGAATTTGAGTATTGTTCTCCTATGTATCTAAGCATTAAATTTGTATTTAAATCATTAGTGATTTTATAATTTACACTAAATGAAGCAGAAATATCAGGTGTATAAGTTAACTCTTTTCCTGTACTTTCATCTTCAGTTTTTAAATATGTAGCATTTAATCCAAGGTCAATATCTTTATTTAAATCATAATCAAAAGATACTTCTGCTCCTTTTATATCAACTTGGTCAATATTTTCAGATGTATAATATTTTGTAGAAGAACTTGAATCATTGTATGAAACAAGATCAATTTTGTCTTTAACTTTATTGTTAAATATTGTAAATACAGATGAAAGATTTTCATATTTATTTGATAATGAAAGCTCAAATGTTTGAGATTGTTCAGGTTTTAAGTCATAAGATTCTGTTTTAATAGTATTAATAACCTCAGAACCATATCTTTTAGCTCCTTTATAATACATAGAAACAACATAAAGTTCAGCAATATCAGGAGTTCTATATCCTTGAGCATAATTTGCTCTAATACTTGTATCCTCTGCTATTTCTTTTACTAATCCTGCTTGAAGAGTAATTTTATTATCAGCATTTGAAATATTGTCATATCTTGTACCAACTATTGCATTTAGTGTATCAGAAATTTCTATTTCATCTTGTATAAATAAAGATTCATAATTTACAACTTTTGTAATAAATTCACTAGATGATGCATCTGGATTTATTGCTCCTGAATCTCTAGTCTCTTTTCTGTATTCAAGACCCGTTGTAATAATATTTGAATCATTTAAGATATAAGTTAAATCTGATTCTAAAGTATCAATAGTTACATTTGCACTAAATTTAGTATTTGTAGCACCATCAAAAGTTAAAGGATCAGTATAATTTCTTTTTTTGTAGTATGATCTATACACTTTTGTATTCATAGATAAATCATCATTTATAAGATATTTGAAATCACTTGAAATATCTATTCTTCTATTTTTATCTTCAGAATTTACAGGAGTATTTGTAATTAATCCTCCACTTGTTGCTGACGCATTTCCTAAGTATTGTCCTTCTCTATCTTCTGTAAAATAGCTTAAATCAAGACCTGCTGTAAAATTATCTGAAAAATCATATTCTAATCTTGTTCCTATAGTTTTAACAGTTGCTTCATCTTTATAAGTCACATCATAGTTTCCAGAAATATTATCTAAAGAATTTCCATTTAAATCTGCTCCAGAACTTGGATTAATAGCTTGTTGTGTATAAGATTTATTTACTTTATAAGGAGTTGTATCATCAATAGAAGTATTAATTTTATATCTAAGTTTATCAACGCTACCTCTATTTGTAAAGTTTACATTTTTATTTATAGCATCACCATCACCATTTGAGCCATATTTTAAATCTAATGTTGAAACATTTTTATCTATTTTTTTTGTGATAATATTAATTACACCACCAATAGCATCAGATCCATATAATGTCGACATTGAACCTTTAACTATTTCTATTCTTTCAATCATAGATGCTGTTATTCTAGTCATTTCGTATGGACTTTCAGTTTCACCTGATAATCTTTTACCATCAACTAAAATTAATGTACCATTTGCTCCCATACCTCTTAATGATATAGAAGCTTTTGAAGAAGCACTTGGATGTGGAAACCTCCCATATTGAGCATTTATCGAGGGTACTTTTTCTAAAATCTTATCTAAAGTTGAAGCACCTGTTTTTTGAATTTCTTCTTCTGTAATAACTATAACAGATGCACTAACTCCTTCTATATTTTTCTCAGTTTTTGTTGCAGTTGTTACCATTACTTCTTCTAAGTACCTACTTAAAATTAATGTCATAATTAGTTCCAAAGCCAGCTAATAAATTTTTAACATGTTTATGTAAATTATCAAATGATAAATAAGCTTCTAGTTTATGATAGTGATATTTCATATGTTTCCACAATATTTCTATTTTATTTAGTTCAGGTGAATATGGTGGTAAAAATAATAATTGTAGTCCAAGCTTCTCCCACTTTTCTATCTCTGCTTTAAAAAGCTTACTTGTGTGAATAGATGCATTATCAAGTATGACAACAGTAGTTTTTGTAATCTGATTTACAAAATCATTAAAGAAATCTATAACAACTTGTGTATCTACTTTTGTTATTGTAGTTTTCGAAAAGAGATGATTATTCTTTGTATTTAAAAACCCTAAAACATTTATTCTTTTTGCAAATCTATTTGATGGAATTTCTACTGGCTTACCTATTGGTGACCAATAATAAGGGATATTTGAATCAAGTGAAAA
This sequence comes from Arcobacter acticola, assembly GCF_013177675.1. Taxonomy (NCBI): domain Bacteria; kingdom Pseudomonadati; phylum Campylobacterota; class Epsilonproteobacteria; order Campylobacterales; family Arcobacteraceae; genus Arcobacter; species Arcobacter acticola. The sequence goes on from NZ_CP042652.1 coordinate 643,878, forward strand.
ACCACTCTCATCAAAATAATATGTATCAATCCAATCTTTAGCAGACCAGCTTAAAACATTAAGTATTTGAGCTTTTTTGGAAGAATAATTCATCCACTTCTTCTCTTTAAATATAGTGTTTCTAGCTCTTTTAAAACTATATTGTATATTTTTTTAAATATCTTTTTAAGATTTGAGGTGATACTTTTTTAACTCTTTTTGACTCTTTATTAAGAGCTATACAAGTCTCTTTGATACTATTTGTTTCAATAAGTTTTTTTACTTTATCAATATCATTTTCATTTAGTGCTGGTTTTCTACCACGACCAATTTCATCAGATAAATTTTCTATTTGTTCTTCTTTGAATCTATCAAACCATCTATAAACTGTTCTTGTTGACTTATTGAATATTTTGCATATCTCTTTTACTGTTATACCTTCATTACTTAAAAGTATAGATTTAGCTCTTTGTCTTAATTGCAATGAATTACCATTTTTTACTATTTTTTCTAATTCTTTTACTGTTTTATTATTTAAATTACTTATATATCTCATATAGTATTATAGCTAAAACTAGCTTATAAAACAAGACATTAATTTTGATTAATTACTTAAAGAACTATTCGCAAAGCTATTTTGAACTAATGCTAGACTTGTAATCGCAGAAATTAAGACTAATTTTTTCATGTTTTGTTTTCCTTATTTGTAATATAAATTTGTATCGGGAATTTTCCCACCTATTGATTTTGGCTCACTATTTTTTAAAATATTAAAGAAAGATTCTAAATCATCTTTTGCTTCAATTGCATTTATGCTTTCAAATGAAATATGAGAAATAGAATCAGCTAAACCATTTTCTTCTAACATTGGAAGCTCTTTTACTATAAGTTTTGAAGCTTCAACAGGATTTTGTTTGTACCAATCAAGTGATTTTGAGTACTCTTGCAAAAATCTATTTATTAATATTTCTTTTCCTTTTGTATCTCCTATATAAGCTATTCCTGCTTGTGGTAATTTAGCTTTAGTTTGAAATAATTCTCCCCATTCTTTTTGTAAATCAACACTTCTATACAAATCAGGTGCAACTACACTTATTGGGAATGATTTAGTTTTTCTTAAAGCTATTGAAATAGCAGGTTCTGCTAAAAGTGCATGGTCAACTCTTCTTAAAATTAACATTTGCATAGCATCAATTGGACTTGATACATATCTAAAATTGAAATCTTTTTGAGGATCTAAACCATGCTTTTTTATTAGTTCTGTAAGTACAATATCAGGCATATCTGCTCTAAATGGAACAGCTATTTCTTTTCCTTTAAAATCTTTTAATGATTTTAAATTAGGGTCTCTACTTATCATTCCTAATATTCCCCAAATAGATACATTTAGAAGCTTAATATTTACACCTTTGTTATATAGATTTGCTGCAACATTTGTAGGAAGTGCTATAAAATTTATGTCTCCATTCAAAATCAAAGCTCTTAATTCATCTGGATTTTTCCAAAGAACAAACTCTATATTTATTCCCATATCTTTTAGGGATTTATTTTTTGCCATATGTATTATTGGATGTGATACACTTGCAAATGGCCCTGCTACTTTTATTGTCACTTGTTCTTTTACTTCACTTGAAAATAGTGAAATAGCCATAAATAAAACACTTAATATTTTTTTCATAAATATCCTTTCCTTTTTTTAATAATTTAGTTTTCTTAACCTGGTATTCCATCTGCTCTTTTATTAAGCAAATATGGGAAAAATATTTTCATATAAATAATAAATGGAATAGCCCATAAAATAGATGAACTAATATATGCCATCATTATAAACTCTTCATAATATGGAATAAAACTTCTAATAAAAGTTGATAAGATAATTAGAATAAATCCTATATTCAGCCAGATATTTGTAAAGAGTAGTCTTCCTGTATGAACAGTAGAAATTACAATCATAACCACATAAAAAACCATTCCAAAAACACCACTTGTTAGAAAATGTCTAAAATGATTTAAAGCAAAAATCTCATCATTTAAATAGTCAAATCCTAAAAAGCCATAACCTAAAGCCATTAAAATTAAAATACTCATTAAATAAATAATAAAAGGTTTAAATAAAATATTGTTATCTTTTAAAATAAAATCATTTAATATATTTAAAATAGAAGCAGCACTTGCAAGTGCAAGATAAGCTAAAATAGGGTTTTGAGGATAAAAAAATTCTGTTAATGTATAAAGAGTTACACAAAAAATAGCTAGATTATATCTAGGTGATCTTGCATAAAATGTTTCATCAATTCCTTCATGCTCTAACAACTCATTTATAGCTTCCATATTTACACGTCTAATTGCTAATAAAACAAGAACCATAAATAAACCAAGAGATAAAAGCATTGTAGAATGAGTATCAAATGAGATTAAATTACCAGCACTTGCAAAAAATAATACTTGAGCTAAAATTAAAGAAACAAGTGAAAATCCAAGTGATATATGTCTTTTTGTAACATCAGCAAAAAGAGGTTTTATAACAAGAGCTGTGATATAAACAAGTAGTGCAATATTTAAAAACCCAACTAAATAAATACCTAAGTAATCAATAAACCAAAATCCAACTCTTCCTGCAAGCCATAAAAGTGTAATAAATGCAAGTTTTTTCCCAACAACTGGAATAGTTCCTGGAAATAATTCAGGAGCTCCCGTTAGAAAAAAAGCCATAATTCCAGCACTTCCAATTCCAAATATCATTTCATACATATGCCAATTTAAAGTATCTTCCATAAAAGGAAGTGAAATATATCCAGCAAATGTAAGTGACCATAAAATAATAGAAATCACAATATACGGAGCTAAAAGTAAAAAGATAGGTCTAAATCCATATGCTAAATATGGAGGGAACTCTCCTTTTGGGTAATGGGTATAGTGATTTGTTGCGTATTGTTTTTTTATTTCTTCAATCATTTTAATTCCAATTCAAATGTATTTATAATCGTTTCATCACTTAAAAGTTTTGCAGTTTGCTCATAAACAAATTTATTATCTCTTTGTATTTTTGGTAAATCAAAACTAAATTTTTTGATGATATGTCCAACTGGTTCAGCTTTTAAAACAAGTATTTCATCACTTAATTTAATAGCTTCCATTAAATCGTGTGTAATAAAAAGTACACTTAATTGTTTTTCTTCTATTTGCTTTATAAGTAAAGTTTGTAACTCTTTTTTAAGTCCAATATCCAAAGCTGAAAAAGGTTCATCTAAAAATAGTAAAGAGGGATTTATTACAAGTGCTCTTGCAAAAGATACTCTTTGTTTCATTCCTCCACTTAAATCTTTTGGAAACTTATAGAAATCATCTTCTTCAAGACCAAATTTTAAAGCAATAGCTTTAGCTTCTTCTTCTCTTTTTTCTTTCTTTATACCTTTTGCTTTTAATCCTAAAGAAATATTATCAAGGACATTTTTCCATGGTAGTAGTCTTGCTTCTTGAAATGCAAAAGATGAGCTTGTAAAACTATTTTTTATTTTTCCAGTTTCAAGAGTCAAGAGTTTTGCACAAAGATGAAGTAATGTAGTTTTACCTCCACCACTTGGTCCCACTATTGAAGTAACTTTTCCTTTTTCTAGTGTAAAACTGATATCTTTTAAGATATCGCTAAAACCAAAAGAGTGTGAAACATTTTGTACTATTAATTGTTCTTTTTGACTTTTTATATTATTTATCTCCATGATTCAACCTCTCTTTTTATCGGTTCTAAGATAATATATTCAATTAAAAGTAGGATTGCTATCATGATTACCACAAGCGCAAGTGCGACTGGAGTATCAAGTTGACTTCGAGCAATTGCTAAAGCTGAACCAATTCCATCATTTGCTGATAATAACTCAGCCATTACTACAATTTTCCATGCCATTCCAAGAGCACCTATCCAAGCTGGAAAAATATAAGAAAAAATATGAGGAAAATATAAATCAAATAGTTTCATTTTAAAACTAAGATGAAAACTATCTGCCATCTCTTTTAAATCACCTTCAAGAGTTCTAGTTCCTTGTAAAGCTCCTATAAAAACAATTGGAAAAGATGCAACAATCACAGTAAAAATAACAGTCATATCTCCCATACCAAACCAAATCATGGCAAGAACTATCCAAGCAATTGGAGGCATACCCATAAGAATAGTAACAATTGGACGACTCATCATAGATGTTGTTACAAAAAGTCCAGAAAGTAAACCTAAGAAAGTTCCAAAAATCAAAGAAATAGAAAAACCAATTACAGCTCTTTTTGTAGTGATTAATATTTCATTTATCATTTTTTCATCTTTTAACATTTCAAAAAGAGTTAAGAAAGTCTCTTTAGGACTTGGTAATATAAGATTTCCATATATTTGATTTCCTAAATCCCAAAATGCAAGAAATAGAAGTATTGATGCAATAGCACCCCAACCACTCCATAAGTATGAAGGAAAGTCTTTAATGATTTTTATAAGAAAGTTCATTTTTATAATCCAAAATAATAAATTTTTGGAAGTATAATGAAAATGATAGTAATTATCATTGACTTAAGTCAACAATTCTTAAGAATGATTAAGATAATATTTTTTTATGTATAACCAGATATTAAAAAAAATAGAATTCTTTAGTTTATTAAATGCAGATGAAATAGAACAAATCAATAATTCTTGCCAAATAGTTACATTAAATAGAGATAACATACTCTTTTATGAGGGAGATTTAGCTAAATCATTTTATATTTTACTTGAAGGGAGCCTAAAATTATACAAAATAGGGAGTTCTGGAAATGAAATTATAATGCACCATTTTGTTCAACCCACATTACTTGCGGAAATGGCAACTTTTCAAAATGATTCTTTTCCTGCAACTGCTATAAGTACAAGTCAGGTAACAAAAATTGCCATTTTAGATAAAGAAATATTTATTTCACTATTACAAAGTAATGGAAATCTATCTTTTCATATTATAGGATCATTAATAAGTAAGATGAAATCATTAGAACAAACTATACATAAAAATTTGGTGTATGACGCTAGACAAAGAATTTGTGCATTACTAAAAGATAATCCAAAAATTTTAATAGACAAAAAACATTCTTTCGTTGCAAAGATATTAAATATGGCACCAGAAACACTTTCTCGTAATATAAGAAAACTAAGAGAAAAAGGCTATTTAGATAAAAATAACATAGTTATTAATGATTCTTTTGATGAATTATTGGAATAAAATTTGATTTCTTTGTATTAAAGACAAATAATAAATATTTGAAAAAAAGTGTACCTAAATAAATGTAAAACTATCCATTGTTACTTATGTAATGATAATAATTATCAATTTTATAAGAAATTAAGTTTTTCTTAGTTAATATCCCATTAATATTTTGTTAACAATGATTTACTTTGATTAACAAAATAAATAAAATTAGGTATTAAAGTGAAAGAGACAACAGAAACAAAAATTGAAAGTAAAGATATTTTTCTAAAAGAAAAAAGTATTGAAATCAAACATGATGGTCAATCTTATTTTCTAAAAATCACAAAAGCGAACAAATTAATACTTACAAAATAAACACAAAATTAACTAGCCAGCGATAGTAACGTTCTCCTACAAATAGCCAGCCAATATTTTTAAATTACAAGGAAACAAATTGAAATTAAAAATTGCAAAAACAGTTGCAGCATTAATGCTGGCTAATATATCAGTTCAGGCTGAAAATTCACAATCTACACACTTAGATGATGTAAATATTAAAACAACAACAGCATTTGATGCTCAAATAAAATCTATTTCTTCGCAAGAATTAGAAGATAAGCAAGCAAGTGATGTAAAAGATGTTTTAAAATCTATTCCAAGTGTAGATGTATCAGGTGATGCAAGATATGCACAAAAAATATATGTAAGAGGATTAGATGATAAATCTTCAAATATCACAGTTGATGGTGCTAAAGTAGGTGGTCAATTATTTCACCATTCAGGTGATCAAACTATTGATCCATCGTTATTGAAGATCACTTCTGTTGAACTAGGACCAAACTCTGCTTTAAGCGGTTCAGGAGTAATTAATGGTTCATTTGTTTATGAAACAAAAGATCCAAGTGATTTTTTAGAACCAAATGAAGTTTTTGGTGGAAAAGTTACTTTAGGTTATCAAAGTGGATATGAGAGAAAAACAGGTACAGTGGCTGTTTTTGGTAGAGTAAATGACAAAGTAGAGTTCGTAGGAATTGGTACAATTTCTGATGATGGAACATTACGAATAGGTGGTGGTGAAGAGTTTACTTCAAAAGAAAGTAGACTTGAAAGTGGTTTAGCAAAAATTGTTATAAAAGCAAATGATTACAATACAATCAAACTTTCATATAATAGATATGAAGATAGTGGAGATAGACAACTTTCAGGTGAAAAAGTAGGAACAGATAATGAAGAAGACTATAACTCAATAACAAGAGATACTTTTAATATAAATTATGAATATAAACCTGATAATGAACTTGTAAATGTAAAAGCAAATACTTATTACAATGAACAGTATTTAACAAGAGAAGCTACAAGTGAAGCAACTTATGAAGAACCTGAAAGAGAGTATAAAAATACAACACTAGGATATGACTTAAGAAATACATCTTTATTGGGAATACATAAAATCACTTATGGAACTGATTATACCCATGAAGAACAAGAAGTAAGTGCAGATGGGTACAGAGTTTATACAACAGGTGTAACAGAAGATTTAAATGTAAGTGGTGGTGAAATAGATAATAGAGGTTTATATATTGAAGATGAAATGCAATTAAATAAACTAACTTTAACTTTAGGTGCTAGATATGATTACCATGAATTAGGTGGAATCTATGATGGAACATTCAAAGAATTATCTCCTAAATTAAAAGCCAAATATCAACTTACAGATGAGTTAGCTTTAAAAACTGCATACGGTCATATCTTTAAAGGTCCAGCTTTAGGTGAAACCTTAATGTTAAGTAGTACAACAACTCAAGATGATGATGTGAGTGCTCAAATTGGAAATAACTTTGAGCTTGGATTTGATTATGATTTAACAAATACTTTAAATGCTGATTATTCAATTTTTGGATTTAATGTTTATAGATATGATGTTGACAATTATTCATATCCTACAAAAAACAATAGTCTATCAAGCGAAAGTGATGTTGTTATTTGGGGACTTGAAACAATGTTCTCTTATGAGAAAGATAAATTTGGTTTAAATGCAAGTCATAGTTATACTGATGGGAAAGAAAAAGATTTAGCATCAGGAACTACATATGATCCTAAAGCTGCACATATTCATTTATTTAAAATTGCTTTAAATTACCAATTATTAAATGAATTAAAAGGAAGTTATTCTACACAGTTCGTACCTGGGAATACATGGAATGAGTATTCATCAACATCAGGGGTAATAGAATATGAAAGAGGTGGATATGCTACTCATGATGTAGACTTTACATATAAACCAAATTCAATGAAAAATACAACATTTAACTTTGGTGTTGGAAATATTTTTGATAAAAAATATGTTAGTCATAATGGTTTCGGTGCACAAACTACAAGTACAAATAGAAACTATGATGTTGGAAGAAACGTAAAATTTCAACTATCTTATAGATTTTAAAAATAAAAAGAAGTGATATTAAATCACTTCTTTTTAATAATCACTATCGTTAATAAACCATTAAAATTCATTGGTTAAAATTTCAAAAATTAAAAAAGAGAGAAAATATGCATAAAAAGTTTTTGTTCAAAGTCCATCTTATTTTAGGATTAACAGCAGGATTTGTTTTGATGATAATTGGATTAACAGGTTCAATTTTATCTTTTGAAAAAGAGATAATACAATTTATAAATAAAGATAGTTACTTTGTAAAAAATGTAAATGAACCAAGGTTGTCAATAGAAGATATATTAAATGATTTTAATAAAAAAATCCCAGATGCTAAAATAAATGCTTTAACTTTTTCAAAAAATGAAAATTCTTCATTAGTTATAAACATTGCTTCAAAAGATAAAAAAGCTAGAAAAGGAATCAACTATTATATAAATCCTTATACAGCTGAGATTTTAGCAGATATAAAAGGTGAAGTTTTTTTTAAATTTATTGAAAATATTCATAGACGACTTGCCTTTGGTGATGTTGGTAAACAAATAGTAGGAGCAAGTGTTTTATCACTTTTATTACTTATGATTAGTGGAGTTTATATTTATTGGCCTAGAATAAAACATGCATTTTTCAAAAGTATTATTACTCCACCGATAAACTAAACTAATTATATGCTAAATTTAGCTATAATTTGAAATGGAAAAAATAAATAAATTAGAAAAAAATGATGCTAGAAAAGTAGATTCAAATACATTACAGTATCTCAGAGATAGAGCAATTAAATTAAGGGATAGTGGTATAAGTAATCTTGAAACAGCTGCAATATTAGGTTTGTCAAAAATTACAACATCAAGATGGTATAGCAAATATAAAAAAGATGGTCAAAAAGCACTTAAAGTTCAAAAAACTGGTCGTCCTAAAAAGTCTGGTAAGAGACTTAGCGATGAACAAGAGGAAAAAATCATCCGAATGCTTATAGATACAACCCCAGAACAATTAAAGTTTAAGTTTGCTTTGTGGACAAGAGAAGCTGTAAAACAGTTAATTCTAAGAGTAGTAGATATTGATATGCCAATATCAACAGTTGGAGATTATCTTGCAAAATGGCAATTTACTTCGAAAAAACCAATAAAAAGAGCTTATGAAAGAAAAGATAGTGCAACTAAAGCTTGGTTGGAAGAAACATATCCAAAAATCAAAAAAGAAGCAAAAATAAATAATGCTGATATTTGGTGGGCTGATGAGACTGCTTGTGTATCAATGCCATCAAATTTAAAAGGATATGCTCCAATAGGAAGTAAAATAAAACCTATTCTTACTCATACAGCTAAAAAGTTTAAAGTGAATATGATATCAGCCATTACAAATACAGGTAAATCAATGTTTGCATTGTATGATGATTCAATAGCTACAGATAATTTTATAGATTTTTTAGAAAAAGTAATAAAATCAAATGATAAAAAAGTATTTATGATAGTAGATAACCTAAGAGTACATCATGCTAAATTAGTAAAAGCTTGGGAAGAAAAGCATAAAGATAAAATCAAACTCTTTTATCTTCCACCATACTCCCCAGAATTTAATCCTGATGAATATTTGAATCAAGATTATAAGAGTAATGTACATAAAAATGGTCTGCCAAAAAATCAAAAAGAACTAAAAGAAAACACACAAAATTATATGGAGAATTTACAAAAAAATCCACAAAAAATAGCTAACTTTTTTCAACATCAAAGTGTTAAATATGCTAGCTAATGAAATTAGCTCTGTTTATTGGGGGAGTAATACTTTTAAATTTAAAAGTAAAGGAAGAGCTTTTTTATCTACAATGCACAGCACTATTGGTATATGGGTAATTCCTTTTTATTTAATCTCATGTTTAACAGGACTTTATTGGTCATATGATTGGTATAGCAATTCTTTACACTCTTTAACAGGTGTAGAAAAACAGAAAAAAATGCCACCTAAATTTGATGAAAATGCTGTTTTATCATATACAGATGTTCAAAAAGCTCTTGATTTATTTAATGAAAATGTAAAAGATTATGAGAAAATAAATATTAGGTTTACAGCAAAAAATGAAACTTATACTTTTTCATATTTGCCAACAAATCCAACTCATGATATGGCTATGAATAAAATAGAATTAGATATAAATACAAATGAAGTTATAAAACATGAAAAATTTGAAGATAAATCTATGGCAGAAAAACTTATGAAAAGTATTTTAGCTTTACATACAGGTGAGTATTTTGGTCTGTTTGGGAAAATCATAATGTTTACAACTTCTCTATTAATGTCACTATTTACAATAACAGGTCTTATGATGTATATAGGAAGAAAAAAGAAAAAACTTAAAGAAGCGGATAAAGCAGTAGTTTAAAACTACTCTTTATCTATATATCTTTTTTTAGCACTATCTTTGATTTTATCAACTTCAACTAAAATAAATCCATCAATACAATCACCAAAGTTTTTATCAATATTAAAAGATAAAAATTTAATACCACCATCTTCAGTGATTTCACTATATTGTTTATATAAAGTAGGAACTGTAACTCCGATATTTGATAGGGCAGATTTTAAAAACTTGAAATCTTTTTTCTTATCTTCTAAATCAAAAAGCTCTTTTATTTCACTTATATTATTTGAGTATTGATAAGGTGTTTTGCCCTCAACCAAATTTACTTCCTCTTTAAAATAATGACTATAATAAAATATCATCATATCTTTTGCAACCGTTGGAAACGAGGCACTCATAGAAACAGGTCCAAACATATATTTGATATTTGGATTACTTTTTAAATATGCACCAATACCAAACCATAAATAATCTAAAGCTCTAGTTCCCCAATATTTTGGTTGAACAAAACTTCTTCCAAGTTCTATAGAGCTTTTAAGATATGGAGTAAACTCTTCATTATATTTAAATAGATTATTTGAATAAAAACCTTTTACACCGATGTTTTTAAATATAAAATCAGAATTTCCAATTCTATAAGATCCAACAATTTCAAGGTCATTTTCATCCCATAAGATAATATGTTGGTAATAAATATCATATTTATCCGTATCTCTTTTTTTATTTACACCTTCACCAACTTTTCTAAAAGACAATTCTCTTAATCTTCCAAGCTCTTTTAAAACAATTGAATCTTCGACATAATCGTATAAATAAATTTTTTTACCATCTGAAGTTTGACCAATAAGTTTTGATTTTTTTAATTCATTTAATAAATCAATTCTGCTAACTGGATGAGCTATTGCACTTTGAGTTTCAAAGAATGATTTTTTGCCTTTTTTTAGACTATATAAATGTTTTTTATAAAGATTTAATAAAAACTTTTTATCAATTCCTTTTGGAGTTATATTTTCATTTGGAATAATTTGTCCAACTTTTATAGCAATTCTTTTTGATTTTTTATTAAACATTTCATGAGATAATAAAAGTGTTGAAAAGGTTTTATTAATTACTGAAATTGTATAAAAAGTTTTTGAGTTTTTTGCATCTAAAAAAATTGGCAAAATAGGAGCATTTGAATTTTGTGCAAAGTTTAAAAACCCTTTATTCCATGCAGGATCTTTGATACCTTTAGGAGTTGCACGACTTACTTCACCTGCTGGAAATAAAATAATAGCTTCTTCATTATTCAAAGCTTCATAGATTTTTTTTATATCATTTTTTGATTGTCTTAATTTATAATTATCAATTGGAATTAAAAGTGAGTTTAATGCTTCAAATCCTGCTAAAAAATCATTTGCTACAATTTTAACATCTTTTCGCACTTGAGAGATTAATCTTAATAAACAAAGTGCATCAAGTCCACCTAAAGGATGATTTGCAATGATTACCACTTTTCCACTCGTTGGGATATTTTGTAAATCACTACTTGAAACAGTATAATCAAAATCAAAATAATCTAATACAGCATCAACAAATTCAAAGCCTTTTAAATGTGCATTTTGTGTTAAAAATTGGTTTATTGAGTCTTCATGAACAATTTTTTTTGCAACTTTAAATAAAGATTTCTTTAAAAAGTTGTCTTTTTTATTTATATTTGGAAATTTCTTTTCTATCTCTTTTTGAATATCTATCATCTATACTCCTAATTTATAAAATTATATGAGCCTTTGATTACAGAATAGTGACAAAATATTTTTAAAAGCTATTTCAAAAACTTATGATAAAATCTATCTTATTTTAATAGGGGAGATTTTTTATGAATAAATCAGATATTACAAATTTAATCACCGTTTTAATCATGGCTTATGGTTATTCAAATGGAAATGAGACGGTTTTTATGGTTGGACTTTTTGCTCTTAGTGGTGCGGTTACAAATACACTTGCTATTCATATGCTTTTTGAAAAAGTGCCATTTCTTTATGGTTCAGGTGTAATTGAAAATAAATTTGATCAATTTAAACTTTCAATTCATAACTTACTAATGAATCAGTTTTTCACTCGTGAAAATCTAACAAGATTTTTCCAAGATGAGGTAAATAGTGCGAAAAAAACTATTGATTTTGAGAAAATTTTAAATAAAACAGATTTTTCACCTGCTTATGAATCTTTAAAAGAATCAGTAATGCAATCAAGCTTTGGTGGAATGTTAGGAATGTTTGGAGGAGAAGCAGCTTTAGAGCCTTTAAGAGAACCTTTTACAAAAAAACTTCAAGCTTCGATAATCTCAATTTCAAGTAGTGATGCATTTCAAGATGTTGTAAATGAAGCATTAAAATCAGAAGATTTAAGCGAAGATATTTACAATAAACTTAGCCTAATCGTAAATGCAAGACTAGAAGAATTAACACCTGCAATGGTTAAAGAAATAGTTCAAGATATGATAAAAGAACACTTAGGATGGCTTGTTATTTGGGGAGCTGTTTTTGGTGGACTAATTGGATTATTTAGTTCTTTAGTTATGAAATAAAAGAAAGATTTATTCTTTCTTTTATATTGGAATTATTTTAAAATAGTTTATGAATACTGTGGTATTTCATATGCATTTTGTTCTTTTCTAAAAGTTAATGCACTTTTCAAAGACTCAACTTCACTTTCTAAAAAAGTTTTTTCTTCTTGCAATTCTCTAATCATTTTTTTCAAAGTTTCAATTTCCATATGTAATATATCATTTCTTTTTGCTAAAAATAACTTCTCTCTTTTTAATTCTTCATTTTCTTCCATAGAGAGTTTATGTAGTAGTTCATAATTCATTTTTAATCCTTCTCAAGAAAAGTAATCTTTTATAAATCTGATTAATAATATATTGTATCATAATTTATAAAAGTTATTTTTTATTTGAAATCAATAACAAAACTTTTATATGTTAGAATACCGCAAAAAAGTTTTGAGGGTAAAATGGAAGGTATTGAAGTAGTAGTTTTATTAGATGTTGGTGGTTTAGAAGATAAAGAAAAGTTTGAAAAACATGTTAAAAAAGAAGGTTTTAAAGCTATTGAAGGTGAAGATTTTGTATATACAGCACACTCAACAACGACAACATTTTCTACTAAAGCTTATATTTTAGAAGTGTTTAGAAAAGGTCTTCAAAAAAATAGTTTTAATGATGCAAATTTAATTTTCTTATTAAATGAAACACCTTATCCTACTTATTATTATGATAAGAATACAAATGACTTTGAGCTAGTACAAGTAGAAAAATAGTGAAAAATATTTATGATTTTTTAAAGAATCTAAAAAATGAAAAAAGAGTAAAAGAGTGCCAACTTTTAATAGTAAATGATGATAGACAAGCTCAAATAGCTTCTGATATTGTGGCATATTTAGGTTTTAAATCTTTTGTTTTATCTGATTTTAGAGCAAATTTCGGAGATGATTTACTCTCTTTTTCTACAGAACTTCAAGATATTACAAAAGTTCTAAACTCTTATTATAACTACAAAAAACAAGACAAAATTTTGATTTCACCTATTAGAACTATTTCGTATGCACTTCCAAAAGAAAAGTGTTTTGATAGTTTTACTATAAATTTTGCTGATACTATTAAAATAGATGAATTTAAATCAAAACTTTACAACTGGGGATACTATTTTGTAGATATTGTTACAAGTGAAGGTGAAGTTTCTATTAGAGGAGATATTATAGATATCTGTCCTTTAGGAAGTGATTTAGGATTTAGGGTTTCACTTTTTGATGATGAAGTTGAGAGTATTAGAAAATTTGATATTGAAGATCAAAAATCACTAAAAGAAGAAATAGAAACTTTTTCTATTAACCCTGCATTTTTAGCACTTGATGAAGAATCAATGGGGGCTATTAATGAGCAAATAGAAACTGTTTCAAGTGATGCTTTTATCAAAGATATTCACTCTTTAGGTTTCTGGTATTTAAATGATTTAGGAGAATATTTACCTAATAATTTAAGTTCATTTATCACCCAAGAAGCTTTAGATGAAATCGAAGAAGTTTATGTTTTTGAAGAAAAAAGAATAAACAAAGATAAGTTTTTATTAACACCTCAAATATACAATAGTAAAACTTATCAAGAAATAGCACCTGCAAATGTAAAAGAGTTTATCTCTTTTCATAAAGAGAAAAAAATCACTATTATTTCAGGTACTGAAGCTAAGGTAAAAGCTTATGATTTAGATTTAAATGACAAAAATATTAAATATGTTTTTGATAACTATATTCTAAATTTACTTGGAAATGATGAAGTAATAATCTCTTTAAATAAAGAAGTTAAAAAAAGAAGAAAGAAAAAAGTAAAACTAGTTCTTGATGAACTTCAATTAAATGACTATGTAGTACACGAAAAACATGGAATTGGTCAATACAAAGGAATTGAACCTGTTACAGTTATGGGCGCAAAAAGAGACTTTGTAATAGTTATGTATGCAGGTGATGACAAGCTTTTAATTCCTGTTGAAAATATAGATTTAATTGATAGATACGTAGCTGATGGAAGTTCATATGCTGTTGTTGATAAGCTAGGTAAGGGAAGCTTTGCTAAGCTAAAAGAAAAAGTAAAAGATAGATTATTTGCCATTGCAAATGATATTATAAAATTAGCAGCAGCACGTGAACTTGTAAATGGTATCAAAATAAATACTGAGAAAAAACTACTTGAAGATTTTCCAAAAAGTGCTGGATTTGATTATACAAAAGATCAAAAAAGAAGTATTAAAGAGATTTTTGCAGATTTAAGTAGTGGAAGAGTAATGGACAGACTTCTTTCAGGAGATGTTGGATTTGGTAAAACTGAAGTTGCAATGAATGCAATGTTAGCAGTTGTTTTAGATGGTTTCCAAGCACTGTTTATTTGTCCAACTACACTTTTAGCTTCTCAACACTTCCATGGAATTCAAAAAAGATTCTCAGAATTTGGAATTAAAGTTGCTAAATTAGACGGAAAAACATCAGCTAAAGAAAAAACAAGTATTAAAAAAGCACTAGAAAATGGTGATATTCAAATAGTAATTGGAACTCACTCATTATTAAGTGTTAAAACAAAGGATTTGGCTTTAGTGATTATTGATGAAGAGCATAAATTCGGAGTTAAACAAAAAGAGAAATTAAAACAATTAAGAGAAGATGTTCATATTTTCTCAATGAGTGCTACACCAATTCCAAGAACTTTAAATCTAGCCTTATCAAAACTAAAAGGTATGAGTTCACTTCTTACCCCTCCAACAGAGAGATTAGGAGTTCGTACTTATGTAAAAGAGTTTAGTGATAAACTTATTAAAGAAGTTGTTTTAAGGGAAAAAAGAAGAGGTGGACAACTTTTCTATGTTCATAACAATATCGCTTCAATTGAAGCAAAAAAAGCAGATATAGAACAAATAGTTCCAGGAATAAAGATTCAAATAATTCACTCTCAAATAAAACCAGAATTAGCAGAAAAAATAATAGAAGATTTTGAAGAAAAAGAGTTTGATATATTACTTGCAACTTCAATAGTTGAATCAGGACTTCACCTACCAAATGCAAACTCAATTATTATTGATGGAGCAGATAGATTTGGAATTGCTGATTTACATCAACTTCGAGGGCGAGTAGGGCGAAGTAATAAAGAGGGATTCTGTTACTACGTGGTTGAAGATAAAAAACAAATTACAGATGATGCAGTAAAAAGACTTGTTGCTCTTGAATCTAATTCATATTTAGGAAGTGGAACAGCTTTAGCTCATCAAGATTTAGAAATCAGAGGTGGTGGAAATATCATCGGTGAAGCACAAAGTGGTCATATAAAACAAATAGGATATGGTTTATATCTTAAAATGCTAGAAGATGCACTTGCAAGTCTAAGTGGTGATGAAAAAGCACAGAAAAAAACAGTTGATATTAAACTAGCAATTTCAGCTTATATTTCAGATGATTATATCCATGAAGATAGAGTTAGACTTGAACTTTATAGAAGACTAAGTAAGGCTAGTGATATTCAAGAAGTATATAAAATAGAAGAAGAGATGGAAGATAGATTTGGTAAACCAGATATCTTTACAAAACAGTTTATCGAACTAATAATCATAAAAATACTTGCCCTTGATAAAGGTATTCAAACAATTAGTTCTTATGAAATGGCAATTACATTTACAAAAGCTGATGATACAAAAGAGACAATTAAATCTCCAAGCAAAGATGATGATGATATTATTGCTACGACTTTAAGGTATTTGAGGAAGTAAAATATAGGACAAAAAAAAAGAGAAAGCATATTGCAACTTTCTCTTTTTTAACTTAGGGTTACATGTCTAGAATAAATCATTAGGAGGGATATTTATTCTATGTTAAAATTCAAAAAAAGATTTCATAAAAAATAAACTTAGGAGATTTATTTTGAGAAATCTTTTAAAAAAGAGAATGAAAGCACACTTTCTCTTTTTCGTACTTAAGGAAGAGCATGAACGATTTAAAAATAATTGTTTGTATTTTGGGTTGCTCTATAATAAATTACTGCAAAATTTATTATGAAAGAATTATAATAAATCCAAGTGTGTAAAAAGGGGGTTTTTACATTAATATAAATTTTATTATCTAATTTTATTTTTTTATCTAAATTTAATCTCACAAACAACTTGAGCATGGTCACTATTTAGAAGTGAACCATTCTGATTTTTTTGTAAATGTTTATCCAACACTTCATAAGATGTTACTTCTGCTATATTATCTTTTGCTTTTTTATCAAATTTATTTGAAACAAAAATATAATCAAGTACATTTCCTTTTCCTGCAAAATAGCTTGTTGGTGTTCTTTTTACACCTTTAAATTCTGGATGAGGATTATAAACTTTTTTTTCATGAAGATGATAAGCATCTAAAAGTAAAAACCTATCATTTTTTCTTTTTTCTTCATGATATTTTCTATTTGTTAAAGCATCAATAGTTAAAGAAAATTCTTTATCATTTAAATCTGTTAATAAAACTGCTGGTCTTTTTGTTCTTTTAATATTTGAGTAGAGTGAACTAGCTTCGCAAAGCCTTTGTTTTAAAGAAACAGAATAATTCTCTTTTAAAGCTTTTGAAACTTTTTCTATCTTTTCATCCATTGAAGAATTTTCTGTGAAAATATATTCAAACTCATTATCTCTATTTGATTTTAAATGACAAACATAAACATCTAGTTCTTTTTCATCTTCTAAACAAATTGTAGCTTTAATAGGTTCCCTAGCAAATTTGAAAAAACCTTCATAATAGTGTTTTTTTAAAGCTAAAAAATCAATATCTACTTTTTTTAAGTTTTTAATAGGATATTTTGATGCAATTGCAACTGTTGTACTTATATAAATCTTATCATTATTTTTACTGATTCTTGCATTATCAACTGTTTTAAAATATTTAAACCCTAAGTCGCCTACTAACTCTTTTAATGCAAGTTTAGAAAAAACTTCTTGAAAACCAATAATATCGCAATTCATATTTGTGATTTGCTCTTTTATCCAAGTTGTTTTTTCTATCCATTGTAAAGGAGTAAATCTTTCTTTTTTTGTGTACCAAGAATAAGGAGGTTCAACAAATTGGTATAAATTAAAAGTGCCTATTCGTATTGTCATTTTCATTTTTGTATAAAAATACAATTCCTTCCATTATTTTTAGCTTCATATAGAGAATCATCTGCTTCTTTATATAAAGCATTAGTATCTAAAAGTTCAAACCCTATTCTTGATGCAATTCCTATTGAAATAGTTAAATGTTCTGAGACCTTACTTCTTTTGTGCTCAATATGAAGTGATTCTATTTCATTTTTTATATTATTTGCAAATTCAATGACTTTGTCTTTATCAAGTCTTGTAATAATACCAAACTCTTCACCACCTAGTCTAAATGCAAAATCACTACTTCTATTTGTATATTTTTTAAGAACATTTGCAACTTCTATGAGAGCTACATCTCCTGCTTGATGTCCATAATTATCATTATAGTCTTTGAAATAATCTACATCTATTATTAAAAAAGATAAATAGCTATTTTCTCTTTTTGCTCTGTTTATTTCTTTATCTATTTTTACATTAAAAAATCTTCTATTAAAAAGTTGTGTTAAATCATCTGTAATAGACAGATGTTCAATATGTTTTTTATCTGTAATATTTGTTCTAATTGCAGTAAATCCAACTATTTCATCATCTTTAATTACAGGCTTTATTATTGCAAGAACCCAATAGTCATTATTGTTTTTATCTTTGTTTTTAATTTCACCTTTCCATTCTTTTTTACTAAGTAATGTATCCCACATATCTTTATAAAATGAATCAAGAGTATCTGGATGTCTTATAAGACTATGGTTTTGTCCAATTAGTTCTTGTCTTGAATAAGCTGAAATTTTACAAAAAGCTTCACTTACATCTGTAATAATTCCTTCTTTATTTGTAGATGAAATTATAATATTTTCATTAACAATATCTACGTAGTCTTGTAATGTTCTTTTTGTAGCAATTTTATTCTCTAAAACACTATTTAAATTATTTGCAAGGGAAATAAATTCTTTAAAGGTTAAATTATCGGTATTAATTTTAATATCTTTTTTAGATGCTTTTTCAAAAGAAGAGGTCAAATTTTGAATATTTACTTTTATATATTTTGATAATTTTTTTGAAATTATATAAATAACAATTAAAATTAGAATAAAAATTGCCAATAAAGTTATAATTTCACTTTCTATACTTTTTTTAAAAATTGCTTCTTTTCTAGCTAATTCTATTTCAATTTCATCTAAATATGCACCTGTTCCTATAATCCAACCATATTTTTCATACTCTTTTACAAATGCTAGTTTGTCAAATTCTTTTATTGTATCTGGCTTTTTAAATTTGTAAAATAAAAAACCATCTGTTTTTAATGAATCAATTTGTTTTTGTAATAATTCTTTATCAGGATATTCTATTGCAGGTTCAAGTCTTTTTCTATCCCAAAGTAAAGCTTTTCCATCTAATGTATTTACAAAGATATAACCATCTTTACCTACAACATATGATGCAAGTAAATTTAATATGTTATTTCTATTTTCTTTTTCTATTTCTTTTATATCACTATTAGCTGGTAATTTTTTAGTTAGTTCTTCTAGCATATTATTATTTTGATCTACTAAATTATAAATAATTTGGATTTCTTTTATTAATTCATTTTTTTTGTATTGAATAAATTCTTTTTTTATATGTTGAATGTCTTTTTTATGGCTCATATATTGGAAAAAAATAGATACAAAGAACACTACTGTAGTACATATAAAAGCAATAGAAAAAATGAATTTATTAATAAATTTTGATAGTTTCATAGTTATTATTCTTAATATTATATTTTAAGTATATATTATATCAAAAGAAAAATAATTTCTTCTTTTTTACTTTGATTAAGTTTTCGTTAATATAAAATTTATAAATGGTTAAAATAATAATGTAACAATTTCAAATACCAAAATTAAAAAGGATTTAAAATGACAACAAGAAATAAAATGATATCAGGATTAGCGTTAAGTACACTTTTAGCAACAGGATTATTTGCAGGAAATGAGCAAATGAAAAGAGATGGAAATTCATCTTGTATGATGAAAAAAGGTTCTATGGATAAAGGTGGAAAGCATGGTGAAAGATCAGTAATAGGAATATTTAAAAGATTAAATTTAACTCCTGAACAAGATGCACAAATAGAAAAAATTGTACTTGAAAATAGAGCTAACATGGAAAGTTTTGATGATGCATTTACAAAAGATGGTTTTGATAAAGCTAAATATATTAAGATTATGAACGAAAAAAGAGATAATATGTTAAAATCTAATGCAGAAATATTAGAAAAATCTTATGCGATTTTAACACCAAAACAAAAAGAACAATTAAAAGTTTTAATGGATTTAAGAAAAGAAAAAATGGATAAAAAATTATAAGATTTTTTATAAATACCGTTAAAAGTAAATTGAAAATGATTAGGTTCCTTTCAAATAGGGACTATTTAAAAGGATAGATTTTGATAAAAATTGCAATGATAGAAGATGATTTAGAATTAGCAGATGTTCTAACACAATATTTAAAGCAGTTTAATATGGAAGTTACCAACTATGAAGAGCCATTTTTGGCTCTTTCATCTTTGAGAATAAATAAATACGATTTAATTATTTTAGATTTAACTCTTCCTGGAATGGATGGATTAGATGTTTGTAAAGCAATAGTAAAAGATTTTAATATTCCAATTATAATTTCAAGTGCGAGAAGTGACATAACAGATAAAGTAATAGCTTTGCAATTAGGAGCAGATGATTATTTACCAAAACCTTATGATCCAAGGGAATTAGAAATTAGAATTAAAACAATTTTACGAAGATTTAATCACTCAAATGTACAAGAAGAAACTAATAACAAAACTTTTATTTTAGATAGCGATAAAAGAGAAATTACAAAAAATGGAACTTATATTAAACTAACAGCAGGTGAATTTGAGGTATTATCTCTTTTTATTAAAAGAGAAGGTTTTATAATTTCAAGGGAAGATATATTTGAAAATTCAGATATATTAAATCAAGATTATGAAAGTACAGGTTCTTTAGCTGTTCTTATAAATAGAATAAGACATAAAATAGAAGATAACTCAAAAGAACCACAATATTTACATACAATAAGAGGGATGGGGTATAAATTTACACAATGAATAGACAATCAATATTTTTTACAATCACTGTAAGTTTTATAATATCAGTATTATTAGTAATAGCTAGTTTTGTAGTATTAGTTACACATGATTATAGAGCTAAAGAGGGACAACTTTTAGATAAATATATTCCTGTAATCAAAATGCTTGCAAGACAAGAAAGAGTTGGATTTGATGAAAACTTTTTAAAAAATCTTGAAGAAATAGAATATACACTTTTTTTGGATACTGGAAAAATAAATGCTATTACATATAATCCTAAAACGAAAGTATTAGTAGAAAAAAATCATCCCAAGTTTAATGATATTTTTAGAGTATTAAGTTTAGATAATACAAATTATATTTACATAAAAAAAAGAAATGACACCTTGTTAATTCGTGATAATAGTAGCTCAAATAGTAATTCTTTACTTTATATAACTTTAGTTTTTTCAATTTTATTAATTACAATTATTCTAGTTTATTTAATAACTCTTAGAAAACTAATACCTCTTAAAATACTAAAAGACAAAGTAAAAACCTTAGGTGATGAAAATTTTGATTTTGAGTGTTGTAATAGTAACTCAAAAGATGAAGTTTCTCTTCTAGGAATGGAGTTCAAAAAAACTGCTTTAAAATTAAAAAGCTTAAAAGAAGCTAGAAATATTTTTATAAGAAATATAATGCATGAACTTAAAACTCCTATTACAAAAGGTAAATTTTTAACGCAACTTGAACAAAATGAAGAAAATAATGAAAAATTAAAATCAGTTTTTTCAAGACTTGAATCTTTGATAAATGAATTTGCCTCAATAGAAGAATTGATTTCCTCTTCAAAAAATATAGAAAAAAAGATTTACTTCTTAGAAGATATTATTGATAATGCAAAAGATATTTTAATGATAGAAGATGAACATGTAATAGGAAAATTTGAAAATAAAAAACTTGAAATAAATTTCAAATTATTTTCAATTGCAATAAAAAATCTAATAGATAATGCTGTGAAATATTCGCCAAATAAAGAAGTAATCATAAAAAATGAAAATGAAAATATAATTTTTGAAAATCAAGGTGAAATTTTAGAAAATCCATTGGAAAGCTATTTTGAACCATTTTCTTCAAATGAAGATAAATCAAAAGATTCTTTTGGCTTAGGTTTATATATAGTTCATAATATTTTAAAAGCAAATGCTTATACTTTAGAATATGAACACATAGATGGTATAAATAGATTTATATGTAAAAAGGATGAAGTATCTACGATATAGCAATTATAGGAGCTGGAGCTAGTTCTTTAATGCTAGCTTCTAATCTTGATAAAAATAAATACAAAAATATTTGTCTTATTGATACAAATGCAAAATTAGCTCCTAAAATAAAAGTCTCAGGTGGAGCAAAATGTAATATTACAAATGAACTTGTAAGCTCTAAGAATTATTTAGGTGATAGGAATTTTGTAAAAGAGTTATTAGAAAAATTTTCAAAAGATGATTTATTAACCTTTTTAAATAAAAATGGCGTATTTCCTAAAATTAATCCAAAAATTGTAAAAGGAACATATTTTTGTAACTCTTCTCAAGATGTTATAGATATGTTTACAAAACTCACAACTCATATAAAAAAATATTTAAATACTACAGTTTTAGATGTGGAATTTAATAATCATTACAAAATAAAAACAGATACAAAACTAATAGAAGCAAAAAAACTTGTGGTGGCAAGTGGTGGATTATCATATGCAATGTTAGGAGCTTCATCAATTGCTTTTGATATTGCAAAAAAGTTTGGGCATACAATAGAAAAACTTGAACCTGCACTTGTAGGGTTTACAGTACAAAAAGAGCAGTTTTGGTTTAAAAACCTTTCAGGACTTTCAGCACCTGTTCATACTTTTGTAGAAGGAAAAACTTTCGAAGGCTCACTTTTATTTGCCCATAAAGGCTGTTCAGGTCCAGTTATTTTAACAACTTCTCTTTATTGGAAAAAAGGAAAAATTGCAATTGATTTTTTACCTAAGAAAAAATTAGAGAGTTTTTTAACAGGAAATAAAATTATTTCAACAGCGCTACCACTTCCAAAAAGATTTATGCAAGAATTTTTAGCTTCTGTTGAACTAGAAGATAAAAGTATCTCAAAATTAACAAATGAAGACAAAGAAAAATTAAAACGACTAAAATATTATGAATTTCCACCTGCTGGAAACTTTGGATATACAAAAGCAGAAGTTACCAAAGGTGGCGTAAATACAGATGAAATAGATCATAATAGTTTTGAAAGTTTAAAGCAAAAAGATTTATATTTTATTGGAGAATGTTTAGATATCACAGGTGAGTTAGGTGGGTTTAATTTTCAAATTGCCTTTAGTGAAGCCTTTGTTTGTGCTAAAGAGTTAAATAAATATAGACCTATCAAAGATGAATAAAAGTTTATTTTTATACAATTACAAAAAAATTAATAAAGAAGATTAATGAGAATTGCATTTATAGGTGATATTGTAGGTCGACCTGGACGAAAAATAATAAAAGAAAACTTAGTAAAAATAAAAAAAGAGTATGAAATAGATTATGTTATTGCAAATGGTGAAAATGCAAGTCATGGTTTTGGACTTACTACAACATCTTGCTCGGAGCTTTTAAAAGCTGGTATTGATATTATCACAGGTGGAAATCATAGTTTTGATAAGAAAAAAGATATGATGGTTTTACTTGAAACTGCAAATGTATTAAGACCTGATAATTATCCTGAAGGTTTAGTTGGATCTGGAATGAAAGTTTGTGATGTACAAACTGCTAATGGAATTGAAAAATTAGCTGTAATAAATCTTATGGGACAATTTGCAATGCCAACTGTTGAAAATCCTTTCAACTGGGCTAAAAAACTTGTATCAAAACTTCAAGAAGAAGAAATCAAAAATATTTTTATAGATTTTCATGGTGAAGCAACAAGTGAAAAAAGAATTATGTTAATGATGTTTAAAAATCAGGTAAGTGCCATTTGTGGAACACATACACATGTTGGAACTGATGATTTACAAATTTATGAAAATACAGCATATTTAACTGATATTGGACTTACAGGTTGTAGAGATAATGTAATAGGTATGGATAGTAAAATTCCAATTCAAAAAGCAACAACTGGAATTGGTGGACATTTTGAAGTTCCAAACTCTTGTAAATCAATCTTACAAATGATGGTAATAGATATAGAAGAAGGAAAAGCGCAAAGTGCATTTAAAATAAAAAAATATTGTAATAATCCAAAACTATTTATCTCAGAGGCTTTTGTTGAGTTAATATGAGTTTGATTTATATTAGTATATACAGTCATTCACAGTATATGGAATTAATAAAAATTACGATAAAATAATTGCACTATATGGTTATGAAATCTCTTTAAATAAAGTTTATTTATGATTTCATGGCAAAATTGTTGAATTTATGAAACGAAATCCAAAGGTCTAATTGATGATTATAATTCCACAAACAAAAGGTGGTGTAGGTAAATCTACAGTTGCGATGCAAGTTATAGCTCCATACTTATACAAAAAACATGGCAAAAAAATCACATATATCGAAATTGATGATGAAAATAATGATTCAAGATCATTTACAAGAACTGAAATAGTAAATAAAAGAATGCTAGGAACAAATAAATTATCAGAGCTTGATGAGTTAATTTTAATGGATGATAATCACGAAGTTATTGTTGATGTAGGTGGAAATAAAACTTCATCTTTAGTGCTTGAAGAGATAAAAAAAGTAGGTTCTTTTGGAAATATTAAGTGGATTATTCCCTTAGGTGATGGTGAACTTGATGGGAAAAATGCCATTAGTACTATGAAAAAGATTAGAAAAATCGAAAGAAATCCAGAAGAAAATATTATTTTTGCTTTAAATAGAGCAATTTCCATGGATGAAGATTATTATAATGAGCAGTTTATTAATTTTTTCGGACATAAGTATTTGGATTCCAATTCAGTTATTTGTGATTTTGCAAAAAATCCAAAATACTTCCCTGTAAAAAACGATAAAGTAATTACAATGAGTAGATATTTAGGCTCAACAGTTTGGGAAATGGCTTATAATAACACTGATTTTGGCGCAAAAGCTATTAAGGCAAAAGAGATGGGAGATATTGAAAGTGCAAGAAAATATCTCTTTTTTAGAAGAATACAAACAGAAGCAAAAGATTATGTATTAAATACATTAAATAAAATCTTTTGTGATTTAGATAGATGGATTGAAATTAAAAAATGAGTGATATGAGTTTTAAACAAGCTAAAGAGCTTGTTGAACGAATGGAATTTTCAGAAATTGCATTAAAAAGAGCTGTTGAAAATATAGAAAGCTCTACTCAAAATTTTGAAACAACACTAAAACATCAAGAGGATATTATAAATAAACTGCCATATGCAGATAAAAAACTTTCATATATGTCAATTGCAGTTGCTGTTAATATAGGTTTGATTGTAGGAATTTTAATAGGTAAATATCTTTTATAGAAATAAGAAAATAGGATTAATATAAAATGGGTAAACAAGAAAAAATTGTATCAATGTTTAATGATATTGCAGGGACTTATGATGTTGCAAATAGAGTTTTATCAATGGGAATTGATAAATCTTGGAGAAATAAAGCTTGTAATTTAGCTTTTAATTTTTATGGTAAAAAAGATATAGGAAAAATAGTAGATGTTGCTTGTGGAACGGGAGATATGATTCTGTTTTGGAAAAAAGTTGCAAATGAAAATAAAATCAATCTTCAAAACATAGTTGGAGTTGATCCAAGTGTTGGAATGATGGAAGTTGGTAAGAAAAAACTTCCAGAAGTAGAGTTCATTGAAGCAGGAGCTGCTGATATGCCTCTTGAAAGTGATAGTACTGATATTATTTCTATTTCATATGGTATTAGAAATGTAGTTCAAAGACAAGAAGCTTTTGATGAGTTTGCAAGAGTTCTAAAAAAAGATGGTTTAGTTGTAATCTCAGAGTTTACAAAAAATAAAAAAGAGAAATTATTAGATCATGTAACTGATTTTTATATGAATAAAGTTTTGCCAGTTTTAGGTGGAATGATTTCAAAAAATAAAGAAGCATATACTTATTTGCCAAACTCAATTGATGAATTTTTAACAACTGAAAATTTATGTAAAGAGCTTAAACTTGCAGGGCTTGAGCCAATTCATGTAAAAGCTTTTTCAATGAATATATCAACTTTAATCATAGCTAGAAAATTATAGTTTTTTAGCTCTTTTTTGAATCTTCTTCGTTGAAATGATATTTTTATTCAGTCACATACTTTAGTATGCTCTTTCATAAAAATATTATTTCGCCTTGAATCTTCTAAAAAATAGTCTAAAAACCTATCAATTTTCATTTTAAAGAAAGGCAAAAATGAATAATCCTATTTCGGTATCTACTTTAAATGTACAAATAAAATCACTTCTTGAAACAACGTTTATCCAAGTTTACGTGGAAGGTGAGATTTCTAATCTTACTTACCATAACTCAGGACATATATATTTTTCAATTAAAGATGAAAGCTCAACACTATCATGTGTTATGTTTAAAGGTAATACAAAATATCTAAAATTTCAGCTTGAAAATGGACAAAAAGTTGTAATCAATGGAAATATAACTGTATATGCTCCAAGGGGAAATTATCAACTTTTATGTAATAAAATTGAACCATCAGGGCAGGGTGCTTTAGCATTTGCTTTTGAACAATTAAAAAATAAACTTGAAGCAAAGGGTTATTTTGATGGTAATTACAAACAGCCACTTCCAAAATATCCTAAAAAAATAGTTCTTGTTACATCTGCAACAGGTGCTGCTATTGAAGATATGAAAAAAGTAGCAAATCATAGATGGCCTTTAGTTGAATTTATTTTAATTCCTACTTTAGTTCAAGGTGAGGGTGCTGCAAGTGATATTTCAAACTCTATTAAATTTGCTGATAGCTTAGCTTGTGATATTATGATTGTAGGTCGAGGTGGCGGAAGTATTGAGGATTTATGGGCATTTAATGAAGAAATTGTAGCAAATGCTATTTATGAAGCTAAAACACCTATTATTTCAGCTGTTGGACATGAAGTTGATTATTTGATTTCTGATTTTGTAGCTGATATTAGAGCTGCAACTCCTTCAAATGCAATTGAGATTGCTCTTCCTGATATAAATGAACATAGAATTTATTTAGATTCTTTAGTAAATGAATATAATAATAGATTAAAGAATATTTTATTTTCAAAAGAGCAAGAACTTTCAAATATGAAAAGATTGATGGAACAAAATTCTATTGATACTAAATTTAATTATATTCAAACAGAAATAAATCTTTTAAAATCATCATTTAAAACAGATTTATCACAAAAAATTTTATCTTCTTCAAATGAATTAAATTTATTACATAATACTTTTAAAAATTCTTATTCATCATTTTTAGTAAAAACTCAAAATCAAATAGATTTATTAAAAACAAATTTTGAATTAAATCATCCTGATAAAAAAGATAAAAAAGGTTTTGTTCAAATTTCTAAAGATAATAAAATAATTTCTTTAGAAGATTTAAACATTGGTGATGAAATTAAACTTCAAACGCCAAAGTACATTGGAACTTGTATTTTAAATAAAGTTGAAAAACAATCAGATTTAAGTTTACAGTAGGTAAAATAATAGCAAACAAGTTTAATCTCTTGTCTTAATAAAAAGGAATGTTTTATGGAAAATAATGATACTAAAGTAATAAATTATGCTAATACAAGTGAATTTATGACATTTGAATTGGGCGCTATGAAGTATGCAATTGAATTACCAAAAATTAGAGAAATATTAACATATCCAGATAATATAACTCCTTTACCAAATACAACAAAATGGGTTAAAGGTTTAATTAATCTTCGAGGTGAAGTTGTACCTATTTTAGATATTAGAATTAAGTTTAATACAGGTCCTGGAACTTATGATGAAAATACTTCTGTAATTGCAGTAATAACAGAAGATAAAAGAATGATAGGAATTATCGTTGATTTAGTTGATGATGTTCAAAGACTTGATACTACAATGTTAGCTCCAGTTTCTGAAATGGGATCTGCAATTCCAGCTAAATATTTAAAAGGCTATGTAAGACTTGATAATAATCAAATGCTAGTTGTTATGGATATTGAAAGAGTTGTTGCAAAAGAAGAATTAAGAGATTAAAAAAATTAAAATTAAGTGATTTTATGAGTATAGATAAAAATTTGTTAAAAAGATTAACCCTTTTATATGTTGAAGATGATGACATAATCAGAAATGAATTATCTCAACTATTAGCAAATTTTTTCTCCCAAGTTTTAGTTGCAAAAGATGGGAAAGAAGGTCTTCGAACCTTTTTAGAAAATCAAGATACAATAGATATAGTTTTGACAGATATAAATATGCCTTTATATAATGGTATAGAGATGGTTAAAAAAATAAGAAATATCGATAGTAAGATATCTGTTATATTTGCAACTGCTTATTCAGATAATGAATTTCTTCTAGATGCTATTAAACTTAGAGTTCAAGAATATATTATTAAACCAATTGATATTAGAAAATTATTATCTTTTTTAAATGATATTGCAAGTAATTTATATCAAGAATTTTTATTAAAACAACAACAATACGAATTAACTAAATATAAAGAGATTTTAGATTCAAATAATATTGTAATAAAAACTGACGCACGATTAAACATAACTTATGTAAATCAACTTTTTTGTGATATTTCAGGATATAGTGATAGTGAATTAATAGGTAAAGAATTCAAATCCTTAAAGTTTCCAGATGTTTCAAATGATATATATACAGATTTATATGCAAAAGTATTAAATAATAAACCTTGGCATGGAAATTTAAAAAATATTAAAAAAGATAAAACGCATTATACCTGTGATGCTCATGTTTTTCCTACATTAGGTGAAAATGGTGAAATGAATGGCGCTATTTCAATTCAAAAAGATATTACAAAAGAGTTAAATAAAAAAAGAGAAATTCAATTAGCTTTAATGCGAGATAAAAGTGATATATTTATTAGAAGTAAAGAGGGAAGCTTAGAACAAAATCAATTAATAAATGATTTGAGATTTAAATTACAAAATCTTCAAGTTGAATTAGAACAATCTGTAAGAAATGTAGATAAATATATGTATAGTAATGAGAAATACAGATTAGAAAACAAAAATCTAAAAACAGAAATAGGTTTATATAAAAAGAATAATAATTCTAGCACAGCACTTAAACTAAATAGAGAAAATAGTGATTTAAGAATAGAAAATAAAAAACTAAAAGAAAAATTATTACAAATAGAACTTGATGATGAAAAGAAATTATCTCAATTAAGAGTATATTCTGATGAAACAAGAAGTGAATTAGAAGATAAAATTAGTGAATTAACAGAGCAATTAGAATCATTACAAACAGATGATGTATTAAAACAAAAATTTGAATATTGGAAAGACAAAGCAAAAGCTGAAACGGCAAGAATTGAAAACCTTGAAAAACAAATAATTGCTTATGCTGATGGAGTTACTTTAAATAAAATTTTTGGATAATTTATAATTTTAAGCTCAAGGGTAAATCAAGAAAAACTTGATTTACTCTTTAATTGAAATAGAAATAATTTTAACATCTTCTAAAGGCTTATCACCTTGGTATTTATTTGTAGGAACACTCCTGACTTTCTCATTTTTATCAAAAATCAATTTTTCTAAAAGTGATATCCCTTATTAAAGGGCTTTATAGACTATAAAATTCATAAAAGTGTGTGTCCTATAGTCTAAAACCTGCTACAATTTTAGTATGAGTTTACATATTAGACAGAAGAAAAATAGTAGTGGAACAATCAGTATTCAGATTATCGATAGAGTTCATAGGAAATATAAGGTTATAGAAACTATTGCTTGTGTAAAAAATGATTTAGATTTACAAATTTATTTAGATGTTGCAAATAAACGTTTAGAAGAACTGCGTCAACAAATGTATCCTACTTTATTTGATGAAAATAAAAATGAAGAGTTAATATTCATAGAACTTGGAAATAATGATTTAATACCAATAGGTGATGAATTAATCTATGGAAAATTATTTGAACGATTGGGATGTTCTAGTGTAGATTTGGATTGTAAAAGACTTCAGATGTTTAAAAATCTTGTTGTATCAAGATTACTGTATCCTGGTAGTAAATTATATTTGATTGATTATCTTGAATATTTTAAAAAAGAGAGTGTAGATAAAAATGCTATCTATAGATTTTTAGATACACTTTATGAAGAGAATTTAAAACTACAAATTGAAAAATGTGTATTTGATCATACTTATGCAAAAATGAACCAAACTATTGCATTTACATTTTATGATGTTACAACCCTGTACTTTGAATCTGAGAGTGAAGACGATCTTAGACGTATTGGATTTAGTAAAGAGGGTAAATTAGCACGTCCTCAGATACAACTGGGATTGTTTACAACACTACAAGGATATCCATTAAGCTTTGAGGTTTATGAGGGTAATAAATATGAGGGACATACTTTAGTTGATGTACTTAAAAAGTTTCAAAATAAATTTCAATTAAAAAATAAACCTGTAGTTGTAGCTGATAGAGGAATGCTAAACAATAATAATCTAGTATATCTTGAAAATAATGGATATAAATATATCCTTGCAGCCAAAATAAAAAATATATCAAATGATTTAAAAGAGCAAATATCAAACTTGATATTTTTAAATGATGGAGTAACTCATACACTTAAATTTAATAAAGATATACCATATACTGATGAGAATGACAATAAACAATCCATAAATATCAATCAAAGGTTAGTTCTTTCATATTCAACGGCAAGAGCTAAGAAAGATAAACATAATAGAGATAAAGCACTTGAAAGATTAAAGAAAAAAATTGAATTCTCAAAATCTATCACAAAAAAAGATTTAAAACTATCATACTATGCTAAATATCTTAACATCGATGATCATAAATGTGATATCACTTTTAATATCAATAATCAAAAAGTTGATAATGATTCAAAATTAGATGGTATAAAAGGTTTTATTACAAATGATTTTACACTAACACCAAGTGAAATTATAGAACACTATAATAATCAATATGCAGTAGAACAAGCATTTAGAATATCAAAAACTGATCTTAAAATCAGACCCATATACCATAGGCTAGAAACCAGAATAAAGGCTCATATTCTTATTTCATTTGTATCATACTCAATTTATAAAGAGTTTGATTCAAAACTTAAAGAAAATAATATTAAATTTAAATTCTCACAAAAACTTTTAAGAGATATAATTAAACATATGTTTGCACTTAGAACAAATGGAAAATTAGTCTACTTGAAATTTGATGAAATTCAACAACAAGTTTATAATGCAATTAAAAATAGTTAAAAAGTGTGTGTCCATATGAGAAAGTCAGGAAATTAGTGAATTAACAGAGCAATTAGAATCATTACAAACAGATGATGTATTAAAACAAAAATTTGAATATTGGAAAGACAAAGCAAAAGCTGAAACGGCAAGAATTGAAAACCTTGAAAAACAAATAATTGCTTATGCTGATGGAGTTACTTTAAATAAAATTTTTGGATAATTTATAATTTTAAGCTCAAGGGTAAATCAAGAAAAACTTGATTTACTCTTTAATTGAAATAGAAATAATTTTAACATCTTCTAAAGGCTTATCACCTTGGTATTTATTTGTAGGAACACTTTCTATTTTCTTAACTACATCATATCCATCTTTTACATAACCAAAAATAGTATATCCACCATTTAAATGATAGGCAGGAACAGTTGTAATAAAAAATTGACTGCCATTAGTATTTGGACCTCTATTAGCCATTGCTAAGATACCTGCTTTGTCAAATACTGCATTTGGTGCAAATTCATCTTTGAATGGTTGACCCCAAATTGATTCTCCACCAGCTCCTGTTCCTGTTGGATCTCCAGCTTGAATCATAAAACTTCTAATAACTCTGTGAAAAGTAATGCCATTGTAATATCCATTTTTTGAATGAGTTACAAAGTTTTCAACAGCTTTTGGTGCTAAGTCAGTTCTTAATTCTAGAACAATATTTCCCTTTGTAGTTTCCATAGTAGCAATAGGATTAGATGCTTCTAAAAGTAACACAAATGAACAAAGGAAAAATAAAACTTTTTTCATATAAACCCTTTTTTTTGATAAATTTTTAAAATAGTATATTATATTAGCTTTAAAAAAAAATAAAAAGTAGATTTTTATTAGAATTTAAATATAAAGTGTTAAAATTCTGCAAAATTATTATAGAATGCACTATTTAAAAGAAGGAATAACATGGAAATGCCAAGTATCCCACAACCAACGTTTTATATATTCAAATGTGAGCAGGCTTCACCTCCTGGAATGCCAAAACCGTCATGTGTTAATGAAAATACAAGAGATTTATTTAATCATACAGCTCAAACTTTAATGAAGAGTGGTTTGATGGGTCCAGTTCAAGTTGTTAGGACTTCATGCCTTGGAAGATGTCAAATGGGTCCACTTATGCTAGTAGAGCCAGGACATTTTATGTATTCTCATTTATCTAAGGAAAAAATAGATAGAATTATAGAAGAACATATACTAGGTGGAAACCCAGTTGAGGAGTATTTAATACCTTCTCAATATTGGGGTGAAGCAGTTAATTTAGCGAAATAAAAGGGATTGAAATATGACATTTGATATGCTATATAGTAAAATTCATAGAGCAACTGTAACAGATGCGAATTTGAACTATGTTGGATCAATTACTATTGATGAAGATTTAATGAAAGCATCAACTTTAAGAGTTGGTCAAAAAGTTGATATCGTTAATATAAATAATGGAGAAAGATTTCAAACTTATGTAATTAAGGGAAAAGCTGGATCTAAAGAAATGTGCTTAAATGGAGCAGCCGCTAGAAAAGTTGCCATTGGTGATAAGATTATTGTTATTGCTTATGCTTCATATAGTGAAGCTGAACTTGAAAATTATAAACCAACTGTTGTTTTAGTTGATGAAAAGAATAATATTGATTTAATAACTCATGAACTTATAGGAAGTGATTATGTTTGATGGAATTGATTTAAAAAACTTAAATTTAAATGATATGATGAATCAGTTTCAAGATATGGCAAATAAATCAAAAGAAGACAATGCTTCAAGAATCTTCACTGCAAAAGCAGGTGGTGGAATGGTTGAAATATCAATAAATGGAAACTCAGAAGTTATTGATTTAAAACTTGATGATTCATTATTGGAAGATAAAGATTCATTACAAATTTTATTAATATCAGCAATGAATGATGTAATAAAACAAAGTGATGAAAATAAAAAAATGATGGCTATGAATATGATGAGTGGATTAGGTTCTTTTGGACAAAAATAACTCTATGCAAAATTTAGCAAAATCTTTTGAAGATTATTTATTTCATAATCTTCCTAAGTCTAAAACATTTCATCCTTATTTTGAGGATGCTTTAGCTCATATGTTAAAAGCAGGTGGAAAAAGATTTCGACCTATGCTTTTATTATCTGTAGTAAAATCAAATAAAAGCTTATTAATACCAAACACTTTATGTGTAGCTCTTGGTCTTGAATTCTTACATACTTACTCTTTAATCCATGATGATTTACCTGCTATGGATAATGCTGATTTAAGAAGAGGTTTTCAAACCTTACATAAAAAATATGATGAAGTAACAGCTATACTTGTAGGTGATGCTTTAAATACAGAAGCCTTCAATTTAGTAGCAAATGCTTCATTATCAAATGATATTAAAATTGATTTAATTAAATGTTTAAGTTCTAATGGTGGAATAGATGGCATGATAATTGGTCAAGCTATTGATTGTTTTTTTGAAAATCAAAAGTTAGAACTTAATCAATTAGAATTTTTACATATTCATAAAACAGCAAAATTAATTGCAGCTTCTTTAAAAATGGGAGCAATTATTTGTGAGTATGATTTACAAACACAAGAAAAACTATATAACTTTGGAATTGATTTAGGATTATTATTTCAAATTCAAGATGATATTATTGATGAAATTTGTAGTTCAGAAGAAGCTGGAAAAACAACTCAAAATGATGGAGCTAAAAATTCTTTTGTAAATTTATTGGGACTAGAAGGTGCTAAAAAAAGTGCAGATGAATTATCTTTAAAATGTATAAAAACACTTAATACCTTTGATTTTAATTTAAAAGAGTCTTTGGAAGAACTTTTATTAGAATATATCAATCGGCATAAATAGAAATATCAAACTCTTAGTCAAATTAACTCAAAGCTCTTGACAAATATTCAAAAATTTAATAAAATTTAGCACTTGGAAATTTAGAGTGCTAAATATCTAAGTTTTAATAGAAAATATTATAAATAATAAAAGGAAATACTATGAATTTTAGACCACTAGGTGAAAGAGTTCTTGTTAAAAGAACAGAAGTAGAAAATAAAACAGCAAGTGGAATTTATATTCCTGATAATGCAAAGGAAAAACCACATACAGCTGAAGTTGTAGCAATTGGAAATAAAGTAGAAGATATAAAAGTTGGTGATACAGTAGTATTTGAACAATTTAGAGGTACAGAATTTAAACTTGATGGTCAAGAATATCTGATTTTAAATATTGAAAACGTTATAGGAGTTATGTAATGGCAAAAGAAGTTTTATTTGGTGATAACGCAAGAAATAGATTATATGCAGGTGTTGAGAAGTTAGCAGATGCAGTAAAAGTTACAATGGGACCAAGAGGTAGAAACGTATTATTACAAAAATCTTTTGGAGCACCTACAATTACAAAAGATGGTGTTTCAGTTGCAAGAGAAATTGAATTAAAAGATACATTAGAAAATATGGGAGCACAACTTGTAAAAGAAGTAGCTTCAAGAACTGCTGATGAAGCAGGAGATGGAACAACGACTGCAACTATCTTAGCACACTCAATTTTCAAAGAGGGATTAAGAAACGTAACAGCAGGTGCAAATCCAATTATCTTAAAAAGAGGTATGGATAAAGCAACTGAAGCAATTTTAGCTGAACTTAAAAAAGCATCAAGAGTAGTTGCTAATAAAACTGAAATTGAGCAAGTAGCTACTATTTCTGCAAATTCAGATAAAGCAATTGGTTCTATGATTGCTGAAGCTATGGATAAAGTTGGAAAAGATGGTGTTATTACTGTTGAAGAAGCAAAAGGTATCTCTGATGAATTAGATGTTGTTGAAGGTATGCAGTTTGATAGAGGTTACTTATCTCCATATTTTGTAACAAATGCTGAAAAAATGATTGCAGAATTTAATAATCCATTCATTTTATTATATGACAAAAAAATCTCTTCTTTAAAAGAGATGTTACCAATTTTAGAATCAGTTAATCAAGCTGGAAGACCTTTAGTAATTATTGCTGAAGATGTTGATGGTGAAGCATTAGCTACTCTTGTAGTAAATAGATTAAGAGGTTCTTTAAATATTGCAGCTGTTAAAGCTCCAGGATTTGGTGATAGAAGAAAAGCTATGCTTGAAGATATCGCTGTATTAACAGGTGGAACAGTAATTTCAGAAGAAATGGGAATGAAACTTGAAACTGCTGAGTTCTCTTGTTTAGGAACTGCTACTAAATTAGTAATTGATAAAGATAATACTACTATTGTTGATGGAAATGGTGACAAAGAAAGAGTAAAAGCTAGAGTTGGTCAAATCAAAGCTGAAATTTCTAACACAACTTCTGAATATGATAAAGAAAAATTACAAGAAAGACTTGCAAAATTAAGTGGAGGAGTAGCTGTTATTAAAGTTGGAGCTGCATCTGAGACTGAAATGAAAGAGAAAAAAGACAGAGTTGATGATGCATTAAGTGCAACAAGAGCTGCTGTTGAAGAAGGTATTGTAATTGGTGGTGGAGCTGCATTAATTAGAGCTGCTGCTAAAGTTACATTAGTTCTTGAAGGTGATGAGGCAATTGGTGCTGCAATCATTTTTAGAGCAATTAAAGCACCTTTAAAACAAATTGCTACAAATGCTGGATATGATGCTGGTGTTGTTTCAAATGAAGTTGAAAAATCTGCTAATGAGAACTTAGGATTTAATGCTGCAACTGGTGAATATGTAGATATGTTTGAAGCTGGAATCGTAGATCCTGCAAAAGTTGAAAGAGTTGCAATGCAAAATGCTGTTTCAGTTGCATCTTTACTATTGACTACAGAAGCTACAGTAACTGATATAAAAGAAGACAAACCTTCAATGCCTGCAATGCCAGACATGGGTGGAATGGGCGGAATGCCAGGGATGATGTAATAAATAATCTTTGATTATTTTTAAAAGGTAAAGTTTTTAAACTTTACCTTTTTTTATGTCTAAATACTTTTGATACTATTATTAAATATTTTTATGTTAGAAGGCATAAAAAAAGGGTCTTTAGATTTCTCTAAAGACCCACTAAAATATTATTTTTCAAAACACTACTCGTGTTTATCTGAATTTACTCGAAAGTAAACTTACTTTTAAATTTAAATTGTAACAACCGTAAAAAGTGAAATCATCGTCATTCGTACCTCCACATTGTTTAGATAGTGTAATTATAACATCATTTTACATTAAAGTAAACTGAATTTTCTAAAAATTATTTTCTATTGGAAAAGATATAGTTAAAGTTGTTCCAATATTCTCTTTACTTTGAATATTTATTTTTCCTTTATGAATATCTACAATCTTCTTTAAAATGGACATTCCCAAACCCGTTCCGCCTGAATTTTTATTCCTACTTTTATCTGTTCTATAAAATTTTTCAAATATTTTAATTTGTTCATTTTTTTCTATTCCAATTCCAAAATCTTGAACAGAAATTTCAAAGAAATTACCTTTTTTATAACTTTTGACTATTATTTGAGAATTTTTATGACTAAATTGTATTGCATTTTTAAGTACATTTTTTAAAGCTATCTTTAAAAGGTTTGAATAACCTCTATATTCTATAGTATCTTCTAGTATAAAATTCATCTCTATCTGGTTTAATTTTGCAAAACTTTTTACTTCATTTATTGATTCATCAATAATTTCATCAAAATATATATCTTCTTGATTATCTATTAAAATATCTTTTTCATTTTTTGCTAAAAATAGTAAATCATTTATTGTTTTTTCAATTATGATTATTTCATTTAATGAACTACTCAGAACACTCTTATATTCTTCATTTGAACGCTCTCTTCTTAATGCAATCTCTATTTCACCTCTTATTATTGTCAAAGGAGTTTTTAGCTCATGAGATGCATCTGAGCTAAATTGGGAAATTTTCTCAAATGATAATTCTAATCTTTTTAATAAACTATTTACTTCTTCGACAAGTTGATTTATTTCATCTTTATTTTTATTGCTTTTTAGTCTTGCA
The DNA here is from genome assembly GCF_013177675.1 of Arcobacter acticola. Lineage (NCBI taxonomy): Bacteria > Pseudomonadati > Campylobacterota > Epsilonproteobacteria > Campylobacterales > Arcobacteraceae > Arcobacter > Arcobacter acticola. The sequence goes on from NZ_CP042652.1 coordinate 680,972, forward strand.
GATAAGTCTTTTGCATTTATTTCTTTTAATTGTGATAATATATTTTCAATTGGTAAAAATGATTTATAGATTAAAAAATTACCACCAATTAAAGAAAAAATTAAAACAATTGGTAATATAAAACTAAGAATGTATAAAACATTTTCTAAAGTTGAAGTTAAAATATCTTTTGTTGTTACAATTTCTAGTATTACTACTTTTTCATTATGAAAATCTATTTTAATTCTACTTACTAAATAGTTGTTTTGTTCTTCAAAGGTAACTGTATTTTGTTCTAAGTTATTTAGATATTGATCACTATGTTCAATATTCTTTGGAAAGTTTGATGTTTGAATTAATTTTTCATGGGTATTGTTATCTAAGATTCTTATAAATAAAGGTTCAAATTTATACTCTTTTTCTGCATCTAAAATTATATCTGTTATAACTTTTTTTTCAAGTAAATCATCCGTTACATCAAGTATTATAACTTTCAAAGTTGCTTGAAGTTTATCTAATGTTGAAATTTCTAGGGCTTTATAAAGTGAGAAAGAAAAGATAGCTAGAATAATAATTTGAATTAAAAAGCTATAGATTAAGAGTTTCTTCTTTATTGATAATTTACTTGTCACTTATTTTAAATCCTATTCCTCTTATTGTTTTAATTAGTTTTTTATCAAATTTTTTATCAATTTTATTTCTTAATCTATAAATATATACATTTACAATATTACTAATATTTGAATCTTCAAATGATGATAATGCTGAATTAATCATGGTCTCACTCAGAACTCTATCTTTATTTTTAATCAAAAACTCAAGTAGGGTAAACTCTTTTGATGTAAGAACAATATTTTCATTAGCTCTTGAGGCTGTTTTATTTAATAAATCAAGTTCTAAGTCATCTATAGATAGTTTTAATAAAACAGAATTATTAGATCTTAATTGCACTCTAATACGAGCTAATAATTCAGCAAAAGAAAAAGGTTTTGCTAGATAATCATTTGCTCCAATATCTAAGCCTTTTATCTTATCTTCAATAGAATCTTTAGCAGTTAGCATAATAATAGGAGTTTGATTATTTGAATCTCTTAGGCTTTTACAAACTTCTATTCCATCCTTTACGGGAAGTTGAATATCTAATAAAATCAAATCATATTCATTTACACTTGCAAGATATAAACCCTCATCTCCATTTGTTGCACTATCAACAACATAACACTCTTCAACTAAGCCTTTTTTTAAAAAACTTACGATTTTTTCATCGTCTTCTATTATTAATATTTTCATAGAATTATTTTACACTTTTTGCTATTAATTTAAGTAAGCTTATTTCATTATCTGCTTTATATCTAAAATCCACACCCCAAGTTCCTAAACCTTTGTTTACATAGATTGCTGTTTGTCTTCTATAAAACAAACCTGCTAAAAATGGTTGTACAACTCTTACTAAATAGTGAAAAGGAAAAATTTGACCACCGTGTGTATGTCCGCATAAAAATAGATTTGCTTTCGAATTAAGAGCAATTTTGTAATCTTTTGGTTGATGGGAAATGAAAATAGAAGGAGAGTTTAAAAGATATTTTTCTATTTGTTTTTCTTCTCTTTTTATTTTAAAAAACTTTGAAAATCTATCACTAAGTCCTGCTAGATATATAATTTCATTTTTATAGATAAACTCTTTACAACTATTATCCATAAAAATAAAATTTGTTAACTCTTTTTTTAAATCCTCCAAACCATAAAACAGATCATGATTTCCACTTATATAATAAACTTCTTGTTTTAATCTATTTAATACTTGTAAATGCTCTTTTATAAACTTCACTTTTGTATCAATAATATCTCCTGTAATAACAGCAATATCAAACTCTAAATCATTACAAACATCTATTAACTCTTGCATTTGTACTAATGAGCTTTTTTTATGTATATGTAAATCACTTAAGTGAAGTATTTTAAGATTATGTAGTTTTTCATTTTCTACGAATATTTCTATTGATTTAGGTTTTGGAAGAGTCATTAGTGAAAAAACTTTTCTAATTCATTTTTTGATGAAATGTATTTAATATCATTTACCTGACCATTAAAAATAGAGTAAATTGTAGCTTTATTCTCTTTTTTTAAAAATTTAATACTATTATCATCATAAATTAAAAGAATAGTATATTTATAATCTCTTAAATGAGGAATTGTAAACATTCTTGTAATAATTGTTGAACTTGAAGTAATATTACTTATAAACACAGCATGTTTATCTTCTAAAAAATGTTCACTTTTTGACGATAAAAAATCATTTATCATCTCTAAAGTATCTTTTTGAAAAGTTACAATAATAGTGGAAATTCCACTATTAATTGTATGAATTTTGTCAAATTGATCTGTTAGTGAAAAATTGCTTATTTTATCGTTTATTTTTAAGTTACTAGCAAATATTATTGCTGGAAATAGTATTGATAATATAAGTTCTTTTATCATCTATTTTACTTATTTAATTGAATATTATAAGAGATGTCAATTTGATTTCTAACTGTTAAAAAGAACATTGTAGGTGGTTCTAAATTAAAATCTGTGAGATTAAAAGAGAATCCACCCTTTAGTAAAATAGCATCTTTATTATTTATTATTTCACCATTTGTTGTGATATTTTTAGTAATACCATTTAATGTTAAATCTCCATTTATATAATAGCCATTTTCATTTTTTACAATACTTGAGATATCAAAAGAGATATTTTTGTATTTTTGGAAATTCAATAATTCATACATATTTGAATCCCTATCTCTTTTTTGGCTAATTAGTGTGATAGTATCAAAATAAATTTTACCTCTTATTGATTCTACTTCTTTTTGTATTGTTAAAAAAGTATTTATCTCTTTTGTACTTGGGTTAATTTGGCTATCACCAAAAACCTCAGTATGAGCTATAATTTCACCTTTTTTAATATTAAGACTTGAAGCAATTGCTGCTAGGCTTAAACATAATATTATTAATATTTTAGACATATGTTATCTCCTTATTTTTTGGTAAATATTCCCTAGTCATTATTTTAATTAGTGCAATTAATAAAACAATAGGCACAAATAAAATTAGGTTTTCTAAAGCTACAAAAAGTCCAGCACCTGATGCTATCCATCCTATAAACACCATATAAAAGGTAATAGTTTTAAAATCCTTTTTACTAATTGTTTGCAATATCACTACATTGTAATATGAAATAACAAAAGGATAGATAAGAGATAAAATAAATCCCTCTCTTAAAAAATAAAATAGATATGAAAGAGCAAAAAGTGTGATTATAAATAATTCTTTTTGATTTCTTTCTATTTTAAAATATAAAGCACAAACAACACCAATGATATGAAATAGGGCGATTTCAAGTGTAAAACCATCTCTCCAAATTGAAACTGAAATATCTCTTGATAGTGATTCAAAAAGTGCTGAGTCTAAAAATACCCACAAAACCATCAAAAATAAAGAGTGTTTTGAATCAATTGACGTTTTACTCACAAAATTTTGTGGTAAAAATCTTGATGCTATTAATACTATAAGAGTTAAAGTAATAGCTATAAATCCTCTTTGAGATACATCATAGTTAAACAAAAATGTTCCAGTTACATAAGAGATACAAAGTGCAAATCCAAGCTCTACTAAAGATGTTTTTTTAATCTCATTTATAATAAGTGGAGCTAAACTTCCAACAGCAATTCCTAAAATAAATAAAGTTAAGAAGTTATAGTGTGGATATATAAAACTCATTAATAATTGAAGAGTTAAAAATATAGAAATTTTATTAGTATTCTCAATTTTTATATATGAAACCAATAAGGTACCAATAATTCCTCCAATAGGAAGTGGTGCAATTAAAAATATATTTGAAGAAAAATATTCAACAATTCCTGTTTGTGCAATTAGTAAATAAAAACATAATTCACAAGCTATAAAAAGTATTAAAATTAATCTTTGCATAAGATCTCCTTCTTAGATGGTTTTTGATAAAAAAAGATTAAATAAGCAAATACAAATGCTAAGTCAAATAGACAAATAGCAAGTGCTTCCATACCTAATTTTTCCGAAGCATAAAGGGCAAAAAACATAGAACTAGCAAAGACTCTTATTATAACTGTTAAATTTGTTAAAATGATTTGACTCGATGGATTCTTTAAAGCCATATAGTGAATAATCCCTGTCATACATACAAATGTAAAAACAATATATTCATAAACTCCACTAAATGTAAAGCCGACAATAGGATAAATAAAACTAGCAAGTAGTATTAAAAATATTCCTCCTAAGCCATCACTTAAAATTCCAGTAATATTATAAAGCTGCATTTTTGAGTAAGATTTTTTTATTTTTATAAAAGCAAATATAAAAACAAGAGCAAAACATCCAAAAACAGTTCTAAAAATCCACATAGTATGGCTTGGAATATTTATGATTCCTGCTTGTGTAAATCCTGAAATACTTAAAACTATGAATATTCCTAAAAGTGCAAATAGGTATGCATTTAAATAAATATCTTTTTGAAGCTCTTTTATACTATTTATAAACATAGCAATAACCATAAAAAATACAGCAATTCCCATAGCCACATGAGCATGAGCTACTATTAAATCATTTCTATGAAATATCCATCTAATTTGGGGAATGAAGATAATATTCCCTTCAATATCCACAAATAAAAAAGCAAGAATTGAAATTAATAAAGCCTTTTTTGCATGTGCTGAGATATTACTATCTTTGAACCATCTATAAAGTAATGGAATATATAAAAGCGATAGATATTGTAAAAACCATTCTTGATTGTAAGATAGTGGTCCAATAATAATTCTATGTAATACAGAGCCAAAATAAAAGATTGTAGGAATTATCCAAAAGATATTCCAAGAAGCTTTGAATTCACCAATATTCAGTAGTTTAATTATTAGATAATAAATTGGAATTAAAGCTAAACTCATTCCAAGAGTATTATCTCCATGGGGACCTGATACTGTACTTTCAACTTGTCCAATAATTGGATTCATTAAAATTAATAGTGCAACTGGAGCAATAACTACAACTCGTAAACAAACTTTTATCCATAAAGGAAGGATTTTATAAAGTCTAATAAACTTATATAAAGCAATAATATAAAAAATACCAGCAAAGGCTAATAAAAAATTTAATTCATAGGCAAAATCATAAAAAGCTAAACCTCTGCTTTTTCCAAGGAGTAAAGAAAGAACCATAAATACTAAAAAAATATACCAAAAAATAGTATACAAGTTTAAAAATCTAAGCCCTTCCTTATCAACTCCTACTTCTTTGTTTATTAGTAAAAATGGCAAATATGAAAGCATCAAAGGAATAAAACCATAAAGCATCAAACTTATATGAATAGATCTCATATTTATAGGATTTAAAGTTTGTGAATCTATACTAAAGCCTAAAAGATTTATAGAATATAGTATTCCAAAAAAAAGTCCTAATGTAAAAAATGCAATAGATATTTTAAAATGTCTATTTATAAAATTATCAAAGTTATATAAGTTTTCCATCTTTTACCTCATAAGTTATATCAGTTTTTAAAGCTAAGTTTTTATCATGTGTTGCTACTATTATTGTTGTTCCTTTTTTTGCTAAAGTAGAAAAAAGTTCAAATACATTCAAAGAGTTTTTAGAATCTAAATTTCCAGTTGGTTCATCTGCAAAGATTACTTTTGGATTGTTAATCATAGCCCTTGCAATTGCAACTCTTTGTCTTTGTCCTCCTGAAATTTCATTTGGATATTTATCTATTAAATTTTCAATTCCTAAAAGCCTTAATAATTCAAAAATTTCTTCTTTACTTGCTTTTTCATTTGCAAGATTTATGTTCTCTTTTACACTTAGATAATTTATTAGATAATGAAATTGGAAAATAAATCCAATATTTTCACGTCTAAAATTATCTATATTTTTTATGTTTTTATAATTAGTATCTTCATAAACTACCTCTCCACTACTAGGTTTAAGCAATGTTGATAAAACAGATAAAAGTGTAGATTTACCACTTCCACTCTCACCAATGATTGAAACAAATTGAGCTTTTTTTATCTCTAAATTAATATCTTTAAGAGCTAAATCTTTATTATAATAGTGACTTAGATTTGTTACTTTTATCATATTTTATTTCCTTGAATTAATTCAACTGGATCTGTTTTAGAAGCATTTAGTGCGGGAATTATTGAGCCTATTATTGCCATGAAAATTGATGCTACAAAAATATAAAATGCTAATTCATTTGAAATCTCACCATTTACATAACCTTGTAAAGATGAAGCATTTTTTATAAAATATAAAACTATATGTGAGATAATAAAAGCACTAATAAAACTAAAAACTCCTAATATAAAACTTTCAATCATAATTGAATATACGATTTTAGAAGTGCTAATTCCCAAAGCTCTTTTAATTCCAAATTCACTTTTTCTTTGGTTTATTGTAATACTCATTAAACTTGTAATGCCTAATAATCCCATACAAAAAGCAATCAGTGAAATAATATTTGATGAGGTTTTAATGATTTTAAATTGATTATAGTTATCTACGAAATTTTGAGTTGTTTTTGCATCAATTTGAGTATCTAGTTTTTTGATTTCTTTTATAACACTTTCAAGATTTGAATTTAAATTTGTATTTACCATAATCATTGAAGCTGATTTATTGAATATCTCTGCTGCATGTGTGATAGGCAAAACAACTCCACCATTTTCAAAACCAATTTCACTTTTGAAAACTCCTGATATTTTAAAACTTTTATTTGCTATTTGAATTTCATTTTTATTAGTTAGTTGCTCAAATATAGATTTCCCAACAATCACTTCATTTTGTTTAGGATAGTTTCCAAGTTCTAATTTGTAGTTTTTAAATCTATTTTGGCTTGCTCCATAAATTGCAACAATTGGAAGTTTTTCAACAGGACTTGCTCCCACAATTAAGGCTGATGATTCAATAACATCTGGGATTTTATTTATCTTTTGGATTAAATTTATATTTACATTTGAGAAAAAAGTATCTGATATATTTGATTGAGTGATAATAATATCTCCATCACTTTTTAGCATTGATGAGTACATACTAATTATTCCATTTGAAATAGAGCTAATTAAAAATATAGATATTATCGAAAAAATAAGGCTTAGATAAATAAGGATTGTTTTTAATTTATTGGCAAATAGTGCTTTTAGGGCAAATGGAATCAAAGATTATCCTTTATTTTTTGAAAGTTTAATCTTTGAATATGAATCTTTAATGAATTACATATGAACTTTTATTCATATTTACTTTAGATGTCTTTAAATTTTTCTCGTATAACTTTTATTTCTTCTATGTTTTCAAAAAATACATCAATAATTTTAGGGTCAAAATGCTCACCTTTTTCGCTATTAAATAGTTCAAATATCTTTTCATCTTCCCAAGCTTTTTTATAAACTCGATCACTTCCTAAAGCATCAAAAACATCTGCAACTGCAGTGATTCTGGCAAAATATGAATTTCTTCACCTCTTAAACCTTTTGGATATCCTTTTGCATTGTATTTTTCATGATGTTCTCTTGCAACAATTGCAGCTGCTTGTAAAATTGGTTTTGTTGAGTGTTTTAACATCTCATAACCTAGTTGTGCATGGGTCTTCATAATCTCAAATTCTTCAAAGGTATGTTTTCCTGGTTTATTTAAAATATTATCAGGAATACCAACTTTCCCAATATCATGCATCGGGCTTGCTAGTTTTAACATTTCAGCTGTTTGTTCATCTAATCCTAATTTTAAAGCAAGAAGTTTTGAATACTCAGCAACTCTTTTTACATGATTTCCTGTTTCTTTACTTCTTGTTTCTGCAATTTCACCCATGGTATAGATGATTTCTTTTTGGGTATTTATAATCTCATCGCTTAACGATTCAATTTTATTTATTCCATCTTTTATAGATCCAGACATATTTCTCATAGCATATGATATTTCACCAAGTTCATCAGCTCTATTGATTATAGATGTGTTTTCATACTCACCTTTTTTAATATTTCCGATATTATTTATAATAATTTTTGTATCTTCTTTTAATATTTTTCCAAACGTTATTGCTAAAATTACTGCTGAAATAATCATTAATAGACCTATATAAAATACTTCTAATGTAACTTGAATATCAATAACCTTATCATGGTTATATCTTCCAATAATTAGTAATATTGTTATAATTGGTGTGATTGTAAAAATTAAAAAAGTTTCTAAAATTCTTTGAGAAATTTTTTCATTAAAAATTGTAAAAACTTTATTTCTTGAAAGTTCTTTATATCTTTTTTCAAAAATTATATATTCAAGTTGAGCTAAGATTCCAGCTCCAAGTGTTAAATAACTTGAAAATATTCTAAAATGACTTGACATTGGAAAATCAGGATATAAAACAGAATGAAGAATAAAAGCTGAAATTCCAGCCATAATCCAAGAAATAATACTTAAAAAATAAGCTTGTCTGGGAATTGATAATTTTTTCTTTGACTCTTTAAAAAAGCTATATAAAAACTCTCTATATACTAGTTGTAAAAGAAAAACTATAAATAGATTTCTAAATAATTTATCATGCTGTAAACCATCAATAAAAGGACAAACATTAGTACAAAAAGTTTGTAAAAAAATAATAGAACAAAATGATAATAAATAAATCCAAATTCTTGTTTTAAAATCGAAGAGATCTTTAATATTTATATTGTTTTGCAAGGCTAAACTCCAAAGAAATAATTATATTTTATCTAGTTATTGTTCATTTTTTATTAATTAATTATTAAAAGTTTTAAAAATCTTAGATAGAATACTAAAAAATTAAAAAAAGTGAACATATGAAAAAAGAATTAATAAAAATAATAAAAGAAGCAGGTGAAATCTTAAAAGAGGGATATTACACAAAAAAAGATATAACTTTTAAAGCAAAAAAAGATTTAGTAACACAGTATGATGTAGCTGTTGAGAATTTTTTAAAAAAGAAATTTTCAAAAAAATTCAAAGATTTTAATCTAATAGCAGAAGAATCAGACAATGCAAATGTAGAGTTTAATAATTCAATAATAATAGATCCAATAGATGGAACAACAAACTTTGTAAATGGTGTTCCTCATACTGCTATTTCAGTTGGTGTTTATAAAAATAAAAAACCATATTTAGCAGTTGTTTATAATCCAATTTTAGATGAGTTATACACAGCAAAAATAGGTAAGGGTGCTTATTTAAATGGTAAAAAATTAAAAGTAAGTAATGAAAATGATTTTCAAAAATCACTTCTAGCTACTGGTTTTCCATATACTAGCAATACAAATGAAGATGATTTGAATGATGTTTTAAAAAAAATCAAGCTTATTTTACCTCTTTGTCAAGATTTAAGAAGATTAGGTGCGGCTTCACTTGACTTATGTTATATAGCAAAGGGAACTTTTGAAGGGTATTATGAAATGAATCTAAAAGCTTGGGATGTTAGTGCTGGAATTTTAATACTAACAGAAGCAGGTGGCGTGGTATCAAATATAAATGGAGATGAATATACACTATTTGAAGACAAGTATCTTGTAGCCTCAAATGGTAAAATTCATAAAAAGTTTATAAAAAATTTAAATAAATAAAATAACAAAAAATGTTAAAAGCAGTTATTTAGTAATTGTTAAATATAATATTTATACTTAAAAATTGAAAAAAAGGTATGTCATATGTGTGGAATTGTTGGTTATATTGGGAAAAATGATACTACGAAGATATTATTAGATGGATTAAAAGAGTTAGAGTACAGAGGTTATGATAGTGCTGGAATTGCTGTTTTAAAAAAAGATAAAATTGAAGTATTTAAAGCTTTAGGAAAATTAGTAAATCTTGAAGAAAAAGTAAATGAATTTGCATCTGGTGATTATGAATTAGGAATAGGTCATACAAGATGGGCAACTCATGGTAAACCAACAGAATTAAATGCACATCCACATTTAGGTGAGTATTCTTATGTTGTTCATAATGGAATTATTGAAAATTATAAAGAACTAAAAGAAGAATTAACTTTAAAAGGTCATAAATTTGTATCTCAAACAGATACGGAAGTTATTGTTCACCTATTTGAAAATTTTTATAATATTTCAAATGACACTACACAAGCTTTCAAAAGTACAATTTCAAGATTAGAAGGTGCCTTTTCAATTCTTTTAATCACAAAATCAGATCCTACAAAAGTATTTTTCTTTAAACATGGAAGCCCATTAATCGTTGCAAAGGGAAATGAAGAAAAAGAAGTTTTATTTGCTTCATCTGATGCCCCTTTAATTGGTTTAGCTTCTAGTGTTGTTTACTTAGAAGATGGAGTTGGTGGAATTGCTACTTCAGATAATATAGAGTTTTTTAATGATAATTATTCATGGTCAACACTTCCTTCTTCAAAACAATTTGCACAAAAAGATGGATTTAGATTCTTTATGGAAAAAGAAATTTATGAACAAAGTGTAGTTGTTAGTGATTGTATGCTTGGAAGAATAAAAGATAATGAAATCTTATTTGATGAGATTGATTCTTCAATTATGGATGGAATTAGAGAAATTAAAATATGTGCTTGTGGAACTTCATACCATGCAGGATTAACAGCTTCATATTTATTTGAAAGACTTTCAAAAGTTAAATGTAGTATTGAAGTTGCAAGTGAGTTTAGATATAAAGAACCTATTTTATCAAAAGACACTTTGTTTATCGTAATTTCTCAAAGTGGTGAAACAGCTGATACTTTAGAAGCATTAAAAATGGCAAAAGCAGCAGGTCTTAAAACTTTAGTGGTTTGTAATGTTGATAACTCTTCAATGACAAGAACAGCTGATTATACAATTTTAACACGTGCAGGAATTGAAAAAGGGGTTGCTTCTACAAAAGCATTTTCAACACAAACAGTAGTACTTTGGATGTTATCTTTATATTTTGCAAAAGTAAAAAATGTAATTTCATCTGAAGTTTTACAAAAAGAATTGCATACTTTAAGAGAAGTTCCAAAGTCACTTTGCATTAGCGATAAAATTCATGAAAAAACAAAAAGATTATCAAAAAGATATTTACATGGACATGGATTTTTCTTTATAGGAAGAGATGTATTTTTCCCACTTGCCCTTGAAGGTGCTTTAAAATTAAAAGAGATTTCATATTTACATGCAGAAGGTTATCCAGCAGGTGAAATGAAACATGGACCAATTGCTTTAGCAGATCCAGAATTATTTACAATTGCATTAATGCCACAAAATTTACTTTATGATAAAATTAAATCAAATGTAGAAGAGTTAAGTGCTCGAGATAGTACTATTTGTGCAATATCACCACTTGATTTTGATTTGGCAGATGATTTTATAAAAATAAATAAATGTGATCATTATATGTTAGAATTTTTTGAAATGCTAGTTGTTGTACAACTTTTCTCAATGGAAATTTCAGTAAGACTTGGAAATGATGTTGATATGCCAAGGAACCTTGCAAAATCAGTAACAGTTGAATAATGAAAAAATATCTTTCATATATATTATTAATATTATTAGGATATTTATTATATGTAAATGAAGATTCAAAATATATAGTTGCAGGTGTTGGAATCTTCATAATTGGCATGCATTTTATGGAAGACGGATTTAAGCTTTTTTCAGGAGGAATCCTAGAAAAGCTTATTTCTAAAAGTACCAATACTGTTTTTAAATCAGTTGGTCTAGGAATAACAGCCACTGCAATTCTTCAAAGTTCTTCTTTAATAGCTATCATCGTAATCTCTTTTTTATCAGCAAAAATCATCTCACTAGCAGGTGCTTTGGGTGTTGTTTTTGGATCAGCAGTTGGAACAACAGCAACTACTTGGATTGTTTCTACTTTAGGTGTTAAAATTAATATTGCTGCTTTTTCACTTCCTATGATTATATTTGGCGTAATTTTTAGGTTTTATAAACAAAAAAATCTTCAAGGAATTGGAAATATTTTATTAGGTTTAGGATTTGTTTTTCTTGGTATTGGATATATGAAAGATGGGTTTGAAGATCTAAAAAGTGGAATTGATTTAGCGCAATTTTCAGTAGATGGATATTTAGGAATTATTCTTTATGCTTTTATTGGAGCAATTGCTACTGTTATTATTCAATCAAGTAGTGCTACTTTAGCACTTACTATTACAGCACTTGCAACTGGACAAATTATATATTTAAATGCAATGGCAATAGCAGTTGGAGCAAATATAGGAACAGCAACAACAGCTGCTATGGGGGCGATGGTTTCAAATGCAAATAGTAAAAGAATGGCTGTTGGATTGTTTATATTCAAAGGTGTAACAGCTGTTATTACTTTGAGTTTTTTATATTTTATTGTTGATTTTGTTGATTATTTATCAGATGCATTTGGAATAGCACCTGATGATTGGGCTATGAAACTAGCAGTTTTTCATACATTTTTTAATCTAGCAGGTTTAATAATATTTTCATTTTTTATACCAAGATTAGTTATATTCCTGAAAAAGTTATTTGTTGAAGATGTTGAATCATATATTCAAAAACCAAAATATTTAGATTTAGCAGTTGCTGCTGTACCTTCAGTGGCTTTAGAAGCAACAAAAAAAGAAACTATTCACTTATATGATAATGCAAGTGAAGTTTTAAGTCATGCAATTATGCTTCATAGACATAGATATTTAGGTAAAAGTGATATTTCTTCAGTTGTAAAAGAATCAACAGATATTATTGAATTAAATATAGATGATTTTTATCAAACAAGAATCAAATCACTTTATAGTGATATTATTGATTATTCAACTATTTTTATTAATGGATTAGAAGCTGATAAAAAAAACTATTTATATGAATTAAGAACAGCTTGTAGAGATATTGCAGAAGCTGTAAAAAATACAAAAGAATTACAACAAAACATCTCAAGATATCTATTAAGTAATAATGATTACATTAAAAATGAATATAATTATATTAGAGAAGCTATTGCTAAAACCATTAATACAATTAATGAAATTAAAACCAGTAAAGATGAATTAGATGTTTTATCTAAAGCTGAGTTACTAAAAGAGTATTTAAAAAGTTTAGATGTTATAGCAACTGGTAGAATTGATATTTTGATTAGAGAAAAAAGAATAGATAAAAAAATGGCAACTACTTTATTAAATGATAGTTCACACGCTTACAATGTAATCAATAAGTTAATAAATGTAGCTAAAATATTGTGGATTGAAGATTTTACTATAAAAAAATTAGGAGAAGATTATGAAGCTGGAAAAAATCTATGAAAAAATTAAAAAATATTTAGAGTTAATTGAAGAAGAGGATATTGAAAAGAAAAAAGTTGATAAACTTAATGAAAAAATAGAAGACAAAATTTCTAAAATTAAAGAGAAAATAAAATCTTCTGATAATATTGAAGAAGAAAATAGATTAAGAGAAGAAATAGGAATTTTAAAAGAATTCAAAAAACAACTAAAAGAAAAAAAGTAGTAAAAAATTAAAATCTTATACTAGCTCTTAGATATTTTTTTCTTATTTTGCTGTTTTGTATTAATTGAATCTAATGAAAAAATTAATAATGCAATCCAAATAAGTGAAAATGTAATTAGTTTATCAAAATTTAACTCTTCATTGTAAATAAATATTGCTACAAAAAAAGAACAACTTGGACCTATATATTGGAAAAATCCTAAAGTTGATAATCTCATTCTAGTTGCTGCTCCATTAAATAAAAGTAAAGGGACAATTGTGATTAATCCTCCTAAACTTAACATTAAATCAATATTCATACTAGAATGTAAAAATGAAATTTTATTTGTAGAAATCAAATAATAAATTCCAATTAATGCAAAAGGCATTAAAATTAAAGTTTCAATAAATAAGCCAACAATAGAACCCACATTTATTTTTTTTCTAATCATTCCATAAAAAGCAAAACTTAAAGCAAGAGTTAGGGAAACCAAAGGAATAGTTCCCAATGTAAATATTTGATAAAGAACTGCAATAAAAGCAATAGAAATTGCAACATATTGATACTTTGTCATTCTCTCAGAAAAGAATAAATACCCTAAAAGCACACTTACTAATGGATTGATATAATATCCTAGTGAAGTTTCTATTATTTTATTATTTGCAACTGCCCAAATAAAAACTAACCAATTAATTGATATAAAAAAAGTAGAAATGGCTAAATATTTAATTTTTTTTGAATCTTTAATAATTGTTTTTAAAACATTAATTTGTTTTGTTATATATAATAGTGGAATAAGTAATAAAAATGACCAAAAAATTCTATGTATTAAAACCTCTATTGGCTCAACACTAGCCACTTGTTTAAAGTAAATAGGAGCAATTGCACCCCAAATAAAAAATGCTAATATTGCATAAATTTGTCCTAATTTTTCGTTATTCAATATAAAGTCCTATAATTTATAATATATTTAAAAAAAGATATTAGCTAAGAATTAAATTTAAATCTAGAATAAAATTGCCTATTATAAAAATTAATTATTTATTAAAAAAACAAGATAAAAAAAGTAAATAACAGCAATATTTAGTTAATATAACACACTTTTTGTCTTTAATGGCAAAATGAATTCTTTAAATTTTTATTTTAACTTTCTTAACAAACTATAGAAAACAAAAAAATGGAAAACAAAAGATGGAAAACAACTCAAGATTATTCTTGTGGAAAACAAAGGATGGAAAACAAAATGGAAAAACAAACACAATATTTATTTACAAGTGAAGTAGTAAGCCCAGGACACCCTGATAAGTGTGCTGATATTATTGCAGATTCAATAGTTGACAGATTAATTATTGCAGATAAAAACAGCAGAGTTGCATCTGAAGTTTTTGTAGCAGGGAAACATGTTGTAATTGGTGGAGAAGTTAAATCAACTTGTCAATTATCAAATGAAGACTATGAGAAAATAGTAAAAGATGCCTTATCAAAAATAGGTTATGATGGAAAATCAGCTTTTACAAAAGAACAATGCCTACACCCAGATGATATAAAAGTTCAAGTATTATTAAATCAACAATCTCCTGATATTTCTCAGGGAGTTGATCAATCAACTGGAGATATAGGTGCAGGTGATCAAGGAATTATGTTCGGTTTTGCTTCAAGCGAAACAGCAGATTTAATGCCAGCTGCTATTACTTATGCTAGAATGTTATGTGATAAAGTGTATAATTACGCATTGAATCATAACCAAAAACTAGGAGTTGATATTAAAACTCAAGTTACTGTTGATTATGGAACAAAAGAGAATTTTGAGAATTGTAAACCTCAAAAAATTCACACTATTGTAGTTAGTGCACCTTCTGTTGAAGGTATGGGAATAGGTGAAGTGCGAGAATTAATTCAAGGTTTAATTGATGATTCAGGACTACCAACTTCTATGTATGATAAAAAAAGTACAATTATTCATATTAACCCAACAGGAAGATATGTTTCTCACTCATCATTACATGATAGTGGATTAACAGGAAGAAAATTAATCGTTGATTCATTTGGTGGATATTCACCAATTGGTGGTGGAGCTCAAAGTTCTAAAGACTATACAAAAGTAGATAGATCTGGATTATATGCAGCTCGTTGGATTGCAAAACATATAGTAGCAGCTGGACTTGCTAAAAAAGCAACAGTTCAAATTTCTTATGCAATTGGTGTAGCAAGACCTACATCTGTATCTGTAGATACTATGGGAACTTATACAAAATTTGATGATGATAAATTATCTGATTTTGTAATGAACACTTTCCCATTAACTCCAAGATGGATTACAGAGAAATTTAAATTAGATAGTCCAAGCGAAAAAACATTTTTGTATGCAGATGTAGCAGCTAGAGGTCAAGTTGGTCAAAGTGACTATCCGTGGGAAAAACTTGACGAATTAGAAAAATTTGATAATATTTAAATATAGATTAAAGGATTAAAATGGATTTAAGAAACCTATTTAGCAAAATATCTTTTGATAGTAATTCAAAAGAACAACCAACAAAAAAAGATGCACCAAGTCACTGGGTAAAATGTCCAGAATGTAATGCATTAATGTTTTTTAAAGAGGTAGAAAATCAAGATAATATTTGTCCAAAATGTAATTTTCATATGAGAATTGGGGCAAAAAGAAGAATTGAAATTTTAACCGATAAAGATAGCTTTGTTGAATTTGATGTAGAGTTAAAACCAAATGACCCTTTAAAATTTGTTGATAAAACTTCTTATAAAAAAAGAGTAGAAGAAGCACTTAAAACAACAGGAAGAACATCTTCTGTTGTAAGTGGAGAAGCTACGATAAATCAAATTCCAGTTCAAATGGTAGTATTTGATTTCTCATTTATGGGAGGAAGTTTAGGTTCTGTTGAAGGTGAAAAAATTGTAAGAGCTGTAAATCGAGCTATTGAAAAGCATCAAGGTCTTATAATCGTTTCAGCTTCAGGAGGTGCAAGGATGCAAGAGTCTACATTTGCTTTAATGCAAATGGCTAAAACATCAGCTGCACTTAAAAGATTAGATCATGCAAAACTACCATATATTTCAATTTTAACAGATCCTACTATGGGAGGAGTTTCTGCTTCTTTTGCATTTTTAGGTGATATTATTATGGCAGAGCCAGGTGCATTAATTGGATTTGCAGGTCAAAGAGTTATTAAGCAAACTATTGGAGCTGATTTACCAGCAGGATTCCAAAGAGCTGAATTTCTACTTGAAAAAGGTTCTATTGATATGGTTGTTAATAGAGCTGCAATGAAACAAACATTAACAGATTTATTAAGTATGTTTCAAAAAGAAAAAATTTCTTAATATTGATGTTAAGTAATTTTGAAAAAGCTTTGGGTTTTAAACTCGAAGCTTTTAACTATCTATATGTTTTATGTGATTATGAAACACTTCTTAAAAAAAATATATCTTTAGAAAAATTTGTGAATTTATGTAAAAAAAATGATGTAAAAGTTATTCAATACAGGGATAAAGTTTCTTCTTTAGAAGAGCAAAAAATAAACTTATTATATTTAAAATCAGAATTAAATATTCCAATAATAATAAATGATAAAATAGAATTAATTGAATATGCAGATGGTTTACATTTAGGTCAAGAAGATTTTTTGAAAATTCATAAAGATAAAAAATTAGCAATAAAATTAATTAGATTAAAAATAAAAGATAAACTTCTTGGACTTTCAACACACAATGAATTGGAAATTTTAGAAGCTAATGAATTGGCTTTAGATATGATTGGCTTAGGTGCTTATAAAAATACAAGTACGAAAAATGTATCTACAATTTTAGGTTCTAAAATTTCATATTTAGCAAAAATCTCAAAACATCCAGTTTGCGCAATTGGTGGAGTTCAAATAAAAGATAATATTGAAAATATTAGATTTAATGTTGTAGGGAATGCTTTTTATAATGAGTAAAATAAATATCTATTCAATAATAAAACCATCAAAAGATGAATTTGATGTTTTAATAAAAGAGTTTATTAAAATGTCTTCGAAATATGCAAAAGTAGAAGTTTTTTATATTTTTAATAAAAATATAGCAAAAGCACAAACAATAGGTGAAAAAGAATCACAACAAGCATATAGTGATACTTATGAACCTTTATTAAAAGGTTATAATATTGCCCTTGATGTATTAGGAAAAAAGCTTGATACTTATGCTTTTTCATCATTGATTGATAATAAAAATGAAGTTAATTTCTTCATTGGTGGTGCATTTGGATTTCAAAGAGAGTTTTTAAATAAATGTGATAATGTTATATCACTTAGTGATTTAACAATGGCTCATAAAGTTGCTAATGTAGTTTTATGTGAACAAATATTTAGAGCACTTTGCATTCAAAATAATCATCCATATCATAAGTAATTTATTATATTTTTTGTATAATGAAAATATAAATAAAAGTTAGTTAAAAAAAAGGAAAGAAAATGGGTTTTAAGAAATATGTTATTTTCTCAATAATTTTAATTATTGTAGTGTTTGGCTATGTGCATAGTCTAGAATTAGGTGATTATAATATTACAATACTTACTTATTCTCTTAGTTTGCCTGTGGCTGTTTGGATAGCTCTACCTCTAGCATTACTAGCTCTTGCTACTTACGTACACCTATTATTTTATGGGACATGTAGTTTCTTTAATTCAAGAGGGATTAATAAAGATCATGAAACAATGATTAATTTTATTAAATCTAATTTATTAGAAAAACCAGCTACAAGTAAATTTAAAACAAAAGATTTTAAAAATTTATATTCAATTCTTTCTCAATTAAAATTCAATGTGACTGACGATAGATTTACATCATCAGATGAAGAATTAAATAAAATTGTTGGTAATATTCAAGATATTAGAGATGGAAAATTTGTAAATGACAAATCATTTAAAATAAATGAAACTACACCTTTAGCAAATTTAAATATGTTAAATAAAGTAAATGAGCAAATTGATTTTGCAGTTGATGTTCTAAAAAAACCTGAAAACTTCTCTTCAAATGTAGTAAGACAATCTTTTGAAAATGTATTAAAAGAAAAAAGTATGACTACTGTTAAAAAGCTTTATAAAAACATAAAATTAGATAAAGAATTAGCAACAAAACTTTTTGAAAAAGATGCTGCTAATAATGAATTTGGATTTACACCTGATGAAATAATAAAAATTGTAAAAGATTTAGATTATAAAAAAGATGATTATTTAGCACTTGCAAAAAATTATGAAACAATTTTACAACCAGACCAAATAATTTCATTATTTGAAAAATTATCAGCTGAGTTAGAAGAAGCAACAGCTGCTTATTTACATGTTTTATGTGAGTATGAAATGATTGATAAAGTAAGAGAAATAATTTCTGCAACACCTGATAATGAATATACAGCATTTAAAGCTCTTTTAGATTTAAAAGAAGCTGGTAAATATTATAACTTAGAAGCGATATCTTATAAATAATGAATAAAAAACTTGACTTTAGCCGACCCCTTATGGTGTTGGCTCCC
Source organism: Arcobacter acticola (assembly GCF_013177675.1). Classification (NCBI taxonomy): domain Bacteria; kingdom Pseudomonadati; phylum Campylobacterota; class Epsilonproteobacteria; order Campylobacterales; family Arcobacteraceae; genus Arcobacter; species Arcobacter acticola. The sequence goes on from NZ_CP042652.1 coordinate 699,957, forward strand.
CTTGCTGGATATACTGATTTACCTTTTAGATCAGTGGTTAAAAAATTTGGCGCAGATTTAACTATTTCTGAGATGATTTCATCAAATGCATTAGTTTACAAATCTGCTCGAACACTTAAAATGATAGAAAAATCTCCAAGCGAAGATCCATATTTTGTACAAATAGCTGGAAATAGTGTTGAGTTAGTTCGTGATGCTGTTTTACTTTTAAATGAAGTTGAAGGTATTGATGGAATTGATTTAAACTGTGGATGTCCTGCGCCTAAAGTATTTAATCATGGAAGTGGATCAAACCTTTTAGGTGATTTAAAAAAATTAGAAGAGATTCTTTCAACTGTAAAAAAATACTCTAAAAAACAATATACATCAGCAAAAGTTAGAATTGGTGTAAATGATAAAATTCCAGTTGATATTGGAAAAGCTGTTGAAGCTTGCGGTGTGGATTTTGTATCAGTTCATGGAAGAACACGAGCTGGAAAATATAAAGCTCCTGTTGACTATGATGCCATTAAAGCTATGAAAGAAGCTATTTCGATTCCTGTTATTGCAAATGGTGATATTAAAGATTATGATAAAGCTAAAGAAGTATTAAAATATACCAATGCAGATGGAGTTATGATAGGTCGTGGAGCTATTGGAAAACCATGGGTATTTTATCAATTAAAACACGGAGTTGATAATATTTCAGAGGAAATGAAAAAAGAGATAATTTTAGAACATTTTGACGCAATGTTGAAATTTCATGGTCCCCATGGTGCTATAATGTTTAGAAAATTATTACACTCTTACTCAAAAGGTTATACAGGAGCTAACGAATTTAGGGATATTGTAAACAAAATCTCTGATATTGATGTTATGCGAGATATAATAGACAACTTTTTTTAAGCTTTTTTAATATGATTCAAAAGTTATTTGGATAAAATATTACACTTTATAAAATAAAGAAATTATAAACGATTTTTTAATAAGGGAAATATTTGTCTAAATATTATTTTGAATTAACTCTCAAACCAGAAAATGACTATGAACTTTTTTTAGATTTAATTGATTCTTTAACTACGGATGCACTTGAAGAAGATAACGGTGCTATAATTATTCGAAGTGAAGATGAACTTGGTGATTTAAAATTTGGAATAGAAGAATTTGCTAAAACACTTTCTATTAACTGTAAAATTACTTATGAAAAAAAAGAAAATATTGATTGGATAAAACAGTATCAAGAATCTGTTAAATCTGTAGAAATTGGAAATTTTTTTATAAGACCATCTTGGGAAGAAAAAAAAGAAGGAAAAATTGATATTATAATTAATCCAGCTTTATCTTTTGGTTCAGGTCATCATGAAACTACATCATCTTGTGTTGAAGCTATTGATGAATATGTAAAAGAAAAGCAAACAGTTTTAGATGTGGGAACAGGAAGTGGAATTTTAGCAATTGCAGCTTCCAAAAAAGGTTGTGTTGTTGATATTTGTGATACAGATGAAGTTTGTGTTGTGGATACAAAATCAAATTTCCAATTAAATGGTGTGACATTTAACGACTCATGGATTGGTTCAACAAATAAAGTAACAAAAAAATATGATGTAGTAATTGCAAACATTGTTGCAGATGTTTTAGTTATGATTGCTAGTGATTTAAAAAAATGTATGAATGATAATGGATTATTAATAATCTCAGGAATTTTAGATAAACATATCAATAGAGTATTAAATAAATTTAAAGATTTAGAAGAGGTAAAACTTATTCATAAAAATGAATGGGTAACTGTGATATTTAAAAAAAATAAGGAGTCTTAGTTATGGCTAAAAAACAAAATAATAACAACTTTAACAAAAATAATAGCAATAACAACAGTAATGGGAATAACAATAACAATAATGGAAACAATAATTTTTTCAATAATAATCCATTAATGATTTTTGTAATTTTTTCAATTGTTACTATTTTTGCATTTAAAGCAATTTTTCCAGAAGATCAAATGGGAAGTGCAACAAATTCAAATATGCAAGCTTATGGGCAAACTCAAAACAAAACAATTGCATATTCAGATTTAAAAAAATTAATTAGTTCTGGAAAAATAGAATATGTAGGAATTGGAAATACTCAAATTAGAGCTGTTTCTAAAATGGGATCAGGTCAAGCAACAACATATACTGCAAGACGTGTAATTCCTGATGAAACATTAATAAGTGCTTTAGAAGAAAATGGTATCAATTATGGTGGAATTAATGAAGAAAATATCTTAGCTGATATTTTATTTGGTTGGGTTTTACCTATTTTTATTTTCTTTGCTATTTGGATGTTTATTGCAAAAAGAATGCAAAAATCTATGGGTGGAGGTTCAGGTGGAATCTTAGGAATTGGTTCATCTAAAAAGATGATAAATTCTGAGAAACCAAATGTAACTTTTGATGATATGGCTGGAAATAAAGAAGCTAAAGAAGAAGTTCAAGAAATAGTTGACTTCCTAAAATCACCTGATAGATATGTAAGACTTGGAGCTCAAATTCCAAAAGGTGTTCTTTTAGTAGGACCTCCAGGTACAGGTAAAACTTTACTTGCAAAAGCAGTTGCTGGTGAAGCAAATGTTGAGTTCTTATCTGTTTCAGGTTCTGCATTTATTGAAATGTTTGTTGGAGTTGGAGCTTCTAGGGTTAGAGATTTATTTGAACAAGCTAAAAAAGTTGCACCTGCTATTATCTTTATAGATGAAATTGATGCAATTGGTAAAAGTAGAGCAAGTGGTGGTCCAATGGGTGGAAATGATGAGAGAGAACAAACATTAAATCAGTTACTTGCAGAAATGGATGGATTTTCAACTGAACATGCACCTGTTATTGTACTAGCTGCAACTAATAGACCTGAAGTTCTAGATCCAGCACTTTTAAGACCAGGAAGATTTGATAGACAAGTTTTAGTTGATAAACCAGATTTCGAAGGTAGAGTTGAAATCTTAAATGTTCATATTAAAGAAGTAAAATTAGGCAAAAATGTTGATTTAAGAGAAATCGCAAAAATGACAGCAGGACTTGCTGGAGCTGATTTAGCAAATATCATTAATGAAGCGGCACTTCTTGCAGGGCGAGCTTCAAAAGATCAAGTAGATCCAAGTGATTTTAAAGAAGCTGTTGAAAGACAAATTGCTGGTTTAGAGAAAAAATCTAAAAGAATTTCTCCAAAAGAAAGAAAAATTGTAGCTTACCATGAATCTGGACATGCTTTAATTGCTGAAATCACAAAAGGTGCTAATAAAGTAAATAAAGTATCAATAGTTCCAAGAGGATTAGCAGCTTTAGGATATACATTAAATACTCCAGAAGAAAACAAATACTTAATGCAAAAACATGAGTTAATAGCTGAAGTTGATGTATTACTAGGTGGTCGTGCTGCTGAAGAAGTATTTATTGGTGAAATTAGTACAGGTGCTGGAAATGACCTTGAAAGAGCAACTGGAATTATCAAATCTATGGCTACTGTTTATGGTATGAGTGATATTGCTGGACTTATGGTTTTAGAAAAAAGATCTAATCAATTTCTTGGTGGTCAAACACAAAAAGACTTCTCAGATGCAATGGCTAAAGATTTAGATGATCATACTAAAAAACTTTTAAATGAAAGATATGAAATAGTTCTTCAAGAATTAAGAGATAATAGTGCTGCTATTGAGCAAATGACTGCTGAACTATTAGATATTGAAGTAATTTCAGGTGAAAGAGTTAGAGAAATTATCAAAGAAAATGGTGGAACTGTTTTTGAAGATGGTGACTTACATACTGATGCAATAGTGAGTGACGATAAAGTTAAAACAAAAACTGAAGAAACTCAAGAGCCAAAAATAGAAACACAAGAAGAAAAAAAAGACAATGAATAAGAGAAAATAGAAATATTTTCTCTTGGAAAAAAACAAAACTCTTGACAAATCCCCCTAAATTAATTATACTTGTGACAATTCAAAAATAACAAGGAGAGATATATGAAAATATTTAATATTTCAAATAACCATTTCATCAAAAGTGTTAACTCTCTTCTGCTTCTTTCTTTTTCTCTCTAATAATAAATTTCTTATTATTACAATTTATAATAAATAATCAAAATTCTGTTTTTCTTTTTTTCATATAAAAAAAGATATAATAATTAACATTTTAAAAGGTTTACACAATGGATAAAAATAAAATTATAGTATTTGATACAACATTAAGAGATGGTGAGCAAAGCCCTGGCTGTTCAATGAACACTGAAGAAAAAATAAAAATTGCATTACAATTAGAAAAATTAGGTGTTGATGTAATTGAAGCTGGATTTGCAGCAGCTAGTCCTGGTGATTTTGATGCGGTTAGCCGAATTGCTGAAATGGTTAAAAACTCAAGCATTTGTTCTTTAAGTAGAGCAATTGATAACGATATTAAACAATCAGGTTTAGCAGTATCAAAAGCACCCAAACACAGAATCCATACATTTATTGCAACATCGCCAATTCATATGAAATATAAATTAAAAATGTCGCCAGATGAAGTAATTAAAAGAGCAATTCATGCGGTTGAATATGCAAGAACATTTGTGGATGATGTTGAGTTTTCATTGGAAGATGCAGGAAGATCTGAAATTCCATTTATGAAAGAAGTTATGGATGCAGTTATAAATGCAGGTGCAAGAACTATTAACTTACCAGATACTGTAGGATATAGATTACCAAATGAATTAGGTGCAATGGTTAAAGAATTAAGTGCATATGCAGGAGATCGTGCAATTATTTCTGTTCATAATCATAATGATTTAGGATTAGCAACAGCTAATACTTTAGCTGCTGTTTTAAATGGCGCTAGACAAATTGAAGTTACAATCAATGGATTAGGGGAGAGAGCTGGAAATTCAGCTTTAGAAGAGGCTGTTATGGCTATTAAAACTCGAAAAGATGCATTTGGAGATTTATATACAACTATTAATACTCCTGAAATTTATGCAACTTCAAGATTAGTTGCAACTGTAACTGGTGTTGAACCACAACAAAATAAATCAATTGTTGGTAAAAATGCATTCTCTCACGAAAGTGGAATTCACCAAGATGGTGTTTTAAAACATCAAGAAACATATGAAATCATGAAACCTGAAGATGTAGGTGTATTTAAAGAATCAACTTTAATTTTAGGAAAACACTCAGGTCGTGCAGCATTTAGAGATAAAATTGTTCATATGGGATTTGATAAAGTTAGTGATGAAGAATTAAATGCTGCTTTTGAAAGATTTAAAGTTTTAGCTGATAAGAAAAAAGATGTAACTGATGATGATATCAGAATGTTAATAACTGATGAGTCATTAAATCAAGATAAAACTTATGAATTAGTTGGATTACAAATATCTGATTGTACAGCTGGAGTTCCAACAGCAGCAGTTGCTATTAAATTCAAAGATCAAATTATGAAAGATGCAGCTATTGGTGATGGAACGATGGATGCAATTTTTAAAACTATAGATAGATTAACGGGTTATAATGGAGAGTTAAAAGATTATAAAGTAACTTCTGTAACAGAAGGTAAAGATGCCTTAGCAAAAGTTACTACAAGAGTTTCTTTTGATGAAACAAGTCCAGCATTTGTAGGACATGGATTAAGTATCGATACAATGCTTGCAACTGCAAAAGCATATTTAGGTGCATTAAACTCATACCTTTCTCAAAAAGAAAGATTATCTAAAAATAGTGAACACCAAATTTAGTAGAAGTGTAAAGTAGTTTAACTACTTTGCATTTATTAACTATAGTTAAGTTTATTATATCACTCTCATAAAATTTGTATATTATCTCTAATATATAAAATATTTCGATACTACAATAATTTTTTCTATCTTAGTTTCAGTGAGAAATTTGAATAAAAATACTAAAATAATGTTTAAATCAGCTAAAAAATTAGTGAAGAATTTATATTTAACTTACATTTTAATAAACATAAAAAAAACATAGGAGAGACATTGCTTACAATTGGATATAAAGAAAATTTTGATAAATTTAACAGATATTTGAAAGGTGGTAGACTTAGATGATGCAGTTTAACTTTTTTTTAAAACTTTTAAGGGAATCATTTCGAGATTTATTACCAATTATCATTGTAATACTTTTTTTCCAATTAGCAATTATTCAAAGTGTACCAGAAGGTTGGGTTGGAACAGCTATTGGTTTAGGAATTGTAGGTGTTGGTTTAGCTATATTTTTACAAGGTCTTGAAATTGGTGTATTTCCTGTAGGTGAAGGATTAGCAAGAGATTTTGCAAAATCTGGTTGGACCTTATGGATTTTAGTATTTGGATTTTTAATAGGATTTGGTACAACTATTGCAGAACCTGCACTTGCAGTAATAGCTGATAAAGCAGCTTCTATTTCAAGTGGAAGAATTGATTCTACAATATTAAGATATGTGGTTGCAGGTTCTGTTGGATTTGCAATTTTTCTTGGTGTATTTAGAATCATAAAAGGTCATCCAATTCATTATTATATAATAGTTGGATATCTATTAGTGGTTTCGGTTACTTTTTTTGCACCACCTGAAATAATTGGTTTATCATATGACTTAGGAGGTGTTACAACTTCCACTGTTACTGTTCCTTTAGTTGCAGCTCTTGGAATTGGACTAGCTTCAAATATAAAAGGAAGAAATCCTGTAATTGATGGATTTGGACTTATTGCTTTTGCTTCATTAACTCCAATGATTTTTGTTCAAATTTATGGAATTGCAGTTTATAATTTAGTTGATGCGGTTAGCGTTGCTGATGTAATAGTTGATGCAACAGTTTCTGTTCCAACAGCTGTTTCTATTTCAAGTGTAATAAGTGGATTAACATCTGTAGTTAAAGATGTATTGCCAATTTTAGTAATTATTCTATTTTTTCAATATGCAGTTTTAAAAAAGCCTATTCAAAATATTAAAACAGTATTTTTAGGATTTATTTTAGTAATCATTGGATTGTATGCATTTATTTTAGGTCTTGAAATGGGATTGTTTTCACTTGGTGAAACAATGGCTTATCAACTTACTAAGTCTGACTCTGTATTAATGATTTATATCTTTGCTTTTGCAATTGGATTTTCAACTACTATGGCAGAACCTGCTCTTATGGCAATTGCTAAAAAAGCAAAAGAGATTAGTGATGGGAAAATAAATGACTTTGCTTTAAGACTTTTTGTTGCACTTGGTGTGGCTATTGGTATTGCATTAGGAGCTTTTAGAATAGTTGATGGTGGACATATTCATTATTATATAATTGTGGGATATTTAGTTGTAATAATTTTAACTTTTATAGCTCCTAAATATATTATTCCAATTGCTTATGATAGTGGAGGAGTTACTACTTCAACTGTTACTGTTCCTTTAGTTGCTGCATTGGGAATTGGTCTTGCTACAAATATTGAAGGAAGAGATCCTTTAATTGATGGATTTGGACTTATTGCTTTTGCTTCATTATTTCCCATGATTACTGTTATGCTTTATGGTATTTTAATTGAAAAATTTGAAGTTAAATCAAATACTCAAATTGAGGAAGAAGAATTATTACATGATAAATTAGTTGATGCTGATAATATGGACTTAGCAACAGTTAATATTGATGGTTCAAACGTAAGACACTCTTTATCTTTAGAATTTTCTGCTGTTGTTATTATTGTTCCAGCTGATAAAAAACTAGATGCTATTCAAGCAGCTCATAGAGCTGGCGCTTCAGGTGTAACTGTATTAAATGCAGATGGAATTGGACTTGAAGAAATGGCAAATTTCTATAGAACTTCTTTTGAAGCAAATGATGTAGTTTTATTATTTTTATTACCAAAATATTTGGTAAATGAGGTTTTAAAATCAGTTATTCATTCACTTCATATTACAACAACGGGAAAAGGTGTTGCTTTTGCTTTCCCTTTATCTCATATGAAAGGTATATCTTTAACAAAAGAAGATATATTTAAAGAAAGAGCTTATCAAGTTAATTTAAATAAAAATAATCCAATTGAATGTGTTGGTGATGAAATAGAGGATGATTTTGAAAACAGTTCACAATCTACAACAGATACAAAATAGTATTGATACAGGAGAGCCTGTATTAGTTTATTTTTCAGGAGAAAATTGTTCTGTTTGTAAGGTTTTAAAACCTAAAATAGAAGAAGTTAGTAAAAACTTTCCAAAATTTCAACTTTTTGAAGTAAAAACTGATTTAGATAAAGAAATAACAAGCAATTTTACTGTATTTTCTATTCCAACCACTTTGATTTTCTTTGATAAAAAAGAGTTCAAAAGATATGGAAGAAACATGAGTGTTGCTTTATTTATTGAAGAGTTAAAAAGACCATATAACTTGATGTGTGAGGAATAATGAAAAGAGCTTTATTTATTTTCTTAATAATCTTTATAGTGATGCAGTTTATTAGACCAGATAGAACTAATATAGCAGTTGAAAAAAGTATGGAAATTCAAACTCCAGTAGAAGTTAGACAAATTTTTCAATCTGCATGTTATGATTGCCATTCAAACGAAACAAGATGGCCTTGGTATTCAGAAATTTCTCCATTTGCATGGGTTATTTCAAACCATGTAACTCAAGGTCGAAAGGCTTTAAATTTTTCTATTTGGGAAAATTATAGTGAAGAAGAGAAAAAAGAGCATTTAAAAGATATTTACAGAACAGTTTATGCAGCAATGCCACTTCCAAGTTATATATTTGCCCATGAAGAAGCAAATTTAACAAAAGAGCAAAGAAGTACAGTTAGAGATTGGACGGGAGTTAGAGCTAAGTGAGAGAAGAAGTAGCAGAACTTTTAGCTAATAAGAAAGATTTATTAACAATTACATATTTTAAACTTCAAAAATTGTTTGAAAAAAAGTATGGCAAAAATACAGTAGTTCTTATGGAAATAGGAACTTTTTTTGAAGTTTATGAAGTAAATAATGATGAAGATAAAATCGGAAAAGCAAAAGAAATAGCAGAACTTTTAAATATTCAATTAACAAGAAAAAATAAATCAATTTTAGAAAATTCAAAAGAAAATCCTATTATGGCAGGTGTTCCTGCTATTTCACTTGAAAAACATCTTGCACGAATAATCTCAGAGCAAAAATATACAGTTGTTTTAATCAAACAAAAGGGAATTCCCCCAAATGTTACAAGATATTTAGACACAGTTGTAAGTCCTGGGACTAACTTTGATTTTGTACTTGACCAAGATGAAAATAATATAACTTCACTTTTAATTGATCAAATAAGAGGAATTTATTTAGTTGGTTATAGTGCTATTGATGTTACAACGGGAAAATGTTATTACAATGAAGTTCATGGAACCAGTGAAGATAAGTTTTTTGCACTTGATGAAGTATTTAATTATATGAATATGCACAAAACCAATGAAATAATTGTTAGTTTTGCAGATAAAAATATAAATCAAAAAGAGGTTCTTGATTATTTAGAACTCTCTTTAAAAACTTTTCATATAGGACATTTTAGACCAAAAATATCTTATCAAAATGAATTATTTAAAAATGTATTTAATATAGAATCTCTTTTAACTTCAATTGAACATCTTGATATGGAAAGGGTTCCTCTTAGTACTGAATCACTTGCAGTATTAATTGATTTTGTAATTGGTCATGATTCAAATATTATTCAAAAATTATCACATCCTCAAAAACTTGATGTTAGTAGATACATTTATCTTGGGAACAATGCATTAGAGCAATTAAATGTAATAGAAACAACCCATAATCCAAGTTTAATTAAACTAATAAACAACACTTCAACAGCAATGGGAAAAAGACTTTTAAAAGAGAGACTTTCTCATCCTGTAAAAGATAGTAAAGAGATTTTAAGACGACTTGCTCTTTCAAAAGAGTTATATGATTATCACGCTCCAATAGAAAATGAGTTGGCAAATATATATGATATTGAAAGATTAACAAGAAGAATAAAGCTAAATAGACTTCATCCTTTTGAGCTAAATTATTTATACGATTCATTACTTAGTATTAAAGAAGTTGTAACTTTTATGGAAAACTATAAGTTTATAACACCACCTTGTTCTAGTGCTGATTTAAGCTTATTTATACAATCTATTGATTCTACTTTTGATTTAAGTGTAAGTGGTAAATATATGCTAAAAGATGTTGAAGTAAATATGATAAGTGAAGGAATAAATACTCAAATTGATGAGTTAAATACTCAAAATGATATTTTATACTCAAAACTTGAACTTTTACGAAATCATATTTTATCTTATGTTAAATCTGATGATGTAAATTATGTTGGAATAAATAGACTTGATAAAGAAGGTTTTTTTCTAACTTTAACAAAAAATAGATTCAATCTTATTAAACAAGAGATCATGACCTCACATTTGATTGTAGATGATGAGTTATATTTATTTAAAGATTTTACAATTAAAATTCAAACAAACTCTGTTAAGATTTTTTGTAAATTAACAGAAGATATCTCAGATAAATATGTTCACAACTTGCGAAAAATAATAGAATTAAATAAACTAGTATTCAAAGAAAAAATTGCTGAATTTGAAAAGAAATTTGCTATTTTACTTGAAGAATTAGTTCAATTTATTGCAGAAGTGGATTTAACAGTTTCAAATATAAAAACAGCTAAAAAATACAATTATTCATGCCCAAAAATTGTAAAAACAAAAGAGAATGAAAACTTTATTGAATTAATAGATTTGAGACATCCTATTATTGAAGCAAATGAAGAGCAGGGTATTTATGTACCAAATGATATTATTTTGGGTGAATTATCATTGGCTTCTAAAGAATATAAAGATAATGTGATTATAAAAAATTCAAACCCTATAAATATGAATAATAACAAAATGCATGGTGTTTTGCTTTATGGTATTAACTCTTCAGGAAAATCATCACTTATGAAAGCTATTGGAATTGCAGTTATTATGGCACAAGCAGGATTTTATGTACCTTGCAAATCTATGAGATTTTCTATTTTTGATGCAGTTTATACTAGAATTTCAGGAGCTGATAATATAGCAAAAGGATTATCATCTTTTGCTGTTGAGATGTTAGAACTTAAAAATATATTTAATAGAGCTAGTAAAAATTCACTTATTTTAGGGGATGAAATCTCACATAGTACTGAAACTATGAGTGGTTTAAGTATAGTTGCAAGTTCTATTTTAAAGCTTTCAAAACTTGAAGCAATTTTTGTTTTTGCAACTCATCTTCATCAACTTCCAGAGATTGAAGAGATACAAAAACTAAAAAATATTATAGCACTTCATTTATCTGTTATGTACAAAGATGAAGAAGACAAACTTATTTTTGATAGAAAACTTGCCTTTGGAAGCGGCTCTTCTATGTATGGACTTGAATATGCAAAATCACTTCATATGGATAAAGAGTTTTTATCTGTTGCAAATGAAATTAGGAAAAAATTAACAGATGATTACTCTTCAATTGAAAGATTAACTCAAAGAAAAACTTCAAAATATAATAACAGCGTATTTGCTTCATCTTGTGTGATTTGTGGTAGAGCATGTGATGATGTTCATCATATAAAAGAACAGGCACGTGCTAATAAAGATGGCTTTATAGGTCATATAAATGCGAATCATAAATACAATTTAGTGCCACTTTGTAAAGAACATCATAAAATGGTTCATGATGGAAGCATAAATGTAAACGGGTTTATTTCAACTTCAAAAGGTTTGGAGTTACATTATACTATGGTTGAGAAGTAATTATAGTGAAGTCACATTAGGAAGTTTTGAAGCCATATAAACTCCAATACATCCTATAATTGCAAGTAATAAAATTATCCCATTAAGTCCTATTATTGAACTTAAAACTCCAATAAAACCTGTAAATAGTAAAACAAAGCCAATAATGCTATTTGAAACAGCTACATAATCTGTTCTTTTGTTTCCACCAGCTAAATCTATTAAATAAGTCTTTCTTCCTATTCTAATACCTTGATAACCAATTGTTAAAGCAAAATAGATTAGAGGCATTATCCAAATAGTAGAAAAAATATTTTCATAAAATGTATCTAAAAAATATACTAGAAATCCTAAAATAGATGTAATAGTAGCTCCTCTTATCATAGCTTTTTTACTTGATTTATCTGATAATTTTCCCCAAATAATTGATGAAAAGAAATCTGCACATCCACCTGCTAGTATAAAAAGACCAAGTAAGTAGTTACTTGAATTTGATTGTTGTTGAGCAAGAATTACAAAAAATGGAGCAGATAAAACTGAACATAAAAAAAGTGCTCTTGATATTACAAAGTTTCTGAAGTCTTTATCGGTTTTTAAAAGAGAGATTTTCTTAAGAGCAACACTAATAGCATTTCCTCCACCATCTGTTTCTCCTTCAAACTCTTTAATTCTTGAATAAACTAATCCTGCAATTATCCAGAAAATACCTGCTGTAAAAAGTATTACTCCAAAATTCTGAGGTGAAAAAGGTTTTTCTCCAACTAATAGAAAATAAATTCCAAGTCCAATAATTAAAAGACCTGCTAAGCTTCCAGAATAACCGCTTAATGTTCCACGTCTAGTCTTTGGAATTGTTTTACCAAGAACATCCTTTTCAGCAACAGAACTAAGCCCTCTTGCTAAAGAAAAAAGTATAATTAAAGTAATGATTGCAATTCCTGCATTTAATCCTTGCATATTCCAAGCAACTATTCCAATACCTATCATTGAAAAAGCTTGTAAAAAAGCACCAATACTCCATACATATTTTCTTATTGGCATTTTTCTAACATAAGCAGCAATTAAAAGTTGAGGTAATAAAGAGCCTGATTCTCTAATGGGAACTAAAAAACTTATTAAAAATAAAGGAACTGAAAGTGACTCCATAATCCAAGGTATAATTACTTTTGTATTAGCAACAGAGTCTGCAAGTTTATTAAAAAAATAGCTGATAATTGTTAAAAAAAAGTTCCCAGGAACTACTTTGCAGGCATTTTCATCTATTGCTTTACAAACCCTTGCATCTTCTTCATTCATTATCTTTGCATAAGCAGATTCTGTTTTTTGTTTAATTTTTTCTTTCATTATCTTTAATACTTTTTGTTTTAAGAATATTTCTAGCCATTAACAAAATAAAAAATAGGGCAATAGAAATATTTATATAAAAGCCTTGCATATTACCATCTTGAAAAAAGGTATATGCTAAGGCTGTAAAAATTATGGAGATAATAAGACACATTAAAGAGCCTTAAAGCCTTCTTCTAAGTCAAGTGTGCCTTCATAAAATGCTTTTCCTACGATAACACCTGCAATGTTTCCATTTGCTTTACAGTTAATGATGTCATTTATATCTTTTACGCCACCAGATGCAATTGTATCAATTCCTGAAGCTAGTGCTATTGATTCTGTGAATTCAACATTTACTCCGCAAAGCATTCCGTCTTTTGAGATATCTGTACAAATAATAGCTTGAACTCCTGCATTTGCAAACTCTTGTGCTAAATCAGTTGCTTTCATAGTTGAAACTTCAGCCCAACCTTCAACAGCAACCATTCCATTCATAGCATCAATTCCAACAGCGATTGGATACTTTGCAGCCATATCTTTTACGAATTGTGGGTTTTTCACAGCAATTGAACCAAGAATTAATCTGTCAACACCTAATTCAACATACATTTTGATAGTTTCTTCATCTCTAATTCCACCACCTAATTCTATTTTTAAATTACAGTTTTCTCTGATTTTCTTGATTTGTTCTAAGTTCGCAGGTTTACCTTCAAATGCTCCATTTAAATCAACAATATGTACCCATTTAGAACCTAACTCTTCAAATCTCTTAGCAACCATCCAAGGTTCATCTGAATAGATTTTTGCACTATCCATAAGTCCTTTACTAAGTCTTACTGCTTTCCCATCTTTTAAATCAATAGCTGGTAATATATCCATCGGTTATTTCTCTCCTTTAATTATTCAAACTAGACTTTTTAGAGTCTCTTCTATATTGTTATATTTAAATTTAAAACCTAAATCTTGAAGTCTTTTAGGTATTGCATCTTGTCCATCTGTTAAAACTTTTGCACCTTCACTAAATATAAGTTTAAGTACAAATTCTGGAACAGGAAAGATAGTTGGTCTTCTTAATGCTTTTCCTAAAGCTCTTGTAAAAAATAAATTTGTAGTTGGTTTTGGTGCGGTTAAATTAAATGTATCTTGAAGATTATTCTCAATAACATATTTATAAGCATTTAGTAAGTCTTCAATATGAATATATGAAAATGCTTGATTTCCACTACCAATTATTCCCCCAAGTCCAAATCTAAATGGTGTAATCATCTTTGAAAATGCTCCACCATCTTTCCCTAAAACTATTCCAAATCTAAAAATTGAAACTTTTACATTTTTAGATTTTGCTTTTAATGCCTCTTTTTCCCAATCTTGACAAAGGTTTGATAAGAAATCATTTGCGTAATTTCCTTTTTCATCGTAGGTTTCTCTGTTATCATAAATTCCAACAGCCGAAGTTGAGATTAAAAGTTTATTTTTGTCTTCTATTTTATTTAAAGCATCTACTATTTTTTTAGTAGTATCGATTCTACTTGTATACAATAATTCTTTATAAGCAGGTGTCCATCTATTTATTATGTTTGCACCAGCTAGATTTATAATAACATCACTTGAATTAATAATTTCATCTAATTTTTCTTGATTATTTAAAACTTCTCTTGCAATTGGAATTATTTTATATCCCAAGTTAGAGAAGTATTTATTTAATCTTGTCCCTACAAAACCACTAGCTCCTGTTATTGCAATAGTTCTCATAAGATATCCTTTATTATTTTAAATTTATAAAATTCTTTAAAATTCTAAGGCCATTATCATGAGATTTCTCAGGATGTGGTTGAAGCCCATAAATATTATCTTTGTTTACAGCGCTTACAAAATCATATCCATAAGTAGTCGTTCCTATGATATTTTTTTCACTTGTAACTGCGTGATAAGAATGCACAAAATATAAATAAGGATCTTTTAATCCCTCAAATAAAGGATTCTCTTTATTTTTTATTGTATTCCATCCCATGTGTGGAATTTTAAAGTCTTCATGCATTTTTGATTTATCAAATTTAATAACATGTCCATCAATTAATCCTAAGCCATCTGAATGACCAAACTCTTGAGAACTTTCGAATAATAGTTGCATTCCAAGACAAATACCAATCATTGGTTTACCTGTTTTTGCAAACTCATAAACAGCTTCATTCATACCTGTTTGAATTAGGTGCTCCATTGCATCTTTATATGCACCAACACCTGGTAATATTACTCTATTGAATTTTTTTAAATCTTCAGGATTTTTAACAATTGTTGCATCTGCGTCTATTAATTTACAAGCATTGTAAACACTTGCCAAGTTTCCCATATTGTAATCAATAATTCCAATCACGATGTTCCTTTAATTTGTTTTCCTAAGAGATGGAAAACCTTATAGTTCGCAATTGTACTAAAGTTTTGCATCAGCTAGGGTTAAAGAAAACAAAATCTGATTGTTTTTTTTCTCAAGAGCCTTTTTGGCTTCTTTAATTGTAGCACCTGTTGTGATTAAATCATCACATAGAATTGTCATTTGATTAGAAATATTTGTACATTTAAAGCGTCGAGGATTTTTTTGTCTAAATTCTAGGTCTTTTCCCGCATATTTTACAATATTACTAGCTTTTAAAGTGTTATATCTAGGTGTTATAAATTTTGATTCTAAATGCTTTGCTAAAATAGCAGTATGGGAAAAATCATGTCTTACATGATCATCAATTGGAACAGCTATTACTTGATTTGTAAAAGTAAATTTTTGTGCAAATTTTGCAAAAGATAGTTTTGCTAGAATATTAAAAACTTTATCTCCATGAAAATAGTATTTTGAAGAGATTAAATCTTCGAGTTCTGATAGGGAATAAAAAGAGTAGTTGAAAAATCCATCTTCTATTTCTCTTTTGTGAAAAGAGGGGATTAATAGATTATTTTGACAATCTTTGCAGATTATTTGGAATGATAGGTTTTTGCAGGTTATACATAACATATAAAATAATATCATAAATTATATATATTTCTTAGTAGTGATGCTTCTTTCTTTTCTTTTTAGTAAAGAAAAGAAACAAAAGATGTTAATCCTGCTTGCAGGTAAAAGCGTTCGCAAGGATTCAAAATAGCTAAAAAATGTATCTAAATTCTAAAATTTGAAAACTTGACTTCGTACCTCAGTCTTCAAACAGTTCAAATTTTTTTACGAATTTAGATAGATTTTTCTTTACGCTATTTTGAAAATGCTCACATTTTAAGAACACTAGTATAGTTTTGAAAATAGAGTTTTAGATTTTGAGTGAAGTTCAAGGAAAAGAAAGAATTTAAAGCGCAGCGTACTATAAGTACGTGAGCATTTAAATTATTGATTTGACGTAGAAATTCGCCAAAAGATGAAATTATATTTTTAAAACTGCCATAAATGCTTCTTGTGGTACATTCACCTTTCCTATGGCTTTCATTCTTTTTTTACCTGCTTTTTGTTTTTCTAGTAGTTTTCTTTTTCTTGTAATATCTCCACCATAACATTTTGCAGTTACATTTTTACCTGTTGATTTTACAGTTTCTCTAGCAATTACATTATTTCCAATACTTGCTTGAATTGCTACTTCAAAAAGTTGTCTTGGAATTAACTCTTTTAAAGCTTTGATAAATTCTCTTCCTTTTGAAAGAGCTTTATTTTCAGGAACAATAATAGAAAGAGCATCTACAACTTCTCCTGCAACTTTAATATCTAGTTTTTGTAAAACACCTGGTCTAAATCCAACTGGTTCATAATCAAATGATGCGTAACCTTTTGTTGTTGATTTTAATTTATCATAAAAGTCCATTACGATTTCATTCATAGGGATATCATAATCTAGTAAAACTCTTTTACCTATATAATCCATTTTATTTTGAATAGCTCTTTTATCATTAAGAAGTTTTATAACATTTCCTAAAAATTCATCAGGTACTAAAATAGTAGCTTTTACATAAGGTTCAAAAATTGTATCTATATAGTTTGGTGCTGGCATTTCACTTGGATTTTGAATCGAAATTTTTGTACCATCTGTTTTTAAGATTTCATAAATTACTGTTGGAGCAGTTGCAATCAAATCTAAATCAAATTCTCTTTCAAGTCTTTCTTTAATTACTTCCATATGAAGCATTCCTAAGAATCCTGTTCTAAATCCACTTCCTAAAGCTGCTGAACTTTCAGGTTCAAAAGATATTGAAGAATCATTTAATTGAAGCTTATTTAAAGCATCTCTTAAATCTTCAAATTTATCTGTTTCAATTGGATAGATTCCTGCAAATACAAATGGTTTTGCAGGTTCAAATCCATCAATTGCTTCGGGTGTTGGGTTTTTTGCATCAGTCATTGTATCACCAACTGCAATACTATTTGTTGTTTTAAGACCTAAAACAACAATTCCAATTTCACCTGTTTCTATAACATTTGTTTTTGTTGGTTTTCTTGGGTGTGGATACATTAAACTAAGAACCTGATGCTCTTCTTTTGTATTCATCATTCTTAGCATTTGACCTTTTTTAATACTTCCATCATAAACTCTAACAAGCGCTAGTGCACCCAAGTAGTTATCAAACCAAGAGTCATAAATTAAAGCTTTTGTAGGAGCATCAGTATCTCCAACAGGAGGTGGAACTCTATCCACAATTGCATCAATTAAATCTTTTACTCCAACACCTGTTTTTGCACTAATTAAATTGCTTTCAGTACAATCAATTCCAATAGCTTCTTCAACTTCTTCTAAAACTCTATCTGGATCAGCACTTGGAAGGTCAATTTTATTTACAACTGGAAGAATTTCTAAATCATTTTCCATAGCAATATATACATTTGCAATAGTTTGTGCTTCAACACCTTGTGTAGCATCAATAATTAAAAGTGCACCATCAGATGATGCAAGTGAACGGCTTACTTCATAAGAAAAATCAACGTGTCCTGGAGTGTCAATTAAATTTAATATATAATCTTGACCATCTTTTACATAGTTCAATCTTACACTTTGAGCTTTGATAGTAATACCACGCTCTTTTTCGATATCCATTGTATCCATCATTTGTGCACTTAAATCTCTATCAGCTACAGCTCCACACTCTTGAATAATTCTATCTGCTAATGTTGATTTTCCATGGTCAATATGGGCAATAATACTAAAATTTCTAATATTTTTTTGCAAGGTTTTTCCTATTGTTTTTTATTCTTATATTTATAATATCGCGAGTATATCTAAAGTTTAGTAAGTTTTTAGTTAAATTAGGTAAAAGTATTTTTAAGCAGAAAAAAAGATTTAGGACTAATCCTAAATCTTCTAAATATTATTTATTTACTAAAGCAGTAACTCTTCTATTAAGAGCTTTACCTTCTGCTGTATCATTAGAAGCGATAGGTTGAGATTCCCCATATCCTCTTGATGTTAATCTAGATGAATTCACATCTAGTTTTTTTAATTCATTTACAACAGCAATTGCTCTTCTGTCAGACAAAGTTTGATTATAAGCATCAGTTCCTTTAGAGTCTGTATGTGCTTCTATCACTGCAGTTAAAGATTTATTTTCTTTTAATATTTTTGCAAATGTTTCAATATTTTTCATATATTGGTCTTTTATTTGAACTGAATCATTATCAAAATTGATGTTCAAATTTACAACTTCAAAACAACCATCTTTGTTTACTTTTACACCAGTTGAAGTATTTGGACATTTATCAAATTCATTTAAAACACCATCTTTATCATCATCCATTGGTTCTGCTTTTATAGGTTCTGGCATCACTTCTTCTTGTACAACTGGCTCATTAACAACTGGAACAGTAGCTGCTATTGTTTCAGTATATTTCTTACCAAGAGGTAAAGCTAATCCAAAAGTATATATTAAGCTATTTTGATTGTTTTTCAATGCAAGTAAATGTCTAACATCTCCTTTTAAAGCTATACCGTAATAAGGAATATCATATCTTAAACCAACCCCATAATTAAGAAGAACAGAGTCTTCATGGTCTCCTAACTCTTGGCTAACATCTTGATACCCAGCTCCAGCTAGTCCATATGCTGATAATTTTTCAGTTAAAGCAAATTTTTTTACAGCATTTAAAAATGCTCTGTTTACATTTGTATTACCATCTGTAGCATCATATTCAAGACTATCGCTTCTCATATATGCTATTTCAACTTGATCGATGAAAGAATCATCAATATTTTTTCCTAATGCAATTCCTGCATTAAGATAGTTGTTATTGTCTAATCCAGCCTTACTATCTGTTAATATTCCAGATACAAAAGGTGTAACTTCATAACCATAAAGATTGCTAGGATTACTTGCAGAGAAAAGTGATACAGAACATAACAACGATGTAAGTAAAATTTTTTTCATTATATTTCCTTTTCTAATAATTTAAAACATTATAACTTATTTTTTTTTATTTGAGTTGAAAAGATATAATTTTTAGTAAAAAAAAAGGGTCAAGATACAATCTTGACCCTTTTAAGAAGAAAATTTAAGAAATTATTTTCTGTTTAATACAGCATTAACTCTTCTGTTTTCTGCTCTACCTTCAACTGTGTCATTAGAAGCAACAGGTTTAGTTTCACCATAACCAACTGCTTTAATTTTTGCTGGGTCTACTTTAAGTGCTTTTAAAGCTTCAATTGTAGAAGCAGCTCTTTTTTCTGATAATTTTTGGTTGTATGCATTTGAACCAACAGAATCTGTGTGTGCTTCAATAGTAGCACTTAATTTTGGATTTTGTCTTAACATACTTGCAAATTCAGCAATTTTTGGATTATAACCATTTTTAATAACTGCAGAGTTAGTATCAAAATTGATATCTAAGTTTACTAAAGTCATACATCCAACAGAGTCAACTTTTGCACCAGCCATTGTATTTGGACATTGGTCTAATTCATCAATAACACCATCTTTATCTGAATCTTTTGGAGCTGGTTTTGGTTTTGGAGCAACAGGAGCAACTACAGGAGCAACTACAGGAGCTGGTTTAGAAACTTCACCAAATGGAATAGCAAAACCTAAGTTATATAATAATGTACTATCACCATGGTCTGTTTCAATTAAATGTCTAACGTCTGCTTTTAAAGCAAATTGGTCAGCAATTTTATATTTAATTCCAGCACCATAATTTCCAAATGGACTATCTTCATTACCATTAGCTTCGTCATCAAAAACTTCAACACCAACCCCAGCTAATGCATATAAAGATATAGCAGAATTTAAATCATATTCTTTTACTAAGTTAGTGAAAACTCTAGTAATACCAGTATCATTTGCTGGTAAACCTGAGTATTCAACATCTTCTACTGATCTTAAGAAACCTAATTCTACTTGATCAATCATTGAATCTTGAAGATTGAAACCTAAAGCTAAACCAGCATTTACATAATTTCTATCTATACCATGATTACCTTCAGCTAAAGCTCCTCCAACTAATGGAGTAATTTCGTATTTGTAATCACTATTTGCAGCTAACATCATAGTTGCACAAGCTATTGTTGACAATAATATTTTTTTCATGTTTCTTCCTTTATTTAAATAATTCCGAGAATTATACCATATTTATTTTATTTTAACTTTAAGCTATGAAGATTGAGTTCACAGACTCATTATTATGAATTCTTCTTATTGCTTCACCAATCATAGTTGATGCAGTTAAAATAGTTATCTTTTTAGCACTTTTTTGTGTAGGAATTGTGTCTGAGATTACAAGCTCGTCTAATTCACCTTTTTCTATTCTTTCATAAGCAGGTCCTGAAAGTACTCCATGTGTACAACATGCCATTACAGAGTTTGCACCTTTTTTCTTTAAAACTTCAGCTGCTTTTACTATAGTTCCAGCAGTATCAATCATATCATCTACTAGAATTACATCTTTACCTTTTACATCACCAATAATATTCATAACTTCTGACATATTAGCTTTTTCTCTTTTTTTATCAACAATAATTAAATCATAACCTAACTTATCAGCATAAGATCTAGCTCGTGCTACTCCTCCAATATCTGGACTTGCAATAATAGGGTTTTTTAAATTTTTTGATTTTATATAGTTTGCAAATAAAATAGAACCGAATAAATTATCAGCAGGAATATTGAAAAAACCTTGAATTTGAGCAGCATGTAAATCTACTGTTACAACTCTTGAAATACCAGCTGTTTCTAAAATATCAGCAACTAGTTTTGCAGTTATGGGAACTCTAGGAGCTGCTTTTCTATCTTGTCTTGCATATCCATAGTATGGAATAACAGCTGAAATAGATTTGGCACTTGATCGTTTTAGTGCATCTACCATTATTAATAATTCCATTAAATTATCGTTTGTTGGCGCACATGTTGGTTGGATAATAAATACATCTAATCCTCTCACACTTTCTGTGATTTGAACAGAGATTTCTCCATCACTAAATTTATTAAGCGTTGCACCTGATACTCTCATACCTAAATATTCCGCTACTTTTGTTGCAAATTCAGGATTAGCTGAACCACTAAAAAGCTTAAATGTTGACATAAAAATTCCTTGGTTTTGATTATTGCTTGCATTTTATCTAAAGTGTACTTAATGAACATTAAGTTAATTGATTATTAAGTTAATATTTTATAATATAATAATGATTATCATAAATATTAAATAATATAAAAATAAATATTTTGTATATAATATATACAGATTGGTACTTTATTCTTATTTTTATAATTGTTATAATTTGGATGTTCTTCTAACTGAATAGATATCTAGTGCGAATTTATCTATTCATATAATTTTTATATTACAAGGAAAAAAAATGAAAAACCTTTTAAAAGGTAACAAAGTTAGCTTAGTAGCTTGCGGATTATTATTAACTTCTTCTTTTGCTTTTGGTGCAAATACTATTGATTCTGCATTTAAAGAAGGTAAAGTTTCAGGTTCTTTAACAGCTTATGGTATTTCACATGATGGAAAAGGTGGAGAAGTAGATACAAATTCAGGTTATGGTACAGTTAATTTATCTTATGAAACAGCTTCATTTATGGGTTTAAGCGCGAAAGCTGGATTTGAAGCTGGTCATGCTATGGCTGATGGAACATTAGATAATGATGCTCTAATGACTGAAGCTTATGTTAAATATGTAAATGATATGTTTTCTTTAACAGCTGGTAGACAAGCTATTGATTTAGAATGGTTAGGAGATTACAATGAAGCTGTTGTTGCAGCAATTACAGCTGTTCCTGATACTACAATTGTTTTAGGTTATACAAATCAACAAGCTGCAGCTGATGAAGATGAAATTGGTGATTTTACTGAACTTACTGAAGATGGTGCATATGTTTTAGATATTAAATATACAGGTTTTGAAGGTATTGAATTTAATCCTTATGCATATTCAGCTCCAGATGCAGTGGATTTCTATGGTTTAAAAACTACATTTACTGCTGATATGTTTGGAGCAGTTGCACATTATGCTACAAGTAGTGTAGATGAAGTTACAGGTGCTAAAGATGGTTCAATTGGTCATGTTGAATTAAACACTACAATTGCTGGTATTTCTGCTGCTGTTGGATATATCAAAACTGATAAAGATGGTGGGATAGGACTTATGGATACATATGGTGATAATATTACACCATTTGATAATGGTGAAGATAATTATGCAACTGATGCTAAAACTGTTTACGGTTCTTTAGGTTATACAGTTGCTGGAGTTGATTTAGGTGTATTATATGGTGAAACTGATTTTGATGTAAATTCTGAATCAAGTGAATTAAACTTAACAGCAGGATATTCAATAACTGATTCTTTATCTTTAGGATTATTATTTGTTAATTATGATTTAGATGCTTCTTCTGATTCAGATTATAAAGAGTATTCGGCTACCGTAGCTTACACATTCTAACAAAACTTATAATTTAGGAGATTAACTCCTAAATTATAAAACTAAATAAATTTATTTAGTACTTTCTATCCAAGCACTTCCAACCACTTTTTGACCATCATAAAATACAGCTAATTGACCAGCCGCAACTCCAAATGCAGGTTCTTTTAGAGTTATATAAGCTTTTTCATTTTCAATTTTTACATGACATGGTGTTGAAGTTGATCTATATCTTAGTTTTACAGTACAATTAAAATCAATATCATCAATAAACATATTTAAATTGATTCCAATTACTTCATTTACTTCTAATGCTTCTTTTTCCCCAACAACAATAGTATTGTCTTTTGGATTTAATTTTGTAACAAAGTGAGGCTCATGAGCTCCATGAACTGTAAATCCTCTTCTTTTTCCTATTGTATAGTGTGCATAACCTTTATGCTCTCCTACAATATTTCCTTCTTCATCAAGAACACGTCCTGGCATATCTATATTTGAATGTCTTTTTATAACATCAGTATAAACAGTTTCGACAAAACATATTTCTTGTGATTCATTTTTTTCTGTAATTCTTTTGTAAGCAGAATCAAGTTCAGCTCCAAGTCTAACAATATCCTCTTTTTTATAAGTACTAAGTGGAAACATCATAAAAGGAAGGGCTTCTTTATCAACTTGTGATAAGAAGTAGCTTTGATCTTTTGTTTTATCATCAGCTTCATAGAAAAATTTACCATCAGTTTTTGCATAGTGTCCTGTTGCTAAATAGTTACATCCATTATCTTGAGCAAATTTTAACATAGCTCCAAATTTTATTTGTTTGTTACATTTTACACATGGATTAGGAGTTGTGCCTTCTAAGTATGATTCAACAAAGTAGTCATAAATTTCTGCTGTAAATTTATCTGCTAAATCTAGAATGTGATATTTGATATTTAAGAATTTAGCTACATCTTCTATGTGACCTAAATTTTTTTCGTGATAACCATCTGTTCTATTATGAAGTTTTAGATAAACGCCTTCAACTTCATATCCTTCTTTTTGTAGCATATAAGCAGTTACTGATGAATCAATTCCACCGCTCATTCCTACCATTACTTTTTTATCCATTATTACATCCTTTTTAAAGGAATAATCACTGACTCTCTACTTGCCCAATTTTTATGTGGAATAATTAAATTTTCTGCATTTATTTTTTATTATCAAAAAATATTATATTTATATCCAAGGTTTTAGGCGCATCTTGAAAGGATCGCTTTCTTCCGTATCTAACTTCTAATCTCTTCATATTTTTTAAAACTTATTAGGAAGAGATTAGTATATAGCGTGATTATATCATTTAAAATACTTTTTCTTCTATAAGTAAGGCTTATTTTAAGTAAATTAAAATGGTATTTCTAATTATAATTACTTATAAATCCCCCACCTAGACAATAAACACCATCGTATAAAACAAGACTTTGTCCCAAAGTCACAGCTCTTTGAGGCTTGTCAAATTCAACTAAAACTCTATGCTCATTTGCTTCTATTATGGTGCAAGCTTGCTTTTGCTGTCGATAACGTACTTGGGCCATTAATTTGTCACCAACCTTAGGTGCTTCATCTAATACCCAGTGCATATGAGTAGCTTCAACCTTTTGACTCATAAGTAATGGGTGATTTGTATCTTGAACAACTGTTAATGTATTATCTTCCATATTTTTTTTTGCTGAAAACCATGGCTTATGAGTACGATTAGCTGATTCAGTCTCTTTTATTCCACCAAGACCAATACCTTTTCTTTGACCTAAGGTATAACAAATAAGACCTTTGTGTTTTCCTAATACTTTTCCATTTTCATCAATAATATCACCTGGAATTGCTTTTAAATGTTGTGTAATAAAATCATCAAATCTTTGGTTACCTATAAAACAAATTCCTGTACTATCTTTTTTATCACTAACTGGAAGATTGTGCTCTCTTGCTATTTCTCTAACTTCTTTTTTAGTTAAATCTCCAAGAGGAAACATAGCATGAGATAGTTGTTCACTTGATAGTGCGTGTAAAAAATAACTTTGATCTTTTGAATTGTCTTTTGGAGTGTCAAGTACATAATGATCTTTATAAAAAGCTATTTTGGCATAATGACCAGTTGCAATCATATCTGCACCCATTTTCTTTGCTTCATTCAAAAATACATTAAATTTGATTTCACGATTACATAAAATATCTGGATTTGGAGTAAGACCTTTTTTTAAACCTTCTAAAAATACATCAAATACTTTTGTTCTGTATTCTTCAACAAAGTCTTTACCAATTACCTCTATTCCTATAAGTTCACCAACTTTTTTAGCATCTTCAAACTCTATACGGTTAGGACATTGGCTACCTTTTATTCCATACTCCCAATTTCGCATGAATAAGCCTACTACATCATAGCCTTGTTGTTTTAATAAAAGTGCAGTAACAGATGAATCAACTCCACCTGACATTCCAACAACTACTTTTTTTTTCATTTATTTATCCTTTTCATCTCTATTAAAGGAATAATCACTGATTCTCTATTTGCCCAATCTTTATGAGGAACTATTAGGTCCTTCGTATTTATTTTTTTATTATTAAAAAATATGATATCTATATCTAGAGTTCTAGGCGCATCTTGAAAGGATCGCTTTCTTCCAAATCTTTTTTCTAACCTCTGCATATTTTTTAAAAATTCATTAGGGGCTAGATTAGTTTTAAGTGCGATTATACCATTTAAAAAATCACTTTGTTCTAAAAAACCAAAAGGGGGATTTTGTAATAATGGTGAAGTCATAAGTAAAGTAAATCTTGAATCTTTTTTTAAACATAAGATTAATTTATCAAATATTTTTTTTGTATTTCCAATATTTCCCCCAATTCCTATTGTTACAGAATATTTCTTATTTGAAGTGCTATTGAATTTTTTAGGATAATTAGAAGTATAAAAAAGTGTTAGATTTTGTGTTAATTTTTTTTTCAAATTTTTCTCTTTTTTAGTAAAAAATAAAACTTGATTTTTTACTCAAGTTCTATTTTTCTATATTTTTTCATTTAAAGTATTACAGCTTTTCCATCTTGCATAACAACTGTATCTTCAATTCTAACACCAAATTCATTTGGTAAATAAATACCTGGTTCTATTGTAAATACCATATTATCTTCAATAATTACATCAGATTTTGAATTGATATTTGGAAATTCATGAATATCAAGACCAACACCATGACCAGTGCTGTGAATAAAATATTTTCCAAAACCAGCTTTTTCTATAACATCTCTAGTTAATTTATCAATTTCAGAAGCTTTCATTCCAACTCTTGCTTTTTCAATAGCATTTAATTGAGCTTTTAAAACAATATCATAGATTTTTTGATGTTTATCATTTTTGAATTTTTGCTCTCTTTTAAAAGAGAATTTTTCAAAATCAACAGCACTTGTACAAGTTCTATCTGAACAATATCTTTTATATTTTATTCCAGCATCCACAAGTAATAAATCATTTAATTTTAATTTTTTAGATGTTGGAAGAGCATGAGGTTTAGCTGCATTTTCATTAATTGCAATAATAGGTTCAAAAGAGATATCTAATTTACCTGTATGAGTCATTTTTTCAAAAGCTTTAAAATATAAAAATTCTTCACTTTGATTAAATCCATTTTTTCTAATAAACTTTGCTAACTCTTTAAATCCTTCTCTACCTTTGATTGCTGCTTTTTTTAGTAGAACTATTTCTTTATCACTTTTGATAATTCTTTTTAATTTAGAAAAATTTGCTTTTGGAATAAATTGTGTTTTTAGATTTTCACTTATATTTGTATATGCAGCATATGTAAAATCATTTGGATCAAACATTAGTTTTTTTATTTTATTCTTTTTTAAAATCTCTTTTGCCGTATCTATTAGATTTGAAGATTCTATAATTTCGCATTTTTTTGCATACTCTTTTGCTTCAGTTGTATATCTAGCATCTGTTATAAAATATTTTTCATCACTTAAATTTAAATATATTACGTTATCACAAGAAAATTTGCACTCGTAATATATTGCATTTTCATCTCTAAGTATAAAGTTTTTCATTAAAAGCCTTCGATTTGGTATTGTTTAACATAAATTTAATTATAATCTTACCTAAAATTTATAAAAGGAATATAATATGAAAATTGCCGTAATTCAAGGGCCAAACTTAAATATGCTAGGAATAAGAGAACAACACATTTACGGTCCTATGAGTCTTGATCAAATTCACGAACAACTAAAAGGTGCAGCTTCACAAAATGGTGTAGAAGTAGAGTTTTTTCAATCAAATCTAGAAGGTGAAATTGTAGATAGAATTCAAGAATGTTTAGGAACTGTTGATGGAATTATGATTAATCCAGCTGCTTATTCACACACATCAATCGCAATTAAAGATGCATTAAGTGCAGTTGCAATGCCAGTTGTTGAAGTTCATATTTCAAATATTTATAAAAGAGAAGAATTTAGACAAAAATCAATTACTGCTGGGGCTTCAACAGGTGTGATTTCAGGATTTGGACCATTTGGTTATCATATGGGATTAATTGCATTAATGCAAATTGTTTCTGAAATTAAAGCTGTTACTAACGCTCAACAAACTGCAGAGTAATTAACTTACTTTATGAAAATAATAAGCGCAGATTGGCTTGTGATTTGTGATGAAAATAATAGTATCATTCAAAATGGTGCTGTTGTTTTTACTGATAAAATTCAAGAAGTAGATACACTTAATAATATAGAAAAAAAATATCCAAATATTGAAATAGAAAAACTAGCAAAAAATTCAGTTTTAATGCCAGGTCTAATAAACTCTCATATTCATTTAGAATTTTCTGGAAACACCACAACTTTAAAATATGGAAATTTTTATTCATGGCTAAATTCTGTTATAAAACATAGAGAAGATTTAATATCTAAAGCAAATACTAAATTAATATTATCAAAACTAAGTAAGATGAAAAGAACAGGAACTACAACTATTGGAGCTATTTCTTCTTATTCATTTGATTTAGATGCTTGTGTAAAATCTCCTTTAAATAAAGTATTTTTTTGTGAAGTTATTGGAACCAAAGGTGATATGATTGATACTTTATTTGCTGATTTCAAAGATAGATTAAATATTGCAAAAAAATATAAATCTGCAAATTTTATACCAGCTATTGCTATTCATTCACCATATTCAGTACATCCTTTTTTAGTAAGAGAAACTTTAAAATTAGCAAGGGAAGAAAACCTTCCTGTTACTTCACATTTTTTAGAATCACGTGAAGAGTTTGAATGGCTTCACAAAGATGAAGGAGCTTTTGTTGAATTTTTTAAGAATTTTTTAGGACAAGAACAATCAGTAACAAAACCTATGGAGTTTTTAAATCTTTTTTCAAATATTAAAAATTTATCATTTACTCATTGTGTTGAAGCTAGTTCTGATGATTTTGAGAAAATTAAATCATTGGGTGCTAGTGTTAATCACTGTGTTACTTCAAATAGACTTTTAAATAATACAAAATTAGATTTAGAAAAACTAAAAGATATTCCTTTTACTATAGGAACAGATGGCCTTAGTTCAAATAACTCTTTATCTATGTTTGATGAGTTAAGAAATGTTTTAATGACTCATTATGATAAAAATATTTTAGAGTTTTCAAATGTTTTATTAAAAGCAGCAACTATTAATGGAAGTAGGGCATTAGGATTAAATAAAGGCTCATTAGCTGAAGGATTAGATGCTGATATCATAGCACTTACTTTACCTGATGAGATAGAAGAGAAAGAAGATTTAGCAATGCAAATTATTTTGCATACTAAATTTGTAGATAAAACAATAATAGGAGGAGAGTTTGTTTAATTTTTTTAGAATACTATTTTCACCTGTAATAGCAATTTTAGATTTTATAACTAAATATTTTAAAACAATAGTTTTTTTAACAATTATGTATTTTATTTTGGTTGATACAAATGAAGGTTTAACAGATACAAATAGTTTTGCTAATTTACAAAAAATAGAGTTAAGTGGTCCAATAATGGATGTTAGTAAAACATTAGAAGATATTGAAAAAGCTAAACTTGATAAAAACATAAAAGGTATTATGCTAGTTGTAAATTCTCCAGGAGGTGCAGTTGCTCCTTCTGTTGAATTAGCATATGCTATTAAAGAACTAAAAGAAATTAAGCCAGTTGTTGTATATGCAAGTGGAGTGATTGCTAGTGGCTCTTATTATGCTTCTATTTGGGCAAATAAGATTATTGCAAACCCTGGAAGTATGGTGGGATCAATTGGTGTTATTATGCAAGGTGTTAATGCTGAAGAGTTAATGAGTAAAATAGGAGTATCAACACAAACTGTAAAAGCTGGAAAATTCAAAGAATCAGGAACACCAACTAGAAAATGGACTGATTTTGAAGAGAAGCAACTTCAAAGTGTAATTGATGATACATATAATATGTTTATTCAAGACGTTGCTTTTGCTAGAAACCTTGACATTAAAAATCATACACAATTTGCTGATGCAAAAATATTTACATCAAAACAAGCAAAAGAGGTTGGTTTAGTAGATGAGGTTGCAACAATATCTTTTGCACAAAATGAATTAGCTATTTTATCAAAAGTTGAGAATCCTATTTGGAAAAAAGAGGATAAGTTTGATAAATTTATGGATAGATTAGTTAGTGAAACAATTTCAAATGTTAGTATGAGTTTTGTTACTGGATTAAAAGCATATTAATATTAAATAAGAAATATAAGAATACAGTATATAAAAAAAGGGAGAAGATAAAATCTTCTCCCTTTTTTATTTGAAATAATTTTATGAAATTATTTCTCAAGTCCTGAAACGATTTTATAAGTATCATTAGCAATAACATACTCTTCATTTGTAGGAATAACAAAGATTCTAGCAGTTGAACTATTTGTAGCAATATCTCTTGGCTTACCTGATCTTTTGTTATTTTTAGTTGGATCTATATTTAATCCCATACCATCAAGACCAGCACAAACAATTTCTCTAATTAATGATGAATTCTCACCAATCCCACCTGTGAAACATAATGCATCAACGCCATCAAGTGCAGCAACATAAGCTCCAACATATTTTTTGATGTTATACGCAACCATTTCAACAGCTAGTCTACATCTGTCATCACCATCTTGCATTCCTTGTAAAACTTCTCTTAAATCAGATGATTTTCCAGAAATTCCTAAGATACCAGATTTTTTATTCATAACATCAAGAGTTTGATCAATAGTCATTCCTTCTTGAGTCATCATATAAGAAATAGCTCCCGCTCCAACATCTCCGGCTCTAGTCCCCATCATTAAACCTTGAACAGGAGTTAGTCCCATAGAGGTATCAATACATTTACCATTTAGAACAGCAGATACTGATGAACCATTTCCTAAGTGACAAACAATAATTCTAGTATTGTGTTTTTTATCTAACATTCCTCTTGCTTCATTTGAAACAAAGAAGTGTGAAGTTCCGTGGAATCCATATTTTCTAATACCATGTTTAGTATATTGATCATAAGGTAATGCATACATATAAGCATAATCAGGCATTGTTTGGTGGAATGCAGTATCAAATACAGCTACATTTGGTTTACCTGGCATTAAATCTTGACAAATTTCCATTCCCATAATATTTGCAGGGTTATGTAAAGGTGCTAATGGAATAAGTTTTTTCATAGTTTCAATAACTTTAGGAGTTACCATAACAGAAGATGCAAATTCTTCTCCACCATGAACAGCTCTATGTCCAACTGCATCAATATTATCAATAGAGTTGATTACTTTACCTTCTCCCTCAACTAATGTTTTTAATACTAATTCAATTGCTTCTTTATGCGTAGGCATCGAAACATCTAAAGTTAATTTCTTACCATCAGTAAATTCATGTTTTAAAACACCATCAATTCCGATTCTTTCACAAAGACCTGTAGCTAAAACCTCTTTTGAAACTGGGTTCATTAATTGATACTTTAAAGATGAGCTTCCTGCGTTTAAAATAAATACTAACATATATTACTTCCTTTTTTGAATTTAATTATTTGATTTGAGTTGCTGTAATTGCAACTAAGTTTGCGATATCTTCTACTGAACAACCTCTTGATAAGTCATTAACAGGTTGATTTAATCCTTGAACGATTGGTCCATGAGCTTCTGCTCCTGCGAATCTTTGAACTAATTTATATCCAATATTTCCAGATTGTAAATCAGGGAATACTAAAATATTCGCATGCCCCGCTACTTTTGAACCTGGTGCTTTTTTAGCTCCAATAGCTTCAACAATTGCAGCATCTGCTTGTAATTCTCCATCAAATGAGAAATCTACATTTCTTTCATCTAATATTTCACATGCATATTGAACTTTATCAACTAATGGATGTTTTGCACTTCCTTTTGTAGAAAATGATAACATTGCAACTCTTGGCTCAAGTCCAACTACACTTGCAGCAGTTGCAGCTGTTGCGCATGCAATATCTGCTAATTGCTCAGCATTTGGTTCAGGAATTACAGCACAATCTGCAAATAAAATTAATCCATTGTCTCCAAATTTACCATCAGCTGTTTCCATAATAAATGTAGAAGAAACAGTATTAATACCAGGAGCAGTTTTAATAACATGGATAGCAGCTTTTAAAACATCAGCTGTTGGTGAGTTAGAACCTGCAACTAAACCGTCTGCATCTCCTAGTCTTACCATCATACAACCAAAAAATCTAGGTTCAGTAGTCATAATTTCTGTAGCTTCTTCTCTTGATAGATTTTTAGTTTTTCTAAGTTCTACTAACTCATCAATGTATTTATCTATATTATCAAAATTCTTAGGATCAACAATTGTTGCTCCTTCGATATTTGCACCACACTTAGCAGCATCCGCTTTAATAGTTTCAACATTACCGATTAAAATAACTTTTGCAGTTTTTTCTTCTAATACTTGTTGTGTAGCTTTTAAAACTCTTTCATCTTCTGGCTCTGGAAGAACAATTGTTCTTAGTTGTAATTTGGCTTTTACTTTGATATTTTCAATTAAACCCATGTGAGTTATCCTTTCTACTTTTGAAGTTTTTGTAGAAATATTATAAAAGAGAAACATAGCAATAAAATAGCAATTTTTCAAAAATAGTACATTAAAAAAAGAAAAAAGAGTGAAATATTAAAATATAGTATAAAAGATGATAAGTCAACGTGGCTGTTTAGTTTTAAAGTAGTTCAATTGATAGATAATGTACAAAAATAGTACATCATCCACAATTTTTTAATTATTTTCTAATTTGTAACAAATTACTTGGTTTTTGTTAAAGCATAAGTATCTTTAGCAATAACTAATTCTTCATTTGTTGGAATAACATAGATTTTAGTTCTAGAAGATTTTTTACTTATTTCTCTATTACCTTTTTCTCTAATTTTATTTTTATCAGCATCTAATTCTATTCCCATGAATTCAAGTCCATTACAAACTTTTTCTCTAATTAAATCAGAATTTTCTCCAATTCCTGCTGTAAAACAAATAGCATCAACTCCACCCATTAATCCAGCATATGAACATAAATATTTTTTAATTCTATTGCATAACATTTCAATAGTTATTTTAGATCTAATATCTCCATCTTTTGAAGCTTTGATTACTTCTCTTAAATCAGAACTAATTCCAGAAACTCCTAAAATTCCAGATTTTTTATTTAAATAATCTAGAATTTGATTTGAAGTTAGATTTTTTTTCTCCATTAAATAAGGAATTACACCTGCATCTATATCTCCAGCTCTTGTTCCCATAATTAGGCCTTCAAGTGGAGTTAATCCCATTGAAGTACTTATTGATTTTCCATCTCGTACAGCACAAACTGATGATCCATTTCCTAAGTGACAAACAATAATTTTTGAATCTTTTTTATTTAAAATCTTAACCATTTCATTTGATACATAATAATGAGAAGTTCCATGGAATCCATATTTTCTTAAATGATGTTCTGTATAATCTGCATAAGGAACTGCATATAAGAAGTTTTCTTTTGGCATAGTTTGATGAAATGCCGTATCAAATACAGCTACATTTGGAATTTTTGGCATTAATTCTTGGCAGATTTTTATTCCCATGATATTAGCAGGATTATGTAATGGTGCAAGAGGAATTAATTGCTCAATTTTTTCAATAACATCAGGAGTAACTATTGTAGATTCTTTGAAAAATTCTCCACCATGAACAATTCTATGTCCAATTGCTTGAATTTCTTTTATTGAATCAATTACTTTTGTTTCATCATTTGTTAAAATTCTTAAAACTAGTTCAATAGCTTCTTTATGTGTTGGAATTGGAAGTTCAAAAGTTAATTTCTTATTTTCTCCAACTTCATGTTTTAATATACCATCAATTCCTATTCTTTCTACTAATCCACTAGCTTTTAGTTCAGCTGTTTTAGCATTGATAAGTTGATATTTTAGTGAAGATGAACCTGCATTTAATACAAATACTAACATTAATTTTCCTTTGTAATTGTTGATATAAATTTTAACTAATATTATAGTTAATCTTAAATCTAAATTTCCTTTGAAAATTGATAGATAAATTCAATTTTAAGTTCAATCTCTAATTTGTAACAGTTTCCTTTTTATTAGTAAAAAATCTTATGACTTCAGATGAAGCTTTATTTTAATTTATTTTCACTTTTGGTAAGTTTTTTAATTTCAAAAAAATCATAGAAGTCATAATTGCATCATTATAAGCATCATGTTTTCCTAAACTTGGTATTTTAAGTTCATTCATTATAGTGTTAAATCTTAGATCAATATTTCCTTGAGGGATTCTTTCAATTTTATAATCATAGTAAATAGCTGAAACTTCTAATGCTTTATTTGGAAGTTTTATTCCTAATATAGGTTTTAGATATTTATTTATCATTGCAATATCAAACTCTAAAAAATATCCAACAAGTGTTCTACTTCCAATAAATTCTAAGAATTCTTTTATAACTTTATTTATATCTTCCGCATCTTGTAAATCACATTCTCTGATATGATGCACTTTAATTGCTTCAACTTGTAATTTTGTTTTTGGTTTTATAAATTTAACAAATTTTTTACTAGCAACTATCGTATTATTTTTTATTATAACTGCACCAATTGAAATTATGTCATCTTTTTTTGGATCTAACCCTGTTGTTTCACAATCAAAACAAACATATTCTTCATTATTTGGTTCATCAAATAGATATAAATATTTTTTGTCTTTTAAATTTCTCTTATTAAAATAGTTTTTTATATTTCTAAACATAATTTAACTTAAAGTGGAATTCTAATTTCTTCTTTAATTTACTCACTATTTTAAAAGAATCTTTTAATAAATCTTTTTCCATTGTATTTAAATTATCAGGATTTATATAATTATCAATAGCGATTTTTTTATCAAGTTTATCTAGATTTGATTTTAATTTTAAATTTGTTAAAAAATTAAATGCCATCGTTAATTCTTTTGCAAGTTCTGGATCTAGTACATTTATTTCAGTTAACTTTGCTATTCTTTTTGCTGTACTTGTATTTAATAATTTATGCTCTAAACTTAATGATCTTATTCCTTGAACTATAATAAAAATACCACCTTTTTTAATATCTATTTCATTTTTCTTTTTTTCATCTTTACTATTAAAAATAAAACCATCAAAAAAACCTAAAGGGACATTAAAACTACTAATTACTTTTGCAAAATGAGCATTAAATGTTTGAGAATTTCCAGCAACTTTAAATAAATATTCTTTTAATTTTATAACTAAATCTATACTTCCCGAAACACAAACAGCATCATAAAAAATGGCGATATTCATAAAATTATCACCACTTGGTTCATTTACCCATTGATAAATCAGATTTTTAAAATCTGATTCTTTTCTACACCAATAAGGATTTGAAACCATAATATTACCTTCACATCTAGGAAAGCCAAAATCTACTAAGGTTTCTGTAAAGTCATGTGTGAACTTTTGTAAGTCTTCATTACTAATTGTGCAATCATCTTCTATTATCAAAGCATTGTCTTGATCAGTTTTTAGAATTTGTTCGCCTCTTCCCTCACTTCCCATTACAATTAAACATGATTTTGTATATAATTCTTCAGGTGCTAATAATTTATATAACTTATCTAAAAGTCTTTTATTTAATTGATTAACTAATCTAGCAATAAATTCTATTTTTACACCTTTTGCATTTAATGATCTAATAATTTTTATAAATGACAAGGATGCTTCTTTTAGTTCTTCAACAGTTTCTGCTTTTTGAATTTTATTTGAAACAGAAAAAGTATTAGTTGCGAAAAATGATGATAATGAGATTTGATCTAAAATACCAACAATAGTATCTTTATCATTTTTGACTACAACTCTTTTTAGACCATGTTTTGCCATGATTAATTGAGCATTAAATAAAAAATCATCTTCATTTACATAAATTAAGCCCTTTGTAGCAATTTTTATAACTTTATCATCAAAATCCATTCTATTTAAAATTACTTTTTGTCTAAAATCAGAATCTGTAATAATGAACATTTCATTATTGTTATCTTTTAAAAGAATTGTAGGAACTTTTTCTTTTTTTATAATAGTTGCAGCTTCATAAATTGATTTATTTTCATCTATGATTACAGCTTTATGAATAGTTGCATCTTTTACTTTGGCAATCATAATATTTGCCATTTCTTTATTCTTCTCATGGTGAATATTGTTATTTAATTTTTCAGATATAGACTGAAAGAAATAAGTTTCTAAGTCAATATTTTCATGTAATGTTTTTATAAAAATACTTCTTGGAAGACTGTAACAAATAGTTTCTTCTGTTGTAATAAATGTATTTTTAGAATAATTTTCTATTAAAGAAATAGAGTCAAAGATTTCATTTTTCGAATAAATTGATAAAACTTCTTCTTCTTGCTTTTCTTGAACAAGTCCTTTTAAAATAAAAAAAAGAGATTCTGGATTTTTTCCTTGTTTTTGGATTATTTCATTTTCTTTAAAATAAACTATATCCATATTCTCTGCAAAAGTATCAAGTTGAGTAGCACTTAAACTTTCAAAAGGATGAATAGATGACAAAAATGCTTTTTGTTCTAATAGACTCATAGTTACTCTTTATATTGGTATTCTAAATTATATTTAATATTAAGTTAATTAATTATTATTAAATATAATTTATATAATAAAAAAAGATATATTATAATTTATCAAAGGATGAAATCCTTTGATAAGTTTGACTAATGGTCAACAGCTCCTGCTGCACCAATACCAGTATTTGCTCTAATATTTTGAGCTCTAAATAATTGTCTTTCTTTTGCAGCTCTTTCTGAATTATCTAGTTTTGAGAAAAACCAAATTGAAACAAATGCAACAGTTACAGAGAATATAGCAGGGTGAGCATAAGGGAAAATTGCTTTTTCATTTCCTAAAATCTGAACCCATACATTTGGTCCTAAGATTACTAATGTAACAGCCGTAATTAATCCCATAAATCCACCAATAAATGCACCTTTTGTTGTTAATCCACTCCAGTAAATAGAAAGGAATAAAATAGGGAAGTTTGCACTTGCAGCAATACCAAATGCAAGCCCAACCATATATGCAATATTTTGTGATTCAAATGCAATTCCTAAAGTAACACCAATGATACCTACTAAAATAACAGTAATTTTTGAAATTTTAACAATTTTTTCATCACTTGCATCTGGATTAATAACATTTGCATAAATATCATGTGATATTGCAGATGCACCAGCTAGTGTTAATCCTGAAACAACTGCCAAAATAGTAGCAAAAGCAACTGCTGAAATAAATCCTAAGAATGCATTCCCACCTAACATATGTGATAAGTGAACAGAAGCCATGTTACTTCCTCCAAATAATGCACCACCATCCATATAAGCCTTAGCTTGATCAAAATATTGAGCACCTTCAGCAGAATTTAAAAATGCAATTGCACCAAATCCAACTACAGTAATAATTACCCAAAAATATGCAACAAATCCAGTTGCATAAACAACTGATTTTCTAGCTTCTTTCGCATTACCAACAGTAAAGAATCTCATTAAAACATGAGGAAGACCAGCAGTTCCAAGCATTAAAGCCATTCCTAAAGATATTGCTGAAATAGGGTCTGTAATAAATCCACCTGGACTTAAAATTGATTCTCCTGATTTATGATTTTCAACAGCTTTAGCAGCTAAAGACTCAAATGAGAAATCAAAATGATATAAAACCATAATAGCCATAAATGAAACACCTGAAAGTAATAAACAAGCTTTAATTATTTGTACCCAAGTAGTTGCAAGCATACCACCAAAAGTAACATAAATAATCATTAAGGCACCAACCATGAATACAGCATATTCATACTCCATACCAAATAAAACTTGAATTAATTTTCCAGCTCCAACCATTTGAGCAATTAGATATAAAATTACAACTGATATAGAACCAAATGCAGCTAAAGTTCTAATCTCTTTTTGTCCTAATCTATATGCAGCAATATCGGCAAATGTAAATTTACCCAAGTTTCTTAATTTTTCTGCCATAAAGAATAAAATAATTGGCCATCCTACTAAAAATGAAACGGCGTAGATAACTCCATCGTAACCTTTCATATAAATAAGACCAGAAACTCCTAAGAAAGCAGCAGCTGACATATAATCTCCAGCGATTGCTAAACCATTTTGAAAACCAGTTATTCCTCCACCTGCTGTATAAAAATCACTTGCAGATTTCGTTTTTTTAGCAGCCCAAAAAGTAATACCTAAAGTCCCAGCAATAAAAATGAAAAACATAATAATCGCAGGTATATTAAGATCTCTTTTTACAGCTTCAAATGTTGCATCACCAGCAGCATATGCGCTTAGCGCAAAAATTGTAATTAGTGCTAATATTTTTAACATTACATCATATCCTTTACATCTTTTTTAATTTCATTAGTTAAATTCTCAAATTCACCATTTGCTTTATTTACATAAATTAAAGTTGTAATAAAACTAATAA
Organism: Arcobacter acticola; assembly: GCF_013177675.1. Lineage (NCBI taxonomy): Bacteria > Pseudomonadati > Campylobacterota > Epsilonproteobacteria > Campylobacterales > Arcobacteraceae > Arcobacter > Arcobacter acticola. The sequence continues at coordinate 737,874 of NZ_CP042652.1, forward strand.
CTAAAATTGCTAATGCAATAGGAAATGCAATTGTTGTTACGCCATCACCAATTTTTGCAGCCAATAATTCTTTGTTAAATGCAATAACTAAAATATACGCATAAAACATAACCAATACGAAAATACCTAGTTTAATTCCTAGACTATTTCTTTTTGAAACTAACTCTTTATACTTTGGATTAGATTCAATTTTTTCTACTAATTCTTCGTTCATTGTGCTTCCTTTTTTTAATTTGATATAAAAAATTTATAAGATTTTATATCATTTCTCATATAAGCTTTTCTAATACTAAAATGGTAGCATTTAAATAGCAAATGGAAAAAAGTAACTGATTATACATTCAATATTTAAGAAATGTGATTTTTTTTAAAGGTATTATGTATAATTTATGTAGATAATTGTAGATTTGTAACATAAAGTATAATTATAAATTATTAATTTTAATAAATAAAGTTAAGAAATATTTAAGAAATAATGTTTGATAGCTAAAAAGCCATCAAACATGTATAAAAAAGTAATGAATTATTATTCAGATGTTACTAAAGTGAAAGTTCACTTTAGTAAAATTCCTAGTGATCAACTGCTCCATCAGCACCGATACCAGTTTCAGCTCTAACATTTTGAGCTTCATAAGCTTCAATTTCATTTTGAGCTTGAGCTGATTTATCAGTAATTGAGAAGAACCAGATTCCAATAAATGCTGCAGATACAGAGAATAATGCAGGGTGTTTATATGGGAAAATAGCTTCTGCATTTCCTAAGATTTCTACCCAGATAGTAGGACTTAAAATTACAAGAACTACTGCAGTGATAAGACCAATAAATCCACCAATAAATGCACCTCTAGTTGTTAATTTTTTCCAGTAAATTGAAAGGAATAAAATTGGGAAGTTAGCAGATGCAGCAATAGCAAATGCAAGACCAACCATGAATGCAATATTTTGTTTTTCAAAAGCAATACCTAAAATAACTCCAACAACACCAATAATGATAACTGATCTTTTTGAAACTTTAATTTCATCTTCTTCACTAGCTTTACCTTTTCTCAACACGATTGCATAAATATCATGAGATATTGCAGAAGCACCTGCTAGTGTTAATCCAGAAACAACCGCTAAAATAGTAGCAAATGCAACAGCTGAAATAAATCCTAAGAAAATATCTCCACCAACAACATGTGATAAGTGAATCGCAGCCATGTTTCCACCACCGATTAATTTACCATCTGTATAGTATTGAGCACCTTCTGGTGAATTTAAGAATACAATAGCTCCTAAACCAATAACAGCAATAATTAAGTAGAAGTAACCAATAAATCCAGTTGCATAAACAACAGATTTTCTTGCTTCCTTAGCATTACCAACTGTAAAGAATCTCATTAAGATATGTGGTAAACCAGCAGTTCCTAACATTAAAGCCATACCTAATGAAATAGCAGAAATAGGATCTGTAATAAATCCACCTGGAGCCATAATAGCTTGACCTTTACTATGAGTTGCTACAGCTTGAGTTGCTAAATCTGTAAAAGAGAAGTTAAAGTGTGCTAAAACCATCATACCCATGAAAGTAACACCTGAAAGTAATAATACAGCTTTGATAATTTGTACCCAAGTAGTTGCAAGCATACCACCAAAAGTAACATAAATAACCATCATAGCTCCAACTAAGATAACAGCGTATTCATAATCCATACCAAATAAGATTTGAATTAATTTTCCAGCTCCAACCATTTGAGCAATTAAATATAATGTTACAACAGATAAAGAACCAAATGCAGCTAAAATCCTAATTTTAGTTTGATCTAATCTATATGCAGCAATATCTGTAAATGTAAATTTACCTAAGTTTCTTAATTTTTCAGCCATTAAGAATAAAATTACAGGCCAACCAACAAGGAATCCAACAGCATAAATTAAACCATCATATCCACTTAAATAAATCATTCCAGAAATACCTAAGAACGATGCTGCTGACATATAGTCTCCAGCAATAGCCATACCATTTTGGAATCCTGTGATTCCTCCACCTGCTGTATAAAAATCTGAAGCAGATTTTGTTTTACTTGCAGCCCATTTTGTAATACCTAAAGTTCCAGCAATAAAAATGAAAAACATTATAATTGCAGGAATATTTAAATCTCTTTTACCTGAGAATGTTGCATCTCCAGCAGCAAATAAACCAAGTGCAATTAAAGATAATATTGTAATTATTTTAAACATTATATAGCATCCTTTACATCTTCTTTAATTTGATTTGTTAAATCTTCAAATTCACTATTTGCTCTTCTTACATAAATTAATGTTGTAATAAAGCTAATAACAATAATCGCTGCTCCAATTGGGAATGCTACAGTCATTACCCCATCACCTAATTTTGTTGCCAAAAGATCTTTGTTAAATGCAATAACTAAAATGTATGCATAAAACATTGCTAAAACAAAAATTGATAGTTTTAAAGAAAATGAACTTCTTTTTGAAACCAATTCTTGATACTTTGGATTAGATTTAATTTTTTGTACTAAATCATTATTCATGTTTGCCTCCTAAAATAATTGTAATAAAAAATACATTGGAATGTTAAGCCACGAGAGTTGCAATAACATAGCATTTTTTAAACATCGGAAAGCATTGTAATAGAATTATACTTACGAGTGAATTTAGGAGGTTTAATTCATTATAAAAGAGAAAAAATTATTATTTTTTGTAACAATTTGAGTTTGATTAATTTGTATAAAATGTAGTTTTTGCAGGAGTTACATCTTTCAATTTTAAAAATATCATTGAAGTCATTATTGCATCATTTAGTGCATCATGCTTACCAAGTGCCGGTATATTGAGATTTTTTAGAATAGTATCAAATTTTAAATCTATAAATTCATAATCACTTGATCTTTTTCTAGTTTTATAATACATTGATGAAACTTCAATTGTTTCATTTGGTAACTTAATACCAATAAATTTTTTTGTATATTTTGAAATAATCGCTACATCGAATTTAATATAGTATCCAACGATAGGTCTTGAGCCAATAAAATCTAATAATTGATAAATAGCATCTTGTGGGTCCAATCCATTTTCCAAATCAATTGGTCTTATTTGATGAATTTTTATTGATTCTTCTGCAATATGTTTTGAAGGTTTTACAAATACATAAAAAGTTTTTCGCATTAAGATTTTATTACCTTTTATATGAACAGCACCTATTGATAAGATTTCATCTTTTCTTGGATTTAATCCACTTGTTTCACAATCTAAGCATATATATTCATCTACTGTTGGTTCATGAAATAAAAAATCATATTTTTTATCTTTTAATTTTTTTCTATTCCAGTTTTTAAAGAAAGTTTCAAACATTATGAAATCTTATCTATTCTAAATGTATAATTAATGAATTTTTTAAATTCAATAACAATTTTAAAAGAATCTTTTAATAAGTCTCTTTCTATCTTTCCTAAAGTGTGAGTATCTATCTCGTTATTTACTTCTTTATTATCTTGTATATCATCAAGTTGAGCTTTTAATCTAAGCGTATTTACTACATCAAAAGCTTCAAGCAATTCAGCAGCTTTACTTCTTTCTAAAATCTTTTTTTCTTCTAATATTTTTATTCTTTTTACTGTAGTTGTTTCTCTTATTTTTTCTCTTAGTGCTAAAGATCTAATTCCTTGAACTATAGGAAAAACAGCAGCTTTTTTTATATCTATATTATGAGATTTTGTCATAAAATTAGCAATAGTATTTGGTGTATCAAATGTTAATGTAGCTTTTGCAAAATATGCCATAAATACATCTTTATCATGAAGTTTATTAAATAAGTCATCTTTTAAATTTATTAATAAATCCTTATCTCCTGCAACTGCGAAAGAATCGAAGAATATTGCTAAATCCATATAGTTTTGCATATCAGGTGCTTCAATCCATCTTTTAGTTTCGTTTTTATATTCACTTACAGTTTTACACCAAAACGGATTTGAAACCATAATATTACCTTCACAAGGAGGATATCCAAAATCAATTAGATGTTTTGTAATCTCATTCATATAAGGTCTATATTGTTCTACATCTATTCCATCTTTTACTACAAGGGCGTTATCTTGGTCAGTTTTTATTATTTGCTCATTTCTACCTTCACTTCCCATTACTATTAAACAAGCGCCTTTTTGTAATTCTACTGGTAAAACTAAGTTATAAAGTTTTTGATAGACTTTTATATTTAATTGACCAATTAAGTTTGAAATATGATTTACTTTTACACCTTTTGCTTGAAGGCTTTTTATTATATTTAATAAATCTTTACTTGCAAATCTTAAATCAGCTATATTTTTAGCTTTTTTTATTTTTGAATCTACTACATATGTATGATTCGCAAAATGTGAAAGAATATTGATTTGTTCTAAGATACCAATCATTTCACCTCTTGAATTAGTTACTCCAATTCTTTTAATATTTTTTTTAATTAAAAGAGTTAATGCTTCAAACAAATAATCATCATTATGTACAGTAAGAAGTGGAAATATAGCAATATCTTTAACCGGAATGCTAAGATCTCTACCTTCTAAAAGTACTTTAATTTTTAGAAGTGAATCTGTAATAATTCCATATTGGCCATTTTCTTTTTTAACTATAATTGTAGAAGTTTTAAATTCCATTGATTGTTCAATTGCATCCAATAATTTAGTATTTTCATCAACTATACAAGCATCGTGAATTAAAGTATCATCCACTTTTGCTATCATATAAGATGATAGTTCAGAGGTATATTCCTTATCTTTTAATGTTTGAATTTTATTAACTAAGTCTTTTAAAAAATAGTCTTTAAATTGTTGGTTTTGTTCAATTAATTTTAAAAAAGTATCTTTTTCTAATTCATAACAAATTAACTCTTCATGTACTTTAAAAGTATTATTGCATTTTCCATATATTAAAGAATTTGAATCAAATGAGTCTTCATGATGATAATCCATAACTACCATATTATCAGCAGAATACTCATAAACAGCACCTTTTATAATTATAAAAAAATGATCTGAAATCTTTTCAGGACTGATTAAAATGGAGTTTTTAGGATAGTATGCTATATCCATATGTTTAATACATTTGTCCATTTGAGCTGGAGTTAAAACTTGAAAAGGATGGATATTTGAAAGAAAAGCAGCTTGATCTTGAAGACTCATTTATTTTCCTTAGCTTCTTTGATAGTATTTTTTTATATTAAAACTTTTAACATAAAAAAATACTAAAAAGTATACCCGAAGGTATACTTTGTTAGTTTGTTTTTTTAGTGATCTACTGCTTCACCAGCACCAGAAGGAATTCTAATGTTCTCAACTAACTCTTGAATATGTTCAGGAGGCGGAGGAGTCATTCTAGATACAACGAATGCAACTATTAGGTGTAATAATGTACCAATAGTTCCTATACCAGTTGGATCAATTCCAAATAAGTAATCTTCTTTGCTTCCACCTAAGAATACAAAGTATACAATGTATCCAAATGTAAAGAATAGACCAACAAGGATACCTGCAATTGCACCTTCTTTGTTCATTCTTTTATCAAATACCCCAAGGATAATTGTAGGGAAGAACGCTGCTGCTGCAAGACCGAATGCAAAAGCAACAACTTGTGCAACGAAACCTGGAGGGTTGATTCCTAAGTAACCAGCAATTGCAATAGCAACTACAGCTGATACTCTTGCCCACATTAACTCAGTTTTTTCGTTTAATGTAGATTTTCCAGTTTTTTTATCTTTAAATATAACTTGACCCATTAAATCGTGTGAAATAGCTGAAGCAATTACAAGTAATAATCCAGCTGCTGTTGATAATGCTGCTGCAAGACCACCGGCTGCAATAAATGCAATAACCCAGTTAGGTAAGTTAGCAATTTCAGGATTCGCAAGAACCATGATATCTACGTCAACATAAATTTCATTTTCAATTTTACCAGTGTTTTCAGCAGGTTTTGGATTAGTAGTTAATCTTTCACCATTTGTACCAACTTTAGTTCCATCAAATTCAGGTTTACCTTTAGCAGCTGTAAATGCATCACCTTTAGCATATTGAATTTTTCCATCGCCATTTCTATCAGTCCATGCTAATAATCCACCTTGTTCCCAAGTTTTGAACCATTTACCATTGTTAGCATCACCATTTGGATGTTTTAACTCATTATTAACAAATGCGCTATACTCAACATTTTGAACGTTTTTAATTAAGTTGATTCTTGAGAAAGAAGCAACAGAAGAAATAGTTGTATACATAATTGCAATAAATACTAATGCCCAACCAGCAGATACTCTTGCATCTTTAACAGTTGGTACTGTAAAGAATCTAACAATAACGTGTGGTAAACCAGCAGTTCCTAACATTAATGCAGTTGTTAACATAAACATGTTCCATAAGTTACCTGGCTTAGTATATTCTGCAAAACCTAAGTCAACTAAAGATTGATCAAGTGCATGTAAAAGATAAGTTCCTTCAGGAATAACTTGTACACCATTACTAAATGCAAATGTAGTTGTAGCAAAAATACCTAATTGTGGTAAGAATGTATCAGTTACTTGTAATGATAAGAAGATTGCAGGAATCATATATGCAAAAATCATAACAACATATTGAGCAACTTGTGTATATGTAATACCTTTCATACCACCAAGAACTGAGTAGAAGAATACAATAGCCATACCAATAAGTACACCTGTATTTACATCAACTTGTAAGAATCTTGAGAATACGATACCAACCCCTCTCATTTGTCCAGCAACATAAGTGAACGAAACGAAAATAACACCAATAACCGCAACTAATCTTGCCGTATCCGAATAATATCTATCTCCAACGAAGTCAGGAACAGTAAATTTACCAAATTTTCTTAAATATGGAGCTAATAACATAGCTAGTAGAACGTATCCACCAGTCCATCCCATTAAGTAAGCACCACCATCAGAACCTTTAAAAGAAATGATACCTGCTAATGAGATGAAAGAAGCTGCTGACATCCAGTCTGCCGCTGTTGCCATACCATTTGCAACAGGGTGAACTCCACCACCTGCAACATAGAAATCCTTAGTTGAACCAGCTTTTGCCCAAAGTGCAATACCAATATAAACTGCGAACGAAACACCTACGAATAGGTAAATTAATGATTGTAATTCCATATTTCCTACCCCTTATTCGTGAACGCCGTATTTTTCATCAATTCCTGTCATTACTTTTACGTAAACAAAAATTAAAATAACAAATACATAAATTGCACCTTGTTGTGCAAACCAATAACCTAGTTTAACTCCACTTATTTCAATAGCGTTAAGTTCGTTGATAAATAAAATTCCACAACCAAAAGAAACTACGAACCAAACTACAAGTAGTTTAATGATCATAGAAATATTTTCTTTCCAGTATGCTTGTGCTTTTTCTGGACTCATTTTGCTCTCCTTCAAAATTTTTCATATCAAACAAAATAAATTGTTTAATAAGTTAACATTGAAATTATAATAGTAGTGAATAGCAAAAAGATAGCAATTGAATTTTTTTTATGAATTTTATGATTATTTTTTATGAATTAATGTTTTTAGTGAAGATAAAGCCCTTTAAATAGGGCTTTAAACAGAGTAGTATCTGTCTATTTTATATCCAAGACCTCTTATGTTTTTTATGAAATCTTCTTTTAATGCTTTTTTTAACCTAGAAATTTCAGCTCTTATTGTTGGGTTGTCAATAATTTCTCCATCCCAGATATCCATTCTGAATCTTTCAAAGTCTACAATCATATTAATATTAAGAGCTAAAATATGTATGATTTCTAACTGTTTTTTAGTTAAATTTTGAGGTTCTCCATTAAAATATAGAGTTTGTTTATCTTTTGCATAAGAATAATTTTCTGAAAACTTAATATGTGAAGTATTATTTTGTTCTTTTTTTAATATTTGATTGATTTTAATGCCTAATTCACCAAGATGAAAAGGTTTTTTGATATATTCTCTACATCCAAGATTATATGCCTTACTAATATCTTCTATATCTATAAGAGCTGAAATAAATATAGTTGGAATATATATTTTTTGTCTATTTAATTCAGTTAATATTTCAAAACCATCTTTTGTTGGAACATTTATATCAAGAACCAATAAATCATAAGAGTTATTAATTGTATTCAATACTTCTTGTCCATCACAAAAACTTTCAACCATATGTCCTATATTTTTCAAATACTCGCTAATCGCATTATTAAGCATTAGCTCATCTTCAAGCAGTAGTATTTTCATTTATTCTAAACCTATAAGTAAATTTTGTCTTTTTTTCATTAGATTGAAGGTTAATTATAACTAAATTTTTATCACAAATATCTTTTACTATTTTTAGTCCTAATCCAAAACCACCTCGAGCTGAATTTTCTCTATAAAAATCATCAAAGATTTTTTCTACTGATTCTATTTCTTTAGAATGGGTTGTAACACTAAATTCAATTTCAGTATCATTTAAATACTCTAGTTTTACAAATATTGGCGATTTTGCATAGGAATATTTTATTGCATTGGATAAATTATTATCAATAATTCTTTGTAATTCAGTATTATTAAATTTAATATACATGTCTTCATCGATATTATTTATAAAATATAATGAATTAGATACGGCAATTTCTTCGAAATAACTTAATCTTTCAAATAATATTTTACTAAAATCTAAATATTCTTTTTCGTAGATTACTCTATCTCTTTTTATCAAATATGATAAGTCATCATAAATATATTGAATAATTTTAGAACCAGATTCTATATTTGTAATATATTTGTTATTTGGAATTTTCATTTTTAATAAATCTATATTTGTTTGTATTATTGCTAAAGGAGTATTTATTTCATGAACAGAATTTTTTATAAATGTTTTTTGAGATTCAATTAATTTTGTTAGCTCTTTAGTCTTTTCAGATACATTATACTCAAGATTTTTATTTAAGTCTTCTAACATATGAGTTTTTAATTTTATATTATTCATAGCATCAGTTGCATAGTTTGCAATTACTTTAAACTCTCCAAATATAATTCTATTTTGATTTATTGGATTATCATTCTTTTGTGATTCTTTAAAATATTTACCTATTTCTTTAACATCATTTACTATTAAAATAGTAGCATTTTTATAAATAAATATTGAGTATAAAACAAGCATAATTGTAAGAGATGTAATTTGAAGTGTATAATTTGAAATCTTTTGATTATATTCATCTTCTTTTTCTTTTACTAACTTATCAATCTCATCTAAATATACACCTCTCCCAATCGTCCAGTTCCATTCTTTATATGAATTTGCATAAGAAATTTTTTTTGCATCTTTAAAAATAGCTAATTTATACCAAAGGTATTCTATATATCCACCATTAGGTTTTTGTGATATATTAATTAACTCTTTTATTACTTCCCTTCCTTCTTTATCTTTTAATTCAAGATATCGATGACCTTCTTTATCTTTTGAAATTGGTGAGTATAAACTTACTCCATTAAAATCATATATGAAAAGATATTCGTTTATATTGTCAACTCTTAGCTCATGAAGCGCTTCTAAAACTTCTTTTTTTATTGTTTCTTGAGTTTTTGTTTTTTTATATTTGTTATCATAATATTTAATAAAACTAATTATTGAATTAACGTCATTTTTTAATAATTCTTTTTGACTGTTCGTATAATCTGTTTTAAGGTTTTCTGTTTTATCTTGAAGTTCATCATGGGCATTGTTAATAATTATAAAAGTAAAAAAAGATATTAGGACTACAATAAATAATATACTATAGACAATTAAATGATAGAGACTTTTTGCTTTTAACATGTGATAACCTTTTATTTTAAAGGTAAGATAATATCAGATTTTATATAAGGATTTTCTTTTGAAGAAATTAAATAAGTGGCGCGGTTGAAGGGACTCGAACCCTCGACCTCCTGCGTGACAGGCAGGCATTCTAACCAACTAAACTACAACCGCACTTAAAAAATACTGTTTATACTAAATAAACAGAAGTCACAAAAAATATTTTTAAAAATCTAATGCTACTGCATTTTATAACTTTTAAAAAAGTGGTGGTCGATATAAGACTCGAACTTATGACATCTACCTTGTAAGGGTAGCGCTCTACCAACTGAGCTAATCGACCAATTTGTTGCAAAAGGCTTGGTGACCCCTAGGGGATTTGAACCCCTGTGGCATGGATGAAAACCATGAATCCTAACCGTTAGATGAAGGGGCCAAGATTGCAACAATAAATAAATGGTGACCCGTGATGGATTCGAACCATCGGCCCCCTCATTAAAAGTGAGATGCTCTACCGGCTGAGCTAACGGGTCACATAAACAAAATAAAAAGTGGCGCGGTAGAAGGGACTCGAACCCTCGACCTCCTGCGTGACAGGCAGGCGTTCTAACCAACTAAACTACTACCGCGCTTAAAAATACTGTTTATACTAAATAAACAGAAGTCACAAAAAATATTTTTAAAAATCTAATGCTACTGCATTTTATAACTTTTAAAAAAGTGGTGGTCGATATAAGACTCGAACTTATGACATCTACCTTGTAAGGGTAGCGCTCTACCAACTGAGCTAATCGACCAATTTGTTGCAAAAGGCTTGGTGACCCCTAGGGGATTTGAACCCCTGTGGCATGGATGAAAACCATGAATCCTAACCGTTAGATGAAGGGGCCAAGATTGCAACAATAAATAAATGGTGACCCGTGATGGATTCGAACCATCGGCCCCCTCATTAAAAGTGAGATGCTCTACCGGCTGAGCTAACGGGTCACATTTGTTTGCCCTTTTTAAGTTGTTCTACTTAAATTGGACTGGAATTATAATAGCTTTTAATTTATTTGTCAAGAGTATTTTGAAGAAATTTTAAAATTTCTTTCAAGGAGTGTTTTGCTGCTTGTATTTGTACTTCCTCTCTTGAACCTTTAAAGTAGTGTATATTTACGTTTTTATGGTACTTTGAGTCACTAATACCAATTACTACAGTGCCCACAGGTTTGTTTTTTGTGTCACCTGTTGGACCGGCAATTCCTGATATCGCAATGGCATAATCAGCTTCAAATTTGCTAATTACACCCTCTAGCATTTCACTAACAACTTCACAACTTACTGCTCCAAAATTCTCTAAAGTTTCATTTTTCACTTTTAATTCTTGATTTTTTATTTTATTTGAGTAGGTAACTATACTTCCATTAAAAATATCAGAAGATCCTGCTATTTTTGTAATCATTGATGCTACTAATCCACCTGTACATGATTCAGCACTTGTTATTGTTTGTTTATTTGCTCTTAAAAGCTCTTGAAGTTTTATCATATCATTGTTATTGAAAATATCATTATACATGGTTTATAGCCTTTAAAATTAATTTATATGGCTATTTTAATTAATTATTATTAAGAAGAAGATAATTTAAGTAGATTTATTTATTGGAATAAGTATTAAATATAATAAGAGTTGAACTCTTATTATATTTTATTAATTGTAGAAAAAATTTAAGCTATTTCAGGATCTGTTAAATCAGCTAAGAAAGCAGCTTCATCAAATTCTAAATTTAAATATTCACAAACAACTTTAATATCTCTTTCTGCATTTCCTAAACAAGAAGTTGCCCCTGGAGATGGAGTCATATTAAAGATGATTCCTTTACCTTCACTTAGTGAAGCTTCACCAAGCATTAGTTTTTTCTCAGTTTTATTAAGAACTTGAGGTCTAACACCACCAAATCCTTTTGCATATTCTAAATCATCAACAGTTAAAGAAGGAACGATTTTTCTTGCATCTTTAACGAATAAACCTTTGTTTATTCCTGGAACTTCAAATAAGAAGTTTTTAAATACATAGTTTCTAATTTCAGAATCTTTTAATAAATCCCAGAAGATTTTTAAAATACTTCCATCAATATTCATTGTTTTTAAACATTGGAATATTGATTTACCACCTTTGTATCTTTCAAGAACAAGTAATGCAAGTGCAGTTGGTCCAAATCTAGTTTTTCCATTTTCTAAGATATCCGGATCTCCATGAAGTGCAGCAAATGGTAATTTATCATTTTGTACCATATAAACTTTACCATTTAAGAACTCACCATTTGTAATATAAAATGATCCAGCCATTGATAAAGAACCCATATGTTTTCCATAACCCATTTTATGAGCTAAGAATAATGAGTGAGCACCAGCATTTACTACTACGAAATCAGCCGTATAAACAGTTCCATTAACAGTAGTTAATTTATATTTGTCTCCAACTTTTTCAATATCTTCAACTTCAGAGTTAAAGAAAATATCAGTTGTTTTTGTACTATCAGCATTTTGTCCAGCTTTTGCTAATTCTTTTGTCATAGCACCAAAGTCAACTGTTGTATATTGATCTTTAGCTCCCATTGCTACGATTGGTTCTGGTCTATCTTTAGTTTGTTCTTTATCAGCATAAACTAATTTAGGCTCTAATTCTCTTAAAGTTTCTTTATCCCATAATTCTAAATAAGGAAAAACTTCTTTAAATTCATTATATCTTTTTGTAATAAACTCAACTTCTTTTTCACCTACACCTAAAGCCATTTTTTGGTGTTTAAACATAATTTTGTCTTGTAAATCATATTGTAAACAGAACTTTTCAATCATTTTTGCAGTTCTTTTTGTAATTTTAGCCTTAGACAATGTATAGTTAGTTTCAATATCACCTACGTGAATTGTTTGAGAGTTACTTGTACCTTTTGAGTTCAAAGTTGCAAGATCTTCATATTTTTCTAGTAAACAGATGTTTTTTGCAGTTGAGTATTTAGCAAGCTCATAAAATAAAGCAGCTCCAGAGATTCCCCCACCTACAATTACGACTTCATAGTGTTTTTCGTTCATTTAGCATTCCTATGTTTTTGTGAAATATCTGATGATTCTATCATATAATTTTTATATTTTGCATAAATAAAACACAAAATTGTGCAATTAGTAAATAATTTATAGATTTTAGTAACACCTAATTTATATAGTATATATATGATTGTACATATATTGTACAATATGTTTAAAAAAAGTCATTTGATTTTTTATTGATAAATATAGTTTTAAATTAAATTAGATATAATCTACGATTTAATGAAAAACTATAAATATTTTGAATAATGAAGGTGTTATAATGGATTATAAAGAGAGTTTACTACTTCCAAAAACTGATTTCCCAATGAGAGGAAATCTTCCAAACAATGAGCCTGTTAAATATAAGCAATGGGACGAGCAAAAAGTATACGATAAGATGAAAAAAAATAGGGTAGGTTGTGAATCTTTCACACTACATGATGGACCTCCTTATGCAAATGGTAATATTCACATTGGTCACGCTTTAAATAAAATTTTAAAAGATATTATTAACAAATTTCATTATTTTGAGGGAAAATCAATTAGATATGTTCCAGGGTGGGATTGTCATGGTTTACCAATTGAACAAAAAGTAGAAGAGAAAATAGGTTCAGAAAAGAAAAAGATACTTCCTAAATCAAAACTTAGACAACTTTGTCGTGATCATGCTGCTAAGTTTGTTGATATTCAAAGAAATGAATTTAAACAATTAGGTGTTATTGCAGATTGGGAAAATCCTTATTTAACAATGGATTTTAAATTTGAAGCTAACATTTATAGAGAATTATGTGCAATTGCAAAACAAGGTTTATTGATTCAAAGAAGTAAGCCTGTTTACTGGTCATGGGCTGCTCAAACTGCTTTAGCTGAAGCTGAAGTTGAATATGAAGATAAAACATCACCATCAATTTTTGTGGCATTTAAACATGAAAAATTAGATGCAAGTATTATTATTTGGACTACAACTCCTTGGACATTACCTGCAAATACAGGTATTTCTCTTAATGGTGAAGAAGAGTATGTAAAAACAAGTGATAAATTTATTGTTGCTCGTAAATTATATAATTCATTAATAGAAAAAGAAGTAATCAAAGGTGAAGTTGTTGAAACTATTAATCCTAAAGATTTAGAAAATACAAATGCAATTAATCCATTAAATGATAGAAAATCTAAAATTGTTTTAGGTGATCATGTTATGATGGATTCTGGAACAGGTGCAGTACATACGGCTCCTGGACATGGAGAAGATGACTATAAAGTTGGTTTAATCTATGGTTTAGATGTTATTATGCCTGTTGATGCATTTGGTAAATATGATGAAACTATTATTAGAGAAAAACTATTTAAAGATACTGAAAAATATTTAGGATTAAATGTATTTAAAGCAAATGATTTAATTTTAGAAGAATTAGGTGAGGCTTTATTAAAAAGAGTTGATATTAGACACTCATATCCACATTGTTGGAGAACACATACACCAATTATTTTTAGAGCTACAAAACAATGGTTTATCTCTATTGATGATAATTATGGAAAAGAAAACAAAACATTAAGAGAAAATGCACTTAAAGTTGTTGAGGATTTAACTTTCTATCCTGAATGGGGAAGAAATAGATTAAAAGCTATGCTTGATGGAAGACCTGACTGGTGTATTTCAAGACAAAGAGATTGGGGTGTTCCAATTGCATTTTTTAGAAATAAAAAAACTGATGAAATTGTTTTTGATGAAAAAGTATTAAATTATACAGCTACGATTTTTGAACAAAAAGGTTGTGATGCTTGGTATGATTTAGAAATTTCAGAATTACTATATCCAGAAAGTGGATTGAATCCAGAAGACTTAGAAAAAACTGTAGATATTTTAGATGTATGGTTTGATTCAGGTTCAACTCAAAATGCAGTTTTAAGAAGCGGAAACTATGATGCTGGAACTTTCCCTGCTGATATGTATTTAGAAGGAAGTGACCAACATAGAGGTTGGTTTCAATCTTCACTTTTAACAACTTTAGCTTCAAGCGAAATTGCTCCTTTTAAATCGATTTTAACACATGGATTCACTGTTGATGAAAAAGGTGAAAAAATGTCTAAATCTAAAGGAAATGTTGTTGCTCCTGATAAGGTTTTAAAAGAGTACGGATCTGAAATTTTAAGACTTTGGGTTGCTATGAGTGATTATCAATCTGATTTAAAAATTTCTGATAATATCTTAAAACAAAATGCAGAACTTTATAGAAAAATTAGAAATACAGCAAGATTCTTACTTGCAAATGTTTCAGATTTAGAAGAGATTGTATCTGTAGATAAAATGGGACCTTTAGATAGATGGGTTTTAAATAAAGCTAAAAAAGTATTTGATGAAATTGAAGCTGCGTTTAATGTATATGAATTTTCAAAAGGCTTAAATAAATTAAATAATTTCTTAGTTGTTGATTTATCTGGTATTTATTTAGATGTTTGTAAAGATAGATTATATTGTGATGATAAAAATGATATTCATAGACTTGCATCTCAAAGTGCAATGGCATTAATTGCTAAAAAATTAATATCAACAATTGCTCCTATATTAACATATACTATGGATGAGTTATTATCATTTGCACCTAATTTTATAAAAGGTGATTGTGAAGATATCTTTGATTATGAAAAAGTAGTATTACCAAATGTAGAAATTAATATAAATGAAGCTGTTTTATTCTCGGCAAAAGAGAAATTTTCAGAAATAAAAGATGCATTAAGTAAAGAAAAAGTTATAAAATCTACACTTGAATTAATGATTTATACAAATTGTGAGGATATAATAGCATTAGATGAAGTAGAATCAAGTGATTGGTTCTTGGTAAGTTCTGTAACAAAAAATAAACAAAACTCTGATATACTTGGAACTTTCCAAGTTGATACAAATGTTTTTGAAGTTTATAAAGCAAATGCACATAAATGTCCTAGATGTTGGAAATATACAGCATTAGAAGAAGACACACTTTGTCAAAGATGTGATGAAGTTTTAAATTAGGAATAAAATGTTTCAAGAAGAAGTAACACTTACATTTATATTTGAAACAATAGCAGTAATTTTAGTAGTAACAGCTATTGGAATATATTTTGTAAAGAAGAAAGCAAAAGAGGTAAAATAAAATGATGCCATTTACAGATGAAGATTTACAAGACCCTGTAAGTTCAATTATAAAAAACAAAATTGCTCCAATGCTTGCACGAGATGGTGGAGCAATTGAACTGTTGGATATAAGAAATGCAAGAGTTTTTGTTCAATTAAAAGGTGCATGTGTTGGTTGTAGTGCTAGTGGAAGTACATTAAAATATATTGTTGAAAAAGAGCTAAAAGCTGCTATTCATCCTGAATTACAAATAGTTAATGTACCACAAGGTATGGAAAATAGATTAGAGGAATTTTAATGATAAATGAGAGTAGATTATTAAACGTGGCGAACTCTTTTTTTACTCAAAGAAAATTTGAGAAAGCTTTGTTTTTATACTCACAACTATCATCAGAGTTTCCAGATAATAAAGAGTATCAAATATATGCATTATTTTGCGATATTGCAAGTGAAGATGAAGAAAAAGCAATGTCACTTTATGATTATTTTGTAGTTGTAAAAGATGAAAATCTAGAAGTTGCAATAAGATATGTAGAAGATGTAATAAACGCATATGATGGCGATATTGATAAAATGATGGAGATACTAAAAGAAGTAAGTTCTTCAACAATTGAATCATTAGATGCTATTAGATATGAAGATTTTAAAAAACTTATAGAATCAAGAGGTTCTTTTAGAATTGCTTTTGAAGATATTATGTTTTCAACAAAAGTTGCAATTGAAAATAAAGATGATTTTTTTGATTTTGTAACTAAATTAATAGATAATGATTTTAATACAACAGCTTATACATATCTTGATGGATTTAATGAATATTTTTCATATGACCAAGAGATAGAAAAATTATATAAAAAATTAGAAGAGAAAAAAATTGCAATTAATCATAAATAATAAAGTTTATACGGATAATTCAAAAGAAGCAGATGAAAATTCTGTTTTTGTAGTTTCAAAACAAAATGAAAAGTTTAAAGAAAATGCAATTGCTAATGGTTGCAAAGAAATTATTGATTCAAGTGAATTGAAAAATCATATTGATTTTTCATCTATAAAAATAATTGGAATCACTGGAACTAATGGTAAAACTACAACAGCAGCTGCAATATATTCTATTTTATTAGATTTAGGATATAAAGTTGCACTTCAAGGAACAAGAGGATTTTTCATCAATGATGAAAGAGTTGAAGATTATTCGTTAACAACTCCTGTTCAAATTGGAAATTTTGCACACATACAAAAAGCATTACAAAATGAATGTGATTTTTTTGTTATGGAAGTTAGTTCCCATGCAATTGAGCAAAAAAGAATTGAAGGTTTAGAATTTGCTTTAAAAATTCATACTAATATTACAAGAGATCATCTTGATTATCATAAAACTATTGAAGAATATATTAGAATTAAAAATTCATTTTTTGAAGATGATAGTAAGAAATTAATTAACAAAGATGATAAAATAGTTAAATATAATTCTAAAAATGGATATGCCTATTCTCTAGATGATCCTTCAACTTATAAAGTAACTGCATACTCTTTTAAAAATGGAACTCATGTTATGTTTTCTCACTTTGGAACTATGCACTCTTTTTCATCTTCTATGATGGGTATTTTTAATGTTTATAATTTGATGGCAGCAGTTGCTGCTGTTCATATAACTACAAATAAGCCTTTAGATGAGATTTGTGAAGCTCTTGAAGGCTTTGCAGGTGTTAGTGGAAGAATGGAAACTATTTCTTCAAATCCTTTAATTATTGTTGATTTTGCCCATACACCTGATGGAATGAAAGAAGTTTTACAAAGCTTCAATGAAAAAGATATTATCTGTGTATTTGGAGCAGGGGGAGATAGAGATAAAGCAAAAAGACCATTAATGGGTAGTGTTGCGGCATCTTATTCAAAACATATTATTGTAACAAGTGATAATCCAAGATTTGAAGATCCTGATATGATTATTGAAGATATTCTAAAAGGAATCAAAAGTCATAAAAGTGTTGAAGTTGAGATAAATAGAAAAGAAGCTATAAAAAAAGCCATAGCTATGGCAGATGAGAATAGTGTAGTATTAATCCTTGGAAAAGGTGATGAGTCAACTCAAACAATATATGATAAAAAATTTCCTTTTTCTGATAAAGAAGAAGTTCTAAAAGTTTTAAATAAAGAGTAGTTTTACTCTTTGTTTATTAAACCGCACCCATAAGAGATTTTTTCGTATTACCAATCAAATTTTTCATTTCTTCGTAAGTTTTATTTATATTCTCTTTTTCTAAATTAGTTAATTGGTCATAAATAGTTAT
Source organism: Arcobacter acticola (assembly GCF_013177675.1). Taxonomy (NCBI): domain Bacteria; kingdom Pseudomonadati; phylum Campylobacterota; class Epsilonproteobacteria; order Campylobacterales; family Arcobacteraceae; genus Arcobacter; species Arcobacter acticola. The sequence goes on from NZ_CP042652.1 coordinate 756,147, forward strand.
TAATTTATCTTCGTTTGAGAGTTTTTTTAAATCATTTTTTTCTAAAGATACAAAATCTAAAACTTCATTCCAAACTGAATTTTCATATAACATAATTGCATTAAATTTAATGCCTTCATATTCAAAAATGCCATTACCATCTAGGTCTATAACATAAAGAATAATAATAGATTCTTTATCAAAGAAATTTTTATATTTTTCAAAAAATTGTTCAAAGTGATTAAATGTTTCTAATTCACAAGCAAAAAATTTAACTTTATCATTTTCACTAATCATAATAACTTGTTTTGCTTGAGCTTTTGGTGGCATAACTTTTGTTTCAGATAACTTTTTACCTTCTTCTACAATTAATGCGCCTCTATATGCATTTAAAGAAGATGAAATTGAACCATTAAATGATGGTTGCCATTCAAGTTTATTCTCTTTAATATATTCATTAGGTGTCATAAAAATCCTTTTTTATAAAGGAATGCAAGTTTTATTCCACAGAATAAAAATTATAATTGAAGAGTAATTTTAAAAGAGGCTCCTGTATAATTTTTTTCTAAATAATCAAATATAACAGTTTGGACACTAATAGTGCCTTTTAAATGTTTAGTAACAATTTCATTACACATATAAAGACCAAGTCCAGTACCATTTTTTTCATCTTTTGTACTAAAATATGGTTCAAATACTTTCCCTATAACATCATCTGCAATTCCACCTGCATTGTCTTTTATTTCAATTATTAAATGGCTATTTACTTTTTTTGTTTCTATAAAAATATATTTATTGTAATTTACTTCCATAAAAGCATCAATTGAGTTGTTTAGAATATTTATATAAATTTGAATTAATTCATTTTCATATGTATCAATTTCAACATTTTCATTATTCAAAATTATTTCGATATTATTATCTTTTAATCTTGAAGAAATTAATTTTAATGTTCTAGCAAGTAAATCATCAGTGTATATGGTATTTGTATAATTACTTTTTTTAAAGAAATTTTTAAAATCATCAATAGTTTTAGATAAATATTGAGTATTTTGGTTTATCATATCCAATGATTCATTCTCGTTTTCATCATTTGAAATACCCAACTCTCTTTCAAGTTTTATTCCTGTTGCTAAAGTAGAAATTATAGATAAAGGTTGTCTCCATTGATGGGCAATATTTGCAATCATTTCTCCCATTGAAGCTAGTCTTGATTGTTGAATTAGTAGTTGTTCTTGCTCTTTTAATAAATTTAAATTTTCTGTGTGTTCTGTAATGTCTTGAGTAATAGCTAAAATCCCAATAACATTTCCTTCAAAATTTAGCAAAGGTACTTTTGAGGTATTTACAATTTTTACAATATTATTTTTAACTGTAACTTTTTCTATATAATTTAATTTAGCTTTTTTTGTTTCAATAATTAACTTATCATCATTTACAAATTCTTCTTTTTCTGGAAAATTAAGATCAGAATCTTTTTTACCTATTAAATCTTTTCTGTTTTGTAAATTTATTAATTCTAAAAATTTTGAATTAGCTCCAATATATGCTCCATTTAAATCTTTCCAAAATACAGATATTGGAGCATTTTCAATAATAGTTTCTAATAAATCTTTTGTTTTGGCTAATTGATCTGTTTCATTTTGTATTTTTTCGAATTGTTGCTTAGAAAAGAAAAATAGTATTAAGGATGATATACATATAAATAACCAACCTTTTATAGTTTGTAAAAACTTAAGAGTTTCTAAATCAGAAACAACTAGATTAATAGCAGCATCAGAGAAATAGATCCATAATACACCAAATAAAAAATAAACTGATGTTATCTTAATGTACGATGATGTTTTTGTTTTCATATTATCTCCTATTTTAATTATACCTTAATAAAATTATTATTCTTTATTTCTTAGATAAATAAGTAAAATCAATGATAAAACAGCTATAAATAATGGATAGAAAAATAAATAATCTTTTAAGATTATTTTATTTTGATCAATTTGCGACTTCTCAAGTTTATTTATATCTTCATAAATCATAAGTAAATCTTCTTTTGACATTGCTGTATATGATTTTGCATTTGATTCTTTTGATATTTTGTATAAAATATTTTGATTAAAATCTCCAATACCTATTGTATATGCTTTTATATTATATTTATTTAGTAATTTAATTATAACATCAAGGGGAATCTTGCTAGCATTATCTTCACCATCACTTAGCAATATTATAATATTTGATTTAGCTTTTTGCTCTTTTAGAATATTTATACTAGCAGCAAGCGAATCAATAAATGCAGTTTTTTGTCCTGCCATTTCCACATCTAAATAATCAATTATTTGTTTTTGTGCTTCTTTATCAAAGCTAAGAGGACTTGCTATTAAAACAGAATCACCAAATAATACAACACCTATATTATCAGCAACTCTTTTACTCATAAATTCTTTTACAATTTCTTTTACTACTTCGAAACGATTTTTTGAATAATTATTGTCTAAATCTTGTTCTTTCATAGAACCACTCGCATCTAAATTTAAAAGTATATTTATTCCATTATTTTTAAGCATTATAGTGTCGTTTATTTTTATAGGTGAAGCTAATGCAATAATTGAAAATATAATTACTATATATTTTAAAATATTTATAACAAACATTGATTTTTGGTTTGCAAATTGAAAAATATTTAAATGGGGTATTAAATAAGTAGGAGTTTTAGCTTTGCAATAAATTGAGCAAATAACAAATAATATAATCAAAAGTAAGAAGTATGGATACTCAAAAGTAATATTACTAAACATCTAAAATTTCCATAAAAGTTAAAAACTTTGCCTTACTCATTTTATCAATATTCTTAACATCTTTTTTATATTTAAAGAATTCAAGGTCTTCGATTAATTCATTTGCTAATTTTTTTTCTCTATCATTACTTGCTAGTAATCTTGAATATTTTGTGATTGTGTAAGCAGCTTTTTTCGAATCAGAAAAATCTATATTTTTTAATATATTATAATAAGTTTTTCTATCATTTGTTTTTTTGTTTTTTAAATATTTAATAAATAAAAATATACTTGTTAGAACTAAGATAATTCCAAGAAAAATTAAAATAGAAAAAATAAAAATAGAATAATCTGGTATTTTTTCTAACTCTTTTATATCATGAAGTTTTGATAACACATCTTCATTCATTATCTTAAAACTCCTATTAGTTTTTTTATTGGATCTTCGTGTGTATATATTTTTGTAAATCTTATAGCACAATTTTGAAAGTGATTATATAATTTATGGTCATTTTCTTTTATTTTATTTATATAAGTCTCAACTGTATTTTTATTTAAAACACCTTCGAAACTTCTATTATTATTTGGATCAATAAAATTTACATTTCCAAGTTCTATTGGGGCTTCTTCAAATTTATCTCTTACAATCAATGCTATTACTTCATGTTTTTGACAAAGGAGTTTTAAATCAAGTTTTTCAATATCAAAAAAATCACCAATTAAAAAAATCATAGATTTGTGATGAATTGATTTAAAAAGTTCTTTTGTGATTTTTTCATAATTAATATTTTTTCCAATCACATTGTAATAGTATTTTTGTTCTGACATAAAATTTACATTAAAAATTTGCTTTGATTTTTTTGTACAAATTTCAAGATTTTCATTTGCAATAAATGAAGAAAAAGGATTTCCTTGTTTTACACAAATAAATCCTAAAGCACTTGCAATTTGTATAATAATTTCTTGTTTAAAAATATCAGTTCCAAAATAAGTAGATCCATTTAAAAAAGAAACAATATTTACATTTAACTCTTTTTGTGCATAAAAAACTTTCACATAAGGTTTTTGCATTTTAGCACTTATTACCCAATCAATATTTTTAACATCTTCTCCATATTCATACTCTTTTAGTTCACAAAAATCATAACCTTCACCTTTTATCTTAGTGCTATTATTTCCTATGATTTCTGAAAAAACTTGTTTTTTAGTTTTTATAAGTATTTTTTTTAAGGCTTGATTCATATTTTATGGAATTGCAATTTTTTCTAAGATTTTTTGTATTACATCATCTACATTTATCTCTTTTGCCATTGCTTCATAAGATAAAATAATTCTATGTCTTAAAATATCTTTAGCAAGCATTGCTATATCAATTGGACTTACATAATCATTTCCTCTTAAATATGCATTTGCTTTTACAGCTTTAAACATATCTATAGTGGCTCTAGGACTCGCACCAAAATGAATAATATCAACTAAATCATCTAGACCATAATTTTTTGGATTTCGTGAAGCATCAATAATATCAATAATATAATCTTCTAGTTCTTTATCAATATGAATATCTTTAACTTCTTTTTTTAATTCTTCTAAATCATTTTTATCTATTGCTTTATTTATTTGCTCAAAAGAGTTCATTGTAACTCTTTTTGCTATTTCATACTCTTGTTCTTTTGTATTATATGAAACAACAATTTTAAACATAAATCTATCAAGTTGGGCTTCAGGTAAGCTATAAGCTCCTTCTTGTTCTATTGGATTTTGAGTAGCTAGAACTAAAAAAGGAGCTTCTATTTTAAAAGTATCATCAGCAATTGTAACTTGTCTTTCTTGCATTACTTCAAGCAAAGCTGATTGTACTTTTGCAGGTGCTCTATTTATCTCATCTGCAAGTAATAAATTTGTAAAAATTGGACCTTTTTTGATTTTGAATTCACTCGTTTTCATATCAAATATTTGAGCACCAATAATATCACTTGGCAATAAATCAGGAGTAAACTGGATTCTTTTAAAATTTAAATCAATGGCAAGAGCAACAGCTTTTACAGTTGTAGTTTTAGCTAAACCTGGAACTCCTTCTAGTAATATATGTCCAGATGTTAAAAGTCCAATTAAAATGGAATTTACCATTTCTTCTTGTCCTATAACACCTTTTGCTATTTCTTCTTTTAATTTATTTATCTTTTCACGAGAATTCAATTAATATCCTTTTACTTTTCTGGCATGATTTTATCTAATTACTTATAAATTATATTTTAATAGATAAATATTCCTATTAAACTAAGATTAAACTTAACTCAGATATAATCACGGCTCTAATTTTAATTAGAACCTCACATGTATCAATCCTTGTACGGGTTGTGACCAAAGAAATTTGGACATTAAGGGATACAGAGGCAAAACCCTATTACAAAAAATACAATTAATTCAAGGAGAATTACTATGGTTACAATGAAAGACCTATTAGAATGTGGTGTACACTTCGGACACCAAACAAGAAGATGGAATCCAAAAATGAAAAAATTCATTTTCGGTGTAAGAAAAAATATTTATATTATTGACTTACAAAAAACATTAAGATATTTCAGATATACATATAATGTTGTTAGAGACAGAGCTGCTGAAGGTCAAACAATGATTTTCGTAGGTACTAAAAAACAAGCTAGCGAAGCAATCAAAAAAGCTGCTATTTCTTGTGGAATGCCATATGTTAACCATAGATGGTTAGGTGGAATGTTAACTAACTTCGGAACAATTAAAAAATCAATTAGAAAATTAGAAATTATTAAAAAAATGAGAGAAGAAGGTCAATTAGATCTTTTAACTAAAAAAGAAGCTTTAATGCTTTCTAGAAAAGAAGAAAAATTAGAATTATACCTTGGTGGTATCAAAGAAATGCACAAACTTCCAGATATGATGTTTGTTCTTGATGCTGTTAAAGAAAAAATTGCTATTGCTGAAGCTAGAAGATTAGGAATTACTGTTGTAGCTCCTTTAGATACTAACTGTGATCCAGACGTAGTTGATTTACCAATTCCAGGTAATGATGATGCAATCAGATCAATTCACTTATTCTGCAACGAAATGGCTGCGGCAATGAATGAAGGTAAAGCTGCATTAGCTGATGCAAATGGTGAAGATTTAGAGCCTGTGTCTCAAGAAGAGACTGAAGCGTTAATTGCTGAAGCTGTTGCTGAAGGTGATAACGAAGTAGTAGAAACAGAGGAAGTATAATTATGGCAGGAGCAACACCAAAATTAATTAAAGAATTAAGAGAAATGACTGGTGCAGGTATGCTTGATTGCAAAAATGCACTTAACGAAACTGATGGTGATTTAGAAAAAGCGGTTCAAGCTTTAAGAGAAGCTGGACTTGGGAAAGCTGCTAAAAAAGCTGGAAATGTTGCTGCTGAAGGTGTTGTTGCTGTTAAAGTTAACGATGATAACACTGTTGCAACTTTATTAGAATTAAATGCACAAACAGATTTCGTTGCTAAAAACCAAAACTTTTTAGATTTAACACAAGAAATTGTTTCTCATGCACAAGCTAATAACATTGCTGATGCTGAAGCTTTAGCTGCATCTACTATTAATGGTACAAGTTTTTCTGACTTTTTAAACGGAAAAATTGCAACAATTGGTGAAAACTTAGTTGCTAGAAAATTAACTTCAGTAACTGGTACTGTCGTTAATGGTTATGTTCATACAAACGGAAGAGTTGGAGTTTTATTAGCTGCAACTTGTGATGATGCTGTTAAAGAAAAAACAGCTACATTATTAAAATCATTAGCAATGCATGCATCTGCTATGAAACCAACTGTTATTTCTTACACTGATTTAGATCCAGCATTTGTTGATTCTGAAAACAGAGCAATAGTTGCAGAAATTACAGCTGATAATGACGAATTAAAAAGATTAGGAAAACCATTAAAGAAAATTCCTGAGTTTGTTTCTAAATCTCAGTTAACAGATGAAGCAATTGCAAATGCAAAAGCTAAATTTGAAGATGAATTAAGAGCAGCTGGAAAACCAGAAAAGATTTGGGCAAATATTATTCCTGGACAAATTGAGAGATATATCACTGATAATACTCAATTAGACGGAAGATTTGCATTATTATCTCAAGCTTATGTAATGGATGACAAAAAAACTGTTGAGCAAGCAATTGCTGACGTTGATGCATCTATTAAAATCACTGCTTACGTAAGATTCGAACTTGGTGAAGGTATTGAGAAAGTAGAAGAAGATTTTGCAGCAGAAGTTGCAAAACAAATGGGTAAATAATCATAGTTTAACAACTGTGTAAATATATAAATAAAAGGAAAATGTAATGAGTGAAGCTAACAAAATGGATGAGCTCATTGCAGATGACCTTTTACTTCAAGCTAAAAATCTATCTCATAAGTTCGATTATGAACTTTTCAACGATATAAACTTATCTCTTTTAAAAAAAGAATCAATTGCAATCATAGGAATGAGTGGTAGTGGAAAATCTACTTTACTTAATGTACTGTCTTCCCTTTTAAAGCCATCAGCAGGAAGTGTTGTTTTTAAAAGTAAAGATATCTATGCACAAAAGCAAAGTGAACTATTAAAAATTAGAAGAGATGATTTTGGTATAATATTTCAAGCACATTATTTATTTAGAGGATTTTCAGCAATTGAGAATCTGGAAATTGCTACTTTATTAAGTAGTGAAGAAATTGATAAAGATTTATTAAAAGAATTAAATATAGATTATGTAATAAATCAAGGGGTTGGTGAACTAAGTGGTGGTCAACAGCAACGATTATCAATAGCAAGAGTAATGACAAAAAAACCAAAAATCATTTTTGCAGACGAACCAACTGGAAACTTGGATAAAGATACTGCAAAAATCGTTATGGATACATTATTTAAATATATTAAAAATAATGATGCAGGATTAATATTAGTAACTCATGAGTATGAATTAGCCATGAGATGTGATAAAGTATATAAATTAGAAGAATTGAAATTGCAGGAGATTAAGTGAATTTATTATTGGTATGTGAAACAACAATAATTGAGCACATTTTTACTTTAGTTTGTAAAAGATTAAATATTAAATTAACTACGCAAAGAAATACTAATATAACTCAAAAATTTGACTTAATTGTAATTGATCAAAATTTTGTTGATGATAAATTTAATTTAATCAAGCAATATTCAAGAAAATTAGGAGCTATTAGCTCAGAAGAACTACCTTTTGATAAAGCAAGAGATTTCATAATTCCTAGACCATTTTTACCTACTAAACTAGAAGCTATGATAATTGAGCAAATCAAATATATCAAAGAAGAAAAAGAAGAAGAAAGTTCTAATAATAGAATTTCTTTTGCTAAAAATTCTTATGAAGAAGATGAAGAAGTAACAGTCCCTGTAGTTAAATATATTGATTCTTTAGATGAAAAAGAAAAAGAGTATGTTCAAGTAAAAGAATCTAAATCTCATAATCAAAATACTTATGATGAAGATGATTACGAAGATGAAGATGAAAGTATAGTTCATTTACAAACTTTAAAAACAGGTGGTATTTTAGATCATGGAGAGTTAAGTAAAATAAATGATATTTTACGTGAAGATAATATTCAAAATGAAATAAACTTAGAAAAAAGTGACTGGAAAGATATCTCTGCCATAATAGATGATGCTTTAGCAGAAGTTAAAGAATATGAATTTGATTTAACTACTGTAGTTCCTACAAAGCCATATAACTTAGTATTAAGTAATTTTAGTATTAATGAATTAAGACCATTGTTGGAAAAATTTGACCAATCAGTTATTGATAAACTTTCAAGTGGTGAAACGGTAAATGTAAAAATGAGTTTAAAGGAAAAATAATTGATAGAAGAAAAAAAAGGCGCAATATTAATTCTTTCAGGACCTAGTGGTTGTGGAAAATCTACACTATTAAAAGAAGTGTATAAAGATATAAGTGATTACTATTTTTCAATATCAACTACAACAAGAGCACCTAGAACTGGTGAGCAAAATGGTGTAGATTATTTTTTTGTAACAAAAGAAGAGTTTGAAAAAGATATAAAGAATGATGATTTTTTAGAGTATGCAAAAGTTCATGATAACTATTATGGGACTTCATTAAAACCTATTAATAAAGCCTTAGAAGAGGGGAAATTAGTTATATTTGATATTGATGTGCAAGGGCATGAAATAGTAAGAAATAAACTTGATTCTATTGTAACATCTGTATTTATTACTACTCCTTCTTTGAAAGTATTAGAAGAAAGACTAAATGCTAGAAATACTGATAGCAGTGATATTATTGAAAAAAGAATTAAAAATGCTAAGGGTGAGGTTGAATTTTTCCAAGATTATGATTATTTGATAATAAATGATAATTTAGAAATTGCTGCTAAAGAGTTAGTTTGTATTGCAAATATCACAAGAATAAAAACTAAACTTTATGAAAAAGACAAAATTATATCAAATTGGCTAAACTAGCCTATTTGACATTATCATAACTTAAAGGTCTATCGAAATAGTAACCTTGACAATAATCTATATTTAACTCTTTTATTTTATTATAAATATCCTCATTTGATACATATTCAGCAACTGTTTTAACTTTGAACTCTTTAGAGAAGTTTGCTATTGTATTTACAATTATTTCTAAATCTTTTGAAGTTGTGATTTTTTCAATTAATGAACCATCAATTTTAACGAAATCAATATCAAGCAATGTTAGCAAATTGAAGTTTGAATATCCAGCTCCAAAGTCATCAACTCCTACAATACAATCAAATTTTTTGATTTCACTAATAAATCTTGAAACTTCGTTAAAATCAGAAATTTCTTCTGATTCAAGTATTTCAAACTCTAAAAACTTTGTATATTCTTTATGTTGTTCTAATATTTCATATATGAATGTTGTTGTTTCTTCATTTGCGATATCATCAAAAGAAATATTAACAGATACTCTTTTATTTTTATTTTTAATTAATTTAAAAGCATCTTGAATTACAATTTTGATTATATTTGGATAAAGTTTAGTTTTTTTAGCAACATTTATAAAATTGTATGGAGCTATTTCAACTCCATCTTTTGTTATGTATCTTATTAAGGCTTCATATTTATGTATAACTTTTGTGTTTGTATCTACAATTGGTTGAAAATATGCTTGAAATAGATTTTCTCTAAACCCAATTTTTAATTGTTTCACCCATTTTATATTTTCTTCAAAAGATTGTTGAATTTTAAATGATTCATTATAAATCATAATTCTTTGAAGTTTAGTTCTTGCATAATTAATTACCCTTTGTGAGTATTTAAATGCTCTTGCACCATCCCCCTGTGCTATTCCTATTGTTATATTTATATCAATTTCATCTTCTTCTATTAATAAAGATTCTTTTTCAATTTTATCAGCAAATGCTTTACATAAATTATAAAATTCATCTACATCTTTATTATTTTGTTTTGCAACAATAGCAAATTTATCAGCTTCCATTCTATAAACAAAATATTCATTATCTGAAAAATAGTTTTTTATTTTACTTGCCAATTCATAAAGAATTGTATCTCCAATTTTTTCACCAAAAAGGTCATTTATAGTTGAAAACTCATCTACATCAAGAAGTGCCATTAAATCAATATTGTTTTCACTTAAATCTTTTTTTAATTTATTTCTATTTGGAAGATTTGTTAGGGTATCTGTATATAAATCTTTTAATTCATGATAGATTAAAGATTGAGACATTACTTGTAAAAGTTTTGCAATATCAATAGGTTTTAATACATATTTATCAATACCTATATCAATAGCTTCAAGTAAGTATTCTTTATTTGAAAATGCTGTTGCTACGATAATGGGAATATTAATATTAATTTTTTTAATCTCTTTTACCATGTCTAACCCATTCATTACAGGCATATTTACATCTGTAATAATTAAGTCTATTTCATTTTCATGGGCTTTAAATAATTCTAATCCTTCTTGGCCATTTTGTGCAACATATTGCTTTTTTGTAAAACCTTTTAGTATTTGATGAGTAACTTCTCTTAAGTCTTTTTCGTCTTCGGCATATAAAATAGTTATATTTTTTAGTATTGAAATATTATTTATCATTATTAAGTCTCTCTCTAAAATTATTAAGATATAATATCATAATTAAGCATAATAACAAACTCAAAATTATTAATTAAAAAAAGAAGTAATTTTATTGTTAATCCAGGAGTGTTTTTGTCGAAAGTAAAGTGTAATCATTGTCATTTAGAGTTTTCAAAAGATGTTATGATAATAGAAGAAAATTTGAATTTTTGTTGTAAAGGTTGCCAAGGTGTTTATCATTTGTTAAAAGATGATGGCTTGGACTCTTTTTATGATAAGCTTGGAAATAAAACTATAGCACCACCTATAAAGCTTGATAATGATGATATTAGTAAATTTGATTCTTTAAACTTCTTAGACAATTATGTAAGTTCTACAAAAGAGGGTTTCTCCCAAATTGATTTGATAATAGAGGGAATTCATTGTGCCGCTTGTGTTTGGTTAAATGAAAAAATATTACATGATACAAAAGGTATTGTTGAAGCAAATATAAATTTTACTACAAATAAAGCCCGAATAGTTTGGGATAATGAAAAATTAAAACTATCAGAAATCATTTTAAAAATCAGATCAATTGGCTATAATGCTTATGCTTATGATTCAAGTATTGCAGATCTTCAAGCTTCGAAAGCTAAAAGAGATTATTCTATTCGTATGATGGTTGCAGTAATTGCAAGTATGAATATAATGATGTTAAGTGTTGCTAAATATACTGGATTTTTTACAGGAATTTCTGCTGAAGTAAAACATATGATTCATATAGGTGAGTTTCTTCTTTCAACACCTGTTTTATTTTATAGTGGATGGATTTTTTATAAGGGTGCTTATTATGGATTAAAAAACCGTATGTTAAATATGGATTTTTTAGTTTCTTTTGGTGCAACATTAACATATATTTATTCTTTATTTATTCTATTTGGAGCAAAAGGCGAGAGTTACTTTGATTCTGTTGCTATGATTATCACTTTTGTTCTTGTTGGAAAATATTTAGAAGTAATAGGGAAAAAATCAGCTGTTGATACACTTGATAAAATAAAATCAAGCTTACCTTTAGAAGCTGTTGTTATAACAAAAGAGGGTAAAAAAACACTTGCACTAAATAGTATATCTTTAGGTGATATTGTTGAAATAAAAGCAGGTGAGAAAGTACCTGTTGATGGTAAAATTCTTATAGGTGAGGGTTCTTTTGATGAATCAACACTAACCGGTGAATCAATTCCTGTTTATAAAAAAAGAGATGATTTAGTTTATAGTGGAACTATCAATATGGATTCTTTAATTCAATTTGAAGTTACTAAAAGTTTTAAAAATTCTACATTTTCATCTATTGTGGCACTTCTAGAAGATTCATTAAATTCAAAACCAAAAATACAAACAAAAGCTGCTCAAATATCAAAAGGTTTTTCAATTACAATTTTGTCTTTATCTTTACTTACTTTTTTAGTTTGGTATTTTATGGGAATAGATTTAGGTTTTGATTATGCAGGAACTAATCACTTTGAAAAATCATTTATCGTTGCAATTTCTGTAATAGTTATCGCTTGTCCTTGTGCTTTGGCCCTTGCAACTCCAATGGCTAGTTTAATAGGTATCTCAGAACTTGCAAAAAGAGGTTTATTATTTAAAGAAGCGAAGTTTATAGAAACTCTTGCCGTTGCCAATACGGTAGTTTTTGATAAAACAGGAACTTTAACAAAGGGTGAATTAAATGTAGTAAAAGCTAATATTTTAGATGATAATATTCATAAGATAAATCTTTTATATTCACTTTTGGATGCTTCAACTCATCCTGTTAGTATTTCAATTAAAAAATATTTAGTGTCTAAATATGATTTAGAAAGTAAAAATCTTTTAAGTGTAAAAAATATTGAAGCAAAGGGAATGAGTGCAATTTATGAGAATTTTGAAGGTAAATCTTTTGAGTTATTAGGTGGAAATATTGAGCTATTAAAACAAAATGATATTAACTATGCATTTGATTCTAATAAAACAGTATATTTATTTGCAATTAATAAAAAAGTAATAGCAAGTTTTGAGCTTGAAGATGAGATAAAAGATAATGCAAAAGAGTTAATTTCATTTTTACAAAATAAAAATATTGATATTATAATGCTAACAGGAGATAATGAACAAGTTGCTTCAAGAATAGCAAAACAATTAAATATTAGTAAATACTTTTCTACTCAAACACCAGTTTCAAAAGCAGAGTATATTAAACAATTGAAAAAAGAGAATAAAACAGTTGTTATGGTGGGTGATGGAGTAAACGATAGTGTTGCTTTAGGAAATGCAGATGTAGCAGTTGCTATGGGAAATTCAGCTGGAGTTTCACTTGCAGTTTCTGATATAGTTTTATTAAATTCAACACTTAGTTCATTACAAGAAGCTTTTGTTATATCAAGTAAAACATATAAGTTTATAAAACAAAATTTGGGCTTATCGATTATTTATAATGCAGTGACAATACCTTTAGCAATGGCAGGTTATGTTATTCCTTTAGTTGCTGCATTATCAATGAGTTTAAGTTCACTAATGGTTGTATTAAATTCTCTTAGAATAAAAATGAAATAGGATTATAAAAATGATAGATGATACTTTGTTTTTTATGTTAATTGTTGGAATTATAATTTCAGCAGGATTATTACTGATTTTTGTTTGGGCAGCAAAAAGTGGTCAGTTTGATGACTCTAATAAAATAGTAAATGGATTATTATTTGATAGTACAGAAGATTTAAATGATGCTATTAATAAAGATAAAAATTCAAAAGAAGCAAAAGAAAATAAAATTAAAAGTGAAAAAGAAAATAGCAAAGAAGAGAAAAAAGTTAGTCAAAAAATTGACTAACTTTTAAGGAATTATTTAATTGCAGCGATTTGTTTTGCAATGTCAGCGATGTCAGCGTCAGATAATTTAACAACTTGACCTTTCATTACAGCACCCATACCGTGATTATTTAAAGTTCCAGCTTTGTAACCGTTTAATGATGCGATGATTTTAGCTTCATCCCAACCTTTTACGATTTCTGATTTACCTAATGCAGGTTTATCAAAATTTGCACCATGACATGAAGCACATGCAGCTATTGAAGCAGCTGATAATGATGCTGCAGTTGCAGCTGCAAAGATTGCAGTTAATACGATTTTTTTCATTTTTTCTCCTTGAATTTTAGAAAAATTATTCTAGCTTTTTTTACTTTTTTTTATGCTTAATATTTTTTCTTTTTTTATAAATACACTTGTAAGTTTTACTTATAATTGTATAAGAAATGTGAAAGAGTAAAAACTTTTGTTAAGAGGAAAATTAAAGCTTATTTTGTATATAGTAATATTTTAAAAATAAGGGCCTAGATATTGAATAAAGATTTAGTTTTAGATATAAAAGATTTAACTTTTTTTTATAAAAAAGATAATCCAATTTATAATAATTTTTCATTAGAGTTAAAAAAAGGTGAATTAGTTACGATTTTTGGTAAAAGTGGAAGTGGTAAAACTACACTATTTGAACTAATATTAGGAAGTTTAAAACCTATTAGTGGAACTATAAATAAATCTAATATTAGTATGATTTTCCAAGATCCATATAACTCTTTTCATCCTACATATACTATATTTGAACAAATAAAAGATGTGATTAAAAATAATTATAAAAAAGAAGAATTAGATGAATTTTTATTAAAGTTAAGTTTGGACAGAAATTTACTGAATAAAAAACCACATGAATTAAGTGGAGGTCAATTACAAAGATGCTCAATTTTGCGAGCACTTTTAATGAAACCAGATTTACTTTTAGTGGATGAACCAACATCTGCTTTAGATAATATTATAGCATATGATGTAATGAAATTATTAATAAATCTACTTAATAATTGTGCGATACTATTAATTACCCATGATTTACAAATGGCTTCATGGTGTAGCGATAAAATAATAAGGTTAGAAGAGAATGCAAGAAAATAAAAAAGCTTTAGTTTTACTAAATATGGGTGGAGCTAGAAATAAAGCTGAATTAAAAATGTTTTTAACAAATATGTTTAACGATAGAAATATAATAACAGTAAGAAATCCAATTATACGAAAAATGATTGCTTTTTTTATTACAACAACTAGATTAAATAGTGCTTGGAAAAACTATGAAGAAATAGGAAATGAATCACCTATTAATAAATTAACTGAAAAATTAGTAGATAAATGTAATGAAAGTATAGAAGGTTTTAAAACTTATCAAGTTATGAGATATACACCTCCATTTTCTCAAGATGTAGTAAAACAAATGATGGAAGATAAGATTACGGAAATTGTTTTACTGCCTTTATATCCACAATATTCTACTACAACAACAAAATCATCAGTTGAAGATTTTATAGATTATTTACCATATTCTTTTGGTCAAAATATTAGATATGTGGAGACATTTTATAAAAATGACAAATTTAATGATTGTATTATTAATGAAATTATTTCAAAAACTTCAAATGCAGGTGAATATAATCTGATTTTCTCAGCACATGGACTTCCTCAAAAAATAGTAGATGCAGGTGATCCATATCAAAAACAAATGATTGAGCATGTGGAAATACTTTCAAAAAAACTAGAAGAAAAAAATGTAAACTTCAAATCAGTAAACTTAGCTTACCAATCAAAAGTAGGACCAATGAAATGGCTTGATCCTTCACTTGATGAGATGCTAAAAAACTTCAAAGAGCAAAATGTAATTATTTATCCAATTGCATTTATTGTTGATAATTCTGAGACAGATTTTGAGCTTGATATTGAGTATAGAGAAATTGCCCACGAAATTGGGATAAAAGATTATCAAGTTTGTAAATGTGTAAATGATAGTGATGAGTTTATAGAGGCTATAAAAGATATTATAAAATAGTACAAAATAGGAATATATATATGAAAATTGAAAATATTTTATTAGAAATTGCTCGAACTTCTATTTTAAATGAATTTACTCACTCTTTTAAAATTGATAAAGAAAGCTTAAAAAAGAAGTTTCCAATTTTGAATGAAATAAGAGCTTGTTTTGTAACTATAAATTTAGATGGAAAATTAAGAGGATGTATAGGTTCTTTGGTTGCTCATCGAACTTTATTAGAAGAAATTATCTCAAATGCACATAACAGCGCTTTTTCTGATTTAAGATTTTCAAGACTAACTTATGAAGAGTTTAGAAAAATAGATATTGAAATATCTATTTTAACTCCTGCTGTTAAATTAGAATATACAGGAATAGAAGACTTAAAAACTAAAATCAAACCTTTTGAACATGGTGTTATCTTAGAATACCAAAATAAAAGAGCTACATTTTTACCTCAAGTTTGGGATCAAATTCCATTATTTGATGATTTCTTTACACAACTTTCAAAAAAAGCTGGTTTTTCTAAATCTTGTTTAGATTCACACCCTATAATTTGTACTTATACAGCTTCAAAAATTAAATAATGCAGTTTTATAAAAAAGACAAAGATAGATTAGTTTGTCTTTTGTGTTCTTATTATTGTAAGTTAAAAGAGAATCAAATAGGGATTTGTGGGGTAAATAAAAACACAGGTGATAAAATAGAGTGTTTAGTTTATGGACATATAAGTGCACTGAATATTGATCCAATTGAAAAAAAACCTTTATATCATTTTTTACCAAAATCAAGGTCTCTGTCTTTAGGAACAGTTGGTTGTAATTTTAAGTGTTCATTTTGTCAAAATCATGGAATATCACAAGAAAAAAATATAGATAACTCAAAATATCATAGTCCTATAGATGTTGTAAATATGGCTTTAAAATACAAATGTGAATCAATTTCTTATACATATAATGAGCCAACAATTTTTTATCCATATGCTAAAGATATAGCAATTGAAGCAAAAAAACATGGAATAAAAAGTGTTTATGTAAGTAATGGTTTTGAAAGTAGTGAAGTAATTGATGATATGAAAGGTTTGATAGATGCTGTTAATATTGATTTAAAATGCTTTAGTCAAAGTTATTATAAATCAAATCTTGGTGGAAATTTAAATCAAGTTTTGCAAAATCTAAAGCATTTTAAGAAAAATGATATTTGGTTAGAAATCACAACTTTATTGGTTCCTGGAAAAAATGATTCAAAAGATGAGCTTGAAAAAATCGCAAAATTTATAAAAGAAGAACTTGATGAGTTTACTCCTTGGCATATTTCATCATTTCATCCAGATTATAAAGATATGCATATTCCTCACACTTCAATTGATTCTTTACAAATGGCTTATAAAATAGGAAAAGAAGCTGGATTAAAATATGTATATATTGGAAATACCTCTTTACAAAATGATACCATATGTCCAAATTGTAATCATACAGTACTAAAAAGAAATAGATTTGAAGTTATTGAAAATAATATAAAAAATGGCAAGTGCCCAAAATGTAATTATAAAATACAAGGAGTGTATCCTAAAATGAAAACTATAAGAAAAACTGGTTTTGCAGGCTCTTTTTACCCTGATAATAAAGAAGAGATTTTAAAATATATTGAAGAGTTCAATAGACAATCTACAATAAATGGAACATTTAATACAAGAGCTATTATTGTTCCCCATGCGGGATATGTTTATAGTGGACTAACAGCAAATTTAGCATACTTTATTGCAAAAGACAAAAAGCCAAAAAGAGTAGTTGTTATAGGTCCATGTCATAGTATGTATTATGAAGGAGCAAGTATTGCTTTATATGATGAGTATGAAACACCTTTAGGAAATATAACTATTGATAAAAACTATTCAAATCATTTAAAAGATAAGTATGAATTTTTAAGTTTTGAAGATAATATGCACTTAGAACACTCAACTGAAACCCAAGCACCTTTTATAAAACATTATTTCCCTGATGCATCAATTGTCGAAATCATATATGGAAAGATGTCTTATGAAGGATTATCACTTTTAATAGATGAGGTTTTAGAAGATGAAGATAACTTATTAGTTATATCAACTGATTTAAGTCATTTTTATACCCAAGAAAAAGCAAATGAATTAGATAATATTTGTTTAAATGCTATTGCAAAAAAAGACTTAGCACTTTTTGATAAAGGCTGTGAAGCTTGCGGAAAATTAGGTGTGAAAGCTGTGATTAAATCAGCTATTAAAAAAGGTTTTGATACAAAAGTTTTACATTATTGTACAAGTTATAATAAAACAAAAGATGCATCCAGAGTAGTTGGTTATGCTTCTGCTTTAATAGGAAATTAAATGTTTATATTTAAAAAAATTGTTTCAGCTTTTTTATTGCCAATTCCAATTGGTCTTTTTTTACTACTAATTTCTTTTTTATATTTGATATTTAATTCATATAAAAAAGCAAAGATTTTTTTAGCTTTAACTTTTTTATGGTTTTTCTTATTTTCATTTCAACCATTTGCAAACGCACTTTTATCTCCCCTTGAAAATACCTATAAGGACTTATTAAAAACACCAAAAGTTGAGTATATATTAGTTTTAGGTAGTGAACATAGAAGTGATGATGATTTGAGTATAACTTCCCAAGTAAAAGGAATTGCAATTAATCGTTTGGTTGAAGGTATACGGCATTATAAAAATCTTGAAAATGTAAAATTAATAGTTTCAGGATATGGTGGCTTTGATAAAAATTCACATGCTTTTATGCAAGAAAGATTAGCTATTTCTCTAGGTGTAAATCCTTCTGATATCATAAGATTAGATTCTCCAAAAGATACCAAAGAAGAAGCTGTTGAAACAAAAAAAATATTAGCTGATAAACCTTTTATTCTAGTAACATCGGCTTTTCATATGAAACGTTCAGCTTTATTGTTTCAAAAAGAAGGCTTAAATATAATTCCAAGTCCAACAAGCCACTTAGCATATGAGGCTACTTCTTTATCTTCCTATTTTGAAGCTTTTAATATACGAAAATGTGAAATGGCTATTCATGAATATTTAGGATTAATGTATTCATGGCTTAGAAATGAAATTTGATAAATATTTGATACATATTTAATTTAATATCTGATATTATTGCAACAAAGTTGCAAAATAAAAGGTTTTAAGTGGAATTAATAAATATTAGTAATTTATTTTACAAATATCATAAAACAGATGTCTTAGAAAATATAAACTTATCAATAAAAGATGATGATTTTTTAGCAATCATTGGTCCTAATGGTGGAGGAAAATCAACACTTCTTAAACTAATTTTAGGATTATTAACTCCAATTAATGGAAAAATTGATAAAAAAATAAAAAATTCTTTAATAGGTTATGTACCTCAAAATACAAATTTAAATATAGATTTTCCAATAACAGCATTAGAAATAGTTTTAATGGGACATATTGTTTCAAAAAAAAGAATATTTGGTTATTCAAAAGAAGATATAGCATGTGCTATGGAATCATTAAAAAAAGTTAGTATGGAAAAGTTTGCAAACTCTAAAATAGGTGATTTAAGTGGAGGACAAAGACAAAGGGTTTTTATAGCAAGGGCCCTTTGTTCAAATCCTAAAATCATGCTTTTAGATGAGCCAACTGCAAGTATTGATGTAAAAGGTCAAAGAGAAATCTACGAGCTATTAAAAGAATTAAATAAATTTATATGTATAGTTGTTGTTAGCCATGATATTTCAGTTTTATTAAACTATGCAAAAAATGTTGCACATATAAATAAAAACTTAGTTTACCACTCTTTAGAAAATATACAAAAAAATTTAAATACACAAAATGAGCATTTATGCGAAGTTGAACTTTTATCAGCTTTGGGAAAAACTCAAGCTTGTTGTAATCATGAACATTAAAAGGTAACTTGTTACCTTCTTTAGAGTTTTCTCAAAGAGAGTGTAAACACAAGGCTACTTTTAGATGAATTTACTTCATCGTTAAAAAGTAGTTGTAAAAGTAGATGGTCCCTTAAAAATGGGACATTTTAAAGGATATATATGTTAGAAGTATTACAATACGATTTTATACAAAATGCTTTAATAGCAGGAGTTCTAATCTCAATCGCAGCAGGAATAATTGGAAGTTTGGTTGTTGTTAATAAAATCACTTTCTTAACAGGTGGAATAGCACATAGCTCTTATGGTGGAATAGGACTTGCTATTTATTTAGGACTTCCAGTACTTTTTGGAGCTACTGTTTTTGCTGTATTAACAGCTGTTATAATTGCAATTATAACTTTAAATAATAGAAATAGAATAGATGCAATTATTGGAATGATGTGGGCTAGTGGTATGGCTATTGGTATTATATTTGTGGATTTAACACCTGGATATAATGTGGATTTGATGTCATATTTATTTGGTTCTATTATTGCTGTATCAAATGATGATTTAATATATATGACTGCCTTAGATATCTTCATAGTTTCTACAGTTGTATTTTTTTATAAACAAATATTAGCAGTTTCATATGATAGTGAGTTTGCAACATTGCGTGGAATAAATGTAAAATTCTTTTATACTTTGATTTTAATCCTAGCTGCTCTTTGCGTAGTTGCAGCAATAAAAGCAGTAGGACTAATACTAGTAATCGCACTTTTAACGATACCCACATATCTAGCTGAAAGTTTTGCTTCAAGATTATCAACAATGATGGTTATTAGCTCAATTTTAGCTACGATTTTTACAATATTAGGATTAGTAGTTTCATATATTTATGATATTAGTTCAGGTGCAAGCATTATTATGGTTGCAGTTGTGATTTTAGCTTTTGTAAAATTGATTAAATTTAAAAGATAAAACTTTTTTTATTGCAAAAATTTGGAAGCTAGGTAGTGTTTTTACTCTAGCTTTCTATCGTTTATCCATTTAAAAATCTTTAAAATTATCTTCCTTTCTACTTAATATATAAGCTAAAACACTAGAACAAGAAAAAAGCAATCTCTTCTAGTTGAACTTATTGACTTATTCTAAATACATAGTTATAATAAGAATAAAAATAAGGAGTTTAATATGACAGCTGAAAAAATAACTGTTACAATTCCCCATGATTTAAAAGTAAAACTTGTAAATATTAAAGATGAGTTAAAAACTTCAATGTCTGCTATTTATAAAGAAGCCTTGGAAGCTTATTTAGAAAAAAAAGAGTTGGAGAAATGGGAAAAAGGTGCATTACTTGCTTCTAGTGATAAAAAATATCAATCTTTATCAAAAGAATTAGGAAATGCAGAAGGAAAAATCTTTGAATATTAATCAAGGCGAAATATGGATGGTGAATTTTGAACCAAGTGTTGGGAACGAAATCCAAAAATTTAGACCTGCAATTGTGGTAAATGATGATAGAATAGGCAGGTTTGGAATTAAAATAGTTGTTCCAATTACCCAATGGAAAGAACACTATATTGATTATCCATGGATTATAAAAATTATTCCTGATGATATAAATGGATTAAGTAAAGATTCATCAATAGAATGTTTTCAGATAAAAAGTTTTGCAGTAGATAGATTTGATAAGAAAATTGGAGAGATTGATAAATTATTATTACTTCAAGTTCATAAAACTATTGCTAAAACTTTGAATCCAACATATAAAATAAATTAAAAAAGAAACGGAAAAACCAAAATGAATGAAAAACAAATAAACGAACACATCTATGTGGGAGAGCTAAATACCCTTGCTGTAAATCGAGTGAGTGAACCTGGAATCTATCTAATAAGTGATGACCAAACAGAAGTGTTGCTTCCAAATGCATATGTTACAAAATCTATGGAAATAGGAAGTTTTCTTGATGTATTTATATATACAGATAGTGAAGATAGACTAGTTGCAACTACACTTAAACCTTATGTTTATTTATATGAGTTTGCAGCTTTAGAGGTTGTTGATAATATGAAGTTTGGGTCTTTTGTAGATATTGGATTACCTAAACATATATTAGTTCCTAAAAATAAACAAAAAAGTAGTTCTTTTAATATAGGTGATAGAAAGGTATTACAACTTCAACTTGATGATAAAACAGATAGATTAATTGCTTCTGAGAAATTTGATTTATTAAAAGAGATTAAAAATTTAGAAAAAAATGATGAGGTTGAAATTATCTTATATTCAAAAACACCCCTTGGATATAAAGTAATTGTAAATAATTCTTATGATGGAATTATTTTTCATTCAGAAATTTTTGAAAATATAAAAATAGGTGACAAAAAAAGAGCCTATGTAAAAAATATTAGAGATGATAATAAACTTGATATCTCTTTACAAAAAATAGGGCAAAAAGTTTCAGGTGATAAAGTCTATGATGTATTAATACAAAATGGTGGAAAATTGCCTTTCACATATAAAAGTGAAGCAGATGATATAAATGCTAGGTTTGGTATTAGTAAAAAAGCTTTTAAAGCATCATTGACAAAACTTTTAGCTGAAGATAAAATTGTGCTAGAAGAAAATTCAATTAGAGTTAAATAGTAACATTTTGAAAAGTTACTTCTTGATTGCAAATAATTAAGAGTAAATTTATCCTATTTAAATATAATTCGTTAAAATATTTTGATTAAAATAAAAGGAAAAAAATGGCAACAACAAAATTAAAAGGTAATGAAGTTACTTTAAGTGGAACAGATGTAAAAGTTGGAGATGTAGCTCCTGTAGTTACTGTAGTAGCAAAAGATTTATCAGATGTTCAAGTAGGTGGTCAAAAAGGTAAAGCTCAAATCGTAGTTGTAGTTCCTTCTTTAGATACAGCAGTATGTGCTGCTGAAACTAGAAAATTCAATGAAGCAGCAGCTAAAGTTGAAAATGCAGAAGTAATCGTAGTTTCTATGGATTTACCATTTGCAATGGGAAGATTTTGTACAACTGAAGGAATCGAAAACTTAACTGTTGGTTCTGACTTTAGAGCAAAAGCATTTGCAAAATCTTACGGTGTACTAGTTGCATCTGGACCATTAGCTGGTGTTACTTGTAGAGCAGTATTTGTAATCAATGCTTCAGGTGTTATTACATACAAAGAAATTTGTCCTGAAATTACAGAAGAGCCAAATTATGAAGCAGCATTAGCAGCTGTTAATGAGTCAACTTCAACTTCTTGTTGTGGAACTTGTCACTAATTTTTAGATAAAGAGTCTTTTAGACTCTTTTCTTCTTCTACTTTTTTTAATTTCCTCTTCCTAACATTTCACTAGCTTCTGTTATTATTAAAAACGCATCTGGGTCACTTTGTCTAACTATTTGTCTCAGCCTTTGTAGTTTTGTAACTTCAACAACAATTAAAATCATTTTCTTTTCTTGATTTTCAAATAAACCTTCACCTTTTAATATAGTACCTTCAGGCCCTAGTTCTTGAGTTATTAATTGTTTTAATTCATCTGTTTTCTGTGTTACTAAATAAACAACTTTTTTGTTTAAACTTCCCGTTAAAATATAATCTATCATTTTTGCAGTTATATAAATACTAATAACACTCCATAAAATTTTTGTTCTATCTTCAAAAATAAATAAAGCAGATAATATTATGATTATGTCAATTACTAAAATAACTTGACCAGCTTTAATTTCGGTTTTTGAAGATATTATTTTAGCTATGATAGTAGAGCCACCTGCTGATGAATTACCTTTTATAACTAATGATAATCCAAGTCCCACAAATATTCCACCAAAAATAGCACCTAAAATTGTATCTTGAATAAATGTTTCTATTTTTATAATCTGTGAAAATAAATCAATAAATAAAGAAATTAAAATTATTGTAATTATAGTTCTTATTGTAAACATTTTTCCAAGATATTTATTTCCTATTATTAATAAAGGAAGATTAATTAAAGCTATTAATGAACCAATTGTAAGTGGTGTAATAAAATGAAGTAATAAAGCAAGACCTGCTGTTCCTCCTGTGATAATATTATTTGGAAGAAAAAATCCAACTAAAGCTAATGATAAAATAATAGAACCAGATATGATAAAAACATAATTAATTAGCTCATCTTTTGTAAAAAAAGTATTCATGTGTTCCTTTGATATAAAAATTTAAAAAAGATTTTATTTTAACTCAATATTTGTAATAAGTTGTTTATTTTAATAATATATGTCTTATAGTAGTAGTATAATTTTATAATAAGATTTTAAATTATATTCAAAGGAGAATAGGGATGCTAAAAAATCTATTTAAAATAATGGTATTTTGTTTTATGTGTTTTCAGTATTCATCTGCTGTTTCAGTTAATGATGGATTTGAAGAATATAACAAAGGAAATGTTTTTCAAGCTTTAAACATATTTGAAGAAGCTTGTGAAGGTGGCGCTTATGTTGGCTGTTATAATGCAGCACTTATTTACTACAAAGGAAGTAGAGTAGAAAGAGATTATGAAAAAGCTGCAAACCTATTTATAAAAGCTTGTGATGAGGGTCATAGCGAAGCTTGCTACAATATTGCATATATGTTTGAAAATGGTTTAGGGGTAAATACAGATTCTTCAAAAGCTGCAATTTTATATGATAGAAGCTGTCAAAATGGTGTAGGAGCGGCATGTTATAATTTATCTATTATGTATGAAAAAGAAGATGGCGTTGAAAAAGATTCTTTTAAAGCAGTTGATTATTTAACTCAAGCTTGTAATTTAGACCATGCAAAAGCTTGTTACAATCTTGCAATAAAATTCCAAAAAGAAGATGGAGTTGAAAAAAACCCATTAAAAGCTGCAAATCTTTATCAAAAATCTTGTGATTTAAACTATGCATCTGCATGTTATAATCTAGGAGTTATGTATTTTGATGGACTTTTTCTTAAAAAAGACAATTCAAAAGCAGCAGAACTTTTCAGTAAAGCTTGTGATATGAATCTGGATGTAGCTTGTAAAGCTTATGGTAATTTGAATAAATAAACAAGAGTTATCTCTTGTTTATAGTCAAGGAATATTCTGTTCTAAATTGATATAATCTCTCAAAATCAAAGTCATTATTTATTTTTTTAATTTAGACTTTTTATAGGAGATATTATGCAAGCTTGGTACAAGAAGTTTTCTTCTCAACCACACCAACCATTTTTCACAAGTGGTATTTTATTTTTAATTCTTTTTATGATGTTATTTACAGCATCTTATTCGAACATTCTTATTTTAGACACTTCTGTTTTAACATTTCATGCTTATACTATGGTATTTGTAATTTTTATTCAATTTTTCTTAGGTTTTCTATTTGTAGTATTTCCACGATTTTTAACCCAAGCTGAAATAAATAAAAAAGAGTATATGAATCAATTTATTCTTTATTTTATTAGTTCTTTAGGGATTCTATTATCAATTATATTTTATTCAGATGTAGTTTTTGTATTTCAAATAATGATGTTAATTGCTCAAGTACTTAGTTTTAAACTTCTTTATTCAATACACAACAAAAGTCTTGTAAAAGTAAAAGATGATACAAAATGGGTTTTAATATCTTTTGTTGCAGGTTTAATTTTTCATACATTATTTATTATTTCAGAAATAAAATTTCTTTATTCTCATGATTTATCAAAGCTTTCTATAGACGCTGGATTTTATCTTTTTATTTTTATGGTTATATTTGTAATTTCACAAAGAATGATTCCTTTTTTTACAACAGCAAAAGCTCCAAATTATAAACCAAATAAAAGTAAAAATTTACTAGAAATTGTATTTGCTTTATTGATTTTCAAAGTTGTTTTATTGTCTTTTGATAATGTAAAATTAAATTTATTAGCAGATATTCCTTTATTTGTAATGATTACGAGAGAATTAATAAAATGGAAATTACCATTTTTTAAAGTTCCAGCAATTATGTGGGTTTTATATCTAGGACTTTATTGGATTCCATTTGCTTTTTTTATATCAATTGTTGAAAGTTTAATGGCATTTTATAACCCAAGTATTATTTTCGAAAAAGCAGCTATTCATGCTATGGCTTTAGGGTATTTTTTAACACTTCTTGTAGGTTTTGGAACGAGGGTAATATTAGGACATTCAGGAACAACTCCCCACGCAAATAATTTTGCAATATTTATTTTTATTGCTATTCAACTTATTGCATTATTAAGAATATTTTCTTCATTTACTTTAAACTTTGGATTAGATTATATGTTTTTCATAAATCTTACTGCTGTGTTATTGATTATGGGATTACTTGTTTGGTCAAGTAAATATTTAACCATATTAATAAAAGGAAAATAAAAACTCTTACTAAACATATCCTTTACATAAAACTTCTATAATTTGCTTAGAATTTAAAAGGATATGTTATGAATATAATCAAAAGAAAACATTGGCAAATAAGTGAGAATGAAGTTACTCCAAAAGAGTTATTTGAAAAAAGAAGAAACTTTATTAAACTAGGTGCTGCTTCAATTGTATCAAGTGGAGCTATTATGGAACTTCTTGCCCAAGAAAATTTACCTAAAATTACCCTTGATTTTATAAAAGATAAAAATATTGATAATCTAAAATTAAATACTTTTGAACAAATTACTTCCCATAATAATTTTTATGAATTCACAACAAGTCAAAGTGGTGTAAAAGATATTGCCCATACTTTAAATACAGATAATTGGAGTGTTACAATAGATGGTTTAGTAGAAAATCCAATGAAAGTAAATTTGGATGATTTAGTAAAAATGTTTACAATGGAAGAACGAATCTACAGATTTAGATGTGTAGAAGGTTGGAGTATGGTTGTTCCTTGGAATGGATTTTCACTAGCAAGTCTAATCAAAAAAGTAAAACCCTTGTCAAGTGCTAAGTATGTAAGATTTGAAACATTAGTTGATCCAGAAGTTTTTCCAGATCAAAAAAGAGGAAAATTCGGAGTTATTGATTATCCATATATTGAAGGTTTACGAATGGATGAAGCTGTGAATGATTTATCTTTTCTTGCAACTGGACTTTATGGAGATGTAATGCCTAAACAAAATGGTGCTCCAATTAGACTAGTTGTTCCATGGAAATATGGATTTAAATCTATTAAATCTATCGTTAAAATATCATTTGTTGATAAAGAACCTTTAAATACATGGCAAAAAGAAAATCCAAGAGAATATGGATTTTTCGCAAATGTAAATCCAAATGTCGATCACCCAAGATGGTCGCAAAAAAAAGAGAGAGTATTGGGAAGTTTTTTCAAACAAGATACTTTAATGTTCAATGGTTATGAAAAAGAAGTTGCATCACTTTATTCTGGAATGGATTTAAGAAAGTATATCTAATGAAAAGAATATTTTTATATCTAATAATTTTATCTCCATTAATCTATTTATTAACTAGATTATTTGTTTTTGATAATGTTAATGATCCAATAAAATATATATACACAATTACAGGTGCAAGTGCTACAGTAATTGTTTTCTTCTCAATAATAATTTCCTTGATAAAAGAAAAAATCAATCTAATGAAATATAGAAAAGAAATAGGACTTTTAGGCTTTTCTTATGCCTTATTACATCTTTTAAATTTTATTATCTTAGATGCACAATTTGATTTTCAATTTGTAATAAAAGAAACTTTAGATAAACCTTTTATATATTTGGGAATGATTGCTTTCTTTATCATTTTATTTATGGCAATAACATCCACAAAAAAACTGTATAAAAAATATAATAAATATCATAAATTAGTATATTTATTTTTAATCTTAATTACTATACATTGGATTATGGCTCAAAAAGCTATAAGTATTCTACAATTCTCCTATATAATAGCTATTTTGATTATAGGATATTATAAGCTTTTACAGCAAATAATCAATAATAATAAATCATAGTTCTATCAATTTTAAAGTAAAATAAGATATTAAATCATAAAAAAATTTCAACTGTATATCTAATATACAGTTGTATTGTACTTTGTTTCTAAAAATATGATAAATTTTCATTATATAAAAAACAAAGGATAATGAATGAAAAAATTGCTTTTATCAATGCCTCTATTTGGTGTTTTAGCATTTGCAGATGAGGCAGAACCTGTTCTTAATTCAGGTGATACTGCTTGGATGATGATTTCTACGGCGCTAGTTATGTTAATGACGCCAATTGGTCTTGCTTTATTTTATGGAGGGATGACAAGATCTAAGAATATTCTAAATACATACTCAATGGTATTTGGAGCTTTTGCTATTGCATTTATTGCATGGATAGTAGCTGGGTTTTCTATTGCGTTTGGAACAATGGAAGGTTCAATGAATCAATTTATAGGTGGTTTTTCACATGTAATGCTTGATGGTATTTCTTGGAAAGAGTTTGCAAGTGTAGAGTTAGGACAACTTTATCCTAAATTCATTTTTGTTGTTTTCCAAGGTACATTTGCTGCTATTACAATTGCAATTGCATCTGGATCTGTTATTGAAAGAATGAAGTTTTCTACATGGATGATATTTGCAGCTATTTGGACAATTGTTGTTTACGCACCTATTGCACATATGGTTTGGGGTGGAGGATACTTATTTAATGAAGGTGCTCTTGACTTCGCAGGTGGAACAGTTGTACATATGAATGGTGGACTTGCTGGTTTAGTTCTTGCTTTATTAATTGGTAAAAGAGCTGGATATTCTAAAGTTGCAATGAAACCTGTAAGTATTATTTTAACAGCAGTTGGTGCTGGTCTTTTATGGTTTGGTTGGTATGGATTTAATGCAGGTTCTGCATTTGGTGCAAATGCAATTGCAGGTGTAGCATTCCTTACAACAACAGTAGCAGCTTCAGTTGCAACTCTTACATGGTTAGCAATTGAATCTTTAATATTCAAAAAACCTACACTTTTAGGTGCTGCATCTGGTGCAATAGCTGGATTAGTTGCTATTACTCCTGCTGCTGGATTTGTAAGCGTTGGTGGAGCTCTTATCATTGGTATTATGGGTGCAATCGTTGCTTTCTTTGGGGTATCTATTCTTAAGAAAAAACTTGGATTTGATGATAGTTTGGATGCGTTTGGAATTCACTTCTTAGCTGGTCTATGGGGAGCAATTGCTACAGGTATTTTCGCTCTTAATGATAAAGATTTATTATGGGATGGACCGCTTAAAGCTTCAGATGATAGATTAGGACAAATTTTTGTTCAATTTGAATCTGCATTAATTGTAGGTGCATATACATTAGTTGGAACAATTGTTGTTTATTATATTGCATCATTCTTAACAGGTGGAGCAAGAGTAAATGAAGATAAAGAGAGCCAAGGTCTAGATGAATCAGTACACGGTGAACGTGGTTTTAACTTATAATAGAAAAGAGTAAATAATGAAAAAAATAGAAGTAATAATTAAACCTTTTAAATTAGAAGATGTGAAAGATGCACTTGTAGAAATTGGAATTACAGGAATGAGCGTTTATGATGTAAAAGGTTACGGAAGACAACAAGGTCACTCTGAATTATATAGAGGGGCTGAGTATGTGGTTGATTTCTTACCAAAAATAAAAATCGATGTAGTGGTAAAAGATGAAATGGTAGAATCTACAATTAATGCAATAGTAAATTCTGCAAAAACAGGAAAAATCGGAGATGGAAAAATATTTGTTTCATCTTTAGATGAAGTAGTTAGAATCAGAACAGAAGAAAGAGGAAGCGAAGCTGTCTAAGCTTTAGATTATATGAGTAAAGATTATCAACAAAGAGATTAAAAACTCTTAGTTGATATATTCCTAACTCTTTAAAACTATACTTCGACTCTATTACGTCCATTTTTTTTTGCAAGATAAAGTTTTTTGTCAACAGTTTTATACGCTTGGCTAAAAGAAGTAAAATCACCCATATAAACAACACCAAAGCTACAAGTTAATGTTGGTATGTCTTTTAATTTAGATGTTTCTAATTCAATATTATTTTTTAGTTTATTAGCAATATCTTTTACCATAGATAAATTTGCTTCAATTAATAATATAAATTCTTCTCCTCCCCATCGTACAAAAATATCATTTTTTCTAATAGTTTTTTTTACAATTTGTACTAAATAAATCAATGCATTATCACCAATATCATGACCATATATATCATTAATTTTTTTAAAATAATCAACATCAAACATAATTAGAGATAATTCTTGTTTTAAAGTTAACATTTGATGAAATTTTTTATCAATCATTGAATCAAAATAATTTCTGTTATAAATGTTAGTGAGCATGTCATAATTTGCTTTTTGTTCCAAATCAGTATTTTTTATTTTTAAAGATGCAACCTCAGTTAAATCTATATCAATACAAAACATTTCTGGATTAAAAGATTCTTCTCCTAGCATTACATGTGAAGAGAAAACATGTATGGGGGATTGGTCTTTTCTTTTAAGTATTAGTTCCCCTGATGGTATGACATTTCCATTTTCAAACCAATCTTTTATTCCTTGGATTACAGGGATATGCATTTCCTCTGGTATTATTAACTCTTCTAATGATTTTCCTATAGCTTCATAATATGTATATCCATAAATATTTTCACTAGATTTATTCCAATATATAACTTTTCTATTTTTATCATATCCTTGTATTGCTACAGAAGGAATACTATTAATTAATTCAATGAAAGTTCTTTCTTTTCCCATACTTGATATTGTGTCGCTTTTTTTATACTTGATTAAATTATTAATTGTATTTATTTTTGATTCTTGATTTTTGTTTAAGGAATTAGAATCTAGAAGAGCAAGTATTTCATTACATTCAAAAATATGATTTTTTAAATTCTGTTTTATTTCTGATAAATCGTTTTTATCCAAAATGTAAACCTTTTTATTAATTCTAATATATAAATTGATGGTATTGTATCGTAATCAATTTTATAAATAGCATGTATAAAAATGTAAATTTCTATATGTTAACTATTTAATTAATAAATTTATTGTATTAATTGTTAATATTATTTTATAAATATAGCGTCAAGTTAACTATCCATTAATCCTTGATTATATTTTAGTTAATGATGGCTTGTTATAATTTTTCTATAGATAGGTTGACGCAGCGACTTATTTATGAATACCTTAAGATTTAGATTTTTAGACAAATAATTTTTTATGTTTCCTTGTTAAAAAAAGAGTGTTGATTTTTATCCACTCTTTTTTTATTTCTTTCAATTTCCCTTAACACTTTTATGATACTATTTCGAAATGATAAAACTTTTCACAAATACAACAAACTAATCCCATGCCTTTATCGAATTTAAATCAAGAGCAACTAAGTGCTGCCACATGTCCATATGGATACAATCTTATAATCGCAAGTGCCGGGACTGGAAAAACTTCTACTATAGTTGGAAGAATTGCTACTTTGATAAACAAAGGTGTAAAACCAAATGAAATTTTACTTTTAACTTTTACAAATAAAGCAGCTGCTGAAATGGTGGCAAGGGTTGCTAAGTTTTTTGGAAAAGATATTGCAAAACAAATAATGGCAGGAACTTTTCACTCTGTTTCATACAAACTTCTAAAAGAGTTAAATGTAAATATTACTCTAAAACAACCAAACGAATTAAAAACATTATTCAAATCAATTTATGAAAAAAGAGTATTTTTTGATAGACATGAAGATGCAAATCCTTATGATGGTGGTTATTTGTATGATATGTATTCATTATATTTAAATTCAAATGATGGGGAAGAATTTGGTGAATGGATAAAATCAAAAAATGAAAGCCATGAATTATATACAATGATTTATGAAGATGTTGTTGCTGAATTCCATGAATTAAAGACAAAATACGGATATGCAAATTTTGATGATTTATTAACAATTATGCTTGAAACTTTAAAAGAAAAAGAGTTTGAATTTAAAGAGATTTTAGTTGATGAATACCAAGATACAAATCCTTTACAAGGAAGACTTCTTGACTCTTTTAGGCCTAAATCTTTGTTTTGTGTTGGAGACTATGATCAAAGTATTTATGCTTTTAATGGTTCTGATATTGGAATTATTTCTACTTTTGCAAAAAGATACCCTAATGCTGAGGTTTTTACTCTTAGAAAAAACTATCGTTCTACTAAACCTATTTTAGATTTAGCAACAAAGGTTATTGAATATAATGAAAGAGTTTACGAAAAGAAATTAGAAGTTGTAAGAACTGAAACAGAACATAAACCAAAATTATTAGCTTTTGGAGAACTTTTTTCACAGTATCAATATTTATCAGAGCTTATTTCTAAAACATCAACACCACATAACGAAATAGCGGTTATTTATAGAAATAATTCAAGTGCAGATGGAATAGAAGCAACTTTGAGAGAATTTTCAATTCCTGCAAAACGAAAAGGTGGAATGAGCTTTTTTGATTCAGTTGAAGTGAAATTTATATTAGATGTTTTAGTAATGCAAATAACGCATAATGATATGATGGCATTTATTCATATTGTTGAACATGGAAAAGGTATTGGAAAAGCAATAGCAAAAGATGTTTTTGATGCATTAATAAAACTAGGAGATGGGGATTTATTAAAAGGATTATTTCAACCTCGTGCTGATATGAATAACCCATATGAAAATGGAAAAATTAAAAATAGACAACTTGGTCTTTTTGATGATTTTATGGAGTTAGGTTCTATTTCAAAATTTAAAGATTGTAATTTTGAAGAGGCGTTTTTAGGAAATCCAATTTTAAAACATCCAAAATTAAATGTGGATGGTGGTAAGTATTTATATGATATTTATTTATTAATGAAGCATTTAAGAAGAACAAAGAATCCAGAAAGCTTAGTTACAAGTATCTCTTCATCAATGGCATATTCTAAATTGAAAGATTTTTTATCTACCAAAAGAGCAACACAAAAAGATGGAACAATTAATCCATCACAAAAAACTAAATCACTTGCAAAAATAAATAGAAAAGTAATGCTTTTGAAAAATTTATCACGAAATTTTCAAGATTTATCAAAATTTATAAATTCAATGATCTTAGGTGGAAGTGAAATGAGTGAAGGAGATGGTGTAAATCTCTTATCTATTCATGCAAGTAAAGGCTTAGAATTCAAAGAAGTTTATGTAATTGATCTTATGGATGGAAGATTTCCAAATAGAAAACTTATGAGCAAAGGTGGAAGCATAGAAGAGGAAAGAAGGCTTTTTTATGTGGCAGTTACAAGAGCAAAAGATATTCTTTATCTAAGTTATGCCAGATCTGATAAGATAAAAAAAATGAGTTTTATTGCAAGCCCTTTTTTAAGGGAAGCTGGATTGATAATTAAAGAAAGTGATGAAGAGTAAATCTTAAATATTTTAGATAAAATACCGCCTATTATATAAATAGGATAGATAAGAGTGGAAAAGTTTTTTTTAATTATTTCGATTTGTTCAATTATTATGTTTTCTCCATCTTTATCAAAATTATTTAGAACACCTGTTGTTGTTGTTGAAATATGCTTAGGTTTAATGGCAGGATATTTTGGCTTGATATATGATGATGAAACATTAAAATTAATTGCAAAATTTGGTTTCGTATATCTAATGTTTCTAGCTGGTCTTGAAATAAATTTAAAACTCGTAAAAATAATAAAAGCTACCCTAGCTATAAATGTAATTTTATATTTTGTATTTTTATATAGTATCTCTGGCTTAATTTGCTGGCTTTTTGATCTTGGAATTACTTATTTTGTAGCATTACCAATATTCTCACTTGGTATGATTATGATGCTTATTAAAGAATATGGAAAAGATGAACCATGGTTAAATCTTGCTTTATCTATTGGTGTTGTAGGTGAAGTTATTAGTATTCTAGCATTAACTTTATTTAGTGGTTGGGTTGAACATGGTTTTAATCTAAGCTTTTTCATCTCTATTTTAACAATAATTGGTGTTGTTATTCTTACTATTTTAGGTCTACGATTATTTTATATAATTTTTTGGTGGTATCCTGAACTAAAAAAATTTCTTGTTCCAGATTCTGATAATAATCGCTTTGATCAAGATATTAGATTTTCAATTTCAAGTTTATTAATATTGGTTGCTATTATGTATGCTTTAAAAATTGATGTTGTTCTTGGAGCATTTGCAGCTGGGCTTTTCTTTAAAATGTTCTTTTACCAAAAACATGACTTAATTGAAAAAATTGAGTCTTTTGGTTTTGGTTTTTTCGTACCAATATTTTTCATTTATACAGGATCAACTGTAAAACTAGATATGCTAACTTATGATATATTTAAACATGCACTTTTTATTATGGCAGCAATAATAATAATCAGATTGATAAGCTCATATCTAGCATTTTATAAATATCTAAAATTTAAACAAACTATGTTATTTGCATTGAGTGATTCTATGCCTTTAACTTTTCTTGTAGCTATTGCTATGCTTACTTATAACTATGGTTTAATAACTCAATCAGAATATTTCTCATTTATTATTGCAAGTATGATTGATGGATTAGTCTTAATGCTTCTGATTAGAAAACTACATAAAATATTCTCATTAAGAATTCAAAAATAAGTAAATTATTTTTTACTAAAAAGCTATATTTATGAATTCTAATTCACTTATAGCTTTTTAATATAATTAAAACAAATATCATAAATAAGCCCCAATTATAGGTGCTACTTTAATGCTACTAAAGGCTTGTTATTTCTTTCTAAATATAAGAAAACTTAATATTTTAAGTTTCATTTTAACTTATAAAATCTATAATAGAGGTGATGAAAAAATTTAATGAGTATTATCAAATATCTTAGGAGGTTAGAGTTGAAAAACAGCGAAGTTTTACAAAAAGAAGTTAAATCTAGTGCTACTGCAGTAACAAGTAGAAGAGATTTTTTCAAAAAAACTGCTATTTATTCTGCTGGTGCCTTAAGTGCTGCCTCAGTTTTAACGCCTGTTTCTGCAAAAGCAGATGATCCAGCGATTATAAACGAAGCACCTTGGGGACAAAAGTTAGGAGATCCAGTAGATAAAAATCTATATGGAATTCCATCAGCGTATGAGCATAATAATATAAGAAGAACGCATGAATTGTTCTCATCGGGAGATCCACATGCATCTGTGTCAATGTGCCCAATTCATGAATCAGAAGGAATTATTACTCCAAATGGTCTATTTTTCGTAAGAGATCATGGTGGAACTGCACATGTTAATCCAAACGAATGGAGACTAATGATTCATGGTAAAGTTAAAAAAGAGATAGTTTTAACTTTAGAAGATTTAAAAAAATATCCAAGTGAAACAAGAACATACTTTATTGAATGTCCTGCAAATGGGAGTCCTGAGTGGAGAGCTCCTCAATTTAATAATTTACAATTTATGAAAGGTCTTATGAGTGCTGCTCAATGGACTGGAGTTATGTTAAAAACTATTTTAGAAGACTTAGGACTAGAAAAAGATGCGGTTTGGATGCTTGCAGAAGGTAGTGATAATGCTTCAAATCCTAGATCAATTCCAGTTGATAAAGCAATGGATGATATTATGGTTGTTTGGGGACAAAATGGTGAAGCATTAAGACCTGAACAAGGATATCCTGTGAGACTTGTTGTTCCAGGATGGGAAGGAAATCTTAATACTAAATGGTTAAAAAGATTAGAATTTTCTGATAAACCATGGCATTCAAAAGAAGAAACTTCAAAATATACAATGCTACAAAAATCAGGAAAAGCTATTAGATATTTCTGGGTAAATGAAGTTAACTCTGTTATTACTTCACCATGTCCTGAGAAACCATGGACTCACCTTAAAAAAGGTGAAATGGTAGAAATAGAAGGACTTGCATGGTCTGGACATGGAACAATCAAAGGTGTAGATATATCATTTGATGGTGGAGATAACTGGGTAGAAGCTAAATTAAAAGGTTTAGTACTTCCAAAATCTTGGACAAGATTCTCATATATTATTAAATGGGATGGGAAACCTATGATTCTTGCAAGTAGATCATATGATGACTTTGGAAATATTCAACCTACAATTGATGAAGAAACATCAGCAGTTGGTGTTGAATCAGTTTATCACAGAAATGCGATAGTAACATGGGAAATAACAAGCAAAGGAGAGTGTAATAATGTTCAAATTAGAAAACATAAAAAAGCTTAAATCTACTCTTCTTAGTGTTGGTTTATCTAGTTTATTAGTAAGTTCTGTAATGGCAGCTACAAAAGAATCTTCTGTTGATGGTGCTGTAAAATATCCGATAAAAGACGGTAAATATTCTTCGTATCATGTAAATACACAAGATATTAAGAGTTATAACATTGGAAGAATACCAACTGAGAATGAAATTAAAGCTTGGGATATTGATGTAAAACCTGATGGAACTGGTTTACCTGAATTTGAAATGAATAGAGGTCAAGTAGTTCTTGGAGATGATGGAAAACCTAAAAAAGCTGAAGGTTCAGTAGAATTGGGTGGAGAACTTTATGATGCACAATGTGTAATGTGTCATGGTGATTTTGGTGCAGGTGGAAAGGGTGGTTATCCTAGACTTGCTGGGGGTTCAATTAACTCTTTAAAAAATCAAAGGTTAAATCCAGCGGATGAACATCCAAATCCTGAAAGTCCATTAAGAACAGTTGGTACATATTGGCCATTTGCTAGTACGTTGTACTGGTATATTCAAGATTCAATGCCATATACTCATTCAAAAAGTTTAACAAATAGTGAAACTTATGCAATCACTGCATATATATTATCAGTAAATGGTATTAAATATGAAGGTGAAGATATGGATGATGATTTTGTATTAGACAAAGAAAAAATGATGAAAATTAAAATGCCAAATGCAGATGGTTTTTATCCTGAAGTTGATACAAAAGATCCAAGACAAGGTGTTAAAAATATGACTGCATTGCTTTCAGATCCAAAAATATATGGAACGGGAACAAAATGTATGAAAGATTGTATAAAAGAAGATACAGACAAACTTCTAATGAAAATAGAGTATGATTTAACAGATAGTGTTAATCAACCTATATCAGTAGTAAGAGATTTACCTGTAGTAGTAGATACTTCTGTTAAACCTGGTCAAGTTACATATGAGGCAAACTGTTCTGCATGTCATGCTAATGAAGCTATTGGAGCTCCTGTATTAGGAGACAAAGATGCTTGGAGTAAAGTTCTTGAAAAAGGAATTGAGAAAGTTTATCATAATGGTATAAATGGTATAAATACAATGCCTCCAAGAGGTGGAACAGATTTAACTGATGACCAAATGAAGGAAGTAATCGATTATATGATTAATTCTAGTAAATAAAAAGGAGAACGTTATGAATGTAATTAAAAAGTTATTAACTGCATCTGCAATTAGTGGACTTATTGCTGTTAGTGGTTTTGCATCAGATGCTGATTTAGTAAAAGAAGGTGAAAAGATTTTCACAACTAATACTCAAGGTAACTGTGTTGCTTGTCACGCGGTAAATGGTAAAACATTAGATGGACCAGGAAGTATGGGACCTATATTACAATATTTATCAGCTTGGCCTGAAGATGCGTTATATGAAAAAATATTTGATCCATATAAAACAAATCCAGTTTCAGCAATGCCAGCATTTGGTAAAAATGGATGGTTAAGTGATTCTGAAATTAAAGCATTAGTTGCTTATTTAAAAACAATAAATTAATAAAAGGAAATTAAAATGATTAATAGAAGAAATTTTTTAGGTTTAGGTTTAGGAGCAATGGCTGTGGCTGTTATCCCAGGTAAATTAAGTGCGATTGATTTTAGAGAAACTAAGCCAAAAGCTTGGACTGCAACTAAAGTTGATGATGCAGTAAAAGAAATTTTTGGTTCAACTGCTACAACTGAAGGAAGTATTAACTTAAGTGCTCCTGATATTGCTGAGAATGGTGCTGTTATTCCTGTATCTTTTGATACTGAATTAAAAGCTACAAAAGTTGCAGTTTTCCAAGATGCAAATCCTGAAAGTGCAGTTGCAGTATTTACAATTCCTGAAAATGCAGTTATTGATTATGCAATTAGAATTAAATTAGCAAAAACTGGAACTGTTACAGTTATTGCTGAAGCTGATGGTAAATTATATTCAGTTTCTAAATTAGTAAAAGTAACAATTGGTGGATGTGGTGGTTGATTTTATTCAACTAATCGCATAGAATTAAATTAATAAATATATAAAATAAAAAAATAAAAGGAATAAAAATGTCAGATACTACTAAAATCAAAGCAAAATTAAAAAATGGAATAGTTGAAGTAAAAGCATTAGCTACTCACCCAATGTTAAGTTTTCAAGAAGCTGAAAGAGCAAAAAAAGAAGCAAATTTCATTACTTACGTAGTTGCTAAAGTTGGTGGAAAAGTTGTTTATGAAGCATCAACTAGTCAATTTTTATCAAAAGATCCATACATGAAGTTTTCATTTAAAGGTGGAAATGTTGGTGATGAACTAGAGATTACTTGGAAAGATTTAAAAGGTGCTACTGATACTAGTACAGAAAAAATTAAATAATTACTAATTTTAGTAATTTATAAAAAAGGAGAGATACTATGTTATCAAAAATTGTAAAGTCAACAGCATTATTAGCATTAACAGTATGTGCTTTAAATGCTTCAGATTTCAATGCACAAGCAGAAAAAGATAGAATTGAAGCAGTAAAATATTTTGAAGCAAAGTTTGCTGATCCAGAAAAAAATAAAGATAAATTTTTTCCTTATTCAACAGATGCTGAATTAAAAAACGATTATGAGAAAAATTTAAAACATCATGATTTTAATATTGGTACTTATGCATACTCAAAAGATGCAAAAATGCAATATGATGCTATTAAAGAAATGCCTCCATATGAGTCAGATATTGAAGCAGGGGAAGAGTTATATAACAAAAAATTTGCTAATGGTAACTCTTTTGCAACTTGTTTCCCAGATCCTGCTGTAACAAATACTTATCCATTCTTTGATGATAAGAAAAAAGATGTTGTTACTTTAACATCAGCAGTAAATGATTGTTTAAGAGCTAATGGTGAAAAAGAATGGGACACTAAAAAAGGTAATATAGCAAATTTACAAGCATATTTAGTAAATGCTACTACTGAAGCTGGTAAAAAATTTGATATTAAAATTCAAAATGCAGATGCTCAAAAAGCATATGAAAATGGAAAAGAATTTTACTATACTCAAAGAGGATATTTAAAAATGTCTTGTGCAACTTGTCACGTTCAAGGTGCAGGTCAAAGGGTTAGAAATGAAAAACTTTCTCCATTAACAGGACAAATTACACAATTCCCAGTATTTAGATTAAAATGGGATAGTTTAGGTACTCTTGAAAGAAGATTATCAGGTTGTGTTGTAGATCAAGGACAAGTTCCACCAAAAGATGAAAGTACTCAAATGAAAGAATTAGTTTATTTCTTAGCGTATATGTCAAATGGTATGTCTGTTGATGGTCCAGATATAAGAAAATAATAAAGGTGAATATTATGAAAAAAACAATTTTAAAATTCGCAACAGCAACTGCATTATTAACTTATGGATTAGTTAACGCAACAGCGTCTGAAATATCTAACTTAGATGTTAAAAAAGAGTGCAATGTTGAAGCAAATGGAATAGAAAAAGTAATTGCTACTGCTGCAAAATATAATGAAATGGCAGTAAAAAATAAAATAGAGTTTATGAGACTTGGTATGAAAGCTAGTCAGTATATTGAAGCTGTTCAAGGTGCTATTAAAACAGGTTCAAAAAATATTGATATTGTTGATGACAAAAAAGTAAAGACAAGCGAAGCTACAGTTGAATTTGGAGCTTGGAGAGCTTGTTCTTTTGCAATTAGTGCATTAACACAAGATGAAGAAGCTAAAAAAACTTGGAGAGCATCAGTTCCAGGTGATGGTTATAAATATTAATTTTATTTGGATTAATGTTTAAATTAAAAAAGTCAAGAGTTTAAATCTTGACTTTTTTTTTGTTTTAGAAAAGGAATAGAATGAAATTTTTTAAAAATTTAGTAGTATCATCATTAATACTAGGACTAACTTCATCATTATCATTTGCAGAAGAAAAATTTGTTCCTATATCTGATGGTGTAAAATCAGTAGATATAACTTTAGATGGTGAAAAATTCACTATTATGAGAAATCAAACGGCAGGGAATAAAATTTCATCATTGTATGATACTACAGATAGAGGTACTCCTCAACCTATGATTTTAGCACCAGGTGTTGAAACTGTAGGTGAATTAGAATTTATTGAGTATATGAAAAAAGCTCAAACTGATACTAATATTGCAATTGTAGATTCAAGAAAACCAGGATGGTTTGCAAGACTTAGAATCCCAGGTGCCGTGAATGTTCCTTTTACAAATTTTGATGATAAAGATGATGCAATAGATATGATGGAAGATTATATGGGAATTTCTGTAAAAGATGATGGTTCTATAGATTTTTCAAAAGCTAAAACAGTAGTTCTATATTGCAATGGTTATTGGTGTGAACAAACTCCAGGAATGGTTAAGGATGCAAAATTTGCATTACTAAAAATTGGATATCCAGCTGAAAAAATCAAATACTACAGAGGTGGAATGCAAGCGTGGACTTCGCTTGGATTTACAGTTGTAGGTGATGATGCTCCTGCTGCAAAATAATTAAGGATAATAACAATGAGTAAATTAAGTAGAAGAG
This sequence comes from Arcobacter acticola, assembly GCF_013177675.1. Classification (NCBI taxonomy): domain Bacteria; kingdom Pseudomonadati; phylum Campylobacterota; class Epsilonproteobacteria; order Campylobacterales; family Arcobacteraceae; genus Arcobacter; species Arcobacter acticola. Next base: position 796,411 of record NZ_CP042652.1, read on the forward strand.
AATTTGTTTATATGATGGCAGTACTTGGTGCTGCTCCTGTGTTTGCTAATTCTCATACAAGAATGACAGATACAACAAATAAATTAGAAGACTATTATAAGTTAAAACCTTTTGGAAATGCTAGATTTTTGCATATGACAGATTCTCATGCACAGTTATTACCTGTATATTTTAGAGAGCCAAGTGTAAATCTTGGTTTTTATGGTAATTTTGGTAAACCACCACATATTGTTGGTGAAAAATTATTAGATTATTATGGAATTAAAGGTAATAAAAGACTTGAGTATGCATATTCATGTGTAAACTTTGAAGAACATGCAAAAGTTATGGGAAGAACAGGTGGTTTTGCTCAAATTAAAACTGTTGTTGATTATTTAAGAGATAGTTTTGGAAAAGATAAAACTCTTATGTTAGATGGTGGAGATACTTGGCAAGGAAGTGCTACTGCTCTTTATACAAGAGGTAAAGATATGGTTGGTGCTATGAATTTACTTGGTGTTGATGTAGCTGTTGGACATTGGGAATTTACATATAAAGCTGAAGAAGTTTTAGAAAATGTAAAAGCTTTAAATGCAGAATTCTTAGCACAAAATGTTTTTGTAAAAGAAACATCAATGATGAATGGAATTGAAGCATTTGATGAAGATACAGGTCATGCATTTAAACCATACACAATTAAAAAAATGGGAAATGCTAGAGTTGCTATTATTGGACAAGCATTCCCTTATACAACTATTGCAAATCCTCAAAGATTTATTCCTGATTGGACTTTTGGTATTAAAGAAGATTCAATGCAAGAAATCGTTGATATGATTAGAGAAACAGAAAAACCAGATGCTGTTATCGTTCTTTCTCATAATGGATTTGATACTGATAAAAAAATGGCAGAAGTTTGTACTGGAATTGACTTTATTATGGGTGGTCATACTCATGATGGTGTTCCTGAAGCTGTTCCTGTTAAAAACCCAGATGGTACAACTTATGTTTGTAATGCTGGAAGTAATGGTAAATTCTTAAATGTACTTGATTTAGATATTCAAAATGGAAAAATCAAAGATTTCAAATTTACATTATTACCAATTTTCTCAGATTTAATTCCTGAAGATAAAGATATGAAAAAATATATCGAAGATCAAAGATTACCTTTCTTAAAAGAATTAACAAGAGAAATTGCAACAACTGAAATGACTCTGTTTAGAAGAGGAAATTTCAACGGTTCTTGGGATCAAATTATTTGTGATGCATTACTTGAAGTAAAAGAAGCACAAATTTCATTAAGTCCAGGATTTAGATGGGGAACTTCTGTAATGCCAGGTCAAGCTATTACTTTTGATGATTTAATGACTCAAACAGCTATGACTTATCCAGAAACTTATGCAAGAGATATGTCAGGAACAGATATTAAACTAATTTTAGAAGATGTTGCTGATAACTTATTTAATGAAGATCCATTCTATCAACAAGGTGGAGATATGGTAAGAACAGGTGGTATTTCTTATAAAATTAATCCAAAAAGTAAAATGGGTGAAAGAATAACAGATATCGTTCTTACAAAAACTGGAATGAAAATTGAAGCTAACAAGTCTTATAAAGTTGCTGGTTGGTCAACTGTTGGTGCACAATCAGAAGGTGAGCCTGTATGGGAAACGGTTGAAACATACTTAAAAAATGTTAAACATATTAGTAAATTAAAAGTTGATACTCCTGATATTATCGGAGTTGCTGGAAATCCTGGAATTATTTAATTCTTGATTTAAAAGTATAAAGAGCTTCTCTTTATACTTTTTTCCATTTAATAAATTTTTTAATAAAAATATTTATTAAGTTGAAAAAAGGATTTTAATTTGATAAAAATTTTTATTGTATCTTTACTTTTATTTTTAAATCTTCATGCAGATTATAAAGAAGGTAAAGAAATCTTTGATAATAAATGTGCATCATGTCATAGTGGATATGTGGATTTAAATAGTCTAAAAGAGAATTTCTTTGCAAAAAATAATAAACTTTTGAACCTAAAAGCACCAACAGTTAATATGATTGCATATGCGATTATGGATAGTCCGAAAAAAATCGGGGATGCAACAGACCCTGAAATGCAAGAAATTGAAATAGAAAAATATCTAAAAACATATTTAGAAAATCCAGATATTTTTAATACTATTTGTGATGAACATATTTTAAGTTTTTATGATAAAAAACAAAGAATAAAATTAGAGGATGATGAGTATAACAATCTAGCAATATTTTTTATGGAATATAAAAAACATTTAGAAATTAAAGATGAAGTAAAAGATGAATTCTCTTCTAAAGACGAAGAAAAAATTTTAAAAAAAGCAAAAGATGAAAATAAACAAATTATAGTTTATGCAACAGCAAAATCTTGTTTCTTTTGTAAAAAAATGGATAAAGAAGTTTTAGGACTTGATGATATAAAAAATCTTATAAAAAAAGATTATGTTTTTGTAAAAAATGATATGGATGAAAGTGCACTGCCATTTGATTTACAAAAAGTTTATAAAAAAATAACACCTACTTTTTTTATACTTTCAAAAGATGGGAAATATATAAAACAATATCCAGGATCTTGGACTAAAAGTGATTTTATTGAAATATTAAATGAGAATCTTAAATGAAAAATCTAGGAAAAGTATTAAAAACTTTTAGTGCAACAAAAGAGTCAAGTGGCTTACCAAGACCTCAAGTAGAAAAATTAAATTTAATAGTTGATTTTGGAATTGAAAATGATAAGTTTGCAGGTAAAAAACTTGATCAAACAGTTATGATTGTAGGAATTCAATCTTATGAAATAGCAAAAGAAAATAATATAGATTTAGAGTTTGGCTCTTTAGGTGAAAATATATTATTGGATTTTGATCCACATATTTTTGAAATTGGGAAGCAATTATTGATAGAAGATTCAGTTATTGAAATAACACAAATTTGTACCGTATGTAACCATTTGAGTGTATTTGATAAAAAATTACCTGCACTCTTAAAATCTCATAGGGGACTGTATTGTAAAATCATAAAAAATGGTATTATAAAAGAAAACAAGATAGTAAAAGGATAAAAAATGAAAAAAGTGATTCTAATAGTTTTAATGGCAATCTTTTCTTATGCACAATCAACTTTTAGTGACCCTCAACCAACGTTTGAGAAACCTAGAAAGTTAGTTATAAATTTACATGATAGTAATTTAGAAGTTGTAAATCATACACTTGGCTCAATTTATAATATTTTAAAAGAGTATCCAAGTGAAACTTTAAAAGTTGCTGTTGTTCTTTATGGAAATGGAATGAGAGCTGTTAAAAAAGATTATGATAAAGCAACATTAGATAGAATAAAGTCTCTTATGGAATATGATGTTGAGTTTATAGGTTGTAAAAATACAATGGAAACAATGAACTGGACTGAAAATGATTTCATAGATGATGTTGATTACGTTCAAGCTGGAATTGTAGAAATCATTGAAAAACAAACAGCTGGATATATAGGTATTACACCTTATTAATTTAAAATAAAAGGATAAAAAATGTTAAAAAAAGCTTTATTATTTTCAAGTTTACTTATTTCTTCTAGTTTATTTGCTTCAAATATATCAAAAGAAGATTGTGCAAAAAAAGGTGATAATTTTATTTTTGCAGGAAATGAATGTATCCAATTTTATAAATCAAAAGGTGATACAGAAGATGCCTTAAATATTATTGTTCATGGAACATGGAAAGAGGGTACGAATACTCTTGCTAGATATGCTCCATTTGCTGAGAATTTATCACTTCAAACAGATATTACGACAGTTGCTGTTGCCCTTCCTGGCTATTCAGATTCATCTACAAATAATTTTAAATCTCTAGCTCATGAAGGGGATGGAAACTTATCTGTAAAAAAAGAGTACGTTGAGTTTTTAGCTTCACTTGTTGAGGCATTGAAAGAAAAATTTCATGCATCAAAAGTTACATATATAGGTCATAGTGCTGGTTGTACTATGGGGGCTACTATGACTGGATTAAATCCACATTTAGTGAATAATCTAGTTTGTGCAGGTGGTGTTTATAATATCCATGAAAAAGAGCAAGGAAAAGATTTAATATCAATGACTGATGTTTTACATAGTGTAAATAAAGATATGAAAATGGTTCTAGTTTATGGAACTGCTGATGATATTTCTAAACCTCAAATTACAATTGATTTTTATAATTTAGCAAAAGAAAAAGGCTTTAATGTAAAATTAGTTGAAGCTAAAGATGCTCCACATTTAGACTTAGATATGACAGATGCATCTGTTGATGCTATCGTTGAAGTAGTTGAAGAAGATTAATCTTTTAAAGATTATTCTTCTGTGGAATAACTGCATAAATTGGTATATTCACAGCAAGCAAACTTGAAACTATTTCAGGTATTTGCTGTGCACATATATCTAAAACAAAGCCATGTTTTAGATTCTTCATATTTTTAATATAACTTATATCTAATAAAATCTCTTCAGCTAGTTTTTTGTCAGCAACTTCAAAATATACTGATAAATCATCTTCGCTATAATCAAACTTTATTCCTGTAACATTTTTATTAGTATCTTTTTTTTGAAATGTAAATATTTTAAATAGTTTAGTAAAAAAACTTTTCATAAAACCTCTTTTTTTTAAGTGGCTTATATTAGTAATTTAGTGTGTAAAAAAAGTGAACTAATAGCTTATAATATGTTTCGAAACCAAATTTGATATAACTTCACCTATTTCATGAATTTTTTTAGAATCTAGTCTTATTGAATTTCCAGATATTCCAACAGCACCTATAAGAATATTCTCTTTATTGAACAAAGGAACCGCAACACAACACATACCATCTTGATACTCTTTATTATCAATAGAATATCCTTTTTCTCTAACTTGCTCAATATCTTTTTTAAGTTTATTTATATTTGTTATTGTGTTATTTGTGTATTGATTGAATTTAATTTTTTCCAAATCATAATTTCCAAAAGCTAAGATAGATTTCCCAAGAGCACTTGTGTGTAAATTTGTTTGAACACCTATATTATTTCTTGTTTTTAGTTCTTGATTAGATAAATCAATTTGATTAATATATGAAACTTTATAATCATCAAAAATACCTAAGTAAGCACATTCATTTGTAGTTTTTGAAATCTCTTCAAGTAAAACTTTTGTTTTTTTGATTAGGAGTTCTATTTTTGTAGATTGGTTCGTTTTATTTAAAATATCATTTGCGATTATTTCATTTGAATTTTCCAAGTATGAGATAAAATCTTCATCTTTTAGTGTTTTTAAAAGTCTTGACATGGTACTTTTATCAATTTGTAATTTTTCGCATAAAGTAACTGCTAAAATAGGTTTACCATAATCTGCGATAAACCTATAAACTTTTAAACCCTTTGATAAAGATTTTATTAAAGATGGCATAATAAACCTTTTTTGATTTATTATAACCTATTTATTTTGTTAATAACTCATTAAATTTTGCTAACCACTCAGGATGTGCAGGCCAAGCAGCAGCTGTGACTAAGTTTCCATCTACTATAGCACTTTCAAATCCAATATCAGCCCATGTTCCACCGCTTAGTCCAACATCTGGAGCACAAGCTGGATAACAAGAACAAGTTTTATTTGCAATAATCCCTGCAGCTGCAAGAACTAATATACCATGACAAACTGAAGCTATTGGTTTATTTGCAGAATTAAAATTTTGAACAATTTCAATAACTCTTGGATTTAATCTAATATATTCAGGAGCACGACCACCAGGAATCACTAATGCATCATAAGTTGATTCAACAACTTCATCAAATGAAGCATTTAACGTGAAGTTATGACCTGGTTTTTCTGTATAAGTTTGATCACCTTCAAAATCATGAATTGCTGTTTTAATTTGATCATTTGCTTTTTTATTTGGACAAACAACATCAACTGTATAACCTAACATTTTTAAACATTGAAATGGAACCATTAATTCGTAATCTTCTACGAAATCACCAGCTAATATAAGAATTTTTTTTGACATAACTTCTCCTTAATTTTATTAATTAAAGATATATTATAAGAAATATATTTAAAAAGAAATTTATTTTAAAAGTAGTTTTTTATAGTTTCACATAGTGAAACTATAAAATAATTAAGATAGAAAAAAGAAGAATTTAATCTTCTTCGTAAAACTCTAATTCTCTAAATGCATCGTATACATTTTTACTATTTAACTCACCATATAAAGGTTTGTCTTTAAACTCATCCATTGTTACAACTTTTGTTATCTCTGTTCCACTTGTATCATTTTCAATAGCTTCTAAAACCCTTTGTTTTAATAAAGAAAAATACTCTACTGTATCATTTATAGCTGTTTTTGAAGTATCAAGACCATGACCTGCTACTAGGTAATTCCAATCTTTTTCTTTTATCATATCAATAGCTTTTAAAGTACCAATTACTGAACCATCTCTATTTGATGTTACTCTTCCATTCATAATAACATCACCTGAGAAAAGAATTTTTTCACTAGGTATAAAAACAAATAAATCCTCTGAAGTATGAGCTTTTACACCTGTTGGAATAATTGTAATTTCTTTATTTCCTATTTTTAAGGTTCTCGTTTCATTTACAACATCATCAACAGGAATTATTTTTGTTCCTTTGAAATCTTCTTTTGATAAAACTTGATGCATTCTTGTAATAGTATTTTCATTGTATTCTTTATTTATCAAAGATGGCCCTAATATTTTTGCATTAAATTTTTCTTTGTAAAAACTATTTCCTAACCAATGGTCATCATGACTATGAGTTGAAATAACTGTACTTACAGGAAGTTTTTCTATTTTTGACATAGCTTCATATGCTTGTGAAGCAAAGCCATAACTTGCTCCTGAGTCAATCAAAACATAACTTTTATCAGCTTTTACATAGCAACTATTTGACATAAAGCCACCATTTTCTTTTGTAGGCATATCAAGTTTTCCTAAAAAACACCAAACGTCATTTGTTACTTTTACTGGTTTTAAATTATAATCAAATGCAAAAGTATAAACTGATGATAAGAATATCGATGATAAAATTTTTTTGAACATAAGTCTCCTTTTAATTTATAATTAAAAATTATATTGTAATATCACTTTTATATAAGTAATAATTTTAATTTAATATAGGATTTAAAATATGGATAAGAAAAAACAGATGCAATTTAATCTGAATAATTTTTTATTAGCTACAAGTATAGCTTTAGATTTTGTTTCAAAAGATAGATATAAAATAAGTTTAGGACACGCAAAAAGAGTTGCATATATTGCTTTAAATATTGGAATAAAAATGGATTTTACTCCTGAAGAATTAAGTGATTTATGCTCTTATTCTTTAGTTTCTTCACTTGCATTAAATCAAAGTACTAATGATAAAGAGTTTTGTGAGATATCTCAAGAGTGTATAAAAGATTTTCCTTTTTTAACACAAAAAGAAAACGTATTAAAATATCAAAAAGAAAAAATTGATGGAAGTGGAATTTTTGCTTTAAAAGGTGATGAAATACCTTTGTTTTCGCAAATAATCTTTTTAGCAAAAACACTTGACATAATGTACGATTTTGGAAAAGAAAATATTAAAAGTAGATTTGATGCAATTGAGTTTACAAAAGATAAATTAGATATGTATTTTTCAAGAGATTTAATCGAAAAATTCTTTGAATGTGTTAGAGAAACAAGCTTTTGGCAAGATATGTTAAATGAACAAGATACTTTGATGTTTATTTATTCTTCATTACATGATTTTACAAATCCATTAGATTTTGAAGAGATTCTAAAAATCACAACAATTTTTTATAAAATCGAAAATCCTCAATCAAGGTTAATAGAATTAAGTGAAATTATGTGTGAATTTTATGTCTTAGATCACAAAGATAAATTAATTTTTTTAATAACTTCTAGTTTATGTACTATTGGAAAATTAACTTTAGGAAAAGAGTTATTAGAAAAAGAGTCTGATCTCGATATTTATGAAATTGAAAAAATAAAAACTTATCCATACTATACTAGAAAGATTTTACAAAATATTATTGGATTTACTGATATTGCATCAAGTGCATCAAAAGTTCAAGAAAGATTAGATGGAAGTGGCTATATTTGTGCATTATTAGGTAAAGATTTAACATTTAAAGACAGATTACTTCAAAGTTTAAATTCATATAATGCATTAAGACAAAATAGAACATATAGAGAGTTATTTAGTCACGAAGAAGCTATCGAGATTTTAAAATTTGAAGCAAGTGAAAATAGATTTGATTTAGCAATTATTGAAGATATAGATAAGGTTTTGAAAACAATTTAAGATAATTCTTTTGAATTATCTTTTATCTCTATACCTTGGAAAAAGTCTTTAATATCAACATTTAATATAATTGCAATTTTAAAAATATGTTCCATATTAAAATGATGATTGTCTTTAAAGTTTTCACATCTACTATAAAAAGCAGTAGATTTTAATCCCATTTCTAAAACTAAATCAAGCTGAGGCTTATTTTTCTCATTTCTAATTCTCTTAACATTCTGTGAAACTAATTTATAAAAATTGTTAATATCTTCATCTTTTACTAATGATAAGCTTTTCATTTTATGTTTAACTTTATGTTTTATTTTGAGTTTAACAATAAATAATATTTTAAGCAATTTTATATATAATATTGCTATATATAACAAATAGGAATTAAAATGGATTTTCAAACAAAACTACAAGAATTGGTTAAAAGAATAGAAAGTTTAAGAAATAGTGTACAAACAGAAGAAGCAACGAAACATTCTTTTGTAATGCCATTTATTTCTTTATTAGGTTATGATATTTTTAATCCTAATATTGTAATTCCTGAATTTACTGCAGATATAGGTAAGAAAAAGGGTGAAAAAGTTGATTATGCAATTATTCAGGATGGAAAGCCTTTAATTCTTATTGAGGTAAAAAACCATACTGAAAATTTAGATAATCATGATAAGCAATTAGAAAGATATTTTACTGTTACAGAAAGTAAGTTTGGTATTTTAACTAATGGTATTGAGTATAGATTTTATTCAGATTTAGATAAACCAAATAAAATGGATGGAAAACCTTTTTTAGTTATTAATCTATTGAATTTAAAAGATAGAGACATAAAAGAATTAGAAAGATTTTCAATAGAAAATATAGATATTGAGAAAATTCTAAATATGGCAAATAAGCAAAAGTACATTGTACAAATAAAAAAAATATTTAAACAAGAATCAATTGAACCAAGTGATGATTTTATAAGATTTTTTGCAACAAAAGCTACAGATAGAAGACTGATTCAACCAGTAATTGAAGAGTTTAAAGCTTATATAAAAATCGCATTTTCAGAAATTATAAATGATATGGTTCAAGATAAAATTAATTCACTAAATACTCAATTGTCAGTTGAAATAGATAATGTTATTGAAGAAGATGTAGTTAATAATGATGGAATTGATACAACAGAAGAAGAACTTGAAGGATTCTATATCGTTAAATCAATTCTCGCAGAAAAAATTTCTTTATCTAGAATAATTGCAAGGGATACCAAAAGCTATTTTGGTATTTTATTAGATGATAATAATAGAAAATGGATTTGTAGATTAAGATTTAATACATCTCAAAAATATATTTCATTACATGAATCAGAAAAAGAAGAAATAAAATATACTATAAGTAAATTAGAAGACATATATTCTTTCAGAGATAAATTAATTTCAATAGTTGAAAGATTGGAAAAATAAAATGTATATAAAAGAGAGTTAAAAAACTCTCTTTTATATTTTTATGGTTTGATAGTAGTTAATCCAAGACTTAACCAAGATTGCATTCCACCTCTGTACCATTTCATTTTTGTTTCAGGGTATCCAATATCAGATAGATATTTCATAGATTCAGGTGATTGTCCACACCATGCACCATTACAAAACATTAATAGTGTTTTTGCATTTGTAAAATCATATTTACCATCAACTTTTTTTACACCTAATATTTCTAAATACTCTTCAAACTCATCAGGATATTGTGATTGTTTTAAATATGTATAAGGTACGTTAACAGCACTTGGAATTGTTTCATGGTAGAACCAATTTTCTGTTCTTGAGTCAACTAACATCATAGTTTTATCATTTTTAGCTTTTTCTATAAAGTCTAAAACTTCAACTTCTCCAAAAGTTTCTACTTTATCAGAAAACTTCATAGGAGCGATTTTTCCCATATATGTAACAAAAGCTCTTTTACAATCAGCTTTTACAGAATCAGCGGCTTGATGATTTCCACCATATACTACTTTTGGGTCAAAATTTACACCTAAACATTCTTGTGGTTTTTCTCTTTTTATAATAAGTGTTTTTGCTTCGTCATTTGAATTTTTGATCTTTATTTCAACTCCATCATTTTGCAAGTCAACGGCAAATATTGAAGATGCGAGAACAAAACTTCCTATAATTATTTTTAACATTTTTCTCTCCTTAATATTTAAAATAGATAGAATTAATTATATCATAGATATTAGAAGAAGTAATAATATATAATTTAAAAAATTTCTTTTATATAAAAAAGTCAAATAACAAGCTAAGTAAAAAGTGGATATAATCGCGAATATTTAAGAAAAATTATAGGATTTTTAATGAGCGAAAAATACGAACCATCACAAGTAGAAGATAAATTTTATAAAATATGGGAAGATAGAGGATATTTCGAAATAGAAGGAAATAAGTCTATTCAAGAGTCTGATGAAAATGGAAAACAAAAAACATTTTCAATCATGATGCCCCCGCCAAATGTAACAGGAAGCCTGCATATAGGTCATGCTTTAACTTTCACATTACAAGATATTATTACTAGATATAAAAGAATGGACGGGTTTAAAACTCTTTGGCAACCAGGAACTGACCATGCCGGAATTGCAACTCAAAACGTTGTTGAAAAACAATTATTAGCTGAGGGTACAACTAAAGAAGAAATCGGTAGAGAAAAGTTTTTAGAACGTGCTTGGTTACAAAAAGAAACATCTGGTGGAAATATAGTTCACCAAATGAGAAAACTAGGTGTTACTCCTGCTTGGAAAAGAGAAAGATTTACTATGGATGAGGGATTAAAAGAAGCTGTAAAAGAAGCTTTTATTTCTTTATACAATGAAGGTCATATTACTCAAAATAACTACATGGTAAATTGGTGTACACATGATGGTGCATTATCAGACATCGAAGTTGAACACGAAGAAGTAAACGGTAAGTTTTATCACATGATTTATAAATTTGCAGATGGAAGTGGTGAACTTCAAGTGGCAACTACAAGACCTGAAACATACTTTGGGGATACTGCAATTATGGTTCACCCTGATGATAGCAGATATAAATCAATCGTTGGAAAAGAAGTATTATTACCACTAACTGATAGAACTATCAAAGTAATCACCGATTCACACGTTGATATGGAGTTTGGAACAGGTGTTGTAAAAGTAACTCCTGCACATGACCAAAACGATTATGAGGTTGGAAAAAGACACGATTTAGAGTTCATTAAAGTATTTGATGAAAAGGGTATTTTAAACGAATATTGTGGAGAGTTTGCAGGACTTGAAAGACTTGAAGCACGACCTGTTATCGTAAAAGCTTTAGAAAACTCAGGTTATATTGTAAAAATTGAAGACCACGTTCACCAAGTAGGGCATTGTTATAGATGTAAAAATATTGTTGAGCCATTTATTTCTCAACAATGGTTTTTAAGTTCTGAAATGGCTCAAGAGTCTATTCGAAAAACAAAAGAGACTACAAAAGAAAGAGCACAAACTGGTGAGCATAATGGAACACTTTTTCATCCTGCACATTGGATAAATTCATATACAGCTTGGATGGATGAGTTAAGACCTTGGTGTATTTCTAGACAACTTTGGTGGGGACATAGAATTCCTGTATTTACTTGTGATGATTGTGGACATCAATGGGCTGATAAAGCTGATGAGCCAGAGAAATGTCCAAAATGTGGTGGTAAACATCATACTCAAGATCCAGATGTTCTTGATACTTGGTTCTCTTCAGCACTTTGGGCAATGTCACCATTAGGTTGGGGAAATAATGGAAAATTAGAAGAACTTTATAATGACACAGATGAAGCTGATTTTTATCCAAATAGTCTATTAATTACAGGGTTTGATATTATGTTCTTCTGGGTAGCTAGAATGATGATGATGGGAGAGCACTTCAAAAAAGAATTACCATTTAAAGATATTTACATGCATGCACTTGTACGTGATGAGTTTGGTGCTAAAATGTCTAAATCAAAAGGAAATGTAATTGACCCTCTTGATATGGTAAATGAGCATAGTGCTGATATTATCAGATTTACATTAGCGTATTTATGTGTTCAAGGTAGAGACATAAAACTTGGAGCTAAAAATTTAGAGCAATTTAGAAACTTTACAAATAAACTTTATAATGCAAGTAATTTCTTACAGTTAAATGTGGAAACTTTCCCTGATTTAAAAGATATTACGATTAAAACGCCACTTGGTCTTTATATGCAAAGTAAATTAAGTGATGCAGTTGATGAGTTAAGAAATGCATTAGAAACTTATAAATTCAATGAATCAGCGTCTATTTTATACAAATTTGTATGGAATGAATTTTGTGACTGGGGAATTGAATATGCGAAAGCTAGCAAAGACTCTGTTGTAGAGCTTGGTGCAATTTTCAAAGAAACTTTAAAAATGGTATCTCCATTTATGCCATTTATTTCTGATTTCTTATATCATAAATTATCTGGAACAACTTTAGAAGAGGGTGAATCTTTAATGGTAAATCCTTTCCCTAAAAATATTGCAAAAAATCAAGAAATTGAAGATATGTTTGCAATCATTGAAGAAGCAATTACCGCAATTAGAAGAGCAAAAGTTATCATAGATATGGGTAACTCAAAAATTGCAAAAGCATATATAAAAATCAATAAAAATATTGATAATGAAATGGCAAAACCATTTATCGAAAAACTTGCAAAAGTAGAAAATTTAGAGTTTGTATCTGCAAAAGTAGAAAACTCAATCACAGATGTAAGTGATAATCTAGAAGTTTATATCCCAAGAGGTGAAATTGATATGGCGCCAATTATTTCTAAACTTTCTAAACAACAAGAAAAATTAGAAAAAGAGATAGCAAAACTTTCAGGAATGTTAAACAATGAAAGATTTGTAGCAAATGCACCTGCAAATGTTTTAGAAGAAAATAGAGCAGGTTTAGCCCTTGCTGAAGATAAACTAGCTAAGGTTGTTGCTGAATTGAAGTCTTTGAGTTAATAAAAGATTTTTAGTTAGATTTTTGGAAAGCCCTGTCAAGTTTTGATGGGGCTTTTTTAATGTTCAAAAATAAAAAATATTATATTTGACTTTTACATTTAATTACAATAAAATACATTGTATATATAAGGTGATAAAATGATTAAAAGTAAAAATATTCGATATAGTCTTGAAAAGAATGAGCTTTTAAAAATCGAACGAGATATTAGTTTTGAAGATGTTATATTAGCTATTGAAAATGGAAATTTACTTGATGATATAAAACATCCAAATGAAGATAAATATCCAAATCAAAATGTGTTTATTATTTTGGTTAAAATAAAAGATTATGTTTATTTGGTGCCTTATGTTGAAGATGAAACTTCAATATTTTTAAAAACAATTATACCTTCAATACAAATGAATAAAAAATATAATAAAGGACTTTCAAATGATTAAATTAGATGAATATGAACAAGATATTTTAGAAAGTGTAGAAAATGGAGAATGGGAAAGTAAAAAAGATATTGATGATAGATTGCAACAACTGCAATTCTATATAAAAAATCAAAAGAAAAAAGCCATTTCAATTAGAGTAAATGAAAATGATATTTATGAACTTAAGAAGAAAGCTTTGGAAAATTCAATTCCATATCAAAACTTAATTCAAATATTAATACATCAATTTGCAACAAATAAAATACATTTAAATATGTAACTAAATATAAATAAAAGGAAGAGAAATGAAAAATATTATAATAAGCATATTCTTTGCATTTGGATTATTAACAAATTTAGTAGCAAATGATTTAACGCAAGAAAATGTAAAAAGTTTTTTACTTGATTCAGATAGATTAGTTTTAAGTAAAAATGTTGATAAATTAGGTGAACTTTTAGATGAAAATGTTGATATCACAATAAATGTTGATTTTAACGGTAACAAACAAAAAACAAAACTTACAAAAGCTGAATATTTAGCAAAAACAAAAGAAGGCTTTGACTCTACTCAAAATTATTCTTATAAAATCTTAGATAGAAAGATTAAAATAAAAGACAATACTGCATATATTGTAGAACAAGCTCAAGAAAAATATACTTATAATAATGAAAATGTAACTGGTAGTTCAAAAGTAAATAATGAAATTAAATCAATCAATAATAAATTGAAATTTGTTAAAATAGAGGTTTTTCTAAATAATATACAAGTAGAAAAACTTTAGAATTCAATAAAATAATCTATCTTTTAAAGCTCTGTTAATCCAACAGAGCTTTTTTTAATTTAAGCTAAAATAATTAAGTGATTTATTTATAAATTTAGATAATATTATATTGCAATATTTTATTTTTTATTACATATAAGTAATCAAGAAATAAGGGCTTTGTAACTTAATATCCAAATAAAGGACCAGATTGAAAAAAATAATTTCATTATCATTAGTAGCAATTGCTGCCATGGTTTTAGCAACAGGTTGTACAAGTCATTCAGAGAATTCTGAACATGGAAAATCTCATGAAGCACATTGGGGGTATGAAGGTAAATATTCTCCATCTCATTGGGGAGAGATGAAAGAAGAATTTGCAATGTGTTCACAGGGTAAAGTTCAATCACCAATAAATATTATTCCTACAGAAGATATTGATTTAAAAGCATTAGATTTTAAATATAATACAAATTCTATGGATGTAGTTAATAATGGGCATACAGTTCAAGTAAATATACTTGCAGGAAGTACTGTAAATATTGCTGGTACAGATTATGAACTTAAACAATTTCATTTTCATACACCTAGTGAAAATAATATAAATGGTAAGGCATATCCTCTTGAGGCGCATTTTGTTCATGCTGCAAAAGATGGTAGTTTAGCTGTTGTTGCTGTAATGTATGAAGAAGGAAAAGAAAATCCTATTATAGAAAAAATATGGTCAAAATTTCCACTTAAAGCAAATGAAAAAGTTTCTATATCTTTAAGTGCAAATGATATTCAAGCTATGTTGCCATCAAATAAAGATTATTACAAGTTCATGGGATCTTTAACAACTCCACCATGTTCTGAAAATGTAAAATGGAATGTATTTAAAACGTCAATGCCAATTTCAAAAGAACAAGTAAAACAATTCTTTGATACATTTGAACATGCAAATAACAGACCTATTCAAAATATAAATGGAAGAAGTATTTTACAATAGAGAATATAAGGAATAAAGAGATTTAATCTCTTTATTCTTTAAGAAGTTTACTGATTATTTAGAACTTTTTTTAGCTACTTTCTCAGCTTTTTTTTCTTTCATTGATTTTGCTGGTGCTTTTTTTACAGCTTTTTGTACATCTTTACCTTTTGCCATTTTTACTCCTTTTTATGATTATATGAAGAATTATAGCCTAAAAAATCATATTTGATATAATGAATGTTACATATACTGTTTATAAAAAAATATTTATAAAAGCGAATCTATTTTTACTTTATACTCTAAATCTTTTCCTGCTAGTGGATGGTTAAAATCAACTTTAACTTCATATTCTGTAATTTCTTTTACTATGAATTGAATAGGTTGATCATCTGCATCTTGAGCTTGAATTTGCATACCAATTTTTAAATCTTTGATTCCTTCAAATTGTTTCATTGGAAGAGTTTGAATTCCTGCTGGATCATATTCTCCATAGGCTTCTGCCGCTGGAACTAAGATATCTGCTGCTTCTCCTGATTTCATATTTATTATTCTTTTTTCAAGCCCTGCTATTACTTGTCCTACACCAAACTGAAATTCAAAAGGTTTATTACTTCTACTTCCATCTACAACTATTCCATCAACTCTAACTTCAAACATAATTTTTACTGTTTGATTAATCTCTATAGGCATATTACCCCTTTTTTTAGTTTATGAACTATATAGTATTTAAAATTAAATATCAAATAATTGGTTTATTGAAGAATTAGATGAAGTTTTTTATTGTATACTAAATAATAATTAAATACATTAAGGAGAATGTACATGAAGTTAAAAACAGTTCAAATTTTCTTTTTGATTTTTACATCTATTTTCTTTCAAGCTTGTGCTTTTAATACAAGTGGTTTAAAAAGTCTTGCCCAATCAAATTCAGCATCTCAAATCGAAGAGTATAAAGTTGAGATATTAGAATCTTTAATCACTTATAAAAATAAATTAGATTTAAGAAATCCTAGTGCTTTTAACAAAGATATAAAAGATGATATTATCAATGAAATATCTATAAACCAAGATTATATTCATATAATACAAGATGTAGTCAAACTAGAAACTTATGAAGATTATTTTTATTATGCATTTTCAGATAAAAATATAAATAATAGAAATGATTTGTTAATACTTGGAATGTACAAACTTATTTTTAAAGCTTATGCAATGGAAAGAGAACATCAATTTGTTTCATTTTCATATAACAAAGAAGAGATGCAAAATTTGCATAAATACTTACAAGTTATAAGATGGAAAATAAAAACAGCAAAAAATGAAAAAGGTCAGTATTTATTTAATACTTGGCAAAATAATTGGCAAATAGAATTAGAAAAAAAATATGTAGATGACTATAATATTATCAATGATTTGGAGTATATTAAATCAGAAAAAGAGAGTGTTTACGATTACTCAAATTTTTCTTTTGAAATAGTTCTTTCAAAAATTATTGTAAATGTTGAGCATACTTTGAAAAAAATAAATATTGAACCTTTTGAAATGGGATTTAGTACTCTCAAAAGCTTTATTTTTGTAATTTAAGTATAAGAAAAGTACTTAAGATTCTATCTTAGGTACTTTTCTTAATTTGTGTGTTAATGTATATAAAACTGGTAAATAAATAAGATTTAAAACAGTTCCCCATGCTAGTCCAAATCCAAGGGCAATTGCAATTGGTTGAAATATAGCAGCCTCTCCACTTGGAAATAATATTAAAGACAACATCCCTACAATTGTTGTTACAGTAGTTATAATAATAGGTCTAAATCTTTTTATTGCACGAGAAAATATCTCTTCGATTGTTTTTGCTTTTTTCAAGTATGTCATCATAATAATTCCATCATTTATTACAACTCCTGCAAGTCCTAAAGCTCCAATCATTGATGGCATTGATAGATTTAATCCCATTACTTGATGTCCTATTAGAACCCCTAATATAGAAAAAGGAATAACACTCATTACAATAAATGTTTCTCTAAATGAATTAAATAAATAAAGCATTGAAAGCATTATTAGCACTAATGCTAGTACTGTTGCTAGTAACATATCTCTTTTTAATTCAGCATTTTTTTCTGCTTCACCTTTAAATACAAGTTTGATACCAGTTTTTTCTATTTCATCTAACATAGGTTTTATTTTATTAATTACTTCACTTGCAGTAATAATATCAGGGTTTACATTTGCAAAAACATAGAAATTTTTTATTCCTTCATCTTTTAAAAGTTGCTCAAATGCTTTTAAAGTACTTAACTCAACAACTTCATATAAGGTTACAAAAGAGCCACCTTCAACAGGTAGTTTTGTATTTTTGAAACTTTCATAATCATCTTTATCTCGTGACTGAATTTTTATATCTAGCATCTCTTTTTCATCAAATGAAACTGCTTTTTTCTTCAATAAATATAAGTTTGATAAGTAATTTCCAATAAAAGATTCTGTAAGTCCTAGTTGTTCTCCATAAGAATTAACTTTTATTTTGATTTCGTCAATACCAAATTTTAAAGAGTTTGATGCTGATTTAATACCTTCTATTTGTTTTAATTCTTTATCAATTTTTTCAATAGCAGCTATTGCTTTTTGATTATCGGATGTAACAACTCCAATTTTAATATCTGCTTTTACAGGTCCCACTTTTCTTTCAAGAACTTCTATCTCTTCTAAATTAAATTTATTTTTATAATCATTTTTACTTATGAACTCTTTTAATTTAGTAGATATTTCATCTGAAGTTATTTCTCTTGTTCTTCCTTCTTCATCATATTCAAGACTTAAAGCTGGTGTTACATATTTATCTAAGACATTCATAGCTTTTAGTTTTTGAAGTTCAACTGTCATATACATCGCATATGGGAAATTTTCAGTATTGTCTCCAACATCTTTTCTATATCCTGCGATTGAATTTATATTTCTAATATAAAATTCATCACTATGTTTCATTAAATCAGCTTCAATTGCACTTACTATTTTAAATGATTCTTCAAGGGTAGTATTTGCATTTGCTTTTAGTGTAACTTTTACATCACTTCCATCAAATTTTGGGAACATTTGAAACTTTGAATTACTTATAAATTTAAAAGTTAAAAAAGGAACAATTATTATAAATATTACGATAAAAGTCTTTTTCCAATTCATAAAAAAGTGAATAATTTTATTGTAAACTGCATTTGCTTTTTCCCAAGAAGTTACCTTTGAACCACTTTTTAAAACATGTGCAGCATGAATTGGAAGAAAAACAAATGATTCTATTAATGAAGCAACAACCAATGCACTAAGGGCAATAGGAATTAATTTCATAACTTCACCCATAGTTCCACTTATTAATAAAACAGGTAAAAAAGAAAAAAGCGTTGTTAAAGATGCAACAGTTACTGGTTTAATCATCTCTTTTGCACCAATAATTGCAGCTTCTTTTGGACTATGACCTTCTTCTATGTGTTGTTGTATATTTTCACTTACAACAATGGCATCATCAACAACGATTCCAATTGCAATTAAAACTCCAACAAGAGAAATCATATTTATTGTATATCCTGAGAGATAGAAATAAACAGCAGCAATAACAAATGATGTTGGAATTCCCATGGCAATAATAAAAGACATTCTACCATTAATTAATAAAGCAACTAAGATTGTAATTAGTATGATACCAAGCATAATATTTGATGATACAACACTTAACCTATCAATAATTCTTTCACTATTATCATCTGCAATTGAGATATTTATGTCAGGATTATTTTTTTGAATATCAGGTAATATCTTTTTTATATCTTTAACAATATTTATAGCATCACCCGTTTCAGATTGTACAATTTCAAGTGATAATGCATTTTCTCCATTGAAAGAATATAATGTTGATGAATCTTCATATTTCTTAGAAATAGTTGCTATATCTCTTACATAAACTGTTTTATTAGAAATTTTTATTAAAGTATTTCCAAAATCTTCAGCATTTTTAGCACCATTATATGTGGAAATATAATAGTGTTTTTTTGGATCTTCAATTTTACCAATTGGAAATATATATGATAAATTTCCAATTACAGCAAATACATCACTTTTATTTAAATTTAATGCATCAATTTTTCTTTCATCAAGTAAAACTTCAAAATACTTATCAGAATCACCAAAAACTGTAATTTCATTTATTCCATTTATTGTAAGAAGTTTACTTTTCAAATCATCTGCAAAGGGTTTTAATTGATCAATTGAGAGTTTTTTTGAGGTAATTGAAATATCAGCCAATGATCTTGTTCTATCTAAAGTATTAACAGATGGCTCATCCATATCAGAAGGCAAGTTTGATTTTATCAAAGTTATTGCATCTTTTATTTTATCAGCTTCTTGATATTTATTTTTACCTTTTTTTAGTTCTAAAACAATAGTAAATTTACCAGGACTAACAATTGTTGACATTGTATCAACAGAATCAATATTTTTTATATTATCTTCAATTTCTGTAACTGCCATCTTATCTAGAATATCAACACTAGCTCCACTGTAAGAACCTTTTATTGAAATCATATCCAAGTCAAAGCTTGGAAAGATTTCTTTTGGAGTTTTAGAATAAGACCAAATACCAATGGCAAATACTAAAAGAAATAAAGTATAGTTCATACGAGAATTTTCTACAAAGAATCTTAAAATTTTTTCAAACATTTATAACCTTTAAATTAAAGGAGTATTATAATTTATAATTATTAATAAAGTATTAATATTTCATTATTTTATATTATAAATTACTGATTTTACCTATTTTTCTTTATTTAAAATCTGTTATAATCAAAATAAAAAGGGTTTTCATGAAACTATTAAAAGGTTTATTCTTATTGATTTTATTTTTAAGTACGATTGTTCATGCTGATTCAAAAAATGAGCTTCTTTTTTATGTGGGAATTACTATGGTTAAACCTGTAAAAGAGTTAGCTACTAATTTTGAAAAAGCAAACAACTGTACTATAAAAATTTTACAAGGTGGAAGCCAAGATTTATATGATAGTGCAAAATCAAGTCAAGTAGGAGACCTATATCTTCCTGGATCTTCATCTTATAGGGATAAATTCATAAAAGATGGATTGTTGCTTGATGGTAAATTTGTAGGTTATAATAAATTGTCTTTAGTTGTCAAAAAGGGAAACCCAAAAAATGTTAATGCATCTTTAGAAGAATTAACAAATGAAGAATTAAATGTTGTTTTAGGAAGTGAACAAAGTGGAAGCGTTGGTCTTGCAAGTAAAAATGTTTTAACAAAATTTGGATTATATGAAAAAGCTGTGTCTAATGCTATTTTTTTAGTTCCTGATTCAAGAAATTTGATTAATGCTATAAAAAATGGAAATGCAGATTTGATTTTAAATTGGCATGCAACAACTTTTTGGGATAATAACAAAGAGTTTGTAGAAGCGATAGTTCTTGATGATGAATCTTCACAAAAATCAAAACTTGTATTTAATCTTTTAAGTAGTTCTAAAAATAAAGAGTTAAGTAAAAGATTTATGGACTATGCTTCATCTGTTGAGGGTAGAGAAGTATTCAAAAAATATGGTTTTCTAGATGATGAAGATATGAAAAATTTTGACAAGGTAGTTTTTTAGATGTTTAGAAATAATGCTATTTTCAAAGCTTTAATAGCTTTATTATTTGCTTTTACAATAGGATATATTGGAATACTTGTAATTCATAATGTTTTTTCTAAAATTCTTACAGATCTGGATAATAGTGTAAAAAATGAATATTCAAGATATAAAATAGGTGAATATATCCTAAAAGAAATAAGTCTTATTGAAGCAAATTTCTACAAAATGGGGATTACAACAAAATCAAGGGCTTTAAAAAATATTGAAGAAGAAATTCAAAATGAAATCCAAAATATTTTAAATGCTATTGAAGTTTTACAAAAAGGTGGAGTTTTAAAAAGTCAAATTAAATTAAACCTTGTAGAAGCAACCATCTCTAATGATGAAATTCATTTCCAAGTAGATGATAAAAAATATGTATTTGAAGCAATAGATTTAATTCCTAAATTAGATGAATTAAAAGAAAAAATGCTAAGTATGGAAGAAATCGTAGAAATTAAAAATTCTATTATAGAATCTTCAGATAAAGAGTTTATTCAAAATAATATTTTCAAAGTAGAACTTTTTTTCAAACAAATACCAAGCCTATTTATTAGAATGAAAGAAAATAGCAATAGATTACTATATGATAGTAAAAAAAATATTAGAGTATTAGAAAAAAATATAAAAAATGAAAAAGAGTATTATAAAGATTTAGAGAATATATTTACATATTTTATTATAATAGTTGTTCTTTTACTTGGATTCTTAGTAATTAAACAAATAGTTAGAAAAAATAAAGAGTTAGAAGATATAACTTTAAAAGCAAAAGAATCAGAAGAAGATGCTTTAAAAGCAAATGAAACTAAATCTCAATTTTTGGCAAATATGAGTCATGAAATAAGAACTCCATTAAATGCAATAATAGGTTTTTCAGATATCTTATCAAACTCAGATATGCAAGTAGAACATAGAGAAAAAGCAGAAATTATTTCAAAAAGTGCAAAGGCGTTACTAAATATTATTAATGATATTCTTGATATTTCAAAAGTTGAAAGTGGTAAATATGAAATTTCAAAATCTAATTTTGATTTAAAAGATTTGTTGGACCAAATAGTTCAATTATACGCTGTAAACACAAAACAAAAAAATATTAGATTTTTATATACTTTAGATGAAAGTATTCCAAATTTTGTTTTTAGTGATGAAACCAGATTAAAACAAGTTCTTTCAAATATCATAAGTAATGCTATTAAATTTACACCTGAAAGTGGAAAAGTTTCATTTGATGTAAAACTCTTAAATATAAATAAAAACATTGCAAGGGTAAGATTTTCAGTAAAAGATGAAGGAATTGGAATTTCAATTGAAAATCAAAAAAATATATTTGAACCCTTCTCTCAAGCTGATGGATCAATTTCTAGAAAATATGGTGGTACAGGTTTAGGCCTTGCTATTAGTTTAAATATAGTTAAAATGTTAGGTTCTGAAATTAGACTAATTAGTAGAGAAAATGAAGGAAGTGTTTTTTATTTTGATTTAGATTTAGTAGTTCAAGATATGAATACTATTAATGTTAATAAACTAAAGTATGATTTTGCTATTTGTTATATTATGGAAGATACAGAAAATATTAGAAATCATTTAATAAATACAGTTAAATATTTTGGACGAATTCATCAAGGTGATGAAGATATTGAGAGTTGTAAAAAAATGGATTTAATCTTTTGTTTTGGTGATTCACAACTTTATGAAAAACTTTCAAAAAGAAAAGATAAATTTAAATGTCCAGTGGTTTATGTGGGGAATATGGACAAAATAAATAATGATAATAAAATGAAGCACTTAATGGATTATTTTTTAGATGTACCTATTTATGGTTCTAAAATCTTTAATATTATTGCAGAATCAAAACTAATTGAAAAAGATGTTCAAAAAATTGAAAATAAAACTGAATCAAAAGAGAATTTCTCAGGAAGAATTTTAGTTGCTGAAGATAATCCAAACAATCAACTTTTGATAAAAATCATTTTACAAAAATTAGGTCTTGATGTAACGATAGTTGAAAATGGTCAATTAGCCGTTGAAAAATATCAAAGTGAAAACTTCGATCTAGTTTTTTTAGATATCAATATGCCTATTATGGATGGATTAACTGCATTAAAACATATAAGAGCATATGAAAAAGATATTCAAAAATATACTCCTATTATTGCACTAACTGCAAATTCAATTAATGGAGATAGAGAAAGATATATAGATGAAGGAATGGATAACTACTTGAGTAAACCATTTGATAGAAATCAGTTAATAGCTATTTTGCATTTATATATAAATAAGAATGAATATTAAGAAGTTCAAAGAGATTTCTCTTTGAACTTCTTATCTACTAGCTGCGTAAACGTGTAATTTCTTAATAGTTTCTATATCTTCATCTTCTTGTACATTTTCAGCGAACAGTTTGATATTTAATAGATTTGTTAGATCAACGATAGCTTCAATAAAACTTTGTTTTGAAGAATCATTTGTTACATTATTTGTATATTCCCTTGCAAGTCTTATATAATCTAGATTGAAATCTTTTATACTATTAAGAGGAATAAATTTACTTTCAAATCTTTTTATGATAACTTTTGCTCCATGTTCATGCATCTCATCTGCAAAGAATTTAAACTTCTCTACATCTTTTGCAACTGCATAGGCTGTAACTGAAAACACCAATTGTTTAGCTATTGCTTTATGTTCATCTATAGTTTTTTCTAACCATAATATAAATCCTGTATTAGAAATAGAATCAATAGATAAATTTATAGAGATATCATGACTTATTTTATTAATTAAGATATTGTTTATTACTTTAGTAATGATTTTTTTATCAAAATCAATTATTTTTCCATATCTTTCAGCAATAGAAACAAAAGTACCAATTGGAATATCTAAATTATCTTTATCTTTTATACTTGCAAAAGCTTCTTGCATAATAATATCATTAGAAGTAGTATTTAAAGTTGTAGCATTACCAATATATTTTAAATTGAATTTTGAATTATCAACTATATCAAAAATTAATTCTTTCCACTCTTCCATCGCTCTAGCTGATGTTGTATGCTCTTCAATAAATATTTCATTTGAACCTATTAAGGTAGCTTTTTCATAAGCTTCATTTGCTGACTGTAATATTTGAGGTATCGTTCCTATTGGATTAAATGGAGTAGCCCCTATATGTACTATATCTTTTTTGATATATTCATTTGCTAATTCTTCAAATCTCTTCTGCAATTTTAATGAATATTCTTTTGCATCTTTATCGGTAAAATCTTTTGCGATAATTGCAAATTCAGAACCAAAAAATCTATAAGCCATAATTTTTGAATCTTCATTTAATTTAGTTGTTGATAGAATGAGTGCGAATTTTTTTATGAAACTATTAATTTCTTTATTTGTATGATTTTTAGCAAAATTTGCTAATTCAAATATTTTTATAATAAATACATAACCTGTATTTTTTTGAATAAACATATCTTTCATATCTGTTTCAAAATTTTGTCTTAAATCAAGTTGTGTTAATTCATCACAAGATAGTTTTTTAGTAAGATTTTCTAAATTTGTATTTAATTTATCAATAATTGCTTCTATTTTTCTAGACATATCATTCATGGCAAGTGCAACAGTTTTTATTTCTGTAGTCCAAGGAAGTTCATCAATAGTTTCAAATTTTCCAACAGCGATACTATTTGCTAATTTTTCAATTCTCTTAAGTGGTTTTAAAAGATATTGTACAAAAACAAATAAAATCAACATTGAAATAACAAATGCAACAAGAGCATATACGATAGCATTTTTAGCTTGTTCATATAGTTTAGCGTAAGCATCTCCCGCATTTGCACTTACATAAATGATTGCTGTTGTTTGCCATCCATTACTTATTTCACTTGATTGCTCTTGTAGATTAATTGGAATCATATGTATAAACCATTGAGGAACATAATCAAACTTTTCATCTCTACTAACTTGAACTAAAGTTTTATCTACATTTAGATTTGCACTTGTGTTAATTGTTTTTCCATTTTCATTTGTAGCAGTAAAACTAAAAGTTACATTTTTAACATGATTATATGAATCATTTGCAATAAAATCATAAGTCTTTTTAGTCTCTTCCTTTGATAAATTTTCTTTAATATTTCCATCTTCTAAAGCAAGTAATTCTTTTTCTAAATCATTAGTTCCGATTACTTCAAGTTTTCCTATTCTCTCATCAATTAAAACATTAGACACTTTCCATTTTGAATTATCTAAATCTTTTGAAGCAGCAATTAAATCACTATCTTGAATATTAAAAAAAGAGTTTTCAAGCCTAATTTCTTTATAAAAACCTCTATTTGCAATAGCATTTATAATAGATCCAATTTCAGGATCGTATTTGTCTTTTAAAAGAGTCTTAAGACTCATACCTAAAGATGTTGCTGTATCTTGCGCTTTTGTTATAGATTCAATCTCTAAATACTCTTTAGTATTTTTTACACTGATAATAAAATTACCTGTAAAAATTAAAATAAATATTATTGAAATGATTATATATAGTTGTTTAGATAAAGACATTTTGTTTCCTTTGTTAAAATCTACCTATTAAATTTTTCCAAGATTTAAGATTATTATCTCCTACTCTTGTATCACCTTTGTTTTTTGCTTGCCATAATCCAGATGCATTAAAACTATAAACTGGTTTTAAATCATCTCTTTTTGAAGCCAATTCTAATCTTCTATTAATATTATCTAAAATTACAGGTTCAGCACCTGTTTTGTGATAATAAGTTAAAACCATATGAGCTTGCTCAAATCTACTGTTTGCTTTTTTGTAAATTACATATGTAATTCTTAACTTATCATCAGGAATTCCTAGTTTTATCAAAGAAAAATATTTAGCAATTGCATAATCTTCACAATCACCTGCCCCTGTACCCATAAATTCAAAAGGTGTAGCCCAGTAATCTTTTTGTTTCCAATGGGCAGCATCTGTTTTGTAAGTTATTTGGTTAAAAAAATCATTTACATTTTTAATTTTATTTAAAAGTGATTCATTTTTAGAAGATTCTATCATAGAATCCCAAGCTTCAACTCTAGTTTTAGCACTAGAACCGTATTTTCTTTCTATTGAATTGAGTTGAGAGTCGGTGATGTTGAAATTTTTTGAGGCAATAAGAAAAATAGAGGAAAAGGAGATAATTGTAAAAGATATTAATAATATTTTTTTCAATATATCTCCTCTTTTTTGTTAATATTATAGCTAATATTTATTTAAAATAAAAAAATTATCTTAAAAGAGCTTTGATTTCTTCTTCGGATATTTTTTCATTATCATATTTAATTGCTATTACATTTTCAGTATTATTTATATACCATTCATCAATAGCATCATTAGTTAAATTTCCACTATTTTCTAAATGGAATTCATTTAATGATAAATAAGCAAATTTTTTCTTAGCTGGATTTGCCATAGTTAATATTAATACCGCCCATAAAGCACAAATCAATGCAATAACTATAACCATAGTGCTTAAGTTTTCTTCATTATAGAACATACCACCAAGTACTCCACCTAAAAAAGTTCCTAAGTAACCAGCTGAGTTAAAGATTCCTAAAACTAAACCTCTTTGGTGAACTTTTGCAAATTTTGAAGCAAGTGATTGCATAATTGGTTCATGCATATTAAATCCAATAAAGAATATAACAACACCAATAACAAAAACAGTAGCACTTGGGCTAAATCCAATAATTAAATATGAAACAGCAAAAAATACAATTCCAATAACTAGGATTTCTCTAAATTTACCTTTTTTTTCTGCAATAATAGCAGCAGGTGCCATAGCGATAAATCCAAAAATCATTGCAGGAATATAAACTTTCCATAATTCACCTAATTCCCAACCGAAATGTTTTGTTAAAACAATAGGAATAAGCATAAATGCAAATGTCATTAAACCTTTTTGTAAAAAGTTTGTAATATTCATTTTAATTAAATTTACATTTCCTAAAACAGCACCCATCTCAACTTTTTTATTATAAGTATGAGTTATATGTGGTGGATTTGGAACCATTTTTAATAAAACAAAAATTGAACCAAGTGCAATAGCCATTGTAATATAAAATAAAGTATGAACACCAAATGATGCACCAATTGTTGGACCTGCTGCCATTGACGCTGCAAATGCAATACCTATGAACATTCCCATTGTAGCCATTGCTTTTGATCTTTGTTCTTCTTTAACAAGGTCACTAATAGTTGCAGTAACAACAGCTCCAATAGCTCCGGCTCCTTGTAAAAGTCTTCCAAATAATAAAGTATAAATATCAGTTGAAACAGCACAGATTAAAGAACCAATTGCAAAAAGAATTAATCCAATAACAATAGTACCTTTTCTCCCTAGCTTATCACTAATTACTCCAAACGGAACTTGAAAAATCATTTGGGTTAATGCATACCCACCAATTACAACACCAACTAAAGTGGGAGTTGCACCTTCTAAATTCATAGCATATACTGATATTACTGGTAAAACTAAAAATAGACCGAAAAATCTTAGAGCGATAATCAAACTAAGAGGTAAAACTGATTTAATCATATATAATCCTAAACATAATATAATTTGTCGTGATTATAGTTAATAATAGTTAATAGTCGGTTGAAAGGGATAATAGTGAAGATAGTATTAGCATCAGCAAATAAAGGAAAAATAACAGAATTTCAAAAATTAATGCCAAATGATGAAGTAATTGCATTTAGTGAAATTTTAGGAAAAATAGAAATAGTAGAAGATAAAGATAGTTTTAAAGGCAATGCCATTAAAAAAGCTCAAACAATATATGAAGAGCTTATAAAAATAGGTCAAAATGATGTGATTGTAATATCTGATGATTCCGGAATTACAGTACCAGCACTTAATAATGAACCAGGAATTTATTCAGCAAGATATGCAGGTGAAGGCTCATCTGATAAACAAAATAACGCGAAATTAATTGAAAACCTAAATAAACAAAATTTAGAAAAAACTGCAGCTTTTTATACAGCATGTATTGCAATAGTTTATAAAGGTGAAGTTTATACAGTTCATGGATGGATGCATGGAAATGTTATAAACAAAGAACTAGGTGAGGGTGGTTTTGGATATGATCCAATGTTTATAGCTAATGGTTTTGATAAAACTTTAGGAGAACTAGGATATGAAGCAAAAAAAGAGTTCTCACATAGAACAAAAGCTTTAAATCTTGCAAAAAAAGTATTGGATGTTATACTTTAATTAGTTTTTTGTAACTTGCTCATAAAGTGAAATATCATAATCTTTCGCTTTTACAAAAATATCAATAACAAAAATAGAGTCTTTTTTCTCTATTTTTGCATAAATATCAAAAAAATCGTCTTTTATTTCAAGATTAGATATATCTTCCAAATCTATAGTTTTTATATAAGATTTAAAAAAATCTAAATGATTCTTTCCTTGAATATACAAATATTGATTTGAAAGATTTGAACTTCGAAGAGCTTTTGTTTCCAAAATAGAAATTGCTAGAAATGAAAAGATTGTTATTAAAACTATACTTATTAATAGTGTATAAGATTTTTTCATTTTTTGAATTCCCATGATTGTTTTATCTTATCATCATAGTTTATATCTATTTTTATATTAGTGCTTGTACTACTTAATGAAAATTCTTTTACTTTTTCTAATAAAAGAGAATTTTTAAAATATAAATTCTCATTTGTATAACTTATCAAATCTAATTCATTTTTATGTTTTTCAAGAAATATTTTTGTAGATAAGATATTTATTTTTGCCATTTCTATGTTTTGATTATATTTATTGTCTATGATTAGTTCTTTTGTAAAAAAACTTGAATAAATAATTACAATGGTTGATATAATCAGTGTTAAGATGATTTCAAGAAGAGAAAAACTATTTTTCATATTTATAGATTTTTATATTATCATTTTCAAATTGATATTTAGAAACATTTATATTTTCAATATTTTCATTATTTTTTACAATTTGAATTGAAGTAGATGTTTTTGTGAAATCACTATAACTTTGAGTATTAAATTTATTTTCTAAATTATTTAACAACATAAAGTTTTTATGATTTTGTTCATCATAATAAGAGGAGTTTAGAAATCCACTTATTACAATTGCCAATAGAGTAATGCTAATTAATGTTTCAACTAATGTAAAACTATTTTTTACCAAGCTCAATCGCTTTATTATATGCACTTTCAACGGCTTTTATCATAGCATTTCTTACACCTGCTTCTTCAAGTTGAGCATAACCAGCAGCTGTTGTTCCACCTGGACTCATAACTGAATCTTTGATAATAGCTGGATGTGTATGTTTTAAAAGTGATGCAGTTCCAGAAAATAATCCTTGAACTAATTGTGTACTTATATGTCTTTCAAGTCCAGCTTTAACTGCACCATCTGCTAAGGCTTCAGCTATTAAAGCTAAATATGCAGGACCACTTCCAGCAATTGCAGTTGCAATATCTAGTTGATTTTCAGTATTTACCCAAATAGCTTGACCAATACTAGAAAAAATTTCCATAGCGATAATTTTTGCTTCATTATCTCCTGTAATTGTAGTAGTTGAGTTTTGAACTGAAGCTGCGATATTTGGCATAGTTCTTATATAGTGTTTTGCTTTTATTTGTTTTCTTAATGTTTCAAGTTTTGTTCCAGCTAAAATTGATAATAAAATATTTGCATTTCCTGTAAGTCTAGCTGATACGCTTTGTAAAGCATAAGGTTTTACACAAAAAAGAACATTTTTATTTGTGATATCTTCATGGTCTTCTAATACTTTTATTTTAATTTGTGGCATTTTTTCTTGAATATTTTTTAGTTTATCTATATCTCTGCCAATGATTTCTACTTCATGATTTTTAATAAGACCTCTGGCTAATGATTGAGCCATAATTCCATTACCAATTAATGTAAGTTTCATTATATTACCTTTTTGATTATTTTGAATTATTATAGCAGATAATTCCTAAGCTACTATTAGGAACTAATACCTATTTTGTAGTATTTATTTATGAAATAAAGAATCCAATGATAATTATCAGAGTTTGGCCAACATAACTAAAATAAACGGAACATGGTATTTAGGAGCGCCTACAATATCAAACATTTTGCATACAGCAGTAGCAAAATTTAAAATATCATCTTTTGTATATTCATGATCATAGGCGTTATTAAGTAACTCTAGTGTTTTTTGTGATACTTCTTCTAAATTATCACAATTTACATTATCCTCATCAAGCGTTTTTACAAATTTACATGCATGGGGAAATGTTTCTAACAACTCTTTTAACTCTTCTTCTTTAATATTTTCTAAAAGTTGTGAGTACTTATTGAAAAAATCGTTTATCTCTTGAAATTTACAAACCATGTGATTCCTTTGTGTTTATATTTTTGTTATACAAAAACTATACCGTCTATTTTGCTTTCTTTAATGTGGGGATAATAGAGTATGAAGATTATTTCTTAGAATATTTAATTTATATTTATTTTTTGTTCGCTTGTGAACTTATATAAAACAAACTACCAAAAAAATAAGCAAGTATTAGATAGAATATCACTTTTATGATAAAGGATATTGAAATGATGAAAAGCTTTAGGTTGAAAAATATATTATTAATAGCTTGTGCGGCTTTTGTATTCACAGCTTGTTCTTCTAAATCAGAAGAAGAATACAACAAACCAGCAGTTTATTGGTATAACAAAATGATGAAACAAATTGGATCAAATGATTTGGATGAAGCAGATGATACGTATACATCTTTAGAAAGTGAACATAGAAATTCACCTTTTATTCCAAGTGCAATGTTAATTTTAATTAATGCTCATATTGACGAAGAAGAGTATGCTCTTGCAAACTTTTATTTAGATGAATATATTAAAAGATTTAGTTTAAGTAAAGATATAGATTATGCAAGATACTTAAAAATAAAAGCAAACTTTCTAGGATTTAAATATCAATTTAGAGATCAACAACTAATTGATGATACTTTAGTACAAATCCAAGATTTTAAAGTTAAATACACAAATTCACCATATATGCCTTTAGTTGATACAATAAACGCAAGATTAGAAATGGCAAAAGCATCTATAAATCAAGAAATAGCTGATCTTTACAAAAGAAAAGATAAAGAATTAGCAGTTGCTTTCTATGAAGAAAAAGTAAAAGAATCTTGGATTGCACCAAGTGAAATCGAAGCTGTAAAAGTACCATTTTATAGATCAATTTTCGAGTAAATATAAATTAATATTTTTATAAATATGAACAATTTTTTAGGAGTTAATTAAAATGGAATTAGAAAATTATGATGAATTTCCACAAACTATACCTTTAATAATAGAAGACGATATATTTTTATATCCTTTTATGATTGCTCCACTTTTTTTAAGTAATGAGCAAAATATTAAAGCTGTTGAATACGCAATTGAGAACAACAAATTAGTTGTAGTTGCTGTTTCAAAACATGGAAAAGAAGGAAAACGAGAGCACAACTCTTTCTTTGATGTTGGAGTTGTTGGAAATATTATGAGAAAAGTATCTTTACCTGATGGTAAAATAAAAGTACTTTTTCAAGGATTAGTAAAAGGAAGAATTTCAGATTTTTCTGATGATAATTCTTTATTTGCACATGTGGATATTCTAAAAAATGAAGAATCAAATGAGCAAAGTATAAAATCTGTTATTGAAGTATTGATTGAAAATGTAAAAAAACTATCAAGATTAAATATCAAGTTTCCAGCAGATTTAGTTAAAACTATTGAAGAAAATGATGACCCAACAAGAATTGCTGATTTAATTTCATCTGTTTTAAAAGTGAAAAAAGAAGAGGCTTACAAACTTTTTTCTCAAACAAATGTAGAACAAAGACTACTTGATATTATTGAAGTAATTAAAAAAGAGATTGAATCTTTTAAAATACAAAAAGAAATCACTCAAAAAGTAAACTCAAAAATAGAAAAAACTCATAAAGATTACTTCTTAAAAGAGCAAATAAAAGCTATTCAAAAAGAACTTGGTAGTGATAATAAAAAAGATGAAGAGATTAAATCTTATAAAAAAAGATTAAAAGCTAAAAAAGAGTTTATGCCAAAAGAGGGTTATAAAGAGACTAAAAAACAAATTGAAAAATTAGGAAGAATGAATCCTGATTCTCCTGATGCTTCACTTTTACAAACTTATGTAGAGCAAGTTTTAGATATTCCTTTTGGTGAATATGCTAATGAAAAAATTTCTGTAAAAAATGTTGAAGATCAATTAAATAAAGACCATTATTCTCTTGAAAAAGCAAAAGAAAGAATTTCTGAATATTTTGCAGTTAAACAACTTTTAGAGCAAAGAAATATTGAAGATTTAAAATCAAAAGGTACAGTTCTATGTTTTGTAGGACCTCCAGGTGTTGGTAAAACTTCACTTGCAAACTCTATTTCAAAAGCATTACAAAGACCACTTATAAGAGTTGCTCTTGGTGGAATGGAAGATGTAAATGAGTTAAGAGGACATAGAAGAACTTATGTTGGAGCAATGCCTGGACGTTTAATAAAAGGTATTATTGATGCTAAAAAAATGAATCCAGTTATGGTTTTAGATGAGATTGATAAACTAGGAGCAAATCACAGAGGTGATCCAACTGCTGTTATGTTAGAAATCTTAGATCCTGAACAAAACCATGAATTTAGGGATTTATATTTAAATTTCCCAGTAGATTTATCTCAAGTTATTTTTGTATCAACTGCAAATGATGCTAGAAGAATTCCAGCACCATTAAGAGATAGAATGGAATTTATTGAAATTTCTTCATATACTCCAAATGAAAAATATCATATTGCAAAAGATTATTTAATACCTCAAGAGTTAGAAAAACATGGTCTTAAAAAAACTGAAGTTTCTTTAAATAAAACAACTATAGAATTAATCATTGCTAAGTATACAAGAGAAGCAGGGGTTAGAAATCTAAGACGAGTTTTCTCAAAACTATTTAGAAAATGTGTTAAACAAATTTTAAATGATGAAACTTTAACAAAAGTTATTATTAATACAAAAAATATAAAATCGTTCTTAGATAATCCAATATTTGAAATAGACCCAGCTGATAAAAAAGATTTTGTAGGAATCGCAAATGGTCTTGCTTGGACTTCAGTTGGTGGAGATGTTCTGAAAATAGAAGCTATTAAGTTAAAAGGAAAAGGCAGTTTAACTGTTACTGGAAACTTAGGTGAAGTTATGAAAGAATCATCACGAATTTCTTATTCTGTTGTAAAAGTACTTATTGATAAGGGTGCTTTATTAATTGAAAATGAGATTATTCCAAAATCAGCAAAAGAAGTTGAAGAAAAAATCATAGTAGACCCAAGTGAAATATATAAAAGATTTGATATTCACTTACATATTCCAGAAGGTGCAACTCCAAAAGATGGACCAAGTGCTGGTATTACTATGGCTTTAACAATTGCTTCAATTTTAAGTGAAAAAGCTATAAAAGCTGATGTTGCAATGACAGGTGAGCTTACACTTTCTGGTAAGGTTTTACCAATTGGTGGATTAAAAGAAAAACTAATTGCAGCTTATAAAGCTAAAATGAAAAAAGCATTAGTTCCTAGAAAGAACTTTGAGCGAGATTTAGATGATATTCCTCAAGAAGTAAAAGATGCTATGGAAATAAAAGCAGTTGATGTTATAGAAGATGTTTTAAAAGAAGCATTGGTTTTATGATATGAAAAAAAGTTCACGACAAGAGAGTATAATTGTAAATAATTTTTTTACATTAGCCTCTATCGTGATGATTGCTATTACTATTATTTTATATTCAAAATATATTTCTAATGATGATTATAAAAATGATAATTTAAAAGACAAAGTTATTACACTTTCTTGTGAAAAAGAAGTATTCTCAACTTCAAAAGTTTATAATCAAAAACTACTAAATGAATCACAAAAAGCTTTGGATAAAGGTTTTTACAGATTAAATGGACAATACAAAAAAGCTACATATTCAGATTCTATAATAGAAGATTTTATTTCTTTATTTGAAGTAGATAATTTTTATATAAAAGCAATTGAAAAAGAAGAAAAAACTAATATAAATAAATTTTTACAAATTGATTATGAAATAATAGAATATGATAGAAAAGATCCAAATAAAAAACAAAAAGATTGTAAATTTTGTTCTGGAAGCATTCTTACAACTTTTAAAGCAGAACAAAAAGAAATCTTCAAATTTTATATAGATTTTAATTTATATGATAAAAATGAAATAGATAAAAGAATAGATTGTACAATAAAGGCGTATAGAAACAATGTTAAAAAACTTTAGTAAAAAAGATCTTACAGTTACAAATATACTTATATTTATTACTGTTGTAATGTATATTATTCAAATAAATACATCTCAAGGTGGTTTATTATTTGGTTTAAATTTATATTTTTTAATTTATGATTTTTGGTGGCAGCCACTTTCATCTATGTTTGCACATGGAGGAATTGCTCACTTAGGTATGAATATGTTTGTACTTTGGCAGTTTGGGAATTTAATTGAAAGAGGAAGAGGGAAAAAAGAGATAGTTCTTCTTTATTTAATAAGTGGAATAGCAACTTCTCTTTTATCTTTTGCATATATATTTTATTTAGACAATAGTGTAAACTTAGTTGGTGCATCAGGTGCTATTTGTGCACTATTAGGATATGTGGCATATTATGATAAAGCTCAAAGAAGTGGCATTATAACTTGGGTTTTACTAATCTCAGTTGCACCGCTATTAATTGGACTTCCAATTGCTTGGTATGCTCACTTTATAGGGCTTGCTATTGGATTTATTTATGCTCTTATTAGAAGATAAAATTTAGTTATTTACAAAATAAGTAACAATACTCATAACAAATATAACAATCGCCATACCTACAAAAACATCTTTTAGGCTTACTGTTGGATTTAAAATCCCGCAGTATGGGCACTGTCTTTTTTTTGCTTCTATTTCATTTTTGCAATTTTTACAAGTAGCTATAATTTATCCTTTAGAAATTTTTTGAAATAGTATCATATTTTAGGCTTTTAAACAATCAAAGATGATATTATAATTTTAAATAAAAAGGATGAAAAATGGAAGAAATACATATACAGTGTCCATATTGTTTACAAGCTATATCAATTCCTTTAGATACAGGAATTTACGAGCCAGCAACTATTGTTGAAGATTGTGAAGTGTGTTGCAGACCTATTGAGGTTTCATATATAGTAGAAGATAGAGAAATAAAAACTTATTCATATAATAGTATAGAAGGGAATGAATTTTAAATATGGAAGTAAAATCGATTTTATTTGTCTGCCTTGGAAATATATGCAGATCTCCATTGGCTCAAGGAATTGCAGAACAATATATAAAAGAAAAAAATATTGAGCTAGTAGTACAAAGTGCAGGAACAGGTTCTTGGCATATTGGTGAGGCTCCATGTGAAAATTCAATAAAAGTGGCTTCGTTAAACGGCGTTGATATTTCAAAGCAAAAAGCTCAACAAGTTAAAAAGTCTGACTTTAAAAATTTTGATTTAATTATTGGACTTGATGATAGTAATATTTCAAATCTAAAAAATCTAGGATGTAAAAATCCACTAAAACTTGGTGATTTTGGATTTAATGGAGAGGATGTTCCTGATCCATATTTTTTCGATGGTTTTGAAGGTTTTGATAAAGTTTTTGAGATGATTGAACATTGTGTAAAAAATTTAATTGATGAGAAGTTTGGTAACTAATTTCCTAATTTATAATAAATAATTATAATTTAATATTAATTAAAAATTATAAAACTTATAATAGTATAAATCTACAAAAAAGGTTATAAGATGCTTAAAATAGGGACTATAGTAAGGATATTATTTATATTTATAATAAGTTTTACTTATGTAAATGCAAATGAAATAAATGATAAAGCTGCATTAAATGGTATAAAAGAAGCAAAAAGTGTTTTTTTAATTGATTTTACAAATGTAAAAAAAACCGCTTTTTATTTAAATATTATTGAAGGAACACACAAAGGTTTTGTTTCTCAAGGTGTAAAACCAGATATGGTTTTAGTTTTTATTGGTGAAACAGTAAAATATTTAAGTACAAAACCAGATGAAGCATTTGAAATGGAAAATGAAGAAGATTTAATATCAATTCAAAAATCTATAAAAACTCTTGCAAGTTTAGGTGTAAGAATGGAAGTTTGTGCCGTTGCTACAAAGGTTTTTAATGTAGATAATAGCACTATTCCAAAAGAGATGAATGTTATAGCTGATGGTTTTATATCATTAATTGGTTGGCAAACACAAGGTTATAAACTAGTTCCAATATTTTAAAAAATTGAAAAAATCAAAAGATTTAATTGATGATAAAATGCAATGATTAATTAATAAATAATTTCAAGTTTTTAGTATAATGTTAAATGTTAAATGTTAAATGTAAAAGGATCTTTATGTTTAAAAGTAATTTATTTGCTAAATATTTCAGCTATAAAATAGCTTTCCTATTAATTTTCATTATTTCCGTATTTATCTCATTATTATTTTGGTTTTTTTCTTTAAGATACTATGATAATTTAACAAAAGAATTATTTGAACATAGAGTTAATGAAAACATTGATAATATGCAGCAAAGAATTTCTAATTATAAGTATGCCTTAATAAGTGGAGTTGCCTTAGTTAATGCAAATGATAAAATAACAAGTCAAATTTGGCATGATTTTATTAGCTCTTTGGATTTAGAAAATAACTATCCAGGTTTCCAAGGAATTGGATATTCCCCTGTTCTTAAAACTGCAGATATTCCTTCTTTTGTTAAAGAAATACAAATACATAATCCAAATTATAACCTTTTATTATCTAAAGAAAGAGAAATATATGTACCTGTTCAATATATTGAACCTATGAATAATAGAAATATAAAAGCAATAGGTTATGATCTTTATTCAGAAGCAACACGAAGAGCTGTTTTAGATTCAGCAAGAGATAGCGGAATGCCTTCATTAAGTGATAAGGTAATATTACGTCAAGAAATCGATAGTGATGTTCAAGCTGGAATATTAATGTATCTTCCTGTATACAAAAAAAATAGTATAAATTCAATTGAAGATAGAAAAGATTCTATTGTAAGTTTTGTTAGTGGTGTTTTTAGAATGGGTGATTTGATGCAAAATATTGTATTAAAAGAAACTATTTTAGATTTTGAGATATTTGATAATAAAAAACAACTAGAAGAAAATTTATTATTTAAATCTTTTACGGAAACTAACTTGAATTCTAAATATACTTCTAAAAATGAAATCAAAATAAATGATAAAATTTGGTATGTAAATTTTTATTCTAATAAAGAGTTTGAAAATAGTTTTTCATATGCCAAACCTTTAATGTTAACACTTTTTGGTATTGGCTTATACTTTGTATTACTATTAATTATTTTATTAATAATTCAAAGTAAAAAACTACTTCAAATAAAAACTAATCAACTTGAAAAGCTTAATAATGATTTATCATTAAGTAAGAAAAAATATAAAACTTTAGTTAATCAATCTTTAGCTGGTATTTATACCTATCATGAGAATAATTTTTTATTTGTAAATAAACATTTTTGTGAAATATTTGGATATGGTGAAGAAGAAATTTTAACTATTCTTAAACCAATTGATATTATCAAAAGAAATGATTCTACTAATGTAGAAAAAAAGATTGATGATAAATTTTCAATAGATAATAAGTCTTCTCACCATATAATAAAAGGTGTTAAAAAAGATGGTACTTCTATTTGGCTAGAAATCTATGAGAATATTATTGATATTGAAGGTATTTCTTCTATTTCAGGAATAGTTTTAGATATTACTCAAAGAATTGAATTTCAAGAACAATTTGAAAATCTTTTTAACTTTGGTAATATTGGATTAGCTATTACAACACCACAAAAAGCTTGGTTACAAGTTAATAATGAGATATTAAATATCTTGGGTTATAGCAAAGAAGAGTTATTTGAAACTACTTGGGATAAAATAAGCTATGAAGAAGATATAGAGAAAGATATAGGTTTATTTAATGATGTACTTAGTGGCAAAATTAATAATTATCAAGTTGAAAAAAGATTTGTAAATAAAGATGGGGAAATAGTTGAAACAATTTTAACTCTAAGTGCATATAAACAAAACAATAAAATAAAATATTTACTAGCTTCAATTCTTGATATAACAGATAGTAAAATGAAAGAGAATCTTCTTGTTCAACAATCAAAACTAGCAGCAATGGGTGAAATGATAGCTATCATAGTTCATCAATGGAAACAGCCATTAAGTTTAATCAGTACTTCTTCAACAGGAATGAAACTACAACTAGAAATGGATATGTTAACAAAAGAGTTTTCTATGGAAGCTTTAAATTCAATCATAAATGCAACAAAACATTTATCAACTACTATTGATGATTTTAGAGATTTTTTCAAGCCAAAAAGATTTAAAACAACTTTTAATATGAAAGAATCAATTGGTAAATCTTTAAAACTAATCTCTTCTGGATTTAAAAATAAAGATATAAAAGTTATTCAAGATATTGATAATATTTCTATTACTACATACGAAAATGATTTAATCCAAATACTTATAAATATTTTAGGTAATGCTAAAGATGCCTTATTAAATGTAGATACACAAAGATTAATCTTTTTATGTGCAAATATGTCAGAAGATAATAAAAACTTAATAATATCAATTAAAGATAGTGCAGGGGGAATTCCTGAAGATATTATCGAAAAAATATTTGAGTCATATTTTACTACTAAAGAAGATAAAAATGGAACAGGAATTGGATTATATATAGTAAATGAAATTATAACTAAACATATGAAAGGTGAAATCCAAGTTGCCAATGTTGAATTTACCTATGAGAATAATAAATATTTTGGAGCTGAATTTAAATTAATCATTCCATTATAAAAGGTAATACTTAATTATAAAATAATTAAGTATTACCTTTTCATGCTTTTAAAAATCACTTCTCTTTTTTATGTGCTAAAACCCATAATTCAACTTTTTCAGTTTCCCTTGAATCTGTTCTTTGAGTTCTTCTTGAAGATGCTCTAACTTCTCGTCTTAGGTGTAAATCTTTTCTAAAACGATTGTTTTTTTGTAACTCTTCAATTATTGGATGAGTACTTTCTTTGTCCACTTCTTGGGCAAGATTTGAGAAAATTAAAACTAATTTCCCATCTTCTTTTAGATATTTTTTAGCTTTTTCAAAGAACCTTGGAAATAGGTCTTCTTCATAATACATAGCTTTATCTATACCTTCTTCTAAGTCATGCTTTGCAAGTAACCATGGTGGATTAAAAACAATTACATCTACTTTTCTATCAAAATTTCCAAATAAATCACAATGATTTAGGGTTATTTTCTTTTGAAAATTTAATTTTCTACTTTCTTGATAAACACCAATAATTGCATTTTTATTTGTATCTGTTGCATAAACATTCTCAAAACCATTTTGAATTAATTGAT
This sequence comes from Arcobacter acticola, assembly GCF_013177675.1. Taxonomy (NCBI): domain Bacteria; kingdom Pseudomonadati; phylum Campylobacterota; class Epsilonproteobacteria; order Campylobacterales; family Arcobacteraceae; genus Arcobacter; species Arcobacter acticola. The sequence continues at coordinate 836,024 of NZ_CP042652.1, forward strand.
ATGTTAAAATACCGCTTCCAACACCAATATCAATAGCATTATCTTTAGGTCCATCATATTTTTTTAACCATTTGTCAAATAATTTTAAGTGATCAAATCTTGTTGGAAAATATGTTCCATAATAAGGATGAATATTTATATTTAAAGTCTTAATTTCAAGACCTTTTTCATGCCATTGCCATGAACTGTTCATACCTTGAACTTCAGGGTAAGAGATATAAAATTCTGAAACTTCAGGATATAGTAGTTTTAACCAAGCAATATCTGGAGCTTTTTTAACAGCTAGTTTATTATCTATTACTTTTATAAATAATCTATGTGAAGCTTCTCTAAAGGCAGAACGATAAGCTCTTTGCCCTTGAAAACTTTTGTCTGGAAATCTAAGTAAAAGATTCTTTTTTAGCTCAGCTAAAACTTGTAATCCGTTACTATAGTACTCCTCAACTAGCACATTTTTTCCAGCAATCATTTGGTTAACAACTGATTCGGTATCCATTTTTCGGTAAAAACTTATAGCATCAATTTTTGAAGTTATAATATTAGGTCTATCTGGTTTGATAGATTGTAAATTTGTAGTCATATATCTATTCCCTTTATCTAGTGTGGCAGTTTATTGTATAAAGGCTTAGCTTATGGTTGAATTTCTATTATATTAGTGATTTAAGGGGAAGAATATGATTTTTTATAAAAAAATTGAAGAAAGTGAATCTAAAATACCAATATTTACTAATATTTTAAGCACTCAATTAATTGAGTGCTTTTAGTGTTGAAATAAGTTCTGTTGAAACAGTAATTAACTCTTCAGAGGCATTTTTTGTTTCTATTGCTTCATCTCTTGTATTTTGTGCACTTTGGGAAACATTTATCATTGAATTAGAAATTTCATTTAATCCTTTACTTGTCTGTAAAGCTGTACTTGCAAGTTGATTTGATATTGTTTTTTGCTCTAAAATAGATTTTGAAATATTTGAAGACATTAAGCTTATCTCTTCAATTGTACTATCAACACTATTTATAGATTTAAGAGAGTTTTTAACTAGTGTTTGAATAGACTCAATAGCACTAGTAATCTCTTTTGCAGCTTCATTTGATCTAGTTGCTAGATTTCGCACTTCTGCTGCAACTACTGCAAATCCACGTCCAGCTTCACCTGCCGTTGCTGCTTCAACGGCTGCATTTAGTGATAAAATATTTGTTTGAAATGCAATTTGCGTAATAAGATTTATCGTCTCTCCTATTTTAGAAGATTCTTGATTTAATTTTATAATATCACTTGATGTACTTTTTGATTGCTCTTTTGCACCTAAGGCAATTTTTTCTCCATTAGCAGCTGCATTGGCAATACTAGTGATTGATGAAAGCATGATTTCAATTTTTTCTGAAAGATCATTAACTGCTTGATCCATTTGTTCAATAGAAACACTAACTTCTTGTGAACCCTTCATACTATTTTCAGCATCTATTGACATAGAGTTTGATGCCCCTGATAGATGATTTAGTGATTTGTTTAATTTTTCTATATTCTTTTGAATAGAGAACATTGTATTTTTTCTTGCAGTAATTTCAGTAGCATATTTTACAACTTTGAAAGGTTTATTATCAATATCAATAATCGGATTATATGTTGCTTGAATATATACCTTTTTGCCATCTTTACCAATTCTTAGGAATTCACCACTTTGAAATTCTGCATTATTTAATTTTTCCCAAAAATCTTTATATTCATTTGAATTTTTATAAGATTCTTCACAAAATATACTATGGTGTTTTCCTTTGATTTCATCAAGAGAATAATCAATGGCCTTTAAAAAGTTTTCATTTGCATTTAAAATAATTCCATTCATATCAAACTCAATAATAGCTTGAGATTTACCAATAGCTTGAATTTGTCCTTTAAAATATAAATCTTCTAATTTTTTAGCAGTTACATCTTGTGCAAATTTTATTATTTTATAAACTTTTCCAGAATTATCTTTTATTGGAGTGTAAGATGCTTGAATAAAAATAGAGTGGCCATCTTTTTTTATTCTTTTAAATTCTGATGTTTGAGCAGTACCTTTTTTTAGTTCATGCCAAAAATCTGAATATTCTTTACTATTTACAAGTTTAGCATCACAAAATATTTTATGATGCTTTCCTAAAACTTCATTTTCTGTATAACCAAGGGTATTTAAAAAATTCTGATTTGCTTCAAGTATGATTCCCTCAGGTGAAAAAGAAATAACGGCAAAGTGTTCATCTATGGCATTTAATTGGGCTTTTTCTTCTTTATTATTTGAAAATGAAAATAATGACATTTCTATAACTTTTTCTTATATTATTTTATTTCATATTTTAGCATTTTTTATTTAAAAGCAAATAATCACTTTTTTTAAACAAGATAGATTTTATCCTCTTTTATGTTCTCTTTTGGTAAGCTTCTTGCATATACAAACAAATATTATTAAAAGAGAAAATTATGAAATTAGACCAAATAAAACTTGATGTTGATTACTTCGAGTTTGATGAAAAATTCTATCAAAAATTAAAACCTACACCACTTAAAAATCCTAAGTTAGTATCATTTAACAAAGAAGCATGTGATTTAATAGGATTAGATTATAAAGAATGTGAGACACAGGATTTTATTAACTTTATAAATGGAAGTAATGTATTAGAAGGAAGCGTTCCTTATAGTATGGTTTATGCTGGACATCAGTTTGGATATTTTGTTCCACAACTAGGTGATGGAAGAGCTATTAATTTGGGTGCTGTGAATAATTGGCATTTACAAACAAAAGGTTCAGGACTTACAAGATATTCAAGAAGTGGTGATGGAAGAGCGGTTTTACGTTCAAGTATAAGAGAATATCTTATGAGTGAAGCTATGCATGGTTTAGGGATTCCAACAACTAGAGCTTTGGCAATTATTGATTCAGATACTTTTGCTCATAGAGATTGGGAAGAAGAGTCTTGCTCAATTGTAATGAGAATGTCTCCTTCTTGGATTAGAGTTGGAACTTTTGAGTTTTTTGCAAGAACAAAAAATAAACAAGCAATATTTCAACTGGCAGATTATGTAATAAAACAATCATATCCACACTTGGAAAATGAAGAGGATAAATATGAAAAAATGTTTTATTCTTTAGTTGATAAAACAGCAGAATTATTAGCTTTATGGCAAACCTATGGTTTTCAACATGGAGTTATGAATACAGATAACTTCTCAATGGCTGGACTTACAATAGATTATGGCCCTTATGCATTTATGGATTATTTTGAAAAAAATGCAATATGTAATCACACAGATGGTGAAGGAAGATATTCTTATAACAATCAACCTTATGTGGCAAGATGGAATCTGATGGTTTTAGCAGATACCTTAAAAGGAATTTGTGATGAGAATAAACTAATGTCATATCTAAATACTTTCTTGCCTCAACATGAAAATGTATATTTAAAAATGATGAATAAAAGAATAGGTTTGGATGCCACTAAAAGTGGAAATTCAAATTTACATTTGATTCTTGAATTACTTGGAAGTTTAGAAGCTTCAAAAATGGATTACAATGTGTTTTTTTATAGATTAACTAATCTCAAATCTTTTGATGATTTATCTTCTATTTTAGATATTGCAGTTTTTCAAGAGCCACTTAGAAAATGGTTTGAATCTTATGAAAAAGTTTGTGAAGAGCAAGATACAAGCTTTGAAACAAGAAGTGAAATTATGAAAAAAGTAAATCCAAAATATATTTTAAAAAACTATATTATTCAAGAAGCTATTGAAAAAGCCCATGAAGGAGATTATAGTGGAGTTGTTGATTTATTAAAAATTGCACAAAATCCATTTGATGAGCATATTAAATTTGAAAGGTATGCCCAAGTTACACCTATGAAGTTTTCTAATATGAAACTTTCTTGTTCTTCATAAGATAAGCTATAAAGCTTATCTTATTTATATGGAATTGTAAATTCTATATCCACTTCTGAAAATGATTTATTTTCATGTAAATCTGCACATTTTTTTGCAAAAGCCAAGTATGATTTTTGCATAGAAAAATCTAAAATATCAATTCCACCACTTGCTACTATCTTTCCATTTTCAATTGTATAATCCATTCTAACAGGATTTGTTACTTCATTCATAGTTACATTTAAAATCAAAGTTTTTTCATCTTCATTTACATCTGAAATATTTCCTTCAATAACTTCGGCACTTGCAAGTGCAAATAAAGTTGAAGTCATGTTATTATTTCTTACAGTATCTTTTGATTCTATAGAATTTGTTTGAATAACAACATTTGAGCTTTTTAGGAAATCAGATAGATTTTCTGATGATTTTATATCTAGTTTAATACTGTTAAAAGTACCAGAAACAGGAACTTTTTTTATAGTTTTAAATCCAGTCCATTTTACACCTAAGTTTCCATTTAATTCATATGCACTTAAACTTGATGCTAAAGAAATTGATAAAAGAGAAGCTAATAAAATTTTTTTCATAATAAATCCTTTTTATTTATTCTATCACAAAATAATTAATAGTTTTATCACTAGAATTTCTTATAAAATCATACTTGACTGACGGTCAGTTTAAATCTTAATTAAGTAATAGTTATATATAATCTCAAATATTGACTGACGGTCGGTCAAGAGTAAAAATATTGATATAATTTTTAGTAAAGGAGTATGATGAGTCCTCGAAAAGTAAACAAAGATGAAAAAAGAAGAGAAATAGCTTTAAAGTGTTCAGATTTGATTCACGAAGTAGGAATGAAAAAACTTACGGTTGCTGAAGTAGCAAAAACAGCAGATATTGGAAAAGGAACAATATATGAGTATTTTGAAAATAAAGAAGACATAATTTTTGAAATAATAAATATTCATATAGAGAAACACAATAAAGAGTTATTAGAACAAATACAAAAAGTTAAAACAACAAAAGAGAAAATTGCATTATTTTTTAGAATGGTTTTGAGTGATGATGAAGAAAACCAAAAGCATTTTAACGGATATAAAGAGTTTTTATCTATTGTTTTATCTGAAGATAATGCAGCTATGAAAGAATTCAACTGTAATAAAAATGAATTTTTTGAAGGAGAACTTTTAAAAATATTCGCACATGGAGTTGAAGAGGGTGAATTAAAAGCTGAATCTTTAGGTTTAGTAAATGGAATTCTAACTTATCAAAAAGGTTTAGCATTAAGAAAAATGACTCAAAGTGTTTTTAATGCAAATGAAGATTTTGAGAAATTTATCAGTACGATTTTTAAGTTAATAGAGATTAAAAAATGATACATAAGAAATATGAAAAAATAGTCTTCGCTTTTTTTATGAGTTTAATTATGAGCTTTATAATGAGTTTTATAATTACGTATATAAATTTAGATTTTGTTGATGGATTTGTCTTAATTTGGTTAGAAGCTTTTATAAAAGCATTTGCTTGTGCTTTTCCAATTATATTTGTAATTGCACCAGTAGTTCATAAAATAGTTCATAAATTAATAGTAAAAATATAAAGGATATAAAATGTTAAAAAGTATTTCAATTCTTTTAATTGTACCTTTCGCTCTTTTTGGTGAAAACTTAACACAATTAATAGAGTTATCTAAAAATAATAAAATGATTGACTCATCTAAAATTACAATAGAAAGTACAAAAGATAGTTATGAAAGTGTAAAAAATTCTTACATGCCAAAATTTAGTGTAGGGGCAGGTTATAGTAATGATTCATATGAAGAATATTCTTACCCAGAAAATTCTGTAAGTGTAAATGGAAGTGTTGCTTATACTTTGTATGATGGTGGAAAAAAAGGTAATACATATGATTCTTATGAATCTTCTATTAAAAGTGGTAGTGAAAGCTTAGAAGATTTGAAAAATCAAATTGCAATACAAGTTACAAATTATTATTATAATTATTTATCATTTGTGGCTCAAAAAGAGGTTAAATTACAAGAGATAGAACAACTTGAAGCTCAATATAGTAGATTAAAAAAGTTTCTTGATGCAGGAACTGTAACAGATGATGAAGTTCAAAAAATAATATCAAATATTCAAATATCAAAAGTTGCACTACATGAAATAGAATTAAATATAGAAACAATAAACCATAATTTAGAGTATGTAGTTGGACAATCAGTTAATATTCAAAGCGGTTCAACAATTACTGAATATGATTCAAAAGAAAATAAATTAAGAGCTGATTTAAAAGCGATTGAGTATCAATTAGCAGCATTAAAATCAACTGCAAACGCTACAAAAAGTGGGAAACTACCAAAAGTAACATTGAATAATACATATACGCATAATGAATTAGAATACAATGATTCAAGTTATGCAACTGATGATTATAATAGAAATGTAGCTTCAATAAATTTATCTTGGGATATTTTTGATTTTGATACTACAAATAAAGCATATGAAGCTGCTTTTAAAAAATACTTAGCTTTAAAATCTGAATTTGAATATGAAAAAAATAAAGCTGATGTTGATTTAAAACTAGCAAATAGAGCTTATGAAATCGGAAAACTAAAAATTGAATCTGCACAAGCTGGATTAAATGCAGCAAACAGTGCATATAAAACAATAAAAGCAAAATATGAAGCTGGACTAATTGATAATGTTTCATACTTAGCTGCATTAACTGATAAATACAGTGCTCAAAGTGCACTAAAAGTTGCAATTAATGATTTAGAGTTAAAAAAAGCAAATATTATTTATTATAGTGGTGAAAAATTAGAGGAGTTTGTAAAATGAGAAATATAAAGAAATTATTAATAACAACAGCACTTGTATTTGGGGCTGTGACAAATACATATGCAGCAGATGCACCAGCAACAGCAAAACCTGCAGCTGATGCTAAACCTGCAACAAAAGCAGATGTTTATATTGTACCTGAAGCAACAAATATTGCAATAGACTTAAAATATCCAGCACAAATAAATTCTTTTAAACAAGCAAAAGTTTACTCAAGAATTCTTGGGGTCTTAGAAGAAAAATATTTTGAAGAAGGAAAAGTTGTAAATAAAGGTGATGTTTTATTTAAAATAGAAGATGCATTATATCAAGCAAAATTAGATGCTGCAAATGCTTCTGTTAAAATGAATGAAGCAACACTAAATAATGCAACAAGAAGTTGGGAAAGAATTCAAAAATTATATAACACTAATGCAGTAACAACAGAGCAAAGAGATAGTACCTTATCTGCTTATCAAAATGCATTAGCTTCTTTAGCTATGTCAAAAGCACAACTAAATCAAGCAAAAATTGATTTAGATTATACAAAGGTAAAAGCTCCTATATCTGGAATTACAGGGCTTAAAACTATTGATTTAGGTAACTTAGTAACTGCTACTCCTCCAATGGAACTTGTTACAATTTCACAAAATGATAAAGTTTATATAGATTTCTCTATGCCTTTAAGTGATTATGAGAATATTAAAAATGGTTTATGGAAAATGCCTGAAAATGGAAAAATACAAGTTGAAATCAATGTAAATGGACAAGTAAATAAACAAAGTGGTTTTGTAGATTTTATTGATGTAAATATAGATCAAAATACATCAACAGTAAAAATGAGAGCAATAGTTGAAAATAAAGATTACTCATTAATGCCAGGAAGTTTTGCAAGAGTAACACTAAATGGAATTGAACAAAAAAATGTTATTACTATTCCTCAAAAAGCTTTATTACAAAATCCTTTAGGAACAATTGTTTTTGTTGAGAAAGATGGAGTTGCTACTGTTAAACCTGTTATGGTTGGAAATGAAAGTGGTGATAAATTTATAGTAGCAGGTGGTCCTTTACAAAGTGGAGATAAAGTAATAGTAAATAATTTCTTTAGAATTAAACCAGGTAGTGCTGTAGCTATTGATAAAATAATTAATAAATAAGGAAAAATAAATGTTTTCAAAATTTTTTATTAATAGACCTATTTTTTCAACAGTAGTCTCTGTTATTATTATATTAGCAGGAATTATTTCTTTAAATATATTACCTATTAAAGAATATCCATCGGTTACGCCTCCACAAATTAATGTGGTAGCAACATATCCAGGTGCAGATGCAACAACATTATCATCAACTGTTGCCACAACTTTAGAAAATGCAATTAATGGTGTTGATAATATGACTTATATGACATCAACTGCATCCCCTAGTGGAATACTTTCTTTAAGTGTTATCTTTAATGTTGGAACTGATGTTGCACAAGCAAAAGTAGACGTAAACAATAGAGTTCAACTAGCACTTAGTAGTTTACCTGAAGAGGTACAAAGACAAGGAATTTCTGTAAAAGAGAAATCTCCTGATATGTTAAAAGTTATTGCTTTTACATCTAAAAATGCAGTTCATGATACTACATATATTTCAAATTATTTAACAGTAAATGTTATTGATGATATTAAAAGAATTAAAGGTATTGGTGATGCTACAGTTTTTGGTGCAAAAGATTATGCGATTAGAATTTGGGTTAATCCTGAAAAACTTGCATTTTATAATTTAACATCTGAAGATATTACAAGTGTTGTTAATAGTCAAAACAATCAATACTCAACAGGATCAGTTGGTGCTGAACCTTTAAATGTTATTCAACCTTTTACATATTCAATTAGTACAGAAGGAAGATTAAAAAATGTAGAAGCATTTGAAAATATTATAGTTCGTTCAAATAAAGATGGATCTACATTAAAATTAAAAGATGTTGCTGAGGTTAAATTAGGTTCTGATTCACTTAATACTATTGGTAAATTTAATAGTGAGCCAATGATTCCAGTAGGTATCTTCTTAGCTCCAGGAGCAAATGCCCTTGAAGTATCAGCAGCACTTGATGCAACTTTAAAAGAAGTATCAAAAAATTTTCCTGAAGATATAGAGTATAGAGTTCCATATGATGCAACACTATTTGTACAAGAATCAATCAAAGAAGTTGTAAAAACACTTTTTGAAGCAATTCTTTTTGTAATCATTTTAATTTATCTTTTCTTAGGTAATTTTAGAGCAACGATTATTCCAGTTCTTGCGATTCCTGTTTCTGTAATTGGTACATTTGCTGGACTTTATATTGCAGGATTTTCTATAAATTTACTTACACTTTTTGGTATGATTTTGGCTATTGGATTGGTAGTTGATGATGCAATTATTGTAATTGAAAATGTTGAAAGGGTTTTAAGAACTAAAAAAATCAGCGTTAAAGATGCAACAATAGAAGCTATGAAAGAGTTAACAACTCCACTTGTTGCTATTATTCTTGTACTTTCGGCTGTATTTATTCCAGCTGCACTAACAGGTGGATTTAGTGGGGTGATGTATAAACAGTTTGCCATTACTATTGTAATTGCTGTTTTAATCTCAGGATTAGTTGCGCTTACTTTGACACCTGCACTTTGTGCTATTTTCTTAAAAGAGCATGAAAGTGAGCCAATTTGGCCAATCAGAAAATTTAATGCTTTCTTTGACTGGTTAACAACAGTATTTATAGGTATTACTAAACAAACTATTAGATTATGGTTCTTTTCACTTGCTATATTTGCTTTTATAATTTATTCAACATATGCAATTATGAAAATAACACCAACAGGTTTAGTACCAACTGAAGATAAAGGTGTATTAATGGTATTAACATATATGATGCCATCAACTTCTTTGGGTGAATCTTTAAAAGTAACAGATGAAATTAGAAAAGATTTATTAGCAAATCCAAATGTAAAATCAGTTGGAGCAATTACAGGTTTAGATATTGCCACATTTGCTTATAAAACTGATGCTGCATTAATGTTTGCCTTATTAAAACCTTGGGATGAAAGACCACTTGCAGAACAAAATTCTAAAGTAATTGCAGGGAAACTTATGGGTCAATTTATGATGACAAATAAAGATGCCTTTGTAATTCCTGTTAATCCTCCTCCAATTATGGGTATGAGTACAACAGGCGGATTTGAGATGTGGATTCAAGATAGAACAGGTGGAGATATTCAAGCATTAAGTGCATACACTCAAGAAATCGTTGCAAAAGCTGCACAAGATAAAAGATTAATGGCTGTAAGAACAACATTAAATGCTAATGTTCCTAAATATATGCTAACAGTAAATAAAGAAAAAGCAAAATCAATGAGTGTTGATATAAGCTCTGTTTATGCAGTAATTCAAAATAGTTTTGGAAAAGGATATATAAATGATTTCAATCTTTATGGTAGAACTTTCCATGTAAATATTCAATCTGAATCAGAATTTAGATCTACAAAAGATAATTTCAAAAATATCTTTGTGAAATCTGATTTAGGAAATTTAATTCCAGTTAGTGAATTAGTAACAATTAAAAGAGATGTTGGAGCTAGTGTTATTCAAAGATTTAATATGTTTAACTCTGCTCAAGTTACAGGAACTCCAGGTGCTGGATTTGCTTCAAGTGATGCAACAACTGCAATTGAAGAAATTGCAAAATCTGTATTACCTGAAGGGTATACAATAGCTTGGTCAGGAACAACATATCAAGAGAAAAAATTATCATCAGAAGGTAATTATACAGCAGTTTATGCAGCTATCTTTGTATTTCTAATTCTTGCTGCTCTTTATGAGAGCTGGAGTATTCCATTAGCTGTTATTATTTCTATTCCTTTTGGAATCTTTGGTGCGGCGTTATCTGTTTATTTAAGAGGATTAGAAGCTGATATTTATTTCCAAGTTGGTTTAATTACCCTTGTTGGTTTAAGTGCTAAAAATGCAATTTTAATTGTTGAGTTTGCAATGGATAAATTAAGAGATGGAATGCCACTTCTTGAAGCTACTATTGAAGCTGCTAAATTAAGATTTAGACCTATTATTATGACTTCATTAGCATTTATTGCAGGTACATTACCACTTGCTTTAAGTTCAGGTGCAGGAAGTGCAAGTAGACATATCATTGGTACAACAGTTGTTGGTGGAATGGCAGCTGCTATGATTATTGGAGTTTTATTTATTCCATTGTTTTTCTATGGTGTTTTAAGAATAAAACAAAAATTCTCTTCAAAAAAAGAGATTTAGTAAAATAAATTTCTAACTAAAACATTTGAAAAAGATACTAGTTATTTAGTATCTTTTTCAACAATCTTTTTAAGCTTTTCATTACATCAGAAAAGAAATTTTTATGATATAGTATAAAATGAATTACGCAACAAATTACAAACTGATTTTTATAATACTTTTATCATTATTCTTTTTGGGATTTAACTCTATTTTTGGGAAATTAGCATTAGGTAATAATCATATCGATGCATTTTCTTTTACATTTTTTAGACTATTTTTTGGTGCAGTAACACTTGTTTTAATTTATGCATATCAAACAAAAAATATATCAGTGAATTTAAAATCAAATTGGCTTAGTTCTTTTATGCTTTTTTTATATGCAATAAGCTTTTCCTACTCTTTTTTAAATATGGAAGCTGGACTGGGAACTCTTCTTTTATTTGCAGTGGTTCAGATTGTAATGCTTGTATTTTCACTATTTCATAAAGAAAAAATAAATTTACAAAAAATATTAGGAATGAGTATTGCTTTATTTGGTTTGATTTATCTTTTATATCCAAAAGAATCATTTGAAGTATCTTTATATCATGCTTTTTTGATGATAATTGCTGGTGTGGCATGGGCTATTTATACAGTTCTTGGGAAAAAATCTACTAGTTCTTTATATAACACTATGGATAACTTTAGAAAGGCAGTTGTATTTGTAGGATTATTTTATATTTTATTTTCTCCCCAAAATACTTTTTTTGATGAAAAAGGTTTATTTCTAGCATTTATATCAGGAAGTTTAACCTCTGCTATTGGTTATGTTTTATGGTATGAAGCATTGCCTAAAATGCAGTTTATAACAGCTGGAATTATTCAGTTATTTATACCATTGATTGCTATTTTTATAAGTGTTATATTTCTAAATGAAGTTTTAACAACAACTCTTTTAATATCAACTGTAGTTATATTTATAGGAATAATACTTACTATTCTATCAAAAAAAGCAGTATAAGTCCTAATTATTTCATATTATCAATTCCTTTAAAATTATCATGCCATTTTAATTGAGATGGTGTTGCAGGAGAGCTTTTTTCTTGAGGAGATAATGTTATATTAAAACCTTTTCTATCTGAAAAGAAGATATATACTATTGCTAAGATTACAATAATTGATATCATTAGTAAATATGGAAATATTTTTGATTTTGGTTCTTCTTTGTTTCTCATTTATTAAACTTTTTGTTGTTAGTAATATAAACTTACCACAACTTATTTTCATATTTTGTATATTATAAATAATACACTTTAAAATATGAAAATAAGATAAATTTTTACGTAGAAACTATTTAGTGTTTTACTTTTATTTTATTATTATTAATAGTTTCCATAAGTTTAACAATATTAGCTATTTTTTCTTCTTCTTTTTTCATATTATCTTCACTATGTAATTTAAATATGTCCATTTTTTTATCTAAATAACTAGTATTAAAAGTTCCAGCTATAAAATCAGCATCTCTTACTATTTCTCTATGAAGAGGAATATTTGTAGGGAAACCTTCGATATAAAACTCATCTAAAGCTCTTTTCGCTTTTTTAACAGCACCTTCCCAAGTTAAAGACCAAACGATTAGTTTTCCAATCATTGAGTCATAGTTTGCAGGAACTTTATATCCTGAATAAATACTTGTATCTATTCTAACACCTGGACCACCTGGCGTTAAGTATTTGCTAACTGTTCCAGTTCCTGGCATAAAGTTTTTTTGTGGATTTTCAGCATTTATTCTAAACTCAATTGCATAACCTCTAAATTGTACTTCTTCTTGTAAGAATTGTAATTTATCACCTTCAGCTATTTCTATCATTCTTTGAATAATATCAACACCTGTGATAGTTTCAGTTACAGGATGCTCAACTTGAACTCTTGTATTCATTTCAATAAAGTAAATATTATTTTGCTCATCAACTAAAAACTCAACAGTTCCAACACTTTCATATCCTAATTTGAACATAGCTTTTGTTGCAATTCTATAAAGCTCTTTTCTTGTTTCATTATTAAGTCTTGGACTTGGAGCTATTTCAATAACTTTTTGATGTCTTCTTTGAATAGAACAATCTCTTTCTCCTAAGTGAAGAACATTTCCATACTTATCCGCAATAATTTGAATTTCTATATGTCTTGGATTTTCAACATATTTTTCAATGAAAACTTCATCTCTACCAAAATATTTCATAGATTCATTTGTTGCACTTTCATACATATCTTTGAAATCTTTTTCAAGTTTTACAATTCTCATTCCTCTTCCACCGCCACCAAATGCAGCTTTGATGATAACTGGAAACCCAATTTCTCTAGCTATTTTTTCACCTTCATGAATATCTTTAACAGGTTCATTAGTTCCTTCAAGAACTGGAACTCCAACTTTTTTCATAGCTACTTTTGAAGCCATTTTATCACCAAAAAGTTCAATATGCTCAGGTTTTGGACCAATAAATATGATTCCATTATCTTGACATGCTTGTGCAAAATCAGCATTTTCACTTAAAAATCCATAACCTGGGTGAATAGCATCACATCCAGCTTTTTTTGCAATTGAAATAATTACACTATAATCTAAATAGGCTTTAATTGGATCTCCCATAATTGGATAACATTCATCCGCTTTTCTAACCCAAATACCCTCAACATCAACTTCAGAGAAAATAGCAACACTATTTATCTCAAGTTCTTTACATGCTCTTATAATTCTAAGAGCGATTTCTCCACGGTTTGCAATAAGTACTTTAGAAATTTTTTTCATTTTATTTGCCTTTTAGATTTAATAAAAATATTTAGAATTGTAGAGTTTTTTATAAATTAAATCTTCTTTTTTATTGCTATATAAATAGTTTATTAGTGCTAAGTATATTGTTTATTATTGCTGTAATTTGTGTCGAAATTAATTGATAAAAGTTATAAATTATTAAGATAAGTAATATAGGAAATTTTTAAACAAGAATATACTTGCAGTTATAATAATCATCGTCTAATATTTTGATTGCAGATTTATGAAAAATATCTTTATATGGTACTGCATATCTAAAAACTGCATTTTTTTCTTTTATATTATTTGCATTGATGTACTTGATTGCATCATCATAAAATGCCACTATATCTTCTTCTTTAATTGATTTTGAATCAAAACTATTTTTACATTTTACTAAGATTGTTTTATCATCTTTATAGCAAATCATATCTATGTTTTCATTTTGTATTTTATTTGAAACTACTTTATATCCTAGGTCTTCGTATCTTTTTATTGTACGTAATTCTAATGTTAGGCCATTTTTTTCATTTTCTTCATTTTGCCTTTTTCGTTTTTTATTATCTCTTGTGGAAATGAATCTTTTTAATAATATTATAAAAATAATTATTGGGATTAGATGCCAGATATATGATAGTGAGCCAATTATAATTTCACTTGTGTTAGTCATTGTAGTTTCTCATTTTTTTCCTTATTAGCTTTTTTTCTATTGTATACTTATTTAGCCAATATAGTTTGAAAAATGATAAATTTTTAGATAATTTTAAAAACTATGGCTTAAAAAGCCATAGCTGCTCCACTTGCTCCCATTACTTCTCTTGCGTCTTCACTCATCATAGATGGATCCCAAGGTGGGTTAAAAACTAGTTTTACAAAAGCTTCATCTATTTCATCAACAGCTAATGCTACATATTTTACTTGCTCTAGTAAGCTTTCTGCTACTGGGCATGTTGGGCTTGTAAGAGTCATAGTTATAGTACAATATAAGTAATTGCTGTTTATATCAAACTCTATATTATAAATCAATCCTAGGTCATAAATATTTGTTGGTATTTCAGGATCGAATACATTTTTTAAATTTACTATTACTTTTTCTTCTATATCTTTTAAATCAAAAGTTGTTTCCATTTTCTATCCTTTATGCGTTTATTGCATATTCTTTTATTTTTTTCATCATTCCAATTACTCCACTTTGTCTATTTGGAGTAATAACTTCACTTAATTTTAGTTCATGAACTATATCCATATCAATTTGCTTTAATTCTTCAATAGTAGAATCAGAGAAGATTTGTAAAATCATATAAACTAAACCTTTAACGATTATTGCATCACTAGTTCCATGAAAATACATCTTTCCATCTTTTATTTCATGGGTTAGCCAAACTTGTGATGTGCAACCATGAACTATATTTTCTGCTACTTTATCTTTTTCATCAAATGCTTCTAATTTTTTACCTAAATCAATAATATATTCATATTTTTGTAATTCATCTTCAAAAAAATCTAAGTCTTCTTTTATATCATTTACTCTTTTTTCTATAATATTCAATTTTAATCCTTTAACATATCCAAAGCTTTTTTAAGTGCAACAATTAGTGCATCTACATCTTTAAAATTATTATAAAATGCCGTTGAAACTCTTATTGTTCCTTTTACACCTAATTTTTTCATTATAGGTTGAGCACAATGATGACCAACTCTTAGAGCTATTTTCATTTTATCAACTAAAATTCCAATATCATCATGAACTATACCTTTAAAGTTAAAACTTCTACTTCCTATAGAATCACTAATATCATTATAAAATATAATATCAGGAAGAGTAGAGAGTTGTTCATTTAAATATGTATAAACACTATTTTCAATTGCTTCAATATTTTCATATCCAATTTTATCAATATACTCTAAAGCTTTTCCAAACCCTATAACACCTGCTATATTTTGAGTTCCTGCTTCAAATTTATATGGAGAATCAAGTAGAGTTGAGCTATTAAAATCCACTTCATGAATAGTTGCTCCTCCTGTTTGATAAGGTTTTAACTCTTTTAAATGTTTTTCTTTTACATAAATAGCTCCAACACCTGTTGGTGCAAATGTTTTATGGCCTGAAATAGCAAAAAAATCACAATCAAAATATTGCATATCTACTTTCATATGAGCTAAACTTTGAGCACCATCTATTAAAACAACTGCACCATAAGAATGAGCTAATTTTGTAATAGCTTCAATATCATGGATTTTTCCAAAGGCATTTGAAATATGAGTTACACTTACAAATGAATGTGGATTTGCTTTTAATAACTGTTCAAAATGTTTCATATCAAAATCTAAATTATCATTACAATTTACAACTTCAAGACCATTTCCCAAAGATCTTCCTTGCATATGCCAAGGTACGATATTTGAATGGTGTTCAAGCGAAGAAATAATTACTGTTTTAAAATTTGCAGCAAATGAACTTGCAATAAAATTTATAGATTCCGTTACACCTTTTGTAAAGATAATTTCTTCTTTTGAAGATGCATTTATAAAATCTTTTAAAATAACTCTTGTATTTTCAAACTCTTGTGTTGCTTTATTTGCATGACCAAAATTACTTCTATGGGTATTTGAACAATACTTTTCATAATACTCAACTTGTGAATCAATCACAGATTTTGGTTTTTGAGTTGTTGCTCCATTATCCAAATAAATTATTTGAGAGTTTTGAAAATATGGAAAATCTTTTTTAAACATATTTACTTCTTTCATAAATTTCTATGAACTCTTTGATAATTTCATCTTTTATATTATTAGCAATTTTTTCTTCAAAAGCTTTTAGTAAAATATCATATGCCAACTCTTTTGGTATTCCTCTTGATTCTAGATATAAAAGTTGCTCTTTATCTAAAGTTCCAGTTGTTGCTCCATGACTTGCTTCTAGTTCATCTATATTAATCTCAAGATGTGGTTGAGCAAAAATCACAGCATCATCACTTAATAATATTGTATTTGTATTTTGAAAAGCTTTTGTAAATAAAGCTGTTTCATTTACAAGTGATTTGGCTTTAAACACTGCTTTTGAACTATCTTTTAAAGAGTGTTTATAGTTTATATCACTAATCGAACTTTGCGCATTATGAACTGTTTTTATAAGATTTGAACAAGTTGTATCATCTTTTAATTTTACTAAACCATTTAGATTATAAGTGATTTTTTCACTATTAATATTGTTTATAAAATTATTTAAGATAAATCCATTTCCATACTCAAAGTTTGTAAAATCAATATTTGAACTGTTTTTTTGCTCAATATTCGAGTTAAATATAAAAGAGTTAGATTCATTTATATCTTGAACTTTTACATACTCTAAGTTTGCATTTTCATCAAGTTCAAAATTTCTATTTACACTATATAAACTGTTCTTAGAGTTTGTTACAAAAACTTCAACTAGTTGAGCTTTTATACCTTTTGCAACTTTTATTTTTAGTGAATTTGTAAAAAATGTTTCATCTTCTTTTATTTTATGAATTAAAAAAATAGGCTCTGCAATATTTTTATTTATAGTGATAACTTTTTGAGTGTTATCAATACTTCTTGTAATATCAAATAAAATACTATCATAAGTGTTTTTATCTTCAATAGTTTCTAATCCCATAATATCAAATTCATAAGTTTGCTGCTCTTTAAAATCATAAGAGAATAGGGCATCAAGATTGATTTTTAAGAACTCTTCATCTTTTTTATTAGGAAGGATTAATCCTTTTATATCATTTATTTTCATCTTTAATTCCTATTGCTTCATAACCTTTTTCATCTAGTTCTAAAGCTAAAGTATAATCTCCTGTTTTTGCAATTTTCCCATCATTTAAAATATGTACAAAATCTGGTTTAATTAACTCAAGAAGTCTATCATAGTGAGTAATCATTAAAATTGATCTCTTACCATCTAGCATAGAATTTATTACATTTGCAACAGTTTTAATAGCATCAACATCAAGTCCTGAATCTATTTCATCTAATAAAATTAAATCAGGTTGTAGCATTAAAAGTTGAACTAATTCATTTCTTTTTTTCTCACCACCTGAAAATCCTGCATTTAAATCTCTTTGTAATAGTTTTCTATCAATATTAAATTTATTTGTTTCTTCTTTTACATTTTTCAAAAATTCCATAGCATCGATTTCTTCTAAACCGTTATATTTTCTTTTTTCATTTATTGCTGTTTTTAAAAAGTAGCTGTTATTTACTCCTGGAACTTCAATAGGAGATTGGAAACTCATAAAAATACCTTCATTGGCTCTTTGCGCTACATCTAAATCAAGAAGGTTTTTCTTTTTGTAAGTTATTGCTCCATTTGTAACAACACAGTCATAGTGTGCACTTAATGTTTTTACTAAAGTAGATTTTCCAGCTCCATTTGTTCCCATTAAAGCGTGAACTTCACCTTCTTTAATTTCTAAATTTAAACCTTTTAAAATCTGTGTTTCATTTATACTTACTTCTAAGTTTTCTATTTTTAATACTGTATTTTTTTCCATGATTTAACCCACACTTCCTTCTAATGATATGCTTAATAATTCTTTTGCTTCTGCTGCAAATTCCATTGGTAATTCTTTTAAAACTTCTTTACAAAAACCATTTACGATCATAGCTATTGCATTTTCTTCACTTATTCCTCTTTGGGAAATATAAAATAATTGCTCTTCAGAGATTTTTGAAGTTGTAGCTTCGTGTTCTATATTTGCAGAGCTATTTCTAATTTCATGATATGGATAAGTATGAGCATGACATTTATTTCCAATTAAAAGTGAATCACACTCAGAAATATTTCTAGCATTGCTAGCATTTTTCCCAACTCTTACAAGTCCTCTATATGCATTTACACCATGCATTGCTGAAATTCCTTTTGAAATAATAGTTGATTTAGTATTTTTACCTAAATGAACCATTTTTGTTCCTGTGTCTGCTTGCTGAGATTTAGAAGCGATGGCAACTGAGTAAAATTCTCCAACGCTATTGTCACCAGCAAGTATACAGGAAGGATATTTCCAAGTAATTGCAGATCCTGTTTCAACTTGTGTCCAAGATATTTTTGAATTATCACCTTTACATAAACCTCTTTTTGTAACGAAGTTTAAAATTCCACCTTTTCCTTTATCATCACCTGGAAACCAGTTTTGAATAGTTGAATATTTTATTTGTGCATCTTTTAATGTAACTAATTCAACAACTGCTGCATGAAGTTGTCTTTCATCTCTTGTGGGAGCTGAACATCCTTCATTATATGATACATAAGAGTTCTCATCACAGATGATTAAAGTTCTTTCAAATTGTCCTGTATCAAGGGCGTTTATTCTAAAGTAAGTTGATAATTCCATCGGACAACGTGTGTTTGGTGGAATATATACAAAACTTCCATCTGTAAATACTGCACTATTTAAACAGGCAAAATAGTTATCAACAACAGGTACAACTGATGCTAAATACTCTTTTACAAGCTCAGGATATTTATGAGCTGCTTCAGAAATTGAACAAAAGATGATTCCTAGTTTTTCAAGCTCATCTTGATATGTTGTTTTTACTGAAACTGAGTCAAATACAGCATCAACTGCAACTGTTTTAACACCTGCTAATTGTTTTTGTTCTTCAAGTGGAATTCCTAATTTTTCATAAGTTTTTAATATTTCTGGATCCACTTCATCTAAAGAATCTAAAGCTTTTCTTGGTGCTGAATAATAAGCAATATCTTGATAATCAATTTTTGGATAGTTTAAATGTGCCCATGATGGCTCTTCCATTTTTAGCCATTTAGCATAGGCTTTAAGCCTAAAATCTAAAAGCCATGATGGTTCATCTTTTTTGGCACTTATTGCTCTTATTACATCTTCATTTAATCCTTTTGCAAAAGTATCACTTTGTACTAAAGTCTCAAATCCGAGTTTATATTCTTTGTTTATTACGTCATGTATTTGTTTGTTTTCGCTCATGACTTCTCCAATATTTTATTTGAATTTTTTAAATAGGATATAAATAGTCCTATTTGAAATATAACACCATAATTATTAAGAAATACTTAAATAGGATAAAATCTATCCTATTTAAAAGATTTATTTAATTGTCACTATTTTATCTTATTTTTTTTGTTTTTAATCCTCTTCTTTAATGAACAAATAATTATTTAAGTGAAATAATCTAAAGTAATTTTATAGACTTTATGTTACAATAGCTTATCTAAACATATCGAAAAGTATAAATGAATATTAATAATCTAAAAAATTTTTTAAAAGAATCACTTTTATCAATAGTGATATTTTTCTTCCTACTTTTTTCATCATTTTATTACTTTAAAACTCAGATGGAAAATAATATTAATAATTTTTTGATAAATACAGAACTATTATATGCAACGCAATACCATACTATTTATGACAATTTTAATAAACTTTCTCAAAATAGTTTTTATGGAATAGTAAATAAACCTGAAATTTACAATCTTGTAAAATATGCTTATAAAAAAGATGATGCAACTAAAGCTGTATATAGAAAAAAATTATATGATAACTTGATTGCTGATTATAATAGATTATTAGGTTACAAGTTTTATCAAGTTCACTTTCATTTTCCTGATAATACTAGTTTTTTAAGAATGCATAAGATTGATACATTTGGAGATAATCTAAGTGATTATAGATTTAGTGTTTCTGAAGTTAATAAAAATCTAAAGCCAGTTCATGGATTTGAAATAGGAAAAATAGTAGATGGTTTTAGATTTGTTTATCCTTTATTTGATGAGAAATTGTTTCATATAGGGAGTGTTGAATTGTCTGTTAGTTCTGATTTTTTTGAAAAGAATTTTGAAATGAATTTTAATGTTGATAGTCATTTTTTAATTAAAAAATCTATAGCTGAATATAAAATTTTCCCCGAATATTTAAAAGAGTTTAAAATAAGGAGCCACTTGCAGATTATAAAAAACAACCCGTAATTTAAGCTGATTTAAATTTTAAAAAGTTGAATTGAACTTCAGATAAGTTATAATTTTTTACTACAAAAATTTAACAGAAGAGCGATTCAACTTATGGAAACTATTTTACCAAAAATATCTTCAAGTCTATCTAAAATATGGACTAAGGTTTTAAATCTTGAAAACTCACTTTTTCCTGCTTTAAAAGAGGAACTTAGATTAGATGAGTTATCAAATAAAGAGCAAAAACTTATCAAGATATTAGATTTTGCACAAATTGAGAAAAATGTTATAGTAGTATCTCTCACAAATACTCCAAAGGATAGGGAAGAGATTGCGAGAGCTTTTATAGCAAAAAGTGTTTATAATCTCCAAACAACACGAGACCTTATAGATAGACTTCGTATTGACAGAACACTACGAGTATTGTGTGGATGGAGATATACAAATGATATTCCAAGTGAATCGAAATTTAGTAGAGTATTCAAAGAATTAAGTGATTTAAATATAGCTCAGAAGACTCATGAACAGTTTGTCAAAGAGTATCTAAGTCAAAAGACATTTTTTTATAATGCAACAGATGCCACAAAAATACCACTCAGAGAAAAAGCTGTAAAAAAAGAGAAAGTAAAAAAGGTCAAGAGAAAAGCTGGTCGTCCTAAAAAAGGCGAAGCAAGAGAAGCAATAAAACCAAAGATATTAGAACAACAAAAAGAAATGCAAACAGTAGAAGAGATGCTATGTTTAGTCTCTACAGAGTGCGGAGTTGGTATAAAACAAAATTCCAAAGGCAATAAAGAAGTATGGATAGGCGGTAAACTGCATATTAGTGCAGTAGATGGAGATATACCAATAATAGCATTTTATTCAGGTGCTAATGTACATGACTCATCAGTATCACTCCCTTTGATACAAGAAACAAGCAAAAGAGTGAACTATCTTTATGACTTACAAGATGCAGGATATGATGCAGATATTATTAGAGAGTTTTCAACTGCATTAGGACATCGTCCAATCATAGACATCAATCCTAAAAACTCGAAAGAACTCAAAGTAAAAATAGAAGTTCAAAAAGATGAACAAAAGAAGTTTGAAATGTTAAGCCTTGTTCAAAGTTCTGATACACATCACTATAACCAAAGAAGTATGGTTGAGCGAGTAAATAAATACCTCAAAGAAGATTTCGGGTGTAATACAATTTACTATCAAGGAGCTACAAAAGTAGCTTCCGTCCTAGCATTTGGAATACTTTCAGTTTGTATTCATCAGAGTTTGAAACTGGTGACATGACTTTTTAGCTAAACACACTAAAATTAGCTCACTTTTACAACGCGACCATCAAGCACGCACCCAATAAAAGCTTTTAACTAAAATTGACCCATAAAGCAGTAAAATGATTAAAAGTTAAAAAGA
This sequence comes from Arcobacter acticola, assembly GCF_013177675.1. NCBI lineage: Bacteria > Pseudomonadati > Campylobacterota > Epsilonproteobacteria > Campylobacterales > Arcobacteraceae > Arcobacter > Arcobacter acticola. The sequence goes on from NZ_CP042652.1 coordinate 858,154, forward strand.
TCTGGTTGAGAAGTTCGGTAGTCTTACAAATTCACTAGTTTATGATGGTTGAATTTGCAAGTGGCTCTAAGTAATGAAAATAAAGATTATATATATAAAGAAGATAATAAAGAGTTCATTCATTATTCAAGCAAAAATTTTTATACAGAAGATGAAAAAGAGCTAATTTCATCAAAAATGCAAAATAGTCAAATGTTTTCGCTATATAAAAAAATTGATGGAAAATATTTAGCAATATCTTTTTTACCTATTAAAAATGTAGAAAATGAAATAAATTCAGCTTATATGGTTTTATATAAAAATTCAGATTATATAGAGCAAGTAATGTACAACTATTATAAAATGCTTTTTATTTTATTTTTATTCATATTGATTTATTTTTTTTATATTAACTACAAATATAGAAAAATTCAATCAGAAAAAAACAAAGATTATATAATATCTCAACAAACAAAAATGGCAGCATTAGGAGAAATGATTCAAAATATTTCCCATCAATGGCGCCAACCTTTAAGTATAATTTCTGTTTTAGCAAGTGGATTAAAACTAAAAAAAGAGTGTAATATTTTAGAAGATAAAGAGTTAATTGAAAATTTAAATGCAATACTTAAGAATACTAATTATTTATCTAATACCATAGAGGATTTTAGAAATTATTTTGAAGGTAATTTAGAAAAGAAAAAATTTAACTTAAAAGATATTGTTAATCAATGTATTTTGATGTTTAAAGAAGAAATAAGTAGTAAAAATGTGATTTTAATAGAAAATTTAAATGATATTGAACTATTTACATATGAAAGTGAACTTAAGCAAGTAATTATAAATTTATTAAAAAATGCGAAAGACTTTACAAATGAAGGTTTGATAATAGTTAGCATTTATGAAAAAAAAGAGCATATAATAATAGAAGTACAAGATAGCGCAGGTGGAATACCAAAAAGTATAATAAAAAAGATTTTTGATCCATACTTTACCACAAAACATAATTCAAATGGAGTGGGATTGGGACTTTTTAGCGCATATGAGATTATTGATAAGAAATTAAAAGGAAATATTTCTGTTGAGAATAAAGAGTTTACTTATTATTTTAATAGTTACAAGGGCGCGTGTTTTTCAATTATTTTAGATAGAAAAAATTTATAATAGGGTTTGTTTTATGAAGTATAGTATAAGTTTAAAGTTTTCATTTTTAGTAGGTATTTTAACATTTGTTGTAGCAATATTGGTAGGATTTTATTCTAATACTGTATCTAATAAACAATTAGAGATAAATTCAGGTGAATCTTTAATAAAATTATCAAAAAGAGTTAATGATATTCTTGATAGAGAAATGTTAGAAAGATATAGAGAAATGAAATTTGCATCTTCCTTGCCCGTAATGACTAGTGAAAATAGTACTATAGAAGAAAAAAGAGAGTTTATACAAAAAATAAAAGATAATTATAATCATCATGAATGGATTGGTTATGCTTTAGTAGATGGTACAGTTCAAGTTGGTACAAACGAATATCTAGAAGGAAAAAATGTAAAAGCTAGACCTTGGCATCCAAATGGCCTAGTGTCACCTTATATAGGAGATGTTCATGATGCACTACTTTTAGCAAAGCTTTTACCAAATAATAGTGGTGAAGCTATATACTTTTCTGATGTTGCTTTTCCTGTTATTAGTAAAGAAGGAAAAACATTAGGTGTCTTATGTACTCATTTAACTTGGCAATGGACAAGAGATGTAATTAGAAGTATCCAAAAAGAACATGGTGTAGAAATTTTTCTATTATCAAAAGATGGATTGATTTTAGTTGGGCCTGAAAACACAGAAAGAACTAATATTTCAGAAGTTTCATCAAATGTTGCACAATCATTTGAATCAGATAAAGCAAGTTATAAAATAATTGATTGGAATAATAATTTTGAATATCTTACTGCAAGTAGTGTAAGTAATGGGTTTGAAGAATATAAGGGTTTTTCATGGAAAGTAATAGTACGACAACCACTTGATGATGCATTTAGAATTGCTGAGCAAAACACAAGTACAATTTTATTAATTAGTATATTTTTAGGATTAATAGCAAGCATAATTGGTGTTTTTATTTCAAATATAATTTCTAAGCCACTTACAAAATTAAGTAAAATAGTTGATGATATTGCAAATAATAAAAAAGTAGAATTTCCACAAAAAGCTTCAAATGATGAAATAGGAAAACTACAAAATGCAATAAAAAATCTACATAAAAATTTACTTATTGAATCAAATAGTAAAAGAAATGCTGAACTTAAAGTTGAATTATCTTTAAAAATATTTGAGCAATCCTTAGAAGGAATAATTATTACAGATGAAAATAATAATATTATTTTAATAAATAAAGCATTTAGTAAAATAACAGGTTATGAATTAAATGAAGTATATGGAAAGAATCCATCAATACTAGCTTCGAATTTACAAAATAAAGAGTTTTATAAAAATATGTGGAATGAAATAAAAGTAAATGAGAAGTGGAGTGGATATTTAAAAAATATTAAAAAAGATGGAACGATTTATGAAGAATACTTGAAAATTAGTTCTTTGAAAAATGAAAATGGAGATATTATTAATTATCTTGCTACCTTTAGTAGTGAGTTTTAGAAGAAAAGTCTTCTAAAACTTTTATTATTTAATCTTTTTTTCTAAGCTCTTAGTATAGTATGAAATAGGATAAGTTAAGATTAAATATCCAATAGCAAGAGGAATATAACTCTCTAATGTTGAGTAAGTGATTGCATCAACTTCTTGAGCATTCATTGTAAATTCACTAATAGCAATTATTGATAATAATGAAGAGTCTTTTATAATTGAGGCAAACTGCCCCGTAAGTGCGGGAAGCATTCTTTTAAAAGCTTGAGGGAAGATGATATAACGATACATTTGATAGTTAGACATTCCTAAACTTAATGATGTTTCAAACTGCTCTTTTTCTATTGATTCAATAGCTGCTCTTATAATTTCACATACATAAGCTCCTGAAAAAATAGCCAAAATACAAGTTCCTACAATATATCTATTTTCAAAACCTAAATTATTTGCAAATACATAAAAGAAAATCAGTATTTGTACAAGTAATGGTGTACCTCTTATAATCTCTATATAAAATCTAGCAAAGAATCTTAATATTATTAATTTTGAATTTTGAGCATAAGCAAAAAATAATCCAATCAAGAAACTTAATATTAGTGCAAAAAAAGAAATTATTACAGTCATAAAAAAACCATTTATAAATTTTTGTTTGTACTCATATACATGGGCCCAGTTAAAATTGTAAGTCATACTTGAAAACATAATATAAATAGATGAACAGATTAAAATAGAGATTAATAAAAAATTAAAAAAATAAACCCTTTTTGATAAAGGATTTATTTTCTTGAAGTCTAATTCATGAATGAAGTATTTTTTTAAATTAAATATAATTTTATCCTAAAAGAAAAATGGAATATTTAATTCATCAAAAGTTGCTTTTGCATCTTTTAAATGAGTTTGTGCAAAAGTTGCAAATGTACCATCTGCTTTTGCTTTTGTAATAAATTCATTAACCTGATCTTTTAAAGGATCATTTTGTCTAAGTGCAACTCCCCAGTATTCAAAATCTTTTTGAAATGGTTTTAAAAGTGCTACTGTTGTATCTTTATGTTGAGCATAATTTTTATAAATTGTTAACTGATCATACAAAAATCCATCAGCTTTTCCTTGAACAACTTCTAAAACACAAGCATTTTCTTTATCAAATACTAAAATTTCAGCATTTTTTAGATTTTCTGTTGCATAAATATGTCCAGTTGAGCCTTTTTTAACAGCAATTTTTTTACCTGCAACATTTAAATCATCAATAGAATTTACATTTGATTCTTTATTTGCAAGTATAGCTAGTGCTGTTTGTGCATAGGGAATAGAAAAATCAATAGATTTTTTTCTTTCATCTGTAATTGTCATTGAAGAGATAATTAAATCAATTTTTCCAGTTTTAAGTGATGGAATTAATCCACTCCATGCTGTATTTTCAATAACAACTTCTTTTCCTAAATAATCACCGAGTTTTTTAGCAAAATCAACTGACACCCCTTGTGGATTCCCATCTTTATCGCTCATCTCAAATGGAGGATAAGCTAATTCCATGCCTACTTTTAATACTTGTTTCTCTTCTTTTTTCTCACTTTTTATTTCTGATTTATTGTCACATGCAACAAAGAATAGAGATAAGAAAGTAAGTGTAATAATTGAAATAATTTTTTTCATTTTAAACCTTCTATAAATATTTTTGTTATTATCTCATTCTAAACTTAACAAAACTTTATTTATAACTCTTTTTATTTATTTTTATTTGAATATAATGCTCCGTAAATTTTAAAAAAAATAATTTAATAGAAAATCTAAATTGATTTTTGTTACTTATTTATACTTAAGTAATTTAAAATAAATCAATTAAGACAATTCTTATCCTATTTAGATTAGAATACAAGAAAAATTTTAGTAAAGCTTATCAAAAGTAATTTTGGAATAGATTTTGCATATAAAATTAAAAAATATTAGGAAATATAATGGAAGTTTATTTAGATAATAATGCAACAACGATAGTTGACCCAAAAGTATATGAAGAGATGAAACCATTTTTTTGTGACATATACGGAAACCCAAATTCATTACACAAATTTGGAGCAGGAACTCACCCTAAGATGGTTGAAGCTTTAAATTTCTTATATGAGGGAATTAATGCAGCTGATGAAGATGATATTATCATCATGTCAAATGCAACAGAAAGTATTAATACAGTTATAAAAGGTATTTGGATTGATAAAATTTTAAACGGTAATAAAAATCATATTATTACTTCAGAAGTAGAGCATCCAGCAGTTACAGCAACATGTAAGTTCTTAGAATCACAAGGTGTTTCAGTTACTTATCTTCCTGTAAATGAAGATGGTGTATTAGAAGCTAGCTCAGTAAAAGATTATATAAGAGAAGATACAGCACTTGTATCAATTATGTGGGCAAATAATGAAACAGGAAAAATTTTCCCAATCAAAGAAATCGGAACTATCTGTAAAGAAGCTGGAATTGCTTTTCATACAGATGCAACACAAGCAATAGGAAAAGTTCCTGTTGATGTTCAAGATTTCAATGTAGATTATTTATCTTTTTCAGCTCATAAATTCCATGGACCAAAAGGTGTTGGTGGTTTATATGTTAGAAAAGGTTACGATTTAACTCCATTATTACATGGTGGTGAGCAAATGGGTGGACACAGAGCTGGAACTGTTGATGTTGCTTCAATGGTTGGAATGGGATGGGCTATGAAGCTTGCTACTTCAACTATGGCTTTAGCTTATGAAAAAAATCATGTTAGTAAATTAAGAGATAAACTAGAAGCAGCTATTTTAGAATTGCCAGAAACTGTAGTAATTGGTGGAACTGCAAATAGAACACCAAATACAACTTTAATCTCTTTTAGGGGAGTTGAGGGTGAGTCTATGTTATGGGATTTAAATCAAAATGGAATTGGGGCATCTACAGGAAGTGCATGTGCTAGTGAAGATTTGGAAGCTAATCCTGTTATGAATGCATTTGGAAGCGATAGTGAATTAGCTCATACGGGTGTTAGATTCTCTTTAAGTAGATTTAATACAGAAGAGCAAATTGATTATGCAATTACTGTTATAAAAAATGCGGTTACTAGATTAAGAGGGATTTCAAGCTCATATGCTTATGCACCTTCATGTCATAAATCTGGTTTATAATAAAAAATAAGAATAATTTAAAAGGAAAATTTCATGGCAAAAAATAGTTTAATTAGTGGATCTATTTGGGATGAATACTCAAATCAAGTAGTAAATAGAATGAATAACCCATCTCACCAAGGTGAAATCACAGAAGAAAGAGCAGCAGCACTTGGAGCAAAACTAATTGTTGCAGACTTTGGAGCTGAATCATGTGGTGATGCTGTAAGATTATATTGGGCAGTTGATGAAGCTAATGATAAAATCTTAGAGTCAAAATTCAAATCTTTTGGTTGTGGTACTGCTATCGCATCTTCTGATGTTATGGCTGAACTTTGTATTGGTAAAACAGTTGATGAAGCTGTAAAAATTACAAATATTGATGTTGAAAAAGCATTAAGAGATAATCCAGAAACTCCAGCCGTTCCACCTCAAAAAATGCACTGTTCAGTTATGGCTTATGATGTTATTAAAAAAGCAGCAGCTGAGTACAAAGGTGTTGATATGGAATCTTTTGAAACTGAAGTAATCGTTTGTGAATGTGCAAGGGTTTCATTAGGAACAATTAGAGAAGTTATTAGAATCAATGACTTAACTACTGTTGAGCAAATTACTGATTATACAAAAGCAGGTGCTTTTTGTAAATCATGTATCAAGCCAGGTGGACATGAAGAAAAAGAGTACTACCTTGTTGATATTTTAAAAGATGTAAGAGCTGAAATGTCAGAAGAAAAAATGAAAACAGCAGCTGATGCAAGTGCTAGCGGAACATTATCATTTGATAAAATGACTTTAGTTCAAAGAATTAAAGCAATTGATTCTGTATTAGATTCTGATATTAGACCAATGCTTGTAATGGATGGTGGAAATATGGAAATTATTGATATTAAAGAAAATTTACCACATTATGATTTATATATCAGATACTTAGGTTCATGTTCAGGATGTTCGTCAGGATCTACTGGAACTTTATATGCAATCGAATCTGTATTACAACAAAAAATTGATGAAAACTTAAGAGTTTTACCAATTTAATTTTTTAGAATTTTAGAGATTTTTTTAAAAGGGACTTGACAAAAGACAAGTCCCTTTTTTTGTTTTTGTAGCATTTAGATAGGTAAAATTCCAAGAGTTTTTGCTAAATGAGTAAAGTGAAAAATCCCCTTTTATTTTCTTCAATCCTTGACTGAAACGAGTTTCAGTTTCTTAAAAAATCACTGAAATACAAAACTTGTTTTGTACTAAATAAAACTAACAAAGAATAACAAATTGCAATATTTTTAACTTTCAATCAAAAAAAAATATATAATTTTCTTATAAACTTAAAAGGCTAAAAAATGCAAAAAAATAAATCTAATTTAGTGATTTATAGTGATGGAGAACTTGAATTAAAAATATCTGTAACTGATGAAACTATATGGCTTACTCAAGCTCAATTAAGTGATATTTTTGAAAAAGACCAAAGTGTTATTAGTAGGCATATCAATAATATTTTTAAAGATAATGAAGTAGATGAAAAAAGCAATATGCAAAAAATGCATATTGCAAATTCTGATAAACCAGTAAGTTTTTATAGTTTAGATATTGTTTTAGCTGTAGGATATAGAACAAACTCTTCAAAAGCTATTAAATTTCGTCAATGGGCAACATCTGTATTAAAAAATTATATTCAAAATGGCTATGTTATAAATAGTGATAAAATTACAAATGATAGATTTGTATCATTAGAAAATGAATTAATACTTTTAAAATCAAAAGTAGAAAATATTTCAAATTCACTTGAAAACAAAACTCTAAAACCAAAACAAGGAATATTTTACAACGGGCAAATTTTTGATGCTTATGTTTTTATCAATGATTTATTTAAAATAGCACTTGATGAAATAATTTTAATAGATAACTATATAGATGAAACAGTATTTACTCTTTTTTCAAAATACCCAAATATTAAAATCAAAATCTATACAAAAATTATTTCAAAACAATTAAAGTTGGATTTACAAAAATACAAAACTCAATATCAAAATATAGAACTACTAGAATTTAAAAACTCTCACGATAGATTTTTGATACTTGATAAAAAAGAGATTTATCACATTGGAGCTAGTCTTAAAGACTTGGGCAAAAAATGGTTTGCTTTTTCAAAGTTTGACATAGAAAATTTTGATATTTTAAAAAGACTAAATTAAATTATAAAAATTTATAAAATGAAAGAACTTACAAAAATTAATATCGCTATAAAGCACACTTTGTTACAATTCAACTCTTTCAAATCTTCATAAAATCGGAAATCAGTGGAAATACCAAAAATCAAAGAACTTTGTCATTCTCAATCACTTTATTATTATGATTATGTAAAAAGATATAGTGAACATAATGGAAAAACAATTGAAAAAGTTCACTCAATCTCTTTTCAAGAGGGAAGTTCTCCACTGTTGTTTGAGATAAAACTTGAAAAACCTATTTTTGATTTTGAAAAAACTTATTATAAAAATAATCTTACAAATGAGTATTATTTTAATAAAAGAGATATTTTGATAAAAGAGTATGATGAGAAAAATAGATTACTATATATTCAAATTTTAAGAGAAGATATAAATCTAAAAGAGTTAAATAGTGATGATTTTTTTGTAGTTACTGATTTACTTTTTTTAATAAACAATTTAATAGAGTGGTATGATAAAAATGCTTTGGAATTAAATTTTTCAACTAAAATTCCTTGTATTCAAAATCCAAATCTAGATATTTGTGTTGATACTATTTTAAATGCAAATCAAAAAGATGCTGTAAATGCTATCTTTCAAAACACATACTCATATATTTGGGGACCTCCTGGAACTGGAAAAACAAAAGCTGTTTTATCGTGCAGTGTATTAAACTATATATTTGAAGATAAAAAAGTATTAATAGTAGCTCCCACAAATGTAGCATTAGAACAAATACTTCTGGGTGTTTTAGACCATACTGAAAAACTGCAAATTCCAAATGAAAAGATTCTTAGATTTGGAATTCCCTCAAAAGATTTTTTTGATAAATATCCCCAAACTTGTGAAATAAGAGGTTTCGAAAAAGTTCTTGAAAGTCTTGAAAATCAGATTAAAATCATAAAAAGAGTAATGAAGTATAGAGAAGGGAAACTAATATTTGCAGATTTAGAGCAAATAAATAGTTTCTTTTCTATTTTAGAAGAGAATAAAGAAAAGATAAAAAAAGAAGAAGAAAAAATAGAATATTTTCAACCTTTGATAAATCTTCTAACTCAAACTTTGAAATCCTATCATTTTGCCAATAATTCAAAGATAATAAAAGAGGCCATAAAAAAAAGAGAAAATTCTTTTTGTGTGAATTATGATGAAAAACTAATTGAAGAGAATAGTTTAAAAGAAGTTATAAATATAGATTGTATAAGAGCGCAAATACAAATACATGAAAGAATAATTGATAATTTAAATAAAAAGAATATTCAAATTTTATTCCAATCAAAAGAGTTAATAAAAAGTGAAAAAATTTATAATGAAATATTTAAAGATTTAACAAATGAAAATATAGATGAAAAAAGAGTTTTACTAAATAATAAAATCTCACAATTAAATTTATGGTGCAAAACAAATCAAGAAAAGCTAAAAGAACTAACAAAAAATTTGAATGATAATCTAATCAATGAAGCCTTAGATGAACATCATAAAAACTTTGATGAAAAAAAGTTAAATATTGTACTAGATGAATTGATAAATGATAGAAACTCTATATTAGAAAAAAGTACAAAAGAAAGAATTAAATATTCACAAATCTTAGCTATGACAATTGATGCTTTTATTCAATATACATTAAAAGATAAAATAGAAGTTGATCATATTTTTTGTGATGAAGCAGGATATATGTCAAATATAAAAGCTTTGACTCTATTTAAAAATGATTGTCCTATTACTTTTTTAGGTGATCATATGCAACTTCCTCCTGTTAGTGAAGTAAAAAATGATGATTTAAATGCTCTTAAAAAAAGTTTTTTATATTCTCAATCATCTTTATTTTTTGAAAGTGTATTTTTAAAAAAAGATGAAGATGAATTATATGATGAGTTTTTAAATTTAAACTTACCAAAGTATGAAAGAAGTGTTCAAGTAAATCTTAAATACACCCATAGGTTTGGAATAAATCTAGCTAGGGTTTTAGATAAGTTTGTATATAAATTTGGTTTTGAATCCGCACTAAATATTGATACTCAAATGATATTTATAAACAGTAATTCAAATGTAGATGTAGCAATAGAGCGTTCAAGTAAAGAAGAAGCACTAATCATAAAAGAGTTAGTAAAAAAATTTGAAGGAAAATCTTTTGCTATTTTAACACCATATAAAAAACAAGTGAAAGTATTAAAAGAAGTTTTAGGAAGAAAATATTTTGAAAATATTATGACCATTCATAAATCTCAAGGAAGTGAATGGGATAATGTTATTTTTTCTGTTGTTGATGATTCAAATTTTGGAAAAAGAAAAATGTTTTTTACAAACTCTTTAAATCATAATTTCAAAAGTTTAAATCTAATAAATACAGTTGTAAGTAGAGCAAAAAAAAGATTAATTATTGTTGCAAATGAAGAGTTTTGGATAGAACAAAAGGAGTCACAATTAATAGGAAATTTAATAAATATATGTAAAAAGTTAGTTTATAAATATACATAATCATAATTTTGTTATATAATTTATTTAATGACTATTTAAATGATATAAAAAGAGGATTATCATGTTTACCGTGTATAATAATGGAAACGTTGGTTTTAGAAGTACAGCTGATAATTTATATGAACTTAAAAATATTGATGAATTATCTCCTGCAAGATTAAAACCAGATGAAGGTTTCATTCAACAATTTAATAATAAAAAAGATCAAGGTGAAAAGAAATCAAGTGAAAATGCTATTTCAGAATACAAAAAAATGGCAAATATTGATACCCTTGAGCCTGTATATGAAGTAAAAGATATAATGACAAGAAATTGCATTTATATAGATAATGAATCAACAATAAAAGATGCTTATGATTCTTTAAAAGAGTTAGATATTAATCAAATGCCAGTTGTTTCTTTTGGGAAGAAAATTACTGCGATGATAAATAAAGAACAAATCTTAAATCTTTTAATGAATGATATAGAAAATAGTAAAAATATTTTAAAGAAAAAGCTAAATGATGTATATTTAGATGAAGTTATAACAGCTAATCCAATTTCAGATATTAGAAGAGTTGCAAAAGTAATGATTGATTTAAAATTAGATGCGATTCCAATTGTTGATGAAAATGATATTTTGCATGGAATTGTTTCTAAAACAGATATTATTAAAGCTATCTCTCATATTCCACATTTTCAACTTTGGTCATAAACTATAAAGAAAAGATATCTTGCTTTTATACAATTATTATAAAATTTTTATATAACTTTCAGATATAATTCCAAAAAAAATAAAGAGTATAAATGGAATTTTTAGAAGATATAACTACTACGTGGATTATTATATTTATTATTACAGGATTTATAGCAGGTTATGTAGATTCAATAGCAGGTGGTGGAGGAATGATACAAGTACCTGTTTTGTTATATAGTGGAATTCCCCCTGTGTTTGTTCTTGCAACAAATAAAATGGCAAGTTTATTTGGAACTTTAATGGCAACAATCAAATATTTTCTAAGTAAAAAAATATCAATTAGAGTAGTTAGTATTGCAATAATTCCTTGTTTATTAGCTTCATATTTGGGAAGTTCACTTGTTATGTATATACCTAATTATATTATTCAATGGGCTATTTTAATTGCAATTCCTATTGCCTTAGTTTTTCTTCTTAAAAAAAGTTCAAAGATTAAAGAAGAAAATACAAAACTTACAAATAAAAATATAATTCTAGCAACTGCTCCAATTGGCTTTTATGATGGTATTTTAGGTCCTGGAACGGGAACTTATATGACAATTTCTATGAAAAAGTTTTTACATTTAGATTATATTATTTCAACTGCATCTACTAAGCCTTTAAATTTAGCTACAAATTTAGGTTCAGCTATTGCCTTTGTTTATGCTGGAAAAGTTTTATGGATGATTGCAATTCCTATGGCAATTGCAAATATGGCTGGATCATATGTTGGTACACATTTTGCTATTAAAGGTGGAGAATCTTTTATAAAAAAAGTTTTGATTTTTGTATTAGTATTTATGTTATTAGCAAATATTATAAAGATAATATTAAATTAGATTTCACTTTCGTTATCAAATATAATCTTATCTCTACCCTTACTTTTAGCTTCATATAAAAGTTCATCTGCTCTTTTTTTAGCATCTGAATATGAATCATATTTATTTCTATAACTAATTCCTGCAGAAAATTTTATATGAATAGTTTCTTCTTTGTATATAAAGTTAGTTGAAGTGATTGCTTTTTTAACTCTTTTTATATATCCTAAAACTTCTTCTTCTTTTTCATAATTTATTAGTGCAATAAACTCTTCACCGCCATATCTAGCAATTACATCTTCTGTTCTTGTTAAACTTTTTAATATTCCTGCAAAATTTTTAAGGACAGAATCTCCACAAGTATGGCCATATGTATCATTTATTTTTTTGAAATGGTCAATATCATAAAAAATAATTGCATAATTGTTATTAAATATAGAGTAGTTTTTTTCTATCTTTTCTATTTCATTATGGTAAGCCCGTCTATTAAATACATTTGTTAAGAAATCAGTTTCTTTTTCTTCTCTTGCTATTGATAATTCTTCTTGTAGTTTTCTAATTTGCTCATTTAATGAATTGAATTGTATTTTATGATCGTTAATTATTTTACAATTTGTTTTAATTGAATTTTCTATTTTATGAATAGTGGCAACTAATTTTGTTTGAACAACTTTTAGTTCTCTTTGAGATGCTTCTGACATATTTAATGTAATCAATTCATCTTTAATTTTTAAAATATCTTCTCCTGAATTTTCACTTTCACTTAAAGTTTTATCAAAATATCTACTCATTAATGATGTTAATTTTATAATATCATTAGTTTTATCTTTTAGTATTTTTCTATCTGAATCCACTCTTTTGTTAGCTAGTTCTTTTAGCATATTTATTGATTCATCTAAGATTATATTTTTTGGAGTTTCAAGAATTTTTAAAATAAATTCTTCAATTTTTTGGCTTAATTCTAAATCGGAAAATGGCTTTAAAATTTCTTCAAAAATATTGATTAGTTTTTTTAACTCTTCTTCATTAACTCTTTTTGCAAGAATAATTGCTAAATGGTTAAAAGTATTTATTTCTGATAATTCTATTTCATTTGGGGTTAATGCTTCTTTAATTTTATTAAATAATTCAAATTCAGCAATTTCAACATCAGATATTTGTGCTTGATTTTTAAATTCAATAAAATAGTTTTCGGGTGTTGTTGGAAGATTCTCTTCTTTTAACTGAAACAATGTATTTTTTGTTAGTTCTTTAATTTTCCCCAAGAATAAAACCTTATAATTATTGTGTATAATTCTAATATAAAGTATTATAACACTTATTTTTTAATAATAAAGATAAAAGTGTATAATAATTAAAGAAAAGGAAATGAAATGACTGCACAAGATAAAGAATTAGCCCAAATACACGATTCAATTGTAGATGATGTTAAAAGTTTAGTTGATAAATATATGTCAATAGTGAGCTTGGATGTTCCCGAAAATAATGAAGACACTGCAAAAAGTAAGATTTTATATATAATAAAAGATGCAATAGAAGAAATAGAAGAATTAGATAGTAAATAATTATTGATTGCCATCAATATTTTTTTTTCATAATTGCCTTATAATACATAAAATATATTACAAGGCAATTATTATGAATACAATATCATCTTTTTTAACATCAGATCACAGAGCTTGTGATGAGGAATTTGCAAATCTAGAAAATGCAGTAGCATTAGATGATTGGGATGACTCACAAGTAAAATTAAATAAATTTATTAGTGATTTATTACACCATTTTGATATGGAAGAGAAAGTTATGTTTCCAACTTTTGAAGAAGTAACTGGTATGACTCAAGGTCCTACAATGATTATGAGAATGGAACATGATCAAATGAGACAACTTTTAAATGCTTTACAAGAAGATTTAGAAAAAAAAGATAGAAATCATTTCTTTGGTGTTAGTGAAAGCTTAATGATGCTAATGCAACAACATAATATGAAAGAAGAACAAATGTTATATGCAATGGCTGATATGCGTTTAGGATCTTTTGTTGAAAAAGTTATTGAAGATATGAAAGCTTTATAAAAATGTTTAATCAAGGCTTGAGTTTAGATCAAGCACCACCTATTTCAGTGCCTTTTAGATTTTTTTTAAGTGCTCCACTTTTTGGAGTACTTATTAGCCTTGTTTTTTTCTTTTCACCCTTTGATGAAATATCAAATCAGTACTCTCATCTAGCAATTGGTGTAATTCATCTTTTTACCCTTGGAATATTATCAATGATAATATTTGGAGCAATGCAACAAATGATGCCAGTTCTTGCAGGTGCAATACTAAAAAAACCTCGATTATTTGCAAATATTGTGCATCCTTCTTTAGTATTGGGAACTTTATCTATGAGTTTTTCATTTATTTTTGAAATAAAAATCTTGCTTCATATTGGAGTACTTTTTCTAACAATATCTTTTTTGACTTTTTTTAGTCTATCAATAAAACTTCTATTTAAAGTAGAGTTTCTTACAAGTACTGTAAAAGCTATGAGATTGTTTTCCCTTGCTGGATTTATCACATTGATTTTAGGATTATATTTAGCGATAGCACATATAAGTTCAAATATAGGTGAGCAACATTATGTTTTTGTAAATATGCATATCCTTTTTGCTTTATTTGGTTTTGCACTTTTGATTATAATGGGTGTGTCTTTTCAAGTGATCCCTATGTTTTATGTGGCACTTGATTTTCCTAAGTTTGTACAGAACAAAATTCCTTTAATACTATTTTTTCTTTTATTGCTATCTTCTTTAATTTTTTATTTTAAAGTTGATTTTTTAGTATTAAAGATTTTATTTGTAAGTTTAATTATGACTTTTTCTTTTTATGCTTTGAAATCTTTAAATCATAGAAGACGACCTGTTTTTGATGTGACTTTATGGTATTGGAAATTTTCTTTAAGCGCCTTAGGTTTATCTATGATTATATGGTTATTCAATATTTTTGAATCTAATTATATCTTAGCAATTGTTTTTGCTTTTGGATTTTTGTATTCATTACTTCAAGGAATGGCTTATAAGATTATTCCATTTTTATCATGGTTTCATTTAAACTCAAAGGGTTATTTTAAACTTCCTACTATTAGGGAATTTATAGAAGAAAGATATATAAAACTGCATTTCTTTTTTCATATTCTTTCTTTAGTATTTTTTGTAGCGGCTTATTTTGTAAATAGTTTTATTTATATGGCTTCATTTTTATTTTTAGTATCAAATATAATCTTTTTTATAAACATATTAACTGCAATTAGAAAATACTCAAAAATTGCAAATACTGACCCTATGGATTTATCTTCTTTTAAATAATCTCACTTGTGTTATAATGATGCCTAATTTTTAGGTACATTATAATTTAGGGAATCAAATGGCAAATCAAAACAATCAAATTTTAAAAAATACAAATGCACAAATACTAGATGAGTTTAACGCTTCAATAATGTTCGATAAAGAACTTTATGCACAAGATATAAAAGGTTCAATTGCACACTCACAAATGCTTTGTGAGCAAGGTATTTTAACTCTTGAGGAACAAAAATCAATCGAATCAGGACTTTTACAAGTAAAAAATGAAATTGAAAGTGGGGAGTTTAAATTTTCATTAGCATATGAAGATATTCATATGGCTGTTGAAAATAGACTTACAGAGATTATTGGAGAGCCAGGTAAAAGACTTCACACAGCAAGAAGTAGAAATGACCAAGTTGCAACTGACTTTAGACTTTATGTTCAAGATAAATCAATTAGTATTAAATCTCAATTAAAAGAATTAGTTGAAACTTTTGTAAATATTGCAAGAAAATATACTACAACTTTAATCCCAGGTATGACTCACCTACAACATGCACAGCCTCTTAACTTTGGATATCATTTATTAGCTTATGCAAATATGTTTAAAAGAGATTTTGAAAGATTTGAAAGTTCATATGAAAGAAATAACTATTGTCCTCTAGGAAGTGCAGCACTTGCAGGAACTCCACATAATATAAATAGAGATTCAACTTCACAAAAATTAGGGTTTATATCTCCAACTATTCATGCTATGGATACGGTTTCAGATAGAGATTTTGCATTAGAAATTTTATTTAATATTTCAACTTGTATGATGCATATTAGCAGAATCTCAGAAGAGTTAATTCTTTGGTCATCTTATGAATTCCAATTTGTTAGAATGAGTGATGAATATGCAACTACAAGCTCAATTATGCCACAAAAGAAAAACCCAGATGTACCTGAATTACTTCGAGGAAAAACAGGAAGAGTTTATGGAAATCTAATTTCACTTTTAACAGTTATGAAAGGTTTACCACTTGCTTATAATAAAGATACTCAAGAGGATAAAGAGGGAGTTTTTGATTCAGTGAAAACTGTTGAAATTTCAATTTCAATATTAAATGAAGTAATTAAAACTATGATAGTAAATACAGATAAAATGGAAAATGCTTGTAAAATAGGTCACTTAAGTGCAACTGATTTAGCTGATTTTTTAGTTCAAAAACAAAATATGCCATTTAGAACTGCTTACTATATTACAAAAGATGTTGTTACTAAAGCTAATGAATTAAAAAAAGATATTAGTGAGCTTACAATTGATGAGATTAGATCTGCTTCTAGTGAATTAAAAGATGTAAGTGAAGAGATTGTTATGTATTTAGATTTAAGAAATTCAATGAATGCAAGAAACTCTTTTGGTGGAACATCATCTATGCAAACAGAAAGTCAAATTAAATATTTTGAAGAGTGGTTAAGTAAATAAAACATAAGTAAAATAAGATGAAATAATTCATCTTATTTTGTAGTTAATTTTAGTGAAGTAAATGTCTTTTTGTTAGTTCAAAAAGTGTAGAAATATCTGTTTTCCCAACAAATCCTTCAACTCCAATTTTATTCATTTTCCCTCTTACAGCATCTGTTGTCATTGAAGAGTTAATAATCACAGGAATATGTTCAAATTTCTTATTACTTTTTATGTAAGAAGCAACTTGATATCCATCAGTTCCAGGCATTTCAATATCTGTAAGTACCATACCAATATCATTTGGATTTAATTCTTCTAATCTTTTAATTAATAATGCGCCATTTGAATATATCTCAAATCTTGCACCTGTTTGTTTAAAAAATTTATTTAAAACTTCCCTAGCAACTCCTGAATCTTCAGCTGCTAAAATTACTTTATTAGATTCTATTTTTTCATCAACATACTTTCTAACTTCGTCTTCTCCATCATTTGTCCAGTGAATATCTCTTAGAAGTTGTTCTGCATTAAATACAGTACAAAGCTCATCTTTATTATTTACTTTTACGTAAGTTGTATATGTGATTTTTGAATTTGTTTCTTCTGTATGTCTTAATTCTTGAGTAGTTTTTTCAACAATATCAATCATATCTTTTACTAAAAAGCCTATTTTTTTATGATTGAATTCACAAAATATAATTAGTTTATAATCTTTTACTTCAAGTGCTGGAAGTCCAAGCCATGCATCAAGATTAATTAATGTTACAGGTTCACCTCTAATAGTTGCAATTCCAGCAATTACATTAGTATCTCTTGGTGTATCATTTATTGCTACTTCTTCAGTAATGATAAAAGCTTTAACTTTTGCTATATTAATTGCGTAAATATTTTTATGACCAGTGTAAAACACAGCTAATTGCTGAACATTTCTAAGATGCGCTTGCGTCATTTGTTCAACACTACCACTAATACCGCTCATGTTAATCCTTTATTTATATAAGTTAATTATTATATATGTTTTAAACTTTAAGAAACTTTAAGTTATTTTTTGAATTTATTGATTAATTTTTGGATTGTAACTGATGCCATCATTAAACCAAATGAACCCGTAACTCCCTCAAAACTCCCTTTTTCTAAGCACATTGGTAATTCAGAAGAAAAAATTACTTTAAACTTCTTTTTAAAGCCTTGATTTTTCAATTCTGTTCTTATTTTTTTGATAAATGGATCGTTATAAGTATCCCAAATAGATATATATTCAATCTTACTTGGATCAATTCTTTTTGCTCCACCACTTGTACTAATAATTTTTGTAAAGTGCTTTTTGATTAAATGAACTTTTGGTTTAACATCATCTATGGCATCTAAAATATAATCATATGAAGAAAAATCAAAATTATCAATCCAATCAGGTGTTATTTTAATATGGATTGCTGTAACTTCTGGATATTTTTCTTTTAAAGCTTCAACCTTAACTCTTCCAATATTACCATGACTTCCCATTTGTCTATTCATATTTGATTCTTCATAAGTATCAAAATCTACTATTGTTATATTTGTAATTCCAGTGTTATAAAGTGCATCCAAAGCAAAGCTTCCAACACCGCCAACTCCTAAAAGTATTAGCTTAACATCTTTGAATTTCTCAAAAACATTCTCACCAAATAACTTTTTTGATCTATCATATTTCATCTAAACTTCTCTTTTACTATTTTTGGGTATTATATCATAAATTAAATGATGGGAGATGTTGATGGATAAAGAACCAATGACACTAGCAGGATATAATAAAATTACAGGAGATTTAGAGTTTCTTAAAAAAACAGAAAGACCTGAAACTGTAATCGCACTAGATGAAGCTAGACAATTAGGAGATTTAAAAGAGAATGCAGAATATCACTCAGCAAAAGAAAAACTAGGATTAATTGATTCTCAAATTGCAGAATTAAATGCAGTTATTTCAAAAGCTGTAATAATTGATCCTTCAACACTTCCTCATAACAAAGTGAGTTTTGGCTCAACTGTATCTTTAGTTGATGTAAAAACAGATGAAGAGTTTACTTATACAATAGTTGGTGGTGTTGAATCAAATGCCGAAAAAGGAATGATTTCATTTAACTCACCATTAGCAAAACAGTTAATGGGGAAAGAAGAGGGTGACGAAATCAAAGCTACCCTTCCAGGTGGAATTAAAAATTATGAAGTTTTAGGAGTATATTATAAGGAGATATCTTTAATATGAATGTAGCAATTATAGGAGCTAGTGGTTACACTGGTTTAGAATTAATAAAGATTCTAATAAATCATCCAAAATTCAATATCTCTTATGTTGCAAATACAACAGGAGATATTAATATTCAAGATTTACATCCATGTTTAAAAAGTGTAATAAATATAGATGTACAATTAGCAAATGCAGATGAAGTTGCAAAAGTAGCTGATTTAGCATTTTTAGCACTTCCACATAAAACAGCAATGGCATTTGCAAAAGATTTAATAGCATTGGGTGTTAAAGTTGTAGATTTAAGTGCTGATTATAGACTTGAACTTGAAGCTTATGAAAAACACTATTGTGAACATGAAGATAAAGAAAATATCAAAAATGCAGTTTATGGTTTACCTGAGTATTTTAAAGAAGATATTAAAAATGCAAAATTAATTGCAAATCCAGGATGTTACCCAACTGCTTCATTATTAGCACTATTGCCATTTATTGATTATATTGATACGGATGCTCCAATATTTATTGATGCAAAATCAGGTGTTAGTGGAGCAGGTAAAAATCCAAGTGAAACAACACACTATTGTCAAATAAATGATAATGTGCATGCATACAATCCTTTTAAACATAGACATATGCCAGAGATTCATGAAAAAGTAAAAATCTTAAAAGGTAAAGATGTTTCAATTAACTTTGTACCTCATTTATTGCCTTTAACAAGAGGAATGCTTGTATCTGTATTTGCAACATTAAAAGAAGATATTGATGTAAATGAGATCTTGAATAATACTTATAAAGACAATGAATTTGTTAGAATTAGAAATAAACCTGTTGATGTAAAATCAGTTGCAGGAACAAATTTCTGTGATTTATTTACCGCAAAAAATGGTAAAGCACTTTTTGTAAGTTCTGCAATTGATAATTTACTAAGAGGTGCATCGTCACAAGCTGTAGTAAATGCAAATATCATGTGTGGATATGAAGAATATGAAGGAATACCAAAAATAGCCTATGTACCTTAGTATCAAACAAGGCTCTATTTTCGTAGCTGATTCTCACTACAATCAAAAAAATAGACAGTTTTTATTATTTTTAAAAAAACTTGAAAATAAAGAAATAAAAACTACTCAACTTTTTTTGATGGGAGATATGATAGATTTTATCTCAGGTGAGAGTAAATATTTTATAAAACGAAATAGTGAAATTCTTGAACTTCTAAATAAATTATCAAATGAAATCGAGATAATTTATTTAGAAGGAAACCATGATTACAATCTAAAAAATCTTTTTCCCAATATAAATGTAATAAAAAGAGAAAATCAACCAGTTCTTGGAAAATTAAATAATAAAACAGTAAGTATTTCCCATGGAGATAACTTTATAAATTGGAAATATGATTTATATTGTAAATTTATAAGAAATAGTATATTCTTGCGATTTATGAATTTTATAGATATAAATTTCTTTATCTCTAAAAAAATTGAAGATAGTTTAGTAAAAAAGAATATATGTCATAAGATGGGTAATTTTAAACAACTAATTGAAAAAAGACTTGAAAACTATAATACAGATATAGTAATAGAAGGACACTATCATCAAGGTGAAACTTTTCATATAAAAGGAAAAGAATATATAAATATTCCATCTTTATGTTGTCAAGAAAAATATATAGTAATTAAAAATTTAGACTTTGTAGGAGAATCTATATGAATATGACTTTATTTGGTTTTATTATAATAATCATTTTGTTAATAGTTATTATAATTTATTTATTATCAATTAATAAAAATATCCAGAATAATAAAAAGAAACAATCAAATACAAAAAATATGGCAGAGTTTGCATTGGATAAGATACAGCTTCCAAGAAATATAGAGCAAATGGATGCAGATTCTTTATTAAAGGCTACTAGAGTTATTTTTGATTCTTTTAAGTCTTTAGATTATGCAAGTAAAGCACCAAATGTATTAGATAAAATAGAATGGCATACTTGGCAAGTATCAATTCTTTTGAGTTTTTTAAAAGAAAAAAATAGATTAATTGGTGTAAATAGCAATGAAAAGTTATTTCATGAAAATATATTAGATTTAAATTATTCTCAAATGGATCAAGAAATTCAAAGAGTTATAAAAAAATATTCAGAAAATGTAAATATACAAAAAGATAGAGATAGTCTAAGTAAAGATGTTATTTGGTCTGTTAGAGATGTTTCAATTATCTTATATGAGATTATGTACAATAATTAAATCAAGGAGAACCCATCGCAAAGTTTGAAGTAGTAAGTGATTACGAACCAGCAGGTGATCAACCTGTTGCCATAAAGGCTCTTAGTGATTCTATAAATGCTGGAAATCAATACAATACTCTTTTAGGAGTTACAGGAAGTGGTAAAACATACACAATTGCAAAAGTAATTGAAGCCACACAGAAACCAACTCTTATAATGACTCACAATAAAACTTTGGCTGCTCAGTTATACTCTGAGTTTAAGCAGTTTTTTCCAAATAATCATGTTGAATATTTCATCTCTTATTATGACTATTATCAGCCCGAAGCTTATATTCCAAGATCTGATTTATTTATTGAAAAAGATAGCTCTATAAATGAAGAGTTAGAACGACTGCGACTAAGTGCCACAGCTTCACTTTTATCTTTTGATGATGTTATTGTAATTGCTTCAGTTTCTGCAAACTATGGTTTAGGAAATCCAGAAGAATATAAAGCAATGGTTCAAAGAATTGAAGTTGGATTTGAATATTCACAAAAACAGTTTTTAGTAAAACTTGTGGAAATGGGTTATAAAAGAAATGATAAGTTTTTTGATAGGGCAGATTTTAGAGTAAATGGAGATGTAATAGATATATTTCCTGCTTATTATGAAGATGAATTTATAAGAGTTGAGTTTTTTGGTGATGAGGTTGAGTCTATTTCAAAAAGAGAATACATAACAAACAATAAAACAAAAGACTTAGATGAGGTTATTATCTATTCTGTTAATCCTTTCGTTGTTTCAAATGACAAACTTGCAAATGCTGTTAAACAAATCGAAGAAGAGTTAGACGAAAGATTGGATTATTTTACAAAAGAGCAAAAATTAGTAGAGTATCAAAGACTAAAACAAAGAGTTGAATTTGATTTAGAGATGATAGAAGGAACTGGAATGTGTAAGGGAATAGAAAATTATGCCCGACATTTAACTGGTCAAAAGCCAGGTGAAACACCATATTCACTTTTAAACTATTTTGAACAAATGGGAAAAGATTTTTTACTAGTAGTTGATGAATCTCATGTGTCATTATCTCAATTTAGAGGAATGCACGCAGCTGATAGAAGTAGAAAAGAGGTACTTGTTGATTATGGATTTAGACTTCCAAGTGCTTTAGATAATCGTCCACTTAAATTTGATGAATTTATAAAAAAAGCTCCACACTTTGTATTTGTTAGTGCAACTCCAAATGAACTTGAAGTTAATATGAGTTCAGTTGTAGCAGAGCAAATTATACGACCAACTGGCTTACTTGATCCAATAATTGATGTGGTTGATAGTGAATACCAAGTTGAAAAACTTCATGATGAAATCAAAAAAGTTGTGGCAAAAAATGAAAGAGTATTAATAACGGTTTTAACTAAAAAAATGGCAGAAGAACTAGCAAGCTATTATGCAGATTTAGGAATAAAAGTAAAATATATGCATAGTGAAATTGATGCAATTCAAAGAAATCATATTATTAGAGAGTTAAGACTTGGAGTTTTTGATGTACTTATTGGAATCAATCTTTTAAGAGAAGGTTTAGATATTCCAGAAACTTCACTTGTGGCTATTTTAGATGCAGATAAAGAAGGATTTTTAAGAAGTAAAACTTCACTTATTCAAACAATTGGACGAGCTGCTAGAAATGAAAATGGAAGAGTTATTTTATACGCAAAAAAAATCACAGCTTCAATGCAGTTTGCATTAGATGAAACAAGTAGAAGAAGAAAAATCCAAGAAGATCATAATACACTACATGGAATTACTCCTACATCAACAAAAAGAAGATTAGATCAAAGTCTAAAACTTGAAGAATACGATGAACTTGCATGGAAAAAAGAAAAAATAGAAAAAATGCCAGCAAGTGAGAGAAAAAAAATCTTAATAGAATTAAATAGACAAATGAAAAAAGCAGCTCAAGATCTAAACTTTGAAGAAGCAATACGATTGCGAGATGAAATTTCTAAGGTAAAAGAAATATGAAAAAAGCAACAAAAGCAGATATAGAAATCATAAAACAAGCATTTGTAGAAAAGTACAGTGATGCCGTTACAGAGCTGAGTTATAGAAATGATTACGAGTTATTAATTGCAATTATTTTAAGCGCTCAATGCACGGATAAAAGAGTAAATATCATAACGCCTGCATTATTTGAAAAGTATCCAAGTGTAAGAGAATTAGCTCTTGCTAATCTTGAAGATGTAAAAGCTTTATTAAATACTTGCTCATTTTTCAATAATAAAGCAAAAAATATTATCAAAATGGCTCAAAGTGTACTTGAAAACTATGATGGTGAAATTCCTCACAATCAAAAAGAGCTTATGAAACTAGCAGGTGTTGGAAATAAAACTGCAAATGTTTTTATGATTGAGTTTGAAGGTGCAAATCTTATGGCAGTTGACACTCATGTTTTTAGAGTTTCACATAGGTTGGGTTTAAGTGATGGAAAAACAGTAGATATAACAGAGGCTGATTTGGTTAAAAAACTAAAAGGTCATGATTTACATATTTTTCATCAAGCTATGGTTTTATTTGGAAGATATATTTGTAAAGCAGTTAAACCTGAGTGTGATAATTGTCTATTTCCACAGGTTTGCAAAACTAAAAAGTCTTTTAAACCTGCATAAATATTTATACTAAAAAACACAAAGATAAAAAATTATCTTTGTGTACACTCTTCTTTTAAATCTTTGAAGTTTTTGAAAATATAACTATCTTCTATTTTATTTATTTCTACATCTGAAACTGTACATAAAAACTCTTTATCATCTTTACTTATGATGTAAGTGAATTTGTAAATAAACTTTGTTTTTGAACTTACAACTTTATTGTTTAATAATTCATAAGTTAACTCTTTAATTGGAATATCTTTTTCTTTTTCATATTTTTGCTTAAACAAACTTGGGAAAAACTCTTCTTGTTTATTTTCATACAAAGTATAAGCTATTGAAGTTATTATGATGATTACTATAAGAATTGTAAATTCTTTTTTTTCAAAACGATTATTTACTTTATAAAGTATAAGTGTTACAACAATAATAAAAATCGCGATACCAAAAATTATTTGCATTTTATTCCTTTTTATTTATTTTTATTATATCCTAGCTTAACAAAAAGCTTTTATTAAAAACCTTATGAAAAGGCCAAATTATGCAATTGATTGAAGAAAACTATGATATTGTGATTATCGGTGGAGGAGCTGTTGGAAGTGGTATTTTACTTGATGCAACTCTTCGTGGATATAAAGCTATTTTATTGGAAAAAAATGATTTTGCAAGTGGAGCTAGTTCTAAAAGTTCCAAGTTAATTCATGGAGGAGTAAGATATCTTGAAAAAGCTATAAAAGGTTTTGATAAAGCTCAATATGATTTAGTAAAAGAAGGTTTAATTGAACGGCATATTTTTTTAAAAAATGCTTCAGTTATATCTAAAAAAATCAAGATAAATATTCCTAGTTTTTCATATATAACTCTTTTTTATACCTGGATTGGACTTTTTATATATAAGTTGATTGCAGGTAAAAAAAATATAGGAGATAACTCTTTTGTAAATAAAGTATTGAGTTCTTTGTATTTCCCAAATTTAAAAAAAGAAAATTTAAAAGCTTGTTTATCTTTTTATGATGGAAGTTTTTTAGATAGTAAAATGCTAATTGCTTTACTTCAAACAGCTATTTCTAAAGGTGCAATAGCTAAGAATTATTGTGAAGTTTTCGAGTTTTTATATTATGAAAATAAAAAAATAAGTGGTTTAAAATATTTTGATAAAATAGAAAATAAAACTTGTGAAATAAATTGCTCATGTATAATAAATGCAACAGGTGCAAATGTAGATAATATAAGAGCTTTAGATGATAAAGATGCCCAAGAAATCCTAGCCCTTAGCAGTGGTATTCATATAGTAGTTTCAAAAGATTTTTTATTTTCTGATGAAGCATTATTAATCCCTAATACAAGCGATGGAAGAATTATTTTTATTTTGCCTTATTTAAATCACTGTTTGATAGGTACAACAGATAACAAGTGTGAATATGATGAGAATATAAAAGCAAAAGATGAAGAGATAGCATATTTGTTAGATGAAGTAAATAAGTATTTTACAAAACCTTTAAAAAAAGAAGATATTCTTTCCTCATGGAGTGGAATTCGACCACTTATTAAAAATGACAATAAAAATAAAACAGAGCAAATAGTGCGAGAACATTCTATAAATATTTCAAAAAATGGCTTAGTTTCAATAGTAGGTGGAAAATGGACAACATATAGAAAAATGGCTGAAGATATGATGGACTTTTTAGTTGATAAAAACTATTTAGAAAAAAGAAAATTATGCGAAACAAAAAAGTATAAATTACTTGGAAATGAAGAAAAACATAAAGACTTAGAAAAATTAATAAGTTTTTATGCAATATCAAAAAGGACAAAAGAGTCACTAATTACACTTTATGGAAATAATGCAACTGTAGTTTTAAATATAGCAAGTGAACTTAATAATTTTGAGTTGATTCATAAAGATTTCCCATATTTAAAAGCTGAAATTATATATTGTGTAGAGTATGAATTTGTTAAAAAACCTATAGATTTTTTATGTGGAAGAATTGGGCTTTGCTTTGTAAATAAAGAAGCTTCCTTAGATTCTGTTGACGCAGTATGCCTTGAAATAGGGAAACTTTATAATTGGGATGATGAAAGATTAAAAAAAGAAATAGCTGAATGCAAAGAATATATTTATAAGAATTTCTAATAGTAAATGAAATTTAATAAAAATTAACAAAAAATTAACAGGGCTTTGAGATAATTCGTAAATTTATTAATACAAGGTAAAATTTATGAAAAAAATTATCTCTTTATCACTTGTAACAACTGCTGTTATATTAAGTGCAAGTGAAGTTACAACTTTAGACACGATAAGTGTAGTTGAAACTGCGAATACAAAAATAGTAAAAGATGTTAGTAATGAACAAATAAAAAGTGCTGATTTAGCTGAGGCTTTAAGTAAAAATGTTCCTTCTGTATCAATTGTACGAAGAAGTGGAATTGCAAATGATATTATCTTAAGAGGGCAAAAAAAAGATAATATCAACATTCTTTTAGATGACGCAAAAATCTATGGAGCATGTCCAAATAGAATGGATCCTGCAACTTCTCATGTTTTATCAAACAATATTCAAAGTGTAAAAGTAATCGAGGGACCTTATGATGTTGAAAACTTTGGAACATTAAGTGGACTTGTAAAAGTAGAAACAAAAGAACCAACAGAAGAAGTACATGGAGAGGTAAATCTAGGTGCTGGAAGCTATGGATATAGAAAAGCTAGTGCAACTGTAAGTGGTGGAACAGATAGATTTAAATTGTTAGTTTCTACTTCAACGGAACAGGGTGATCAATATGAAGACGGAAATGGGAATGACTTTTTAGAGCAACAAATTGAAAAAAATGTTATGTTTCCAAATCAATATTCAAAAGATGGTTTAGAAGCCTTTGAGAAAAAAACACTTTTAACAAAAGGTCAATTTAACATAAATGACGATTCTGAAGTAAAACTATCTTACACAGCAAATAGAAGTGATAATGTTTTATATCCAAATACTCCAATGGATGCTGATTATGATGACTCAAATATTTATACAGTTGGATATACAGCTAGAAATTTAGCAGATTTTTCAAAAGAATTAAATTTAGATTATTACTATTCAAATGTTGATCATCCAATGAGTACATCACTTAGAAATAGTGGTTTAGTAAATTATACAACAGCTTTTTATAAAACTTCTATTTGGGGAACAAAAATCAAAAATAGCACAGAAGTTGCAGATTCTTTAGTGACAGTAGGACTTGATACAAGTGTTAGAAACTGGAGTGGTGAAAAATACTCTACAAATGTAGCGACTGGAATATCTGGAGCATCAACTGTAAGTTTAGCTTCAACTGACACAACTAATAAGGCTATATTTGCAAAAGTTGAAAAATCATTTGGAAAATTAGATTTAGAATTTGGCTCAAGATATGATTATACAGATGTTGATTCTGTTGCTATTTCAAACAAAGATAATAAATATACTGGACTAAATGCAAATATATTTGGTATATACAATGTTGATGAAAATATGAAATATTTTGCAGGTATTGGAAAGAGTTCAAGGGTTCCAGATGCTAGAGAGCTTTATGATACAACTTATGGTAATTCTTCTTTAGATCAAACAAAAAACTATGAAGCTGATATCGGATTTGATAAAACTATTGGATCTTTTAATATTAGACCAAAATTATTCTATTCAGTATTAAAAGATTATATTTATAATTCTAGTATTACGCCAACAACAAGTAAATTTGAAAATATTGATGCAAAAATTTATGGTTTAGATATTTCTGGATTTTATTTTATGACAGAAAATTTATCACTTGATTATGGAATGGCTTACCAAAGAGGTAAAAAAGATGGCGATTACACAGATAAAGATTTAGCAGAAATCCCACCATTAAAAGCAAACCTAGCATTAAACTATGAACAAGCAAAAGCAAAATATACAGCAGAAGTTGTAGCTGTTGATAGTTGGGATAGTTATGACAGCTCAGCAAAAGAGCAAGAGTTAGCTGGTTATGCCGTATTTAATTTAAAATATACAAATCAACTACATAAAAATATAGGTTTAACTCTTGGAGTTGATAATCTATTTGATAAAGTATATAATTCAACAAATACTTATCAAGATATTACATATGCAATAGTTAGTTCTGAACGAGTATTATTCAACGATCCAGGAAGATATGGATATGTAAATTTAAAATATAGCTTCTAAGCTATATTTGTATTTGTAACTGAAATATGATATCATTTTATTATGAGTAAACAAAATAAACTTATTTCAAAGTTTTTGGAAATTCCTCCAAAAAAAGATTTAACTTTCAAAGAGTTAAGTTCATTACTATTATCATTGAATTTTGAAAAAATTGAAGGAGCAGGTTCTGCTGTGAAATTTTATAATAAAGAAAAAGATTTATTAATAAATTTACATAAGCCACATCCCTCAGATATTCTAAAAGTTTATCTTGTTAAGCAAATACAAATTAAATTAAAGGAGTTTATCTGATGTCTAATAAGATTGAATACAATGGATATATTGGTACAGTTGAATATTCTCAAGAAGATAAATGTTTTTTTGGTAAATTAGAAATGATAAATGATCTAGTGACTTTTGAAGCTGAAAATGCTTCTGATCTAGAAAATAATTTTAAAAATTCAGTTGATGAGTATTTAAAAACTTGCGAAGAATTAGGACGAGAACCGCAGAAGGCATTTAAAGGTGTTTTCAATGTAAGAACAGGAAGTGAACTTCATCTTACAGCAGTTAGAAATGCTCATAAAATGGGTGTTTCTCTTAATTCATATATAAAAAATCTAATAGAAAGAGATACAAAAATATCTTTTAATTAGTTTAAAAATATATAGCCTTTTATAGGCTATATATTCATATTTTAATCAAACTCCATTCGAACTTGAGTTTGTCCAGTAGTTCCAAACTCATAGTCTATTTGCGTTGCAATAGCTTTGAAATCAACTCCTTGAATAACTTTTAGAGCTTTTAAAATCTCTTTTTTCCCACTTATTAACTCTTTTGATTTTATTCCATGTGATATTGATAAACTAGCTTCTACAAATGCTGATAATTTATCACATTGTTTTAGAGCAAGTCCATCTATTGCATTGTATCTATCTGAATTATATTTTGATACATCTTCAACTATTTGAATTTTATCTTCATAAATTTTATTTTCAAACTCTTCTTTTACACCATCATAAAGTCCAAGTATATAAGAAAATTCATCATGTAAACTATCTGGAATATTTGGAAGAATATCATCTTCGATTTTCTCAATTTCATATTCAGCTATGATATCTGATAACTCATCTACACAGTATTTTACAGGTGTGATAATATCTCGTGTTAAAGCTTCTGGTAAATCATGAAATAAAGCTGTAAAGAAATTATTTTGCAATCTTTTATCACAAGCATTTACTTCAATAGAAAAAAAGTATCCAAAAATCGCAACTGTTAACATATGTCCTAAAACTGAAGTTTCAGGAACTCTTGGTGTTTGTGCCCATCTTTTTTGGAATCTTAATCTTCCACTTAAATCTATGATTTTTGCAAGTTTTTTATTAAGTGCAATTTTTCTCACACCAATTAACTCATAATAATCTTCAATTTCTTCATCTACACTTTTTTTAACATCTTCAATATCATTTAAAAATTGACTTGTTTGATATACAATAGAAAACTCCCACTTTGTAGCTAAATATGAAGCTGCTTTTAGTATAAATCTCTCTTTTTTATACATTTCAGGATTTTCTAAATATTCTTGAAATTTTTGTAAAAAGTTTCCATTATCTATATCTTTTAGTGAAGGTGCAAGTTTAGAAATAACCCATGAGTTAATCTCTTTTGATTTTTTTTGTAAGGCTTTTCTAAAAACATCAGGTCTTATATCTGTTACAACAACTCGTCTTAAGAACTCAAATATTCCAGCTTCTATTAGGTGTGTGTAGTTTATGTCTTTTTCAAGTTTAGCAATAAAATATGCGATTATAAACTTGTGTGCTTGTTTATCAAGTTCTACTAGTTCAACCATTCTTGGATAATCATTCCATCTTTGAATTGAAGCAGATGTAAATATATAATCAATAATTCTTGGGTTTATCAATTTTTATCCTTTGGCTTTTTCTTTGAGTCATCAAAAAACATCATTTTTTTACCAAGTAACATTAAAGATACTATTACAAACATCATCAAATAAACTTGCCAATCACTCATAAATAAGCCTTTTAATTTTCTTTGATTATCTCATAATATTGATAAATAGGTACTTAGAATAATTTTGAAATAAATTTGATGCAAAAAGAAAAAACAGATGTATAATTTCGAAAATTTTTTCAAGGAATAAAATAAAATGTCAACTTTGACAATAAGCAATTACACTTTAAAACACTTTGATTTAAAAGCAAAAGCTATTATGGATGAGTATTTAAATTTAATAAATGTAGATGTTAGTGATTATACTTTTGCAGGAAATTATATTTGGCTTTCAACAGCTACTGGATTTTATACAATTGTAAATGAAACTTTTTGTTTGTTCATTTTAAACTCAGGTGAGCTAACTATGCTTTTACCTCCTATTGGTAAAAAAGAGAATACTTATGATGCTATGATTCAATGTTTTGAAATTATGAATTCTCATAATAGTAATAGAAATTATTCGAAAATTGAGTATGTGCATGAAAAGTTATTAGAAGGGTTTGTTGATTATTTAGAAGAGGGTACTTTAGTTTATGAAATGCTAAAAGATTTTATAATTGAAAAAAAACTTGTAGATTATATTTATAAAGTCGAAGATTTAATAGATTTAAAAGGTGACTCTTATAAGTCAAAAAGAAATGAAATAAATAGATTTAGAAATGTCTATCCAAATCATAAAATAGAAATACTAGATAAAGAAAAGCATGGAAGTGCAGTAATGGCACTATTTAATAAATGGGTAAGAGATAGAACTACCTATATGCCAAAAGAAGAAGTTGAAGTTTTTATGGATGGTATATATTTTGAAAGATTTGCAATAAAAAGACTTATGAATGATTATAATAATCTAGATATTATAGGTCTGGTTATTTATATAGATGATGAAGTAAAAGGTTTCACTGTGGGTGAAAAAATAAATCAACACACAGCAAGTGTAATTATAGAAAAAACAGATTTTGAAGTACTTGGATGTGCCCAATTTATTTTTAGAGAATTTACAAAAATATTAAAAGATAAATATGCAGTTGAGTATATAAATGTAGGTGATGATATGGGATTTGAAAATCTAAAAAAAGTAAAAATGTCATATAGACCAAAAAAATTAGTTCCTAAATATACAATTTATCAAAAATGATAAGAAAAGCAAATCTAAATGATTTAACTTCTCTTTATGGCATAGAAAGGAATGTTTTTTTTAATGACCCATTTTCTATGACTAAAGAGTCTATAAGATATCATATTTTAAGAAATAGATTGTATATTGTAGAAATAGACAATATTATTGCAGGGTATATATTGTGGTTAGAAAGAAAAAAATATTTTAGACTTTATTCTTTAGCAATATCTAATGATTTTCAAAATAGGGGACTTGCTAAAAAACTTCTTGAATATTCTTTTGAGAATTTATCAAAAGATAATAAAGATTTTTCTTTAGAAGTAAAAGTTTCAAATGAAAGTGCAATTAATTTATATAAAAAATATGGTTTTGAAATTAAAAAGATTTTAAAAGATTATTATGAGCAGTGTCATGGATATTTGATGTATAAGAAATGTAAAGCATAGGTTTAAAACCTATGCTCTACAACTTCCCATTTTTCCTAAAGCGTTGATTTTCTCAACTCGACCTGAGTGTCTTCCACCTTCAAATTCTGCTTTATCCCATGATTTAATAATAGCTTCAATCATTCCATAACCAGAAACTCGCTCACCTAAGCAAATAACATTTGCATCGTTGTGTTTTCTAGCCATTCTTGCGCTATATTCATTGTGACAAAGTGCTGCTCTAATTCCATCAAATTTATTTGCAGACATACTCATACCAAGTCCTGAACCACAAATTAATATACCCATTGTTCCTTCATTTTCTAGAACTTTATTACAAACTTTTGCAGCATAATCAGGATAATCAACTCTATCTTTACTAAAAGGTCCTAAATCAACTACTTCATGACCTCTTTGCTCAAACAGTTCTTTTACATAAGCTTTAATATCAATACCTGCATGATCTGCACCGATAAAATATTTCATTAATAAATTCCTTCTTGATGTTCAATTTTGAATTTTTCAAAATCTACTGTTTCTTCTAAAGTTTCAACAGTTTTTAAAACTCTATCCCATCTGATCTCTTTGTCTTCACTCCATGAGAAGTAAATAAACCAAGGTTTTCCAACTATAAATTTGTAAGGAACTGTTCCCCAAA
Source organism: Arcobacter acticola (assembly GCF_013177675.1). Taxonomy (NCBI): domain Bacteria; kingdom Pseudomonadati; phylum Campylobacterota; class Epsilonproteobacteria; order Campylobacterales; family Arcobacteraceae; genus Arcobacter; species Arcobacter acticola. The sequence continues at coordinate 890,347 of NZ_CP042652.1, forward strand.
ATCTTGAGTCATTTGAATGGTCTCTATTGTCTCCCATCATAAATGTTTCATCTTCTGGAACAATAATTGGCATCATATTAAATAATTCACTTGGATTCAGGTTATTATCTACTACATTTTCATCATTGTGAATACCTGGATGATCTTTTCTATATGGATCTATAACCCATAACTTATCTCCAACTTCAAGTATATTTTCTTTTGGATAGTTTGCTTTTACAAACTCATTTCCTTCTTTTGGGTGAAGTAAAAGATGTTTGTCTTTGATAGCAACAATATCACCACCTGTCGCAACTGCTCTTTTTACATAGTGAATTGTTTCATTTTTTGGATATCTAAAAACAACAATATCACCTCTTTGTGGTCTTGGTCCTTCGATTAAATGTCCATTGTCATTAAAATCAGGTAAAACTTTTACTTCGATCCAAGGAATTCTTGGAGTTGGAATACCATAAGAGAATTTTTTTACAAAAAGCATATCACCTATTAAAAGAGTATTTTTCATACTTCCACTTGGAATTACAAATGCTTGTGCAATGAAAAATATAATAGTTAGAACAATTACTATTGTTCCTGTCCATGAAGATGACCATCTATATAATTTATTTAACATTTATTTAGCTTCTCTTTTATCTCTTAATTTTGCTGCTTTTAGAGTATTTTTTAATAACATTCCAATAGTCATTGGTCCAACTCCTCCAGGAACCGGAGTTATATGTGAACATTTAGATTTACAATCTTCAAAATCAGCATCACCAACTAATTTCCCTGTATCTAATCTATTAATACCAACATCAATAACAATTGCGCCTTCTTTTATCATATCAGCTTTTAATAAATAGGGAACTCCAACTGCAATAACAACAATATCAGCAGTTTTCGTATGTGATGCTAAGTCTTTTGTTCTACTATTACAAACAGTAACTGTAGCTTTTGCATTGATTAAAAGTGATGCCATTGGTTTACCAACGATATCGCTACTTCCGATAACAACTAGATTTTTACCACTTAACTCTATTCCATACTCTTCAAACATTCTCATAACACCAAAAGGAGTAGCAGGTAAAAAAGAATCAAGATTTGAAACCATTCTTCCTACATTGTAAGGATGGAAACCATCTACATCTTTTAGTGGATTAATTGCTTCTAATACAATTGTTGTATCAATATGTTTTGGAAGTGGTAATTGAACTAAGATACCATCAAGTTTAGGATTTTTGTTCATCATTTCAATTGTTTCTAATAACTCTTCTTGAGTAATGCTATCTGGCATTTCATGAACAACTGAATAAATACCAGCGTTTTTACATGATTTTGCTTTACTAGCTACATACGTAGCACTTGCTGCATCACTTCCAACTAATATAACAGCTAAACCTGGAGTTATGTGTTTTTCTTCTACTAATTGAGCAACTTCTACTTTAACTTCTTCTTTGATTTTTTCAGATAATGCTTTTCCATCTAGTAATATCATTGGATTATACCTTGTATTTTGTATTTTATTAAGGTGTCTATATTATCAAAAAATCAATTAATAAAAGTTAAATAATATCCTCATCCACCAAAAACTCTTAATTAAGTAAATAGATAAAATCAGCTATAATAAGCATAAAAAAGAGATATTATGGCAAATAGATTTAGAGAGAAATTAGCAGAGAAAAGATCTAAAAAAGGTTATAAGGAAATAGCTTCTAAAAATAGATTATTGCAACTATTAGGTGAGATACCAGATCATAGAAAAGGTCAAGGTAAACTTCATAAATTGGAACATATTTTGTTTTTGTCAGTTATTGCACAATTAATGGGAGCAGTTAATTATAAAGAGATATGGGTATGGATTACAAAGCATATTCAAGATGATAAAATTAAAAAACTTTTAGGTGTAGAGTTTATAAAAACACCAGGAAGAAGTGCTATTGCAGAGATTTTAGCTGAAGTTAATTATCTAGAGTTAGAAAAAGTTTTTAGAATATGGATAAATGAATTGGTTGATACTTCTAATTTACCACAATTAGCTGTTGATGGTAAAGTTATGAATGGTAGTAGTGTAAATGCAAAACAATCAACACAAGTACTAAATGCAGTATTAGCAAATAGTGGAATAATATTAGCTCATAAAAAAATTGTAGAAAAATCAAATGAAGTACCCGCATTAAGAGAACTTATTGATGAATTAGATGATAGCTTTATATATACCTTTGATGCTATGAATAGTAAAAAAAACACTTGATAAAATTGAAAAGACAAATGATAATAAGTATTATTCTAAATTAAAAGGAAATCAAAAAAAGCTTTTGCAAAAAGCTATTAAAATATCCGATACACAAATACCTACAGATATCTATATATCTTCGTTAAAACAAGAAAGTAAATATCTTGTTCAAAGAAAAGTGTCTACTTTTACAAATGATAGTTGCTTTTACCATAATGGAATGACACATATAAAAACTATAATTAAAATTGATAAAACAATATACTCAAATAATAAAAAAACAGGTGAGATAAAAGAAATAGTAACAACATCATTTGCAATTGCAAACTTTAAAAATAGTGCAGAATTTTTCCATAATCTTCAACTCAATCATTGGAAAGTGGAGACAATGCACTTTTATAAAGATAAATCACTTTATGAAGATTTACATACTGCAAATATAAATCCAATGACTATGACAATATTAAGAAGCTTTGTTATAAATATTCTACACCTAAATAAAGTTAAATCTATCAAAAATCAGTTATTAGAAAACAGATGGGATTTAGATACTACTTTAGGATTATTATTAAAAATTTGTTTTTAGTGGATTGGAGTAGTTAAATAACTAATCAATACAGACTTAAACAAAAATTTAGTATTTTTTTTATATAATCACGCCCTAAAATTAAAACACAAAGGATCGTTATGTTAGAGGGTATCATTAGAGATAGTATGACAAAACAAGCAACAAAAACTTTAAGAAGAAATGGATATTTAATTGCAAATATTTATGGAAAAGGTTTAGAAAACGTTGCAGCAGCATTTAAAAGAAACGAATTTATTAAATTCTTAAGAAACAAAGAAACTTTAGCATTTGATGTAAATCTTGATGGTACAGTTATTAAAGTTGTAGTTCAAGAATATCAAAAATGTCCATTAACTTCAGAGTTATTACATGTTGATTTAATGGTTGCACAACCAGGTGTACTTACATCTTACAAAATTCCTGTTAAAACTACAGGTATTGCAAAAGGTCTTAAAAATAAAGGTCTTTTAATGACTCATACAAAAAGAGTACCAGTTAAATGTACTTATGAAAACTTACCAAATAACATTACTTTAGATGTTACTAAGTTAGATACAGGTGATAACATCTTAATTAGAGATTTAACTTTACCTGCAGGTGTAACTTGTTTCTTAGATCCAAGAGTACCAGTTGTTGGTGTAATTAAAGCTAAATAATTAATATTTATGCATTTAATTGTAGGTCTTGGTAATATTGGTGAAAAATATCAATTAACAAGACATAATGTAGGATTTATGGTTATCGATGAGATGACCAAAAATCTTGCAACTTCAAATATAAATAACTCAAATTTTCAATCTACACTTTTAAAATCAGGCTATAATCTTTTTTCTAAACCAACTACTTTTATGAATAATTCAGGCCTTGCTGTTCATGCAATAAAAGAGTATTATAAAATCGATTTAGAAAATATTATTGTAATACATGATGATTTAGATTTACCATTTGGAACTGTAAAGTTTAAAATAGGTGGTGGTCATGGTGGACATAATGGTTTACGTTCTTTAGATGCTCATATTACAAAAGAGTATATAAGAATTAGAGTTGGTATTGGAAAACCGCAAGATAAAGCTGATGTAGCAAATTATGTATTAAGTAATTTTTCAAAAGAAGAATTAAATAAACTAGCAGATATAATAAATCATATTATTGAAGCGATTGAGGCACTTAAAACTGAAGATATCGATCTAGTAAAATCTAAATATACATTGAAATAACATGAGCATATTAACTAAATATATTTTAAAAAAGTACCTAATAAATTTTATTATTGTGCTTATATCATTGGAACTTTTTTTTGTAGGAATAGATTTTTTACAAAACTTTAAAAGTATACCACCTTCAGCTAACTTACAATTACTTTATATTTTATATAATGGTTTTTTTACATTAACATTAGCACTTCCTCTATCAATAGTTTTTGGATGGGTTATAACTTTGACTATATTTATCAGAAATAATGAATTTGTAGCTTTTAATGCACTTGGTGCTACACGAAAAGATATATTTAAACCTGTAGTAAATATTTCAATTTTTTTATTAACAATTCTTATTTTTCTTCAAGTGACACCTTTGGCATACTCTTATGATCAAAAAAGAAAAATAGTAAACAATCAATATTTTACTAGTTCAAAAAGTGATATTTTTTTAAAATATAATGAATATTATGTGTATTTTGAAAAACTATTACCTCTTGAGAAAAGAGCTGAAAACATTCATATATTTAAAATTGATGATATGGATGTAGTAGAAACTATAGTGGGAGAAAAGGCATATTTCCAAAATGATAAATGGTATGTTGTTGATGTTAAAATTATTAAAAAACCAAAAAATATTACTTTAGAAGATTCAAAACTAGATGTTAGATATGAAAAATTTTTACATACATTAGATGGATTTAAACCTAATATTTTAGATAATGTTTACGAAGGAAATACAGAGTTTTCGATAATAGATGCTATTTCTGCATTGGTTTTATTAGACGAGCAAGGGATTAATACTCAAACAATTAGAAGTGTGTTATACAATAAAATTGTTATACCATTTTTTATAATTCCTCTTTTGCTTTTGATTTACTCATATGCATCATTAAATAGTAGATTTTTCAATATGGGTAAATTTACATCATTCTCAATTTTTGGAACTTTAATTGTTTGGGGATTCTTTTTTATGTTATTCAAATTTACAAATGGTGGTGTGGTTATTCCTGAATTTTCTATCCTTATGCCAATGTTTATTTGGATACTATCTTCAATATATTTTTATAATAAAAAAATCAATTCATAAAATAAAGGGTTAAGATGAGATCTCATGTGAAAGCTTACGGAGTTGTTCCTTACTTAATAAAAGATAATGATATTAAGATATTGTTATGTCGTTCTGTTGCAAGTAAGAATAAATGGGGTTGTTTAAAAGGGACTCTAAATAAAAATGAAAGTGCATATGAGTGTGCAAAAAGAGAATTATTTGAAGAAAGTTCTTTACATGTAGAAGCTGTATTATATGAAAATTATTTTGAGCAAATTAATATTGATAAAGATATTGGTATTTGGTTAGTTAATGCTGATAATATAGAAGACCTAGAAAAATACTTTGTTGAAGATATTTTAAAAAGTAATTACTTATCTTGGGAGAATTCTAAGGTTAAATTTTTCTCTTTAAATAATTTACCTAGAATCAAAAACAAACAGGAAAACTTAATTAAAGAGATTAAGGATTTTTTGAAAAGTAAGAGTCAATTCCATTAGCAATTCCATTTGCTAATGATTGTTGATAGTTTTTATCGTATAATCTTTTACTTTCTACTGGATGTGAAACATATCCAAGTTCTACAAGAATAGAAGGCATCTGTGCTCCCACTAGAACCCAAAACGGTCCTTCTCTAACTCCTGAATCACTTACATCTTTATATTTAGATCTTGCTGATTGTAATAAGCCTGCTTGTACATCAATTGCAAGTTTATGAGAAGCTGTAATTCTTGGTCTATTTAATGATTCTAGGAATACATCTTTTGATGAATTACTCATTTCTCTAATATCAGATTTATTTTCAATTGCTGCAACTCTTTTTGCTCTTTCATTTCTTGCAGGACTTAAGAAAAATGTTTCTATTCCTGAAACTTCATTAGCTTTTTCTTTTGGAACTGAGTTACTATGAATTGATATAAATATATCAGCATTTTTATCATTTGCTAAAACAGTTCTATTCATAACTTTTATAAAAGTATCACTACTTCTTGTAAGATATACTTTATATCCTCTTTGTTTTAATATAGAGTATAAGTTTTTTGATACATTAAGATTTATAACTTTTTCATATCTTTTATTTGGTCCAACTGCTCCTACATCATCTGCCCCATGCCCTGGATCAATAACAATTGTTTTATTGATTACTCTTGGTTGTGGAGTAGGTGCTTTTGTAGCTACTGCAGTTGCTTTATTGGTATTTTTATTTGATGGGCTACTTGGATATGTAGTAATAGTTAATTCTTTATCATTTAGAACATAATCAACTTTTTGTTCATCATTATTGATAATTCTAATTTTTACTCCATTGCTTCCATTTTCACTAACAACAATTTTATCAACACCATCAATGCTCAATTTTATAGGATTTACATACTTGTATTTACCATTAAGATTAAATACATTTTCATAATTTGAAGCATTTTTATATCTTACAAATTGAACATCTCTTTTGTAATAGTTTTTATTAAATTTAACAATTATTTTATTGTCTTGAGTTTCCATAGATCGTATAGGATTTATAGTATCAACAAATTCTTGTGAATTTGCATTTGCAACTTTTGGTGTTTCTTCTGTTTGTACTACTTCTTTTGGAGAAGTTTGCTCTACATTTTTTTTTGCAACAGTAGGTTCATTTGATTTAATTGAGTTTTCATTTATAGAAATAATTACTTGTTTTTTATTTACTATATATGATGTATTAAGATTTTTTTTATCACTTAAAACAATTCTTAATACATCAGGTTTAAATTGACCAATAGCAATTCTATCAATACCATTTATTGCTAATTTTGTAGGAGCTGCATCTTTAAAATAGCCTTTTAAATCAAATACATCTTTATTTACTGTTTTTTGATTTAATTCAAAAAATTTAATATCTTTTTCACTAATATCTACATTAAAATCTACAACAACTGTATTTCCAGATGTATAAACTGATTTTATAGAATAGTATAAATCATTACTTGAAGTAGATGACTTTATAGCTTCATTTTGCTTTGGTGTCTCAACTTTAGCACTATAAATACCATCATTTTTGCTAGTTCTTTTTTGAAGAATTTCTAACTTCTTTCTATCAGGAGTTACATCTTTGTTTAATTGTTCTCCTAAGAGAATAAGTTTTTCAAGTTCTTCAATTTTTTTTTGATCATTTTTTTCTATAAGAGCATTTAAGTAATTCATTTTTGCAGTACGGTATTGTTGCTTTAAATCAGCATAAATACCATTTGCAAATAATAAATTTAGCGTTAGTATGGTTAGAACGAAAATCTTTTTAAAAATTTTTATTCTCCATGAGTTAATTTATACATTAATTCTTTCACAGAAATAATTTTATTTATTCTATAACCATTTGAACCTGTGAAAAATAATCCAGTATCAACGTCACCATTGTAAGCAGCACCTAGTCTATCTGCAATACAATAACCAACAATTTTTGCTTCATGACCTCTATTACAAGGTGCAACACAATTTGAAATACATTGTACTTTTGGTGCTGTGTTATTTTCAATTGAGAATTGTAAGTTTGTTCTTACACCTCTTGCTGGTAATCCAACTGGAGATTTCATTAAAGTTATATCTTCTTCTTTTGCATTTAATAATACATTTTTAAATTTCGCATCAGCATCACATTCAAATGTACCAATAAACCTTGTAGCCATTTGAACACCAGCGCATCCCATAGCAATAAATTTATCAATATCTTTTTTATCCCAAACTCCACCTGCTGCAATTATTGGTATATCACCCCAGATTTTAGCTTCTTCAATAACTGGACCTACGATATTTTCTAATTGGAATTCTTCTTGTCCACATTGATCATAAGTAAATCCTTGATGTCCACCACTTAAGGGACCTTCTACAATTACAGCGTCAGGAATTTTATTGTATCTTTTCCATTTTTTACAGATAAGTTTTAAAGCTCTTGCACTTGAAACAATTGGAATCAATGCAACATCTGGAAAATCTTTTGTAAACTCAGGCATATTAGTAGGAAGTCCAGCACCTGTAATAATCATATTAAAACCAGCTTCACAAGCATCTCTTACAACTCTACCATAATCATTGATTGCGTATAGAACATTACATCCTAAAGGTGCATCTCCACATATCTTTCTTGCATTACCTATTATTTCAACTAATGCATCTTTACTATAAAAGTTTGCTACATCTTTTGGCTTATCTTTTTTAGTAACAATGTGAACATTTTCGCTCATGTTTCTGTAGTAACCAGTTCCAACACTTGAAACTACACCCAATCCACCTTCTAAACTAACATTTCCAGCTAATTGATCCCAGCTTATTCCTACACCCATACCACCTTGAATAATTGGGTGTTTTATTTCATACTTTCCTATTTTCAAAATTAGCCCTTCTATTTTATTATTATTTTAGCGAAATTTTTTTTACCTTTTTGTAAAATGTATTCGCCTTTTTCTAAATTTAGTTTATCATCGCCTATTTTTTCTTGATTTATAGATACTGCATTTGCTTTTATATCACGTCTAGCTTGTGATGTAGAGTCAACTAACTTAGAATCAACTAATGCTTGACAAATCCAAACAGGAGCATCTAATTCAAAGCTATTCATATCTGTAGGAACATCTTTTTTTGCAAAAACTCTTTCAAATTCTTCTTTTGCAGTAATTCCAGCTCCATTTCCATGAAATCTTTCAACGATTTCCATTGCAAGTGATTCTTTCACTTTTTTAGGATGTAAAGTCTCACTTTTAACGCCTTCTTTTATCTCTTCAATCTCTTTTAATGACTTAGCAGATAGAAGTTCAAAATATCTCCACATCAATTCATCAGAGATTGATAAAATCTTTCCAAACATATCAAAAGCCTCATCTGTAACACCAATATAGTTACCTAAAGATTTTGACATTTTTTGAACACCATCTAATCCTTCAAGAATTGGCATCATAAGAACAGCTTGTTGTTTTTTACAATTATAAGCTTTTTGTAAAGTTCTTCCCATTAATAAATTGAATTTTTGGTCTGTTCCTCCAAGTTCTATATCTGTATTCATAGCAACTGAATCATAACCTTGTAATAAAGGATACAAAAATTCACTAACTGCTATTGGAGTATTTGATGCGAATCTTTTAGAAAAATCATCTCTTTCTATCATTCTAGCAACTGTTAAGTTTGATGCAAGTGCAATTAAACCACCTGTTCCTAGTTCTTTTAACCATTTACTATTAAACATAACTTCTGTTTTTGATTCATCTAAAATCTTAAATACTTGATCTTTATAAGAAACAGCATTTCTTTGAACATCTTCTTCACTTAATACTTTTCTTGTTTCACTTTTACCTGTTGGGTCACCAATAGTTGCTGTAAAATCTCCAATTAAAAATTGAACAATCCCACCAAATTTTTGAAAAGTTGCTAACTTCTGAATAAGTACAGTATGTCCTAAATGTAAATCAGGAGCTGTAGGATCAAAACCAGCTTTAACATAGAAATTTTCACCTGTTTCAAAATATCTTTTAATAAGTTTTTCAATGGCTTCAATATCTATAATTTCAAAGCTTCCTCTTTTAATCTCATCTATTGCTTCTCTAATCTTATTTTCCATTAATCTTTTACCCTTTGTACTTATTTATTATATGCATCTTTTTTTGAAAAAAACTCTATAATTTTTACTTTTTTTTCTATTATTTTTTTTACTTCATCTATATTTGATTTATTAATTTCAAACTCTATATCACAATATTGAATATAAGAATGTGCTTGTCGGCCAAACTCTATTCCTAGGATATAAAATTCATGTTCTGCAAGATAAGTTAGCACTTTTGCTAATTCACCCTTTGTGTTTGGAATACTTATTACCATTTTATATTGGTAAACACTACTTTTTGTCCATTTACAAAAAAGCATTTGCTGATTACTTTTAATTTTATCATATGCCTGATCACACATCTTGTGATGAATAACAGCTTCATTCCCATCTTTAAAGGCAACTATATCATCACCAAACTTAGGATGACAACAATGGTCAAATGATACAGAACTTATACTGAAATTTGAATATATTAAAACATTATCAAATTTAAATTCTTTAATCTTGCTAGTTAAAATTTTAAATCTAGTCATTAATCCATTGTCATTTATGATACTTTTTTCAATTACTTGTTTTGTATGTTTAAAAAAATCTAGTATTTGTGGTATCTTGAATAAAGAATCCACGCTATATATTTTTGTTACATCTTCATAATATCTTGAAAAAACAGTATTTATAATATTTTTACCTGAAATCTCATCTATTTCTTTTTGTCTATGTGTACATAAAAGTTTTATTTGTTTTTTTGCTCTTGAAGTTTTAACCATAGCCATCCAAGAACATCTAACTATTATTTCATCTGAAAGTTCTATTGATACAATATCTGTACTTTTAAGCTCAGTTAATAATGGCTTTCTTATTTTATTTATAAAACAACCCATAGCTTTTTTACCAATATTTGTATGAACAGCAAATGCGAAATCATAAGCAGTTGAACCTACAGGAAGTGTAAACACTTCACCTTTTGGTGAATAAACTATCATTTCTTCGGTATATAAATTATCTTTTGTTTCTTGATAAAATTCTTCTATATTTTCATTTGAAAATTCTAAAGATTTTAACCAGTTTAAATTTGTAGTATTTTTAGCACCTGTTTTATATTTCCAATGGGCAGCAATTCCAAATTCAGCTACTGTATTCATTTCAAAAGACCTAATTTGAATTTCATAGATTTTTGAATTATAAAAAACGGTAGTATGTATTGTTTGATAACCATTTTCCTTAGGAGTTGCAACATAATCTTTAAACCTTGAAATTAAAGGCTTAAATTCCAAATGCATAAATCCTAAAACTTTATAACAATCAATATCATCTTCAACTAAAATTCTAATTGCAAATAGATCCAGAACTTCATCTATTGTAATACCTTTTCTTTGCATTTTTAGATAAATTGAGTAGTGATGTTTAATTCTGCTGTAGATTTTTATTTTATTTAAATCGTAACCGTTTTTTTCTAATAGATTTTTAGTAGTAGAAATAAAAGTATTAAAAGTAAGTTGCATTGCATGCTCTTGTTCTTTTAAGTATTTATCAATTTTATTGTATTCGTTTGGATAGATATAGTAAAAAGCCAAATCTTCTAAAGTATTTTTTAATTTTGAAATACCAAGTCTATTTGCAATTGGTACATAAACAACTAATGTTTCTTCAGCAATTCTTTTTTGCTTATTTGCTGGTAAAACGCCAAGGGTAAGCATGTTGTGTAATCTATCACATAGTTTTACAACAAGTACTCTTACATCATCAATTGAAGCAATAAGCATTTTTCTAAAAGTAAGTGCAGATGAAATAGTTTTTGTATTACTTTGTTCATCAGAAGCTATAAACTCATGTTCTCTAATCTCAACAATTTTAGTAAGACCATCAACCATATGGGCAATATCACTTCCCCATTTTTCTCGAACATATTCTAAAGAAAAGTTTGTGTCTTCAACAACATCATGAAGTAGGGCGGTTGCTATTATTGCTTCATCTTTTGAAAAATGGGCTGTTATACAAGCTACTAAAATAGGGTGAACACAATAAGGTTCTCCACTTTTTCTATATTGACCTTCATGGGCTTCAATAATAAAATTTATTATTTCATATAATTTGGGTGATATGTCAGTTTGACTTTTGAGTTTATTGATAGCGTCATCAACATTATTTATATGTTGAATTTCTTTGATAAATGGATCCATAATGTTAAGACCTAAAGATAAGTTTTTAAACCTATCTTTACTTTCTATCTACAAAACCTTCGATTTTTAGTAAACCAGATGCAATTTCATCAATTGCAATATCAGTATATTTCATTTTTTGAGTATTTAATTCTAATAGAGGTTTCGCACCTTTACTTAATTCATCAGCTCTTTGTCCAACTGCAATTGCTAAAATATATCTGTCATTGTCAACTTGTTTTAAAGCTTTTGATATTCTTTCTTCTAATCTCATTATAATATTCCTTTTGGCTATTTATTTAATCTATTTAAAATTTATTTAACTATTGAACACTTACTATAATCACCCTTGATGATTGCTAGTAAATTTCCTTTTTCATTCATATTTGCAACAACTATTGGAAGTTTATTATCTTTTGCTAATGCAATTGCTGTATCGTCCATTACTTTAATATGATCTTCTAATGCTTTGTCATAAGATAATGTATCATATTTTACAGCATCTGTGTACTTCATTGGATCTTTATCGTAAACACCATCAACTTTAGTAGCTTTTATTAACATAGATGCACCAATTTCAGTAGCTCTTAGTGTTGCTCCTGTATCTGTTGTGAAATATGGATTTCCTGTTCCTGCTCCAAATATTACAACTCTACCTTTTTCTAAATGTCTAACAGCTTTTCTTACTATAAATGGCTCAGCGATTTGTTCCATTTTAATAGCAGTTTGTAATCTTGCACTTAAACCTTTATATTCTAAAGCTTCTTGCATAGCAATACCATTTATAACAGTACCTAACATACCCATATAATCAGCACTTGTTCTTTTAATAACACCATCGGCTGCTGCTGTTACTCCTCTGATTATATTTCCACCACCAATAACAATACCAACTTCAATACCGTTTTCAACTAAGCTTTTAATCTCTTCAGCAATATAATCTAATATTTGAGTATCAATACCATAACCTTCAGCACCAGCTAGTGCTTCACCAGAAAACTTTACAAGTACTCTTTTGTTCATATGCATATCCTTCTATAATTTTTGGATTTTACCTAAAAAATCATTAACAAATACTTAGCTTAACGCCCACTCATAAAATGGAATAACATTTATTTTTAATTTTGAATCGGAAATTTTTTCATTATTTGAAATGGAAATAATATTTACCTCATTAATATTTAATTCTTGTGCATTTTTTATTATTCTTTTCACTAAATTACCCGTTAAAAAAGTGTTAAAAAATGGAACAGGCACTATTGCAATATTTTTTGATGGAATATAAAAATCAATACTATCTAAATAATAAATATCATCAAATTTATTTATCAGTTCCAAAAAAACTAAGTTAGAAAATTCATTTTTAAACTTTTTTGTATGGGAAATAGCATTAAAAAATGAGTGATTGTATGAGTATATCTTTTTAGTTGCTTTTTCTTGATTATATTTTTGTAAAAAGTAAATAGACTTATTGTTTTCATATTGTTTACAAATTTCATAAAATTTGTCTTTTGAAATTTTAATTTTTAATTTTAAAGTATTAAAAAGTTGAAATAATGATTTCTTTTCATCAATGTTTTCAATTAAAATCTTAAAAATTTCATATTGAGTTTCATCTTTACATTGAAGATATATAATTTCTTGTAAACGTTGAATTTTTTTATATTCTTCAATATTTATTAATTCAGGTAAATTCCCAAATTTTAAAAAACTATTAAAACTTTGAGTAATATTTTGATGTTTACTATCATGTAGTAAATACTCTTCAAAATCTAATGCACCAATTATTAAATTTTTAAAACCTTTTATTTTTTCTGATTTAAGCATTGAAATAATTGTATTTTCACAAGAAGGAAGTTCAAATTGAAAATTATAATTTTCTACTACTAAAACGCTTATTTCATTCATTTTAATAAATTTAGCTAAATTTTGAGATATTTCATTAATATCATTTCTTAAATCTAATAAATCTATATATATGTAATCTTTTGCTTTAAATTCTGATAGAAAATCATAAATCAAGTAGCTTTTTCCAGTTTTAGAAGCACCACTTATTATGGTTTTTGAATCTTCTATTTTTATTTTTCGCTCTATGAAATTAATTTTTGAAAAATTAATTTCATAACAAGCCTCTAAGCTTTTCATTCTTTATTTGATATTAAAATTATTGCTTCTTTGATTGCATTTAGGTAACTTTTTGTGTTTACTTTCTCATTTTTATATGCAATATTAAAAGCTGTTCCATGGTCAACTGAAGTTCTTATTATTGGAAGATTTAAACTTACATTTATACTTTGATCAAAATATAAAGCTTTCAATGGAGCTAATCCTTGATCATGATACATGGCAACAAAATATTTATAGTTTTTTCTTGAAAGTGGTGAAAATGCAGTATCTGGAACCAAGGGTCCTTTAAAAACATTTTTTTCTAAGGCTTTATTTGCTTTTTTTATTGCTTTGAAAATTTGTACTTCTTCATCACCTAAAACACCATTATCACTAGCATGTGGATTTAATCCTAGAACACCTATATTGTCATTTTTAACGTTTTTATAAAAATCAATTAAAAAAGTAGTAAGCTCTTCTTCTTTAATTTTCTTTGCAACTTTTTTAAGGGGAATATGCTCCGTAAACAAGCCTACAAACATTTTTTTACATCCAAGCATCATTATTGCATTTTTACCAAAAAAATCCCTTAGAACTTCAGTATGGCCTTTATATTTAATATTTGCTTTATTCCAAGCTTCTTTATTTATAGGAAGAGTACAAATTGCATCTACTTCATTATTTTTTGCTAGATTTATAGCATCCATAAAAGAGTCATAAGAGTATTTCCCTGCTTTTTTTGAAACAGTTCCTGGTTTTATTTCAAACTCACCTCTAGTTTTAAAAATTTCAAAATCATTTGGAATTTCCATTTTTAATTCTTTTGATGCAAGTTTTAGCATTTTGTTATTTATACAATAAATTGGAGTACATAATTTTGATATTTTTTCATGGCATTTTAATGCAATTTCAATTCCAATTCCATTTAAATCACCAATACTTATTGCTATTTTTGGTTTTTTATCAATCATTTTTTATTAACTCTTTCATATCAAGTATTGCTTTTTCTAAACCTTTAAATACAGATCTAGCAATAATACTTTGTCCGATATTTAACTCTATAATTTCAGGAATTTTAGAGATTAATGTTACATTTTGATAGTTTAATCCATGCCCCGCAGCTATTTTTAGATTTAGTTTTTTTGCAAGTTTTGATGATGTTTCTATCTCTTTTATTGACTTTTCTAATTTGCTTTTTAGTTCAGCTTTACTTAACTCTAACTCTTTTATTGTGTGATGTGTTTGTGCTAAGTTTGTATAAAGCATTGCATAAACATTTGCAAAAGTTCCTGTATGAAGCTCTATCCATTCAACTTCAAGTTGGCTAGATAATTCAATTATTTCATCTTTTGGATCAATAAATAATGAAACCTCAATTTCATTTGCATGAAGTTTATCTATTGCTTTTTGAAGTTTTTCATAATTTCCTTTTACATCAAGACCACCTTCTGTTGTTACTTCATTTCTATTTTCAGGAACTAATGTCGCTCGAGCAGGTTTTAATTTACAAACAATATCAATAATTTCAGGATTAATAGAACACTCTAAATTTACAGGTAAAGCTGAGTGTTGAATAATAGCAATTGCATCATTATCATGAATATGTCGTCTATCTTCTCTTAAGTGAATTGTGATTTGATTAGCACCTGCAAGTTTACAAATGCCAAGAGCATCAAGGGGATTTGGGTCGTTTATTTTTCTAGCTTCTCTTAAAACTGCAATGTGGTCGATATTTACACCAAGTAACAAAATTCATCCTTTAATATTGGCTTTTATGAGTGAAATCATAGCCAATATTTAATAAAGGAACTCTTTTTGTTGGTGTTTAAATTTTAAGATAGATCTTTTAGTGTTGCAATATTTGCAGCAAGTTTATTATGAACTTCAAGGTATTCATCATCTGGATTTGAATCAGCTACAATTCCTGCACCTGCTTGGAAAATCACAGTATCTTCAGTTAGCATTGTAGTTCTAATAGTAATGGCTGAATCCATATTTCCATCAAAACCAAAATATGCGATACTTCCTGAATAGAAGTTTCTTTTTATTCCTTCGATTTGAGCTATTAATTCCATTGCTTTGATTTTTGGAGCTCCGGTCATTGTTCCTGCTGTGAAAGTAGCTGCAAATAAATCAAACATGTCATATTTATCATCAATCACAGCTTCAACGTCAGATACTATATGCATAACATGAGAATATCTTTCAACTCTCATTAAATCAGTAACTCTTACACTTCCTGGCTTCGCAACCCGTCCCACATCATTTCTTCCTAAATCAACAAGCATTAAATGTTCTGCTCTTTCTTTAGGATTGTTAATCATCTCATTTTCCATCTCAAGGTCTTTTTCAATTGTTCGACCTCTTTTTCTAGTTCCTGCAATTGGTCTTAAAAGTAAGTGCCCATCTACAAGTCTTATCATAACTTCAGGAGAACTCCCTGCAATTGAGAATTTTTCAAACTCTAATAAAAATAAATATGGACTAGGATTTTTACTTCTTAATGCTCTATAAAAACTTAAGTGATCAACTTTTGCTTTTTGAATAAATCTATTTGACATAAGTATTTGAAAAACATCACCAGCTTTTATTTTTTCCTTTGAAACAGCAACCATATTAAAAAATTCTTCTTTTGTGAAGTTAAATTTTCCATCATCTAAAATTGTTGCTTTTTTCAAAGGTGAATAAGTATACGTAGTAAATAAAATATCTTCTATCTTTGATAATTCTTCTTTTTTAGAATCAACAGAAGTTACCATTACTAATTTTGAAGTTTTATGTGAAAATCCTAAAATAATATTTGGTCTAATTAAATCTAAATCAGGAATATTTAATTGATCAAGTAAATCATTCATAGATTCTTTTAATTTTGGTTCAAACTCTTTTCCAATATCATAACCAACATTTCCAATAAAACCATCGATTAAGCCAATACCTAATTCTTCAGATTTATCTTTATAAACTTGTTTATCAAAGTTTTTATAATATCTTTTTAAAAATTTTAAAGGATTTGATTCTACGGTTTCAGTAATACCTTGTTCATTTTTATAAAAACAAGTATTGTTCTCATACCAAACTCGCTCTCGTGCACCAATTATGATATAAGAATAATTTCCATCACTTGAGTTAATAGTACTTTCGAATAAAAAAGTGATTTCATCCCTATACAATGATTTCACTTTTTCATATATTGAAACAGGAGTAAATTGATCTAAAAAAAGCTCTTTACTATAAAAATTCATAGTAATTCACTTCTAAAATTTAACTATAAAAGCGTTTGTAACACTTAGTTTTTCTTTTATAGCATCCATATCTTGATTTGCTGCTGCTCTTGAAGAATAAGGGCCTATTAAAACTTTATTGTATAAAGTTCCTTTTATTTCTGTTTGATATATTTTATATTTAAACTTCTCATTTCTAATTGTATTAATATAACTATCAGATGGTTTTTTAGAAAAAGCACCTATTTGTACAAAATAGCCTTTTGTCATATCAGAAGATGAAGTTTCAGCTACATATTTACTTGCTTTTTTTTCTTCTACTTTTCTTTCAACAACTTTTTCTTTTTGAACAGGTTCTTTTTTAGTTACTTTTTCAACAACTTTTTCTTTTTGAACAGCTTTCTTTTCTTCTATTTTTTTAATAGTCTCATCTAAAGCTTCATTTGTAATACCACTTGGTGCTTCATCTTGTTGAATAGTTTCATTACCTTCTAAAGTATTTGCAGTAGTTTGTTGAGCATTTTCAGTTGTTTTTGCAATTTCAGGAACCATTGGTGCTGAAGAATCTTTTTTTACTCTTTCATTAATGATTTTTTGGAAATTTTCTTCAATATTGCTATTTTCAGATAATTTTTTAATCTCATTAGAGTTTGCATTATTAGAAGTAAATTGATCTTCTTTTGTTGTATCACCTGATAAAAGACGAATAATAATAATTGTTAATAAAAATAAAACAACAAGAACAATACCTAAAATTAGGTATTTTTTCTTATTTTCTTCATTTGAATTGTTTGATGAACCTAACATAATATTGTTAAGTTCATGATCATTCATTTCCACGTCATTATCAACTTCATTAGCAGTATTGTTAATGCTTCTTGATAGAATTACAGGTTCATCTTGTATTGACATTTCCACTTCTTCAAGTTCATTTAATTTTCGTTCAAGTTCTTCACGCTCTTGTTGAAGCTGAACCTTTTTTATGAACTCTTCGCCTTTTATTTGCATAACTTATCCTTAATTATTTAGAAATACTAGTAAGTTGATTGAGTATAAACAACAAAATTTCCTGCTAATTCTTCTAGCTCTTTATTTATTTTTGCATGTAAAGCTGAATCTTCAATATTATCTAAAACATCACAAATTTTATTTGCAATAATTTCAAACTCTTTTTCTTTCATACCACGTGCAGTTAAAGCTGGAGATCCAATTCTAATACCTGAAGTAACGAATGGACTTCTAGTTTCTCCTGGAACTGTATTTTTATTTACTGTAATTCCTGCATTTCCTAAAGCTGCATCTGCATCTTTACCTGAAAATGGTTTATTTAAGAAAGATACTAATACAAGGTGATTATCTGTTCCATCTGAAACGATATCGTATCCTCTTTTCATTAGAACTTCTCCAAGTACTTTTGCATTTGCTTTTACTTGTTTTGCATAAACTTTCCATGAAGGATCTAAAATCTCTTTAAATGCAACTGCTTTTGCAGCGATTACATGAACAAGTGGTCCACCTTGTAATCCTGGGAAAATTGCAGAATTGATTTTTTTAGCGATTTCTTCATTATTTGTCATAATCATACCACCTCTTGGACCTCTTAAAGTCTTGTGAGTAGTAGTTGTAACAACATCTGCATAAGGGAATGGACTCATATGCTCACCAGCAGCAACAAGTCCTGCAATGTGTGCAATATCAGCGAATAAAATAGCACCAACAGCATCAGCTATTTCTCTAAATTTAGAGAAATCAATTTCTCTTGCGTATGCACTAGCTCCACAAACTATAATTTTAGGTTGACAAACTTTTGCAATTTCCATTACTTTTTCATAGTCAATTCTTCCATCTAATTCTACACCATAATAAAATGCAGAGTAGTTTTTACCAGAGAATGAAGGCTTGCTCCCATGAGTTAAGTGTCCACCATGAGATAAATCCATACCTAAAAGTTTGTCTCCTGCATTTAATAATGCAGCATAAACAGCACCATTTGCTTGGCTTCCAGAATGTGGTTGAACATTTGCGTAAGAACAACCAAAGATTTCGCAAGCTCTGTCAATTGCTAATTGCTCAACTTGGTCAGCAAATTCACATCCACCATAATATCTTTTATAAGGATAACCCTCAGCATATTTATTTGTAAATACTGAACCCATAGCTTGCATTACTGCAGGACTTGTAAAGTTTTCACTTGCAATCATTTCTAAGTGATTAGTTTGTCTTTTTAACTCATTTTCAATTATTGAAAAAACTTCATTATCTGCTTGCTCTAAATTTGCATTTGATAAAAAACTCATATCTATTCTCCTTGGACTTTTTAATTTAATTTTTAATTTTTATTATGTTTTATTTTTACTTAAAAAGTGAATAATTTCACTCTTTTACACTTCTTCATCAAGAAGATTAATTTCTTGTTTAATTGGTTTCATTGCTGGGAAAAGTAATACATCTCTAATTGAGTGCTCATTTGTAAGCATCATTACTAATCTATCAATACCAATACCTTGACCTGCTGTTGGAGCCATTCCATAAGATAGAGCATTTACAAAATCCTCATCCATTTCATGTGCTTCATCATCTCCACCACACTCTTTTGCTTCCATTTGACCTTCAAATCTTTGAAGTTGATCAAGGGGATCATTTAACTCAGAGAATGCATTTGCAATTTCTTTTCCTGCTATAAATAACTCAAATCTATCAGTTAAATGAGGTTTTTCATCATTTCTTCTAGCAAGTGGAGAAATTTCAACTGGATATTCAGTGATAAATGTTGGATTTATAAGTTTTGCTTCAACATATTCATCAAATAACTCACCTTGAAGTTGTCCAATGTTCATTTTAGCATTTACTTCTAATTTATTTTCTTTCATAAATGCAATAATTTTATCTTTATCTTCAACAATATCAGCAGGAACTCCACCGATTTCTACTAAAGATTGAATTAATGGAATTTCAGTGAAGTTACTAAAATCAATTTTTAGTTCACCATATGGTAAAACAGTTGGTAATTCTAAATGTTCAAATAAGTACTCAAAATACTCTTTTGTTAGAACAATTAAATCTTTATAAGTTTTATAAGCCCAATAAAATTCAATAGATGTAAATTCAGGATTATGAGTTGCATCCATTCCTTCATTTCTAAAACATCTATTTATTTCAAATACAGCTTCAAATCCACCAACAATACATCTTTTTAAATATAACTCAGGTGCAATTCTTAAAAATCTATCAATTCCTAAAGCGTTATGATGAGTAACAAAAGGTTTTGCATTTGCTCCACCTGCGATTGGATGCATCATTGGAGTTTCTACTTCTAAGAAACCTTTATCTTCAAAAAATCTTCTTGTTAATGAAATAACTTTTGATCTAATATGAAAAGTTTTTCGAACTTCAGAATTCATAATTAAATCTAAATATCTTTGTCTATATCTTAACTCTTTATCTTGAATACCATGGAATTTTTCAGGTAATGGAGAAATAGCTTTTGTTAAAATTTTTAAATTGTCAGCGTGTAATGAAAGTTCACCATGTCCTGTAACAAAAGGATAACCAGAAACTTCAATAATATCACCAACTTCAATATTTTTCTTAAAAATATCGTTATAAAAACCTTCTGGTAAATTATCACGTGCCACATAAATTTGAAGCATTCCGCTTTCATCTTCTATTTTAAGAAAAGATGCTTTTCCCATTAATCTAAAAAGTTTTATTCTTCCAGCAACTGTGTAAGTTCTGCTTGCATCTCTTTTTTCTTCTGTATGTGCAATATCACTATTTACATTTAAAAATTTTGCGATTGTACTATTTCTTGCGCTTTCATTTGAATATGGATTAATTCCAACTTCTCTTAGTTTTTCTGCTTTTTCTATTCTTTGTTGTATATATGTATTTTCGAACAATATTAAATTCCTTTATTTATTTTCTTCTGGTTTGTTTGCGATACTTTTAAATTTTTCTTTTACAGAATTTATTTGTCCAGCAGTTTCATTTGTTGTTTCTTGAATTTGTTCTTCAACTCTTTGTACAACTTCTTCTTCTACTGCATCTTTTACACCATCTAGTGTTGAATCAACTCCATCTTTTATATTATTTGTAGTATCTCCAATTACAGCGGCTGTAGTGCCTTTAGCATTATCAACAGCTTTGTCAATACTATTTGTTATTGTTGTTGTATCAAGTTTGATAATATATGAACCTACACTTATTAAATGAGGCATTACAACTGAATTAGCAAATTTTTCGTCTATAACTTTTTTGAAAGATTGTACTTGGTAAAGGGCATAAGCAATAACAGAAAATATTAAAAATATTTTTGCAGCACCAAATATAAATCCAAAAATTCTATCAACAATCCCTAATCCACTTGCTGCAAATATTTTACTAACTATCACACCTGCACTATAAACCACAAGCCAAACAGCAACTAATGCAGTTACAAAACCGATTAATTTTATTGTTGCTTCGTTTTCAAGAACTAAGATAGGAGCTATTAAATCACCAATCTCTTTTGAAATTCTAGATGCTACAAATATTGCACCGATGATTCCAATAATGCCAAATACTTCTTTTATTAATCCCCTAAAAAGACCTTTTAGTCCCAAAATTAGAGTAATACTAAGTATTATTAAATCAAAAATAGCAAAATCTTGCATAAAAATCCTTTTCTTATAATGCGTGCATTGTATCTAATATTTTCAAAATAAAACTTTAATTTAAAATCAATTTTTTATCAAATTAAAATTTAAACATTATATTAAGTTACTTTTTTATTTATGAAGGCTAAATAATTCACTTGAATTTAATATATATTACAATAAAATTTCCCCATGATAAAAAGATACCCAACAAAACAAATATTCGTCGGAAACGTACCAATTGGAGGAGATGCTCCAATCCCCGTACAATCAATGACATTTACAAAAACATCTAATGTAAAAGCTACGGTTGAGCAAATTACAGCTTTACATTTTGCAGGTGCTGATATAGTAAGAGTTGCTGTTCCAAATATGGAAGCAGCGTTAGCATTAAAAGAAATTAAATCACAAGTTGATTTACCACTTGTAGCAGATATTCATTTTCATTATAAATTAGCTTTAATTGCTGCCCAAGTTGTAGATTGTATTAGAATTAATCCAGGAAATATTGGAGATAAAAAAAGAGTTCAAGAAGTTGTTAAGGCTTGCCAAGAGCGAAATATACCTATTAGAATTGGAGTAAATTCAGGGTCGCTTGAAAAACAATTTGAAGATAAATATGGACAAACACCACAAGGAATGGTTGCAAGTGCAGATTATAATATAAAATATCTTGAGGACTTAGGTTTTACAAATATGAAAATATCACTAAAAGCTAGTGATGTTCAAAGAACTGTAGAAGCATATAGAACTTTAAGACCTATGAATAATTATCCATTTCACTTAGGAGTTACAGAAGCTGGAACTCAATTTCACTCAACTATAAAATCATCTATTGCATTAGGTTCACTTTTACTTGATGGAATAGGAGATACACTTAGAGTTTCAATGACAGGTGAGCTTGAAGAAGAGATAAAAGTTGGAAAAGCAATACTAAAAGATGTAGGAATTGCAAAAGAGGGCTTAAATATCGTTTCTTGTCCAACTTGTGGAAGAATTGAAGCTGATTTAGTAAGTGCAGTTGCTGAAATCGAAAAAAGAACATCACATATAAAAACACCACTTGATGTTTCAGTTATGGGATGTGTTGTAAATGCAATCGGAGAAGCAAAATCAGCAGATGTTGCAATCGCTTTTGGAAAAGGTTCTGGTCTTGTTATGAAAAGAGGCGAGATTATAGCTAAGCTTTCAGGAGATGCTTTGATAAATAGATTTATTGAAGAAGTAGAATTTGAAGCTAAAAAAATAAAATAAATTTTAAAATTAGAATAGAGAATAATTTGTATTTTCTATTCTAAAAACTCTTCCTTTTATCTCACTATTATGATAGATCTTCAGATTACTTAAGTATTTTATTTTTACTATTATATTTTATTAGCTACTAACTTGATTTCAGATAAAGTGTCATTCTTAAAAATTGGAGAATAAATGGATAGTGTTTACAGTATAAATATAGAAAGAGCAGTTTTAAGTTCGATACTTTTTAATCCTGAAGAATTAGAGGATGTATTAGGAGTATTAAAACCAAAAGACTTTTATCTTCCTGCTCATAAAAAAATATTTGAAGTAATGGTAAAACTTCATAATGATGATATGCCAATAGATGAAGAATTTATTAAAAAAAGATTAGATTCTAAAGACGTAGATGATTCTATTTTATTAGAAATACTTTCAGCAAACCCAATTACAAATACCCTAGCATATGTTAGAGAAATAAAAGATGGTTCTGTAAAAAGAGAACTAGCAACTCTTGCTACAACTATAAAAAAAGTAGCGATCGAAGAAGAGATGAGTGCAAATGAAGCCCTTGATACTATTCAAGGAGAGCTTTATAAAATCTCAACAGATTCAGCAACATCTGAACTAAAAGATATGCATGTAATCACCAATGACACTCTTTCATATATAGAAAGAATGAAAAAATTAGGAAATAAACACCTAATAGGTGAAACAACAGGATTTGAAGCCCTAGATAGAAGAACAACAGGATTTAATGAAGGGGATTTGATTATTATTGCAGCAAGACCGGCGATGGGTAAATGTCTTGGTCGTGGAACAAAAGTAGTGATGTTTGATGGAACTTTAAAAAATGTTGAAGATGTAAAAATAGGTGATAAACTAATGGGTGATGACTCAAAGCCTAGAAATGTGTTATCAACAACATCTGGGCGTGAGCAAATGTATTGGATTCGACAAAATAAAAGTATTGATTATCGTGTTAATGAATCTCATATTTTGTCTTTAAAAAGAAGTAGAACTGAAGGTCCACATAAAAATGGAGATATATTAAATATAAATGTAAAAGAATTTTTAGAAAAATCACCTAAATTTAAAAGCAATTATAAGGGATATAAAGTTTCTGTTGAGTTTGAAAATGAAAATTTATCAGTTTTAAAAAGAGAAGAAGAATTAAATTTCTTCATTGATAATAATTCTACTACAGTAAAAGATTATATTATTTTTGATGAAAATTTAGATGAGACAGGAAAAATCAAATTTCTAGCAGATTCTTTAGGTTATATAACGTATTTTGAGAATAAAAAATTATATATATCAAAATCTAAACAAGATGTTAATTTACTTGAAATAAAAATTGAAAAAGACATAGTAGATGAATATTTTGGTTTTGAAATAGATGGTAATAAACTTTTTTTACTAGAAGATATGACAGTAACTCATAATACCGCACTTGTTTTGAATATGGCTTTGAAAAATGTTGAAAATGGAAAAGGTGTAATATTCTTTTCTTTAGAGATGCCAGCGGAACAACTAATGCTAAGAATGCTTTCTGCAAAAACTTCTATTCCTTTACAAAATCTTAGAAAAGGTGATATGGATGATAACCAATGGTCAAATCTTAGCTCTGCTTTTGATGATTTAAATACAAAGAAACTATTTGTTGATGATGGTGGAAGTATAAATATTAATCAGCTTCGTGCTAGGGTGCGAAAACTTGCACAAAATGAAGCAAATAATATAAAACTTGTAATTATTGATTATCTTCAACTAATGCAAGGAACTGGAAACAAAGATAGACACCAAGAGGTTTCTGATATTTCAAGGGGTTTAAAAATGCTTGCCAGGGAGATGAAAATTCCTATTATTGCACTTTCTCAGTTGAATAGGGGACTTGAAAATAGACCTGATAAAAGACCTATGCTTTCAGATCTAAGGGAATCAGGAGCTATCGAGCAAGATGCGGATATTATAATGTTTGTTTATAGGGATGATGTTTATAAAGAAAGAGATGAAGCAAGAAAAGAAAAAGAAGCCAAAGACAAAGGTGAAGATTATAAATCAAAATTTATAAATAAACCAGAAGAAGAAGCAGAAGTAATCATAGGAAAACAAAGAAATGGACCTATTGGTACTGTAAAACTGAACTTCCAAAAAGCTCTTACTAGATTTGTGGATAAAGAACATGATAATAGCTCTAGTCCTATTGAAGTGATATTTGAAAACGTTGCTGATAGTGAAAGAGAAACAAATATAGATATTCCGGATATTTTGTAATTCTTAAATAGATTGCAGTTTTTGATATAATAAACAAAAATATAGGAGAAATAAATGAGACTTTCTGAAAAACAAATCAAAGTTTTAAAAGACAAACTTAATTCTATTTCTTCAAGTGCAAAACTATATTTATTTGGAAGTCGTGTTGATGATACAAAAAAAGGTGGAGATATTGATTTATTGGTTGTCTCAAAAGAAGTAACAAAAAAAGATCTTAGATTACTAAGAATAGATTTTTTTGATCATTTCGAAGAACAAAAACTTGATATTGTTTTAGATGATGGAGAATTTAAAAATCCTTTTACAAAGCATATTATTAAAGGAGCTATTTTATTATGATGAGTGCATTAAAATTGGAATTAAAAAAGAGGACTTTTGAAAATATTGAAGATGAACTCGTTGATATTTTTGATGAAGTTTTAGAATATTCAAAAAGATTAATAGAAATAATTAATAATACTTTGAATTATATAAATACTAAATGTGTTAGTGAATAAAAAGACAAATCATATATATTCTGAATATTTTTTGATTTAATATCTAAAGTTGTTATTTAGTGATTTTTAGTTAAAATCTTCAACTTTCATGAAAAATACTTAAGAATTGCTATAATATTATTTAACAAAATAATTTTGATTAACAACATTTGCTAAAGTGTTGAAATAAAAAGTGAGTTAATAGAATCTCCAACATGGTATGAAGAAGTTTTAGAAGAAAAAATAGCAAACGTAAAATATATTTCAAATCGTGAATATGAAAATTAAAATACTTATACTTTAGGACAAATAATGGATATTTATAAAAAATTAGAATTTCATCTACAAGAAGCACAACTACATATAGATAGGTTAGAAAGTGTTTTAATTACTTTAGAAAAATTATATCCATTGGATAGTAATAAAATTGAAAGTATCTCTGTAGAAAATAAAGATAAATTAGATGTGTTAGCATTTAGATTTTCAAAACTTCAAGATCTATTGGGAACAAAAATATTTAGAGAATATTTAACTGTTTTACAATATCCTATTGAAGATAAAAACTTTTTAGAACTTTTAAAAGAACTAGATAAAGAAAAAATTATTGATATAGATATATGGAGTGAGTTTAGAGGTATTAGAAATAGTATATCTCATGATTATCCTTCTGAGGAAGATGAAAAAATAGAAGCTATAAATTATTTGATTAAAAATGTGAAATATCTAATAAGTATTACAAAAAAAATAAAGGCCTCTTTTGAGACTATCAACAAATGAAATTAATCTTATCAAAAATAAAGTAAATATTATTTTTGGAGAAACAATTATATATCTTTTTGGTAGTAGAATAGACGATGGTAAAAAAGGTGGAGATATTGATCTATATATCATCTCTGAAGTTAATGAAGATTTATTTAAGAAAAAAATTAAATTGAAAACTATTTTAGAAGATTTATTATTTAAACCTGTTGACATAGTAATCGCTAAAGATGAAAATAGACTTATAGAGAAAGAAGCTATGAAGGGAATACGAATTTTATGAAAATGCTAGTAATTGGAAGAGCAGGCTTACTCAACAATATTATTAATAAAGCTAATGAATCAATTAAAATAAAGGACCAAAAATGAAAGGCATAATCCTAGCAGGAGGCTCAGGAACAAGACTATATCCCCTAACAAAAGGTGTCTCAAAACAACTAGTTCCAATATATGATAAACCAATGATCTATTACCCATTATCAGTTCTAATGTTAGCAGGTATAAAAGAAGTGCTTATTATATCTACTCCACATGATTTGCCAAGATTTGAAGAACTTTTAGGTGATGGTTCTGATTTAGGAATGGAATTTTCTTATGGGAACCTCTAAAAATACCTTTTAAAGCTCCCAACTTTTACTTTTTTTGATTTTTAAAAAATCTCAGCCCAATTCTAACTGAACTTTACTAAGAATTTTGTGGAAATCACCCTAATATTTTGGATATTTCATCCATTTCCCAACTCTTTTCATATCAATTTTACCTTTTGTAATCTAACCATCTGTTCGTATCTGACTAAGTTGTAGGTAAGGTTCGTAAGTCCTATTGTGGACTTTATCCTATCTATTCCAATTGAGAGAAGATTAAGTGCATTATGCATTTGAGTTGTAAGTGTTCCAAATATATGTTCAACTCTTACTCTTGTTTTAGAGTGTTTATAATTTTCTTTATGCTGGGCATTGGTTAAGGGTTTGTTTCTGTAGGCTCTTTTGATAACTTTTGATTTCACATTTTTACTTTCGAGATATTGCTCAGTCTCTTCAGATTTATAAGCACTATCAGCATAGAGGGTATTATCATCTCCATCTATCAAATCTTTAACCACTTGTGAATCATGGGTTGAAGCTGGCGTCACTTCATATTTAGTGATAATTTTAGTTTTCTGATCTGAGGCTACATGATCTTTATATCCATATTCTCTTTGACCTCCTTTTGTTGTCCATCTTGCATCACAATCTTTTTGAGCTTTTTTATTTGGATTGTCTTCAAAGCTTTGTGGCATTTTATCCTCTTTGATTTGTTTATTTTCATCTCTTGTATTTCTTTGTTTGGGTACATTTACAAATGAAGCATCAACGATTGTCCCCTCTTTGGCAACTATTCCATTTGAGATAAGTTTAGAGGTAAATAGTTCAAATAATTTTTTGGATAAACCTTTCTCTTTTAGTTGCTCTTTAAACAACCATATAGTCTTTTCATCTGGTACATCATCACCGATTTGCAATCCTAAAAAATCTAAAAATGATAATCTATCTTTGATCTGAAATTCTGTTTGTTCATCTGAAAGATTATAATATCGTTGAAGTATTAAAATTTTAAACATTAGCAATTTATCGTATGGCTTTCTTCCTGCATTTGACTTTCTATCCTCTTTTTCTAAAGCTGATTCAATTGTTTCTCTAAACATCTCCCAATCAATAATCTTGTTTAGTTTTTGTAGCGGTGGTTGATGTTTATTGATTTTTTCCAATTGAAATTCGTAGTCAAATAGTCCTGCCATTTTTTAACCTTTGTACCTATATTTATATAGATATTTTAGCTAAAAAGTCCTACAAAAAGCCTTACATAAAGGGTTTTGTCGCTTTATTGCAAAGTATACATCATCAGTGATTTTATGAATATTTTCAATTTTTATGAATATTGACTAATTTTTAGAGGTGCCCTTATGTTGTTCAGCCCTCTCCAGATGGATTAGCTCAAGCTTTTTTATTAGGTGAAGAATTTTTAAATGGTGATGATGCTTGTTTAGTTCTTGGTGATAATATTTTCTATGGTCATGGATTAACACAACTTCTTTCTCAAAGTATTAAAAATGCTAAAGATGAAAATAAAGCAACTGTATTTGGATATTACGTTTCAGATCCACAAAGATATGGAGTTGCTGAATTTAATGAAAATGGTGATGTAACTTCAATAGAAGAAAAACCAACAGACCCAAAATCAAACTACGCAGTAGTAGGATTATATTTCTACCCATCTGATGTAGTAAAAAAAGCAAAAGCAGTAGTACCTAGCCATAGAGGTGAATTAGAAATCACAACTTTAAATCAAGATTACTTAAATGAAAATAGATTAAAAGTAGAATTAATGGGAAGAGGATACGCATGGCTTGATACAGGAACTCATGAATCTTTACTAGAAGCAAGCTCTTTTATACAAACAATAGAAAATAGACAATCACTAAAAGTAGCATGCCTAGAAGAAATAGCATATGAAATGGGATATATCTCAAAAGAAAAACTTTTAGAATTAGCAGAGCCATTAAAGAAAAATCAATATGGTCAATATTTAATAGCACGTGCAAATCAACCAAGAGGTCTTGGAAGATGAATTTTATAAGAACAAATATTCCTGATGTGATAATAATTGAACCAACAGTTCATGGTGATCATAGAGGTTACTTTGTAGAAACATTTAGAGCTGATAAATTAGAAACATTTTTAGGATATAAACTAAACTTCGGACAAGATAATGAATCAAAATCTTCAAAGGGAGTTTTAAGAGGTCTTCATTATCAACTTGCTCCCCATGCACAAACAAAACTTGTAAGAGTTATCTCAGGTCGAGTTCTAGATGTAGCTGTTGATATAAGAAGAAATTCTCCAACATTCGGTCAACACGTAGCTGTAGAATTAACAGCTGATAATAAAAGACAACTTTTAGTTCCAAGAGGTTTCGCCCATGGATTTGTAGTGCTTGAAGATGATACAATCTTTGCATATAAAGTTGATAATTACTATTCTCCTGAATGTGATAGAGGAATAGCTTTTAATGATCCAGTTTTAAATATAGATTGGATGCTAAAAACTGAAGAATTAAAACTATCAGCAAAAGACACAACACAACCAAAACTAAATGAAACAAATGATTTGTTTGAGTTTGGAGTTGATTATTATGTCTAATGAAATTATAGTCCAAGATACTAATATCAAAATTCGACAGCATGAAAAAAAAGATTTTATATCTTTAACTGATATTGCACGATATAGGGATTTGAATCGAAGTGATTATATTTTACAAAATTGGATGAGAAGTAAAGATACTATTGAATTTCTAGGGCTTTGGGAAAAAATAAATAATCAAGATTTTAATTCCATCGAATTCGATGGAATTAAAAATCAAGCAGGAGTAAATAGTTTTATTTTAACTCCAAAACAATGGATAAGTACAACAAATGCAATAGGAATCATAAGTAAAACTGGTAGATATGGTGGAACTTATGCTCATAAAGATATTGCTTTCGAATTTGCTTCATGGATAAGTGCTGAATTTAAACTATTTTTGATAAAAGAATTTCAAAGACTTAAAGAAGACGAAATAGAAAATAAATCTCTAGAATGGGATCTAAGTAGAAGTCTTTCTAAAATAAATTATAAAATTCATACGGATGCTATAAAAGAACATATTCTTCCAAAAACATTTATACCAAAAAATGGAGTTATTTATGCAAATGAAGCTGATGTTCTAAATGTAGCTTTATTTGGACTTACTGCAAAACAATGGAGAGAAGAGAATAAAGAGAAAGAAGGAAATATAAGAGATTATGCAAGAGTAGAGCAACTTATAGTTTTATCCAATATGGAAAGTATAAATGCTGAACTTATAAAAAGAGGAATATCTCAACAAAATAGATTAGAGTCACTAAACAAAACTGCAATATCGCAAATGAATTCATTAATAAATAATTCAACAATAAAAAAGTTAGGGAAATAAATGCTTAATATTCTAGTAACAGGTTCAAACGGACAAGTAGGAAGTGAAATAAGAGAATTATCAAAAGATTACTCTTATACTTTCTTTTTCACAGATAGAACAAATATAGATATTACTTCTAAAGATGATATAAAATCTTTCTGTGAAAAAAACTCTATAAATGTAATAATAAACTGCGCAGCATATACAGCAGTAGATAGAGCAGAAACTGATATTGAAAATGCAGACCTAGTAAATAGAAAAGCAGTAAAAAAATTAGCAATAATATCAGAAGAATTAGATATAAAATTAATTCATATCTCAACTGATTATGTATTTGATGGAAAAAGCTTTAAACCATACTATGAAGAATATCAAACAAATCCTCAAGGAATATACGGTAAATCAAAACTTGATGGTGAAAATGAAATGATAAATATAAATCCAAAAAACTCTATTATTATAAGAACTTCTTGGGTTTACTCTTATTATGGAAATAACTTTGTAAAAACAATGTTACGTTTAGGAAAAGAAAAAGAGTCTTTAGGTGTAATCTTTGATCAAGTAGGAACTCCAACTTATGCAAAAGATTTAGCTAAAACTATTTTAGATATAATCCCAAAAATTCAAAATTCAAAATTAAGCATTTATAATTATAGCAACGAAGGTGCTATTAGCTGGTATGACTTTGCAAAAGAGATAATGAAAATGGCAAAATTGAATTGTAAAATAAATCCAATTGAAACATTTCAATATCCAACTCCAGCAAAGAGACCACATTTTTCACTTTTAAATAAAGCGAAAATAAAAAAAGAATTTAATATAGAAATACCATACTGGAAAGATGGTTTGGATGATTGTTTAAAAAGATTGGGTGAGAGAAAATGAATAAACAATCTATATAGATGAAAGATATTTATTCAAAAGATAGTGGATATAAAACTATGAATTACTTTGTTATAATAAATAATAAGTTCTAAGAGGAGAAATCAAATGAGTATAGATGAAATAAAAAAACTTGATATAAAAGATAGAATTATATTGATGAATGAAATTTGGGCTACTTTAGAATCGGAAGATTTAAAAATAGAATCTCCATCATGGCATGAAGATACTTTAAAAGAACGGATTGAGAATATCAATAACAATAATGCAAAATATATTTCATTAGAAGAATTAAAAGCTAAATGAATATAAATAATAAGGAGATCATAATGCATACTTTGAAAATAAATGTTGAAGACAATGTTTACACTCATTTAAAATTTTTTTTAGAAAGTTTAAATAATAAAGGAATTGAAGTTATTGAAGATAAAATATTAGAGAACAATACTTCTAAAAGAAATTGAATTTTTTGACTGAAAATTGACCCACTATTTTGAAAACTTTTGACCCACCTGTAAACTAAAAATATATACTCTTTTGTCATAAGAAATAATAATTATGATGAAAGGTAAAAGGAGATGATTAGTATGGAGGATTGGGTAACTATTCGTAATTTAAAAGTTAAAAATCCAAATTTAGGAACAAGAACTATTGCTACAATGTTAGGTATCAGTAGAAATACTGTAAAAAAAGCATTAGTAAGTGAGGAAATACCTTTATATAACAGAGGTGAGAAGAAAATAAATGAACATATAGTGCCATTTATTAATTTTATAAAAGAATCCTTTTTAAAGAAAAATCTAAAAGCCAGTCGTATTTTAAAAGATATGAAATCAAAAGGATATAGTGGAAGCCAATATGCTTTGTATGCTTATATTAGGGATATTTTAAAACCAATCAAACAAGATGTCACAAAGACATCTCCTAGTGCATTTATGCGATATGAAACTAAACCAGCAGAACAAATGCAATATGATTGGAGTCCATATACCGTTCAAATTGATGGTAATAGTGTAAAGATAAATGTTCATCAAACAATTTTGGGATTTAGTAGATATAAATTTTATGATGTAAGTTTGTATGTAACAGGAAGTGATGTATATACAGCCTTAGAAGAAAGCTTTTTATTCTTTGGAGGAGTAAGTGAGAGAATACAAGTTGATAATGCAACAGTATTTGTAACAAATGCCTCTAAAGATAATCTAGTTTGGAATCCTAGGTTTTTATCTTTGTGTGGATTTTATGGAATAAAACCAACAAGAAGTATTCCCTCCCATCCTTGGAGTAAAGGGAAAGTAGAATCAGTATTTAGTTATTTAGAAACACATTTTATAACAGGTAATAGTTTTAAAAGCTTTGAAGATTTAAGAAATAGATTAAAACAATTTCAAGATGTTCATAATTTAGAATTACATGGAACAACTAAGCAAATCACAAAAGTACTTTATGAAAAAGAGGAAATGAACTTTTTAAAACCACTTCCAATTAATCCAATAACAGGTGAATTAAAACGATATGTTGGCTTTAAAGAAGAGTTTAGAAAAGTTACAACAGAATGTTTAATTTCATATAAAGGAAATAAATATTCAGTACCCCATTACTTTGCAAGTAAAGAAGTATGGCTTCGATTACTTTATGGTACAACTTTACAAATATATTCAAGTAAAAATAAACTCATTGCCTCTCATAGTCTTAGTATGAAAAAAGGTGAAGTAATCATTGATAAAGAACATTATAGTGGATATAGAAATGATAATAAGTTTGATTCAATTGCAGTTTCAATATCTAGACTCATAAAAAGATTTGCACATTATACAAATATCAATAAATTTATTGAAAATGTAAAAGTCGCAAAAAGAATAAATCCAGCTTACCATCTTTATAAAATAGCAAATCTATTTGAATATTACGATGATTCAGATTGTATTATGGCAATGGAAGAGTGCTTTAGTCTTAATATTTATAGTATCACAATTATTAAGGGATATATCACTCAACAAACTAAACCCAAAAATGAACAATTAAATTTGTTTAATATTAAATTACCAACAGCAAATATAAAAAGAGATTTAGGAGATTATAAAATATGAGAACAAGAAATACTACAAACTTACGAAACTCAGGACCAGTTGCCTTAGAGAATGGCTCAATGAAAGCTAATATTGAGAGTTATTGTAAATTACTATCACTTACATCTGTAATTGATAACTATGAAACTCTTGCTATGGATGCAGTTAAAACAAAGATATCTTATCAAGAGTATCTTTATAAACTATTGCAACAACAAATAATAGATAGAGTAGATAGATCAATAAATGCAAGAATAAAGAAAGCAGGATTTAAATATCTTGCATCTTTAGATGAGTTTGATTTTAGCTTTCAGCCACAAGTAGATGAAAAACTAATCAAAGAACTAGCAACTTTAAGTTTTTTAGAAAGTGCAACAAATGTACTTTTAATAGGAGCTCCAGGGGTTGGAAAAACTCACCTTTCAATTGCGTTAGGATTGGAAGCCACCAAACAAAGAAGAAGAGTAAGATTTATAAGTGCAGAAGATTTAACAAATGAATTAATTGCTGCAAATAAATCAAATACAATTACAAATTATCTTGAAACCATGAGTAGAATAGAACTATTAATTATTGATGAAATAGGATATTTAGAACTATCTAAAGAGACATCATCACTATTTTTTAGACTAATTTCAAAAAGATATGAAAAAGCTTCAACTATAGTTACTTCAAATAAAGAGTTTCAAGAATGGGGACAAATATTTGGAGATGATGTAATAGCAACAGCAATACTAGATAGACTTCTGCATCATTCCCATCCATTTTTAATTAATGGTCCAAGTTGGAGAATGAAAGATTTAATGTCAAAATCAAAAAATAAACAAAATTTAAAAGACTAAAATAACGAAAAATAATGGTACAATTTTAATCTGCAAGTGGGTCATTTTTAATCAAAAAAGTGGGTCAAATTTCAATCAAAATTTTCAGAAATTTTTTATTTAATGCTATTTCTATAGACACAACAAATTTTAAATTTAGTAGAGAAGAGGCAAATGAAAGATAAAATATTTTTAGATACAGATATTATTATATATTGTTATTCAAATAGTGAAATAGAAAAGCAAACTATTGCTAGATCGTTGTTTGAAAGATATGATAGTTTATTTATATCTAAGCAAGTTATAAATGAAATGACTAATATTTTATTTAAAAAATTCAAACTAGAATCATATCAAGTTGAAAATACAATAATAGAAATATCTAAAATAGTAAATACTTATGATTTTAATCTTGATACACAAGTGAAAGCTATACAGTTGAAAAATAAGTATAATTTACAATATTATGATGCTTTAATAATTGCAACAGCATTAGAAAATAACTGTAAAATACTTTTCAGTGAAGATATGCAAAATAATCTAATAATAGAAAATAAATTAACTATAATAAACCCATTTAGAGAGAACATAAATGCAAACAACTAAAACAAAAAACATACTACTAACAGGAACAGCAGGATTTATAGGTTCAAACTTCGTGCCATATTTCCTAAATAAATATCCAGAATATAATCTAATAAACCTAGACCTTCTAACATACGCAGGAACTCTAGATAACCTAAAAGAGTGTGAAAATAATCCAAGATATAAATTTATAAAAGGTGATATCTGTAATAGAGAATTAGTAGAATTTATTTTTACTGAATATGATATAAATGGTGTAATACATTTTGCAGCAGAATCTCATGTAGATAACTCTATTAAAAACCCAGGTGTGTTTGTACAAACAAATGTAACAGGTACTTTTACGTTAATTGATGTTGCATATAAGTATTGGATGACTGGACCAAATCAATATCATTCAAAATTCAAAACTCAAAATTCAACATTACCAAGATTCCATCATATCTCAACAGATGAAGTATATGGAACACTTTCTTTAGATCCAACAGATCTTTTTACTGAAACTACACCTTACGCTCCAAACTCTCCATACTCAGCTTCTAAAGCATCAAGTGATATGATTATAAGAGCTTATAATGAAACATATGGAATGAATACAGTAATTACAAACTGTTCTAATAACTATGGACCAAAACAACATGATGAAAAACTAATTCCAACAATTATAAGAAATGCATTAAAAGGAAATCCAATTCCAATCTATGGTGATGGAAAGAATATAAGAGATTGGTTATATGTACTAGATCATTGTAAAGGTATAGATGTAGTTTACCATACAGGAAAAACAGGTGAGACTTATAATATTGGTGGAAGAAATGAAAGAACAAATTTACAAATAGTAAATACAATATGTGAAATA
This sequence comes from Arcobacter acticola, assembly GCF_013177675.1. Classification (NCBI taxonomy): domain Bacteria; kingdom Pseudomonadati; phylum Campylobacterota; class Epsilonproteobacteria; order Campylobacterales; family Arcobacteraceae; genus Arcobacter; species Arcobacter acticola. Next base: position 925,997 of record NZ_CP042652.1, read on the forward strand.
CTTGATAAAAAATATCCAATCAAAAATAATTCAAAATTCAAAACTCAAAATTCAACATTGTCTTCATACAAAAGTTTAATAACTTTTGTTGAAGACAGAGCAGGACATGATAGACGATATGCTATTGATGCAACTAAGTTAGAAAATGAGCTTGGTTGGAAAGCTGATGAGAACTTTGATAGTGGGATTTTACTTACTATTGAGTGGTATTTAGAGAAGTATAATTAGTATCAAAAGTAGTTATTTATCTATTTTTAGTTAAAATCTTCAACTTTTATGAAAAATATCTACAATAATGATATAAAAGTTATCTAAGATTTTACGAATTTTAAAAGAATTTAACAAAAATTTCAAAAAAGAGTCATTTGAGAGTCATTTGATTGGTATAATTATAAGATAAAATATAAGGTGTGAAAATTGGAAGAAAAAGTATATGTTGAAGAAGAGATTGATTTAAGAGATTTATTTAAAACTATTTGGGATAGAAGAATATTTATCTTAGTTTTTACTTTAGTGGTTACTTTGTTAGCTATAGTTTATGTAAGTATCAAAACACCAATATACGAAGTAAAAGCTTTACTCGAAATAGGTAGTTATAAAACAGAAATTGTAAATGAGCAAGGGCAAACTACTATTGAAACTAAAAATTTAGATGATGCAAATGAATTATCTAAAAAGCTTTCAATGATTTTTATAGATTTGAAAGAAAATGAAAAAGATAAAGAATTCGAAATTACAAAAATCAATCTTTCAAAAGGCTTGAAAAATTTTATTGAAGTTTCTTCAGAATCAACTTCAAATGATCTTGGAATAAAAGGTTTGAATGAAATAGTTACATACACAAAAGCTATTCACTCAAAGCTATTAAAAGATGTTAAAGAAAAAAATGATTTAGAAATAAAAAATATAGATCTTTTGATTTCAAATATTCAAACTGATAAAATTGTAAATATTAATAAAAAAATAGAATTATATGATCAAAATATAATAAATCTAGAAGAACAAATGAAATCAGTAATAGAAACCTTGAAAAATATGAATACATTAGACTATTCAATAACTGCACTAAAATTGATGGAAAAAAGAGATATATCAAATGAAATAATTTCAAATAAATCAAAACTATATGATTTAATTGAACAAAAAGAAAATATTACAAATATTGATTTAAATAAATTATTGGAAAGAAAAAAGTTATTAGAAACTCTTTCTTTACCACATAATTTTAAGAATACAGAAATAGTTGGAAATATTTTAACAGATGATAATCCAATCAAACCTAAGAAAAAACTTATAGTTGTAGTTGCATTTGTAACAGGATTTATATTGGCTATTTTTATGGTGTTTTTTATACAGTTTGTTAATGGTATTAGAAAAGAAAAGTAAAAAATGAATATTTTAATCACTGGCGGTGCTGGATATATAGGTTCACACACACTTATAGAACTTCATAATGCTGGATATAATTTCATAGTATATGATAATCTTTGTAACTCTTCAGAAGAATCTCTGAAACGAGTTTCTAAAATCATCTCAAAAGATATAATCTTCGAACAAGGCGATATTCGAGATACAGCAACTTTAAAAAAAGTATTTAAAAAATACAGTATTGACTCAGTAATTCACTTTGCAGGATTAAAAGCAGTAGGTGAATCAGTAGAAAATCCATTATCATACTATGACAACAATGTAGTAGGAACACTAAGACTACTAGAAGTTATGAAAGATTTCGGTTGTAAAAAAATAGTATTTTCAAGTTCAGCAACCGTATATAATGAAGTAGATGCAAAAAACTACACACCACTAAATGAGTCAAATCCTACTGGAAACACTACAAATCCATACGGAACAAGTAAATATATGATTGAGAGAATTTTAAATGACCTTTATATCAGTGATAACAGTTTTAAAATAGCAATTTTAAGATACTTCAATCCAGTTGGAGCTCATGAAAGTGGCACAATAGGCGAAGACCCAAATGGAATACCAAACAACCTAATGCCATTTATATCTCAAACAGCTGTAGGAAAAAGAGAGTATTTGAGTGTATTTGGTGGAGACTATGATACAAGTGATGGTACAGGAGTTCGAGACTATATTCATGTGGTTGATTTAGCAGATGCACATGTAAAAGCCATAGACTATCTAGGAAGCGATAAAATCTCACTTCAAAATCAAAAACCACTAATAGTAAATATAGGAACAGGTACAGGATATAGTGTACTTGATATGGTAAAAGCTTTTGAAAAAGCAAGTAATAAAAAAATACCATACAAAATAGTGCCTAGACGAGCAGGAGACATAGCAAAGTGCTATGCTAATCCTTCTTTTGCAAAAGAGGTTTTAGACTGGGAAGCAATAAAAACTATCGAAGATATGTGTACAGATAGTTGGAAATGGCAAAGTAATAATCCAGATGGGTATATACTTAATTAAAATGGAGAATATATGAATAACAAAATATGTATAATAGGACTCGGGTACGTGGGCTTACCTTTAGCGCATGCATTTAGTGAAAAATATGAAGTTGTAGGATTTGATATAAATAAACCTAGAATTGATGAATTAAATTCAGGGTTTGATAGAACTTTAGAGTTAACAGAAAATCAAGTTAAAGAATCATTAAAAAATGGAATGAAATTTACTTTAAATGTTGAAGATATTAAAGATTGTAATATCTATATTGTTACCGTTCCAACTCCTATTGATGATAACAATGAACCAGATTTAACACCTATTGTAAAATCAACTGAAACAATTGCAAAAATATTAAAAAAAGATGATATTGTTATTTATGAATCTACAGTTTATCCAGGTGTTACAGAAGAAGTTTGTGTACCTATTTTAGAAGAATTTTCTGGATTAAAATTTAATGAAACATTTTTTTGTGGATATAGTCCTGAAAGAATTAATCCAGGTGATAAAGAACATACAGTTACTAAGATACTTAAAATTACTTCAGGTTCAACTCCTGAAATTGCAAAAAAAGTAGATAACTTATATAAATCTATTATAACAGCTGGTACACACTTAGCTCCTACTATAAAAGTAGCAGAAGCTGCAAAAGTTATAGAAAATACTCAAAGAGATGTAAACATAGCACTTATAAATGAACTTGCTATGATTTTTGACCTTATGAATATTAATACTCATGATGTTATTGAAGCAGCAGGAACTAAATGGAATTTTATTAAATTAACTCCTGGATTAGTTGGTGGACACTGTATAGGTGTTGATCCATATTATTTAACACATAAAGCTCAAAGTTTAGGATATATGCCTAATCTTATCTTAGGTGCTAGACAAATAAACAATGGTATGAGTAAATTAATAGCAGATAAAGCTATTAAAAAAATGGTTAAATTTGATAAAAAACTAAAAAATGCAAATATATTACTTTTAGGAGTAACATTTAAAGAAAATTGCCCAGATATGAGAAACTCTAAAGTAATGGATATTATTAAAGAATTAAATGAATACGAATGCAATGTTGAAGTATATGATTATTGGGTAGATAGAAGTGATAAAGAAACAAAACATCTTAACTTTATAGATGAACTACCATTAAATAGTAAAAAATATGATTCTATTATAGTTGCTGTTGGACATGATAAATTTAAAGAAATTACAACTGATGATTATAAAAATATGTCAAATGGTGAGCCAATTATTATCGATGTTAAAGGCATCGTAGAAAAACCAACTTGGAGATTATAAAAAATGCCAAATAAAAAAAATTTTGCACTTATAGGTGCTTCTGGATATATAGCACCAAGACACATGAAAGCTATAAAAGAAACTGGTAATGATTTAGTTGCTGCTCTTGATCCATATGATGGAATTGGAATTATGGATAGTAACTTTCCACAAGCTCATTTTTTTACTGAATTTGAAAGATTTGATAGATTTGTCGATAAATGGCATAGAGATGGTAATAAAAAAATAGAATATATTGGAATTACAACTCCAAATTATTTACATGATTCTCATATTAGATTTGCTTTAAAAAATGGTGCACATGCTATTTGTGAAAAACCATTGGTTTTAAATCCTCATAATATTGATCAATTAAAAGTTATTGAAGAAGAAACAGGTAAAAAAGTTTATAATATTTTACAATTAAGACTTCATGATTCAATCATCGCTTTAAAAGAAAAAATAGCAAAAGAATTAGAAGAAAATCCAGATAAAATATATGATATTGATCTAACGTATCTTACTTCAAGAGGTAAATGGTACTTTGTATCTTGGAAAGGGGATGAAGCTAAATCCGGAGGAATAGCATCAAATATAGGTGTTCACTTCTTTGATATGTTATCTTGGATATTTGGACCTATTGAAGAAAATATTGTTCATTTAAAAGAAGCAGATGCAAATGCTGGATTTATGAAACTAAAAAATGCAAATGTAAGATGGTTCTTGTCTGTAAATTATAATTATATTCCTGAAGATATAAAAGCAACTGGGAAAACTACATTTAGAAGTATTACTGTTGATGGTGAAGAATTTGAATTTTCGGAAGGATTTACAGATTTACATACAAGATCTTATGAACATATCTTAAATGGTGGAGGATTTGGTCTTGATGAAGCTAGAAACTCTATAAATATTGTTTCAGTTATACGAAAACTTACTCCTCTTGGACTTCAAGGTGAATATCATCCATTTTGTAAAAAGGTGCTAGTATAATGGAAAATTTTTTTGTACATGAATCTTCATTTATAGATGAAAATGTAAAAATAGGTGATAATACTAAAATATGGCATTTTTCACATATCTTAGGTGGTTCAAATATTGGAGATAACTGTTCTTTTGGACAGAATTGTGTAGTTGGTCCAAAAGTAAATATTGGAAACGGTGTAAAAGTTCAAAATAATATCTCTATATATGAAGGTGTAGAAATAGAAGATGATGTTTTTCTTGGACCTTCTATGGTATTTACAAATGTTACAAATCCAAGAGCATTTATAGTAAGACGTGAAGAGTTTAAAAAAACTATAATGAAAAAAGGTTGTTCAGTTGGTGCAAATGCCACTATAGTTTGTGGTGTAACTATTGGTGAATATGCACTTATAGGAAGTGGAACTGTAGTAAACAAAGATGTAAAGCCATATGCACTTATGGTAGGAGTTCCTGCACGTCAAATAGGATGGGTTTCAAAAGCTGGAAATACACTAAAATTTGATGAAAATAATATGGCTGTTGATAGCTTTGATAATACAAAGTATAAAATAGAAAATGATAATTTGATTTTAATAAAGAGTAAAAAATGAAGATAGATTTCGCAAACTTACAATACCAACATAATCTTTATAAAGATGAAATAGAAGAAGCAATTTTAAAAGTAGCAAGAAATTGTAACTTTATTATGGGAAATGAAGTACAAGAGTTGGAAAAATCACTAGAAGACTTTACTGGTGCAAAATATGCTGTAACTTGTAGTAATGGAACAGATGCACTACTTCTTGCTATGATGGCACTTGATATAAAACCAGGTGATGAAGTGATAACTACTCCATTTACTTTTATAGCAACTGCTGAAACAATAGCATTTTTAGGAGCAACTCCTGTATTTGTAGATATCGATGAAAAAACTTACAATATTGACCCAAATAAAATAGAAGACAAAATAACATCTAAAACAAAAGCTATTATTCCTGTATCACTTTATGGACAAGCAGCTGATATGGATAAAATTCAAGATATAGCAACTAAGCATAATCTAAAAATTATTATTGATGGAGCACAAAGTTTTGGTTGTACTTATAATGGTAAAACAGATTCAAATTTAGGTGATATATCAACAACTTCATTTTTCCCTGCAAAACCGCTTGGATGTTATGGAGATGGTGGAGCAGTATTTACAAATGATGAAAAAATAGCAAATAAAATGAAATCATTAAGACTTCATGGTCAATCAAAAAGATACCATCATAAATATATTGGAATGGGTGGAAGACTTGATACACTTCAAGCAGCTATTTTAAATATAAAACTAAAATATTATCCAAAAGATTTAGCATTAAGACAAGAAGTAGCTTTTAAATATACAAAAGCTTTAGAAACTAAAACAAATCTAATTCTTCCATATATAGATGAAAAAGCTACATCAGCTTGGGCACAATATTCAGTACGAGTAAAAAATAGAGATGAAGTACAAAATAGACTAAAAGAAGCTGGAATACCAACAGCAGTACATTATCCAATGCCTTTACATTTACAAGAATGTTTTTTATACTTAGGATATAAAAAAGGTGACTTTCCTATCTCTGAAATTGTTTCTGATGAGATTATGTCTTTGCCTATGAATCCTTATGTTACTGATGAAGAGATTGAGTATATTGTTGGAAATTTGTAGTTGATAAATAAATTAAAACCTAAATCAGAGTTTTCAAGGAATGTTTTGACTCTTATGACCGGAACTACTATAGCTCAGGCTATACCTATAGCAATAAGTCCTATTTTGACCAGAATATACACTCCTGAAGATTTTGGAGTGTTTGCACTTTATATAGCAATAGCTTCTATAGTATCAGTTATAGCAACAGGAAGATATGAGATGGCAATAATGCTTCCTAAAAAAGATAGTGATGCTATAAATATAGTAGCACTTTCAATGCTAATATCTTTTTTTATAAGTTTTATAACTCTAGTAATAGTTTTTATATTTAATAGTCAAATCACAAATTTACTAAATAATCATGATATATCAAATTGGCTTTATTTTATACCTGTTACTATATTACTTACAGGAATTTATCAAAGTTTTAACTACTGGTCAAATAGAAAAAAACAGTACAAAAGACTAGCAACTAGTAGAGTAGTGCAAAGTGGCTCGACAGCAAGTGCAAATCTAGGTATGGGATTTGGTGGACTTGGAAGTAGTGGACTTATAATTGGACAAGTTTTAGGACAAAGTATTTCTACAACTATCTTAGGAAAGTTAATATGGAATGAAGATAAAAATAAACTAAAAGAGATTAAAAACTTAAAAATATTTGCTATGGCAAGAAGATATATTAAATTTCCTAAATATGATATTCCATCAAATTTATTCAGTGTTTTGTCTTTACAAATTAGTAACATATTGTTTAATATACTATTTACTTCTACAATTGCAGGTTTTTATTTTTTTATAAATAAAATATTGAATGTACCTATTATATTGCTTTCTAGAACCTTAGGGGATGTTTTTAAACAAAAAGCAGCAGAAGATTATATAAAATTTAAAAGTTTTAAAAATATTTATTTGATTACATTAAAAAAATTAATCTTAATATCTTTTTTACCTGCGTTTATTTTATTTATATATGCAGTAGAAATAGTTACTTTTATATTCGGTTCAAATTGGAAAGTATCTGGTGAAATTGCACAAATTTTAATACCAATGTTTTTTTTGAAATTTAGTATTAGTCCATTGACTTATACCTTTTATATTGTAGAGAAGCAACATTTAAATTTAATTGGGCAAATGATATTACTATTATTTACATTATTAAGTTTTTATTTAGGATATATTAATAATTACTTTTTTTTAACAGTTTATTGTATTTCTATTTCTTATAGTATATTTTATTTCATTAATTTATTAGTAACATATAAATTAGTAGAAAAAAAATTACCAAAAGTTAACTAGCATGATAGTCTTAGCAAGATTCACTCTTTTTTTTATGATGATAAGTTCATTACTTATATATCTATTCACAAATATTAAACTTATAGGTGAAGGTTCGCCTGCTTTAGTTGTATTGGCTTTTTCAGTATTACTTGGTGGTCTCTTGATTGTACTAGAAGTACTTCTAAAGCAAAATGTTTATATCAAAAAATCATTTTTGTTTTTAATACTATTTTTTACATATGTTATTGTAAATATTACTTTAAATCGTCCAAATGATTTAAAAGCTTTATTACTCGCAACTAGTGGTGGAATAATTCTTTTTTATATTCTTGGTAGCTTAGTTTCAACTAATTTACTTTATATCAAAGAGAAAATATTAAACTCAAATCAATTTTTAAATATGTTTAACTTTTTTTACACTGCTTTTTCTTTTCTATTTTTAGTACTTTTTTTAGATACCTTTGCAACTCTTATGGAAAATGTAAGAACAGACTTGTTTTTGTTAGCTGATTTGGATGGAATGTATCAAAGACCAGGAACATTTTTGGTTATAAGTTTTTTTATATATTCATTTATGACTGCATTTTTTCTTTTTGTAAATAAGTATGCTAAAAAAAGTAAAATTTCAGTTTTGATGAGTTTTGTATTGTTTGGGCTTTATTGTTTACTGACTATTGGAGGAATGCTACTTTCTCAAATGATAGGTTCAAATAACACTTTAGTCAATCTAGGTGGATTGTTATTTGCTACTACTATATTTTATATTTTTATGAACTTTACAAAATCAGAAAATATGCTGTCTTATATAAAGCTAAATATCAAAAAAATCTTTTTGAGCAAGCTTGGTTCTAAGCTTTTTGGTTCTATATTTATCTCTCTTTTTGTAGTACTAGTCTTACTTGTAGGATTGATAAACTACCTTGATATAGATTTGGATCAGTTTAGAATATTTGGTTTTGGTTCTGGAGAAGTAAGTTCTATAAGTAGTAGACTTGAGTTATGGAATAATTTTACTATTCAATTTGATTATAATCCAATTTTTGGAAATATGGCAGTAGATGCTTTAACAACAGGTGAAGGAACTTATACTCACAGTTTCATAGCTACACTTCTCACACATTTAGGCATGGTTGGGTTTATACTCTTTTTTATATATCTTTTCATTGCTATCAAAGAAAAGTTAAAAAATAGTAATAATCTTTATGTAAATAATTTATTTGCATTATACAGTTTAATAGTTTTCGCAGGAATATTTGCTATAGCATCATTTGGAACTTTTATCACATGGATTCCATTTTGGTTTTTACTTGGATTAATTTTCCCACCAATAGTATTTAAAAATAGAAAGGAATTAAACTTTGAAAAAAGTAATATCAATAGTACTAAACAACTTTAAAAACGATAGTCGAGTTTTAAAAGAAAATATATCACTTCAAAAAGCTGGTTATGAAGTGCAAGTAGTGGCACTACATGAAGAACCATTAAAAGAGTTTGAAGAAGTTCAAAACATACTTGTACATAGAGTGAAACTCAAAAGTCGTGGATGGTCAAAGCATAAACTAGTACAACTTCTAAAATATTTTGAGTTTATATATAGGGTAGTTAAACAGTATAAAAATAGTGATATTATTCATTGTAACGACCTAAATTCACTTCCAATAGGTGTGATAATAAAAAAGTTTTTCAATCGTGATGTAAAAATAGTCTATGATGCACATGAATATGAAACAGAGTTAAATGGTCTCAAGGGTATTCAAAAAAAGCTTGTAAAGTGGCTAGAAAAAAAACTTATAAAATATTCAGATAAAGTTATTACAGTAAGTGATGCTATAGCAGATGAATATGTAAAACTTTATGACATAAAAAAACCTGCATTAGTTTTAAACACCCCACCATACAAAGAGATACAAAAGAAAAATATATTTAGAGAGACTTCGGGTATTGGTGAAAATCAAACTATATTTTTATATCAAGGTGGACTCTCAAAAGGTAGAGGTATAGAGATACTTCTTGAAGCATTTAAAAGTATAAATAACGAAAATATAGTTATAGTTTTCTTGGGATATGGCCCACTTGAAAGTATGATACAAGAAGTATCAAAAGAGTATAACAATATATATTTTCACAAAGCTGTATCTCCTGATATATTACTTGACTATACTAATAGTGCTGATTTTGGTATATCGACTATTGAAGATACTTGCTTAAGCTATCGTTATTGTTTACCAAATAAGATGTTTGAATATCTTATGGCTGAGTTACCTGTTATAGTATCTAATCTTTATGAGATGAAAAGACTTGTTGAATTAAATAATATAGGAACAGTAGCAAAAGAAAATACACCAGATGGATTAAAAAAAGCGATAGAAGAAGCTGTGAAGTTAGATAAAGAAGAACTAAAAATTAACATTCAACAACTCAAAACTATTTATAATTGGGAAGAGCAAGAGAAAGTTTTACTTGATGTTTATAGGAATTTATATGCAAACTAAAATAACCCATCTTACATCTGCACATGGCAGATACGACACAAGAATATTTCTTAAAATGTGTAGTTCTTTAGCAAAAAATGAAAACTATGAAGTTAGTTTAGTAGTAGCTGATGGTAAAGGCAATGAAGTTAAAAATGGTGTAAATATAGTAGATGTCGGAGCAAAAACTGGTGGTAGAATATCGCGTATGACAAGAACTGTAAAAAAAGTTTTTCAAAAAGCAAAAGAGTTAGATAGTGATATATATCATCTTCATGATCCAGAACTTATACCAATAGGATTGAAGCTTAAAAAGCTTGGTAAAAAAGTGATATTTGATGCACATGAGGATTTACCAAAACAGTTACTTGGAAAGCCATATCTAAATAAAGCTGCTAAGATAATACTCTCAAAAGGTTTTGAAGTTTATGAAAAGTATAGTTTAAAAAAGTTTGACTATATTATCACAGCAACCCCTTATATAAAAGATAAATTTTTAAAGATAAATAAAAATAGTATAGATATAAATAATTTCCCAATTTTGGGAGAACTTTCAAATGATACACAATGGAGTGAAAAAAAAGATGAAGTTTGTTATGTAGGTGGAATTGGAGAAGTTCGTGGTATAAAAGAGATGGTGAAAGCTATGGAGTTTATCCATAGCGCTAGACTAAATCTGGGTGGTTTTTTTGCAGAAAAAAATGTAGAAGAGGAAGTAAAAACTTATGATGGATGGCAAAAAGTAAATGAACTTGGCTTTTTAGATAGAGATGGAGTATCAAAAGTCTATTGCCAATCAAAAGCTGGACTTGTAACACTTAGACCTATTGTAAATTATCTTGATGCACTGCCTGTGAAGATGTTTGAGTATATGGCGGCTGGACTTCCTGTAATATCTTCAGATATTAAACTTTGGAAAGAGATAATTAATGATGCACAATGTGGAATATGTGTAAATCCACTTGATCCAAAAGAAATTGCAGATGCTATACAATATATTGTTACTCATCAAAAAGAAGCTGAAAAGATGGGACAAAATGGTAAAAAAGCAGTTTTAGAAAAGTATAATTGGACTGTTGAAGAGAAAAAATTATTTAAATTATATAGAGAATTAATAAAATGATAAAAATACTAACAATATTAGGGTCATGTCCTCATTTTATAAAATCAGGAAGTGTTTCAAGAGAAATTACAAAACATAAAGAAATAGAAGAAATCATAGTTCATACGGGTCAACACTATGATTCAAATATGAGTGATATATTTTTTGATGAAATGCAAATACCTAAACCAAACTATTTTTTAGGTATTGGTGGTAAATCTCATGGTGCTATGACTGGACAGATGATAGAGAAAATTGAAGAAGTAGCTTTAAAAGAAAATCCTGATTGGATTATGGTTTACGGAGATACAAATTCTACACTAGCTGGTGCAATAGTAGCAAGTAAACTTCATATAAAACTAGCTCATATAGAGGCAGGACTTAGAAGTTTCAATATGAAAATGCCAGAAGAAGTAAATAGAATACTTACAGATAGAGTAAGTAACATTTTATTTTGCCCAACTGATACAGCTATACAAAATCTTAAAAATGAAGGATATGAAAATCTTGATTGTAAGATAGTGAAAAGTGGTGATGTTATGCAAGATGGAGCAATTTTCTATAAAAATCTAGCAGTAAAACCAAATATTGAAATAAAACAAGATTTTATACTTTGTACTATTCATAGAGCTGAAAATACAGATGATGAAAATAGACTAAGAAGTATTTTTGAAGCATTAAATGAAATAGCTAAAGAAAAACAAGTAATTTTACCACTTCATCCAAGAACAAAAAAAATCTTAGAAAATTTAAAATTAAATATACAAAATCTTACGATTATAGATCCAGTTGGTTATCTTGAAATGGTATGGCTAATAAATAATTGCGATTTTGTTATGACAGATAGTGGAGGACTTCAAAAAGAGGCATATTTTTTTGAAAAACAATGTATTACATTAAGAGATGAAACAGAATGGGTAGAGCTTGTAGAATGTGGAGCAAATACATTAGTTGGTGCAGATATATATAAAATAGTTTCTAGTTATAAGTCGATAGTTGATAGTCTAAAAACTAAAAACCACAAACTATGGACTAAAGACTTATACGGTGGTGGTAAAGCTAGTAATAATATTATAAAAGAGTTAGTATCTTATGAGTAAAAAACAAGTTTGGATTATAAATCATTATGCTTTTCCTTATGGATATGGATTTCATACAAGAGCCCATACTATTGCAAAGATGTTGAAAAACTTAGGGTATGAAGTGACTATTTTTGCATCATCTTTTAATCATCTTAAAACAAAAGAAGTTCAAATTGAAAATATTTATAAAGAAGAGATCCATGATAATATAAAATACATGTGGATAAATACGAAAGAGTATCAAGGTAATGGCTTGGGTAGAATAAAAAATATATTTGAGTTTTCAAAGAATTTGAATAGTATTTATAAAGATTTTGATGATAAGCCTGATATTGTTTGGGTTTCTTCTCCGCATCCTTTTAGTATTTATAATGGTATAAGAATTAAAAATTATTTTAAAAGTAAATTTATATATGAAGAGAGAGATATATGGCCACTTACTTTGCAAATACTAAATGGTGTGAGTAAATATAATCCATTAGTTATGGTATTTAGATATTTACAACTTCAAGCATATAAATATAGTGATATGATAGTCACTCCTCTTGATAACTTAAAAGAATTTGTAAATAAAAGTGGATATAAAAATAAAAATATAGAATACCTTCCTCAGCCTTTTGTTCCATTCCCGTTTGAAACATTTGATATAGATTTACCAAAAGATAAGTTTATAGTAGGATATGTTGGAAGTATTGGTCATTCAAATAGTGTGATGAATCTTCTAAAAGCTGCTAATTTATTAAAAGAAAATACAGATATCTATTTTTTGATGGTTGGAGATGGGCCACAACTTGATGAACTAAAAAAGTTTGTAAAAGAAAAAAAAATACTAAATGCAAAGTTTTTTGGTAAGTTAGAAAAAAAACAAGCTATGTATGTTTTATCTCAATGTAATATTTTGTATAAAGGTCATCCTGATATTAAATTATATAATTATGGATTATCAGCAGTAAAATTAAACGAGTATATGTATTCTAATAAACCTATAGTACATGCTGTTAATTTAAAAAATGATTCAGTAGTTAAATCAAGCTGCGGTTTAAATATTTTGCCTGAAAATGAAGAAGAATTAAAAAATGCAATTTTAAAATTAAAAGAAGATGATATTCTATATGATAAATGTTCAAATAATGGCAGACAATATGTAGAAGAAAATTTCATGGAAGATAAAATAGAAGAAAAATTAAAGATGATAATGAATAGATTATGACTTAACAAGCGACTTTATGGAAGCTTGGAAGTGGATAATAGTATCACAAAAAAGAAATTAAATCTATCAAATCCATATACAGTAGAAGAGGGGATAAAGTTAATGTTGAATGGCGAATTATGAATTAAAGAGAAAGAATACTAAGTTTTAATTATTGTATGATAAAATACTGTATTATAAAATATAAAAGGATAACTCATGGTAGCAACGGTACGACTAGATGACAATCTTGAAAATACTCTAAATAGAGTTTCAAAAATACTTCATAAGAAAAAAAGTGACGTGATAAGAGATGCTATAACTTTCTATGCTCAAAATATAGAAGAAAATAAAAAATCAAGAATTTTAAGTGCAGTAGAAAAAACAAAAAATATAGATAAAAAAGAGTTCAAAGATTTTGAGGATATTTCTGATGATGGTATCTAGAAGTGAAATTTGGCTTGCAAATTTGAATCCTGTAAAAAAAAACAATGAAATGGGGAAAGTAAGACCAGTACTAGTGTATCAAAATGATGAACTAAATCATAGTGATTACCCAACTACTATTGTTATACCTCTAAGTACCCAGTTGGTAGATGATGCAGAGCCTATACGAATAAGAATAGATAAAAAAGAAAAACTAAAAGAAGACTCAGATTTAGTTCTAACACATATCCGAGCTATTGATAATAATAGATTTATAGAAAAACTAGCAACTCTAGATATTAAACAAATGCAAAAAGTAAAAGAACTTTTTGAAGAGATAGTTCAATGATTTATGTAATTTTTTGAAAGTCTATTAAAGATATTAAAACCATCATTCCATAAAAGACTTTATGGAAGTTTAGAAGTGGATAATACTATCACAAAAGAGAAGTTAAATTTAGTCAATCCTTATAGTGTAGAAGATGGGATAAAGTTAATGTTGGATGGTAAATTTTAAATGTTTAATGTACGATATGCTACAATATATCAAAATACAATAAGGAGCATAAGATGACAATGAAAGTAGGAATGAGAGAATTAGCTAGAAATTCTAATATTTTAGATGGGTATGATTATGTGGAAGTTGAAGATAAGAAGACTCATGAATATAAAGGTCTTTTTATATCTCCTAAGTATGCAGATGAGTTTAAGGCGTTTTTGGAAGAAAAAATTGCAAAAAATATGCAAGAAAAACTAGACAGAATAGAAGAGTTTGCAGGCAAAGGAAGAATTCATGAAAGATTTAATAATCTGACATCAAGAGAGATAAGAGAAAAAATAGCTCAGGAAAAATATGCACAATAGTAAAATATATTTAGATACTAATGTAGTGGCAGATATTATAGATGAAACTCGTATGAATCATACAATATCTTTAAAACTTTTGAAGTATCTAGCATTAAATAATTGTAATATATATATCAGTGAAGATATGCTAACTACATTGTATTATATTTTAAAAGATAAGAAAGAAATATTAATATTTTTTAAGAATTTAGTATTTATTGACTGGAATGTATCGGCTTTTGGCTTAGATGTCATCAAAAGTGCAACAAATTTATCACTTGAAAATAGTCTTGATTTAGAAGATGTTCTACAATGTTTATGTGCAAAACAAAATGGATGCGAAGTACTAATCACAAATGACAATAAGTTTTATGATTGTGGATTAGAGATATATAAAACTGTTGAATTTTTAGATAAATACGATATATAATGATATATATAATATTACTAATTCTTTCATTTTTACTTACATATTTCATAAAAAACTACATGATAAAAAAGTCACTAGTTGCCAGTGTAAATGAAAGAAGTTCTCACACAACTCCGACTCCTCATGGTGGAGGGATAGCACTGTCTTTGACTTGGTTTTTAGGTTTAGGTTATCTTTATTTTATGGGTGAGATAGAAGCTAGTCTTTTTTATGCTTTACTATTTGGTGCTGTTATTAGTATAGTTAGTTTTTTTGATGATATATATGAGTTAAGTCCAAAGCTAAGACTTATTGTTCAAAGTTTGATTGCTGTTGGTGGTATATTTGCTATTGGTGGATTAAATCAGATTGATTTAGGTTTTTTTGTTATCGAAAATCAGATTATTACAAATATTTTTGCATTTTTTATGATAGTTTGGTTTATAAATCTTTATAATTTTTTAGATGGAATAAATGGTTATGCAGGAAGCGAAGCTGTGTTTTTAGCTCTTGCTGGATTTGTTTTATTTGGTGGAGCACATTTTGCAGTTTTAGCTGTAGCAGTTCTTGGATTCTTGTTTTGGAATTGGAATAAAGCGAAGATATTTATGGGAGATGTTGGTAGTACACTTCTTGGATACAATATCGCTATCTTTACACTTTATTATGCAAATCAAGAATCAAGTAATCTATGGATTTGGATTATCCTTTTTGGAGTATTTTGGTTTGATGCAACCTTAACCCTACTTCGAAGAAAAAGAAATGGCGAACAATTAAGCCAAGCCCATAAAAAACACGCTTATCAAAGACTGACTCAAAGTGGATGGAGTCACTACAAAGTAACTAACTATTCTATAGGATTAAACTTTGTGTTATTTGCTATAGTTTATTTTGTATCAAATATTTTTGTGGCTTTTTTATTAGCATTGATAGTGCTATATATTTCTATGAAATTTGTTGATAGGAAAAAGGCTTTTGAATAATTATACATATGATATAATCAGTATCAAAAATTATTATTAATGCGGGTATATTATGAAACAAAGTGATACTAAAGAAATTTTGAAATGAGATTAGAAAAAATAGTGATCGGTAAAATAAAAGATGCTGTTTATGAAAGTTTTGGAAATGTGAATATATACCTTTTTGGAAGTAGAACTGATGATATGAAAAAAGGTGGAGATATTGATATTGCAATTGATGTAAATTTAACTGCAACTCAATTTCGTAAAAATAAAATAAAATTTCTGGTAAATCTTTTTAAAAAAGATTTTGATTTAAAAATAGATATAGTGAATTATAATACAAAAGATTCATTACTAAAAAAACAAATAGAAAAGAATGCAATTTTAATATGAAATACTCAAGACTAGAAATTCCAGAACTGATACTATGTGAGCCAAAAATCAATGAAGACAATAGAGGATTTGTATATGAATCATTTAAAAAAGAATCTTTTAATGATTTCTTAGGATTTGATATTGATTTTTGTCAAGACAATCTATCTTATAGTAAATATGGTGTTATACGAGGACTTCATACAAATACACTAAATCATGCTCAATCAAAGCTTATTAGTGTATTAAAAGGAAAAATCCTAGATGTTGCTGTTGATTTTAGAACAGGAAGTCCAACTTATGGAAAAAGTATAGCTATTGAGCTAAGCTGCGAAAATCATAAGCAGTTTTTTATTCCTAGAGGATTTTTACATGGTTTCTCTATTTTAAGTGAAGATGCAGTTGTTTTGATAAAAATAGATAGATATTTTGCAGAAGGTGAGAGTATTGGTGTGAAATATGATGATGAAAATTTAGATATTGATTGGAAAATTCCAAAAGACTTAGAAATACTCTCTGATGGCGATAAAAAATTATTAAATTTTAACAGTTTTTCATCACCATTTAACTATAATACTAAACTTTATTAAATAAGGATTATTTTGTTATTAACTCCATCTCCATTAAAAAGAATCTTATTTTTTTTATTAAGTGATACTTTGATATCGCTCTTTACATTGTATTTCGCATATAATCTAAGATTTAATTTTCAAATACCATTGAATTTTATAGATAACTTTGCATTTATTTTTATAGTTTTATTATTACTAAAAATATTTGTTTTTATAAATTTTAGATTATATAGAACTGCGTGGAGATTTTTTTCATTATATGAGATAAAAAAGATTTTAATAGCTCACATTATAGTTTATAGTTTATTTTTTATTATATTTTTGATATTCAAAGATTATATGCTTCCTCTTGCTAGAAGTATTATTATTATAGATTTTATGTTGTCTTTGGTATTTATCTCCCTTCTTAGACTTTCAAAAAGAATTATCTTAGAAAGTGGTAAAAATGCAAAATACAAAAATACTTTGATTATAGGTGCGAATTCTTCAATCAGTAGTTTACTTCATGATAAAAAAAATTTAGAATACACTCCTGTAGCTATTGTCGATGGTAGTGAACTACTTATTGGAACTTATATTTTAAATCTAAAAGTTTACTCTTTTGATGACTTAAAAAGAGTTATAAAATCTAAGAGTATTGAAGCGGTTATTATTTCAAAAGATTATTCTCAAAAAAGATTACTAGAGATATATGATGCTTTAAATGAGATGGAAATAAGTGATATAAAAATTGTAAATACTTTATCAAGTGGAAAAATTAAAGAGTTAAAAGACATTGGAGTTGAAGATTTACTTGCACGACACCCAAAAGACTTAGATAAAGAAAAAATACAAAATTTTATAAAAGATAAAGTAGTTCTAATAACAGGTGCAGGTGGAAGTATAGGAAGTGAAATCAGTAGACAATGTAATCTTTTTGGAGCAAAGCAGTTGATTTTACTAGATCATAGTGAATATAATCTTTATCAAATAACAGAAGAGTTAAAAGATGCAAATATAGTATCTGTGATGCAAACAGTTAGAAAAACAGAGTTTTTAGAAGCAACTTTTAAAAAATATAAACCAAATATCGTGATTCATGCAGCTGCATATAAACATGTACCTTTAGTAGAAGATAATATCTTAGAAGGTATTTCAAATAATATTATAGGTACTAAAAACTGTATAGATTTATCTATAGAATATGGTGTTGAAAAATTTGTTCTTATCTCTACAGACAAAGCAGTACGTCCTACAAATGTAATGGGAACTACAAAAAGAATTTGTGAACTATATGCACAAAATGTAAAAAGTGGAAAAACAGAAATCGTAGCTGTTCGATTTGGAAATGTTTTAGGAAGTAGTGGAAGTGTAATCCCTAAATTTAAAGCACAAATAGAATCAGGGCAAAATATCACTGTTACTCATCCTGATATCACTAGATACTTTATGTTAATACCAGAAGCCTGTGAGCTTGTATTACAAGCTGCAAGTATTGGAAAAGGTGGTGAAATATTTATCCTTGATATGGGTGAGCCTATTAAAATAGTTGATTTAGCAAAAAAGATGATTGAATTAAGTGGAAAAGATAATATCTCAATAGAATTTTGTGGTTTAAGACCAGGTGAAAAATTATATGAAGAGTTACTGATAAACGATAGTGATAAAAATACAGATTATGAGTCTATTACAGTTGCTAGTTCTACGTATTTTGATATAGATGAATTAAATACAAAAATAGATGAACTATTAGTTTGTGAAGATAAAATCTCAAAATTAAAAGAAATAGTTCCAGAATTTAAGCATCAACTTAATAATAAATAATCTTATTTTAAGAACCAATCCATTATAATAATTATTAATATTATTAAAAAGGATTATTTATGAAAAATGCATTTTCTCTTTTAGAATTGATTTTTGCTATTGTTATTTTGGGTATTGTGGCTTCTTTTGCTGTTCCTAAGTATTTGGATACAAAGGATAGTGCTTTGGTTTCTACTTTAAAACGTGATATTTCTACGAGTGTTTCTTCTATACAAAGTTATTATTTATTAAATCAAAAAATTGATAAAATAAGTGATGCTATAAATGTAAACGAAACTAATTGGACTCTAAGTGATACAAAAATTACTGATAAAAATGAATGTCTGTCTTTAGAGGTAAAAACATCAGATGAAGGAAATAAATCGTTAGAATTAGCTCTTGATGATACAAAGACAGCTAATATATGTGTTAAATTAATAGCGTCAGGGTTAGAAAATACTACTTATGAGTTGTATTGATACTATTTCTCTTTTTTAACCCTTCAAAAGAACTCTACATTTGATTTAAATCAATTTGTAGAGATTCTTTATAAAAAATCTACTATGACTTCAATTTATTAAAACTTTATTTTAGATGAGCTAGAAATTTTTATCAATAATTTTGATGAAGATTACGAAAGAGAGTTAATTAATTCAACAAAAATAAAAGCTTTAAAAGGTGAATTTAAAGGCCTTTATAGATTGAGACTAAGAACATATAGTGTTATATATGAAAAACGAAATGAAAGATTAGTTATTTTAGTTCTTAGAGTTTCACATAAGAAAGACATTTATAAATAAAGAATTATTAGGTAAAAGGATAAAAAAATGGAAAAAGAATTTTATTTAGAACTTTCAGTTAGCCCATCTGAAGAGTTAACAAAAAGAATAGAGAATATAAAAGAGGAACAAAATATCCAGATTTATAAAGATTGTAGCGAGCTTTTCGAAGATTTAGGTATCTGATTTAATTTCTTTTAACATTTTTATCAAATTCAGGGATAGTAAGTATATTACAATGCATTAAGTAAATCTTCTATAGGTTTAGCTTCAATTTTTCCTTTTTTGATCATATTCATTTCATTAACAGCTTGTGTAATGCTATTTTTTACTTCTTGGTTTACAGAATAATTCTCTTTGATTGTAATTCCTTCATCTTTAAAATGTTTTAATAACCAAATTACTTTTTCAGCTACATTTTCTTGTTCGATTTCTAGAGTATATGATTTCATAAAAATTCCTTCATAAATTTTACTTATTATATCAAAAAAAAATTAATTTGATTTTCTATTCCTCTTTCCTAACTCTCAAAAAAGAAGCAAACTTTGGCTTATCATTTTTAGTAAATCCATAGTATTTAAAAGTCACTATATCTCCAGTTTTTGGTGGATTTAGTCTTTCTTTATGAGAAAAACCGCCACCTAGATTAAAAACTACTCCATCTTCTAGTTTTATTTTTAGGCTTCTGAATTTTTTATCTTTATAGTTGTGTCCTATTACTTGTCCTTCCATATCTTCGAATTTTTTTACCTTTAGAATTTCATTGCTTCTTCCAGAAAAATAGTCTATATTTGGGTTTTTTATTATGATGCCTTCTGCTTTTTTATTTATTAATTCTTGCAGATATTTTTCTAGATGTTCTTGATTTTTACATTTTATTTGAGGAATGATTTTTATGAGCTTATTTGGGCTTTCTTTTAGATAATTTTCTATTATTGATACTCTTTCTTCGAAATTTCCCTTTGAATTTGGCACTTCGAAGATATTGTATGTAATTTCTTTCCATTTTTCTGAGGGGATTTTATCTAAAACTATGCTTTGAATATTTTCAAAGTCATCTCTTTGGGTCCATAATTCACCATCTAATTCAAAGCTTGGAAAATCTTTTGTGAACCATATTGGCGCATATATTTTATTTCCATTTTTTGTATATAAATCTTTCCCATCCCAATACGCTCGTATTCCATCTAGTTTTTCACTCATTATCCAGCCTTTTATTTCATGTTTTTGCTTATCATATATTTTTGGTTTTTGAAGTTCTATCGAATATAGATTTATGATAATTAACAATAGCAGTAAATAGCGCATAGTAAGCCTTTAATAATTTTATTTATTATATTTAATATATTCTTAAATATTTTAAAAACATCATAAAATCATAATAAATATTTAGATAGAATATTTAACTTTTCGCAAAGTATAGTATAAGGATTTAATTTGAGTGAAAATAAGATGTTAAATGAAAATGATAAAAAGATATTATTAGATTCAATTAGAAGTATTAAAGATTTCCCAAAAGCTGGAATTGTTTTCAAAGATATTACAACTTTATTAAATAACAAAGAGGCTTTCAAACTTTTAATGGATCATTTAGAAGATAGATATAAGTCATATAATCTTGATTATATAGCAGGTATTGATTCTCGTGGTTTTATATTTGGAGCTGCACTTGCAGATAGACTTGGTGTTGGTTTTGTGCCTGTTCGAAAAAAAGGAAAGTTACCATCTACAACTGTATGTGAAAAATATGAATTAGAGTATGGATTTGATGAAGTTGAACTTCATCTTGATGCTTTTAATAATCAAAAAAATGTAAATGTTTTATTAATAGATGATATTATAGTAAGTGGTGGAACTGCCTTTGCAGCGGCTACTTTGATTAAAAAACTAGATGTAAATTTAGTTGAAATGTGTTTTTTAATGAATATACATATTTTAAATGGTGCGAAAAAACTCTCTGAAGTTGCACCTGTATATTCTGTACTAGAAATTTAATATAAATCAATATAAAAGAGAAAAATAAATATGAGTAATTATATTCCAAAACCAAGTATATTTGATCCAGATGAAAAAGGTCAGTTTGGTATTTTTGGTGGACAGTATGTGCCTGAAACATTGATGCCAGTTTTAAAAGAATTAGAAATAGAATATAAAAAATATAGATTTGACAAAGAGTTCTGGGCTGAAGTTAATTATCTTTTAAAAGATTATGTAGGACGAGAAAATCCTCTTTATCTTGCAAAAAATATAAGTGAAGAAATAGGTGCAAAAGTTTATCTAAAAAGAGAAGATTTAAACCACACAGGAGCTCATAAAGTAAATAACGTTATAGCTCAAGGCTTACTTGCAAAAAAATTAGGAAAAACAAAAGTTATAGCAGAAACAGGAGCTGGTCAACATGGTGTTGCAACTGCTACAATAGCTGCACTTATGGGACTTGAATGTACTATATTTATGGGTGCAAAAGATGTTGAGAGACAAGAGTTAAATGTATTTAGAATGAAGCTTTTAGGAGCTAAAGTAATTGCTGTTCAAAGTGGAAGTAAAACACTAAAAGATGCTATGAATGATGCTATTAGATACTGGGTTACAAACGCAAGGGATACTTTTTATATAATAGGAACAGTTGCAGGTCCTCATCCATATCCTATGATGGTTCGAGATTTTCAAGCTGTAATTGGCTTTGAAGCTAGAAAACAAATACTTGAAAAAGAGGGAAGACTTCCTGATTATGTTGTTGCATGTATTGGTGGTGGATCAAATGCTATTGGTATGTTCTCACACTTTTTAGAAGATGCTAGTGTTACTTGTATAGGAATAGAAGCAGGGGGCTTAGGGCTTGACACTGATAAACATGGATGTTCACTTGAAAAAGGGAGTCCTGGAGTTTTACATGGTCAATGCTCTTATTTGCTTCAAGATGAAGATGGACAAGTTTTAGAAGCTCATTCTATTAGTGCAGGGCTTGATTATCCAGGAATTGGACCTGAACACTCTTTTCATAAAGATAATAAATCAGTACAATATGATTCGATAACTGATGCTGAAGCTATGGATGCTTTTGTATGGCTAAGTAGAAAAGAGGGTATTATTCCTGCTTTTGAAACAGCTCACGCAGTTGCATATTTAAAGAAAGCAAAAGATAAATTAAAAGGAAAAATTGTTATTATAAACTTATCTGGTCGTGGAGATAAAGATATGATACAAGCAAAGAGTTTGTTAAATTTTGACGAATAAGGAGAGTTATGAAAGAACTTTTTAGGAAAATTCAACCTTATTCTGGAAAGATATTTGCAGTATTTTTGATATTATTTTTTTCTTATTTAGCATATAATTTATATAATGCACCTGTTGATGGGTTTGAAGAAAAATTTGTTTATTTATTAAAAAAACATGGTTATATAATATTATTTGCATGGGGAATGCTAGAGGGTGAAGCAGGACTTATTATGGCTGGTTTATTATCTCATACAGGAGATATGAATCTATATATTGCAATATTTGTTGCTGGTCTTGGTGGTTTTATGGGAGATCAGGTATATTTTTATATTGGAAGATTCAATAAGTCTTATGTTCATAAAAAGTTCAAAGGACAAAGAAGAAAATTTGCCTTTGCTCATCTTTTATTACAAAAGTATGGTTGGCCAATAATTTTTATTCAAAGATATATGTATGGAATGAGAACTATAATACCTATTTCAATAGGACTTACAAGATATAGTGCAAAAATGTTTGCACTTATCAATCTTATTTCAGCTTGGTGTTGGGCTGCATTAACGATAGTTCCTGTTTGGTATTTTGGAGATGAAATTCTAAAGGTTTTAGAATGGGCTAAAGATCACTGGTATTTAGCTGTTCCAATTGCATTGATTTTTGGTGGAAGTATAATTTATTATTTCAATAAAGCTACAAAAAAAGTAGATAAAAAAGGTAGAAAAAATGAAGATTAATTTAGTAGAAAAAAGTGCAAAAAATAGTTCTGATATAGAAATAGTTCTTGTAAAAACTCTTGATGGTTTAAAAGACTCTGAGATTTTAGAAATACTTGATTTTAAAGCAAAAGATGAATCTTGTGTTTTATTAGCAGAATCAAAAAAAATTTATGTAGGTTTTGAAGAAAATGATTATGACTCAATAGCAATAGCAATTGCTACAGCTATCAAAAAATTTCAAACAACAAAATTTAAAAGTGCAAAAATAAAACTATGTGAAGTTTTAGAAAACAATCTAAAAGCACTTGTTGAAGGTGCTTTATTAGGTGAGTATAAATTTACTCATTATAAATCTGAAAAAGAAAATAAAAAAATAGAATTAAATTTAATAGTAAAAGAAAAAACACCTGAATTAGAAAAAGTTCTAAAAGAATCAAAAATCATCTCAAAAGCAGTAAATAAAACAAGAACAATGGTAAACACAGCCCCTGCTGATTTTTATCCATCTGTCATGGCAGAAGTTGCACAAGAATTAGCAAAAGATGCAAATATTTCTTGTGAAGTTTATGGTGAAAAATATTTAGAAAAAAATAAAATGATGGCAATGCACAGTGTTGGAAGAGCTTCAATTCATGAATCAAAACTTATTCATTTATCATATAAACCAAAAAATGCTACTAAAAAAATAGTTTTAGTTGGAAAAGGTTTAACATATGATTCAGGTGGATTGTCTTTAAAACCATCTGATTCTATGGTTGGAATGAAAATGGATAAATCAGGTGGTTGTGCTGTATTATCAACACTTTGGGCAATTGCAAAACTTGGACTTCCTTTTGAAGTACATGGAATTGTGGGTGCTGTTGAAAATATGATAGGTGGAAATGCTTATAAACCTGATGATATTTTAAAAGCAAAAAATGGTAAAACAATAGAAGTGCGAAATACAGATGCAGAAGGAAGACTGGTTCTTGCTGATTGTTTATGTTTTGCCCAAGATGAAATAAAAGATATTGATTATATCTTTGATTATGCAACGCTTACAGGTGCTTGTGTAGTTGGAGTTGGACAATATACAACAGGAATTATGGGAAATAATGAAATCCTAAAAAGAAATGCAGTATTAAGTGCTCTTAAATCAGGAGAATACGCAACAACTTTAGATTTTAATAGATATCTAAAAAAAGCAATTAAATCAGAAGTTGCAGATATTTGTAATGTTGCAAATACAAGATACGGTGGAGCAATAACAGCAGGAATGTTCTTAGATAACTTTATTTATGATGAAAACAAAGAAAAATGGATACATTTTGATATAGCAGGACCTGCATATGTAGAAAGTGTATGGGGATACAATCCTCATGGAGGAAGTGGAGCAGGTGTTAGAATGACAATTAAATTTTTACAAAACTTAATTGACTAATAAAATACATTTTTAATAAACATTTCATCTAAAAAGGTAGCAAATTTAGATTTGCTACCTTTTTTATTATATTAATCTATCTAAATTAATATTCTCAATTATTGCTATAAAAAATTTTTTTGATCAAAGCTCACATTCTAAATATTTACAGCTTTGAGATAATCTTGCCTTTAAATGTTTGGAATCTAGTTCTACACAAAACTGCATGCATTTTCACTGCATAAAATGAAGCTAGAGTAAATGCATTTTTTAATTCTATTGTTTTCATAACAATAATTTTATATATAAATAGTTAATATTAAAAGGCACAATTATATAGAATTGTACCTTTTATACTTTATATCAAGAAATCTTCTAGTTTAAATTTAAAACTATCTTTTGATGGTTTTTCTAAAAAGAAAGAGTTGTACCAAAATTTATGTCCAAAGAAATCTATCATATATGGTAATGAGAAAGTTATATCTTTATTATACATTACTGTTTTGAAATAAGTATCATTTTTAGAAGGAATTTCATTTAGAGTACTTACTGAAAGAAATGCATTAAATACATTAAATGTTCCTATTGGGAAGACTAAAATTTTACACATAAGACCTTCCATTAAATAATATTCTTTAAAAACATTTGTTCCTTCTTTAAAAAAAGCAGTATTTTTAAAATGTATAAATTGAGCATTTGAAACTAATATTAAAAAAATTTCAATAGGTATTTTATTTGATTTATGATTAATCATAAAATTTTTCAATGAATAAATTGCATAACGATTAATTTTATTAGTTTTAGGTATAAAATCGCTAATTTGATTTAATAAATATATCTTAGATGTTTCTTTTGTATCAATTTGTAAATCTTTGAAAATTATTTCAGACGTATTTGTATTAGATAGCAATCCTATTTGTTTTAAAAATATATTTAAAACTTTTTGATATTTAATATCTTCTTCAAAATAGTATTTTAAGTTATTTGTAAAGATATGTATTAATTTCTTAAAATCAGAATAGCTTATTTCAAATATATCAGCATTTAAGCAAGAATTAGTTCTTCTTGAAAGATACAACAATTTAAAAAATATTGTTAATAGTTCATAATAATTTATATTTCTAATTTGATATGTTTGAGAAATTTTTTTTAGCACTTTTGCAAGAGTTTTTTTTGACAATTCGTTTTTTTTCATAATATTTCCTTTTTTGCTATTATTTTTATAAACGCCATCTATTTATTTTTAGCAATAAGTTAATATTTGTAAAATAAAAATTATATAATGTTTTCTCCAATGATGGCGGAAGGCACATAAACCTGAAACTTATTATACATTTATTAAATTAAAAGAATCTGTAGTTAGAAAAGCTAAATTTTAAATAGAACTTATAAATTATTAAATTTAATGTGAATTCTAATTTCTCAATTTATGTCTTAATTTTGAAGATATGCAAGAATCAACACTTTATCTACTTTTTTATCTTTTTAAAGTATAATATTCACAAAATTAATCTAACAAATAAATAATATAAAAGGTATAAAATGGGATTAGGTGTAGGTATAGTAGGACTTCCAAACGTAGGTAAATCAACAACTTTTAATGCTTTAACAAAAGCACAAAATGCGGAAGCGCAAAATTATCCATTTTGTACAATTGAGCCAAATAAAGCAATTGTTCCAGTTCCTGATAAAAGATTAAATGCATTAGCAAAAATTGTTAATCCTGATAAAATTCAACATTCAACTATTGATTTTGTTGATATTGCAGGTTTAGTTCGAGGTGCATCAAAAGGTGAAGGTTTAGGAAATCAATTTTTATCTAATATTAGAGAAGTTGAAGTTATTTTACATATGGTAAGATGTTTTGAAGATGGAAATATTATTCACGTAGAGGGTGATGTAAATCCTTTAAGAGATATTGAAATCATTGAAACTGAGTTAATCTATGCTGATATTTCTCAATTAGAGAAAAAAATAGAAAGATTAAAAAAACAATCAAAATCATCTAAAGAAGCTGCAGCATCATTATTGATTGCTGAGGATTTATTTAAACACTTAGAAGAGTTACAACCTGTTAAAACTTATGAAAATAACGAAAATGAGGTATTTATAGCTTTAGATAAAGAGCTTAGATTTTTATCTAACAAAGACGTAATTTATGGAGCAAATGTTGATGAAGATTCATTAGCAGATGGTGGAAATAAATTTGTTGATATTTTAAAAGAACATGCAGCAAGTGTTGGTGCAGATGTTATTTTACTTTGTGCAAAAATTGAAGAAGAATTAGTTGGACTTGAAGAAGAAGAAGCTACTGAATTCTTAGCAGATTTAGGTGTTCATGAATCAGGACTAGAGCAAATTATTCATAAAGCATTTGATAAATTAGGACTTCAGTCATATTTTACAGCTGGAAAAATTGAGGTGCGAGCTTGGACTATTAGAAAAAATACAAAAGCACCACAAGCAGCAGCTGTAATTCATAATGACTTTGAAAAAGGTTTTATTAAAGCAGAAGTTATAGCATACAACGATTTTGTAAATCTTGGTGGTGAAGCTAAATGTAAAGAATCAGGTAAATTAAGACTTGAAGGTAAAGATTATGTTGTGCAAGATGGTGACATTATGCATTTTAGGTTTAATGTATAAATAATTTATATAAATATTGATATAATATCTGTTATAATAAAAAATAATAATAAAAGAAGGATAACGTTTGTCATCTATTAATATTTTACAAAAGATAGAATCTCTTCCTCCCTTACCAAAAACAATAATTGATATTGAGGAATTTAGAAAAAGAAAAGATAAGGAAGCAGCAGATTTATTAGATATAATTGAAAAAGATGCACTTATAATATCTACTTTATTAAAGATTTCTAATTCTGCAATGTTCGGATTTAGATCAAAAGTTGAAACACCAGGGCGAGCTATTAGCTTACTTGGTATTAATTTTACTATTTCTATTGCAATTGGTGGAACAGTTCAAAATTTATTGATGACAAGTTTAACTCCTTATGGAATAAACAGTGATGATTTTATGAGAGCTTCAAATATTTCATCAACTTTAGCTAGCATGTGGTTATCAAAAGTAGATGTTGATTTAAAAGAAGAGATAATTCTTCCAGCACTTTTACAAGAAATCGGTAAATTTATATTATCAGATTTACTTATTTCAGAAGAAAAATCAGAAGAATTTAAAAGTAAAATAGCATCTGGTGTTAGTATTGAAAACGCAGAAAGAGATTTATTAGGTTTTACAACTTCTGAAATCACAGCAAAAATATTTAAATATTGGAAATTAAGTGATAATTTAATTGATATGATTGAATATGTTGATGATCTTTCAAAAGTAAGTAGCGGATATAGACTTCAAACACAAGTGTTAGATGTAATAAAAACTGCATGTGCTATAAATTCACCATTAAGTGATAAAAGTGTAGAAAAAGCTATTTCTAAAGCATCTCAATATGGATTAGACACAAAAATTCTTAAAAAAGCTATAGAAACTCTACAAGATAGATTATTAGACGAATAGTCTATTCTATCTTACAAACCTTGAAGTAGGATGTCCCACAAGATTTCCATTTCTTGGTCATTGAAATTTATCAATTTTTTTCTTTCGAAAAGTTCTCTCATCTTATTTATATCAAATGCTTTTGCATAGGCACAAGCTGAATGAACAGGTAAAAATCCTCTAACTAGGGAAATATCCTCAATAATCTCATTTTCACATAGTAAACACTCAAAATCTGTATGAAATCTACCTTCGTATTCTAATAGGGAAATATATGACTCACAAATAGCTCTTAATGCATTTTGTTTGGTCATAACATGAATTAAATTTTCTAAATTATAAAAGTAGAAGGGATCGATTTGTTCTACATCTTTTAAATGAGGATAAAAAAGTCTAATATATCTTTGCCAGCAGTACATCTTTTCATTATCAAGTATCCAAGGAAAACCCAATTGGATTACATCTTTTAATCTTGGTATCGTAGATTTTGTATTTTCAAGTTCAAAATCAATTTTATAACCTATATTTATATTTGAGTGTCTTGCTCCATAAAACCTATATGTAGTCAAGACCTCATTTTCAGCTAAAATAGATACTATTAAATCATCATCCTTAACAGGTTTAATATCTATTATATAACCTTGCATAAAAGAATTTTATTCCTCTTCTTCTTTTCTCATATCATTGATTTCAGCAATTATCTCTTCACATTCTTCATCATCAATATCACCATGAACTAAATCAACAAGCATATCTTCAAACTCTTTTTTCATTTCTTGCATTTGTTTTAATTCTTCTTTTATTTCATCATTTTCTTTTTTTGCAGCTACTATTTCAAATAATTCGTCAATGTAATCTTCAATTTCAATAAGTACTTCATTTTTTATTAAATCTTCTAACTCTTTTTGTATACTCATTTTTACACCTTTTTTTTAATTTATAGATTATAACAAAAAACAACTACTCTTTTGCTTCAATATTATCATATAATATTTATGATAATATATTAAAAATAATTATATAAGGAAAATAAATGGCAGAGTTTAATAATGTTTCTATTGCAAAAGCAGCCAACATTCTTTTTGAAGGGAATATTACAAGTAGAACTATAGTGTTTGAAGATGGTTCTAGAAAAACATTAGGAATTATGTTACCAGGTGAATATGAATTAAATACAGTTCATAAAGAGATTATGGATATACAAAGAGGTACTTTAGAGATTATGTTACCTGCACAAGATTGGGTAAAATATGAAGGTCCTGCATCTTTTGAGATTCAAGCAAACTCTAAATTTAAATTAAGAGTACATTCTTTAGTTGATTATTGTTGTTCTTTTATTAAAAACCACTAATATTTCTTATGGTTTTATTAACAATGCGATTAAATCGCATTGTAATAATTGTTAAAATAAAAATTCTTTTTTTATCTCTTCAAATTTCAAAATTCTTTTACCAAAATGATCAGCCATGAATTTTTTTGCTTGATCTTCATCTTTAAATGGAATTAACTCTTCTCCCATAGGACCATAAACATTTGAACCTATAACATAAAATGCTTTTTTACCATCTGTAGATTCTAAAGTATAATAATCCGTAACATTAATCTCTGATATTTGATCATTATTGTGTTTATGCTCATATTTTGCAGGTTCAAAATAAAATTTCATCATATCTTTAACACCATCAAAATAGTGTACATGCCCATCATTTATTTTAATTTGAGCTACCCATTTTGGATATTTTGAGACATACATTCCACAAACTGGACATTTAGCTTCACTTGGAACTTCAATCATTTTTGATTTATCACTTGCAAGAGCAGGATTATATAAATATATTGCAACTGCTTGCATCATTTGAGGATTTAAGTTTTTACAAACATTATTATCTATTAGATATTGTTTTGCTTCACCTACAGAATTAAAGTCTTTTGTTTGTTTTGTATCACACATTGTTTCAAAAGCTTTTTTCCCTTTTATAGCCATAGGAACTCTTTTTTCATCAATAGCATTATTCTCTTTAATTAAAGCCTTTTTTGCCATATCTAAACTTTCATCAAAAGTATGAATTTCTCCACCAAACTCTTTTTGAAATTTTACGGCTTCTTCTTTTGTAGAAAAGGCATATTTACTAACAGGAGTCATAGTACCAGGTTTTGAAGAGCCAACTACATAAATAGCATTTTTAGCATCAATAAATTTTAATGAATTAGTATCAACGACTTGTATATTTTTGATTTTGTCTGCATGATCTTCTTCTATTTGTGCTTGGCAATGAAGAGAACAATACTGTTCTTTATGACCATTTTTAAACTCTGTTGCATGACTAGTTTTGTAAAATTTTGTTAAATGCATTCCACAAACATTACAAAACTCTTTTGAAGAGTCTGTTTTAACCAAAGTCGCATCCTTTGGATCTACAGCTTGAAACATTTCATCTGCACTTAAATTTGTCACAATTAAAGCAGATAAAAATATAAGTAAACCTATAACTTTTCTCATAATTTTCCCTTATAATTAATATTTATTTATTATATATAGAAAAGAGTTAATTATCTGTTAAATAATAATTATTTCAACTCTCTAAAAAATCTTTTTTCAATTTCTTCATTACTCAATTCTTCATTTTTTTCATTTAAAAATCCATAAAAGTAACTTTCATTTCCATAAGTCATTTCAATAACCAAAATATTTTTATCTGGATAATTATTTGTAAATTTTTCTACCGCATCCAAAGGAGATTCATCCCAATATTTTTCAATCTCATCATTGTTCCCAACATCACAAAATAAACAATCTTCGCACATTGAAAATAAATAATTTCCAGCCCCTTCATATATTTCAAAAGAATTATCTTCATTATCCATTTTTTCATTTGAAAATGGACAGTGTAAACTAAACTTTCTAATATTCTTAGGTTCAAATACAACTCTATTCATCTCTTTCCTTTTTTATCAAAAATTTATTTTTATTATACAATTAATTTCCTTTCTAGATAAAGGTTTGCTTTATTTGATTTTTTTAAGATATTCTTTATGACCTATTGAATATAAAATTCCAAAAATTACAAGCGCAGCTAATGGCAATAAATCGTACATTTTAATTCCTCGTTTATTAATATTATATTTTATCTTAAAATTATGATTTTTAAAAATATTATGAATTAAAATAATTATAGAGGTATTTAGAATTTGATTTTAGGTGAAAATAGGGTATAAAAAAGATTTTTTAGAAACCTTAAACAAGGGCTAGGAAGCCCAAGTTTTCGAAGCTAGAGCTTATTCAGCTACAGCTACTTCTACAGGTGTACCTTCCCAGATACCGTGTTTTGTACAGTACCCATGAGCTACTAGGTTTAATTTTTTTCCAGTTGGAATAATTGTAAATGTAGTAGTGTTATGAGCTTTGATGTTTCCTAATGTTCCTGGAACATATGAAGCTTTAGCTAATTGAACGTCACCGTTATATAATGTTACAGATTCAATATAATGATCGAAATCATCTGGATGAGTATATTCGTTACCCATTTTTACAGTTACTTCAAATGGCTCTCCTGCTTTTGCAGTTGCAGCACAGTGAATGAATGGACTGTGTCTATCAATTAAATCCTTTTTCGCTTCTCTTTCAACAGTATCAATATCAACGTATTTGTTAATTTTTGGCATAGTATCTCCTAATTAAATTATTTTAAAAAAACATTATACTATATTTTTTATAAAACAAATAGGATATCTTTTATCCTATTATGTAAATTTGCCCAATTTATTAATTTAACGTGTATATTTTGCTCATCTTTGATATAATATTATATGAATAAAGAAGAGTATTTTATAAAACAGTTTACAAGTAACAAGATTATAGGTGATGATGGAGCATTTATTGATGGCTTCGTTTACTCAATGGATGCATTTTTTGAAAATGTTCATTTTAAAAAAGAGTGGATGAGTTTATCTCAAATTGCTTATAAATCAATGATAGTAAATATTTCAGATGCTATTGTTATGAATGCAAAGCCTAAGTTTGCCCTTTTAAGTGTAGCTATTCCCAAGTCATATACAAATCAGGATTTAAAAGAATTATCAAAAGGTTTTAAGAAAGCTGCAAAAGAATTTGGAATTAAGATAATTGGTGGAGATACAATTTCAAATGCAAAACTAGATATTTCAGTAACTATTATTTCAACCACTTCAAATCCTATTTATAGAAAGGGTATGAAAAAAGGAGAACTTTTATGTTACACAGGAACTCTTGGTTTGTGTAAAAGAGATTTAGAAAGACTTTTTAAAAATAAAGAGATTTCTAAAAAATCAAAGTTTATAAAACCAATTTTAAATGCAGATTTTTTCTATGAAGTTGCACCATTTATTACCACTTCAATGGATATTTCTGATGGTTTATTTTTTGAACTTGAAAGATTATC
Source organism: Arcobacter acticola (assembly GCF_013177675.1). Classification (NCBI taxonomy): domain Bacteria; kingdom Pseudomonadati; phylum Campylobacterota; class Epsilonproteobacteria; order Campylobacterales; family Arcobacteraceae; genus Arcobacter; species Arcobacter acticola. The sequence continues at coordinate 958,873 of NZ_CP042652.1, forward strand.
AAAAGCAAATAAATTAGGCTTTGAATTTTTTCATGATATTGATGAAGAGATTGGAACATCAGGCGAAGAGTATGAAATACTTTTTTCTTTTGATGAAAAAAATTTAGATAAAATAAAAAAAATAGCATTGAAACATAAAGTAAAGTTGAATATATTTGCAAAAGCAGTGAAAGGCAAATATAAAACAGATTGTAAAAATCATCATTTTTAAAATAAAAACAAAAATAATTTAAGGACAAATATTGGAACAATTACAAAGATATTTAAATCACTCAAAAATAGATGTGGTTTTTAAACAAAACAAAGATGATTTCGTAGTTACTGAAATTCCACTTTATGAATTTTCAGGGGAGGGTGAACATCTTGTTTTAAAGATTAGAAAAAAAGATTTAGCTACTTGGGATGCTATTGAAATTTTAGCTAAATTTTTAAATTGTAGTTCAAGAGATTTTGGATATGCAGGATTAAAAGATAAAAATGCAATGACTGTTCAATCTATTTCTGTTCATAGAAAATATGAAGAGAAATTAAAAAGCTTTCAACATGAAAATCTAAAAATACTTGAAACAACTTACCATAATAATAAGATAAAAGTAGGGCACTTAAAAGGTAATAAATTTTTTATTAGACTTAAAAGAGTAGGTGCTATTGAAAAAAGAAAAATTGAAGAAGCTTTGGGATTAATTGTAACTAATGGTATTCCTAATTATTTTGGTTTCCAAAGATTTGGAATAGATGGTGATAATTACAAAAAAGGTAAAGATATCATTGATGGTAAATTAAAGGAAAAAAGAAGAAACTTAAAACAAATGTATATTAATGCATATCAAAGTTATCTTTTTAATTCATGGTTATCAAAAAGAATTGAAATCTCTAAATTAATTGAAGCTTTTGAACCTAAAGAAATTTACCAAAGACTAAATTTACCTCTTGATGTTGTTAAACAAATGAAAAAACAAAAACATCCTTTTAAATTAATAACAGGTGATTTACTTTCTCATTATCCTTTTGGAAAAATTTTTACTATTGAAGATTTAGATGAGGAATCACAAAAATTTAATGATAGAGATAGAGTTCCAACTGGTCTTTTAAGTGGAAAAAGAGTTAAAATTTCAGTTGATTTAGCCTATGAGATAGAAAAAGAGTTTGAAGCACATACAGGTGAAGATGGGGCAAGAAGATTCGCTTGGATTTTCCCTGAAGATATTTCAAGTAATTATAAAGAAGATAAAAACTGGATGGAATTACAATTTTATTTACCAAAAGGTTCATATGCAACAGAAGTAATTGCAGAAATAATTCATTAATAACTAAATAAAAAGCAAATATATTAAGTTAAAATGAGTTAAACTCTTTTTATAAAATAGAGCCTAAAGGATTTATATGAAATATGAAGAGTTGATTTCTCAGTTATGCGAAGTAATAAAAGAATCAGAAAATAATGCTCAACGAATTTATGATAGTGTTGAGCTTATAGATGATATTAATTCTAAGTTAGATATTCCCTTACACTTAAAAGAAAAAATACAAAATTCTCTTTCTGATATATATGGCTTATTGCAACATCAAGACCTGCATAGACAAAAAATAGAAAGAGTTGTAAATTTTGTTTGTGAAAAAAATAATATAGATAAAAGTCAATATAATCTAGCACCAAGTGCTAAAAATATTGATGCAAGTGATAGTGAAGAATCTCTTTCTGAAGAAGAGTTAGAGCTATTGATTAAACAAATGCAATCTTAAAAATAAAAGAAGAAATCTTCTTTTATTTTTTACAAGCTTCTCTTTTTACATTATTTAAATTCCCAAATATTCTTAGTGTATTCATTTCAACATCTTTTGATTTTTGATTTAAACTAGAATTTTCTTCCCTATTAGAATTAGCGTTTACTAATTCTTGAAGATTTTTATGGAATTCAAGATTTAAGTTATCAATTTGATTCATTAATTCCCTATCAATTCTTTTTCCTGAATTTATATGAGTTTCACACCATCTTTTCAAACTTGTATTTTTTTCAATTTCAAATGATTTGTATTCACCTAATTTTGAGTATACAAAGTCCTTAGTGTTTAGTAAATCAACTTTTAATTGTGCAGTGTCATAAACAAGTTCAACATCACAAACTTTATCTCTAGCATCTTCAATAAATGAGGCTTTTGAAGCGGCACTTACAAGTGAATTTGACATATTTGCAATGTTTGTAGCCATAATAGATATTTCATCAGCCACTTGAGCATTTTTTTGTGTAGCTTGATCAAGTGTATTTATAGCATCATTTATTTGTACTATTCCTCTTTCTTGTTCTTTTGAGGCTATTGCTACTTCATTTATTGTATCAAGTGTTTTTGAAATATTTTCATTTAACTCTGTATATCCATGAATCATATTATCTGAAATTTCTTTACCATCTTGAGCTTTTTTACTAGCTAATTCAACTATGTTTTTTATCTCTCTTGCAGCTTGAGCACTTCTATTTGCTAAGTTTCTAACTTCTTGTGCAACTACTGCAAATCCTCGTCCAGCTTCTCCTGCCGTTGCTGCTTCAACAGCTGCATTTAGAGATAAAATATTTGTTTGAAATGCAATTTGATCAATAACTTCAATGGCTACATTTATTGAACTAACTTGAGTATTTATATCATCCATTGATTCAGCAGTTTGATTTGCTAAATTTTGTCCATTTTTAGCTGATGTTGTAACATTTTGAGCTAATTGTGACATTCTATTTGTTGCTTGAGTATTTGCTTGTATTGTTGCTGTTATTTGCTCAAGTGCAGCTGCGGTTTCTTCTAGAGATGCTGCTTGTTGATTTGATGATGCTGATAGATTATTTGAAGCATTTGATAATGTATGTGTATTATTATTTAGTGCTTCTCCTGTATTCATAACCATTGCTAAAATTTCAGAAGTATTATTTCCAACAAGTTTAATTCCAGCAGTTAGAGAACCTAGATTGCCATATATTCCATCATCTTTAATTTTATAATCATATTTAGATTCAGCATAAAATCTTAATGTTTCATTGATTTTATCAAGGGTTTCTTTTGTACTTAAAATCATAGAATTAAGTTTGTTTTTCAAGTCTTCAACATGGGGATTTGATGCCTTTGAATTTACTTTATAAACAAAAAATCCATTTCCTGTTTTTTCTAATACATCACTAGCTTCTTCAATAACTTTTTCATCTTGTTTTAAGCCAGCTCTTACTTTATCCATATAAGCATTAAATAAATTAGCAACTTCTCCTATTTCATCTTTTGATTGAACATTTAAAGTAATATTTGTATCATTTGAGTGGAGTAAATTATCGAAACCATCTTTTAGTTTTCCAATAGGGTTAGTAGCTTTTTTTACAATAAATAATATAAGAGCAATTGTTATAATTGTTAAAATAATAGAAATAATTGATATTTCTGTCACAAGTGAATTTATTTGTGAATCTGATTCATCTAAAGAAAAAGTTAAATCCATAACTCCAATTACATCACCTTCACTTTGGTTGGCATGGCACATTAAACAATCATTTGTTGCAATCATAGGTTTGATCATTCTCAATGTATGTCCATTTTGATCTTTTGATTGAATTAGTAAAGGTTCTTTTGAATCAAAGGTTTTAATGATTTGTTCATCATTAGTAAATGGAGTATCACTTGGATATAATTCCATCAAAGGTTTACTTTTGGCAACAGTTAAATCTTTTACTCCTTTAATCTGTCTTGCATCATCTTCTGCCTTTGCAATTTGAATAGGATCTCCAGTATTCATTGCATTTCTAAGACTTTGAAACATAGCTGCGTTTAGCATTTCTAGATTTTCTTTTGTTTTTACAATAGAATTTTCTGTTACTTTATTTGTTGTTACAAATATAACAGTAATACTACTTAATGACATTAAAATAAACAAAGCAATAATGATTTTATTACTTATTTTTTTTGTTATTAATTCAAACATATACCAAGCCTTTTTGTTTAAGTGATTTTATTATATAATTAAAACTATTTATTAATAATTAATTAAATATTAAATTTTAAGATTTCATGAAATAAAGAGCAAAAGAATGATAGTCGGACTTATAGGTAAAGTAACAAAGAAAGAGCCAACACTTTTAAATATAAATGTTAATGGCATTATTTATGAAATTTTTGTTTCTCTTAATTGTAGTTCAAAAATTATTTCAGATGAAATCAAATTAGAAATCACTCATATTATAAGAGAAGATTCTCAGTCTTTATATGGATTTTTAGATTCAAATGAAAAAAAACTTTTTGATACTGTAATCAAAATAAATGGTGTAGGACCTAAGGTTGCCCTTGCAATTTGCTCTACTTTTACACCAAATTCATTTGCACAAATTGTAAATGAAAATGACGTGACAATGTTAAAAAGAGTTCCTGGTCTTGGTCCTAAAGGTGCTAGCAGAATATTAGTGGAGCTTTCAGGGTTTATTGTAGATACCCATGATGGTAGTGATAATGCTGCATTGTCTTCTTCTTTTGAAGCCGCACTTGCTTTAGAATCATTAGGATTTAAAAAAGATATTGTTGCAAAAATATTAAAAACTTGTGTTTCTGGGAATACAAGTGATTTAGTAAAAGAAGCACTAAAAAAATTACAAAAATAAAAAAATATAATTAGGAAAGAGGAATTTAATGAAAATAGCTATAGTTTTTGGTGGAGTGAGTTTTGAACATGAAATTTCAATCGTAAGTTCAATTGCTATGAAAGATGTATTAAACAATGAGTTGGTATATCTATTTTTAGATGCATCAAGGGATTTATATCATATTCCAAGCGATACAATAAATTCAAAGCTGTTTAGTACAGGAAATTATAAAAAGTTTGATAAAGTTTATTTTCAAAAGAATGGTTTTTATAAAAAAGGTGGACTTTTTTCAAAAGATAAAGATATTGATTTTGATGTTGTATTAAACCTTTCTCATGGTGGAGATGGTGAGGATGGTATATTATCTTCTGTATTAGATTTTTATGATATTCCTTTTATTGCTCCTAGAACTGAAGCTTGTGTTGTAAGTTCAAATAAATTTTTAACTAAAGGTTATGCTACAAGTGTAAAAGTTAATACTTTAGATTATAAATATTACACAAAGGGTGAAATTGTTTGTGTAGACTCTTTTCCTGTAATTTTAAAACCTGTAAAACTAGGAAGCTCTATTGGAGTTTCTATTGTTAAAACACAAGAAGAGTTAGAATATGCACTTGATGTTGCCTATGAATTTGATAATGCAGTTATTATTGAACCATTTATAAGTGGTGTAAAAGAGTATAATTTAGCTGGAACAAAAATAGATGGTAAGTTTAGATTTTCTATTATTGAAGAGCCACAAAAAGCTGAATTTTTAGATTTTGATAAAAAATATTTAGATTTCTCAAGAACATCAAAGGCTTTAGAAGTTGATTTAGGTGAAAAATTAAATAATGAAATCAAAGACTCTTTTAAAAGGATTTATAATACATTATTTGAAGGTTCAATTATAAGATGTGATTTTTTTGTTGTTGATGATAAAGTTTACTTAAATGAAATTAATTCAATTCCTGGATCTATGGCAAACTATTTATTTGAAGACTTCTCAAATTTATTTAACGATCTCGCTTCAAATTTACCAAGCAAAAAACATATTCCAATAAATTATGAATATGTAAATAAAATTCAAGCTAGTAAGGGAAAATAAACCTTGGCAACAAAAAATTTAATAGTTGATAATAAAAACTTTGATATTTCCTATGAAATTGTAAATCCTACATGTACAAAAGATATAATCTTTTTACATGGTTGGGGTTCAAATAAAGATATTATGAAAAATGTATTTGCACCTTATTTAAAAGATTTTAGACATATTTATATAGATTTACCAGGATTTGGAAAAACTGCAAATAAATATGAACTAACAACAAATGATTATGTGAAGATTACAGATGAATTTCTAAAACTATTAAACTCATCAAAAGATGTAATTGCTGGACACTCGTATGGTGGAAAAGTTGCAACTCTTTTAAATCCAAGAAATTTAGTGTTACTAAGTAGTGCCGGTATTTTAGAAGAAAAACCTTTTGATGTAAAACTAAAAATTGCTCTTTCTAAGTTTTTTAACAAATTAGGACTTAATAAAATAACAAAATCATTTAGAAGTAAAGATGTGAATACTATGAGTGAAAATATGTATGCAACTTTTAAAAATGTTGTAAACGAAGATTTTTCATCTCATTTTTCAAATTTTTCAAATAACGCTTTGATATTTTGGGGCAAAGAAGATACTGCAACTTCTTTAGAATCAGGTAAAAAAATTTCAACTTTAATAAAAAAATCAACATTTATATCATATGATGCAGATCACTACTTCTTTGTAAAAAATGTAAAAGATATCAGCGAGAGAATTGAAAATGGAATACATTAATATAATTACACATATAATCTTAATTATGAGTTTGGGTTGGTACTTAATTACTAACCTTCAATGGTATAACTATAAACTTGAAAGAGTTATTTTAAAGCATCATAAATGGCAATGGCATATAACTTATTTCCTCTCACCAATAGTACTTTTTTATATAATTCCAGAACCTTATTACGCAGCTTATTTCTTTATAATATATATGACAAGTTTTATTTTATGGAATAAAAAACTTGATCGTGCAGTTGTTTTAACATCAAGGGTAAAAAGATTTTTAGCAATTTTATTATTTACAACTTTTGCAATGACAGCACTTTGTTTATCAAGTCCTTCTTGTACTAATATGGTTATATTTACACCACTTATTTTAACTTATGGAATTTCTACATTATTAGAAAAAATATTTTTTATCTCATTTAAAAACAAGGGTAAACAAAGAATCAAAAGTATTGCAGGTTTAAGAACAATTGCAATTACTGCCTCATATGGTAAAACTTCAATTAAAAATTATTTGTATCATGTATTAAAAAACAAATACAAAACATACAAAACTCCAAGATCTGTAAATACAATCGCTGGAATTGTTCTTGATGTAAATAGAGATATTCCTTTGGATACACAAATTTATATTGCAGAAGCAGGAGCTAGAGTTAAAGGTGATATTGAAGAAATAGCAATGTTTTTAGAGCCTCAAATTTGTATTATAGGAAGTGTTGGTCCTCAGCATATTGAGTATTTTAAAACTTTAGATAATATTATACATACTAAAATGGAACTTCTAAAATCACCTAGAATGAAAATGGGATTTGTTCATGAATCTGTTCCTATAAAAGCATATTCGACAATTACAAAGTTTCCAAATAATTTACATATTACAAAAAGTAATTTAGATGGAATTTGGTTTGATGTTGAGGTTGCTGGCGTAATAGAACATTTCCATGCACCAATATTAGGAAGTTTCAACGCTATAAATTTAACAGCAGTTATTTTAGTATCTCATTATTTAGGAATGAATATACATGAAATTAAAGTTGCTTTTGAATCACTTCCTCAAGTAGAACACAGACTTCAAAAAATAGAAGCAGGTGGGAAGTTAATAATTGATGACTCTTTTAACGGAAACTTAGAAGGAATGTTAGAAGCTGTTAATATTTGCTCAAATCATAAAGGACGAAAAGTTATCATAACTCCTGGACTTGTGGAATCAACAGATGAAGCAAATATCCTTTTAGCAAAAGCTATAAATGAAAACTTTGACTTAGTAATTTTAACAGGAAGTTTAAATACTCATTTATTAAGTACAAATATAAATAAAGAGAAAGTTTATATCTTAAAAGATAAATCTTTAATGGAAGCTACCTTAGCTCAAAAAACAAGAATTGGTGATTTGATTTTATTTGCAAATGATGCACCAAATTTTATATAGATTTTAGGAAAAAAGATGGAACATTTATACGCACCATGGCGATACTCATATGTTAGTGAAGAAAAAATTGAAGGTTGTGTTTTTTGTCATATTTCTAAAAATTTAGATGATGAGAAAATGCAAGTTTTATTTTATGATGAGTATTGTTATGTGGTTATGAATAAATTTCCATATAGTCCTGGTCATATGATGGTAATACCACATTTTCATACTTCTAATATTGAAGATTTAGAAGATGATGTTTGGATGCAAATGAGCATACGAGTAAGACAAGGGGTAAAACTTTTAAAAGAAATTATGCCATGTGAAGGTGTAAATATTGGAATGAACCTTGGAAAAGCAGCAGGTGCAGGAATAGAGCAACATGTTCACTATCATATGCTACCACGTTGGCTTGGAGATACTAACTTTATAACTTCAATTGGAGGAGCTAGGGTATATCCTGCTTCATTTGATGAAATCTTAAATAAACTAAAAAGTAACGCTTCAAAATATTTTATATAAAATTTTACTTAAAATAGGATATTAATTGTATTCTTTAATAAAATATGGGTTATTATGCCCTTATGGAAAATATACAATTAGAAAATCAAAACATTTTTTTTACAGGTCGAGCTGATAAAATTGATAAAAGTGAACTAGAAAAATACTTAGTTCAAAAAGGCTCAATTTTAGTAAACTCTATAAATGAAGCTACAATAATTATACAAGGTAAATTTACACCTATTTATTTAGAAGAAACTATTTATGAGCTATCAAAAAAACAAATTACAATAATACAAATAGAAAAACTAGAAGAAGAATTTTCTTCAAATTTAGATATTGACTCTATTTTAATGGCAATAAAGATATCAAAAGATAATGATAGACTACTTAAACTATTAAATAACAACTTTTTTTCTGATGATATTTTTGTAAAGCTTTTAAAATTATATGATTTTAAAGGTGATGATATTTATGATAGTGATGATAATCGAGATGTTTGTACAAAAATAGTAGAAAGATTTTGTTCTTTAATTGAAACAAATCACAATATCCAATATGCACCTATTGGAGTTTATTATACAGCACTTGAAACTTCAAACCCAAATCTTTTAGATGTGATTTATAATATGCCAGATTATGTGATTTCTGCAAAAAATGCACAAGAAGATCAGCCCTTAAGTTTGAAAGAAGTAGTTGCCTTGAATCCTAATACTTCAAAAATAACTCAATTAGAAATTTTAAAAAATTCAAAAATGAATGAACTTAAATTTTTGGCATTAAATGAATCAATAAATCAAATGATTCAAAAAAAACTCTTTGAGAAAAATATAGATGAAATTTCATTATCTTTAATAAAAACAAATAATTATGATGAATCATTTATTGATGATTTTTTAAATAATTATACTTTAAAAAAAGAGTTATTAAAAAAAGCTATTTTAGATGATAAACTCTTTTATAAGTTTTTTGAAAATATAGATGATGTAAGTATTATATATCTAAGTTCAAATGATACTTTAAATGAAGAGATGATAAATAAACTCTTTGAGAAAAATATAGATAATGCAAATATAAATTTACTCAAAAATAAAAATTGTCCAAAGGATAAAATAGAAGAGTTCTTAAAACTTCAAGACAAAATTTATAATATAAGTATTGCACACAATACAACTTTGCCAACACAATTATATCTTTATCTTTTTTCACTTGATGATTATGATGTAAATTTATCCCTTGCACAAAATACAACAACACCAAAAGAAGTGTTAAAAAGTTTGGCAGCTTTAAATGATAAATTTATAAATGAAACACTTTGTGCAAATATAAGTACACCAATAAATATACTTTTACAATATCAATATGATGGTGGATTAAAAAATATTATTTCAAATAATGATAGCTTTAGAGAATTTACAAGAAAAATGGTAGGAATGTAATATGAAAGCAAGCATTTTAAAAAAATCATTAATATCAATGATTGATTCAAAGATTCCAGTATTTGTTTGGGGAAATCCGGGAGTTGGAAAATCTTCAATAATAAAACAAATTGCAAATGATAAAAATATGGAGTTTATAGATTTAAGACTATCTTTACTTGATCCCACAGATTTAAGAGGTATACCTTTTTTTGATTCAGCAAATAAAAGTGCAATTTGGGCGAAACCAGAGTTTTTACCAAATTCAAATAGCCAAGCTTTTGGGATACTTTTTTTAGATGAGATAAATTCAGCACCTCCAACAGTTCAAGCTGCAGCTTACCAGCTTATCTTAGATAGAAAGATAGGAGAATATACACTTCCTATGAATTATGCTATTGTGGCAGCTGGAAACTATGAAAGCGATAGGGGTGTAACATACAGAATGCCAACACCACTTGCAAATAGGTTTGTTCATCTTGACTTTGAACTTGATTTTGAAGAGTGGAAATCTTGGGCTTATGAATCAAAAATTGATACAAGAATTATCTCATTTTTATCATATAAACCCCAAAACCTTTTTACTTTTGATGCAAAAGCAAAAGAAAAATCATTTGCAACTCCAAGGTCTTGGTCCTTTGTAAATGATATATTAAATTCAAATTTACAAATAGAATTTTTAAAAGATGTAATTAGTGGAGCTGTAGGGAAAGATAGTTCAGATGAGTTTATGAATTTTTGTAAAGTCATAGATAAACTGCCAAATATACAAGAAATACTAGAAGCTATTAATACAGAAGTACCAACAAATAACTCAGTCTTATATGCATTGTGTACGGGAATAGTTTATGCTTTAAAAGAGAATTCAAGTATTGAGAAAGTAACAAATATATTAAATTATTCTTTAAATCTTCCAAATGAATTTTCAGTTATGTTAATTAGAGATTTACAAAAAGAGGGTGTTGAAATAGAAAGTTCAGTATCATGGAAATCATGGGTAAATGCAAATAAGTTTTTAATAGGCTAGGGCATTATAAATGAATCAAATTCAAGAGAGAATTTCAAAAGTTAAATCTACTTTGATTATAGAACAACCTTATTTTGGTTCAATTGCTTCATATTTAAAACCTGTATTAAATGAAGATATAAAAACTTTTCAATCAACTCCCTCAAGCTTTTTATATAATGATGAATATATCTCTTCTTTATCAAATGAAGAGTTAGCGTTTATTCTAACAAACTCTGCAATGCATCAAGCCTTTGGACATTCATCAAGAATAAACGGCAGAATGCCATGGCTTTGGACACTTGCTAGTGATTATGCAATTAACTCACTTTTAGTAAATAATGGTTTAGAAATGCCTGAGCATATAAACTATGATATGAGATTTGATGATATGAGTGCCGAAGCTATTTATTCAACATTAGAAAATGAAATAGATGATGATAAACATACTCCTGAACAAATCTCACAAATATCATTTGAACATCATAAAGATGAAGAAATAGATGATGAAGAAAATCTTCAAGATATGAGCGAACAACTTTTAAATAAAGCAAAACTACAAGGTGATTTGCCTTTAGGTATAGAGATTTTAGTACCAAAGCTATTTGAAGGCAAAATAACATGGGAAGATGAACTCTATGATGTAATTGAACAAGCTGTAAAATTTGACTATAGATTATTCCCTGTAAATAAAAGATATCTAAGTTTAGGAATTGCCTTACCAGCTTTAAGTGGCACAAAAGTAAAAATTGTAATTGCCATTGATAGTTCAGGTTCAATTGATGGAAGTTTATTATCAAAATTTTTAGCAGAAGTAGAATCAATAATGAATAGTTTTGAAAATTTTGAAATTGATTTATTAATAGCTGATGCAAAAGTTCAAGAACATCACATATTATATCCAGGAGATGAGCTGTCATATACTATAAAAGGTGGAGGTGGTACAAACTTTGAAAATACCTTTATTTATATAGATGAAAATATTGAAGACATAAATCTTTTATTATATTTTACTGATGGATTTGGAAAGTTTCCAGATAATGAAGCAACTTTTGAAACAGTTTGGATATTAACAAATGAAGAACTTAATATTCCTTTTGGAAGAATAATACTACTTAAATAATTTTAATAAGCCATTCATAATTACAATAAGTATGATAAATTAGAATTCTTAATTTAAACTTTACATAGTATCTAAAAGAGTATATTCTTCCTTTTAAAAAGGAAATAAAATTCAGTATTTTATTTCAGAAGCCCCATAATACTTGACATTTACCTCCTAATAAGTTATAATCCGCGTCCACTAAATGTGGTTAGAGTGCATTTATGCGCATCTAACGAGTTCTTTAAAGGAAAAAAATGGAAAAGATTAGATTAAAGCTTAAAGCTTATGATCATAGAGTTTTAGACAGAAGTGTTGCTTCAATTGTTGAAGCCGTAAAAAGAACTGGTGCTGATTTAAGAGGTCCAATCCCTCTTCCTACAAAAATCAGAAGATATACAGTTATTAAAGGTCCTCACGTAAATAAGGATTCTAGAGAGCAATTTGAAATCAGAGTTCATTCAAGAATTATTGATATTATAGCTGCAACTCCAGATACTGTAGATTCATTAATGAAACTTGACTTAGCTCCTGAAGTTGATGTTGAAGTTAGATCTATGGGTCAAGAATAAGAAGAAAGGGTAATATAGATGGAATTTATAGTTCAAAAAATCGGTATGAGTAGAACAGTTTCTGTTCCAAGTACTCCTGTTACACTTTTAAAAGTTCTTGATACTAAAGTGTGTGAAGTGACTGACGGTGTAGCAATTGTATCGTATAGCAATGGTAAAAAATTTAACAAAGCTATCGAAGGTATACAAAAAAAATATAACTTATCTAAAGAGTTTAACAGATTTGCAACAATGACTGTAGCAAATGCTGAAGCTGGTGATTTAGATGTTTCTGGATTAAGTGAAGCGCAAATCTTAAAAACAACTTTTAAAACAAAAGGTAGAGGGTTTACTGGAGCGGTTAAAAGATGGAATTTTGCAGGTGGTAGAGCATCTCACGGACACAGAATGGGTAGAAGAGTTGGTTCAATCGGTAACTGCGAATGGCCAGGTAGAGTTCAGCCAGGTAAGAAAATGCCAGGGCAATACGGAAATACAAATGTATCTGTGAAAAATGATGTTATTTCATTTGACGCTGAAACTGGAATTTTAGTTCTTAAAGGTTCAGTATCTGGTCCAAACGGAGCATTAGGAAAAGTAAAGGTTGCTAAATGAGCAAAGCAATAGTATTAAATGAAAAATTTGAAAATAATGGTGAAGTAGTTTTACCAGCTAGTTATGAAGAAATTAACAAACATAATTTATATTTATATGTTAAATCTTACTTAGCAGCATTAAGATCAAATACAGCAAGAGCAAAAACAAGAGCAGAAGTAAGCGGTGGTGGTAAAAAACCTAAAGCTCAAAAAGGTTCTGGTGGAGCTAGATGGGGTTCAAAAAGATCTCCTTTATTCGTTGGTGGGGGTCAAGCATTTGGACCTACTAAAAGAAACTATAACCAAAAAGTTAACAAAAAACAAAAAGCATTAGCATTAAAATATGCTATCAATGCTCAAGCAAACAACAGTACGTTATTTGTTGTTGATTCAATTAAAATTGAATCTGGTAAAACTAAAGAGGCAGTTGCAGTTTTAAGTAAATTAAACAAAAGAGATACATTAATTGTATGTGATATGATTGATGAAAAAACTTACTTAGCGTTTAGAAATATTAAAAACTGTTATATGGTTGAAAAGCAAGAAGTTAACGCTTATTTAATTGCTGCATACCACTCAGTACTTATTGAAAAATCAGTACTTGATGCATTAACAAAAGAGGCTTAAGATGGCAGATATTACAGATATTAAAGCAATATTATATACAGAAAAAACAATTGAGCTTCAAGAAAATGGTGTAATCGTTGTTCAAACTAGTCCTAGAATGACTAAAAACGGTTTAAAAGAAGTATTTAAAGAGTATTTTGGAGTAACACCTTCAAAAGTAAATTCTTTAAGACAAAATGGTAAAGTGAAAAGATTTAAAGGGAAAATCGGTAAAAGAGCTGATTTCAAAAAATTCTATGTAACATTACCAGAGGGCGCAGCAATTGCGAACCTTTCAGCTTAAGGGGATTATAAATGGCAATTAAAAAATTTAGACCAATAACTCCTGCAAGAAGATTTATGTCTGTTATGGATACTTCTGATATTACTTCAAAACCAACAGTTAAATCTTTACTTGTAAGAGTAAAAGCAAACGCTGGTAGAAATAATAACGGTAGAATTACATCTAGACATAAAGAAGCAGGTGCTAAGAAATTATATAGAATTATTGATTTCAAAAGAGATAAATTCGGTGTTGAAGGTACAATTTCAACTGTTGAATACGATCCATACAGAAACTGTAGAATTTGTTTAGTTACTTACCTAGATGGTGATAAAAGATATATTTTACAACCTTCAGGATTAAAAGTTGGAGATAAAGTACAAGCTGCTGAATCTGGACTTGATATTTTACCTGGTAATGCTATGAGATTAATGAGTATTCCAGTTGGAACAATGGTTCATAATATTGAAATGAAACCAGGAAAAGGTGGACAAATCGCTAGATCTGCTGGTGGATATGCTCAAATTATGGGTAGAGAAGACAAATATGTTATCATGAGATTACCATCTGGTGAAATGAGAAAAATTCTTGGTGTTTGTATAGCTACAATTGGTGTAGTTGGAAACGAAGATTTCTCTAACATGGTTGTTGGTAAAGCTGGTAGAAGTAGACACCTTGGTATTAGACCTCAAACTAGAGGTTCTGCAATGAACCCTATTGATCACCCACATGGTGGAGGTGAAGGTAAGACTAACTCTGGTAGACATCCGGTTACTCCATGGGGTATGCCAACTAAAGGTTATAAAACTAGAAAGAAAAAAGCTAGTGACAAACTAATCATTTCAAAAAGAAAGAAGTAAGGGTTTAAGATGGCAAGATCGATAAAAAAAGGTCCATTCGTAGACGCGCACCTAATAAAGAAAGTTATCAAAGCTAACGAAGCTAATGATAAAAAACCAATTAAAACTTGGTCAAGAAGATCTATGGTATTACCAGAAATGATCGGATTAACTTTCAATGTGCACAATGGAAGAAATTTCGTTCCAGTTAATGTTACTGAGAACCACGTTGGATATAAATTAGGTGAGTTTGCACCAACTAGAACGTTTAAGGGCCATAAAGGTTCTGTTCAAAGAAAGGCATAAGAATGGCTAAAGCAATATTAAAATTTATTAGACTTTCTCCTACAAAAGCAAGATTAATTGCTAGAGAAGTTCAAGGAATGAATGCAGAGTATGCAATTGCATCTTTACAATTTACTCCAAATAAAGCTGCAGGAATTATTTCTAAAGTTATAGCTTCTGCTGTAGCAAATGCAGGTTTAGATCCTGTTGATGCAGTTGTTGTATCAGCAAGAGTTGACAAAGGTCCAGTTCTTAAGAGATTTACTCCAAGAGCTAGAGGTTCTGCTTCTCCAAAGCATAAACCAACTGCACATATTATGATTGAAGTGGCAGCTGCTGCTAAAGGAGATAAGTAATGGGTCAAAAAGTTAATCCAATAGGTTTAAGATTAGGTATTAATAGAAATTGGGAATCAAGATGGTTTCCTAAATTTGAAACAATGCCAGCTAACATTGCAGAAGATGACAAAATTAGAAAGTATGTTAAAAAAGAACTATACTATGCTGGAATTGCTCAAACTATCGTTGAGAGAACTGCAAAAAAAGTAAGAGTTACAGTTGTTGCTGCTAGACCTGGTATTATTATTGGGAAAAAAGGTGCTGATGTTGAAAAACTAAAAAATGCACTTACTAAATTAGTTGGTAAAGAAATTGCTGTAAATATCAAAGAAGAGAGAAAACCTCAAACTTCTGCTCAGTTATCTGCTGAAAATGTTGCTCAACAATTAGAAAGAAGAGTTGCATTCAGAAGAGCTATGAAAAGAGTTATGCAAAACGCTTTAAAAGGTGGAGCAAAAGGTATTAAAGTATCTGTTTCTGGAAGACTTGGTGGAGCTGAAATGGCTAGAACTGAGTGGTATTTAGAAGGTAGAGTTCCTTTACATACTTTAAGAGCAAGAATTGATTATGGTTTTGCTGAAGCTCATACAACTTATGGTTGTGTAGGTATCAAAGTTTGGATTTTCAAAGGTGAAGTATTAGCTAAAGGTATCCCAACTGAAAAAGCTGAAGACACTTCTTCTAAACCTAAAAGAAGACCAACTAAGAAAAGAGGTAAATAATTATGTTAATGCCTAAAAGAACGAAGTTCAGAAAAATGATGAAAGGCCGAAATAGAGGTATGGCTCATAGAGGAAACTCTTTAGCATACGGAGATATCGGTATCAAAGCTGTAGAGCACGGAAGAATAGATTCTAGACAAATTGAAGCGTCAAGAATTGCAATGACAAGAAAAGTAAAAAGACAAGCGAAAGTTTGGATTATGGTATTCCCTGATAAACCACTTACTGCAAAACCATTAGAAACAAGAATGGGAAAAGGTAAAGGTTCTGTTGATAAATGGGTTATGAACATTAAGCCAGGAAGAATTTGTTTTGAGATGGCTGGAGTATCTGACGAATTAGCTAGAGAAGCTTTAACGTTAGCAATGCACAAGCTACCATTTAAAACTAAAATTGTAACAAGAGATAGCGAAAATGAACTATACTGATTTAAAAGACAAAAACTTGAATGAACTTCAAGTATTATTAAAAGAGAAAAAGGTGCTTCTTTTTGAATTAAAAGCTAAGCTAAAAACTATGCAGTTGACAAACACATCTGAATTAAGAGTTGCTAAAAAAGACATCGCTAAAATTCAAACAGCTATGACTGCTGCAAAAGCTAACTAAGGATCTAAGTATGACACATAAAAGAGAGATTCAAGGTGTAGTGGTAAAAAGATCAGGTGAAAAAACTGCTTCTGTATTAGTTACAAGATCAGTTATGCATCCTAAATATCACAAAACTGTGAAGAGATTTAAGAAATATTTAGTTCATGATGAAAAAAATGAGTTAAATGTTGGTGATAGTGTTATCGCTGTTGAGTGTAGACCATTGTCAAAAACTAAATCTTTTAGATTAAAGACAATTGTAGCTACAGGAGTTAAATAATGATTCAAAGTTTTACAAGATTAAATGTAGCTGACAACACAGGTGCAAAAGAGATTATGTGTATCAAAGTTTTAGGTGGTTCTAAAAGAAGATACGCAACTGTTGGTGATGTTATTGTTGCTTCAGTTAAAAAAGCTCTTCCGACTGGAAAGATCAAAAAAGGTCAAGTTGTTAAAGCTGTTGTTGTTAGAACTCATAAAGAAGTTCAAAGAGAAAATGGTTCATTAATTAGATTTGATGATAATGCAGCGGTTATTCTTGATGCAAAAAGAGAACCAGTTGGAACAAGAATCTTTGGACCAGTAGCTAGAGAAGTTAGATATTCAGGTTTCATGAAAATCGTTTCACTTGCACCGGAGGTACTATAATATGGCAATTAAATTAAAAATCAAAAAAGGTGATACTGTAAAAATTATCGCTGGAGATGACAAAGGTAAAACTGGAGAAGTTTTAAGAGTATTACCTTCAAAAAATAAAGTAATCGTAAAAGATTGTAAAGTTGCTAAAAAAACTGTTAAACCTGATCAGGAAAAAAATCCTGAAGGTGGATTCGTTAACAAAGAAATGCCAATTGACATTTCAAATGTAGCAAAAGTAGAGGGTAACTAGTATGGCATCAAGATTATTTGAAAAATATAAATCAGAAATCAAACCAGTATTAGAAACTGAGTTTCCAAAAAATAAAACTTTAACTGCTAAAGTAGAAAAAGTTGTTATTTCTGTTGGTGCTGGTGAAGCGATGAAAGACTCTAAATTAATTCAAAATATTGAAGATACAATCTCTTTAATTGCTGGTCAAAGAGCTGTTAAAGTTATTGCAAAAAAATCAGTAGCTGGATTTAAAGTTAGAGAAGGTATGCCTGTTGGTGTAAAAGTTACTTTAAGAGGTGAGCAAATGTATAACTTCTTAGATAAATTATGTAACGTTGCATTACCAAGAGTAAAAGACTTTAGAGGTCTTAACAAAAACGGTTTTGATGGTAGAGGAAACTTCAACTTTGGTTTAGATGAGCAGTTAATGTTCCCAGAAGTTGTATATGATAACATTATTAAAACACATGGTATGAACATTTCAATAACTACTAGTTCAACTAATGATGCTGAGTCTTTCAGATTATTAGAATTAGTAGGTATTCCATTTACTAAAGGGAGAGCGTAATGGCAAAGAAATCTATGATCGCTAAACAACAAAGAACACCTAAGTTTGCTGTAAGAGCATACACAAGATGTTCTGTTTGTGGAAGACCTCACTCTGTTTATAGAGATTTTGGTTTATGTAGAATTTGTTTAAGAAAAATGGCTAACGAAGGTTTATTACCTGGTGTTAGAAAAGCTAGTTGGTAGGAGATATAAGCTATGATGAATGATATAATCGCAGATGCTTTAACAAGAATTAGAAATGCTGCAATGAGAAAATTAGAAGTTGCAACATTATTACACTCAAATACTGTAGTAGGTGTTTTAAACGTTTTATTACAAAAAGAGTATATTACTGGATTCAAAGTTATCGATGGACAAAACAATAAGAAAACAATTCAAGTTGAATTGAAATATGATGATAATGAGAAATCAGTAATCAACGAAATTAAAAGAGTTTCTAAGCCAGGAAGAAGAGTTTATAAAAATGCTTCTGAAATTAAAAGCTTTAAAAATGGATACGGTACAATTATCGTTTCTACTAACAAGGGTGTAATTGCTAACGATGAAGCACATGCAGCTAATGTTGGTGGCGAATTACTTTGTACGGTATGGTAGGAGAGTTTAATGTCTAGAATTGGAAAAAAACCTATCGCAATCCCTTCAGGGATTGAAGTATCAGTTTCTGGTACTGTAATTAGTGTAAAAAAAGGTAACAAAGTATCTACTGTTGAAACACATGGTAGAGTAAATATTGAAGTTGCTGATGGAAACGTTGTTTTAACTAGAGTTGGTGAAGATAAAGAATCTTCAGCATTCTGGGGAACATACAGAGCTTTAACAAGCAATGCAATTGATGGATTAAATTCAGGTTTTACTAAATCTTTAGAAATCAATGGTGTTGGTTATAGAGCTGCTGTAAAAGGTGAAGTTTTAGAACTACAATTAGGTTATTCTCACCCTATTAACTATGAAATCCCTGCGGGATTAGAAGTTACTGTTGAAAAAAACATAATTAACGTTAAAGGTGCTGACAAACAACAAGTTGGTCAAGCTGCTGCAATTATTAGAGGCTTTAGAAAACCAGAACCTTACAAAGGTAAAGGTGTTAAATATACTGATGAGAAAATCATCAGAAAAGCCGGAAAAACTTCTAAGAAGTAAGGTATAACTATGAGTAGAATAAAAGACTTAGCTAAAAAAAATGCTTTAAGAATAAAAAGAAAAAAAAGAGTTAGAGGATCAATTTTTGGTACAGCTGAAAAGCCAAGAGTATCAATTTTTAAATCTAACAAATACGTTAGTGCACAAGCTATTAATGATGTTGAAGGTGTAACTTTAGCAGCTGTTAGCTCTCAAGCTATGGGTTTAAACATTAATAAAGAAAATGCAGTAAAAGTAGCAGCACAACTTGCTGAAAATTTAAAAGCTGCTGGAATTGAAACAGTAGTTTATGACAGAAATGGTTATCTTTATCATGGTGTAGTTGCAGCTTTTGCTGATGCATTAAGAGATAACGGTATCAAATTATAAGGGTTAATGATGGCAGCAGTTAATAGAGAAGATTTTCAAGAAGCAATCGTTAAAATCGGAAGAGTAACAAAAGTTGTAAAGGGTGGTAGAAGATTTAGATTTACAGCTTTAGTTGTTGTTGGTGATAAAAACGGTACAGTAGGTTTCGGAACAGGAAAAGCAAAAGAGGTTCCTGATGCAATTAAAAAAGCATTAGATGACGCTTTCAAAAGCTTAGTAACTGTTTCTATTAAAGGAACTACAATCGCACATGACATTGAACATAAATATAATGCAAGTAGAATATTATTAAAACCAGCATCTGAGGGTACTGGTCTTATCGCTGGTGGAGCTACAAGACCTGTTCTTGAGCTTGCTGGTATTACTGATATTATTGCAAAATCTTTAGGTTCTAACAATGCAAACAACCTTGTACAAGCTACTGTTGAAGCATTAGCTAGAATTAAAGGATAGAAATATGGAATTAAATAACTTACAACCAGCAGCTGGAAGTACTAAGAATACTAAAAGACTTGGTAGAGGTCAAGGAAGTGGTACTGGTAAAACAGCTGGAAAAGGTAACAAAGGTCAAAAAGCTAGATCTGGTTATAAAATGAAAAGAGGATTTGAAGGTGGTCAACAACCACTTTACAAAAGACTTCCTAAAGTTGGATTCTTTTCAAGAGTAGCTAAACCTTATTCAATTAATGTTGATAAAGTATCTCAAATCGCTACACTTGAAGAAATTACATTAGATTCAATTAAATCTGTGTATAAATTATCAAAATCAGTTGAAAAAGTTAAATTAATTGGTTCAACTGCAAAAGATTTAGTAGCTAAGATTAAAGACGAAAACGTTTCAACTACGAGAAAATAATTATGAGTAAAGATCTAATAAATAAGATTCTTATTACATTAGGCTTTATTTTTCTTTACAGATTACTGGCATACGTGCCAGTACCTGGAGTTAATATAGACGTAGTTAAAGAATTCTTCGACTCTAATGCTAACAATGCACTAGGTCTTGTTAATATGTTTAGTGGAAATGCAGTTGAAAGACTGTCAATTATTTCACTAGGAATTATGCCTTACATTACTGCTTCTATTATTATGGAACTACTAGCAGCAACTTTCCCCGCACTTGGTAAAATGAAAAAAGAACGAGATGGAATGCAAAAATATATGCAAATCATCAGATATACAACTATTGTTATTACATTAATTCAATCTATTGGTGTTTCAGTTGGACTTAATTCATTAACTGGTCAAAGTGGTCAAGGTGCTATTTCAATTGATATGAATACATTTATTGCAGTTTCTGCAATTTCAATGTTAACTGGTACTATGCTTTTAATGTGGATTGGTGAACAAATCACACAAAAAGGTATTGGAAATGGTATTTCATTAATTATTTTCGCTGGAATTGTTTCTGCAATCCCAAGTGCAATTGGTGGAACTATTGATTTAGTTAATAATGGACAAATGAATTTCTTAACTGTAATTGCAATATTAGTAATTATTATGGCAACAGTTGGAGCAATCATTTATGTTGAATTAGGTGAAAGAAGAGTTCCTGTTTCATATTCTAGAAAAGTAATGATGCAAAATCAAAACAAAAGAATTATGAATTATATTCCTATTAAGGTTAACTTAAGTGGAGTAATTCCAGCAATTTTTGCAAGTGCTATTTTGATGTTCCCTGCAACTGTGTTACAAGGTAGTCAAAACAAATATTTAGTAATGATTGCAGATTATTTGAATCCTAGTTCGTATACTTTTAATTTATTTATGTTTTTATTTGTAGTTTTCTTTGCATTCTTTTATGCATCAATTACATTTAATGCAAAAGATATTTCAGAGAATTTAAAAAAACAAGGTGGATTTATTCCAGGTGTTAGACCAGGAGCAAGTACAGCTGAGTTTTTAAATGAAGTAGCGAGTAGATTAACATTCTGGGGTGCTATTTATATGGGATTAATTTCAACTGTTCCTTGGCTTATTGTAAAAGCTATGGGAGTACCTTTCTATTTTGGAGGGGTTGCTGTACTAATCGTTGTACAAGTTGCTATTGATACTATGAGAAAAATAGAAGCACAACAGTATACAAACAAATATCAAACTCTTAGTGCGGTTGGATTATAAAAATGGCTATCCCATTAAGAAAACCAAATGAGATTGATAAACTTCGAATTGCAAATATTGCAGTTGCAAAAACATTAAACTATTTAAAGACAACAGTTAAAGCTGGTATGACTTTAAAACAGGTTGATGAAATGGGGGAAAAGTTTCTAAGAGATTTAGGAGCTAGACCTTCATTTAAAGGACTTTACGGATTCCCTGCTGCAATTTGTACTTCATTAAATGAAGTTATTATTCATGGGATTCCTACAGATGTTGTCTTGAAAGAAGGGGACATCTTAGGTATTGATATTGGCTCTGAAATTGATGGATGGTATGGTGATTCTGCAATTACTATGCCTATAGGAAAAATTTCAAAAGAAGATGAAGCTTTAATCGCTTGTGCTAAAGATTCTTTATATTATGCAATTGATGTAATTAAAGAAGGTATGAGATTTAAAGAATTGTCTAAACTTATTGAAGATTTTATTACATCAAGAGGATATCAACCACTAGTAAGATTTTGTGGACATGGTATCGGTAAAAAACCACATGAAGAACCAGAAATTCCAAATTATTTAGAAAATGGAAATGCAAAATCTGGTCCAAAAATAAAAAATGGAATGGTATTTTGTATAGAACCTATGATTTGTCAAAAAGATAGAACCCCTGTTATTTTAGAAAATGGTTGGGATGTTGTATCAAAAGATGGATTAAGAGGAAGTCATTATGAACACACTGTTGCTGTAATTAATGGAACAGCTGTTATTTTAAGTAATTTTGAAAACTAAGGGAGAAAAAAGTGGCAAAAGATGATGTAATAGTAATTGATGGTAAGGTAATTGAAGCTTTACCAAATGCTATGTTTAGAGTTGAATTAGATAATGGACATGTAGTTTTATGTCATATCTCAGGAAAAATGAGAATGCACTATATTAAAATATTACCTAATGATACTGTAAAGGTAGAGATCACGCCTTATTCGCTTGATAAAGGTAGAATCACTCATAGATACAAATAATTTTATTTATATCTATACAAATTTAAATAAGGAATTTATTCCTTATTTATACTTCAAAAACACACTACAAAACATACAAATTTCATAAAAACTAAATCTTTATAAAATATAAAAAACTATGAAGCCAAAATCAACAATATTTCGCACACTTTAAAAAAGTTATATTATCAATATTTAGCTCCATAGGTTTTTATATTAGACTATTCTTTTTTTTGTTATATCAATCTCTTTTTCAATAATATTTTTTTGTTCAATTAATAATTCTAAATGTTTCTTCATTATTTCTCTATCTTTATATGATTCAATAATAAACTCGTATAACTTGGGTCTATTCTTTTTCCAGTTGTGTAAAGTTGTTTTATTTACTTCTAAATCATATTCTAGTTTTCTTAAACTAGGGGCTGTCATTTTAATTCCTATTCTTTATTGTTTGCTATTTTATAAAATATTGGAACAAATGTCAAGTATTTATTTAAATTTGTATCAATTATTGGAACAAATAATTGTAAAAGAAACATTTATGTACAATTTCATATGACAAAAACAATTAAAAATCAAATATTAAAGAATTTATATAATCTAAAGTCTTTTGGTTATGAATATCATGAATCATTGGATTTTTTTTCAACAGAAGTTAGAAATTTTAAATTACCAAATAATTTAAATGAATTAAAAAATAGTGTTGAACACTGTTATTTATGTGAACTTTCAAAAAGTAGAAAGAATGTATTATTTGCCTATGGTAATTCTAATTCTGATATTATGTTTATAGGTGATGAACCAAGTAATAGTGAAGATGAAATGGGTATCTTTTATACGGGTAAATCTGGTGAATTATTAAGTAAAATGATTGAAAATGTTTTAAATGTAAAAAAAGAAGATGTTTATTTAACAACATTGGTTAAATGCAAAAGTTCAAATACTTTAAATAATTCTAATATTGACACTTGCAATGATTATTTGTTAAAGCAAATTGAATTGGTTAATCCCAAATTAATTGTTGCATTAGGTGAAAGAGCATATTCTTATTTATTAAAAAACAGTTTTGACTTTGCACAAGTTAGAGGAAAAGAATTAAACTTTAATGGTATATCATTAATCACTACTTTTTCTCCTAGTTTTTTATTAAGAAACCCATCTTCAAAAAAAGATGCATATTATGATATGTTAAAAATTAAAAATTATATGGAGAATATAAATTGAGACAAATAATTACCTTATTAATATTAGTTTTTGTATTTTTTGGTTGTGTTCAAAAACAAACTGTTCCTTTGAAACTTCCTCAAACTAAAGAAAAAGTTAATGAAATTAAAATTAAAAAAGAAAAACCTTCAACTGAAGTAATAACTCCTGTTATAGAAGGATTAAAACCTATTGATATAAAAGTAAGCGACGGAAGCCTTGATAATAGTGTACAAGCAATTGAAGAAGATAATATTCAAGATAATGTAATAATTTCTGAGATACAAGTTGATTTAGCAAAAGTAAAAATAAAAGTAGCATTTATTTATCCATCTTCATTAGTTGAAAAATATGCAAAAACATCTTTAAGTACAATTTCTGGATATTTATCTTATCAAAAAGCTGATTATGATTTAACTATTATTGATTCTACTAATGAAAGTTATGAAAACATTAATTCTGCATTTGAAAAAGCTAAACAAAATGGTGTTACAAAAGTTATTGGTTTATTTACGCCAAGTGCAATTTCATCTTTAGATAAAATAGTTACAGATGATGTAAAAGTTTATCTTCCATTAATTGAGAAAAAAGATTCATTAACAAGCAATGAAAATCTAATTTTTGGTTCAATTTCTTATGAGCAGCAAGTTAAAAAATTAATTTCATATTCAAGTACAAATAACGCTATGTTTTACCAAGATACATATATTGGTAATAAACTAAAAAGAGCTTATGATGCATCTGTTTATGACACAAGAGTTAGAAAAGAAATTAGTAAAACAGAAACAAACTTTAAATATATTGTAAATGATTATAAATTGAATAATTCAACACTATTTTTAAATACAGATTTAGTTAAAACATCACTAATTCTTTCTCAATTAAGAGCATATGATATTTCTCCAAGTGCTATATTATCAACACAGGTTACTTATGACCCTATGTTAATGTTATTAACACAAAATCAAGATAGGGAAAAATTAGTTGTAGCTAATTCTATTGATAGTGTTAATAGTGAATTAAGAGATGAAATTAACACTTTTGGTGGAAATATTGTTTACGAATGGGTTGATTATTCAACTTTAGTGGGAATCAATTATTTATACTATGGGAATAATTCAAATTTAGTACAAACTAAAATTATTGATAATGAAGCTGTGTACAATCCTAAATTGTATAGAAGCACAGATGTAGGCTTTTTAGAAATTAAGTAAGATTTAGATAAAATCGCGAATATTTATGTGAATGGAGATTAGAATTTGAGAACACATTATTGTACAGATGTAACTGAAGCAAAAATTGGTGAAACTGTAACTGTTGCTGGTTGGGTAAACAGTAGACGTGACCACGGTGGAATTATATTTATAGATTTAAGAGATAAAAGTGGATTGGTTCAATTAGTAGCAGATCCAAGTGATAGTAAAGATGCATTAGCAATTGCTGAAACTGTAAGAGATGAATATGTTTTAATAGCAACTGGACTTGTAAGAGCAAGAGGTGAGGGACTTGAAAATCCAAATTTAAAAACTGGTAAAATTGAAATCGTATTAAAAGATTTAGTAATTGAGAACAAATCTAAACCAATGCCTTTTGATATTAATGATGAAAAAGTTAATGATGAAATTAAACTAAGAAATAGATTTTTAGAGTTAAGATCTACAAAATCATTTAATATTTTTCAATTAAGATCTAAAGCTGCTATTCAAGTAAGAAATACTTTAGATGAATTAGGATTTTTAGATGTTGAAACTCCTATTTTAACTAAGTCAACTCCAGAGGGAGCTAGAGATTATTTAGTTCCTTCAAGAGTTCATCCAGGTGAATTTTATGCACTTCCTCAATCTCCACAGTTATTTAAACAACTTTTAATGGTTGCTGGATTTGATAAATACTTCCAAATTGCAAAATGTTTTAGAGATGAAGATTTAAGAGCTGATAGACAACCTGAATTTACTCAAATAGATGTTGAAATGTCTTTTTGTACACAAGATGATGTAATTGCAGTAGCTGAAAGATTAATCTATGATGTATTTACAAAATGTGGAAAAACTATTCCAAAAACATTTAGAAGAATGAAATATAGTGAAGCTATGGAAACATATGGTAGTGACAAACCTGATTTAAGAATTGATATGCCATTAGTTGATGTTATTGATATTTTTGCAAACTCAACTAATGAAATTTTTGCAGATATTGCAAAAGATAAAAAGAATAATAGAATCAAAGCTTTAAAATGTAAAAATGGAGATAATATCTTCTCTAAAAGACAAATGAAAGGTTTTGAAGATTACGTTAGAAAATTTGGAGCTAAAGGTTTAGGTTACTTCCAAATGAAAGAAGATGGATTAAAAGGTCCATTAACTAAATTCTTCTCTGAATCTGATTTAGAAGAAATTGTAAAAGCTACAGAACTTGAAGTTGGTGACGTTGTATTCTTTGGAGCTGGATCTAAAAAAGTTGTTTGGGATTATATGGGAAGATTTAGATTATTCCTTGCATCTGAAATGAATATTGTTCCTGCTGATGCTTTAGAATTCTTATGGGTTGTTGATTTCCCAATGTTCGAAGTTGAAGATGGAAGAACAAAAGCATTACACCATCCATTTACTATGCCTAAATCACTTGATAATATCGAAGATTTAGAAGAGATTGAATCAATTGCTTATGATATCGTTTTAAATGGTACTGAGTTAGGTGGTGGTTCAATTAGAATTCATAAAGAAGAAATTCAATCAAAAGTATTTAAACTTATGGGAATTTCAGATGAAGAAGCAAGAGAGAAATTTGGTTTCTTACTTGATGCACTTCAATATGGAGCTCCATCACATGGTGGATTTGCAATGGGACTTGATAGAATGATTATGTTATTAGCAGGTACTGATTCAATCAGAGATGTAATAGCATTCCCTAAAACGCAAAAAGCTCAATGTTTATTAACTCAAGCTCCATCAACTGTTGATGAAGAGCAATTAAAAGAGTTAAGTATTAGATTAAGAAAAACTGTTACTGATATCTAATTAATTAAAAAGGAGGAAGATTTGTTAAAAATATTTTTTATTTTATTTCTTCCTCTTTTACTTTTCTCAAAAATACAAATTCTTACTTACTTTCCCCTTGAAACACATATTGTAAAAAAAATTGCACAAAAAGAAATAGTTCCAAGAGAAATTACAAATAGGTATTTATCTGAATTTAGAAAAATACCATCATCTGAAATTTCTAGACTTTCAAACTCAAAAATATATTTCCATTTTGGATTAGATATTGAAAAAGAGTATGAAAGCATCTTAATAGAAAAAAATCCAAATTTAAAAATAATTGATATGTCAAAAGATGTAAATAAGATTAATAACAATCCTTATATTTGGATGGATCCTTTTGCTATGAGAGTTATTGCAAAAAATATTTATGAAGCTTTGATTGAACTAGACAATAATAAAAAAGATTTTTATAAAGAAAATTATGAAAGATTTTTAGATGAAATTGATGATACTTTTTTAAAAATAAAGCAAAAAATGAGTGGAAGTGAAATCACAACAATTTATGCATTTGATGATTATTGGGATTATTTTGCAAATAGATTCAGGCTTGATATAATCAAAAAAGAAAAAAAATATCTAAATATAACAGATGTTTCAGATACTCTTCAATTTACCCAAGATAGAAATATTAAAAAATTATTATTTTATAGAGGAATGGATTATAACATAGCTCTTTCTTTATCAAGTAATCTAAATGTTGAAATCATAGAAGACGATATATTTGGTGATAACTGGCAATTTAATCTTTTAAACCTATCACAAAACTTATTCAAATAAATATAAATATATAATTATTTTTTTACAATTGTATGTTTAATATACATCTTTAATCACATAAAATATCCAAGTGCATATATAATTAACTCATATAATTAGTATAAAGCGTGGAAAGTATAATGATAAATGATATTGTAAATTATAAAGGTATAAGTGTAAAAAAAGAGTTATATCCAATAATAAAACATATAGAAGATGTAGATAAATATAAAGAAGAGTTAGGAAGACTAAGTACTTCTTGGGATATGTTTGCATTACTTGGACAATTAGGTGATATTAATATAGATATTGGTAAAACAAAAGAAAATTTTTTAAATTTAACTTCGACATTATTGAACCACTTAAGTGAACAACAAATCAAAAAAGTTACCCAAGAGATGAAATTTAAAGCACAAGTTGCAATTGATATACTTATCCGAAATCTATTTGAAAGAACTGCTGATATTGGATTTTTAGCTACTGATGATGATATTAGAAATTTTATACAAAACTATGTTTCAAAATATAATGAAAATAGTGTTATTTTAAGAGATAATATTCAAAAAAGATTTAAAGAGTATGTATCTAAATATTCTGTTTATTTTGACATAGTTGTCTTAGATAATCATGGAAAATTACTAGTAAGATTAAATGATGATATAAAAACAGAAAAAACTGATTTAGCATTTGTGAACAAAGTATTGAATTCAGATGAAGATTATCTTGAAACATATGGCTTCCATGATTTTATTCCACAATATAAAAAATCTTTGGTTTATTCATACAAAGTTACAAAAACTAATAATCAAAATTCTGAAAATTTAGGAGTTTTATGTTTATGTTTTAAATTCACAGATGAAATGAATGGAATTCTAACTAATCTTATTGACACAAAAAATAAAGAATGTATTACTATTTTAGATGAAGATGGTTTTGTTATTGCAAGTAGTGATAAAGATCATATAAAATTAGGGGCAAAACTTCCTATAGTATTAAATGAAGAATTTAAATTAATTTCATTTGCTGGAAGAGATTATATTGCAAAAACATGCGAAACAAATGGTTATCAAGGTTTTAAAGGACTTAAATGGTACGGGCATATCATGATTCCCTTAGAGTATGCATTTTTAAGTGATGAGTTAAATTCAAAAGAAGTTGATGATAATATTATAAATGCAATGATGGAAAATGAACAACATTTTTCAAAAGAATTAAAAGAAGTATTTAATAATAGTCAAACTATTCAAGATAATCTAACTCGAGTTATTTGGAATGGTAATATTGCTCAAAGTAAATTAAATTCTGTAAATAGAGAATTTTCAAAATCACTATTAAATGAAATAGGAATTGTAGGAAATAAAGCAAACTCATCCCTTGAAAATTTAAACCAAACAATTATAACTTCAATATTAAAAGATAGTGAGTTTTTATCTTCACTTGCTATTGATATTATGGATAGAAACTTATATGAACGAGCAAATGATTGTAGATGGTGGGCATTAAATTCATATTTTAGAGAAGCTTTTGATGATTATTCAACATTACATGATAAAAAAGATGAGATAAGTGAAATCTTGAAATATATAAATGATTTATATACAGTTTATACAAATCTTATTTTTTTTGATAAAAATGGTAAAGTAATAGCAGTTTCAAATCGTAATGAAGAGTTTTTAGTTGGAAGAGTATTAACCCAAGATTGGGTTTCAAAAACTTTAAGCCTAAAAGATACTTCAAAGTACTGTGTATCGAAATTTGAAAAAACAGTCCTTTATGATAATCAATCTACATATATTTATTCAAGTGCTATTAGATCTTTAAAAAATGAAGCTATTGTTACAGGTGGAATAGCAGTTGTTTTTGATTCTAAACCTCAATTTAATGCTATGCTAGATGATACTTTACCAAGAGATACTCAAGGTGAAAAATTACCTGGAGTTTTTGCTCTATTTACAAATAAAGAGAAGCAAATAATTTCATCATCAAATGAAGATTTTGAAGTGGATTCATATTTAAATATTGATGATTCCTTTTTCGATTTAAAAAACTCTCATGGGCTTAGTAAAATAATAGAGTTTGATAATAAATATTATGCAATTGCAGCAAAATGTTCAAATGGATATAGAGAATATAAAAGTAGGGTAGATGATTATAAAAATGATGTTTTATGTTTTGTATTTATATATATTGGAAGCATAAATTGTCATACTTTTTTACAAAAAAATAAATCAAAATTTTTAAATACTTCTAAAACAAAATTCACTCCAACAAGCGTTGAGTTAGCAACTTTTTACCTAGGTAAAAAACTTTTAGCTGTAAATGCAAAAAATGTTATTGAATCTATAAGCATAGATGAATTAAAAGAATCAATTGATATGGATAAAAATAATCATTTTAAAGGAATGGTCTTATATAAAGATAAGTTAATTGCTGTATTAGATATTAGAGATTTTGTAAACGAAGAGATTATAAATGATAGTTTAACTAATATAATTTTAGTTGAATATGATAAAGATAATATTGAACACTGTATAGGAATTCTTGTTTCATCTTTAGAAGAAGTTTGTGTTGTGGAAGAAAAAACAATACAAAATATTCAAAGTCACTTCTTGGGAGCAGGGACATTAGTAGAAAGTTTAGTAAATGTGGATGAGACAAAAGACTCTAAAGTAGCTATGTTACTAGATATTAAAAAAATAGATAGAAACTTAACAAAAAGAATATAAACATTTATGGTAGGGGTTAAATGATATTTGGGCACAATACGAAAAAACTAATATATAATATTTTATAAAGAAGAAAAATGAGTACTATTAATAAACCAAATAAATTTTTACCTACTACCCTTGAAGAAATGCATGATAGAGGTTGGTATGAACTAGATGTTGTTCTAATAACAGGAGATGCTTATATCGATTCACCATTTATGGGAATAGCAGTAGTTGGAAGAATTCTTGAAGACATGGGTCTTCGTGTTGGAATCATAGGTCAACCTGATGTAAATAGTGATGTTGATGTAAAAAGAATGGGTGAGCCTAAACTTTTTTGGGGAGTAAGTGGTGGAAGTATTGATTCAATGGTTTCAAACTATACAGCTACAAAAAGATTTAGAAGTACAGATGACTATACTCCAGGTGGGAAAAATGATAAAAGACCAGATAGAGCAACACTTGTATATACAAATCTAATAAGAAGATATTTTAAAGGAACGGTTCCAATTGTTCTTGGAGGAATAGAAGCTAGTTTGAGAAGGCTTACACATTATGATTATTGGTCTGATAAGTTAAGAAAGCCAATTTTATTTGATACAAAAGCCGATTATATGGTTTATGGTATGGGTGAACAAGCTATTATTGATTTAGGAAATACATTAAAAGCAGGGGGAGATCCAAGAACTATTAGAGGACTTTGTTATATTTCAAAAGAAGCACCAACGCAAGAGAATTTTTTAGAAATTCCATCACATCAAGAATGCTTAGATGACAAAGAAAAATATATTGATTTATTTAAATCTTTTTATGACAATAATGACCCTATTTATTCAAAAGGTTTATATCAAGAAGTTGATGGAAGATATTTAGTACAAAATCCACCTAGCCGTCATATGGAAGAAGAAGAGATGGATAAAATTGCATCTTATCCATATCAAAGAGATGCTCATCCATATAATGCAAAAGATGGAAAAGTTAAGTGTCTTGAAACTATTAAATTTTCTATTATGACACATCATGGATGTTGGGGAGAGTGTAACTTCTGCGCTATTGCTGCACATCAAGGAAGAACAATTAGAACAAGAAGTGAAGAAAATATTTTAAAAGAAGTAAAGCATTTTACTACACTAAAAGATTTCAAAGGAATCATTTCTGATGTTGGTGGACCAACTGCAAATATGTACGGATATGAGTGTGTTAAAAAAGAAAAACTTGGAACTTGTATTGAAAACAAAAGATGTGTAGATGCACACAGACTTTGTAAAACTATGAAAGTAGATCACAGTAGAAACATACAATTACTAAAAGATATTAGAGCAATCCCTGGAATCAAAAAAGCATTTGTGGCTTCAGGTGTACGATATGATTTAATTACAGCTGATAAAAAACATGGATATGAGTATTTAAAAGAAATGGTAGATCATCATATTTCAGGTCAAATGAAAGTGGCTCCTGAACACACAAACGATGAAGTACTTCATCATATGGGAAAACCAGGGAAACAAACACTTATTGATTTTAAAGCTATGTATGATAGGTTAAATAAAGAATCAGGAAAGAAACAGTTTTTAACTTATTATTTAATTGCCGCACATCCAGGATGTGAAGAAAAACATATGCATGAGTTAAAACAGTTTACAACACATGAATTAAAAATGAATCCAGAACAAGCTCAAGTATTTACTCCAACTCCTGGAACTTACTCAGCTGTTATGTATTACACAGAATTAGATCCATTTACAAAGAAAAAAATATTTGTTGAAAAAGATCAAAGAAGAAAAGAGAAGCAAAAAGAAATAGTTGTTGCTAAAAAGAGTTTTGGTGGTAAGAAAGTTTCTTCAAGTTCAGGAATGCAAGGATAAATTATCTTTGACATAAAAAAGGGTAACTATTTATAAATAGTTACCCTTTTTTGTTATTATAAAAAAGATTTATGAAAGTGCGTTTAACATATCAGCTGTAACTTCAGAAACATCTTTTGTTCCATCAAGTTCAACAAATACACCCATTTTTGTATAAAAATCAATAAGTGGTGCAGTTTGATCATGATATGCATTTAATCTGCTTATTACAGTTTCAGCATTATCATCTTTTCTGATAATTAATTCTCCACCACAATAATCACACTCATCTTCTTTTTTAGAAGGATTAAATTCTACGTGAAATGATGCTCCACATTTAGAACATACTCTTCTTCCTGTAATTCTTCCAACGATTAATTCATCAGGAACATTTAAAGAAATTACTTTATCTAATGATATTCCCATATTTGACATTAATTCACTTAAAGCAACTGCTTGAGCTAATGTTCTTGGGAAACCATCAAGTATAAAACCTTCTTTACAGTCAGACTCAGCAAGTCTATCTTTGATAATACCAATGATAGTTGAATCAGGAACTAATTTTCCTTCATCCATAAATTTCTTTGCTTCCATTCCCATATCTGTTTTTTCAACAATAGCAGCTCTTAAAATGTCACCTGTAGAAATTTGTGGGATATTATATTTTTCAATTAAAAATTTAGCTTGTGTTCCTTTGCCTGCACCTGGTGCACCAAATAGCATTAAATTCATATTTCAGTTCCTTAGTTTTTTTGTATTATATATAAAAAGCTTTTAATACTACATAAGGTTTAAATAGTACATAAAGAATTTAAATAATTTTTGATACAATTGTTTAATGTAAAATTGAACTAAGGGCATAAATGAAGAAACTATTTTTAATTATTGGAGCACCAGGAAGCGGTAAAACTACCGATGCAGAGTTAATAGCTGCAAGACACAATAATATAACTCACTATTCAACTGGAGATATGTTTAGAGCAGAAGTTGCAAGTGGAAGCGAAAGAGGGTATGTAATTGATACTTATATAAGCGCTGGAAATATAGTACCAATTGATATTGCAATTGAAACTATTGTAACTGCAATTAAAAAAGCTCCAAGTGATGTTGTTGTTATTGATGGATATCCTAGAAGTGTTGAACAAATGACTGAATTAGATAAATATTTAGTAAATGAGCCTGAAGTTGAATTAATAAGTGTAATTGAAGTTGAAGTATCTCAAAACACTGCTTTTCAAAGAGTATTAGGACGTGCTGCGGATGCTGCTGTTGTACGAGCTGATGATAATGAAAAAGTATTTTTAAATAGAATGAAATTATATACTGAACCACTTGCTTTAATAAAAGCATTTTATAGTGAAAAGAATCTTTTAAAAGTAATTAGTGGAGAAGGTACAATAATACAAATTGTTTCTGAAATGGATTCATTTATACAATCAAAAGCTTGATTACCAATGGAGAAAAAAGTTAATTTCTACTCAGTGATTATTGGAACAGAACTTCTAAATGGGCGCAGAAATGATGCTCATTTTTCTTTTTTAAATAAGCAATTATTACAAAGAGGCTGGGAACAAAAAGCTTCTTTTGTAATAAATGATGACTCAAAACTTATGTTTGATATTTTTAATCTTATAAAATCAGATCCAAACTCTGTAATGTTTTGTTTTGGTGGAATTGGAGCTACACCTGATGATTATACGAGAGAGGTTGCAGGAAAAGTTTTCACAAATGGGAAAATGGAATTTCACGAAGAGGCAAAAAATAGAATCATAAATCAGTTTGGAGATGAAGCCTTCCCACACAGAATAAATATGGCATATCTTCCTATAAATGCAAAACTTCTTACAAATGTAGTAAATAATGTAGCTGGATTTTATTTAGAAGATAGATTTTTTTTCACTCCTGGATTTCCTTCTATGAGCCAAGCTATGGTTATAGAAGCACTTGATTTACTATATCCAAAATCAATAGTTACAAAATACAAAAGAGTTTTAACAGTAAATGCAAGTGAAAATGATTTAATAGATACCATGAAAAAAATGCCAGAACATTTAGATTTTGCATCTTTACCAAAAATTATTGGACAAGACAGAAAAGTTGTGATTTCACTTGCTGGATATGATAAAGATGAGGTTGATGGCTATTTTCAACTTTTTATAGATTTTTGTGAAAAGTTTGGGAAAGAGTATATTTTAAAAGATATAAATTTCTAACTATTACCTAATTAGTTTATTGAAATCTTTATTTTTTTAATATTATTTATTTTTTAAAGATAAATTTCATAAGAATATACAAATATTTTATGTTATAACTTATATAAAATATTACGAAAAATAAAAACAAGTCTTATTCAACAGGCTTATTATAATCACCAATTTTAAATCCATCATCTTTTGGATATTTCCCTAGATTATAGTCATTCCAAATTTTTACACAAAGTTTATTGCCATTTTTATATTGGGCTTCTGCAAAATTGTTAGCTCTTCCAAAGTTTGGGAAAACTCCAAGTCCTGATGCATACATATATGCTATATAACAATTTGCATCATACTCTTTTTGCTTGGAAGCTAGTTTGAAATAGTGTAAGGCTTTTTCATAATCTTTATCAACTATCTCTCCCATTAAAAAGAATCTTCCTATCATAAGTTGAGATTTAGCATGATTTTTATTTGAAGCATCTATAAAAGTATTGTAAGCTTTTTTAGGATTATAGTATTTTGTTTTATTAGATAAATATATTTTTCCTAATAAATAAGTTGATTCAACATTTCCTAAATCAGAGGCTTGTTGAAAGTATTCATAGGCTTGGTTTAGATTTTTCGCAATTCCATCACCTTTTAGATAAATCAATCCTAATTCATGTAGTGCTTTTGGATCATTTTTCTTTGCTAACTCTTTATATGCACTTATAGTTTTCATTGTGCCTTCTACACTTTTAATAGTATAAACTTCTTCAAAAGTCATAGCATTTAGAATATTTATAAATAGGAAGAACAATAGAGTTATTTTCATACTATCTCTTTTTTTATATTAGAATTTAGTGCTGTTGTTATTTCATAAGTGATTGTATCGTGTTCTTTTGCTAGTGTTTCTACATTATTGAAAATACAAACTTCTTTGTCATTTGTATTTAAAGATAAGCAATCCATAGATACTCGACCTAGAATTTTATATCCTGCTGGAGTTGTATATGAGTTTTTTTCATTTAATCTTAAAAATCCATCTCCATAACCTACATCATATGTAGAAATAATAATTTCTTCACTTGCTTGGTATGTTCCACCGTAACCTACACTTTGACCTTTTTTTAAAACTCTACTTGAAAGTTTATCTGCCCAAAGTGATAAAACTGGTTTTAATTTTGGAAATTTAAAAATATTTGCATTATCTAAATATCCATATGTCGCAATTCCAACTCTAGCAAAGTCTTCATCAAAATTTGCATGTCTAAATAGAGCTGCTGAATTGCAAGAATGGAAGACTGGAAGGGGTATAAAAAGTTGTTCACATATTCTTTTCACATGCTGTTTTATCCTAGTAAAAACTATGTTTTGCCAGAAAAAATCTGTTGATAGTTCATCTGCGCATTTATGGTGCGTAAAGACACCTGTTATATTTATATTTCTTTCTTTAAGCCCTAAAATAGCCACTTCTATTTCATCGGGTGATATTCCATTTCTATGCATTCCTGTATCTACTTTGATATGAACATTACAGTTTTCAGGTAAATTATCAATATCTTCAAGTGTATTTAAAGCTATGTGAAAAGCATGTGAATAAGTGTGAAAAGATTTCTCTGCAAGTATCAAAATATAATCAAATAACTTTTCAATTTTAAGTGCATCATTTAGTGTTCTAACTACTGCTTTTTTGATACCAAATTCACTAGCCATTGTTCCAATTTCTAAAATTCCATGTCCGTAGGCATTATCTTTTAATACTATAGCTACTTTATTTTTTGATTTAGTTTGTTCTGAAATAACACTTAAATTGTAAAATAGATTTTCTTTATTTAATAAAATTCTAGCCAATATTAATCCTTTGGATTTATAAAATAATTTGCAATAGTAAGTGCGTCTTTTTCATTTAAAACATTTTTTAACTCTTCAACAGATGCATTTCTTATTTTCTCAAATTCACCAAAATATAAAAGAAGTTTTTTAATTTTTGCTTCTCCTATGCCTTTTATTTGAAGTAGTGATATTTGTTTATCTTGGGCTCTTTTTTGTTTTTTATGGAAATTAATTACGAATCTATGGGCTTCATCTCTTTGTCTTTGAACAAATTGTAATCTTTTATCACTTGTTGATAACTTGAAGTTTTTAAATTCACCATTTTTAGTTTTATAGTGAATGATATCTTTAGCAGCTCCCTTTGCTCTATGGGCTTTTGCATCAACTTTTTCTTTGGCAACTGCAATTATGTCAAGATTTACTCCCACTGATTGCACGATATCATAGGCTAGTTTTAAAAGTGTTTCTCCACCATCTATTATCCATAAATCAGGAGCTGGATTTTTTTCAAAATTTTCAACCCTTCTTATTAACATTTCTCTCATTTGAGAGTATTCATCTTTTGATTCAAGGTTATAGTGTCTAAAAGCTTTTTTATCAAAGGCATTTATATCTTCATTCCATACAACCATGGCTCCCACTGTTGCTTGTCCCATCATATGTGAGTTATCATAACTTTCTATTAAGTAAGGAAGTGTTTCTAAGCCAAATAAATCTTTTAGCTCTTCATATATTGTTGTTTGATTTCTACTTGAATCAATTCGTAAAAGTTCATCACAGTTGTTTAAAGCAATTTGGACAATATCCTTTTTCTTATCTTTTTTAGGGTTTAACACTTTTATCTTTTTAGAAAATCTTGTTTGTAAAAAATCTTCTAGTTCTTCAACATCTTCAAGTTCAATTCCTGTTAATATCTCTTTTGGTAAAAGTGGAATTTCATTGTCATAGTAGTTTATAATAGCTCTTTTATATGCTTCATTATAATCAAAATCAAAATTCTCATCAAAGTTATTCACCTTTAAAAAATCATGTGAAGAAGAAGCAAGTTTTCCATCTCTTAAAAACATTCTAACAACAACTGCTTTTTTATTTGAAGCTGTTATTGCAAAAATATCTATATCTTCATTTGTTGCTAAATCTATACCTGATTTGATTTGAGATTTTTCTATTGTTTTTATTCTGTCTCTTAAAGTCATTGCCTCTTCAAATCTAAAATTATTTGCGTATTGAGACATTCTTTCATTTAATTTTGTGATTAATTTTGATTTATTATAGATATATTCTAAGGCAGTTTCTACAATTTTTGCATAATCTTCTTTTGAAATTTTATTTTCACAAGGAGCTAGGCATTTTTGTATTTGATGAAAAAGACAAGCTTTTTTACCACTTACACAAGATTTTTTTTGAACAAGGGGAACTATTTCATAAATACTATCTAGCATATCTTTTGCACCCGTTGAATATGGTCCAAAATACTTTACATTTTTTTCTTTTAGTATTCTTCTTGTGATTTCAAGTCTTGGAAAATCCTGATTATAATCTATTACAATATATGGATATGTTTTATCATCTCTTAGTAAAATATTGTATTTTGGTTTTAGCTGTTTGATTAAAGAGTTTTCTAAAATCAAAGCATCATGTTCATTTGGTACTACTATCCACTCACAACTTACAACCTCAGAAATCATTTTATAAATTCGTGGACCTAATTTATCAGCAGGTAGTAATTTTGGAGTAAATTTAAAATAGGATTTAACTCTATTTTTAAGTACTTTTGCTTTTCCTATATATAATAAATGTCCATCTTTATCAAAGTATTGATAAACACCAGCATCATTGGGAAGTTGTTTGAGTTTTTCAAGTAGATTCATTTTGAAATAATACCCGAAACTGTTTAAAATATTTTAAAATTTACAATGGATAAAATATAAACAATAAAATCCTTTGATTAATAATTAATAAGACTACAATGAACCCTATAGCAAAGGATTAAAAAATGAAAGTGATAGAACTCAATAGAGATGAATATTTAATTTCAGTTAAAAAAATAGCAGATTTTAAAAGTTTGTCATTTTCAAAAAGTGCACTTGAATGGTGGGATAATTATTACAGTTGGGAAAAATTTCCTCCTTTATGTTTAGTGAATGATAAGAAAAAACATGTTTGTTACTTGTTTTATACTATCTCTAAAGATAATGAATATCTAACAATTCATAATCTTTTAACCCCAAATAAACATAGAAGTTTTGGTTATGCCTATAAACTTTTAAAATATTTATTTTCTCATTTTTCAGGAAATAAAATAAGAAGATTTAAAATGAATTGCGTTAGTTCTTCTTTGGA
Source organism: Arcobacter acticola (assembly GCF_013177675.1). Taxonomy (NCBI): domain Bacteria; kingdom Pseudomonadati; phylum Campylobacterota; class Epsilonproteobacteria; order Campylobacterales; family Arcobacteraceae; genus Arcobacter; species Arcobacter acticola. Next base: position 997,482 of record NZ_CP042652.1, read on the forward strand.
TTTTTATAATAAATTAGGATTAGAGTATTGGGGAATAAATAATTTATCTCAATATTACTGCGATTTTAAAATGCCTATTTCAGATATTAGTGAAATTCCTCAGATTGTAAAAGATTCAAATCTACGTGAAATAAGTGACGAGAAAATTATGCAAATCTTTGAAAAACTTAAAAACAATGGTACTCAATTAGAAGAGAAAATGATTAATAAATTTGAAGAGTCAAAAGAAAAACTAGAAGGCAAATATCATTTTGATTTATTTCTTAAAAGAGTTGATGAAATTAAATAATCTATTTTATCAATAAATCACACTCTTATTTCTACCTGTATTTTTTGCTTCGTACAAAGCTTTATCTGCTCTTATAATAATCGAATCTAAGTCATAGTCTTCTTGTGTTAGTTGACTTATTCCTAAGCTTATAGTTGTTTTTATTTCTTTATTATTATTTATATAATTTAAATTTTCAATTGCTATTCTTATTTTTTCAGCTAAAAGGAAAGCATTTTCTTCATTTGTATTGTTAAGTAATATTGCAAACTCTTCACCACCAATACGAGCTAATACATCTGATTTTCTAATATATTTATTCATGTTTTTAGTGATTAATTTTAATACTTCATCCCCCACATTATGTCCGTATGTGTCATTTATTTTTTTAAAAAAATCAATATCAATACAAATTACAGATAACTGATTGTTTTCTCTTTTTGCAATATGTAAAGATTTTGTTCCAATTTCAAAAAAATGTCTTCTATTTGGAATATTAGTAAGATAGTCTTTTGTAGAAATTTCAATTAGTTTTTTATTTGCATCAATTAACTCTTTTGTTCTTATTCTCACCTTTTTTTCAAGTGTTTTATTCAATTTTGTAATATTAATTTCTCTTGAATAAATAGAGTTTATAGTAAATACAATGATAATAATAAAAACCAAAGAAGTAAGGATAGTAATAGTAAACAAAAAATTAGTTTTTGATTCCAAAATTTCAATATTTTGAGTATAGCTATCTAAAGGGACGCTAACTCTTAGACCTCCTCTTACCTCACCAACTTTATAATTTTGATGAACATGGCATTCTAAACAAGAAGGTTCAATTTTTAATGAACCCAATAAATTATACTTATCTTTTTCCATACTTGTATAAAATGTTTTATCTTTATTTTTTGCCAAGTCATCTAATGCTTTTTTTTCAAAATCATCAGGAGCATTTACTGGATTAACTGGATCTAAGCTGGTTATTTTAAAGTAATAATTTTCTGTTCTATTTGACATTTCTGATAATTGTCTAGTCATCCAAGCAGGATTGATTTTAATAAGAAGTTCACTGTCTTTTGTATACGTATGATTATTTTCTAAATAAGGATTAGGTTCTATTCCTTCATGCGCTTTTACATAGACAGCACCATGATCAGAACTCCATTTTCTCATGGTCACGATATTGTTAAATAGGGTTGAAGATTGTTGAAATAGTATATTTTCTGAGATTACTTTATATTGATTTTTTGTATCATTTATATATTTTATAATAAATATTGAAAAGCTAAGCACTAACAATACAATTAAATATATAAGTAAATTTTTATTTTTCATAGTAGTCTTTTTATTATTTAATAACTTTCTAAAAAAATTATATCATAAAAAAGACTTATTTTATAAAGTAAAATGGATATTTTTATATGTAGGCAATATTATTTTATATTTTAATAATAAATTAAAAATAATAAATAATATGTACCTAAATATTTTTTATTTTAAAAGTTCTACAATATCCTTTTCAATAGATTCAGGGCTAGTTGCACTTCCATATCTATCTACAATTACTCCATCTTTATCTACTAAAAATTTAGTAAAATTCCATTTTATATTTTCTGTTCCTAAAATACCTTTTTGGTTTGATTTTAAAAATTTATATAAAGGTGCTTCATTTTCACCATTTACATCGATTTTAGAAAACATATCAAATTTTACTTCATAAGTTAAAGAACAAAACTCTTTGATTTTATCATTTGATTCAGGTTCTTGATTTGCAAATTGATTTGAAGGAAATCCTAAAACCATAAAATCTTGGTTTTTATATTTCTCATATAAATTTTCAAGACCTTCATATTGGCTTGTAAATCCACATTTACTAGCAACATTTACTATTAAAAGAACTTTTCCTTTGTACTTTGACATTGAAACTTCTTCACCATCTATGGTTTTTACATTAAAATCGTAGATACTCATATTATTTTCCTTTGCGATAATTGAAGTTAAAAATAGCATAATTAAAAGCAATATTTTTTTAGTCATATCATTCCTTTTTTATTAACTTTAAATATGTTTTATTTTATCTGATTTTATGTTTAATTTGTAATATTTATATGTTTGTTTATAAAAAATTAATAAGATCATTATTCCTAATTAAAAAATAATTAAAGAAATTGCACTAAATAACTAAAAAATAGCTAGAATATGATTAAGAATGGATATAGGGGAATTTAAAAATGATAAAAAATATGAATGTAAGTTCAAAACTAGGTTTAGGATTTGGTATTCTAATAATATTAGTTATTTTACTTGGAATAATTTCAATACAAAAGATGTCAAGTGTAAATGATCAATCAACTGTTATAAGCGAAAATTGGATGCCTAGTTTAAAAGTAATTGAAGAAATAAATACTGCTACATCAGATTTCCGTATAGCGCAATATGATCATATTTTGTCCCAAACTCCAGAAGGTATGCAAAAAGCTGAAAAAGATCTTGCAGATACATTGTCTACAATAAACGAGAGTAGAGAAGTTTATGAAAAACTTATTTCTTCTGATGAAGAGAAATCATTATATATAGAATTTTCTAAGCAGTTTGAACACTATCTAGAAATAAATAAAGAATTAATTGTTGTATCAAGAGAAAATAAAACAGAAGAAGCTAGAAAAATCATGGGAAAAACTAAAAAAGAATTTGGTGACTTTTCTGCTACTTTATTAAAATTGGTACAAATAAATGTAGATGGTGGCGCTAAAGCAAATACAATTGGGAATGAAATATATGCTAATGCGAAAATATTACTTATTTCTATTATGATGATTTGTGTTGTACTATCTTTATTAATAGCTTTATTTATTACTAAGTCAATAACAGGTTCTTTAAAAAGTGTACAAGATGGAATGAATAGTTTTTTTGCATATCTAAATAGAGAATCTTCAAGTGTTAAATTAATTGACCTTAATTGTAAAGATGAATTTGGAATGATGGCAAAAGTTGTAAATGACAATATTGCAAAAACTGAAAAAAGTATTGAAGATGACAGAAAAGTAATAGATGAAACAATCGCAGTTCTAGGAAAATTTGAAAAAGGTGATTTAGGTCAAAGATTAAATATGAATGTTTCAAATCCATCTTTAATGCAGTTAAAAGATGTATTAAATAATATGGCTTCAAATTTAGAAAATAATATTAATAATGTACTTAATGTATTAGAACAATATAGTAATTATAAATATTTAAATAAAATTGATCAAAAAGGTTTAACAGAACAACTTCTAAAACTAGCAAATGGTGTAAATACATTAGGTGATTCAATTACTGGAATGTTAATTGAAAATAAGACAAATGGTTTAACTCTGGAAGATAGTTCAAATATATTATTAACAAATGTTGATAAGTTAAACGTGAGTTCTAATGAAGCAGCATCTAGTTTAGAAGAAACAGCAGCTGCTATTGAAGAAATAACATCTAATATTAGAAATAATACACAAAATATAGCAAAAATGACAACTTTCTCAAATGGTGTTACAGCTTCAGCTTCTGAAGGTGAGAGATTAGCAAATCAAACAACTCAATCAATGGATGAAATTAATACACAAGTTAATTTAATCAATGAATCAATTACCGTAATAGATCAAATTGCCTTCCAAACAAATATTCTTTCTTTAAATGCGGCCGTTGAAGCAGCAACTGCTGGAGAAGCAGGACGAGGTTTTGCAGTTGTTGCAGCAGAGGTAAGAAATCTAGCAGCAAGAAGTGCAGAAGCAGCAAAAGAAATTAAAACAATTGTTGAAAATGCAACTAAAAAAGCAAATCAAGGGAAAGATATCGCTAATAATATGATTAGCGGATATAAAGACTTAAATGAAAATATTTCACAAACAATTAATCTAATACAAGATATTGAAATGTCAAGTAAAGAGCAATTAACAGGAATAGAACAAATAAACGATGCAGTAAATCAATTAGACCAACAAACACAAAAAAATGCAGCTGTAGCCTCTCAAACACATGATGTGGCTGTATTAACAGATGAAATTGCTAAATTGATTGTAAGTGATGCAAATGCAAAAGAGTTCGCAGGGAAAAATGAAGTAAAAGCAAAAAGTCTAAAAGCAACGCAACACCAAAAAGAGATAAAAAAAGATTTTGTACAGACTAAGATATCAAAGCCAGCATCTCAAACACCAGCACAAAAAAAAGAGATTGAATCTCAAACTTCAAAGGATGAGTGGGAAAGCTTTTAAGCTTTTTCATTAAGTCAAATCATATTATTTTATTAGTTTATATCCAATACCTCTTAGATTTACAATCATTCCATTTTTTAGCTTTTTCTTTAACTTATGAACAATTGTTCTCATACTAACAGCTTCCATCTCTTTACTATCCCATACATATTCGTGAATCATTTCATTTGTTACTGTGTTATTAATATTTTTTACAAGAAGACTTAAAAGTAGTTTCTCTTTACTTGTAAGTTCTATTTCAAAATTTGATTTATGTAAAGTTTGTTCAAGAAGATTAAAAGAAAAATCATATCCTAAATCCACAAGAAAATCACTATTATCATCTTTTTTTATATGACTTAAATGATATTGGATTCGCAAATATAATTCTTCAAAATCAAAGGGTTTTTTTATATAATCATTACATCCTAAAGCGTAAGATTTTTTTATATTTTCAATATCAATTTCAGCACTAATCATAATAATAGGAACATTTAAATAATCTTTTCTAATAAATTCTAAAACCTTATGTCCATCAAATCCTAAGACATTTAAATCCAAAATATATAAATCATAAGTACTATTTAATATAACATCAACAGCTTTATAACCATCAGTAAAACTATCCACAAAGAAACCTTTATTTTGTAAAGAGAGTTTTATGATTTTATTTAAAGCAAAATCATCTTCAAGTAAAAATATTTTCATATTACATCTTCTTTAATTAATAAATTTTTTGGGAAAAAATAAGAGAAAGAAGTTTGATTATTTATAGAAGTTACATTTATATCTATTTTATATTTATTGCAAATATCTTTCACAATACTCAAACCTAAACCAAAACCTACATTTTTCTCTTTTTGTTGATAATATGCATCAAAAATTGTTTTTGTATCAGCTATTTGTATTCCTTCATTTTTTATTTCAAGTTTATAAGAATCTTCTTCTATATCTAATATTATGTCTATATTTGAATTTTCAAATGAATATTTAATTGCATTTGAAATAGTATTATCTATTACTCTTTCTAATTCATAAGAATCCATAAATATATTAAATTCATTGTGAATATCTAATGATATATCAATATCTTTTACATTTGCCATCTCATCAAAAAAAGCCATTCTAGAAGATAGAAATCTCATTAAATTTATATTAGTAGGTTCAGATACTCTTTTTTCTTTTTTACTTAAATAGTATAAATCATTGTAAATTGAAGATAGTGATTTACTAGAAGCTTTTATTGTCTCAAACTGCTCTTTGGGACCTAAAAGAGATTCTAAACTATCAATATTTAAAGAAATAATACTAAGTGGAGTATTCATCTCATGAATGATTTTTTTTAGGAAAAAATCTTGTTGTTCCAAAAGTTTTGAAATAGTTTGTTTACTTTCAAATATTTTTAGTTGAGTTTTAATCCTAGCTTTTACTTCTTCTTTTTCAAAAGGTTTCGTAATATAATCAACTCCACCAATATTTAAAGCTTTTAGCTTACTTTCAATATCATTCAAAGCACTTATAAAAATAATTGGTATGTCTTTTAGCTTCTCTTCTTTTTTTAGTAAATTGCATACTTCAAAACCATTTAAATCAGGCATTTTTATATCAAGAAGTATTAGATGAGGTGGATTTATTTTAGAAGAATTAATTGCAAATATGGCATCTGTAGATGCTTTTACATTGTAATCCTCCTCTTTTAAAATCTCATTTAGGTATTTTAAATTTTCTTTTTTATCATCAATTATTAGTACTGTATATTTTTTATTCATTAAGTTACTTTTTTTACTTTACTTTTTGTTAAGATTATAGGATAAAGAAAGTAAAACTAAAATGAGGTTTTTAAGTGAATTTAAAAAGACTTTTTATGTTACTGTTTATTTTAAATACAGTTTCATTTATTTTTGTGGCGGTGATTGTAAATAAATATCAAAAAGCTACTATTAAACTAGAAGATGCCTATCAAATGCAGTATAAGTCACTTGTTCTTGCCCAAGAGTTAAGACAAAGTAGTGATGATTTGACAAGAATGGCACGTACTTATGTAATAACCGGAAATCCAAAGTTTGAAAAACAGTTTAAAACTGTATTTGATATTAGAAATGCAGATAAACCAAGACCTAAAAGATACAATGGTATTTTTTGGGATTTTTATACACTAGGCGATGAAGAACCTATTTTAGATGGAGAACAAGTATCACTAAAAGAGCTTATGGAAAGAGCAAACTTTACTGATTCTGAATTAAATTTACTTTTTAAATCTAAAAAAGAATCAGATGATTTAACAAATCTTGAGCATAAAGCGATGAACGCTATAAAAGGAATATTCCAAGATAAAGATGGAAACTATACAATAAAAGGTGAAGCTGATTTCAAATTTGCAAGAGAGCTTATGCATTCAGATGAATACCATGAAGCAAAAAAAAGAATTATGGAACCACTTGATAATTTTTATAAAGCCTTTGAAAGTAGAACAAAACAAAAAGTTGATGAATCAAGAGAAATAGTAAAAAAACAAGAGTTTTATGTAAATGTTGTGGTTCTATTTTCAGTGATTTTTTTCTTGATGTCATTTTTTATCATTTTATTCAGAATTGTTTATCCTATAGATTTTTTAAGACAAGTGATGTTAAAACTTTCATCAAATGATATGAGTGTAGAGTTAGAAAAAAACAATTATCAAGATGAATTAGGAGATATGATAGGAGCCGTTCAAATCTTCAAAGAAAATACTCAAAAACTAATTTTAAGTGAACAACAAATCAAAATTTCTATGGAAGAAGCAACAAGTGCAAATAAAGCCAAATCAATCTTTTTGGCTCGGATGAGTCATGAACTAAGGACTCCTTTAAATGCAATTTTAGGTTTTGCAAATCTACTTAAAAAATCACAAAACATAAATGAACAAGAGAAAAAAAACCTAGAAGTAATAAATAGAAGTGGAAATCATCTTTTAAACATCATAAATGAGATATTAGAACTTTCTAAAATCGAAGCTGGAAAGATAGAATTAGTTCCTAAAACATTCGAATTTCACGAATTGATAAAAGATATAGAGTCAATGTTTGCTTTTAGATGTGAATCAAAAGACTTGAAGTTTAATCTAAATGTAAATGTAAATATTCCAAATATCATAAAAGCAGATGAACAAAGATTAAAACAAATTCTTATAAATCTATTGGGTAATTCATTGAAATTTACAAAACAAGGTGATATCTCTTTAAATATTTATGAGCAAAGTGGAAAACTATTTTTTGAAGTAAAAGATACAGGAATTGGAATAGATAAATATAATATAAAAAAAATATTCAAACCCTTTGAGCAAATCAAAAAAGATGATTATAATCAAAATGGAACAGGATTGGGTTTATCAATAACCAAAGAGTTGATATCTTTGATGGGTGGAACTATATATGTAAAAAGTTTTATTGGAATTGGTAGTGAGTTTTATTTTAGTATAGATTATGAAAAGGGAAATGAAAAGGAAATAATAAAAGAACATAAATCAAAAGATTTAATAGGAATAGAGTATCAAAATCTAGAAAAAACTATATTAGTAGTGGATGATATTAAAGAAAATAGAGATTTAGTCTTACAAATATTAAGCCAATATGGTTTTAAGATTTTTGAAGCTTCAAGTGGATACGAAGCAATAGATATATTAAAAGAAGAAAAAATAGATTTGATTTTTATGGATATTTTAATGAATGGATTAGATGGAATGCAGACAATTAAAATAATAAGAGAAGAAAATTCTCAAAATATAATCCCCATAATCGCTCTATCTGCAAATGTTTTTGAAGAGGATAAGCAAAAAGTCTTAAAAATAGGTGCAACAGATTTTATACCAAAACCAGTAGAAGAAAAACAAATACTTTTAGCTTTACAAAAATATCTAAATGTAAAACCTACATATGATGAAAATAATCAAGATGAAAATTATAAACCAATGGAAATTAATTTATTTGAAAATATATCAAATGATTTTTTTGAGAAGTTAAATTCATTTGCAATACAAATGGATAATATTTTAATAGAACAACTGATGGAAGAATATGCCCTTGCAGAAAATGATAAAAACTATATTATTGATTTGATTGAAGATTTTGATTATCAACAAATTACTAAAATTTGTAAAATGAAGGAGAAAAAGTTATAATTTTATAAAAAAGAGTCATTTGAGAGTCATTCTTATACTATAATTATTTTTAGATTAAGAAAGGAGAATTCCTATGAGTATAGACAATGAAATAATTATGCCAAAAGAAATGATTATTGTTTCAGAAACAGATGAAAAAGGAAATATTATATTTGCTAATGATGATTTTTGTAAAATTGCAGGATATGATATAAGTGAATTACTAGGGAATCCTCATAATATAGTAAGACACCAAGATATGCCAAAACTTGCTTTTGAAGATTTATGGAAAACTATAAAAAATGGAAATGTTTGGAAAGGTATTGTTAAAAACAAGACAAAAAATGGAGGCTTTTATTGGGTTCGAGCTACTGTTTATCCTTCACAAGATCCTTCAGGGAAATCAAGATATATATCAGTTAGAATAAAACCAACAAAAAAAGAAATAAGTGATGCAATTAAATTGTATTCAACATTAAAATAAAGGTTTAAAATGTTTTTTAAAAAAAATAAAGATAGAGAAATACTTGATGTTCTTTCTAGTATAGAAAATTATTTGAAAAATGATCTTAACTCTTTACCTGAATTTAATTTTGAGTGCGATGGAATTCAAAAAGATATAAAAAATAAACTAGATAGTATTTGTAAAATTTTAAATCAAAGAAATGATGAAGAATTACAAATCTATGGTGAACTAATGTTAGTAGCTGAAAAAGTTCAAGCAGGAAATTTTAGTGATAAAATTCATCACACAAATACATCAAACAGTAAATTAAACTATATAGCAAAGACAATTAACTTACTTGTAGATAATTTAAAAAGTAGTATTAGTCAGATTTTGATCACACTAGATGAGTTTAGTAATTATAACTATATGAAAAAACTAGATGAAACTTCTGTAGAAAATGATTTTAAAGTGTTATTTACAGATATAAATAATCTTAGAAAAACAATTACTTCAATGCTAGTGGAAAATAAAGTAAACGGTATAGATTTAGATGAAAGCTCTGATATCTTACTTGTAAACGTAGATAAACTAAATGTAAGTTCAAATGCGGCAGCAGCTTCATTGGAAGAAACAGCAGCAGCTTTAGAAGAAATAACTTCAAATATTAGAGTAAATACTGAAAATATTGCTAAAATGGCAACTTTTTCAAACAATGTAACAAACTCAGCTTCACATGGTGAAGGATTAGCATCTGAAACTTCACTTGCTATGGATGAAATAAATACACAAGTTAATTTAATAAATGAAGCAATAAGTGTAATTGATCAAATAGCTTTCCAAACAAATATTCTTTCACTAAATGCAGCCGTTGAAGCAGCAACTGCAGGAGAAGCAGGACGAGGATTTGCAGTAGTTGCAGGAGAAGTTAGAAACCTAGCATCAAGATCAGCACAAGCAGCAAAAGAGATAAAAGCTATAGTTGAAACAGCTACTAAAAAAGCTAATGAAGGTAAACAAATAGCTAGTAATATGATTGATGGATACAAAGATTTAAATAAAAATATTCAACAAACTATTAAATTAATCCAAGAAATAAAAATCACAAGTAATGAACAACGAAGCGGAATAGAGCAAATCAATAAAGCTATAAATTCTTTAGATATGCAAACACAGCAAAATGCACAAGTTGCTTCTCAAAGTTATGAAGTTTCAGTGAAAATTGATAGAATAGCTAAACTTATAGTTTCTAATGCCGATGAAAAAGAGTTTGAAGGTAAATAATCTCAAAAGAAAATAAACTTTTCAAGGAGTCTATTTTCTTTAATTTTTATAGTTTTTCTAAAAAGTCAGTAATTATTTCCTGACTTCCGCGATAACTCAATAAATCAATAATTTAAAAATATGAATCCCTAAATAAAGGGCTTTATAGGTAATAAGAAAACACTATTTGTGTGTCTCAAGGGTATATTTGTTAAAATTTCTTTATGAATTTAAGAGTTAGAAAAAAGAAAAATGCTAGTGGTAGTATAAGTGTTCAAATATTAGATAGAACAAATAGAGGATACAAAGTAGTTGAAACTATTGGTTGTAGTTTTGAAGATCTAGAGATTGAAAAATTTTATGAAAAAGCTCTTGTAAAAATCAATGATTTATCTCAAAATCTTTTTGCAAATAAAATATCAGAATCAAATAAAAAGATACTACTTAAAGAACTACTTTCAAGTTTAAATACACAAGACTTTATTCCAATAGGTGATGAGCTTATATTTGGAAAATTGTTTAATAATATTGGATGTAATGATTTATTTAAAGATATAAATACAAAAAATATTAGGAATAAAGAGGATAAAAACTTTTTGTTTAAAAGTTTGGTGATTTCAAGATTATTATATCCAGGGAGTAAACTTGAACTTATAAACTATCTAAGTTACTTTAAAAATATTGATATAACAAGTGATAAAATATATAGATTTTTAGATACTTTGTACCAAGATGAAATAAAATCAAAAATAGAGACCTGTGTATTTGAATATACAAAAAATATAATGAAAGGTGAAATAGTATTAACCTTTTATGATGTAACAACATTATACTTTGAGAGTGAGAGTGAAGATGATCTTAGACGTATTGGATTTAGTAAAGAGGGTAAATTAGCACGTCCTCAGATACAACTAGGATTGTTTACAACACTGCAAGGATATCCATTAAGCTTTGAAGTTTATGAGGGTAATAAATATGAAGGCCATACACTAGTAGATATACTCAAAAAATTCCAAGAGAAATTTGTTCTTCCAAATAAACCTATAGTTGTAGCTGATCGTGGAATGTTAAATAATGCAAATATAGCTTATTTAGAAGAGAATAATTATAAATATATTTTAGCTGCTAAAACAAGAAGTATCGCAAGTGATTTAAAAGAAAAAATCACAAATCTAACATTTATTGATGATGGTACTATTCATACACTAAAATTTAATAAAGATATATCCTATAAAGAAAAAATAGATGAAGATACTAGCGTTTCAAAATCAATAAATGTAAATCAAAGATTAGTGCTTTCATATTCATTCAAAAGAGCAAAAAAAGATAAGTACAATAGAGATAAAGCATTGCAAAGATTAGAAGAGAAAATAAAGACTACAAAAAATATCACAAAAAAAGATTTAAAACTATCATACTATGCTAAATATCTTAATATTGATGATCATAAATGTGATATCACTTTTAATATCAATAATCAAAAAATAATTGAAGATCAAAAATTAGATGGTATCAAAGGATTTATAACAAATGATTTTAATCTTACAGCAAATGAAATAATTGAACACTATAATAATCAATATGATGTAGAACGAGCTTTTAGAATCTCAAAGACTGATCTAAAAATAAGACCTATTTATCATAGACTAGAAACAAGAATAAAAGCTCATATCTTAATTTCGTTTGTATCTTATGCAATCTATAAAGAGTTTGAAAGAAAATTAAAACTAAATGATGTTAAATTTGATTTCTCACAAAAATTTTTACGCAAAATTATTGAGCATATAATTGCTGTAAAAATAGATGATGAAATAATACCTATTAATCCATCTGAAATACAAAAACAGATTTTAGATATTATTTGAAATTTCAAGATATTGATTTGTGTGTCTTATCGCGGAAGTCAGGAGATAAAAGCTATAGTTGAAACAGCTACTAAAAAAGCTAATGAAGGTAAACAAATAGCTAGTAATATGATTGATGGATACAAAGATTTAAATAAAAATATTCAACAAACTATTAAATTAATCCAAGAAATAAAAATCACAAGTAATGAACAACGAAGCGGAATAGAGCAAATCAATAAAGCTATAAATTCTTTAGATATGCAAACACAGCAAAATGCACAAGTTGCTTCTCAAAGTTATGAAGTTTCAGTGAAAATTGATAGAATAGCTAAACTTATAGTTTCTAATGCCGATGAAAAAGAGTTTGAAGGTAAATAATCTCAAAAGAAAATAAACTTTTCAAGGAGTCTATTTTCTTTAATTTTTATAGTTTTTCTAAAAAGTCAGTAATTATTTCTTTATGGTCAAAAACCAATTTATCAAGTGGTAGTTCATCTATTTTGTAGATATAAACTTCCTTTGCATCATCTTGGGCGATAGGCTCTCCATAAGCTTTACAGACATAAACAACAGATGCTGTATGAAATCTTGAATCTCTTGCAGGATCTGAGTAAACACCAAGAAGAGACTCAATAGTTACATCTAAAGAAGTTTCTTCTTTCATCTCTCGTACAACTGCATTTTCAACAGTTTCTCCAATATCAACAAATCCACCAGGAATTGCAATACCCAAAGGTATATTTAATCGTTCAATTAAAACAATACCTTTGAAATTTTCTTTTTCATCATATAATTTAATAATACCATCAACTGCTAAATAAGGCGTTTTTATCATCATTATTCTTTTATTTCGAATTTTCTCTTCTTAACTTTGCTTTTTCATCCATTATTTCTAACTCTTTTTCAGCACTTGTTACAATTTCTGGATCAACAGTAAAGTTAATTCTTGAATCTCTATCTTCATAATTAACTTTATTTAATATAGTTTTAATAGCATTATATCTAGCTAAAAACTTGTCATCACTTCTAATGATTGTCCAAGGAGAGATTTTAGTATTTGTTTCTTTTAGCATTCTATATTTTTTTTGTGTAAACTCATCCCATCTTTCTTGCATTTGTAAATCAATTTCACTTAATTTCCATTGTTTAAGAGGATTTTCTTCTCTTTCATGAAATCTATTTGCTTGCTCTTCTTTCGAAACAGAAAAATATATTTTTAAAAAGTGAATTTTATGAGCTATTACATCTTCTTCAAAACTACTAACTGTACTCATAAAAGTTTCATATTCATCTTCTGTACAAAAACCAAAAACAGGTTCTACCATTGCTCTGTTATACCAAGATCTATCAAAAATTACTATTTCTCCACCTTTTGGAAAATGCTGAACATATCTTTGGAAATACCATTGCGTTTTTTCTGTATCTGAGGGTTTTCCTAAAGCAACAACTCTATAATGTTTTTCATTCATATATCTTGTTAATCTTCTAATTGCTCCACCTTTCCCTGAGGCATCTCTTCCTTCAATTAAAATAATCATTTTTTCATTTTTCTTTTCTAAATGCTCTTGTAGTTTAAGTAGTTCTACTTGTAAAGTTCTTAAGGCTTCTTCTTGTGAACGATATTGATATTTTTTATGTACTTCTTTTAAAAATTCTTCTGATGGTTGATTCTCAAATTTTTCTGAAAATTCTTCAAAATCTAAGATATCATCAATATCTTTTCCATATAACTTTTCTATTTGCATAAATATTAACCTTTTTATAAATTATATAAGTATACTAATTTTTTATTTCAAATAAGTTACAAATTTAAATTTAGTAATTAAAACTTGACATTTAAATTCATTAAGTAGATACTTATTAATATATACTAAAGGAGTAAAAAATGACAGCAATAGCAAAAATATTTAAAAATGGTCAAAGTCAAGCTGTTAGATTACCAAAAGAGTTTAGATTTGAAAATCAAAATGAACTTTTTGTTAAAAAAGTTGAAAATGGAATAATATTACTTTCTAAAAATGATAAATCAGTTTGGGATAATATGTTTAATAGACTAGATGAATTTTCAGATGATTTTATGAATGAGCGAGTTCAACCAACTCAAAATAGGGAGGATTTATTTTGAAAAAGTTAATACTTGATACAAATATTTGTATTTATATTATAAAAAATAAACCTCAAAGTTTAAGGGAAAAATTCAGAGAGTTTGATGTAGGCGATTTATGTATTTCATCTATTACGGTTTCCGAGCTTTATTTTGCAGCTTATAAAAGTTTGCATATTGAGAAAAATCTTTTAGCACTTGAACATTTTTTAAGACCTTTTGATATATTAGAATATGACTTAAATGCTTCTATTGAGTATGGAAAAATAAGAGCAACTTTAGAAAAATCTGGAAAAGTAATCGGTGGACTTAATATGATGATAGCCGCTCATGCTTTGTCAAATAAAATGACTTTAGTTACAAATAACATTAAAGAGTTTGAAAGAATTGAAAATTTGGTTTTGGATAATTGGGTTTAAATTAAGTCATATAATTTCTAATTTTTCCAATAACTCTGATATTTCCAAATTCATCTTAGAAAAAGCAAACCACTTTTTACCCAAATCCTTCAAACTAGCTCCAATATGATAAATCTCTTTTTTATCAATAATCAGAAATCTATCGTGAGAATTTTTGAAAGTTTTTAACGTGATGTTATTATACTGTTTTGAGTATTTTTCAAAATCAAGTTTTAGTTGTTTAGAAATAGTGTTTGTATAGATAGTAACTTTTATATTAGGTGTTTTTGAAAATAGAGTCAAAACTATATCATCTATATAATTATCTATTAAGATAATTTCATTTTTCGCACTTCTTAATAAATCAGAAATAAAACTATAAGAGTCATAAATTTGACCATCATAGAAAATACCTTGAGTTGTTTCTAAAGTATTGTTTTTTATAAGTGACTTGACATCATTCATTTGAGATTTTAAAATATTTACATCATTTTCTAAATTTACAAATCTTTCATTAGTAATTTTATCAGCATTTATTACATAGCCATTTTTTATGTAATTTTTTAACCCTGATTATGCAATAGAAAAAGTGCATAGTTGATTATTTTAACATTTGAATTATAATTTTATAGTCTTGTTTTTGTTAATTTTTATTTAAAATTATCAGGTATATTTGAACGGCATTTGAGATTGTTTTACATTTTCAAACAAACCATCCATCCAAGCTCTTCTTTTTTGTGGTAATGATATTTTTAGAGTCTTTTTATTGGAATGTTCTGTTATCCAAGATCCTAATGCGAAGCAATAGGAACGTAGAGTTGAAAGCATCATATTTGAATTAACAACTTGATGTTTAAATAGTGCCATAATATTGTATGCCATCATAATAAATCTAAAAGAAGCCTCTGTTGCATAAAAGTCTTTTAAACAGAAGTTATCTGCTCCGAAATCATACTTTAACTCTTTGATTCTATTTTCACAATCTGCTCTTGTATTATAAATATTATATATTTGATCTACTGGTAGCTCTATATTTGTTACAAAGGCACTATATCTATATATTGGTTCATCAAATAGAAGTTTACCTCCTGATTTTGGATATTGTGATGTAAGTTTACGAACTATTATATATCTTCTTTCAATTCCATTTTCTGGTTTGAATTTTAATGATGCTACTTCAAGTCCATTTGTAATTTTAATCCATTGGGTAATATTTCCAATTGTATACTTTATATTCTCATAGAATTTAACAGCAACAATATAATTTAAATTTCTATTTTCAAAGTATTCTAAAAATTTCTGAGAATAAAATCCACTATCTGCTCTTACTAGGCCTACTTTATGATCTTTTAAACAAATATCGAATGTTTCATCTAAAAAGTTTGAGTAGTTATTTAGGTCACTTGTATTGCCTGAACGCATCCATGCATTTGCAACCATTTTTGTTTGTGATATAAAAGCTATAAGTGGATGATGAGAGTTTCTACCCATCTTTTTAGGATTGTAACCTTTTTTTGCTCCCTCTTGCTCTCCATATCTTGTTATTACTGTACTATCTAAATCTATAGTTAATGCACCCACATTAATTTGATTAAAAAATTTTTGTTGTAACATTGGAAATACTTCATTATTTTTCCCCATATCAAATTTGTGAAAAAATCTACTATAAGTTGATTGACTAGGAAGCTTTTTTATATTAAATATATTTTGTAAGGTTGTATCATATCTAATCCAATCAGCATGAATATATCTACTCGCTCCTGTAAATATTGCTAACCAAAAACCTTGAATAATATCTATTGGATTATACCCAGCATTTGATCCAGGTTGTGGAAGATTTACTTCATATAAACTTTTAATTACATCAGTTTTATCTATAAAATCTTTAAGTAACTTCATACCACCAAATGGAGTTATTTTTTTATCTGAATACTCTATTTTTAGTTCACCCATTTGGTGTTCCTTTGAAATGTTTTATAAAGTTATATTCTATGGTACTTTTGGTTAGGTCTTTATTTTGCTATTGCATAATTCGGGTTTAAAATAGATGTTGCCCATTGACGAAATTTTGTAGCTGTAATTGAGTTTACTCTATATCCTATTGATATAATCATATCAAGATTATAGTGTTCAATATTTCTTTGAATCTCTCTATTTCCTTCTTTTTGAACTATTCGAAAAATTCGAATAGTTGAATTTTTATTTAGTTCTTTTTGTTTATAAATATTTTTAATATGATAATTAATAGTATGTATTTCAACACTAAAAAGCTCTGACAGTTGCTTTTGTGTAAGCCAAATTGTTTCTTCATTTACAGAAACTTTTAATTCTAATTCTCCATCATTGTAAAGTACAATATTTGAAATATTATCCATAAAATCACCTTTGAAAAGTTGTTTTATAACTTTATCAAAAAAATAGATTTTGCTTTAAAAATATTGCAAATTGTTATTTTTCTTACATTTAATCTAGATAAAAAAACTGAAAAGTTAAAAATATAATATGTCTAAAATCTATACACCAACCATTCCCAAACAACCCCAAAAGCAACACTAAAACAACACTACTATTTTATACTTCTCCTAGAAGTCAAAAGGACTTAAATCAAAAGGAGATTTTATGAAAAGATTATTTGCAAAAGCGATTGTAACTTCAGCACTATTAGGTGGGATGTTAGTTCATGCAGCTGATACTATTAAAGTTGGAGTTTTACACTCACTATCTGGAACTATGGCTATTTCTGAAACTACATTAAAAGATACTGTTTTAATGTTAATTGAAGAGCAAAATAAAAAAGGTGGGATTTTAGGTAAAAAACTAGAACCCGTAGTTGTAGATCCAGCTTCAAACTGGCCTTTATTTGCTGAAAAAATGAGAGGTCTTTTAACACAAGATAAAGTTGATGTTACATTTGGTTGTTGGACATCAGTTTCAAGAAAATCTGTTCTTCCAGTTGTAGAAGAGTTAAATGGTTTATTATTTTACCCTGTTCAATATGAAGGTGAAGAATCTTCTAAAAACGTATTCTATACAGGTGCTGCGCCAAACCAACAAGCAATTCCTGCAGTTGATTATTTAATGAATGAAATGGGTGTAAAAAGATTTGTTTTAGCTGGAACTGACTACGTATATCCAAGAACTACTAATAAGATTTTAGAGTCTTACTTAATATCAAAAGGTGTTAAAAAAGAAGATATTATGATTAACTATACGCCATTTGGTCATTCAGACTGGCAAAGTATTGTTTCAGATGTTAAAAAGTTTGGTTCAACTGGAGTTAAAACAGCAGTTGTTTCTACAATCAATGGAGATGCAAATGTTCCATTTTATAAAGAGCTAGGAAATCAAGGTATTAAATCTGAAGATATTCCAGTTGTTGCATTCTCTGTTGGTGAAGAAGAACTTTCAGGAATTGATACTAAACCACTTGTTGGACATTTAGCTGCATGGAATTATTTTGAAAGTATTGATGCTCCTGCTAATAAAGATTTCATAAAAACATGGAAAACATATATCAAAGATGAAAAAAGAGTTACAAATGACCCAATGGAAGCTACATATATCGGATTTAATTTATGGGTAAAAGCTGTTGAAAAAGCTGGAACTACAGAGGTTGATAAAGTAAATGAAGCAATTATTGGTTTAGAAGTTCCAAACTTAACAGGTGGAACTGCAAAAATGCTTAAAAATCACCATATTACAAAACCAGTTTTAATTGGAGAAATTCAAGAAGATGGTCAATTTGAAACTGTATGGAGAACTGAAAAAGAAGTTGCAGGTGATGCTTGGTCTGATTTCTTACCAGGATCTAAAGATTTAATCTCTGATTGGACAAAACCAATTAATTGTGGAACTTATAACACAGTTACTAAAAAATGTTCAGGAACAAACTAACACATAAAAAAATATGAGAGAACTTTCTCTCATATTTATCTTAAGGAAATATCAAATGAATATTATAAAAATAATACTCCTTAATCTATTAATTATCTCATTTTCATATGCTTCTACCTTTGAAGAGTTATCTTCTAAATTATCAGATAAAAGTTTTAAAGTAAAAGAAGAAGTATTAAATGAGTTGATTGTAAATTATAAAGAAGAAGATAAATTAGAAATTTTATTACAAAATATGTTGGCTGGGAATTTATATTTTAATCCAACTACAAATGAAATTTTGGTTTCACAAAATGAAAATTTTAAAAGTTTATTTACAAATGAAAATGTTCAAACTCAAGAAGACTTTTCAAAGATAAAAATAAATAATAAATTAAGAAGTGTTATAAAATCAGGACTTGCAAAAATAAATCTTTTTTCAAAAAATATTGAAAAGAGATTAAAAGCTGCAAAAAATATCCTTGCAAATCTAGAACAAGAAGATGCTGCAATTGTAAGTGAAGCACTAGCTAGTGAAAAAAACTCATCTGTAAAAGAAATCTTACTTGAGAGTGATACAAATTTAAAAGCAAAATTCTCAACAGGACCTGAGCAAATTGAAGCAATAAAAAAGCTAGGAGATTTTCTATCAGCGAAATCTTTAGAAACTTTAACAGCTCTATCTGAAACATCAAGTGATGAAGAGATAAAAAAAGTTGCACATACATCAGTAATACAAATTGAAGAGAGTAAATCTTTTTACTCTTTTGTAGAAACTGCCTTCTTTGGTTTATCACAAGGTTCAGTTTTATTATTAGCAGCAATTGGATTAGCTATTACTTTTGGAGTTATGAAAGTTATTAATATGGCTCATGGCGAGTTAATTATGATAGGAGCTTATACAACATATACAATCCAGCAATTAATGCCAAATTTAATTGAGTATTCAATAATCATTGCAATTCCAGCAGCATTTATAGTAAGTGGAATTGTTGGAATTCTAATAGAAAGATTGGTTATTAGACATTTATATGGAAGACCACTTGAAACTTTACTTGCAACTTTTGGGGTGAGTTTAGTTTTACAACAAATTGTAAGAACAGTTTATTCACCTTTAAATCAAGAAGTAAAAACACCATCTTGGATGAGTGGAGCTTTAGAGGTAAATCCAGCTTTATTTTTAACTTACAATAGATTATATATCATAATCTTTTCTTTGCTTGTATTTTTTGCCATTTTATATGTGATGAAAAAAACATCATTAGGATTAAAAGTTAGAGCCGTTTCTCAAAACAGACCAATAGCCAGAGCTATGGGAATAAAATCAAGTTTTATTGATGCGGCTACTTTTGGAATAGGTTCAGGAATTGCAGGAGTTGCAGGAGTTGCACTTTCACAGCTTACAAATGTTGGACCAAATTTAGGACAAGCTTATATAGTAGATTCCTTTATGGTTGTAGTATTTGGTGGAGTTGGAAATTTATGGGGAACTCTAATAGCCGCATTTAGTTTAGGTGAACTTAATAAGTTTATTGAACCTCTTGCAGGTGCTGTTTTAGCAAAAGTAATAATATTGGTATTTATCATTTTATTTATACAAAAAAGACCTAGAGGATTATTTCCTCAAAAAGGTCGAGATGCACAGGATTAAAATATGAAAAATAAATCTTTAGTATTAAAAATTTTAGAAAATGACAAAGGCGGTAAAATAGTTTTATCTGCTCTTGCAGTTATAGTATTTATAGTTTCATTTTGTAATTTAGTAGTTCCTGCTGACTCTATTTTTCATGTTTCAACATTTACTGTTACTATTTTAGGAAAGTATTTAGCTTTTGCTCTTTTAGCCTTAGCCTTAGATTTAGTTTGGGGATATTTAGGAGTTTTAAGTTTAGGGCATGGAGCATTTTTTGCCCTTGGTGGATATGGTTTGGCCATGTATTTAATGAGACAAATCGGAGATAGAGGAGTTTATGGAAATCCAGAACTTCCAGATTTTATGGTATTTATGAACTTAAAAGAGTTACCTTGGTTTTGGTATGGTTTCGATAATCCATTATTTGCCTTTTTTATGTTGATGGCAGTTCCTGCTATTTTGGCTTTTGTATTTGGATGGTTTGCATTTAAATCAAGGGTTACAGGAGTTTATTTATCTATTATAACTCAGGCTTTAACTTATGCTTTAATGTTAGCATTTTTTAGAAATGATATGGGTTTTGGTGGAAATAATGGTCTTACAGATTTTAAAGATATTTTAGGATTTGATTTGCAAGCTGATACTACAAGAGTAGGGCTTTTAATAGTTACTTTTTTATTTTTGACTTTAGGGTATTTGATTTGTAGATTTATTATAAATTCAAAACTAGGGCGAGTTGTAATTTCTATTAGAGATGCTGAAAGTAGGGTTAGATTTTTAGGTTATAAAGTTGAACAATACAAACTTTTTATTTTTGTTGTCTCTGCTATTTTAGCAGCAATTGCAGGAGCTTTGTATGTGCCTCAAGTAGGAATTATAAATCCAGGTGTATTTTCACCACTATTCTCAATTGAACTTGTAATTTGGGTTGCAATTGGAGGACGAGGGACTTTATATGGAGCGATTATTGGAGCAATGCTTGTAAGTTTTGCAAGTACATATTTCACATCTGCACTTCCTGAAGTTTGGTTATATGCTCTTGGTGGATTGTTTGTGGTTGTAACTTTATATCTACCTGCTGGTGTTGTAGGACTTATTAGTAAATTAACTGGGAAAATGAAAAAGGCTTAAAAATGGAAAGATTAAAAAGAGAAAATGAAACTGATATAGGTGATCTAAAAATAGGAAGTAGAATACTTCTTGTTGATGGTGTAAGCGTTAGTTTTGATGGATTTAAGGCTTTAAATAATCTTAGTTTTTCTATTAATTATGGTGAGTTAAGATGTATAATTGGAGCAAATGGAGCTGGAAAATCAACTATGATGGATGTGGTAACTGGAAAAACAAGACCAGATTCAGGATCTGTGATTTTTGGACATTCTGTTGATTTACTTACAATGGATGAACCAAGTATTGCCCAAATTGGTGTTGGAAGAAAATTCCAAAAACCAACAGTTTTTCAAAATCATACGGTTTTCGAAAATTTAGAGCTTGCAATGAAAGATGATAAAAGGTTTTTCAAAACACTTTTTTCAAAATTAAGATCTGAGCAAAAAGATAAAATCGAAGAAACCATGAAACTAATAGGTTTAAAAGAGCTTTACAATATGGAAGCAGGAATCTTATCCCATGGTCAAAAACAATGGTTAGAAATAGGAATGTTAATTATGCAAGAGCCAAAACTACTACTAGTAGATGAACCAGTTGCAGGAATGACACCACAAGAAGTAGAAAAAACAGCAGAAATTTTAACAAATTTAGCAAAAGAAAATGCAGTAGTAGTTGTGGAACACGATATGGAGTTTATAAGAAGTATCGCTAAAAAAGTAACAGTTTTACATGAGGGTTCAGTTTTGGCAGAAGGAAATATGGATGCAATACAGAACAACGAAAAAGTTCGAAAAGTATACTTAGGAGAGTGAAAATCCAAATAACACAACTATTACAGCGTTGAAGATTTTTGATTTACTTGTAGTAAACCTTCAAATCTTCGCCTTGTACTAGCTGCATTCTTTGAATTTTCAGATTTAAAAGGGATAATGATGATAAAAATAGAAAAAGTAAACCAATTTTACGGACAAAGCCATACTTTATGGGATTTGGATTTAGAGATAAAAAAAGGTAGATGCACTTGTCTTATGGGAAGAAATGGAGTTGGAAAAACAACTCTAAGTAAAGTAATCATGGGATTACTTCCAATCAAAGATGGTCAAATTATATATGATGGACAGGATATTTCAAAATTAGCTGACCACAAAAGAGCAAGTATAGCAATAGGTTATGTTCCACAAGGAAGAGAGATTTTCTCACAATTAACAGTTTTGGAAAACCTACAAATTGGTGTTTTAGCAAATAGAAATAAAATCACAAAAGTTCCAGATAAAATCTATGATTTATTTCCAGTTCTAAAAGATATGCAAAAAAGAAAAGGTGGCGATTTATCAGGAGGTCAACAACAACAACTAGCAATCGCAAGAGCTTTATGTATAGAGCCAAAGTTTTTAATCCTAGATGAACCAAGTGAAGGAATCCAACCAAATATCGTAGCTCAAATTGGAGAAGTAATAGACTATCTAACAAAAGAAGAGCAAATCACAGTGATGTTAGTAGAGCAAAAACTTCCATTTGCAAGAAAACATGGAGATGATTTTTATGTACTTGATAGGGGAAGTGTTGTTGCAAATGGCGAGATTGCACAACTTAGTGATGAGATTATTAAAAAGTATATGTCAGTGTAAATCTTTAGTCTTTTATGTTGTAATCAACATTATGAAAAAAGAAGAAATAGTAAATAAATTAAAGATATTGATTTAGTACCTGATAATAATAAAAAAGTTATTGACGAAAAATTTTGAATAAATGAGATAATCATTTTTTTAAATTGACAAAGCGTACGAAATAAAGTACAATAATAAAAAGTAATTAATAAAGGACAACATATGACAAGAGTTATGTCAGTTAGTCAAGTAAGAGCAGATATTTACAATGTGATGGATGAAACTGCACTAACACATGAACCAATACTTATTACTGGAAAAAGAAACAATGCGGTGATGCTTTCGCAAGAAGATTGGAATGCAATAGAAGAAACTTTATTTTTAAACTCAGTTCCCAATCTTGCAACTTCAATTAAAGAGTCAATGCAAGAAGATGATAGTGAATTTAGTGAAGATATTGAATGGTAGAGTATAAAATACTTTACAGTAAACTAGCTCAAAAAGATGCTAAAAAACTATCTGCTACAAACTTACAAAACAAAGCTAAAGAACTTATTGAAACTATAAAAAAAGATCCATTTCAAAATCCTCCACCATATGAAAAATTAGTCGGCAATCTAAGTGGTGCATATTCAAGAAGAATAAATATTCAACATAGATTAGTTTATGAAGTAAGAGAAGAAGATAAAGTACTTAGAATTTTGAGAATGTGGTCGCAATACAGAGAATAAACTATATTTTCAAAAGTTTCACTTTAGTGTTGTCTATATTTCACATTATTTAGAAAAATAAAATTAATACTCTAAACTATGCATATAAAATATACAAGTGAAGAAAAAGTAATCTACTCTTTTTTTGTTAAACTATTATATATTAAACACAAAAAAGATTTAGGAAAATTATGAGTATAAAGTTTAGTTTTAAAGATGATATATTTTCTTTGAATAGTTTGAAACTTCCATCAAGACACTATTATTTCAATGATAGTGAAAATTACATAAAGTTATTAAACATAGGTGAAGGAATCTTTCCAAAAGATAAAATCAGATTAAATGTTTCTTTAGATAATTCAAACCTAATACTAACTACAGAATCAGCTACAAAAATATATTCATCTAAAAAAGAGTTTGGAATAAATAAAATAAATATTAAACTTGAAAATAACTCAAATTTAGAGTTTATAAATGATGAATTGATTTTATATAAAGACTCAAAATATATTCAACTTTTCAAACTAAATTTTGATGAGAGTTCAAGTTTTTTTTACACAGATATTTTAAGTCGTGGAAGAAGTTATGAGAACTTTGATTTTACAAATATGCTTATAAAAAACTCTTTTTGTGAAAACACGCATTTAGAATATATCGAGAAATTCGATGTAAAAGGTGATGAATTAAAAGATTATATTACAAGAAAAAGTAGTGTTAACTTTATTTTTGCAAAAATTTATATAAAAACAAAAAATAATGAAGAGTTCATAACAAAGCTTCAAAAAAATGGTTTTACATCTTTTACTTTTAGTAAAAATAAAAAAATCATAATAGGTGTAATAAGCTCTGATAATATGTCAAATTTAAAAGAAAAGATTATGAGTATTTGGGCAAGATATAGAGAAAATATTTCTAAAAAAGAGTTTTGTTTAGGGAAACAATAAAAAGAAATCAATACAATTACAAAAAATAAAGAATAACAATACAGGAAAATAAATGCAAGAATTAGTAGGCTCAATAGCTGCTTTTTTAACTACTGTGGCTTTTGTACCACAAGCTTATAAAGTTTATAAAACGAATCAAACAAAAGACTTATCACTTTTTTTGTTTTTGATTTTTAGTTTAGGTGTTTTTATGTGGCTTATTTATGGAATTATGAAAGAAGATTCTCCAATTATGATAGCAAATTCAATTACATTATTTTTATCATTGTATATTTTATATAAGAAAATTTCTATTGATAATTCAGAAAAAAGTATATAATCTTTACAAAATAAGCTATAAAATATAATAAATATACAATTTTAGATGAAAGGTAATAAATGTTTTTAACAAATCGTGAGTCAGAAAAACTAATGCTTTACACAGCAGCACAGCTTGCAAATGAAAGAAAAGATAGGGGTTTAAAACTAAATTTTCCAGAAGCAACAGCAATTATCAGTTCTTATATAATAGAAGGTGCAAGGGATGGTAAAAGTGTTGCGCAACTAATGGTTGATGCTACAAAGATTTTAAAAGAAGATCATGTGATGGATGGAATTGCTTCTATGATGCATATGGTTCAAGTAGAAGCTACCTTTGATGATGGAACAAAGCTTGTAACTGTTCATAATCCAATACCTTATAAAAATAGTACTGAGTTGCCAGGAGCTTATATAATAGACGATGGTGATATAGAATTAAATGCTGGTAAAGAGATTTTAACTATTGAAGTTGAAAACAAAGGTGATAGACCTGTTCAAGTAGGTTCACACTATCATTTCTTTGAAGTAAATAGTGCTTTATCTTTTGATAGAGTAAGTGCTTATGGAAAAAGATTAGATGTAGCTGCTGGAACTTCTGTACGATTTGAACCTGGTTCTAAAAAAAGTATAAATCTTATAGACTTTAGTGGAAGAAGATATGTAAGTGGATTTAATGGTTTAGTTGAAGGCTTTTTAGATGATGAGAATATAAAAGCTAAAGCAATGGAAAATCTAAATAAGTTTTTAGGAGTATAAAATGAAAATATCAAAAGAAAAATATGCTTCAATGTTTGGTCCAACTGTTGGTGATAGATTTAGACTTGCAGATACTTCACTAATAGCTGAAATTGAAAAAGATTATACTACTTATGGTGAAGAAAGTAAGTTTGGTGGTGGAAAAACTATACGTGATGGTATGTCTCAAAGTCCAACTGCTGTTGATGTTGCTGATTTGATTATTACAAATGCAATTATTATAGATTATACAGGTATTTATAAAGCTGATATTGGAATCAAAGATGGAATTATCATAGCTATTGGAAAATCAGGTAATCCAAATCTATGTGATGGAATAACACATGGTTTAGAAATAGGGGCAAATACTGAAATACTATCTGCTGAAGGAAAAGTTATAACAGCAGGTGGAATAGACACTCATATACACTTTATAAGTCCTGGTCAAATAAATGAAGCTCTTTCAAGTGGAGTTACTACAATGATAGGTGGAGGAACAGGTCCAAACACTGGAACAAATGCAACAACTTGTACTCCAGGTGAATGGAATATCTCAAAAATGATTCAAAGTGTGGATGATTTACCACTTAATTTTGGATTTATGGGAAAAGGAAATAGTTCAAGTAAAGAAGCTTTGGAAACTCAAATAAAAGCAGGAGCAATGGGGCTTAAACTTCATGAAGATTGGGGAAGTACTCCAAATGCAATTGATACATGTTTAAGTGTTGCAGATGAGTTTGATGTACAAGTTGCTATTCATACAGATACTTTAAATGAATCAGGTTATGTGGAAACAACTGTTGGAGCATTTAAAAATAGAACTATTCATACTTTTCATAGTGAAGGAGCAGGTGGTGGTCATGCTCCTGATATTATGAGTGTAGCAGGTTTATCAAATGTACTTCCATCAAGTACAAATCCAACCTTACCTTATACAAAAAATACAATAGAAGAGCATCTTGATATGCTTATGGTATGTCATCACTTAAGTCCAAAAATTCCAGAAGATGTAAGTTTTGCTGAATCAAGAATCCGAGGCGCTACAATAGCTGCTGAAGATGTTTTACATGATATTGGAGCAATAAGTATTACAAGTTCTGATTCACAAGCTATGGGACGTGTGGGCGAGGTACTTATTAGAACATGGCAAGTTGCTGATTCAATGAAAAAACAAAGAGGCGCTTTAAGTGGTGATAGCCAAAGAAATGATAATAATAGAATAAAAAGATATATAGCAAAATATACTATAAATCCAGCAATAGCTTCAGGAATTGATGAGCATGTAGGAAGTGTAGAGGTTGGGAAAATGGCTGACTTAGTTTTATGGAATAGAGCTTTTTTTGGTGTAAAACCAGAAATCATAGTAAAAGGTGGATTTATAGCACTTGCTCTAATGGGCGATTCAAATGCATCAATTCCAACACCAGAACCAAGTATGTATCGACCTATGTTTGGAAGCCTAGGACGTGCTAGTGCTAAAACAAGTGCTATTTTTACTTCAAACTTTGCAAGTAAAGATTTAAAAGAAAAATTAGAAATAAATAAAAAAGTATTAGCCGTAAAAAATACTAGAAATATAGGTAAAAAAGATATGAAATTAAATGATTTCATAGGAGAAATAAAAGTAGATCCAGAAACTTATGAGGTAACTGTAAATGGAGAAGTAATAACTTCTGACTATGTAACAACAGTGCCTATGGCTAAAAAATATTTTATGTTTTAAGGAGAAGATTTGACATTTAGTACAATAAAAAAAGTAATAGAAATAAGAAAGAATATAGATTTTTATAGTGATGAGGTAGAGTTATCTTGGTTTGATATGCAAAAGCCAAATTTAACAGCTGTTTCAAAAGAGGGTGTAAATTTTGTAGTGAAAGCTAAGTTTACTCATCTTCATGAAAATGATTTTTTATTTTGTGAAGATGGACATGTTATTAAAGTAAGTAGAAGTAAAGATGAGGTTTTCATCTTAAGTTTTACTGATGCTCTAAGTTTTGCAAAAGTTGCTTATGAGATAGGGAATAGACATCAACCTGTAATGATAGAAGAGTTTAAAATAACAGTTTTAGATGATATTTCACTAGCTGATATTATTAAAGATTGTTATGCAAATGAAGCTATAAAAGTTGAAAAAACAAAAGCTTATTTCAAAGCAAATGGCAAAGCACATCACTCTCACTAATATGACAAATAAATCAAATCTAAAAAGCTTAAGTAGATTTCTTCAAATACTCGATGGAACTTTTCCATCAGGTATGTTTGTACACTCATTTGGCTTAGAACCACACATAATTAACCAAAATGTATATAATATAAATACATTAAAAGTATACTTGCAAAATATTATCATAGATCAGTATCAAAATATAGAGTTTACTTATATCAAAAAAATTTATGAAGCATTAGAAAATGACAAAATCACGCTATTAAAGCAGATGGATAATGAATATAGTAGTTATCAAATATACGAATATGCAAAAGCATCAAGTGATATTGGGTTTAATTATTATACACAGTTAAAAAATCATATTTCAAAATCAATAGTTCAGAAATATTTTGCATATGTTGAAAATAAAACTTGTATTGGAAATGAAATCTTTATTTTGGCTACTTATGCCTATGATTTAGATATTAGTATGGAAGATTTTATAGTTATGTGGACGAAAAAAAATCTAATAAATATAGCAGCAACATCATTGAAAATTTCAAGAATAAAACCATCTGAAATACAACAAATGCTTTTTGAATTTGATGAGATTTTATCTGAGTTAGATTTTAGAAATATCAAAAATAAAATCACAAATTTTAATCCACTTTTTGAAGAAAATATATTTCAACATAGTGTATTAGAACCAAAAATGTTTGCAACATAAAATATAAAATTATAAGCTTTATTCTTAAAGCTCTTTAGGTTTTGCTACTTTTAACAACTTTTTACAAGTTGTGCTAAAAAGTAGAAAGAAAAGAAATAGGTTCCCTTAAAAATGGAACATTTTAAAAGGAATAAAAATGGCATTAAAAATAGGAATTGCAGGACCAGTTGGAAGTGGAAAAACTTCATTGATTGAAAGTCTTACAAATTTACTAAAAGATAAATATTCATTAGCTATTGTTACAAATGATATTTACACAACAGAAGATGCAAACTATTTAAAAGAGCATCTTGATTTAGATAGTAATAGAATCACAGGAGTAGAGACAGGAGGCTGTCCTCACACTGCAATAAGAGATGATATCTCTATGAACCAAAAAGCCGTTGTAGAGCTTGAACAGAAGTTTAATCCTGATATTATATTTGTTGAAAGTGGTGGAGATAATCTTAGTGCTACTTTTTCTTATGAGTTGATTGATTATTACATGTATATTATTGATGTTGCACAAGGTGCTGATATCCCAAGAAAAAAAGGTGCAGGACTTTTATTCTCTGATTTGTTAGTTGTAAATAAAACAGATTTAGCTCCTTATGTTGATGTGGATTTAGATTTAATGAAAAGTGATGTATCAAACAATAGAAAAAATAAACCCTCTGTATTTATCTCAAAAAAAGATAAAGAGAGTTTAAAGCAAGTAGTAGCTTGGATAGAAGCTTTGATATAATATATTTATGTTAATACAAAATGAAAATATTGAAATACTAGATTTAAACTTCAAAAATTTAAGTGAAATTCCAAGTGAAGTATTCTCTTTAAAAAATCTAAAGAAATTACTTCTATATGGAAATAAACTTGAAGTCTTACCAAAAGAAATCAATAAGTTAAAAAATTTAGAGTGTTTAGATTTAAGAGATAATCTTTTATGCTCTTTGCCCCAAGAATTAGGTGAATTATCAAATCTAAAAAGCTTATATCTATCAAATAATAAAATACAAAGTTTACCTTTAAGTATGAAAAAACTAGAAAATTTAAATAAAATAGTGTTTATAAACAATGATTTAAAAGTCATTCCAAAAATTTTATTTGAGATAAATAGTTTAAAAAGATTGATTTTACGAAACAATAAAATAGAAGATTTAAGTGAAGATATACAATTCTTAGTAAATCTTAGAAATCTTGATTTAAAGAATAATTGTTTAAAAGACTTACCAAAAGAGTTAAGTGTTTTAAAAAATTTGCGAAGTTTATCCCTAAAAGGTAATTATATTTTTAAATTACCTTTTGAGATGAAAAATTTAAGGAAAATCGATTTCTAGATTCTTTGATAAATTCCAAAAAAATGAGGAACACTAGGAATTTGTTCATCATCATAAGCTAAAAAACTAATCTCTTTTAGCTTATCAGAGTTTACAAATTCATCCATTTCACACTTTGTTAAAGGAAGTGGAATACTGTTTTCTTTTTCACCTTCATTTCTACTTCTACAAGAAACTAAGATATATCCATCTTTGCAAATTAATGAACTCATAGCAATACGAGCTTTTATTCTGTAATCTCCTGGTAAAACTTGAATTGTATTACACTCATAAACCACATTAAACTTTTCAAACCATTCTTTTGGATAATCAAATAAATCAGCTACAACATAGTTTACTTTGGTATCTTTATATCTATTTTTACATAATTCAATAGCTGTAACAGATATATCAAAAGCAGTAACTTCAAAGCCAAATTTGCTTAAAGCTTCTGCATCATCTCCAACCCCACAACCTATAACACAAGCTTTTTTATTCTCTTTATTTATATGATTTTTTTCCAACCAAGATACTAAATAAGGACTTGGTTCTAAATCAGCCCAAAATACCTTTGTATAATCGCCATTTGCACTTTTATAAATATTTTCAAACCAACCTGTTGGATCATCATTTTTTTGATAAGTTTTTACCATTTTTACATATTCAACGAAATTGAAGTTTTCCATTTTTTAAAGCTCTATCTCCAAAGCAATAGGACAATGGTCGCTTCCCATAATATCACTTAAAATATAAGCATTTTTAATATTGTCTTTTAAATCTTCACTTACATAAAAGTAGTCAATTCTCTTGTGTATAATATTTAAAATCCCATAAAATGGTAATTTGTATATATAATTTTATATAATATACTCAATTTATATAATTTTTATACTACATTTATTAAAATTATATACTACATGCTAATTAATAGATATGAAACAATTATCTGTTAAATATATATTTTTTAAATATCTTAAAAGACCACATTGTTAAAAAGGATTTTCCAAATCTATTTTTTCTTCTTGAAGTTTGTTATACTCTTTTTCTAAACAAATATAATCTCTCTCATCTTTAACTAATTCTAAATCTATTAAAAAATCTATATCTGATATTTGATAGTCATCTTTTAACAATAGTGCATCTTGACATTTTTTAAAATGTTCTTCTACATTAAAATCTTCATCTTCAAAATAATCCATATCTAATGCTTCATCAAGTTGTTTTATAAAATAGTTTAAATCAACTCTTTTATCCAATGATATTTTTCTACTATAAAGAATTAACTCTTTAAACTTTTTAATTATCTCTTTTGAGGTAATAGTATTTAAAATATATTTTTCTATTTCATCTAATTTATGGGTAT
The DNA here is from genome assembly GCF_013177675.1 of Arcobacter acticola. NCBI lineage: Bacteria > Pseudomonadati > Campylobacterota > Epsilonproteobacteria > Campylobacterales > Arcobacteraceae > Arcobacter > Arcobacter acticola. The sequence continues at coordinate 1,028,596 of NZ_CP042652.1, forward strand.
ATTTTGATTTATTTAATTCATTTTCCCATAATTCAAGTTGTTCCTTTAACCAATTAAAATCATACTCATCCAACTGCTCTTTTGAAAGTTTCAAAAACTCTTCTAATAAGTTTTTACAATTTACTTTTGTTTCTTTAAGTTCAACAATCTCTTCTCTTAAATCTTCTAATAATTCATAACAAAATGTCTCTTCTAATTCAGGGATTTCAAACAAGCGAAAATCTTCCATTGATTCAAAATTAAATTTCAAATCAAAAGAGTATGAAAAAGTTTTTAATGTTTTTTTAAAATCTTTTTTTATTTCTTTTAAATTATCTACCCAATCATGCAAATCATTTAATATATCTTCATCATAGATACCAGACTTTTTTCTTTCTATCATATGTAAAGTATATGATTGTTCTGAGTCATCAATTGGGTGAAAGTAAGAAGTGTTATCTTTATCTAACGCATCTGAATCAAAGTTTTTATTCTTCATCCATTCATTAATTTCATTATCAATATCTTCATAATTATCTTTTATTTGATTAACTGTCTCTTCATAAAGTTTTTTGGCTTTTAGTAAAAAACTTAATCTTTTTTCAATTGATTCTTTTAATGAAATTGGTTTAATAGTAATTTTATCTCTTTTATTTGCATCATAAACACCACTATTATAAAAAGAAACATAATTTTTCAAATATGTATATACTTTACTATTAGATATATAATTATTGATAATTTCTCTTGCATTACTTTCAAATCTTTCATCTAAAAAATAGTTAAAGTCTTTACCCCCATATTCAAAAATCTCTTTTTTTAAATCTTCTTTCCATTGAGTTTTACCAATTCCAAATAATGAATCAACAGCATCACAAATAAAATTGTAATCTCTAATATTAACTTTCAAATCTTCATTAGAATAAATCATATTCAAACTATTGTCATACTCATCACTAAAATATAGACTAACTGGTTCTTCATTGAAATCAATAAACTCATTATCACAATATAAATATCTATATTGACTTGAAAAAGTTTTTAATGACCTAATTAATGGTTGTTTATCTCTAACTTTTGAGCATTTATATCTTCTTTTTTTATCCATAAACAATTGTATCAAATCAAATCTTATACCTATATACAATGACAAAAAATAAGCCTTCATTTTTGTTTTAATTCCTATACAAAAACCAAAAAAAAGAAGGAAAAACAACATGCAAAATGCACAAATTAACATCGTAGAATTAGTAAAAAACACAAGAAAGTTATTCTCTTATTCAGGTTCAAAAGAACAATTTATCAATCACTTCAAAGAAGAGTTTGAAAAAAATAGTAGTGAGAAAATTGAAGTTGAAACATATATTGAAGGATTCACAGGTTCATTAGCGTCATTGATAATCATCTTACAATATGTAAGTCCTAAAAAAGTTGTTTTAAATGACCTAAATAAAAGACTAATCAATTTATATAAATGGATTCAAAAAGATCCTGAAAAAGTTTGGGGTAATTATGAGAAATTAGAAAATAAATATCAATCATTAGTTGGTGATTTTCAAAAAACAAGAGTTTATCCAAAAGATAAAAGAAAAGATATTGAAAATTGTGAGAAGTTCTATAAACATATCAGAAAACATATGAATAAAGATAATTTCAATGATGTTAATGCCGCTTGTGTTTTATTTGTATTAAATCACCAATTTAATGGTTTATACAATGAAAATAAAAAAGGTGAGTTCAATGTTTCATTTAATTGGTCTACATTAGATGTAAATACTCAAAAAATCAAAGAGAATATCTTTAAATTAAGTGAATTATTCAACTCACAAATTGAGTTTGTATTTGAAACATTAGATATTGATAGTTTAATCTCAAAATACAATGACCACGATACATTTATTTATTTAGACCCACCATATATCAACACAGATATTCAATACAACAAAAAAAGATTTAAACAAGAGAACTGTTTTACAAAAACTTCAACACATATAAAAATGTTAAATTCTTGTGAAAAATACAAATATGTTATGTATTCAAACAATGACCATCAAGATTTCCAAGATTACTTTAAATCTTACACTAACTTTTCAAGAAAACATTCAATTTCAAATTCAAAATCTTCTAAATCAAAATTAGAGATTTTATCATTAAGAGTAAATACTCCTGTTAATAATGTTGATTATGTTCATGAAAATGAAGATTACTCAATTTCTATTGGAACAAGTTTTTCAGGAATGGATTGTCCTACTTACTCTTTAAGAAAATTAGGTGTTAATCATACAAATGAGTTTGTTATTGACTTTGATAAATGGTGTAGACAAACTTTAATTAAAAACTCTAATCCAAAACAAGTCTTTGGTGATATTACAAAAGTAAATACAAATGAATTAAATTCTTGTGATTTATATGTTTGGGGAAGTAATTGTCAAGATTTTAGTCTTTCAAACAACAATAGACAAGGTTTAAATGGTGAAAAATCAAAACTATTCTTTGAAGGATTTAGAATATTAAAAGACCTACAACCAAAATACTCAATTTGGGAAAATGTTGGTGGAGTTACAAGTTCTAATGGTGGTAAAGACTTTGAATGTATTTTAGAAAAATTTGAAAGTCTTGGAAACTATGATATTCAATATAAAAAAATTAATCCTGTTGAACTTGGTGGAAATACTACAAGAGTTAGAATGTTTGTTGTTTTAATTAGAAAAGATATTGGAATTAAATTTAATTTCCCTAAAAAAACAATTACTACAAAATCAATCAAAGATTGTTTAATTGAAGATAACTACAAATACCTTGATAAAAGTGAATATATCCCTTGGGATAGACCAATTGAAAAACAAAGAGGTTACTTAAAAAAAGACTTCAAATATTTAGGAACAAAAAGAGAATCAGACCAAAGAGTATTTAATATCAACTATTCTTGTCCTACTATATTAACAAGTGGATTAGTTTTAATAAATGACGGTATTGGAGTTAGATATCTATCACCACTAGAACTTAAAAAAATACAAGGGTTTGAAGAAGATATGGATATGTCTCACTTATCAAATTCTCAAATTAAAAAACAACTTGGAAATACAATGGAAGTTGAAACTATGAAAAAACTTCTTGGTGAAATAGTAAGAATTGACAAACTTCACATATTTAAACAAAAAAATCAAAAAGTTAAAGAAACATTAGTTTCTTGAACCTTTTATTAAGTCTTCAATATGAGGACTTATAGAGGGTTTAAGTGTCTTTTATGACAAAGGATTTGTTCATTATAAATGAACTTCAATATAAAACGACAAGGAGTCAAATATGTCAAAAATTAAAAATAAAATAGATAAAGAAATAAAAAAAGTTGAAGAATCAGTAATGAGTGATTTTAAGAACAAAACAAACCATATAGATACAAATAAGGTTCAATTTTCATTTACCACACAATTAGATAATAAAGTATTTGAATTTTTTAATTTAAATACTAAGTTTTTTTCAACTCTATAAAACTTTATAAACTACCAAGGTTTAGTATTAAGAGAGTTTAGTAATAGTGGTTATACAGATTTTATAGATTTTTGTAAAAATAGTGTTAAAAGTGAAAATCAACTTTGTGATAATCTTTACACAAATGAAAAAAACAAGGTTTATTTCAGAAATTATTATGACCATATCATTTTTTACTTCACAACAGAGTATGGAGATTGTGAAAATGATTACATTAACTATGGAACAATAAAAACTGGAAATTATCTATTACATTTTTCAAATGGTTATATATTTATTGAAAATACTCAATTAAATCAACAATATATCTATTATATGGATTAAAATGAGAGATATTGAAAAATTAACTAATAAAAACTACTGAAAAACTTTATTACATAAAAAAATCTTTCCAATCTTTATAATCTAAATATGAAGGAATAATTCAAAATTTCCTTCTATTTAATTATAAAGGAAAAATATAATATGGAAAATACTAATAATACTCCACAAACTAATACAAATGCTAATAATCAAATAAAAAGAACAACTGTCAAAGAAAAATACAATCAAGTAGTTGAAAACTTTATTTCAAAGTTAGAAAAAAATGACACTGAACCTTGGACAAAATCTTGGGTTATGAATGTAAGTCTTCCTAGGAACTTTGAGAGTGGAAATTCTTATTCAGGAATGAATATACTAACACTACTTGATAGAGGTTTTACTGACAGTAGATTTTTAACTATGAATCAAGTAAATAATTTAGGTGGTAAAGTTATCAAAGGTGAAAAATCAACTCCAATCTTTTTTATGAAACCTATGGAAAAAGAAGTTGAAGATGAAACAACAGGTGAAAAGAGAATTGAGAAATATTTTATAATGCAATCATACAATGTATTTAATATTACTCAAACTCAAGGTATTAAATATGAACCAGAGATAAAAAACAATATTCCAAATTCAAATATTCAACATTTTATAGATAGTTTTAATATAAATACTTACAGAGGAGAACCTGCATACTCTCCAAATGATGATTGTATCTTTATGCCACACTATCAGGACTTTGAATCTGAAAATGAATTTTACTCTACTTATATGCATGAATTAACCCATTATACTGGACATTCTACTAGATTAGATAGATTTGAAAAACATACTGTATTTGGTGATGAAAGATACGCATTTGAAGAATTAATTGCAGAACTTGGAAGTGCATTTTTAAGTTTAGAACATGGCATTAAACCTAATTCAAAAAAACAAGCTAGTTATTTAAACTCTTGGATAACAGCATTAAAAGAAAGACCAAATATTCTGTATTCTGCAGCATCACATGCAACTAAATCAACTAATTACCTAATGAATAATTATCATTTAAAGCAACAAATAAAAAATCAGCATAATAACAATCTTCAAAATCCTCAAACTATGCAAAATAATCAAGTGGTAAATAATACAATTCAAAATAAACCAAAGAAAAATTTCTCCCCAAAAGTTGGGTAGGAGATTTATTTTAAATCTAAAATAAATATTAGAAAATATTTAAAAAAATTAGCAGAAATAGAAGGTATTGAATAAAAATTCAATATCTTTCTATAGCCACCTATCATATTAATTTTAAATACTTGGTTTGGGTGGTTTTGGAGGAAATTTATTCCCTGGGGAATAATCAACTTTTAAATCTTCCATTTCTGCACTATCACCAATAAATGAATAATCACCACTAGAACCATCATCCGTTACCTTTTCAAAAGACAAAGATTCAAGATTTGAGATTCTTTCTTCAAAATCTTTAGCCATTTTTTTACCCTCTTTACTTCTATCAGTATTCTCATTTACAAATTTTGTAATATTTCCTATTTTAGTAGTAATATCTTCTGAAAAGGTTTCATATTTACTTTTAATAGTAGAAATAGTTTCATCCATAGTTTTTAATCTTTGCTTATCAACAGTTTCTTTATTTAACAATGAAGATAATAAAAATTCATATTTATTTTTTTTACCTTCAACTACTTTTTTAAGTGATATAAACTCACTTTTAGAAAGTGTTTCATCAACTTTAAACTCAAATACAATGTCTTCTCCAAAGGCTTCAAATGATTCTTCAATTTCTTGTTTAAAATTATCTTTATCTTTTTTAATATCATTTCTAACTTCACTTAAAAATTTATTTTTTTCTATATTAAACATTGAATCAATTTTTTCATTTAAAGATTTAATATCATTTTGAAGTTTTAAATTGTTTGATTTTAGTTTTTCTACTAATTGATTGTAATAATAAATACCTGCTAGTAAAGTAATTGATGATATAGCAGAAAATATTTGTAATTTATCCATTAATCATTTCTCCTTCTAATCTTTTCAAGTTTTTTAATAGCCTTTTCTGTATGACCTTTTTCAAGGTCTTTTTCTAAAAGAAGTATAAACTTATCAAGTTTGTCATTTAATCCTTTATATTTATCAATCTCATCAAATAGCTTATCTTTTAAATAAACTGTTGAAGATTTGGATTTTTTTATTTTTTCTTCTTGTTTTTTATGAAGAACTTTTTCTTTTATGTTCCATCCAGAAAGGTTATATAAAATATTTGTGTATTTGAATTTATATATATTTATATATTCTAAACTTACTATTTTTTTATGGTTCTCATCAAAACTATATTTAGGAAATATTTTTGGAAATAAAAAATGCACATGGGGATTACTTTCTTTATAATGAGCTACATAAGGAATTGACCTAACTATTCTTTCTATATCATTATCATCAAGATTAAGTTTTTCAAGTGTTGATATTTTTCTAATCCAAAGGTGAAGTTTTTCCAATGCTTTTTTTATAAAATCATTTTTACTTGTTCCAGCAGGAAATGATAGAACAATTGATAAAGGTTTAGGTCTATGTCCTTTTTTAAACTCTTGGGTTTGTTTCCAAATATTAGATTCACTTAATAGGTAGTTTGTTTTTTCCAATACATCATTATGGATAATATCTTGGTTCTTATGTTTATCTTCATTTAGCAAATATACTATATATTTATCTATATCTTTGATTGATTTTATCAAACAGGTATTTGTAGTCATATTTTTATGCTCCTAAATAATACCTATTATAAATATTTAATTCATTTTTATAAAAACCAGAAAATAAAATTAGCAAAAAAATCTAAACAAAAACTTTACTACCATTAAATCACTCTTTTAAGGTCAAGAAGGAAGTTTAAAGGTATTTAAACATTCCTCTTGCCAAAGGGGAGAACCAAGTTCCCCCTTGTGGTATCCCCCTTTATTTTATTTTTAATATTAAATTTCCTTTCAACTTAATTTCAAACTTTGATTCATTATATAGATTTTTTTAAATAAAAAAACTGTTTTTTATTTTTTAATTCATTGCATAATCAATCCTAAAAACAATTTCAAAGGATTAAATTAATGAATACAAGATTTTTAACTAATACAACTAAAAAACATCAAAACTTTATTGATAAGATAAAATCAAACAATAAAAAAGTAATAGCTCAATATTTAGCTTTATATACAGAGAATGCACATTTAAAGAAGTGTTTAATTACATTAACTCCATATGATGGAAAATTATCAACAGTATTAAAAATTAGAAGAGAGTTTTTTAAACTATTAAATAGATACAAAAGAAATAAAAACAATGGTGATTTAGGTATTAAATATTTTTCAAATATTGAATTTACAAAAACATCTCAACCACATTTGCATATTCAACTTTTTTATTCAAATTTAAATCCAATAAAAAAAGCCTATGAAGCAGTTTTATGTAAGAACTACAAAAATGACCAATCTAATTCATTATCACTTGCAAAAGACAATAGTAAAAACTTCAATTATGTAATTAAAGACTATATTAACTTTGATTTACAATTAGAACAATTCAAGCATCATTTTAGGAATGTTAATTTTACAACATCATCTCAAAAGAGTATTAGTAATTCAATAGTTAAATATATTTATAAAAACTATAAGTTTAAAACTAAAAACAGATACAAAGAAATATTATCTGCCATTCATAATAAAACTATAATAATTTCAAAAGATAGAAAAGATTCTGTTTATATTAAATCTCATATTCAAAGAAATACTACTAATTCAAAATCTATTAAACTTATTACAAAGGAGAAGGTTGGAGTTAATTATGTTTATTTATTTGAGGAGGTTGATGTTAGGGTTAAGGTTAAATCTAAATATAAAAATAGCAATAAATCTAAAAAGAAATTAGATTGTAGGTTTGGATACAGGATTAAGATAAAAAGGGTTAAGAGAACTAAAAAGAGCAAAGTGTGGGCATTTAAGATTAAAGGATTAAATAGGAGTTGAAATTTTGCTAAATACTATGTTAGTTTAACTATTTCATTTTTATATTTACTAATAATACATGGTTCTTTAAAACCTTTTTTTTTCAGAGATAGTTCTTCTTCATTTGTAATTTGATAAATACAAATTTCATCCCAATAAACATCCTCTTCAATTTCATAGTATGCAATTAAAGTATTTAATGAATCTTCTAAGTCTACATTTTTTAATGCTGTTAAATCTTTGAATAAGACAGTAAATTTATATTGCTTGTGATCTTCTAAAATGGTTATTTTTTTTAATTGTGATATATTCATATTTTTAAATAAACTCTTTACTTTTAATAAACTGATTCTATCTATTTCAGTATCAAAAAAAGATTAAGTTTTGATTTTTATAGTCTAAGAAACCTATATTGGACTATTTATAAAAATATTAACTAATATTAGTGTTATTTTGACAATTTGCTATTGGAAAGTATATCTGTTTTTGCAAATATCAAAAAAGAATCAACATACTTAAATAGTGTGAAGTAATTTTTAAGTTTTCAAATTGTTATGAAATAATTTAGAATTATATTTTTTATTTTGCTAAATTTTAGTATTATAAAAACTATTATTTAAAAGTTTGGGGAAAAATGTTAATTGACAATAAAAAGAATAATAAAGTAGGCGAAGTATTAAAAGAACATATTTCTAATAATAGTAAGTTATCTATCATTTCAGGGTATTTCACTCTTCAAGGATATAAACATTTACAAAAAGAACTTAATAAAATAGATGAAATAAGACTTCTAATTAGTTCTAATACTTTTAAAAACAATCTAAATCTTTTAACTTCTACAAAAGAAGAATTAAAATTAAAGAATAAACTTCAACAAGAAAAAATAGCCAAAGAGTGTTATGAGTGGTTAAAGAATAAATCTCAAATTAGAGAATCAAAAATCAATAATTCTATACCATTTACTTTATATCATACAAAAAATCAAGGAGAGAATGATTTTGTAATTCAAGGAACTTCAAATTTCTCTTCTGATGGATTAGGTTATACTCATTCAAATACTTTTTCAATGAATACTGGAATAAGTGATTATGAAACTACAAAAGAGTTTTTAAATACATTTAATGAGTTATGGAATAATCCTACATTAGTATCTGATATAAAAGAAAAAGTTCTAAATAATTTAGAAGAAATATTTAAAGATAAATCACCTAATCTTTTATATTTTATAACTTTATATAATATCTTTAAAGATTTTATTGGTGAGTTAGATGAAGAAGAGATAATTAAAACTAAAACTGGTTTCAAAGACACTATTGTTTGGAATAAACTTTATAACTTTCAAAAAGATGGTGTTCTTGGTTCTATTGATAAACTTGAAAAATATAATGGTTGTATTATTGCTGATTCTGTTGGACTTGGTAAAACTTTTGAAGCATTAGCAGTTATTAAATATTATGAATTAAGAAATGATAGAGTTTTAGTTTTATGTCCTAAAAAATTAAGAGAGAATTGGACTTTATATACTATCAATGATAGAAGGAATATATTATCAGAAGATAGATTTAATTATGATGTACTTAATCATACAGATTTAACAAGAGAAAAAGGTTACAGTGGAGAAATCAATTTATCTACTTTAAATTGGGAAAATTATGATTTAATTGTAATAGATGAATCTCATAATTTTAGAAACACTTCAACTAACAAAAAAAAGAATAAATCAAGATATGAAAAACTTTTAGAAGATGTTCTTAAAAAAGGTGTTAAAACAAAAGTTTTAATGTTAAGTGCTACGCCTGTAAATAATAGATTGAATGACTTAAAAAATCAACTTCAATTTATTACAGAAGGTAATGATAACTCATTTAGAGATTTTGGTATTAATTCAATTGAAATGACTTTGAGAAGAGCACAAAATAAATTTAATAAATGGTTGGATTTAAGTGATGAAAAAAGAAATACAAAATCATTATTAGATAGTTTGGATTTTGACTATTTTAAACTACTTGATTTAATTACAATCGCAAGAAGTAGAAAACATATTCAAAAGTATTACAATACAAAAGATATAGGTGAATTTCCTACAAGATTAAAACCTATAAATATTAAATCTGATATAGATACAGAAGATAAGTTTCCACCATTAAGTGAGATAAATAAAACTATTAGAAAAATGACTTTGTGTGCTTATTCTCCATTAAGATATGTATTACCTCACAAACAACAAGAGTATGAAGATAAGTATGACACTATCACTTCAAAAGGTAGATTTAGACAAGTAGATAGGGAAAATTCTATTATTCATTTAATGAGAGTAAATTTATTAAAAAGAATGGAAAGTTCTATTAATTCATTTACTTTAACAGTTCAAAAAGTATTAAATAAGAATTTAGAATTATTAGAACATATCAATACTCAAAGAGAAGATATTTTAGAAGAAATGAGTATTGTTGATATTGATATTGAAAGTGATGAATTTGCTGATAAACTTATTGGTAATAATGTAAAAGTTTTAATATCTGATATTGATATTATTAAATGGAAACAAGATATTAATAATGATATTGAGAAACTTGAAGAGTTATTAGAATACTCAATACAAGTTAATACTCAAAGAGATAAAAAACTTTTAACTCTAAAAGAGAATATTCAACATAAAATTCAAAATCCTTTAAATGAAAACAATAAGAAAGTAATCATATTTACTGCTTTTGCTGATACGGCACAATATCTATATGATAATATCTCACAATGGGGAAAAGGATTAGGAGTTGAAAGTTGCTTAATAACTGGTAGTGGAATTAATCAATCAACACTATTTCCAAAAGAGAGAGATTTAAATACTTTACTTACACACTTTTCACCTATATCAAAAGATAGAGGGAAAATTGATCCTTCTCAAACAAAAGAGATTGATATATTAATCGCTACTGATTGTATTAGTGAAGGACAAAACTTACAAGATTGTGATTATTTAGTAAATTATGATATTCATTGGAATCCAGTTAGAATTATTCAAAGATTTGGTAGGGTAGATAGATTAGGAAGTAAAAATAAATATATTCAGTTAGTTAATTTTTGGGCAAATATGGAACTTGATGAATATATTAATCTTGAAAGTAGAGTTAGTGGTAGAATGGTATTACTTGATGTATCTGCTACTGGTGAAGAGAATGTTATTGATACTTCTAATAAAGAGATGAATGATTTATCATATAGGTCAAAACAATTAAAAGAACTTCAAAATCAAGTTGTAGATTTAGAAGATGTTAATGGTGGTATATCAATTACAGATTTAACATTAAATGATTTTAGAATGGATTTATCTAATTATATGAAAGAACACTCTTCATTACTTGAAAGAACTCCAAGTGGTATATATTCAATTGTATTAAATGACAATAGTGAATTTATAGAGCAGTTTGGGAAAGGTGTAATTTTTTGTATAAAAATGTTAGGAGAGATTGACAACACTAACAATGATAAATTTTCATTAGAACCATACTATTTAGTATTCATTGATGAAAAAGGAGACATTAAGTTGGACTTTTCAAATGCTAAACTTATATTAGATTTTATGAAGAAAATGAGTTTAGGTAATGATGAACCAAATATTGAATTATTTGATAATTTTAGAAGTGAAACAAAAAATGGTAATGATATGGAACATTATATAGATTGTTTAAATACTGCTATTGAAAGTATTGTAGGTAAAAAAGAAGAAAAAGGTTTATCTACACTATTTAGTCGTGGTGGAACAAATATATCAACAAATAACACACCTAAACAAGAGTTTGAATTAATATCTTATATGATAGTTAAATAATTAAAAAGGAACACATTATGATGATTAACTCATTAATAAACAACAAATATTTTAACAATACTGAAATAAAAGAAATTTGTAATTATTCAAAATCTGAAATAATAGAAATATTTGAAAAAGAGTCAGATTATATAATTGCTATTGATGAAGGAGAAGTTGAATATGTTTATATCTATAATATAATTCATTCAGAAACTCTCTTGATAAAATGGTTTTATAAAAATATATTAGAAGTAGATATACATAATATTGATTTAAACAAATTTAAGTTTAATAAAGTAATTGTTCAATCACCTCAATCTAAATTAAATGGTGATAAAGATAGTAAAGATAATAAAATTGAGACTTCATATCTTTCGTACAATTTACCATTATGTAATTTAGAAATATTTTTAAATGAATCTAGTGATGAAACAAAACAATTATTTAATTTTGAAACATTATATATACATTCAGAAGGTATCAGTAAAAAGGAACCCGAAACAATAGATTTTAATGATGAAAAGTTTTTTGAGATTTATTCAAATTCAGAATTGTCAATAAAAAAATCATTTGGAGAAGATCTTTTTAATTTTATTCAATTTCATTATAAAAAACAAATAATATAAAGTGAAAATAATGGAAGATTTTTTTAATTCTTTATCAATCCCTGAAAGTTGTTTTGTAGGGAAAAAACTTGACAAAAAAGAGTTCAATGATAATTTTTCTTTGAATGTAAATGAGAGAAAAGTTTTATCTCAATATATAAATAGGATAGAATTATCTAATCTTTTAAATAGTAATACTATTAATATTAATCCATATATTGATGAGGTTAAGGATTATAGTGAAATTGCTATTATTCAAGTAAAAATATCTAATAAAGATAAACTAAAATCTATAAATGAGATTATTCAACAAATACCATATCCATTAATTGTTTTTTATACTTATGAAGAAGAGTTATGTTTATGTTTATCTCCCAAAAGAATTAATAAATCAGATAGTTCAAAATTAGTAGTTGAGGAAGTACATTTTTCTAAATGGTTAGATTTTAATAGTCTTAATGAAATTGATAAAAGATTTTTAGAAAATTTGAATATCAATAATCACCCATTTACGGATTCTTTATCTTTTTACGATAGTTATTTAGATAAACTTATTGCTTTTAATGCCTCTAAATATAGTGGAACATTAGAGGTTTCTACTAATACAAAACAATTATTAGAAGAGATTCAACTTTTAGAAACTCAAATTACAGAACAAAAAAATAAGATAAAAAAAGAACCAAATTTTAATGATAAAGTACCATTACAAATTGAATTAAAAAATATGAATGATAAATTGAAAGGATTGAAGGAAAAACTATGACAAAATTAGACGGAAAAAGTATGGATATAGTTAGTGATAATATAGAGAAATTAAAAGAGATATTTCCTGAAGTATTTAGTGAAGGAAAACTTCAATTTGAAAAACTTGAAGAAGAATTAGGTAAATTTTCAGACAAGGAAAATGAAAGATATAACTTCACATGGAATGGTAAAAGTGAATCAAAAAAAATTGCTTTAACACCTTCAACTGGAACTCTTCGTCCTTGTGAAGAAGAGAGTAAGAACTTTGATACTACTCAAAATTTATATATTGAAGGTGATAACCTTGAAGTATTAAAACTTCTTCAAAAGTCATATCATAAAAAAATAAAAATGATTTATATTGATCCACCATACAATACTGGTAAAGATTTTGTATATAAAGATAACTTTAAAGATAATATTCAAAACTATTTGGAACAAACTGGACAAGTTGATAGTGAAGGAAATAAATTGTCAACTAATAGTGAAACAAGTGGTAGATATCATAGTGATTGGTTGAATATGATATATCCAAGATTAAAATTAGCGAGAAATCTACTTAAAGACGATGGAGTAATATTTATTTCTATTGATGATAATGAAGTAACAAATTTAAGAAAAGTTTGTGATGAAATTTTTGGTGAAGATAATTTTATCTCGTTACTTTCAGTTGAGAACAATCCAAAAGGAAGAAAAAATTCAAAGTTTATTTCTGTAAGTAATGAATTTTGTTTAGTTTATTCGAAAAATAAAGAATATAGTTGCTTTATTGAAAATATTCCCAAAAATATCAAAGATATGAAAGAAGATGAGGACGGAAACTTTGTTCATAATAGTGGGAAAAGGGTTTTAGTTGGAAAAAATGATTTTAATAAAGTAGTTCAAAACTTTAATTCAGAAAAACATTACACTGTTTATTATAGTAAGACTTCAAGTGAAATAATATTTAAAAAAGAACAAAATATTGATATTGTTGATGATGGTTTAATAAAAAATGGATATATTAGGTATATATCTTTTAATGAAAATATGAATTTTGTTGAAAACACTTATACTCAATCTAAAATTAAATTATTGTTTGAAGACAATGCTTTAGAATTTAAAGATGATAAAATTTTTGAAAAAAATTTCAATAGTACAATTAGAATGAAAAGTTTAATTGTGAATAGAACATATGACGCATTGGTAAACAAAAAGAAAATTATTGACTACAAAATAGATGTAAAGACAACATCTGCTGGAACATATTTAAAAGATTTATTTCAGACAAAAGAATCATTGTTTACGGCACCTAAAAGTATCGGATTAATAGAACTATTCTTGACATTATTTGAAGAAAATGATTGTATAGTTCTTGACTTTTTTTCAGGTTCTGCGACTACTGCCCATTCAGTTATGAAACTAAATTCAGAAGATAATGGAAATAGAAAATTCATTTGTGTTCAATTACCCGAAGAGACGGATGAAAAAAGTGAAGCATATAAAAATGGATATAAAAACATTTGTGAAATTGGAAAAGAGAGAATCAGAAGAGCAGGTGAAAAAATTCTTGAAGAAAATAGTGATAAAGATTTATCAGAATTAGATATTGGATTTAAAGTATTAAAACTTGATTCTTCAAATATTAAAAAATGGGATAGTGATTTTGATAATGTTGAAAAAACACTTGAAGATATGGTAGATAATATTAAATCAGATAGAACAGAAGAAGATTTAGTATATGAAATACTTTTAAAATATGGACTTGATTTAACTCTTCCAATAGAAACTTTAAAAATAAATGATAAAACTATTTATAGTATTGGTTATGGTTCATTAGTTTGTTGTTTAGATAAAAATATTGATACAGATACAGTTGAAAAAATATCTGAATTAAAAACTAAATTTGAAGAAGATTATGGATTAGAAACAATTAGAGTTGTATTTAAAGATAGTAGTTTTAAAGATAGTATTGTTAAAACTAACTCTTTACAAATTCTAAAACAAAATGGTATTGAAGAAGTAGTGAGTATTTAATTATGAAAATACAATTTGAAAGTCAATTACAATACCAAAATGATGCCATTAACTCAATGGTTGATATATTTGAAGGACAAGAGATTTGTCAAAGTAACTTTACAGTATCAAGTTTAAATGATAACCTTTTTACTATGACAAATGATTTAGGTATAGGAAATAGATTAGAGTTATTAGAAGACGATATTCTATTAAATATTCAGAATATACAGTTAAGAAATGGATTACCTCAAACAAAATCAGTTAAAGATTTAAAAACAATGGATTTTTCAGTAGAAATGGAAACTGGTACTGGTAAAACTTATGTATATTTAAAAACTATGTTTGAAATGAATAGAAAATATGGATTTACAAAGTTTATTATTGTAGTTCCTTCAATTGCTATCAAAGAAGGTACTAATAAAACATTAGAGATTACAGAAGAACATTTTAAATCAATATTTGACAATGTAAAATATGATTACTTTGTATATGATAGTTCTAACTTAGAACAAGTAAGAGATTTTGCTACAAGTAGTGATATTAGAATTATGATTATAAACATTGACGCATTTAGAAAGAGTTTTACAGATATTACAAAAGAAAATACTGCTAATTTAATTCATAGAACTAATGATAGATTAAATGGAATGAAACCTATTGATTTTATCTCTTCTACTAATCCTATTGTTATTATAGATGAACCTCAAAGTGTAGATAGTACTCCAAAATCAAAAGAAGCGATTAAAACACTTAACCCTCTATGTAAATTAAGATATAGTGCTACTCATATTGATAAACATAATTTATTGTATAAATTAGATAGTATTGACGCATACGAACAAAAATTAGTTAAACAAATTGAAGTTGCTAATGTTAGAACTACTGATAATCAAAATCAAGCATATATCAAAGTAATGAAATTTAATAAAAAACCTATTAGTGTTGTATTAGAACTTGATGTAAATGATAAGGGTAAAATCAAAAGAACTACTAAAACTATTAAAGATGGTTCAATTCTTTATGATATTACTAAAAGAGATGTATATGAAGACTACAATGTAAATGATATTTATGTTGAAGAAGGGAATGAATATGTACAGTTCTCTAATGGAACAATATTAAGATTAAGTGAATCAATTGGTGATGTTGATGAAGATACTATTAAAAGATTACAAATAAGAAAAACTATTGAGGAACATTTAGATAAAGAAATGAAACTAAATCCAAGAGGGATAAAAGTTTTATCTTTATTCTTTATTGATAAAGTTTCAAATTATAGAGAATATGACGAAGAGGGTAATCCTATTAAAGGTAAATTCTCTATATGGTTTGAAGAGGAATATCAAAGAGTTATTAAATATCCTAAATATAAAAACCTATTTGAAGAACACCAAGATATAAATGTTGATGTTGAAAAAATTCATGACGGATATTTTTCACAAGATAAAAAAGGGAATTTTAAAGATAGTAGTGAAAATCCAAAGGGTGAATTAAAAGGTAATAAGGATGACGAAGACACTTTTAATAGAATTATGAAGAACAAAGAAAAACTTCTATCATTTGAAGATAATTTGAGATTTATATTCTCTCATAGTGCTTTAAAAGAGGGATGGGATAATCCCAATGTATTCCAAATTTGTACTTTAAAAGAGGGTACAAAATCTGAAATTAGAAGAAGACAAGAGATTGGTAGAGGTTTAAGAATTTGTGTTAATCAAGATGGGGAAAGAGTTTATGGATTTGATGTAAATACTCTTACAGTTATGGCAAATGAAACTTATGAACAATTCGCAGAAGGATTACAAAAAGAGATTGAAAAAGAAGAAGGTATTAAATTTGGAGTTATCCAAGAACATATATTTTCTAATATCACTTACAAAAATGAAAAAGGTGAGATTGTTTATTTAGGTGCTGATTCAAGTGAGAAATTAACTGAATATTTAAAAGAGAAAGAATATATAGATTCAAGAGGAAAAGTACAAGATTCTTTAAGAATGGACTTAAATAATAATACTTTTGAAGTACCCGAAGAATATATTGAATTGAAACCTCAAATTGTTAATGTAATTAAATCAATCGCTGGAAAACTTAATGTTAAAAACGCAGATGATAAAAAAGTTGTTAGAGTTAATAAACAAGTTTTATTAGGTGAAGATTTTAAAAACTTATGGAATAAAATTAAATTCAAAACTACTTACAGAGTTGATTTTAATGAAGAAGATTTAATTAAAGAATGTGTAAAACATATTCAAAATGAAGTATCAGTAACTAAGATTAAATACTTATATTCAAAAGCAAAAAATAAAATCACAAAAGTAGGTGTTGAAGTTGATGACGATACACTTATTAAAGACAAATATGTAGATAGTGAAATTATTGATTATAAACTACCTGATATTATCACTTATATTCAAAATGAAACTAACTTAACAAGAAAAGTAATTGTAGATATTTTAGTTAAGAGTGAAAAGTTAAATGACTTTAAAAACAATCCTCAAAAGTTTATAGAAAAGGTGGTTGAGATTATCAAAAAAACTATGAATATGTTTATAGTTGATGGTATTAAATATCAAAGATTAGGTGATGAATATTATTACGCACAAGAATCATTTGAAAATGAAGAATTAATTGGATATTTAAATAAAAATATGTATGAGAATTTAAAACATTCTGATATACAAAATGAATATAAAACACCATTTGAATATACTGTATATGATTCAGATATAGAATTAAAATTCGCCCAAGATTTTGATAGAAACCCTGATGTTAAATTATTTACTAAATTACCTAATTGGTTTAAAATCAATACACCATTAGGAACTTATAATCCTGATTGGGCTGTTTTAATAGAAAAAGATAATAGTGAGAAATTATATTTTGTAGTTGAGAGTAAAGGTGCTGATTTAGGACTTGATTTAAGAAATAGTGAGAGTGCGAAAATTGAATGTGGAAAAAGACATTTTAAAGCACTTGATACGGATGTAGAATTAAAACAAGCAAGTAGTTTAGGGAATTTAATGGAGAAGATTTAGTTCTTCTCCCTCTTATCATTTAAAATTAGTGAGATTATTAGATTTTTTCTAGCAGTTTATTTTTTAACTCATTTTCATTTAACGTCTCTAATACAAGTTTTACCATTTCATCATCTTCTTGACCTGATATAGCAAGAATGGATTTAATTAACTTTTGTTTTAAATCACTAATATTATCTTCTATTTTTATGCCATTATCAGTTATTTTTACTTCATTATTCTGTTTAAAACCTTTAAACAATTCATTTTGCCAAATTGATAAATCTTTTTTGTAGTCTTGATATGATAAGTTTAGGTATAACTCTGTTGTATCAACTTTATTATGGTCTAATAATTTCTTAATTTTATAAATATCAAAATCTGCTATTGCTAGATTTGTAGCAATACTACGACGAATAGTGTGGAAATTAACGCAAGAGTCCTTTCCATCTAATGTTCTTTTATTTACATTTTGATTAAATAATTCATCCATAATTTTGTATATGATTTTTGGTATGGCTGCTAATGGTGTATATATATCTTTTTGTCTTTTATAATATCTAACTAAATATTCGTCATCTTCATAATATTTTAATTTTTTTTCAAACCATTTGGCTGCATCATCTGATAGTGGGATTTTATACTTGTGATTATTTCTCTTATGATTTACTAATTCTATTGTTTTGGATTTTAAATCAATATCCTTTTTTCTTATTGTTAGAACAGTGCTACTTCTACCTGCTGTAATAACTGCTAAATAAACTGCTGTATAAATATTGTAATTAGGTGGGATTTTTATCTTTACTTCTTGATTATATCTCCAAATCTTTTTATATTGAACCTTATTATACTTTTTACACTCTTTTAATAATAACTCAATTTCTTCAGGGCTTAATATACGTGTTCTTTGTCTTTGTTGCCTTGGAATTCTAACCTTTTCAAACACATTGTCTATTGTTATATATTCATCTCTTCTAAATGAATTTATCATATTTTTTAAAGTTTGAATAATATTGTATTTTGTTGTATAACTTAATTCTTGATTTAATTCATTTTCAAAATAAGTAGTAATATCTTTTCTTTTTAACTCTTCATATTTTTTTATACCAATGGTTGAATTTCTGACATTTTTATCAAATATTAGATTCATTTTTTTTACTGAATATAACTTTTTTTGTATGATTTTATCATTACTAAATTGTTCTTCTGAAATACCAGCATAGGTTTCTTTTAATTGTCTATACTTTTTTGTATATCTTTTTTTATGCCAAACATCAAATAACTCATTAATTTTAAAATCATTCATTACAATACCTTCTTCAAGGTTTTCATTGTAATTACTTAAATTTTGAAAGTCTAATGAATTAAAAGTATTATCTTTCAATACAGTTTTTATTTTGCTGTCTTTTAAAATATTATCTTTGATTGATATAGCATTTTGTAGATTTTTATTATTATGCTCATTGCACTTTAATATTTTTTTTCTTTTTGAATGTTTTGCTGATGGTTCTCTATATGTAAAGTAATAAGTAATTCCATTTTTGTTTTCAACATAAGAAAAACCTTTTACTTCTGTTTTTATAAGTTTCATAAGTATAACTCCTAATAAGAAATTATACTTTTTTATTGATAAAAATATACTACAAGTATTTTTAAAATATACTACATTTTAATTTTTTTACTTTTTTACTGTAATTTAATTTTATTCATTTAATCTTATAAATTACACCTCTAAAATAAGAGAAATAGGGCAATGATCACTTCCAAATACTTCACTCATAATATAAGCATCTCTAACATTTTCTTTCAAATCCTCACTCACAAAAAAATAGTCAATCCTCCATCCAACATTATTCTCTCTTGCATTTGCTCTATATGACCACCACGAATAGTGTTCTGGTTCATCACCAATAACATGTCTTAGAGTATCTATGTAACCATGTGAAATGAATTTATCCATCCATTCTCTCTCCATTGGTAAAAATCCTGATGTTTTTTCATTTGCTTTTGGTCTTGCTAAATCGATTTCTTTGTGAGCTGTATTTACATCTCCACAAACGATGATTGATTTACCTTGTTTTTTCAAGTTTTCACAATGCTCTAAAAATCTATCATAAAATTCCATTTTATACGCAAGTCTTTCTTCTTTTGATTGACCATTTGGAAAATATACATTAAAAAATGCAATATCTTTATCTCCTAAAGTAAAATGAACTTCGTTTATTCTTCCCTCATCTAATACATCAACACTTGGGCAGTTACACTCAAATGTAGTTTCAATATCTGTAAAAAGAGCAGTTCCACTTCTTCCTTTGATTGCAGACGCACTTGCTGTCATAGTTTTGAACTCTTTTTCAAAAATAGTTGTTGGAATTTGCTCTTTCATTGATTTTGTTTCTTGAATTCCAAGAAGATGAATATCAGCTTCATCAACCCATTTTAGAGCCTCTTTTTTATCAACTGCTCTAATTCCATTTACGTTCCATGATATAAATTTATAAATTGCCATTATTTAGTAGTTTCCTTTTCTTCTATTTTTTTCTCTTCTTTGATTAACATTTTTGGAGCAACAGGTGCTGTTGGTTTATTAATTCCTATATTTCCAAGTGAGTTTAGATTTGTATTTGATAAAGAGTTTTTATTATTTAAAAGCACTTCGCTTTTTCCTCCATGCATATCTATTTGACCTGCTTTTTGAGTATTATAATTGTCTTGTGCAAATGAAATTGTTGTTAAAAAAATAAAACAAAGTATTAAAGTTTTCATTGTTCTTGCTCCTTCTTTTTTCTTTTTATATTTATAATTATTCCATATATTGTAATTATAATCCAAAATATCTCTATAATAAAAGAACCTAGATTAAAATGTACAAAAAGTGAAATTAAAAGTAAAATTGCACCAATTAAATTTAATAATTGGTATTGTAGTGAATTAATTGAATATTTATTTGTTTGAAGAAATAAGTAAGCTATTACTATAAAAATCATTCCCAAAAATCCAATCCATTGATAAATATCCATTTATTCCCTTTTTTAATTTGAGAGTATAACAATTTTTTTGATAATAAAGGCTTTATTGGGTATTTTAAACTTTATTATAAAAGAAGAGAGTTACTTATGACAGAGTTATTTTTAGGGATTTTGACATTTCTTACATCAACAATTGCAGCTATTGTAGGAGTTGGTGGAGGAATGATGTTAATTGCGATTTTACCATCATTTTTACCAATAAATGCCCTTATTCCTGTTCATGGGTTGACTCAAATGACAAGTAATCTAAGTAGGGCAGTTTTTGGATATAAAGATGTTCAATATGAAGTAATTCCAAAGTTTTTATTAGGATCATTTTTGGGAATTGGTATTTTTGCATCAATACTAAGTTTTATATCCCTTGAGTATGTTCCCTTATTTATTGGAATTTATATTTTACTTTCTTTATGGTCTGAAAAATTTAATGAAAGAATTAAGAGATATGAAAGCTACTTTTTAGCAGGATTTTTTCAAACAGGTCTTTCTATAATTGTGGGAGCTACGGGCCCTCTTACTATGACTTTATTACTAAAAGATTATAAAAATAAAGATGAAGTAGTTGCCACGAGTGCTGCACTTATGAGTTTAAGTCATATTTTAAAAGTATTTGTATTTATGTATTTTGGATTTGTATTTTTTGATTACATTGGCATAATTATTGCAATGGTAATTGGAGCAATAGCAGGATCTTGGGTTGGAACTAAATTAAGAAATATTATAGATGGAAAGAAATTTACTATAATCTTAAAAGTTTTATTAACAGCTCTTGCAATTAAAGTGATAGTTGGAGTATTTATTTGATAATAAGATTTGCTACAAAAAATGATATTTTTGCTTTATCTGAACTTTTAAGTGAACTTTTTTCCCAAGAGTTAGAGTTTACTGTAAATAAGAAACTTCAAGAAAAAGGCTTACTAACAATTTTAGAAAATGAAAATATAGGAAATATTTTAATAGTTAGCATTAATGAAAAAATAGTAGCAATGGTTAACATACTTTATACAATATCCACAGCTCTAGGAACTAAAGTTGCTATTCTTGAAGATATGATAGTAAGTAAAAACTTTCAAAATCAAAACATTGGTTCTGAACTTTTAAAATATGCAATAGAAGTTGCTAAAAATAAAGGCTGTAAAAGAATCACTCTTTTAACAGATAATGACAATTGCCACGCACACAAATTTTATAAAAAAAGTGGCTTCCAAAAATCAAATATGATTCCTTTTCGAATATTTATATAAAGTTCTTTTTCTATCTTAAATTGCATTATTAATTTTCATTAATTAATATTTCTATCCATTTATTTTGTATATTAATGTTTTTAATATTGATCATAATTTATACAGAAAATTTACTTACAAAAATAAATTAAGGTATAAAATTACATTTTAATTTCATAATTATCTAACAATTATTACATATTTAGTAAAAAATATTAAAGCTATATTAGGGCTATAAACTAATAATACAATTTTATCTTTATATCAGAAAAGGAATAAAATTTAATGAAAAATTCTTATAAATTTATGTTAGGGAATAGAATATACAATTTTAAAAATTTAGCTGATCTTATGGCAAAAGCAACACCTAAACGTTCAGGAGATTTACTTGCAGGTGTCTCTGCTCATTCATCACAAGAAAGAGTTGTTGCCCAAATGCGTTTAGCAGAAGTTCCTCTTAAAACATTTTTAAATGAGATGTTGATTCCCTATGAAGATGATGAAATTACAAGATTGATTATTGATGACCATGATACCGAAGCTTTTAAATTAATTTCACATTTAACAGTAGGAGATTTTCGTGACTGGTTATTAAGTGATACTACAACTGTAGAATTAATTCAAAAAGCAAGAACTGGAATAACTCCAGAAATGGCAGCAGCAGTTAGTAAAATAATGAGAAATCAAGATTTAATAATGGTTGCTAAAAAATGTCCAGTTGTTACGTCTTTTAGAAATACTATTGGTTTACCAAATCAACTTTCAACAAGACTTCAGCCAAATCATCCAACAGATGATGTCATGGGAATTGCTGCAAGTATTTTAGATGGCTTATTATATGGAAATGGTGATGCTGTTATTGGTATAAATCCAGCAACCGATAATGTAGAGCAAACAATAAAACTTTTAAAACTTATGGATGATGTTATTCAAAAATATGAAATTCCAACTCAATCATGTGTTTTAACGCATGTTACAAATACTATAGAAGCTATTGAAAAAGGAGCTCCAGTTGATTTAGTATTTCAATCAATTGGCGGAACACAAGCTACAAATTCTAGTTTTGGTGTGGATTTAAAAATCTTAAAAGAAGCTCATGAAGCTGGCCTTTCATTAAATCGTGGAACAGTTGGAAATAATGTTATGTATTTTGAAACAGGACAAGGAAGTTCACTTTCAGCTAATGCTAATTTTGGATTAGATCAACAAACTTGTGAAGCAAGAGCTTATGCAGTTGCAAAAAAATTCGATCCACTTTTAGTAAATACAGTTGTTGGATTCATAGGCCCTGAATATCTTTTTGATGGAAAAGAAATTACAAGAGCAGGGTTGGAAGATCATTTTTGTGGAAAATTATTAGGACTGCCAATGGGGTGTGATATTTGTTATACAAATCACGCTGATGCCGATCAAAATGATATGGATAACTTATTAACATTATTAGGTGTTGCAGGATGTAACTTTATCATGGGAATTCCTGGAAGTGACGATATTATGCTTAATTATCAAACTACGTCTTTTCATGACGCTTTATATGCAAGACGAGTTTTAAATCTAAAACCAGCTCCTGAGTTTGCAGTATGGCTTGAAAAAATGGAAATATTTAAAAACATGGATAAATGTATTTTAAATGAAAAAATGCCACAAACTTTTTTTAAATCTTTATCAAACGTAATAGGAAGTAAATAATGAATAATTTAGAAAAAACAGATTCAAAATCACTTATTACAGAAAATCCTTGGAATTTATTAAGAGATTATACAGATGCAAGAATTGGATTAGGAAGAACAGGTGTTAGTATTCCAACTTCACACTCTTTAGCTTTTCAATTAGCCCATGCCCAAGCTCAAGATACTGTTCATTTACCTCTTGATATAGAACACGTATATGACCAAATTAATAACAATAATCTAAATCCAGAAAATTTTCTTCCTATTTTATTGCATTCTCAAGCTACAAGTAGAACGATATATTTACAAAGACCAGATTTAGGTCGTAGATTAAATAGTGATTCAATAGAAAAATTAGAAAAAATAAATTTAGACAAAAATGAACCATTTGATTTATCAATTGTAATAGTTGACGGCTTATCTTCACTTGCAATAAAAGAAAATGCTGTTAATTATATTGAAAAGTTATTAAGTGCTTTAACAAATGATTCACAAAAATGGGAAATTGCACCTTTAGTAATTGTTCAACAAGGAAGAGTTGCTATTGGTGATGAAGTTTCAGAATTATTAAAAGCAAAAATTTCTTTAGTTTTAATAGGTGAAAGACCAGGTTTAAGCTCTCCTGATAGCTTAGGTTTATATTTAACATGGAATCCAAAAGTTGGATTAACAGACGCTAGTAGAAATTGTATTTCAAATGTTAGGAGTGAAGGATTATCTTATGAGGAGGCTGTAAAAAAAACAATGTATTTATTAAAAGAATCAAGAAGATTAGAATTATCAGGTGTAAATTTAAAAGATAGAACAACAAGTGATGTAATAGAAAATAATATTAATGAAGAAAATTTTTTAATTAAATAAAGGAAAAAAATGAAAAATGCTCATATAGATGAAAATTATCTAGCTAAAAGACAACTAAAAAGAGGAACTGCTGGTTGGGTATTATTAGCAGGTTTAGGTATTTCATATGTAATTTCAGGAGATTTTGCAGGATGGAATTTTGGTATTGCCCATGCCGGTTGGGGTGGATTTGCAATTGCTGCTGGTTTGATGGCAATTATGTATTTTTGTTTGGTTTTATCATTAGCAGAAATGTCAGCTTCAATTCCTGCAGCTGGTGGTGGATATAGTTTTGCAAGACAAGTAATGGGACCAGCTGGTGGATATTTAACAGGACTTGCAATATTGATAGAATATGCCTTAGCGCCAGCTGCAATTGTTATATTTATAGGTTCTGCAGTTGAAGCTCTTACAGGATTTAATGGGCCATTAGTTTATGCATTATTTTATATTGTTTTCATATCTATTCATTTAATAGGTGCAGGGGAAGCTTTAAAAACAATGATGGTAATTAGTGCTTTAGCCATATTTGCAATTATCGCAACAGCAGTTGCTTTAATAGGAAATTTTGATTCAACAAAACTATTTGATATTGCAGTATCAACAGAAGCAGCGGGGGCTAGTGAATTTTTACCTTTTGGTTGGTATGGTGTTTGGGCAGCACTTCCATTTGGTATGTGGTTATTTTTAGCGGTTGAAGGTGTTCCTTTAGCTGCTGAAGAAGCTAAGAATCCAGAGAAAGACGTACCAAAAGGTATTATTGCAGCTATGATTTTTTTACTTTTTACAGCTGTATTAGTAGTATTTTTATTAGCAGGTGTTGCAGGAGCTGATGCTATTGGTAAAAGTGCTGTTCCTTTAGTTGATGCATTAAATATAAATGGAAATACAACATTAGCAACAACGGTAAATGTTTTAGGATTAGCTGGATTAGTTGCTTCATTTTTCTCAATTATATATGGATATAGTAGATTAGTATTTGCACTTTCAAGAGCAGGATATTTGCCACAATTCTTATCATTAACAAGTAAGAAGAAAACTCCAACATGGGCTTTAATAGTTCCAGGTGTTTTAGGTTTTCTTGCATCATTAACAGGTGAGGGTGATTTAATGTTAGCTATGGCTGTTGTCGGAGCTACAATATCTTATGCATTAATGTCATTAAGTCATATTTTATTAAGAGTTAAAAATCCAGATATGCCAAGACCATACAAAACACCAGGAGGAGTTGTAACTTCAGGTATCGCATTTGTATTATCTTTAGTCGCTTTGACAGGAGTTTATGCTTTTGATCCCAGAGCATTTAACTATACAATTATTTTATATATAATTGGAGCTTTATACTTCTTTATGTATAGTAAAAATCATTTAGTTGCAAAAACAGCAGATGAAGAGTTTGCAATGTTAGAAAAAGCAGAATCAGATTTAGCCCATGAATTAGGTTAATAAAAATCTTAATTAAACAAAGAACTTTAAAAAGAGTATTATAAACAGTGCAGACACTAGCGTTTGCACTGTTATTATACTTGACATTAATCCAATATCTCCACATAATTGACGTGCAAGAATAAAAGAGCTAGGTGCTGTTGGCAAAACTGCGAATAAAACCAAAATTGATAACATCATATCATCTAAACCAAAATATTTTCCAAGAATAAATATGAAAAAAGGAAGAAGTAAATGTTTTGCAATGCTTGAAATAATAAGTTCGCTTTTTGAAGATTTAATCTCTTTTATTACAAGTCCAAATCCAACTGATAAAAGTCCCATTGGAAGAGCTGCTTTACTTAATACTTCAAGTGTATTATTTAGTATTATAGGTAATTGAATTCCAAGAAAATTTATACTTCCACCTACAACACAAGCAATTATTAAAGGATTTGTAATAATAGATTTAAGTAAATAAATGAAATTTAATTTATCATTGCCCACATAAAGTGCAAAAATTGTAATACATAAAATATTTATAAATGGTATTGCAAATGTTAATAAGATTGCTGATAAAACTAATCCATCATTCCCAAAAATTGCTCCTGCAAGTGCTAAAAAGACATAAGTATTAAATCTTATTCCACCTTGAACCACAGAAGTAAATGCAGCAGGATTTGAGGGTTTTATTTTATTTACAATCATAAGAACAATCATTGTAAAAAATATTGCTAAAAGTGCAGATAAAATAAAACCAAAACTATTTTGTGCTTCAAGTGAAGCATTTGATAATTTGAAAATCAAAAGAGCAGGCATTAAAACATAATAAGTTAATTTATCAGCTTGTGGCCAAAATTCATGTGATGGAAATTTTATTCTTTTGAAAAAATACCCTATTAATATAAGTGCAAAAACAGGAATTAAAGCAGAGAAAATTAATGACATAATTTTCTAGCTATTTACAGATATTTTTAAAACAGCTTTTATAACTTTCTTATTTTCATCTAATCTAATACAAGGCATATGAGCATCTTGTGGAAAAAATATTGCAAGTTCATTTTTTCTTATTTTTAAAATTGAAGAATCTTTAGATTGTGAATATTTAGCATAATCTAAATCTTCTTTATAAGCAGTTGTAACTTGAAGATTTGATAAGTTTTCAACTTCCATAATTTCTTCACCCTCAAAAATATATTGAATATCAATATATTTTCTATGTGATTCAAAAAAACAATCTTCTTTATTTTTACTAATATAAGCTTGTTCTAAAACAAAACAGTGTTCATCCAATACTATTTTATTACACTCATCAAGTTCTATATTTAAAAGACTTTTATATTCATCAGAATTTTTGTCTTGAAGTTTATCAATGTATAATAAGGCCTTTTCAAAACTAGGATTATTAATTTGTGCTTTAACTGTTTCTATAGTTCCAAAAATTGCCATTTTATATTTCCTGATAATTTATTTTTTTAGCATTTCTTTAAGAATAATTTTACCACCCTCAACACCTGGTTGATCATAAGTATTAATTCTTAAAAATTTTCCAACGATTGAAGTTAAAAGTTCATAATAGAATAGAAGTTTTCCAATTTCATATTCACTAATATTTTCAATCTCAATTATATCAATTGGAATATCTTTTTTACACTCTTTTACAGAAGCAATTGTAGCATCTGCTTGTTGGTTAATAAGCTCTTTGAAGTTAAGATTATTTATATAATCAAGATCTTCCAATCCAGCAAGAGTTATAGGTGCAATTTTAGTATCATCTTTAAAATCTTTTATTTTTATAAAAGTTAATGTTTTATCAGATTTTCCTTCAACTATTAATTGTAAGAATGAATGTTGATCAACAGGTCCTAAAAGACCAATTGGTGTTAAACCTTGATTTGTATTGTTTATATCAATTTTACCAAGGCTTTCTCCCCAAAGTTGAACATACCATTTATTAAAACCTTCAAGTAATTGAGAATATGAAAAAATTGCATTAATATTATAAACATCTTTAAATTCATAATATGTTCTAGCTTTTTTGATTAAATGGTCATATAACTCATGTTGTTCAAAAAATGAAGTTGAAATTTTCTTCGCACTTCTTAATAATTCATCTATATTAAATCCAGCAAGATATAAAGGAACTAATCCAACATTTGAAAGTACTGAAAATCTTCCACCAACATCTTTTGGTATTTCAAAAGAGTTAATATCATTTGTAGTAGCAAAAGTATTTAATTTACTATCATGCTCAGTAATTACAAGTAAATTAGATTTATCAATTTTTATAATTGACATCAAATATTTAAATATAGAAATAGTTTCTATTGTTGTTCCAGATTTTGAAATAACAATAAATAAAGTATCTTCTAAATTAAGTTGACTTATAGTTCCATTTAAATTAACAGGATCCGTACTTTCAAAAAAGAAAAGTTCTTTTTTAAGTGTCTTACTATGCTGTTTGTTATATTTCATAAAATTATAAATAGCATAAGTCCCTAAAGTACTTCCACCAATACCAATAATTGCAATTTGTTTTTGAGTAAAATTAAGATTATCAAGTCTAATTTTTAAATCAGTAATATCTACATGAGGAAGAGAATAGTATCCAATACTTTCTCTTTCTTTTTTTATTTCACTAAAGATCTCTTCATTACTTAATGATATTTGTGGATAATATAGATTATTTTTCACTACTTAGCTCCAGTTGGTTTCTTAGCTGCTTTTTCTATTTCTTTTTTTGTTTCTTTTTCATAAAAATAGTTCGTTGCTTGAACAAATCCATCAATACTTCCACAGTCAAATCTTTGTCCATTAAATTTAAATGCTAAAACCATACCTTTTTTTGCTTGTGTTAAAAGTGCATCAGTAATTTGAACTTCTCCACCTTTACCAGGTTTTGTTTCTCTAATAATATCAAAAATGTCTGGAGTTAAAATATATCTTCCAATAATTGCTAAGTTTGAAGGTGCAACTTCAGGTTCAGGTTTTTCAACCATGTCTTTTACCATAAAAATTCCAGGTTCAATTTCATTTCCAGCAATAACACCATATTTATTTGTATCTTCTTTTGGAACTTCTTCAATTGCAACAATTGAACAATGATATTTTTTGTATAACTCTACCATTTGTGCTAATACACCTTTTTCAGGAGCATCACAAAGGTCATCTGCAAGAACAACTGCAAAAGGTTGATCACCAATTAGTGTTTCACCACATAAAATTGCATGACCTAATCCTTTCATTTCAATTTGTCTAGTATATGAGAAAGTACATTTAGTAATTACAGCTCTAATTTCATTTAAATAATGTTCTTTGCTAGTACCTTTAATTTGATTTTCAAGTTCATAAGAAATATCAAAATGATCTTCAATAGCTCTTTTACCACGACCAGTTACTATTGCCATTGTATCCATACCAGCTGCAATTGCTTCTTCAACTCCATATTGAATTAGGGGTTTTGTTAAAACAGGTAACATCTCTTTTGGTGTAGCTTTTGTAGCAGGTAAAAATCTTGTACCGTATCCCGCTGCTGGGAATAAACATTTTTTAATTGGGCTATTTTTATTCATTTATCTTCCTTTAATTTCTTCAAATAATTTTATTAATACATCTTCGTATATTTTAGCATTTTCTTTCGTATCTGCTTCAAATCTTGTAACTAATTTTGGTGTAGTGTTACTAGCTCTTACTAATCCCCATCCATTTTCAAATATAACTCTAATACCATCAACTGTAATTATATCCTTAATTTTTGGAAAATCAAGAGGTGGATTTACTAAAGCTTTTTTTAAATCATCAATAATTTTAAATTTTGTCTCTTCTGTAACAGTAATATTAATTTCAGGTGTTGAGTAAACTTGTGGTAAAGCTTCAAACTCTTTATCAAAATCAAATCCTTTATCAATTAACTCTAAAGCTCTAAAAGTAGCATATAAAGCATCGTCAAATCCAAAATATCTATCATTAAAGAATAAGTGTCCAGAAACTTCAGCAGCAAAATCAGCTTTAGTCTCTTTAATTTTTACTTTTAAATTAGAGTGACCAGTTTTATACATAATAGCTTTACCATATGAATTAATTGTGTCATACATAACTTGTGAACATTTAACTTCACCAATAACCGTAGGATTATCAATAAATCTAGAGAAGAATATTGCTAAAATATCTCCTTTAAAATTATATTTTGGGGAAAGTAGGGCAATTCTATCGGCATCTCCATCATAAGCAAAACCAAAATCATAAGCACCAGTTGCTAACTCTTTTTTAATATCTTCAAGAGTGTGCTCATCACTTGGGTCTGGATGATGATTTGGAAAATTTCCATCTGGTTGCTCAAATAAAATTTTATATTGGATATTTAATCTATCAAGTATCTCTCTTAATACAACACCTGCAACTCCATTTCCACAATCAAATACAAATTTTTTATTTTCTAATTTCAAATGTGAAAAATGATTTACAAGATAATCAATATATCTATTTTTACAATCAATAGGAATAGTTACATTATTATCTTCTATAATAGAATCATCATCAAGTATAGTTCTTCCTAGTGCATAAATATCTTCACCAAAAAAAGGATCTTTATTTAATGTAATTTTAAATCCATTATATTCAGGTGGGTTATGAGATCCCGTAATCATTACAGATCCATCACTTTCTAATCCATCAAAATCAGTAAAATTTGCAAAATAGTTTGCTGGTGTTGGTACAAGTCCCATATCTAGAACTTCTAATCCAGCTTCATTAATTCCCGAACTTAACCAATTTTTTAAAATAGGTGAATGAAGTCTTGCATCATAACCTACTGCTATAAACTGTGCATTAGGAACTTTTTTTAATAATGCCTTTGCAAAATGAAAACCAATCTTTTTAACAATGTTCTCATTTAGTTCTTTTTCAAAAATTCCTCTAATATCATATTCTCGAAATATAGATGCACTCATTATATATGTTTCTCCTCTAATCAATAATATATAGTATTAATGATTTTATTTTGTATTTAGATTTTTATAAAAATATATTTTATCGAATTATTATTAAATAAAGTTGTATAAAAAATGTGAATTTAAAAATTTAAAAAATTATCATTGTGATATTAAATCTTGAATACCCAACACAACCCAATAAAAAGCAAGTAAAACCCCAAAAAAACACAAAGAAGAAATGGAATCCAAAAATTTAAGCCAAATTTCAGCTAAAAGGTCTTGACAAACCCAGAGGAATCTATTATAATTCCCGTCCAATTTGACTGGAACGCATCAAACGAAAGTGTGATGGTAACGAGATAGTTTGAATGTGGATGATCTTTAAAATAAATTATAACGTTTATAAAGTAATCTTTGTAAACCGAATATGTAATTCTTGTTGTTTAAATCTGTCAATTTATTCAGATTAAAAATAAGAATAATGTTAAATATATAAAACAAGAAAAGTATGGTAAAACATATTAAACTTGTCTATTAACTTATGAGTGATAATTTTGTAATTAGTAAAATAATACAGAAAAAGTCAAGTTCAAAAGCTTCAATTTATGGAGAGTTTGATCCTGGCTCAGAGTGAACGCTGGCGGCGTGCTTAACACATGCAAGTCGAACGAGAACGGATTATAGCTTGCTATAATTGTCAGCTAAGTGGCGCACGGGTGAGTAATATATAGGTAACGTGCCCCAAAGAAGAGGATAACAGATGGAAACGCCTGCTAAGACTCTATATGCCTTTATGACAAAAGTCAGCAAGGGAAATATTTATAGCTTTGGGATCGGCCTGTACAGTATCAGTTAGTTGGTGAGGTAATGGCTCACCAAGACAATGACGCTTAACTGGTTTGAGAGGATGATCAGTCACACTGGAACTGAGACACGGTCCAGACTCCTACGGGAGGCAGCAGTGGGGAATATTGCACAATGGACGAAAGTCTGATGCAGCAACGCCGCGTGGAGGATGACACATTTCGGTGCGTAAACTCCTTTTATATGGGAAGATAATGACGGTACCATATGAATAAGCACCGGCTAACTCCGTGCCAGCAGCCGCGGTAATACGGAGGGTGCAAGCGTTACTCGGAATCACTGGGCGTAAAGAGCGTGTAGGCGGATAGGTAAGTCAGAAGTGAAATCCAATAGCTCAACTATTGAACTGCTTTTGAAACTGCTTATCTAGAATATGGGAGAGGTAGATGGAATTTCTGGTGTAGGGGTAAAATCCGTAGAGATCAGAAGGAATACCGATTGCGAAGGCGATCTACTGGAACATTATTGACGCTGAGACGCGAAAGCGTGGGGAGCAAACAGGATTAGATACCCTGGTAGTCCACGCCCTAAACGATGTACACTAGTTGTTGTGAGGCTCGACCTTGCAGTAATGCAGTTAACACATTAAGTGTACCGCCTGGGGAGTACGGTCGCAAGATTAAAACTCAAAGGAATAGACGGGGACCCGCACAAGCGGTGGAGCATGTGGTTTAATTCGACGATACACGAAGAACCTTACCTGGACTTGACATAGTAAGAACTTTCTAGAGATAGATTGGTGTCTGCTTGCAGAAACTTATATACAGGTGCTGCACGGCTGTCGTCAGCTCGTGTCGTGAGATGTTGGGTTAAGTCCCGCAACGAGCGCAACCCTCGTCATTAGTTGCTAACAGTTCGGCTGAGAACTCTAATGAGACTGCCTACGCAAGTAGGAGGAAGGTGAGGATGACGTCAAGTCATCATGGCCCTTACGTCCAGGGCTACACACGTGCTACAATGGGGTATACAAAGAGCAGCAATACGGTGACGTGGAGCAAATCTCAAAAATATCTCCCAGTTCGGATTGTAGTCTGCAACTCGACTACATGAAGTTGGAATCGCTAGTAATCGTAGATCAGCTATGCTACGGTGAATACGTTCCCGGGTCTTGTACTCACCGCCCGTCACACCATGGGAGTTGAACTCATTCGAAGCGGGGATGCTAAAATAGCTACCTTCCACAGTGGATTCAACGACTGGGGTGAAGTCGTAACAAGGTAACCGTAGGAGAACCTGCGGTTGGATCACCTCCTTTCAGAGAAATAAGAGTAGATTCGTTTCTACTCTTAAAATATCATAAAGAAAATGGCAAAGATTTTATATATTCGGTTTATAAAGATTATTTAAATAGGTAGTAGGGGCCTATAGCTCAGCTGGCTAGAGCGCTCGACTGATAATCGTGAGGTCCCAGGTTCAAGTCCTGGTAGGCCCACCATGATAATCTTATAATGTTGAATGTTAAATTTTAAATGTTGAATTAATTTTTTTAATTCAAAATTCAGAATTTAGAATTCAAAATTATTAGTCCCAGGGGAATTAGCTCAGCTGGGAGAGCGCCTGCTTTGCACGCAGGAGGTCAGCGGTTCGATCCCGCTATTCTCCACCACCTATTTTAGAGTTCAGTAATCAGAGTTCAGTGCTCAGAAGATAGAATTTAAAGTTCAGTTATAATAATTTAGCTTGAGAGTAAAATTAAATATAAGTTCAAATTAGTTTGAATTTATATTTGATTTTCGAATCAAAACTTTTAGAGAAATCTAAAATGATATTTAAAAATATAATGTTAAAGTCTTTAATTTTTTCGTTTAATTTACGTTCGAAAGAACATAATTTAAAAACAAAAATTTAATTATCTAAAAATTGTTACCTTGAAAAAACTTGTTTTTTTAAGATAATTTGAAATAGATAGAACACAACTAATTTTATTAAGATGTAAGAGTTGATGATTAGATTCATTAATTTAAATATGTTTAATAAGATAGTAGCCAAAGAATAATTATCAAAAATGCGACAGAATTTAATTCTGTTTATTAATAAGCTATTAAGGGCTAATGGTGGATGCCTAGATTGTAAGAGGCGATGAAGGACGTATTAGGCTGCGATAAGCCCCGGGGAGCTGCCAAAGAGCTTTGATCCGAGGATTTCCGAATGGGGCAACCCAGTATAATGAGAATTATATTACCCTACGGGGAGCTAACCTGGTGAAGTGAAACATCTCAGTAGCCAGAGGAAGAGAAATCAAACGAGATTCCGTCAGTAGCGGCGAGCGAACGCGGATTAGGACAAACCCAATGCTTGCATTGGGGGTTGTAGGACCATGATATGAGACTAAAGAAGATAGATGAAATACTTGGAAAAGTGTAGCATAGAAGGTGAAACTCCTGTAATTTAAATTTTCAATAGCTCTAATGGTATCCTGAGTAGGTCGGAACACGTGATATTTTGACTGAAACTGGGGGGACCACCCTCCAATCCTAAATACTACTTACAAATCGATAGTGAACAAGTACCGTGAGGGAAAGGTGAAAAGTACTCCAGCGAGGAGAGTGAAATAGAACCTGAAACCATTAGCTTACAATCATTCAGAGCCCTATGATTTATCAGGGTGATGGACTGCCTTTTGCATAATGAGCCTGCGAGTTGTGGTGTCTGGCAAGGTTAAGTCAAGTACGAAGCCGTAGCGAAAGCGAGTCTTAATAGGGCGAAATAGGGTCCCCATTAAGAACTTTATGTTCTTAATGGGTTCCCTTAGTCAGATGCTGCAGACCCGAAACGAAGTGATCTATCCATGAGCAGGTTGAAGCTGGTGTAAGAGCCAGTGGAGGACCGAACCCGCAGGCGTTGAAAAGTCTTGGGATGACTTGTGGATAGGGGTGAAAGGCCAATCAAACTTCGTGATAGCTGGTTCTCTCCGAAATATATTTAGGTATAGCCTTGTGTTGTAGCATATAGGGGTAGAGCACTGAATGGGCTAGGGCTGCTTACCGCGGTACCAAACCCTATCAAACTATGAATACTATATGTGGAATCACAGGAGTCAGGCGGTGGGTGATAAAATCCATCGTCGAGAGGGGAACAACCCAGACTAACAGCTAAGGTCCCAAAGTCACATCTAAGTGGAAAACGATGTGGAGTTACTGTGACAACCAGGAGGTTGGCTTAGAAGCAGCCATCCTTTAAAGAAAGCGTAACAGCTCACTGGTCTAGTGATTCTGCGCGGAAAATATAACGGGGCTAAGATGTGCACCGAAGCTTTAGATTCGAATTTATTCGAGTGGTAGGAGAGCGTTCTATTCAGCGTTGAAGATGTACCGGTAAGGAGCGTTGGAGCGGATAGAAGTGAGCATGCAGGCATGAGTAGCGATAATTGAGGTGAGAATCCTCAACGCCGAAAACCCAAGGTTTCCTACGCGATGCTCGTCATCGTAGGGTTAGTCGGGTCCTAAGTCGAGTCCGAAAGGGGTAGACGATGGCAAATTGATTAATATTTCAATACCAACATATAAGCGCGATGTGGGGACGCATAGAGTTAGTCGAGCTCACTGATGGAATAGTGGGTCGAAGGACGTAGGCTGTTACTTAGGCAAATCCGGGTAACGTTAGGCCGAGATCTTACAGGCTCTTGACACTCTTCGGAGGAGATGGAGAATCGATGATACTGTCGTGCCAAGAAAAGCCACTAAGTATATTGTATGTTGCCCGTACCGTAAACCGACACAGGTGGGTGGGATGAGTATTCTAAGGCGCGTGGAAGAACCCTGGTTAAGGAACTCTGCAAACTAGCACCGTATCTTCGGTATAAGGTGTGCCTACTTTGGTATAGGAACTTGCTTCCAAAAGCTAGAGAGGTTGCAACAAAGAGTCCCTCCCGACTGTTTACCAAAAACACAGCACTTTGCTAACACGTAAGTGGATGTATAAGGTGTGACGCCTGCCCGGTGCTCGAAGGTTAACTGATGATGTCAGCGCAAGCGAAGCATTTGATTGAAGCCCGAGTAAACGGCGGCCGTAACTATAACGGTCCTAAGGTAGCGAAATTCCTTGTCGGTTAAATACCGACCTGCATGAATGGCGTAACGAGATGGGAGCTGTCTCAACCAGGGATCCAGTGAAATTGTAGTGGAGGTGAAAATTCCTCCTACCCGCGGAAAGACGGAAAGACCCCGTGCACCTTTACTACAGCTTGACACTGTAGCTTGGATATTCATGTGCAGGATAGGTGGGAGGCTATGATATATGGACGCAAGTACATATGGAGCCATCCTTGAGATACCACCCTTGAATATTTGAGTTACTAACTGCGACGAGTCAACCTCGTTCAGGACAATGTCTGGTGGGTAGTTTGACTGGGGCGGTCGCCTCCTAAAAAGTAACGGAGGCTTACAAAGGTTAGTTCATGGCGGATGGAAATCGCCAGTTGAGTATAATGGCATAAACTAGCTTGACTGTGAGACATACAAGTCGAACAGAGACGAAAGTCGGTCATAGTGATCCGGTGGTTCTGTGTGGAAGGGCCATCGCTCAAAGGATAAAAGGTACGCCGGGGATAACAGGCTGATCTCCCCCAAGAGCTCACATCGACGGGGAGGTTTGGCACCTCGATGTCGGCTCATCGCATCCTGGGGCTGAAGTAGGTCCCAAGGGTATGGCTGTTCGCCATTTAAAGCGGTACGCGAGCTGGGTTCAGAACGTCGTGAGACAGTTCGGTCCCTATCTTCCGTGGGCGTAGGAAAGTTGAAGAGATTTGTCCCTAGTACGAGAGGACCGGGATGAACGTACCACTGGTGTACCAATTGTTCTGCCAAGAGCATCGTTGGGTAGCTACGTACGGATGTGATAAGAGCTGAAAGCATCTAAGCTCGAAGCCAACTCTAAGATTAACTTTCCCTGAAGTTCCCAGTAAGACTAACTGGTTGATAGGCTAGATGTGTAAGCGTTGTAAGACGTTTAGCTGACTAGTACTAATAGAACGTTTGGCTTATTTTATATTCTTTGGTTTACTATCTTATTAAATATATGAGAAACGTTATTAAAAGTGAACTGCTTCACTTTTATAGTTTCGGAACCGTAGCTTTTATGCTTATGCATAAGCGCAGGATATATTTAATAAACAAATTGTGTTTTTTTTAGAAAGAACAAAAGACTTTAACATTATTTTTTCTTAACTCTAGCATAGAGTTGAGTGTTAAGTATAATTTACTTAATTTGGGTTTTAATTCAAAATTCAAAATTAAGCATTCAAAATTAAATTTAACACTCAACTTTGCTGGTGGCTATAGAGAAGTGGAAATACCCAGTCCCATTCCGAACCTGGAAGTCAAGCACTTCATCGCCGATAATACTGCCGGGTCCCCTGGTGGAAACGTAGGCCGCTGCCAGCTCTTGAGTTTATTTACTTAAGCTTTTACTTATTCATACTTTAAAAAGTATTTTTAGGTAGAAGCTTTTTTTTTAGTTTGTTTTTTTTGGTTTTATCTTTTTTATTTCTTTTTCTGAGCACTGAATTCTGAGCACTGAATTCTGGTTTTTTACTTAGCGCTTAATACTTAGCACAGGTCTTTAATACACTAATAGACCAATATACACCAATAAACTAACTACATTACTCTACTCTAAATTCTGACTTCTAAGCATAATTTCTAATTACTGTATATAAAATAATCTATTAAGTAACCTTATTATGTCTAATTTATTATATAATTTTAACAATTATAAAGTACAATTAAATTAAAAAGGAAAAAAAAATGGAACCTTTATACAAAGTTAGCAAACACAATTCATATGGTGTATCTATTATTCCAGACGAAAAAGACAAGACTAAATCATACATTATGAGATGGTTATGTAATTGGCGTACAAGTTAATACTGGTACTATTTACAAGAAGTAGTTTACACATTAATTTTAATAGTTAGGCTTTTAAGTCTAACTATTCTTCTTTCTTCTAAACAAACTTTTTTAACTATACTAATTTAGATACTCATTACTGATTTTATAACTCCTTATGCTCTTTTTTGCTACAATTCCCATCCTTTTACATTCCTATTTTTACACGCTTGCATAGCTCCAATGGTAGAGCAATTCCATGGTAAGGAAGAGGTTATCGGTTCAACTCCGATTGTGAGCACCACTTGTATTATTTTTATCCACTTTTTATTAGAATTTATATGTAATTTTTGTATAATTTAAACTTATTTTAAAATTAAGGAAAAGTTTATGAACTTTTTTAAATTAAAAGAACATGATACAACTGTTTCAAAAGAGTTTTATGCTGGATTTACTACTTTTTTAACAATGATGTATATTGTTCCTGTAAACGGATTTATACTTGCAGATGCAGGTCTTCCTATTGATGCTGTAATTACTGCAACTGCTCTTATTACAATTTTAGCAACTTTGTTTTCTGCTTTATGGTCAAATACACCAATTGCAATGAGTGTTGGTATGGGTTTAAATGCATATTTTTCTTATGGATTGGTTTTAGGAATGAAAATTCCTTGGGAGACTGCTTTAGGGATAGTATTTTTATCAGGTATATTATTTGTAATATTGTCTTTAACAAATTTTAGAGTTTGGATAATGACATCTATTCCAATGAGTTTAAGACGAGCTATAAGTGCTGGAATTGGTTCTTTTATTGCTTTTATTGGTTTAAAACAAATGGGAATGATTGTTTCTAATGATGCAACATTGGTTGGACTTGGAGATTTCTCAAATTCAAATGTTTTATTAGGTGTATTAGGTCTGATTTTAGCTTTTAGTTTTTATGCATATAGATTAAAAGGTGCTTTTATTTTATCAATTGCAATTACATCTTGTACTGCATGGTTTTTTGGTTTAGGAGAATTACCATCTTCTATAATATCAATGCCGGCTTCAATTTCTCCTATTTTTCTTCAATTAGATATTTTAAGTGCAATATCTTTATCTTTATTACCAGTTATTATCACATTTTTAATTACGGATATGTTTGATACTTTAGGAACTCTAACAGGAGTTGGAACAAGAGCAAACTTATTTCAAGCAAATAATAAAGATGATAAATCTCTACAAAAAACTTTAGAAGCTGATGCTATTGCAACGGTTGGTGGAAGTTTATTAGGAGTTTCAACTACAACTGCTTTTATTGAAAGCGCCGCAGGTGTTGAAGAAGGTGGAAGAACTGGTTTAACAGCAGTGTTCACAGCATCTCTTTTTGTTATGACATTATTTATGTTGCCACTTTTTAAATCTATTCCTTCAAATGCAATTTATCCAGTTTTAGTGGTTGTTGGAGTATTGATGTTTACAGAGCTTGGTAAAATTAATTTTGAAGATTCAGATTTAGCTACAAGTGCGGGAGCATTTTTAATTGTAATTTTAATGCCTTTAACTTTTTCTATTACAAATGGTATTGCTGCTGGATTTTTAGTTTATACAATTATAAAAATTGCAAAAAAAGAATTTGCAGATTTAAATATTGGTATTTTAGTTATTACATTTATTAGTGCTTTAGCGTTTATCGTACACTAATTTTATATTAGAAAAAGGAATTATTTTGGAAAAACTATATTATAGTTATGAATTATTTGTAAAAGATACTCAAGTTTTAGTTGATAAATGTAGAGATTTTGAACCTGAGATTTTACTTGCAGTTGCACGTGGTGGATTAACACTTTCACATTTAATGGCTCAAGCAATGGATATGAGAAATTTATATACTTTAAATTCAATACATTATGAAGGTGAATTAAAACTTGATACATTTAATATATTTAATATTCCTGATGTTTCACATGCGAAAAAAGTTTTAATAGTAGATGATATTGTAGATTCTGGTGAAACTATGAGAGAAATTTTAAAAGTTTTAAGTGAAAAATTTCCAAATGTTGAATTTAAATTAGCAACTTTATTTTATAAAAAAACTGCTGTATTAAGACCTGATTATAGTGTTAGAGAAGCAAATGAGTGGATTGATTTTTTTTGGGAAATTGATGTTAAATAAGTAATTATATATTTTTTATGTATAATGAATAAAATTAAAAATGGATGTGAATATGACTTTTATAGATTTTAAGAAATTACTTTTGGATGCAGAACTTAGTATTCCAAAATTTACAGAACTTATTAAAGTTAGTGAGAAGAATATTCAAGCATATAAAAAGAAAAAACATGTTCCAAATGCAATTGCTGTAATTGCAACATGTTTTGCTAAAATGAATAAAGAATCTATTGATTTTAGAGAATTAATAAACGATTTAGAATTAGAGAAAAAAGAAAAAAAAGGTGCAGGTTTTTCTAAGAAAAAAGTATCAAAAGAGAAAGAGAAATCAAAAAAATAAAGTTTAATTTGATATACTTCCCAAATTTTAAAAATTAAGGAAGTATATGATACTCAATAATAAAAT
Organism: Arcobacter acticola; assembly: GCF_013177675.1. NCBI lineage: Bacteria > Pseudomonadati > Campylobacterota > Epsilonproteobacteria > Campylobacterales > Arcobacteraceae > Arcobacter > Arcobacter acticola. The sequence goes on from NZ_CP042652.1 coordinate 1,068,899, forward strand.
CAAAATCTTTTTTGCTATTGCTTCATTTATGATGGCATTAGGCATAGCTCTTGGAGCTTTTGGAGCTCATGCATTAAAATCTATTCTTGATGAATATTTTTTAAAAATCTACAATACAGGTATTCAATACCATTTTTATAATACATTAGGACTTTTTGCTGCAACTTTTATTTATGCATTAAAACCTGATTCTAAAAAAATCTTTATTTCTTTATGGCTTATTATAATTGGTATGATAATTTTCTCTTTTTCATTATATTTCTTAGCTATTTTAAACATGCCAATTTTAGGAGCAATAACACCAATTGGTGGAACATTACTTATTATTGCATGGCTTACTTTAACTTATGGTATTTTAAAGGACTAATTTAATGACAGTTATGGAAAAAATTGTTCATGTTAGAGATTCAAAATGGTTTTCTAATTTAACAACTATAATTATTATTGCATATGCTTCTATTTTGGGGTTTAAAACTTTAGATGAAGTTGATACTCATTATGATTTATTTTTAAAGCTTGCTGATTATTTTGTAACCATTTATTTTGTTTTTGAATTAGCTATTAAAATGATTGCAGAAAAGAAATTCTTAAATTTTTTTAAATCAGGTTGGAATTTATTTGACTTTGTAATTGTTTTTATTACTCTTCTTCCTTTAGAGTCATCAAACTATGCTGCAATTGCTAGACTTATGAGGGTATTTAGAATTTTAAGATTATTTACAGCTAGACCTGAATTAAAAGCTATTATTGATATGTTAATCAAAGCAATTCCTGCAATTATTGATATTGTTATTTTGATGTTTATAATCTTTTATATATATGCCATTATTGGTAATTTCTTTTTTGTAAATTTAGAATCAGGATTATGGAAAGATTTCTTAGTTTCTATGTTAACACTTTTTAGAGTTTTAACATTTGAAGATTGGACAGATGTTATGTATGAAGCTATGGAAGTTTATCCATGGGCTTGGACATATTTTGTTTCATTTATTATAATTGCAGCATTTGTATTTTTTAATCTTTTTGTTGCTGTTATTATTGGTGAAATGCAAAAACTTCAAGAAGCTGAAATGAAAGAAGAGATTCATGAAGATAGTTTAAAATTAGATATTTTATTAAAAGAAATGAAAGCTCTTAGAGAAGAAGTAAATAACTTAAGAAAAGAAAAACAATGAAAAAATTTACAATATTAGGAACTGGTTGGTTAGGTTTTGAATTGGCAAAATCATTTAAAGATTTATATAAAATAAAAGTATCTTCAAGAAATGAAGAAAAGTTAAAAATTTATGAAGATGAAGGTTTATCTTCATATGTTTTAAATGAAAATCATTTGGAATCTTTAGATGAATTACTTGATACAGATTATTTATTTATTAATTTCCCTCCTTCAAAATTTGATGATTACTTATCTTTCTTGAATAAGATTTATGAGCATAAAAAAATAAAAGATATAGAAAAAATTATATTTATTAGTTCTACTTCTGTTTACCCAAATATTGAAGGTTTTTTCAATGAAGAATTTGAGATTGAAAATTCAAGTTCAAAAATAGTATATGAAGCTGAGAAATTAGTTTTAAATAAAAGTGATATTATTTTTAGAGTTTCTGCACTTGTTGGAGCAAATAGAGTTTCAGGAAGAAGGTTATCTAATAAAGTTGTGGAATATCCAAAAAGTGTAATAAATTTTGTTCATAGAAATGATGTAATAGATGCGACAAAGTTTGTCATTGAAAATAATCTTAATGGTACATTTAATCTTTGTTGTAAAGAACATCCAAGTAAAGAAGATTTATATAGTTTCAATGCTAAAAAATATGATTTTGCCTTGCCTCTATTTTCACAAAATAAAGATTTTTTAAATAGAATAATTGATGGTTCTAAAATAGAAAAGTCAGGATTTGTCTATAAGCATGAGAATGCCTTTGATTTAATATAGTTATAAAAGTAAGATTAGCTTTTGAAGTTAAAGCTAATCTATTTTTTTAATAAGTATTAAAAGCTCTATCTCCAGCATCACCAAGACCTGGTCTAATATAATTGTTTTCATCAAGTCTTTCATCTATTTGAGCTATATACATATCTACATCTGGAAATGCTTTTTGTACTTTTTCAACTCCATATGGTGAACCTAAAACATTTAAACAAATTATTCTTTTTGGATTTCTAGATTTTAAATGTTCAATCCCATCTATTAATGAACCACCCGTTGCTACCATTGGATCTAATAATAAAACAGTTTTTCCTTCTAAATTAGGAATATTTTCATAAAAAATTTTACTTTGTGATGTTTCTTCATCTCTTTTCATTGCTAAAAATCCACTTCTTGCATATGGTAAAGTTTTTAATATACCTGTTAGCATTGGCTCACCAGCTCTTAAAATTGGAACAAGAACTAATTTTTGAACTTCTATCATTTCAACATCTAATGGACCCTGCCATGTATTAATATTTTGACTTACTGTTTCAAAATCACTTAAAGCTTCTGAAGCTATGATTCTTGATATCTCTTCTATTGTTAATCTAAACTCATTTGAAGTTGTTCTAACATCTCTTAATCTATTTACTAAGTGTTTTACCACTACGTTTGTACTTTCTTTATACATAGGAATCCTTTGAAAATTTATATTACTGAAAAATTGCTTATAAATTATATATAAATTTAAATTTTATTAACACATAATTTGATATTATAATTTTACAAAAAAAATAGAGGTATATATGAAACCCACAGATTACAACTTTAGAATGAAAGATTCAATTCTTGGCTTACAATTTTTATTTGTAGCTTTTGGTGCACTTGTCTTAGTGCCAATTTTAACTGGACTTGATCCAAATGTCGCTTTATTTACAGCTGGAATTGGAACTTTACTTTTTCAATTTGTAAATAGAAAATGCGTTCCTCCAATATTTTTAGCATCTTCATTTGCTTTTATTGCTCCGATTTCTTATGGTGTTGCTACTTGGGGAATTCCTGCGACTATGTCAGGACTTGTTGCTGCTGGGTTTTTGTATGTTGTTTTGAGTTTTTTAATTAGATTAAAAGGTGATAATTTTTTACATAAATTACTTCCAAGTGTTGTTGTAGGTCCCGTTATTATGTCTATTGGACTTATTTTATCTCCAGTTGCTGTTAATATGGCAATGGGTAAATCAGGTGATGGATCAATTGTAATTGTACCTTTTGAACAAGCAATAGTTATTTCAATGATTGCATTACTAATAACTATTTTTGTATCTTTACTTGGAAAAGGAATGTTTAAATTAGTACCTATTTTATTAGGAATTATCGGAGGATATTTAGTTTCTTTATACTTTGGTATTGTTGATTTTTCAAACATAGCAAAAGCATCTTGGTTTGCAATGCCTAATTTTACAGCTCCTGAATTTAATTGGCAAGCTATAATTTTTATTTTACCAATTGCAATTGCCCCTGCAATTGAGCATATTGGAGATATGTTAGCTATTTCAAATGTTACAAAACAAGATTATTTAAAAAAGCCAGGATTAAAAAATACACTTTTAGGTGATGGTCTTGCAACCTCTGTGGCTTCACTTTTTGGTGGACCTCCTAATACTACTTATTCTGAAGTTACAGGTGCTGTTACAGTTACAAAGGCTTATAATCCAGCTATTATGACTTGGGCTGCTATTTGTGCAATTCTTTTAGCTTTTGTTGGAAAATTAGGAGCAATACTAGCTACTATTCCAACTCCTGTAATGGGAGGAATTATGTTGTTACTTTTTGGTATTATTGCAACTTTAGGAATTAGTACTCTTTCAAAAGCAAATATTGATTTCTCTTGTCCTAGAAATATGGCAATTGTTTCTATGATTTTAGTATTTTCAATAGGTGGTATGACATTTAATTTTGGTGGAGTTCCATTTGCTGGAATTGGTCTTGGAGCAATTATTGGAGTATTTTTAAATCTCGTTTTACCAAAAGCTTCATGAAATAATGTTAATATTTAAATCTTAAATAAATCATTAAAATTTACAAAAAGGATAATAATGGCAACAAAAGAACACCAATTTGATATTTCTGCGAAATTAGATATGCAAGAGATGAAAAATGCGGTTATACAAGCACAGAAAGAGATAGATACAAGATATGATTTTAAAGGTATTTCAAAAGAGATAGATTTAAATGTAGGTGCTAAAACTTTGACATTAGTTACTTCAAGTGATAATAAAATAGATGCAATGAGAGATATTTTAATTTCAAAAATGAATAAAAGAGGAATTTCTATAAATTCCCTTGAAGAGTTAAAAAAAGAGGATTCAAGTGGTGGAAATAGAAAATATTCATATAAAATAGTTGATACTATTGAAAAAGATGAAGCAAAAATTATTCAAACTGAAATTAAAAGTTTAAAACTAAAAGTATCTGCTGTTAATCAAGGTGATGAAATTAGAGTTACAGGAAAAAATATTGATGATTTACAAACTGTAATGAAACATCTTAAAACTCTTGAATTAAAAGCTCCTTTAGTATTTGATAATTTTAGATAATAATATTATTTATACATAATTTATGAATAATTAATATATAATTCATTCTTTTTATAAAGGATGAATTATAGAACTTCTAATCATAAAATCAATTGCAGTAGTAACACTTGTTTTAGCTTTAAGCTTTATTGCTGAAAAAGTAAGCCCTAAAGTTTCAGGTATATTATCAGGTCTTCCTGTTGGAAGTTCAATTACTCTTATTTTCTTTGCAATAGAAAATGGAGTTGATTATGTAACAAAAGTTGCTTTATATAATATTCACGGTCTTTTTGCTGCATTGGCTTTTTCTATTGGTTATTATATTAGTACTTTTTATAAGGGAAAATTTGAGATATTTTTATCTTTATTAATCTCATTTATTTCATACTTGATTATTGCATTTATTTTAGCTTATGTTCCTCCTCATGTATTTTTTACTCCATTTATTGTTATTACATTGATGTTAATTGCTTCAATATATTTTGCAAAAAAAGAAAATTTTACAATTGACAAATCTGTTAAAACTTCTTTATCAGATATACTTTTTAGATCTATTTTAACTATATCAATATTTTTGATAGTTTCAAGTTTACCTAAATATGTCTCTAGTAATATTGCCGGAATTTTTTCTTCATTTCCTACAATACTTTTGCCATTACTTCTGATAATCCATTTTAGACATAGTAAACTACAAGCAAGAACAATTATTAAAAATACTCCTTTTGGATTGAGTTCTGTTGTTATTTACTCTTTGGTTGTATATTTTACATATGAAAAAATTGGAATTCTATATGGAACATTAACAGCATTAATTTGCTCTGTTTTATATGTTTTCATACAAGGAAAGATTTTGAAATTTTTTAAACTTATATAAGATGTAATTTTCAGATATACACAGTAAGTAAACAAACTTTTACTATAATTAATATAAATTATTATAGTTTATAGGATTTATATGAGAGTTTTATTATTAGAAGACGATGTTGCTTTAAATGATTTATTAAATGAGCATTTAATAGATAAAGGTTATGATGTAACTTTATGTACAGATGGACAAGAAGCTTTAGAAGCATTGATCGATCAAAAGTATGATATTGCACTATTAGATATAAATACACCAATTATGAGTGGTATTGAAGTCTTAAAAACTATTCGAACTGAATATAAGAATAATACACCAGCTATTATTTTAACAGCTTACCAAGACACAAAACATTTAAAAGAGTCTTTTGAAAATGGTGTTGATGATTATATTAAAAAACCTTTTGATTTAGAAGAACTTGATCAAAGAATATTAAAACTTTGTAGGCAATTCTTAATTGAGCAAAATGATAAAATAAGAATTGATGATAATATATTTTTTGAATCACAGTCTTGTCAAGTATATGTAAATGATAAAATCGTAAATTTAGCACAAAAAGAAAGAGATATTTTAAAGTATTTTTGTACACATAAAAATAGGGTAGTTTCAAGTGATGAGCTTCTTCAAAATATTTGGGCTTATGATGAAATGCCAACGGATGCCACAATTAGAGTTTATATAAAAAACTTAAGAGAGATAATTGGAAAAGATAAAATAACAACAATTAGAGGAATAGGGTACCGATTTGAATAGGGATGAGAGAAAAGCATTAATTAGTTTTTTATCGATTTATATAATTTCAGCAATATTTTTAATAGGCGTAATTTTATATATCTATTATAAAAATGAAACAAAAATGTTAGAAGAAACATGTAGTATGGAATTGAATAATGCTTCAATGCATATTAAAACTGAAATCATGAATAAATATATGAAGAAACAAGAATTTAATGCAAATAAATTATTAAATGAAAATATAAAATATGGACTTTTTGACAAAGATAAAAAAGTCATCTTTTCATATTTAGATAAAAACTTTGCAATTGATTTTTCTAAAACTTCTAATAAGAATGAATTTTATAACTATTTTATTACTACATTAGATGAAGAGGATATTCCTATTAAATATATTGTAATAGAAACTTGTCAAGAAGTTCAAGATAAAAATAAATTAAAAATATTTATATTAATTATTCTTGTTTTAAGTTCTATTTTTATTGGTTGTATTGGGTTTTTATTATCAAAGATTTTACTAAAACCAGTTCGTCAAAGAATTCACTCAATGGATAAATTTATAAAGGATTCTGCCCATGAATTAAATACTCCTATTTCAGTATTAATGACATCCGTATCAATGTTAAAAAATGGAAAAAATCCACAGAAAATGATGAAATATATATTAAGTAGTTCTAAGCAAATATCACAGATTTATAATGATATTCATTTTTCTGCTTTTAATGAAATAAATGAAGATGTATTTGAAGAATTCAATTTAAAAGAATTAGTAAGTGAAAGTGTTGATTATTTTAATGATATATCTATTACTAAAAATATAGTAATAAATTCAGATTTAGAAAATTGTTTTATAAAAATGGATAGAACTAAAACACAAAAATTGGTAAATAACCTTATTTCAAATGCCATAAAATATAGCTATAAAGATTCCCAAATTGATGTTTGTTTAATCAATAATATATTAAGCGTAAAAGATTATGGGATTGGAATAAGTAATGAAGAACAAAAAGAAATTTTCAAAAGATATAAAAGAGGAAATAATAATGAAGGTGGTTTTGGAATAGGTTTAGATATTGTAAAAGGAATATGTGAAGAATATTTATTGCCTTTAACTGTAGAGTCCAAAATCAAAAATGGAGCACTTTTTAGTATCGATTTTACAAGTATCTTAAATAAAAAGTATATGCAAAAGGAAAATGAATAATTCTTTTGTTAAAATACGAAAAAATATAATAAAGATTATTTATGATAAATATAATTAAAAATTTTAAAACAAGCGAACTTACGAATACTAGATTTATTCATCCTGTAAAAGTAAGTTTTAATCTTAATGGAAAAGACAAAGCTTGGGAGGCAGTTAGTAGCCATGATAGTGTTGCAATACTTTTATATCATGAAGAAAGAAATGCTTTCTTACTTGTAAAACAATTTCGAGCGCCTGTTTATTTAAATGATAATAGTAAAACCTATACCTATGAATTATGCGCAGGATTAGTTGATAAAGATAAATCATTAATAGAAATTGCAAAAGAAGAAATAGATGAAGAGTGTGGATATAATGTATCTGTAGAAAGTATTCAAAAAGTAACATCATTTTTTACAAATGTTGGAATCAGTGGTGGTTGTCAACATCTATTTTTTGCAAAAATAAATGAATCTATGAAAATACATGAAGGTGGAGGGGTGAATGATGAACAAATTGAACTTTATTTTTTACCTATTGAAAAATCAGATGAATTAATTTTTGATGAATCAAAGGCTAAGACTCCTGGCTTGATGTTTAGCTTTTACTGGTTTTTGAAAAATCAAAAAAAATTAGGACTATAGTATGAAACTTTTTTTTATAATATTTTTATTAATAAGCACTTACTCTTTTGTTAATGCAGCAGAAGAAGAACTTTTGGCTCCTTTACCAAATGCAAATGCAGAATCAATGAATTCTTTAGATATTAATAATTCTTTTATTACAAAATTTGAATATGGGAAAATGTTATATAATAATCCAAGAGGAATAGGTTGTAATTCTTGCCATGGAAATGATGCTAAGGGCAAAAAAATCATAGATTTTAAACAAGAGCATGATAAAAAAATATATAATTGTGTTTTAAGTGTTCCAAATATCAAAGATATAGATTATGATACTTTTTCAACAAAAGTTAATTCTAAAAAGAATCCAAATGTAAAATTTGAGAAAGAACAAGTTTGTGAGAAACTAATATATTACGCAAATGTTATGCCAACATACTTTTTAGTTGAAGAAGAAATAGAAGCTATTTATTATTATATAAAAAATATTAAATAGCTTTATTCAAAATAGCCTTATCTAGAAAAGGCAATTCCTAATCCTATTTTATGAATTTCTTGGTTATAATCAATTAAACTATTTCCATATCCTGAAAATACTTGTAGTAAACCAAAAGTATTTTTTGATGAAATTACGTTAGGTAAAGGGAAAGTCCAATCTAATTGAACTGCCCCTCTATTTGCATCGTGAAAATCTAAATTATTTCTTATCATTAATTCAAATGTATGTTTTTTATCAACATATACAAATGTTAATTCTCCATTTCCATAATAATCTTCAATGTCAGCATTATCATCATCTTTTGTGTCTTCTGGAATTCTATACCAAACTTTTGGAACAAAAAATAGATTTGAGAATTGAAAATATGTTTCTAAATAAGCTCTATTCCATGACCTAGATTCTTCATCATTTCTTCCATTTGAAGAATGCATTATAGATAACTTATAGGCTTTAAAGACTTCATTATCTTTAAATGGAAATTGAATAAAAACTTCAGGTTCATAATTTGATTCTCTAAATGGAGCTGAATCTTCTGCTGTTTGCCAAAATGATTTTTGAGTATATGCAGCACTTATTGTTTCATTAAAACCTAATAAATCGTAAGTCATTGGTTTCTCTATACTGATTTGAAATGCAGTTTCAAATTGGTTTCTATCTTCAATTTTATTTATATTATATGTTGCTGGTAATAAATAGTTTTTTTTGTAAGGATATAAACCAAAGTCTTTTGTAATTATTTGTTCTAAATTATCATCAGTTTCTTTATCTTCAACTTTATTAATTTGTGTTTCATAAAATTCTTCTTTTACAATTGAGAAGTTTTCAACTTTTTTTTCTTCACTTTTAGATAAATTATTTATATATTTATCTTCTTTTGTTGAATTTAAATTAGCAGCTTTTTTATAAAGAACCATTGCTTCTTTATAATTACCTTCTTTTTCTAAATCTTGAGCTTTTTGGTATATAGAATTTATGTCTTCACTAAAACATAAACTATAAATAAACAGGGGTAATAATTTTTTCATTTTCAACCATTTAATTTTTTTTCGCATTTTACATTAATATAGATTAAGAGATGTCTTTTATACAAGCTAAAAGAGTATAAATGATATAATCGACGAAAATTTAGAAAAAAAGGTTAATAATGATACTTGTTGCACCTTCAATATTATCAGCAGATTTTGGAAATTTAACTAATGAAATAAAAGCTATTTGTGACGCTGGTTGTGATCTAATACACGTAGATGTAATGGATGGACATTTTGTTCCTAATATGACTATTGGTCCAGTTGTTGTAACTCCAGTTGCAAAAGCTGCAACTAAACCACTTGATATTCATTTAATGGTTGAAGATAACAATTTCTTTATTGATTTATTTGCATCTTTAAAACCGATGTATATTTCTTTTCATATAGAAAGTGAAAGACATCCCCATAGAGTAATTCAGAAATTAAGAGCATTAGGAATAAAACCAGCTATTGTTTTAAATCCTCATACTCCTCCTGAAGCAATTGAGTATTTAATTGAAGATTTGGATATGGTTTTATTGATGTCTGTAAATCCAGGTTTCGGTGGTCAAAAATTTATTTCAAGTGTAGTTGAAAAAGCTAAAAAACTAAAAGAGCTTATTAACAAAAGAAATCCAAATTGTTTAATTCAAGTTGATGGTGGAGTAAATGATAAAAATATTCATATTTTAAAAGATGCTGGAGTTGATGTTGTTGTTGCTGGATCTTATGTATTTGGAAATGATAATTACTCGACTGCAATAAAAAGTTTACAGGTATAAATATGAAAGTTAAGATTTGTGGCATTACTAATTTACAAGATGCTCTTGATGCTATAAATTCAGGAGCAAATGCATTAGGTTTTGTTTTTTATAAAAAATCACCTAGATATATCGAAGCTAAAAAAGCAAAAGAGATAATAGATAAACTTCCTCCCTTTATTCAAACTGTTGGACTTTTTGTAAATGAAGATGAAACTTTTATAAATGAGATTTGTCTTGAATCAAAAATGCAATTAGCACAAATAATTGATGATAATGAGATTATAAATTATGATTTGTTAAAAGTGAAATATTTAAAAGTATTAAGAGCAAAAGAGCAAAAAGATTTAAGGAATTTAAATAAAGAGTACTATTTAGTTGATGCCTTTGTAGATAGTTTCGGAGGAGTTGGTAAAAGAATTGCTTTAGAATGGTTTGAGGATATTGATTGCTCTAGACTTATTTTGGCAGGTGGATTAACATCAGCTAATCTAAAAGAGATTGATGGTTTTGGTTTTTATGGAGTTGATGTAAGTAGTGGTGTAGAATCAGATATTAAAGGCAAAAAAGATAGAGCTAAAATGATAGCTTTTTTAAAAGAAGCAAATGAAATCAAATAGAAGAATAATTCCTAAACCTTCTTTTAAATTGCAAAACATTATACAAAGATTAAAAATTGAACCAATATTATATACAGAATTTTTAGACTTATTAGAAAAAGCTACTGATTCTATGTATGAAAATTCAGAATTAGAATTTGAATTATTATTATCAAATGGTTTACCGTTGGAATTTGATGGTGATTTTGTTTTTCTTAAGACAAAAAATACTTTAATAGAAGATCAAACTTTTTGTATTGTAGATATAGAAACAAATGGTGGAAGTGTAAAAAAAGGTTTTCAAATCATTGAATTAGGTGCTGTTAAATATAAGAATGGACAAATAGTTGATAAATTTCAATCTTTGGTTTATGCAAAAGAAATTCCTCCTTATGTACAAGAAGTAACAAAAATAACTCCTAAAATGCTTGAAGATGCTCCTCGACTTGAAAATGTTCTAAAAGATTTTAAACTTTTTCTAGAGGATGATGTATTTATTGCACATGATATAAAATTTGACTATACATTTATTTCAGAATCATTAGAAAAATATAATTTAGGTAAACTATTAAATAGAAAAATTTGTTCAATTGATTTAGCGCGAAGAACTATAGAATCAGAACGATATGGCTTAAGTTTTCTAAAAGAGCTTTTAAATATAGAAATTGAAAATCATCATAGAGCTTATTATGATGCTTTAACTACAGCTATTATTTTTGAAAAAAGTTTGCAAAATTTAGATTCAAATAAAATAAAAACTGTAGAAGAACTAATTACTTTTTCAAAAAGTGATAATGTAATAAATTCAACTTTAAAAAAGGCTTAATATGTTTAGTCAAGAAAATTATATAAAATTCCTTACTTTTGCAGCCAATGCTCATGGCACTCAAAAAACTCCACATGATTTCCCTTATTTAACTCATATCTCTTGTGTAGCTATGGAAGTAATACATGCTTGCGAGAAATCATCATTAGATGAGAAGAAAGCTGATTTTGCTATTACTTGTGCTTTATTGCATGATGTAATTGAAGATACGAATATAACTTATGATGAGTTATATACAAAATTTGGTCCTGATATTGCAGATGGTGTTGAAGCATTAACAAAAAATAAAATTTTGCCATCAAAACAAGAACAAATGAGAGATAGTATTGAAAGACTCTTAACACAAAGTTATGAAGTTCAAATGGTAAAATTAGCAGATAGAATCACAAATCTTGGAACTCCTCCAACTTCTTGGGATAATGAAAAGATAAAAGCTTATGCAAAAGAAGCTAGTTTTATTTTATCATGTTTAAGAAATTCAAATATTTATTTAGCAAAAAGATTAGAAGATAAAATAGAAGAGTATAAAAAGTATATAAAAGAGTAGGGAATTTGCACACTTACTAGATTTAAAATAAAAGCCCTCAGGCTTTTATTTTATTTGATTAAGCTTTAGATACTTCTTCTGCGTATTTAAGACCTAAATCAAATGCTTTATTATTAATAGCATGTACTTTTTCAGGTACTTTAGAAAGCATAGTTGCTCTTAATACATCATTTGATACAGTTTCACCTGTAAAGTAGTTAGCCATAGCCAATGCTAATACTGATTGAGTAATAACATTTCCTACTTCTTCTTTTGCAATAGTAATAATTGGAATCTCATAGATTTTCCATTTTTTTCTATCTTCATCTGTAGGGCTAACTAAATTTGGCTCAACTACGATTACTCCGCCTTCTTTTACACCACTTTTAAATTGGTTATAAGAAATTTGTGCAACTGATAACATAAAATCAATTTCACCATCATTTGCATAAGGGTATAAAATTTCTTCATCTTGTAAAGTAATATCAACAACAGTTGGTCCACCTCTAACTTGAGATGTATAAGTTGCAGTTTTTAAACCAAAACCACCATCTTTAATTTTTGCAGCTGCGAAAATCGCACCTGCAAGAAGTACACCTTGTCCACCAACACCTGTAAATCTCATTAAAGTTCTATTTGCTGCCATGTGGATCTCCTTATAATTGAACCATAGTTTTATTTTTGTGAGCTTCTTTTACTTTTTCGTATGAGTCACAATATTCTGCTGCTTCAGTATCATGTTTTAAGATACCAGTAGGGAAAATACCTTTTTGTTCTTCTGGTTCTAATTTGTCAAACTTTGCTTTAGCCATAGAAATAGAATCAATCCACTCTAAGTTTGCCATAGCAGTTGCCATTTTATTTTTTCTTCCTAAATTAACGTGACAGTTAGAGAATACTTCAATAAATGAGAAACCTTTATGTTCAAAACCTTTAACTAAAACTCTTTCAAGTTTTTTAGGATCAAGCATTGTTTCTCTTGCAATAAATGAAGCACCTGCTGCTTCAACTAATTTACAAGCATCAAAAGTAGGGTCAATATTTCCTCTACTCATTGTTACAGTCCACATACCTTGAGGAGTAGTAGGAGATGTTTGTGAATTTGTTAATCCATAAATGAAGTTATTGATAATAATATAGTTTAAGTCAATATTTCTTCTTGAAGCATGAATTGTATGATTTCCACCAATTGCAAGTCCATCACCATCTCCACCAACAACGATTACTTTTTTATCAGGATTTGCTAATTTAATTCCTGTTGCATATGGTAAAGTTCTACCATGAGTTGTGTGAACTGTATTACAATTGATATATGAAGAGAATCTTCCTGAACATCCAATTCCTGAAACAACACAAACATCATCCATATTCCAACCAATTTTTTCAATGGCTCTAATTACAGATTTTAAAATAACTCCATCACCACATCCCCAACACCATAGTGTTGGCATTTTGTCTGTTCTTAAATATTCATCATAATTAAATGCCATGATTACATTCCTTTCACTTTTTCAATAATTTCTAGAGGAGATAAAGGTCTACCATTTACTTTGAATAATGTATCAAAATCTGATCTTCCACTTACTCTTTGTACTTCATCTGCGAATTGACCCATATTTAATTCAGTAATTAATACTTTATCAAATCTTGTCATTAATTCTTTGATTCTTTTTGCTGGACTTGGCCAAATTGTTAATGGTCTGAACATACCAACTTTGATACCTTCTTTTCTCATTCTATTGATAGCTTCAGTAACACCTAGAGAAACAGAACCATAAGCAATAATCATAATGTCGGCATCTTCTAACATATACTCCTCATTTAATTCTAATTCATCTAAGTGAGCATCAACTTTATTAAATAATCTTTTCATTAAAGCATCACATAATTCAGCATCTTCAGTTGGATGTCCTGTTGGTCCATGGTGAAGACCAGTGAAGTGGTATCTATAACCTTCAAACATTGGATTTAAGATAGCTGGTTCATCAGCACCTACACCATAAGGCTTGTAATCTTTTTTGTCACCTGTAAATTTTCTTCTTGAAATTTTACCAGCTTGAACTTCTTCTAAGTCTGGAATTACAGCTTTTCCACTCATGTGACCAATTGTTTCATCTAATAAAATGAATACTGGTTGCATAAATCTATCAGCTAAATTAAATGCTCTTACAGTTTCTGTATAACATTCTCTTAGGTTACCAGGAACTAAAGTAATCGATTTAACATCCCCATGAGTTGGGTTTCTAGCTTGTAATAAGTCACCTTGAGCAACCCTTGTTGGAAGACCAGTTGATGGACCACCTCTCATTACATTTACTACTACTAAAGGTATTTCAGAAATATATCCAACACCTAGGTTTTCTGCTTTCAAAGATATACCAGGACCTGATGATGCTGTCATTGATCTTTTTCCAGACATAGCTGCACCAATTGCTGTACAAATTCCAGCAATTTCATCTTCCATTTGAATACATGCTTGACCTCTAGCTGGTAAAGCAGATGAAAGTATGTGCATTATTTCACTTGAAGGAGTAATTGGATATCCACCAAAAAACTCAACATCAGCGTCAAGCGCAGCTTTTGCTGCTAATTCATTTCCTGTTGAAATTAGTTCTCTTGCCATTAATTCTCCTTACGCCTCTAGTTCTCTATAATTATTTTTTATAACCGCTTCTTTTCTTTCTTTTGCTTCTTCTGTAAGTTTTGCAAATTTAAACTCTTTTTTATCAGCAACATAAATCGCGAAATCAGGACATGCTAATTCGCAATCTGTACAACCAATACATGCTTCAGGATGTACAACTTTAATCATTGAACCTAACGTAGAATGAACTTCTTGTCTCATAGCTAGAACACCAGCTGGACAAACAGACACACACTTATCACATGCTTTACATCTAGCTTCGTTAACCCAAACTGGAGTATTTGCAGGAGCTTCCATATTAGACATAATTTCTCCTTAAATTATTTAAATATCAATATTTGAATAAAATCAATATATTATGATTGAATAATAACCTATACTAGCACTAAAGATTGTTTAATTGGGGGATTTTAATTGTTGAATTTTACTCTTGTTACATTTTGCAACAAGTAAAATTAACTTGTATTATTTAGGTAATTAAACTATAATTTTACTTAATTTATTTAACTAGTTTATAATAAACAGTATATATTAATATATAAATTAAAACTTAAATTTATTTAACTTAGATATAATTCATTCAAATAAAAAAAGGAATATAATTGGTTTTATATCAGCCTATAAATGGCTATTGTTATAATAGTGATACCCATTTCTTGTATAATTTCATTTATGAAAATTTGAAAAAATATAAAAATATTAAAGGTGAACTTTTAGATATTGGAAGTGGAAGTGGGATTTTAGGATTGTTGCTTGCTAGGGAGTATACTAACTTAAATCTTAATCAATGTGAAATACAAGAAGTGTTTCAATTCTTCTCAACTAAGAATGCACAAACAAATAAATTAGAGTCAACTTTATATAAAGGCTCTTTTGAGAAAGTAGAATTTAATAAGAAATTTGATATTTGTGTATCTAATCCACCTTTTTATCATAGTGATGTAATAAAAAGTGAAAATGAAAATCTGAGAATAGCTAGATATAATGACTCTTTACCTTTAGAACAGTTTATCAAAAAAGTTAGTAGTGTTTTAACAAGTGAAGGGAAATTCTTTTTTTGTTATGATGTAAAGCAAATAAATGAAATATTAATACTATTAAATAAATATAAATTTAATTTGGAAGCTTTACAATTTGTTCATCCAAAATTATCAAAAGATGCAACATTAATTTTAGTTTATGCAAAAAAGAATTCAAAATCATTAACAAAAATATTTAATCCATTAATCGTTTTTGAAAATAACAATGATTTTACCCAAGAAGTTCAAAATATATATGAAAAATCTTCAACATATAGTATAAAGGTTAATATTGAATAATTTAATAAAAAAAGAGGGTTTTAATTTTGCTTTTGATCCAAATGGTTGTAATAGATGTGCAGGAAATTGTTGTATTGGAGAAAGTGGATATATTTGGATTAATGCACAAGAGATAAAAAATCTTGCATTACATTTAAATTTATCCATTGATGAAGTAAAATTTAGATATTTAAATAAAATCGGCTATAAATATAGCATAAAAGAGGTACAATTAGCTTCAAATAATTTTGCATGCTATTTTTTTAATTTAGAAAAAAAACAATGTTCTATTTATCATGCAAGACCAATGCAGTGTCGAACTTTCCCTTTTTGGGATTATTTTAAAGAAAATGAAGAAGAGGTTTATAAAGAGTGTCCAGCTATAAGAAATCTTTAATTTTATGTTTTGTTTTACTTGTTCTTAATGGATGTAGTACAAAAACATTAGATAGTAAAAGTGGAGATGTTTCAAAAACAACATTTACAGAAGTAAAAATAAAACCTTATAATCTTGAAAATCAATATATTATTTTGGCTTTAGAATCTGAAAATCAAAAACTATACAATGATGCAAGCAGCTTATATTTTAAATTATTTGAAAATACTAATAATTATGAATATTTAGTAAAATATTTAAGTATTGCAACTACAGTAAAAGATTTTGAATCGGTAAAAAAATATTCAAAAAAATATGCGATTGATAATATAAAAGAAGAAGAAGTTATTTTAAGATTATATATTTATGCATTATTCAAATTAAATGAAAAAGATGAAGCATTAAAAAAAGGTGAGAACTTAATATCAAAATATAAAAATGATATAAATTATCAACTTTTAGGAAGTATTTATTTAGAAGATAAACAATACCAAAAAGCTTACAATTTATTTGATATGGCATATCAATTAACAAATAATAGCAATACACTATTAACAATAACTAGTATTCAATATAATAATTTATTTGATAAAGAAAATGCTATTAAAAGACTTGAAAACCATATTCAAATGAGTGGCTATGATTTTAATTTATCAATACAGTTATTATCGTTTTATGAAAAATTAAATCAAAAAGAGAAACTTATATCACTTTTGAAAAATATGTTCTTTTATTATAAAAATAGTGAAAATCAGTTCTTGTTAAATAAAACTAAAATTTTATTTATACAATATGTAGCAAGAGATGATATAAGTATTGCTATTGATTTTTTAGAAGAAAATCATGAAGAAGATGAAAATTTATTAAACTTATATAAAATTTCAAATCAGCCAGAAAAGGCTTATGAATTATTAGATAGATTATATAGAAATACAAACAATTTAGATTATTTAGCACAACAAGCAATTTTTCAGTTTGAAATGACTAATGATAAAGAAAGTATTTTAAATGATGTTATTGCTAAATTTGAAAAAGTTTTAGAAAATATAAGTAATCATGTATATGAAAATTATCTTGCATATATATTAATTGATTTTGATATAGATGTAAAAAAAGGTTTAGTTTTAGTAAAAAAAGCACTAGAAGTTGAGCCAAATAATATAGCTTATATTGATACTTTGGCATGGGGTGAATATAAGATAAGAAATTGTAAAGAAGCTTATATTCAAATGAAAAGAGTGGTTGATGAAATTGGTACAGATGATTATGATATTAAACTACATTGGGATCAAATACAGGAGTGTAAAGAGTGATTTTAGATGAAATAATTGAAAGAACAAAATTAGATTTAGAAATTAGAAAAAAAGAGATAACTTTAGATTTATTAGGAAGAAGTTTATCTTCAAACCCTTACGCTCCAAGAGATGTAAAACCTTATTTAGTTTCTACAAAAGAAGAGCCTGTTAGAATTATTGCAGAAGTTAAAAAAGCAAGTCCTAGCAAAGGAATTATAAAAGAAGATTTCGATCCTTTAGTTATTGCTCAAGAGTATAGTAAAAATGGAGCTAATGCAATTTCTGTATTAACTGAACCCCATTATTTTAAAGGCAATTTAGAGTATTTAACGGCAATTAGAAGATATGTACCAACTCCACTTTTAAGAAAAGATTTTATTGTAGATAAATATCAAATAGTTGAAGCTTTAGTTTATGGAGCTGATTTTATCTTACTTATTGCAAAAGCTTTAGGAACTAAAGAGTTAAAAGAATTATATGATTATGCTATTCACTTAGGTTTAGAAGTTTTAGTTGAGATTCATGATAAAGAAGATTTAACAAAAGCTGTTAAGTCAGGTGCAACAATAATTGGTATTAATCATAGAAACCTAGATACATTTGAGATGGATATGGAACTTTGTGATAAGTTAATCCCTTTAATTCCAAATGGAAAAATTATTGTTGCAGAATCAGGTGTTTCAAATGTTGATACTATTAAAAGATTAAGTGCCATTGGTGCTGATGCTTTTTTAATAGGTGAACATTTTATGAGAGTTCCTAGTATTGAAGATGAACTAAAAAGATTTAAAAATGCCTGTAATTAATATAAAAATGACCCATGAAGATGGTGGTGCTACAAAAGAGCAAAAAGAGCAATTATCAAAAGGTATAACAGAGCTTTTTGCTAAAACTTTTAATGGAAGAGGTGCCTCTAGTGCTGTTGTAATTATTGAAGAAGTAAATACAGATAATTATTCTATTGGTGGGAAAACAATTTCCCAAATAAGAAGTGAAACTAAAAATTAAAAGATTTATTTAAAGACGAGATATTCCCTAGTCTTTAAATAAAGTTGATCCAACTCTTATCATATTTGAACCACATGTAATTGCTAATTCATAATCTGAACTCATTCCCATAGAACAATATTTTGCTCCAAATGGTACTAATTCATCATATATTTTTTTAGTAGTTTTAAATGAATCTTTTATAACTTTTTCATCTTCAACATGTGCTCCAATACTCATAACACCTTTTAATCTAATATTAGGACAAGTTTCAAGTATTTGTTTATAAATTTCAACAGCATTTTCTGGCATTACACCTGATTTAGTATTTTCATAAGCTGAGTTTATTTGAAGTAGGGCATTTAGTTTTTTGTTTTTTGCTTCTAGTTTTTTATTTAGTTCTTGGGCTAAATCTAAACTATCAAGGGATTGAACTAATGTTGGATTTAAATCAATAAGATTATTGATTTTATTTTTTTGTAAAGTTCCTACAAAATGCCATTCAATTGGTAGATTTTCTAGTGCTTCCATCTTTTCTTTTAAGTCTTGCACTTTATTTTCACCAAAAGCTCTTTGACCTGCATTATAAAGTGTTTCTACATCATCTTTACTTGAATATTTAGATATACCAATAATTTTTACTATATGGTGCTCAGAGATTCTAAGTCTTGCACCTTCTACTTTTGTAATAATTTCATCTAAATTTTTAGTTGCTGTTTGTTTATTCATATTTATTACCTTAATTATTTAAAAAGATTCTATTAATATCATTGTATATTCCAAGAATCATTAGACTTCCTAGTATTACCCAACCTGCAATTGTTAGAAATAAAAACACTTGATCACTTGGTTTTCTTTTTGTAATCATTTCATAAAGATTAAACATAATATGCCCACCATCAAGCGCAGGAATTGGAAGAAGATTTAAAACTCCAAGATTAACTGATATTAAAGCTGTTATTGCAAATAAAGCGATGATAGATGATTCACTTGCATCTGAAATAACTTTACCAATAGTAATAACTCCACCAACTTCAGAGCTTGGAATTACACCTTGAATTAGTTTTTGAACACCTTGAAAAATCATAGTTGAAGCAAAAATAGTTTTTTCATAGGCATAAACTAGTGATTCACTAAAAGATAATTCTAGATTTATTATTTTCCCTGATGGTGAAATTCCAATCATTCTTTTTTTGATTTTTTCTTTAAACATATTTTCACTATCTGAAACTTCTGGATTTATAGTTTTTGCTATAATTTCTCCATCTCTTTTAATAAAGAATTTTAAAGCACCTTGGGTACTTACAATTGTTTTACCTATTTCATCCCATGATTTTATATCAGTATCATTGATTCTTAATATTTCATCATTTGCTTGAATTCCAGCTAGAAATGCAGGTGAGTTTTCTTGTACAGTTCCTACTTGTGCAGACCATGTAGTTGCACCCATCACAGCTATTGAAAAGTATAAAATTGCTGCTAAAATAAAGTTCGCTGCTGGACCTGCAAAAAGAATAATAATTCTTTGCCAAGGTTTTTTAGTATTATATGAGTCATCACCTGATTCAACTAAAGCAGGATTAGAATCATCTTGTCCTTTCATTTTTACATATCCACCAAGGGGAATTAATGCAATTTGCCAAGTAGTTCCCATCCAATATTTAGAATAAAGTTGTTTACCAAAACCTATTGAAAATACATGAACTTTTACACCAAAATAACGAGCTGCTAAAAAGTGTCCTAATTCATGGAAGAAAACTAAAAATGATAAAACAAGTAAAAAAGTAATAGTACCCAAAAGAAGCCTTTAATTTTTGAAATAATCTCTTGTATATTCATATCCTGAATATATAGTTAAAATTACAGCTAACCATAAAAGTTCAGTTGCAAAGGGCCAATTCATAATTAAAAAACCAATAGCAATCATCTGCACTACGGTTTTTATTTTTCCTGCCATTGTAGAAGCTACATTTTTACCTTCACTAACAGCTACAACTCTTAGTCCAGTTATAAAAAATTCTCTTGAAAGTATTAAAAAAACAGCCCAAGCTGATGCTCTATTTATTACCATTAGTCCTAAAAAACCTGCAAGAACTAACATCTTATCAGCAAGGGGATCTAAAATACCACCAAGTTTTGTCATTTTATTCCAAGATCTTGCAATAAAACCATCGAAGAAGTCTGTTATAGAAGCAATAACAAAGATAAGTCCAGCAAAATAGTCTAGCCATGAAGGATGCCATGAAGAAAAGATAGAGTTATCTCTATCTATAAAAAACCATAGCATTAGCGGCGCTAATGCTATTCTAAAAAGTGCTAATAAATTAGGAAGATTTAGTGCTTTTGACATTATCTAAATGTTGTCCCACCATCAACTATTAAAGTATGACCTGTAATCCAAGACGCATCACTTGTACATAAAAAATAACATGATTGTGCTAAATCTTCAGGTTGACCAATTCTATTTAATGGAGAATATTCAGCAGTTTTTGCTTTAACTTCTTCATAGTTTGTAAATGCTTTAAGAGCATCAGTATCAATAGGACCACCTGAAACTGCATTTACTCTAATTCCAAATTCACCAAGTTCATTTGCTGCATATCTAACCATTGCCTCAACAGCTGCTTTATTTGTTCCATGTCCAGCATAGTTTTCAATATATACTAAATTTCCAGTTGATGATAATGAAACAATAGCTCCACCACCAATTTTTTGCATTCTTTTTGCAGCTTGTTGTGCTCCACAAACAAATGCATTTACAGTTGCAGTATAAATATTATTTAATCCTCTTGGTTTTAGTTTCATAAATTTACCATATCCACCAACAACTGCACGTCCGTAAATCATTGCATTTGAAATAAAGAAGTCAACTCTATCAAAATCTTTATCGATTTCTTCAAATAATTCTTTATATTTTTCTGGTTCTAAAATATTAAAAGGGTATGCTTTACATTTTACATTATATTTTTCTTCAACATCTTTACAGATATCTTCTGCAAACTGTTGATTTGAATTATATGTGAAAGCAACATTAATTCCATTACTTGCAAATTTATAAACACATTCTTTTCCGATACCTTTTGTACCACCAGAAATAACTAAAGTTTTACCCGACATTACATTGCTCATTATTTTATTACCTCATATTTTATTAAAGTTTCTTCTAGTTTTTTCATGCTCTCTTTACTTGGAGCTGTTAATGGAAGTCTGTATTCCAATGTATCTAATAAACCTGCTATATACATAGCAGCTTTAATGGGAATTGGATTACTTTCACAGAAAAGAACAGAGTTTAGTGCATATAAATCTTCATTGATTTTTCTAGCACTTTCTAAATTTCCTGCGAATACATCATGAACTAATTTAGATTTTAAATTAGGAAGAATATTTGATGTTACAGAAATTATTCCTTTTGCACCATTTACTAACATTGGAAAATCAATTGCATCATCACCTGAAACAACAATGAAATCTTTTCTTTGAGAAAGTAGAGCAATTGATCGCTCTAAACTTCCTGTAGCTTCTTTTACTGCATAAATATTTTTCACATCATCAAAAAGTTTAATAGTTGTTGCTGTTTCTAAATCAACAGATGTTCTTCCTGGAACATTATAAAGCATAAATGGAATCTCTACTGCATTTGCAATGGCTTTAAAGTGTTGATATAAACCCTCTTGAGTTGGTTTATTGTAATATGGTGTAATAGATAAAATTGCATCAGCACCAACATCTTGAGCATGTTTAGCTAATTCACAAGCTTCTAATGTTGAATTAGATCCAGCACCTGCAATTACTTTTACTCCTGTGCCTTTACAAGCTGCAACGGCAACTTCAATACACTGCTTATGTTCATTAAATGATAAAGTAGCACTTTCTCCTGTTGTCCCTACAGGAACAACTGCATCTATTCCTTGTGCAATTTGTCTTTTTATTAATGATTCATATTTTTCTAAATCAACTTGTCCATTTTTAAATGGTGTTATAAGTGCAGTCATAGCACCCGTTATAATTTCCATATTCATCCTTTTTTAACTACTAAATCTTCTAATTCTTGTCTTTCATCAACATTTACAGTATGTTTTGAAAATACTTCTAAAAAATCCCAAAAACTTTGTTTTGCCTCATCAGAAATATCCACTTTTCTCAAAACTTCTTCCATACAACCTAACCATTCTCGTCTAGCTTTTTCAGTTATTGAAAATTGTTCATGGGTTTTTAACATATCAAAATGCCCAACAGCATTTGTATAGTGTTTTTCTCCACCACAAGCTTCAATAAAAAACTTTACATTATGAGCTTTTATCTTATCAAGTTCTTTTTCATCCTGTGGAAAAAAATTACCAATATCACTATCAGCTACTAAATCATAAAAATCACTAAATAGTTTTTTTAATTTTTCTTCACCCATCTCTTCTAAAAAAATAGGTTTAGGATAATCAAAACTAGGTTTATCTCCAAAATTCGTTTTGCTAACGCTGTAATGCATTATTTTTCTTCTTTTTTCAAAATAACTGTTGTTGAATTACTTTTAATTAAATATTTATTTGCAACTTTAATCAAATCATCTTTAGTAAGTTTTGCTACATTTTCTTCATAATTTAGAAGAGGTTTAATATTGTCTCTTACTAAGTATGAACCATATAATGAAGCAACCTCTGTTGAGCTTTCAAGTGAAAAAATAAAATCTGCTTTTGTATTTATTTTAAGCTTATCAATATCTTTTTGAGATACTTCACCTTTTTTGATTTGCGCAATTGTATCTAAAATTTCATTTTCAATTTCTTTAGCATCAACACCTTCATTTGCAACAGCCATAAACATAAAGATTCCAGGGTCTTTAAGCTCCATATTATAGGCATAGATAGTATTTACTAATCTTTTCTCATCAATTAACTTTTTTTGTAATATTGAGCTTTTACCTGAACTTAAAAGTTCACTAAGTGCAGAAAGTGCAACTTGATCTTCGTGTTCAAAGTTTGGAATATGGTAAGTTATTGCTAACATTTCAACTTGTGAATCTTTATTTATTATAACTCTTTTTTCACCATCTTGTTTTGGTTCAACAGTGTGAATAAGAGCTGGAACCTCTTTTTTGTTTTTTATCTCTTTAAAATGTTTTTCAACAGATGCAAAAACTTTATTTTCGTCAATATCTCCTGCAACTACAACAATTGCATTTTTTGGTTGATAATAAGTACTATGGAAATCTTTTATATCTTCAATTGTCCAATTTTTAATATCACTCATAAATCCAATTGGTGTCCAATGGTATGGATGGTAGATATAAGCATTGTTAAATAGCCTGAATTGTAAATATCCCATAGGATTATTATCTGTTCTCCATCTTCTTTCTTCTGCTACTACATCACGTTCTGGTTGAAATTCTTCATCTTTTAGTGTTAAGTTTTCCATTAAGTCTGCAAATAATTCTAAAGATTTATCCATATTTTTAGAAGCAGATTTTATATAATAATGTGTATAGTCAAATGATGTTGAGGCATTATTCATACCACCAAATCCTTTTACTATCTCATCAAACTCTCCAGCTTCTAAATTTTTTGTAGATTTGAAATTTAAATGCTCAAGCATATGGGCAATTCCACTTTTCCCCATTATTTCATTTCTACTTCCTACTTTATAAAAAACATCAGTTGAAATAACTCCTGAATTGTTTTTCATAGGAATTGCTACGATTTCTAAACCATTTTCTAAAGTTTTTGTATGATATTTTGGTAAGTTACTACTCATTAATTCTCCCGAAATTATTATTAATAATGAAAATTGAATAGCGAATGTTTTGAAATATTTATTAATTTTTGTACTATTCATTTTTGTTCCTTTTTATTTTAAATTAGCCCCAATAGCTTCACTTATATTTGAATACCCATCTTTTGCCATTAATTCTAAAATCTCTTCGTTGATTTTTCTAACCATTGAAGGACCTTCAAAAATTAGTGCTGAATATGATTGTACAAGTGTAGCGCCATTTTTTATTCTTTCGTAAGCTTCTGCTCCTGTTGATATTCCACCAACTGAGATTAAAACTGTCTTCCCAAACAATTCTTTACCTAATTCTTTAAATAAATCTCCAGATTTTTGTGTTAAACAAGCACCTGAAAGTCCACCAAAACTTTGGCAATTAGGAACTAGTGAATAATCTATTGTCGTATTAGTAGCAATAATTCCAGCAGCACCGGCATTTATTGCACTGTAGCATAAATTAATAGCCATTTGTACTTCCATATCTGGAGCAATTTTCAATAAAATTGGTTTTTCTGTTAATTCTCTTGCCATTGTAAAAAGTTCTGTAATAAACTTTTCATTTTGTAAATCTCTTAAATTTGGAGTATTTGGACTAGAAATATTTATTACTAAATAATCACTTGTCTCTTCAAATTTTTTGATCAAGCTTTTGTAATCACTTAATGCAAACTCTTCTGGAGTTGTTTTATTTTTCCCAATATTCGCACCAATTGGAATATCAAAAGGATAAACTTTTTTTAAGTTCTTTAAAACTTTGTGTGCACCTTTGTTATTGAATCCCATTGCATTTTGAACTGATTTAAATTCAGGGTATCTAAACATTCTAGGTTTTGCATTTCCATCTTGTGGTTTTGGAGTCATTGTTCCAATTTCTGTAAAACCAAATCCTAAAGATTGCATAGCTTTTATCATTGTTGCATTTTTATCAAAACCTGCTGCTAGTCCAACTGGATTTGCAAAAGTAACTCCAAAAACTTTTTGAGTTAGTTTAGGATCTGTAATATAATTTTTCTTTTGCATATATGCTTTTGCAATTTTGCATTTTCCTAATACTCTAAGACCATATTCTGCGATATTATGTGCAGTTTCTGGGTCAAACTTAAATAAGATTTTTTTTAGTGAGTCATAGCTAAACAATATTTATCCCTTTATTTAAAATTATAATATTTTATCTAAAAATCATTAAATATTGGTTTTAATGGTTTTTACAGTTAAAATATAATTATATATTTGCTGAATTATACAATCTTTGATACTCATTACATGAAGATAAAAGTTCATTTTCTGTACCAATTGACAAGATCTCACCATTTTTAAATACTGCTATTTTATTTGCATTTTTTATAGTACTTAATCTGTGAGCTATTATAAATGTAATTCTATCTATACTTACTTCTTTTATTACTTCACTTATTATTGATTCGCTTTTATTATCAAGTGCAGAAGTAGCCTCATCAAGAATCAATATTTTTGGGTTTTTATACAAAGCCCTTGCAATTGCAATTCTTTGTCTCTGACCTCCACTAAGATTTGTTCCAAACTCATCTAATACTGTATTAATACCTTTTTTCATTTGCATAACAAAATCATAGGCATGGGCTTGTTTTAAAACTTCAATAACTCTAATTTCATCTATTTCATATCCATAGGCTACGTTTGATGCAATTGTATCATTAAAAATATAAACCCTTTGGGTTACTATTGATATATTTTCTCTTAATGATTTTATATCAAATTCTTTGATTGAATTACTATTTAATAAGATTTTTCCATTTGTAGTGTCATAAAATCTAATAATTAAATTTATTAAAGAAGATTTTCCTCCACCACTATCTCCCACAAGAGCTATTGTTTCACCTTTTGATGCTTCTAAATTTATATTGTTTAATGCTGTAAAGTCATCATATTTTAAGCTAACATCTTTAAAAGTAATTTTATTTATATCTTTTGGGCATGATAATTCACCTGATAATATACTTGCTTTTTGTGAGAAAATATCATTTATTCTTTCATTTGCAGCAAGGGCATCTTGCATTTTATTATATAAAGAAGATAATTTTTTAATAGGAGTATAAAGCATAAATAAAGCTGCTACAAATGAAGTAAATGTTCCTGTTGTTAGCTCACCATCAATTACTTTTGAACCACCTACAATAATAACAGCAGCAAAGGCAAAAGAACCTATTATTTCCATTACAGGAGATACTAATTCATTTGTTTTTACAGCTTTCATATTGTATTTAAAGAAAATCATATTATGAATTGAAAATTTATTCGCTTCTATTTTTTCCGTTGAATTTGCTTTTATTATCTCAATATTATTAAAAGATTCACTTAAACTTGATGTAATATCTGAGTTACTCTCTTGTGATCTAAAAGATAGTTTCTTCATTTTTTTTGCTAATAAAGATAAAGGATAAATAGCAAGGGGAAGTACTACTAATCCATAGAATGCAAGTTCAGGTGAATGATAAATTACAAGACCTATTAATCCTACGATTGTTAGGGATTCTCTAATAAATTCAGCAACAGTATTTGAAACAGCTTGTTGTATTCTATTTATATCATTTGTAATTCTACTTACTAGTTCTCCCCCATGTTTTTTTTGAAAAAAGTTCATATCTAAAGTTAAAACATGAGAAAAAAGTTTATCTCTTACTATTCTTGTAATATCTTGTCCAATAAAAGAGATATAGTAAGCTTGAATATATCTTCCAAAACCTTTTGCTGAATATAATGCAACAATAATAAAAGGCATCATGTATAACATATTCTCATCTTTGTTTATGAAAATATCATCTAACAAAGGTTGAATTACATAAGCTGTCCCTGAAGTTGATGCTGATACTAAGATAATTCCAATAAATGAGAAAAAAAATTGAAGTTTGTAGTTTTTATAATAGGGTGCATATTGTTTAAAAAAATCTTTCATCTAAATCCTAATTAAATATTTATAAAACTTGGATTATAGCCAATAGTTACTAAATATAGCTAAATTTACAATGTATAAAAAGTATAAATTACTTTTTATACATTGTGATGAATTTATTAAAACCAAATGCTTTAATAGTCAGAAAAAATAGAATAAACCCACTTAATGTGCTAGCAAAAGCAAGTCCAGCAGCTCCATAAGGTTTTATTAAAATTAAAGAGAAAACTATATTCCAAGCTAAACTTTTCATAGATATTTTTGCTGATAAGTATTGTTGTTCATTTGCATATAACCACAAAGAAAATATTTTTGCCAAACCAAAAGGTAAAAGTCCCATAAGATACATTGTTAAGATTAATGCAGTATTTTGTGTATCAACACTATTAAATGCACCTCTTTCAAATAAAAGTTTTACAATAAACTCATTAAATACAATTCCAATTAACATGGATGTTGATAATACAGCAAATAAAATCAAAGATGATTTTTTCATTAAATGTAAAGCTCTATTTTCATCTTTGTTTTTTATAGCTTTTGCTATCATTGGGAATAATGCAATTGAAGTTGCTATTGCAAATATGGCAAGAGGAAGCTGAAAAACTCTATTTGCATAATATAAATATGAAATTGAACCACTTATTAAAAATGATGCTAACCATGTATCTATAAATGCAGATAAGTGAAGTGTTGAAGAACCTAAAGTTGCAGAAAAGAAGTTCTTATAAAATTTGTTTTCTTCTTTTTTCTTATGTTTCTTAAAGTGAAATATTTTACACAAATTAGCTTTTTTAATAGAGTATAAATGAACTAGTACCTGTAGCATTCCTCCAACAATTACCCCATATGATAAATAAAATGTAATCTCATATTCATCTTTACCTTTTGCAATTAAAAGTGCAGCTATCATTCCTAAATTCAAAAGAGCAGTTGAGTAAGCACTTGTTGCAAAATGGTGTTTATATTGTAATAAAGCAGCCATAAATGTTACTGTAAAGATTATTGGCAAATAATAAAAATTTATAGCAAATAATGGAGCCGCTAAATCAATAGTTTCTTGTGTAAATCCTATTGCAAAAGCTTTTGCAACAAAATGTGAAAACATACTTACTATTAAAGATAATATAATTAAAAAACCAAATAGCTGTAAAAAAATCATTGATGAAAATCTAATTTTATGTTTTGATTTTGCATATGAAGGAATAAAAGCTTGTGTGAAAGCTCCATCTGCAAATACACTTCTAAATAAATTAGGCAATTTAAATGCAATAAAAAATATATCTGAATATATATTAGCACCTAAAATTGATGCTGTTAATAAATCTCGAACAAAACCTAAAACCCTTGAAACTAAAATTCCTGAACTATTTGTAAAAATTGACTTGATTAACATTAAAATCCTACTTTAAAATCTGATTGTTTATGAATTATAATTTGCATATTTCCCCTATATGAAGCTAGTTGAGCATTTAAAATTGTGATTTTATCACCATCTTTTGGCAATAACTTTTTATCTTTTGAATAAATTTTAATATATTTATTATCATTTACATAAAGCTTTGAGTTTTTCATTACTCCTTTTAGATTTGTAATAATCTCATTTTCATATTTAAAATCAAGAATATCTATACTATTTGCATCTAAATATAAATCTTTATAATTAGCTATTTCTTTTATTTCATCTAAAACTACAAAATCTTTTATCTCTTTTAATCCATAGTAATCATATATTTGATTAATTTGAAGATTGTATGAGTGTCCAAGTTTTAGATTTTGAGCATTTTGGTAGATATAAATTGCTCTATCGTTTTGCCTTTTTATTATTGCTTTTTCATTATCTTTATAAATTACAATTACATTATTTATTGTAAGAGGTTCTATTAGTTTCTCTTTTTTATATAAATCTGAAATAGAGTTTATTTCATTTGTATTATTCTCTACTTGGATTTTTTTTAGTATATTTGTATCTTCTTTTTTTATTGAAAATTTTGCATAAATAGGAAGATGATCTGAAAAGCCAATTCCTTTGTGGATTTTATCATACTTTTTACCACTCATTTCCCATCTAATTACATCATTGTTTTTATATAGATAATCTGCTTTAAAAACTTTAAATGATTTAGGAATATAAGAAACCCTTTTTGTATCAAATAAAGCAGGGGATAAGATAATACTATCAGGTGTATTATTTTGTCTTCTAAATTTTGTTGAAAATCTTTCATTTGTAGGAAGATCAAGCCATAAATTAAAGTGAACTCTTTTATCATAATTTAAAATATCATCATAAGTTATAAACTTATTTTCATAAGTTGTATTTAAAATTTGATTTATTCCTGTAATTGAAGAACTGTTATTTAATTTTTGATTGTTTCTAAATGTTTGATATTCATTGTAGTTAGAATTAAAATCACCTAATAAAATATAGTCATAATCTTTTGGCAGTTGAATTAATCTATCTTGTAGAGTTTTTGCATATTTTATTCTATAACTTTCAGGTGCTGCTTTTGAAGGCCAGTGATTATTAAAAACTTTGAATTCTATATTTTCATTAGAAAAAGTTGTTTCTAGTATGGGTCTGTAGAGTCTTTTAGTAAATTTTACATCAATATTTTTATTGTTTTTAATCTCTATTTTAGATAGAAATCCTACCCCAACAGCAGAATCTGGGTACTTAATAAATGAATAATATGTATATTTTGGAAGTTTACTTGAAAGTAGTTTCATTAAATCTCTATTTTCGATTTCTTGAAGAGCTATAATATCTGCATCTATGTCATTTATAACTTTTAATAAATTGTTTAATTTAATATTGAAATTTCTTTGATTCCATTGATTTTTTGTATTGGGTATAAATTCACTATATTCACTATTGTCTTTTTTTAAATCAAAAAAGTTTTCAACATTGTAGCTAGCTATTGTTATATTATTTGCATTTAATGAGATTGAAAATATTAATAAAATTAGATATTTGAACAAAATAGAATATCTCCGATAAATTTTTTTGTTATATTATCGAAGATATTATGTTTAAGAGGTTAAACTATTTTTTTGCGTTTAATCTTGATTGGTATTCTAATGGATGTTTACAAACAGGACAAACTTTAAGAGCTTTTTTACCTCTGTGAACATGTCCACAAACTTCACAAATCCACTCTTCTTCTTCATCACTAACATGTTCTTTTCCAGAATCTAATCGGTGTTTTAAACTTTTATACATATTTTCATGTTCGATTTCGATTTTTCCAATCATATCTAACATTCTTGCAATATCACCATGACCTTCTTCTTTTGCAACTTTTGCAAATTCTGGATACATAGTAACATTTTCATAAGATTCACCATCAATTGCATATTGAAGATTTTCACTTGTATTGCCAAACTCTTTGTCATAATTTAAAACATTATAAGCTTTTAATTCAAGCTTAGCATGCATTTTTTCATTATTAGCAGCTCTTTGGAAATGCTCAGCAATATCTCTAAAACCTTCTTTTTGAGCAATTTTTGCAAAATATTCATATTTATTTCTAGCCATTGACTCGCCTGCAAAAGCTTTCATTAAAACTACAGATGTTAAATCTTTTGTTATCATTTCCATAGCTTGACCACAGCAGTGTAGTTCTCCACCACCTACATTTTGTACTTCTACCACGTTTCCACATTTGTTACATTTATAAGACTGATATTGTTTCATATTTTTTCTCCTTTATGAATTATTATTCACATTCTAACATAATATTATTTAATGAAATTTAACCAGCAGTAATATCTTTTGGTTTTTTCTTGAAATACTCTTTTTCAACTGCACATAAAGGACAAGCTTTAGGTGGTTTTTTACCTCTATGAACATGTCCACAAACTTCACATACCCATTCTTCTTCTTCATCTGATTCTAAGAACCCTTCATCAATTAAAGCTTGTTTTAATTCTAAATACTCTTTTTCATGCTCAACTTCAACTTTTCCAATAGCTTTAAACATTCTTGCTATTTCTTTTAAACCTTCCTCTTTTGCTATTGCTTCAAAGTTTGGGTACATCTCTTCATGTTCATATTTTTCACCATCAGCTGCGTATTGGATATTGTTTTTTGTTGAGTTTAATTCTATATTGTGTACCAATTTATTGTATGCTTTAAACTCAGCAATTGCATGGTATTTTTCATTTTCAGCAGCTTCATTAAAAAATCTTGCGATTTTATGAAAACCTTCATCAAAAGCAATTTGTGCAAAAAATTCATATTTATTTCTAGCTTGTGATTCACCTGCAAAGGCTTTCATTAAATTTACAGCAGTTAAATTTTCTGTTATCATTTCCATTTCATTTCCACAGCAAGATAATTTTGCGTTTGTTCCTGTTACTTGTACTTCTACTTCACATCCACATGTGTTACATTTATAAGTTTCATATTGTTTCATTTTTCATTTTCCTTAAGCATTATTTTTATTATTGGATAATTTTTATCCTTTGAAGTATTGTAATATATTAAAACTTAAAAGAAAATTATTCTCCATTAATAAAATTTATGCTATAATAATTCTACGGAACATATATTTAATATATATAGTTTATGTAGAAATAAATATTAAGGGAACCTCTAAAAATACCTTTTAAAGCTCCCAACTTTTACTTTTTTTGATTTTTAAAAAATCTCAGCCCAATTCTAACTGAACTTTACTAAGAATTTTGTGGAAATCACCCTAATATTTTGGATATTTCATCCATTTCCCAACTCTTTTCATATCAATTTTACCTTTTGTAATCTAACCATCTGTTCGTATCTGACTAAGTTGTAGGTAAGGTTCGTAAGTCCTATTGTGGACTTTATCCTATCTATTCCAATTGAGAGAAGATTAAGTGCATTATGCATTTGAGTTGTAAGTGTTCCAAATATATGTTCAACTCTTACTCTTGTTTTAGAGTGTTTATAATTTTCTTTATGCTGGGCATTGGTTAAGGGTTTGTTTCTGTAGGCTCTTTTGATAACTTTTGATTTCACATTTTTACTTTCGAGATATTGCTCAGTCTCTTCAGATTTATAAGCACTATCAGCATAGAGGGTATTATCATCTCCATCTATCAAATCTTTAACCACTTGTGAATCATGGGTTGAAGCTGGCGTCACTTCATATTTAGTGATAATTTTAGTTTTCTGATCTGAGGCTACATGATCTTTATATCCATATTCTCTTTGACCTCCTTTTGTTGTCCATCTTGCATCACAATCTTTTTGAGCTTTTTTATTTGGATTGTCTTCAAAGCTTTGTGGCATTTTATCCTCTTTGATTTGTTTATTTTCATCTCTTGTATTTCTTTGTTTGGGTACATTTACAAATGAAGCATCAACGATTGTCCCCTCTTTGGCAACTATTCCATTTGAGATAAGTTTAGAGGTAAATAGTTCAAATAATTTTTTGGATAAACCTTTCTCTTTTAGTTGCTCTTTAAACAACCATATAGTCTTTTCATCTGGTACATCATCACCGATTTGCAATCCTAAAAAATCTAAAAATGATAATCTATCTTTGATCTGAAATTCTGTTTGTTCATCTGAAAGATTATAATATCGTTGAAGTATTAAAATTTTAAACATTAGCAATTTATCGTATGGCTTTCTTCCTGCATTTGACTTTCTATCCTCTTTTTCTAAAGCTGATTCAATTGTTTCTCTAAACATCTCCCAATCAATAATCTTGTTTAGTTTTTGTAGCGGTGGTTGATGTTTATTGATTTTTTCCAATTGAAATTCGTAGTCAAATAGTCCTGCCATTTTTTAACCTTTGTACCTATATTTATATAGATATTTTAGCTAAAAAGTCCTACAAAAAGCCTTACATAAAGGGTTTTGTCGCTTTATTGCAAAGTATACATCATCAGTGATTTTATGAATATTTTCAATTTTTATGAATATTGACTAATTTTTAGAGGTGCCCTTAAAATAGTATTATTCCACGAAAGAAGAGGACATTATGAATAATTATACAAATTTATTAAAAGAATATGATTTAAAAGTTACTCCTCAAAGAGTAGCAATAGTTGAAGAACTTTTTAAAAATGGGCATATGAATATTGATGATTTATATAAAAAATTATTATCAAAATTCCCATCTGTATCATTAGCAACAATTTATAAGAACATAAATGCAATGGTAGAAAAAGTTTTTCTTTCAGAGGTAAAAATACCAAACTCAAAATCAGTTTATGAGTTAGTTAAAACAGAGCATGCACACTTAGTTTGTTCATGTTGTGGAGCTATTGAAGATATAATGCTTGATCCATCAAGTATTATAAATGAAGTTTCAACTTTAAGCTCTTTTAAAATTGACTCAACAAATATCGTTTTAAGTGGTATTTGTCCTAAATGTACAAAATAGTCTTTATAGACTATTTTGTATTACTAATCCTAAAACTACAAGCAAAGCAATCCCTGCTGATTTATTATAAAGTTTGTTAGCTGTTATAAATACCAACATCAAAGAGACAATAAAAGCTGCACTTATATCAAATAAATAGCTATTGAAATCTACATTTAGTGGATTTATAATTGAAGATAATCCTAAAACCATAGTAAAGTTTGCTACATTTGAGCCTATTATGTTTCCTATTGCTAAATCAGCATTATTATTTATCGCTGATTTTACTGAGATTATAAGTTCTGGTAAAGAAGTACCAAATGCAACTAAAAATAATCCTATTATCCATTCACTTATTCCAAAACCTCTTGCTATATTTCCTGCACTATCAATAGCAAAATTTGCTCCAACAATTACAAAAATAAAACCAATCAAAAGTAGGACAAGTGTTTTAATCCAATTGAATTTATCTTTTGATAAATCTTCATCAGATTGTTCAATACTATTTGAGTTTATCAAAAATAGTAAATAAGCTCCCATCATACAAATAAATAAAATACCATCAAACATTGATATTCTTCCATCTATTCCCATTAGTATAAATATTAAAATAGGAAAAATAGACCAAGCTGAATCTTTTGCGAATAAATCTCTTTTGGGTTCAATGTTTTTTGCAAGTAAAAATACAAGTCCTAACACAAGTGAGATATTAAATATCGTACTTCCAATAACATTTGCAACTGCAATATCTGCACTTCCTTTTGCCGATGCTGACATTGAAACAGCCATTTCAGGAAGACTTGTTCCAACTGCAACTAATGTAGCTCCTATTACAAAGCTTGATATATTAAAATGAAGAGCGATTCTTTCACTTTCTTTTATCACAAAATCAGCTCCATATATTAAAGCTGCCATTGCAATAATAAATATTAAAAAATCCATAATTACGAATTTCTAACAATCAAACTATCAGGTAAATTGAACTCTTTTATCAGTTCTTCTTCTTTAGCTCTGTGCTCACCGTTATCAACTTCATGGTCGTATCCTAAAAGATGTAATATTCCATGAATAAACAGAAGTGAAAACTCTTCATTGAAAGTATGATCGTACTCTTTTGCTTTTTCATCCACAAAATCAGTAGATATTACAATAGAACCTAAAGGCATATTAGGAAAATCAAAATCCATAGGAAAACTTAAAACATCAGTTGCTTTATCTATGTTTCTATGCTCTTTATTTAAAGCTTGAATTTCATCATTTTTTACTACCATTAGCTCAATGTCTTTTTTACTTAGAGAGTTTGCTATTTTTTCTAATATAGCAATATCAATTTGTAAATCTGTATTATTTTCTAATTCAATCATAATTATCCTTTTAAAAGTCCGATTGTATCAAAGATTCTATTAAAATAGTTCTATCATTTTAGATACACATAAATTCTAAAATAATTCAATCATTTTTGAAACTTCATCAACGGCAAATGTTTTGATATCAAGTTTTAGATTTGTTTTTTGAGCAATAACAGCTTTTTTCATACCTTGCGCTTGTGCTTCTTTTAGTCTTAAATCTATTGAATAAACATCTTTGATTTCACCTGTTAATGAAACCTCTCCTATAAAAGCTGATTCTTTTGAAATAGGTCTATCTCTATATGATGATATAATTGCAGCAATTACAGCTAAATCTGCTGAACTCTCTTTGATTTTTATCCCACCACTTATATTTATAAAAACATCGTAGTTATTTAGTGGTAAATCAATTTTCTTTTCAAGAAGTGCAAGAAGCATAGTAAGTCTATTTGCATCAAAACCTGTGGCACTTCTTTTTGGATTTGGATAAGTACTTTCAGTTACAAGAGCTTGAACTTCTAAAATAATAGCTCTGCTCCCTTCCATTACAACCGTAAGTGCAGAGCCTGCTTGAGCTTTACTTTTATCAAAAAACTTTGAAGCTATATCTTTTGCACTTATTAATCCCTCTGCTGTCATTTCAAAAATACCAATTTCTGAAGTTGAACCAAATCTATTTTTAAAGCCTCTTAGCATTCTTAGTTCCCTACTTGCTTCTCCTTCAAAATATAAAACAGTATCAACCATATGCTCTAAAACTCTTGGACCTGCTATACTTCCATCTTTTGTGATGTGTCCAATTATAAACATGGCTAAATCTGTCTCTTTTGCCTTTCTCATAAGCTCAAAAGTAATCTCTCGAACTTGACTCACACTTCCAGGGGCACTTGATAGATTTGATGAATAAATAGTTTGAATTGAGTCAATAATGCAAACTTCATAATTCTCTCTAAGAAGTTCATCTTGTATCTCTTCAAGTTTTATTTCACTTAATAAATATAAACTATCGTGATTTGCATCTAATCTATTAGCACGCAGTTTAATCTGTCCAGCACTCTCTTCTCCTGAAACATAAAGTACTTTTTTCCCAGATTTTGCAATACTTCCAGCAACTTTTAAAAGCAAGGTAGATTTCCCAACTCCTGGACTTCCTCCAATTAGGGTTAAACTTCCAGGAACTATTCCTCCACCTAAAACTAAGTCAAATTCATCATTAAAAGATGAAAATCTAGTTACGTTGTCTTGTTGTATTTGGGTAATTGGAACAGCTTTTGAAGTTGTATTTACTATTTTTGAACTATGCTTTAAAACCTCTTGCTGTTCTTGATTTAGTTCTATAAATGAATCCCATGAGCCACAATTTGGACATTTTCCAAGCCATTTTGTAGCTTGTTCTCCACAGTGTTGACACTCAAAAAGTGATGTTTTTTTCTTTGCCATAATAAAACCTTTTAAATATATGAAGAAATTATAATCAAATTTTTTATATGCTTTCTAAAATATGACATTTTGTAATGTAAAAAACTATACAATCTTTTATGAAAAAAATAAAATTATTTACAGATTCAAGTGTAAATCCCCAAGAAAAAATAGGTTTCGCTGCTTTTCTACTTTTAGATAATGAAAATATTTTTTTAGATGAGATGAAAAAAAATATAAAAACAAAAAGATTTGAGGATACAAGTTCAACTAAACTTGAACTTCAAACATTACTTTGGGCTTTAGATGAAATAGAAAATGACTCAAATACACTTATAGAAATTTATACTGATTGTCAAAATATAATAGGCTTAGAAAATAGAAGAAAAAAATTAGAATTAAATGATTATATATCATCAAAAGGAAAATTGATAAATAATCATGATTTATATAAATTTTTTTTTAAAGCACTTGATAATTTAAATCTAGTTTTTATTAAAGTTAAAGGGCATAAAAAAAGTAGCTTAAAAGATGAGATTGATGATATCTTTAATCTTGTGGATAAAGCTTCAAGAAATGCTCTAAGAGAAGAGTTAGCAAATCTAAAATAGATAAGCTAAACTTACTCCTCCCCAATTTTCATACTCGCTTTTATTATTTATTGATACAAATTTAGAGGTTTTATAAGTAAAAGATAAAACAAGGTTGTCAAAATATGTATCATAAGATATTACTTGAACAATAGTATCTTTTAACTTATTTAATCCATAAGATTTATCATAATTAGTAATATAGAAGTAGTCTGTATATGAGTATCCTAATCCATAAGATACAGACCATCCAAAGCTTTTATTTGATTTTGAATCAAGATTTAAAAGTTTGTTTTCATTAGCTCCAATAACTTTTCCAATTGTATTGAAGTTATTTGGATAATTATTTCCATATCTAATTGTTGAACCTGCCATTAATGCTCTATTATAATTTCCCACATCAACTCTAAAGTTGTTTATAATATCCATTTTTCCATAAGAGAATTCGTGTTTAAAAGCTTTGTATCCATAAGAATAAGAGAAGTTATATAAGAAATCATTCTCTAATTGATTGTTCCAACCTTTTGATTCATTGTTTCCTGTTATGTTGTGATATACCTTTTGAAAATTTTCTGCAGCTGAACTAGGTCCTATCATTCCTAAAGTCACCATATATTGATGAAAAAAATCCTCTTCCCATTTATATAAAATAAAATCTACAGTCACTACTCCAGCATAAGGTAGGTCATTTATAATTTTATTAGTATTCTTTATGTCATCAGGAGTAAATGTAAGATGAGATAAAGTCATTCCTAATGTTTGATATTTTGTATCATTGTTAAATGTAGGAATTTTTGATACTAAGTTAAAAAAACTATTATCATACTTATCTAAGTTATTTGTATCTTTGTTACTAAGATAAGTAAAAGCAGCACCATTTGTATAATGTTTGTCTTCACCATTTACAACATCATTTTCAATAAACCCTGAGATTACCTCTGCATTTAGACTTAAAGATAAAAGACATAATGGCATAATTTTTAAAAATAATTTCATTATCAATCCTTTTATTGTATTATTCTAAAATTATATAATAATAAATTGGGAAAAAAATAAAATGATAATATATATTCACGGATTTGCAAGTTCAGGATTTGGTTCAAAAGCAGAAAAATTTAAAGAGTATTTTGAGGACGAAATAATAACAATTTCTCTTCCAACTATTCCAAATTTAGCAATAAATACACTAGAGCAATTAATTGAAGCTTTTGTTAGTATAGATGAAGAGGTTAATTTAATAGGTTCTTCATTAGGTGGTTTTTATGCCTTGTATCTAGCAAATAAATATGATTTAAAAGCAGTTTTAATAAACCCAGCTGTAAATCCATGGGGAACACTTGATAGATATGAAGGTGTTGATTTTGTTACAAATTATTATGATGGTTCAAGATTTGAGTTTAATGCAAATCATATAAAATCATTAAAAAACTATGAAGTAGATTTTATTAAAACACCTGAAAATTTTATTACACTTTTACAAGAAGATGATGAGGTTTTAGATTTTAGTGAAGCCGCTCAAAAGTTAGAAGATACAGAATTAATAATAGAAGAGGGTGGAAGTCACTCATTTGAGGATATTGAGAGATATTTTAGAAAAATTAGTACATTTTTTAGATAAGTAAAATATACTAAAATATATACAGCTAAAAGAAAACTATTGATTTTCTTTTAGTGAGTTTATTTGGTAGTGTAAAAATAACTGTGTAAATTCAGAAATATCAATTTATTAGATAGAATAAAATATCTATTTAATGAATTGTTTAATTCAAGGATTTACAAATGAATATATTAAATAAAGAAGAATTAAGAAGACAAATTAGAGAAGGGAAAGAGATATCATTAGATGGTATTTTAGATGAATTTAAATCCCTTCTTAGAGAATCATTACAAACTGCAAGTGAAGAAGAACTAACCTCCCATCTTGGTTATGATAAACATCAAGAGTCTGATAATCCAAATTATCGTAATGGACATAATAAGAAATCATTAAAAACAAAATATGGTCAAGTAGATGTTTCAATACCAAGAGATAGAGATGGAACATTTGAACCTAAATTAGTTCCTAAACGAGAAAGACTTTTAAAAGGTAGTGAAGATTTAATACTTTCACTTTATGCAAAAGGAATGAGTGTAAGAGATATTCAATCACACTTAGATGATTTATACGGCTATGAGCTATCAGAACAAACAATTTCAAATATTACTAGTGCTATTTTAGATAAGGCAAAAGAGTGGCAAAATAGACCTCTAGAATCAATTTACCCAATTATCTTTATGGATGCCACAGTATTAAAAATAAGAGTTGATAGAGCAGTAAAAAATATAGCTGCATATATAATGCTAGGAATTACACTTGATGGTAAAAAAGATATTATAGGGATTTGGATAGGTGAAAATGAAACTTCTAAATATTGGCTAACACTTTTAAATGAATTAAAAAATAGAGGTGTAGAAGATGTGCTTATCTTTGCAATAGATGGATTAAATGGATTTAACCAAGCAATTCAAGCTGTTTATCCAAAAGCTGAAATACAAAGATGTATAGTTCATCAGATTCGTTCTTCTTTACGTTATGTTTCTTGGAAAGATAGGAAAGCAGTGGCACGTGAATTAAAAACAATTTATACAGCACCAACAGAAGAAGATGCACAACTTGCACTTACAGAGTTTAATGATATTTGGGGACAAAAATATCCTCATATTGCTCAATCTTGGTTAAATAACTGGAATGAACTTACAACTTTTTTTAAATATCCACAAGCAATAAAAACATTAATCTATACGACAAATCCAATTGAGTCATTAAATTCAACTATAAAAAGAAAAATAGCTTAGAGCGAACACAAAGTGTGAGAAAATCAAAAGGATCTTTCCCAACAATAGATTCAGCTTTTAAAATGTTATATCTTTCAACACAGGAGGTCCAAATAAAATGGGAGAAAAGTAGTATGAGAAATTGGAGTGAGATTTATCCTCCTGACTTCCGCGATAAGACACACAAATCAATATCTTGAAATTTCAAATAATATCTAAAATCTGTTTTTGTATTTCAGATGGATTAATAGGTATTATTTCATCATCTATTTTTACAGCAATTATATGCTCAATAATTTTGCGTAAAAATTTTTGTGAGAAATCAAATTTAACATCATTTAGTTTTAATTTTCTTTCAAACTCTTTATAGATTGCATAAGATACAAACGAAATTAAGATATGAGCTTTTATTCTTGTTTCTAGTCTATGATAAATAGGTCTTATTTTTAGATCAGTCTTTGAGATTCTAAAAGCTCGTTCTACATCATATTGATTATTATAGTGTTCAATTATTTCATTTGCTGTAAGATTAAAATCATTTGTTATAAATCCTTTGATACCATCTAATTTTTGATCTTCAATTATTTTTTGATTATTGATATTAAAAGTGATATCACATTTATGATCATCAATATTAAGATATTTAGCATAGTATGATAGTTTTAAATCTTTTTTTGTGATATTTTTTGTAGTCTTTATTTTCTCTTCTAAT
The DNA here is from genome assembly GCF_013177675.1 of Arcobacter acticola. Taxonomy (NCBI): domain Bacteria; kingdom Pseudomonadati; phylum Campylobacterota; class Epsilonproteobacteria; order Campylobacterales; family Arcobacteraceae; genus Arcobacter; species Arcobacter acticola. The sequence goes on from NZ_CP042652.1 coordinate 1,109,531, forward strand.
CTTTGCAATGCTTTATCTCTATTGTACTTATCTTTTTTTGCTCTTTTGAATGAATATGAAAGCACTAATCTTTGATTTACATTTATTGATTTTGAAACGCTAGTATCTTCATCTATTTTTTCTTTATAGGATATATCTTTATTAAATTTTAGTGTATGAATAGTACCATCATCAATAAATGTTAGATTTGTGATTTTTTCTTTTAAATCACTTGCGATACTTCTTGTTTTAGCAGCTAAAATATATTTATAATTATTCTCTTCTAAATAAGCTATATTTGCATTATTTAACATTCCACGATCAGCTACAACTATAGGTTTATTTGGAAGAACAAATTTCTCTTGGAATTTTTTGAGTATATCTACTAGTGTATGGCCTTCATATTTATTACCCTCATAAACTTCAAAGCTTAATGGATATCCTTGCAGTGTTGTAAACAATCCTAGTTGTATCTGAGGACGTGCTAATTTACCCTCTTTACTAAATCCAATACGTCTAAGATCATCTTCACTCTCACTCTCAAAGTATAATGTTGTTACATCATAAAAGGTTAATACTATTTCACCTTTCATTATATTTTTTGTATATTCAAATACACAGGTCTCTATTTTTGATTTTATTTCATCTTGGTACAAAGTATCTAAAAATCTATATATTTTATCACTTGTTATATCAATATTTTTAAAGTAACTTAGATAGTTTATAAGTTCAAGTTTACTCCCTGGATATAATAATCTTGAAATCACCAAACTTTTAAACAAAAAGTTTTTATCCTCTTTATTCCTAATATTTTTTGTATTTATATCTTTAAATAAATCATTACATCCAATATTATTAAACAATTTTCCAAATATAAGCTCATCACCTATTGGAATAAAGTCTTGTGTATTTAAACTTGAAAGTAGTTCTTTAAGTAGTATCTTTTTATTTGATTCTGATATTTTATTTGCAAAAAGATTTTGAGATAAATCATTGATTTTTACAAGAGCTTTTTCATAAAATTTTTCAATCTCTAGATCTTCAAAACTACAACCAATAGTTTCAACTACTTTGTATCCTCTATTTGTTCTATCTAATATTTGAACACTTATACTACCACTAGCATTTTTCTTTTTTCTAACTCTTAAATTCATAAAGAAATTTTAACAAATATACCCTTGAGACACACAAATAGTGTTTTCTTATTACCTATAAAGCCCTTTATTTAGGGATTCATATTTTTAAATTATTGATTTATTGAGTTATCGCGGAAGTCAGGAATAGCTTAGAGCGAACACAAAGTGTGAGAAAATCAAAAGGATCTTTCCCAACAATAGATTCAGCTTTTAAAATGTTATATCTTTCAACACAGGAGGTCCAAATAAAATGGGAGAAAAGTAGTATGAGAAATTGGAGTGAGATTTATCCTCAACTTTGCATATTTTTCAGTGAAATTATGGAAAAATATACAAAGTGATTAAAAGGGCAACTGGTGGTTTACACAGTTTATTTTACAGGCTCTTTTATTTTTTCATCAATCAAAGCTAATGTTCTTTCTTGTGTTTTATATGATATTTCAGGAAGTTCTCCTCCAAATAGTTCTTTAGCTTCTTCAAAACCTTTAACTATCCCCTCTCGTCCTTTTTCTAAAATTTCTAGATTATCACCTGCAAAACTAAATACAAAATTAGCAACCCTATTAGAAGTTTGAGTTACTCCAAAATATCCCTCATCACTTACTAGTTCTTTTGCTTCATCTTGAGAAAGTTCAATTATAGGTTTACCTGTATATCCTGTATTCTCAAGATTCATTCCACTTTGAGATTCTTTTCCACTTAAAAAATCTAATACATCTTGTTCTTGTGAACTTAAACCAGCTTGAGTTAGAGTATTATCTTTTGTAGTGCTTTGTGCATCCATGGCATAAAGTATATATTGTGAATTCATTGAAATAGATACTTTTACTGCTGATTCATTTACTATTTCTTCTAATGATTTTTCAGCTGCATTTTGGGTATTTTGATTTTCTATATTACTATTTTGATTAAAAGTATTTAATGCAATGTTCAAGGTATTTGTACTGCTTTGAATGTTCATTTTAAATCCTTTATCTTTTACTAGTATTATATAGTTTTTGAGTTTAAATTAAAAACAAAAAGAGAAATTAACTATTTAATTTCAATTTTCATTCTAAAATATCTTGGAAAATTCTCTTTTAAAGAATCATTAATTTTAAGTGGAAAAACTTGAGTAATTGAAGATCTAAAAAGTTCAAAATTATCTTTACTTCCATCCATAAAAGTTAGCTGTTCATATCTTCCATCTTTTAAAATTGTAACTCTTATATTTACAAAAGCATTATCTTTGATCAATGTTTTATCTACGTTACTTTCAATGTTTGCATATATTTTATCTTCAATACTTTTATAAAATATTTCAATGTCTGTTATTTCACTTAAGTTTGGAGTTTCTGTTTCTTTTACTTCTTTTGTTATTTCTTTTTTTACTTCAATTTTATCATCAGGTATAGCTTCAATTATATCTTTAGTCTCTTCTTCTATTTGAACTGGTTTTTCTCTTTGTGTTTGAATAATATCTTCGTTTATTTTTTCATCAGCAACTTTTTCATTGTTTATAGAATCTTTATCAACTTGTGAATCTGTTGAAACATTTCTCTCAACCACTGCTGGTTCATTTTGTATTTCTACTTCTTCATCTGATGCAAAAAAGAAACTATAAACTGCATATATTATTATTCCAATAACAAAAAGTATAATTGTATCTTCAATAAAAGATTTATTTTTCCCTCTCAAATTAACCCCTTTATCTATTTTTCAGCTGTATATATTTCATCAAGTAAACTATCAACAAAATCATCTGGACTAAATTCAATTAAATCATCCTGCTTTTCACCAATTCCCACATAGAATATTGGAAGTTCTAGTTGATTTGAAATAGAAAATAGTGCTCCACCTTTTGCTGTTCCATCAAGTTTTGTTACTATTATACCATTGATTCCAACCATTTCATTAAAAGCACGCGCTTGAGCAATTGCAGTGTTTCCTTGTGTTCCATCTAAAATCATTAGTTTTTGATGAGGGGCACCAATCATTGCTTTTTCACAAACTTTAACAATTTTTTTAAGTTCATTGTTTAGATTTGTTTGTGTTTGTAGTCTTCCTGCTGTGTCTATTATAACATTATCAATATCTCTAGCAATTGCAGCACTTATTGTATCATATGCCACTGCACTTGCATCATGACCTTGTTTTGTTTTAATAATAGGTACCTCTAATTTTGAAGCCCAAGTAGAAAGTTGTTCAATTGCTGCTGCTCTAAATGTATCTCCTGCTCCTAAAATAACTGTTTTTTGATTTTTCTTAGAAATATTTGCAAGTTTTGCAATAGTGGTAGTTTTTCCAGCTCCATTTACTCCAATAATTAATCTAACAAATGGCTTAGGTAAATTTGATAAATCAACTTTTGGTGCATGTTCAAATAACATTACAAGTCTATGTCTTAGTTGTTTTCTAGTAATTTCAGAAGGAAGTCCATTCATAGCTTTTTCTATTATTTCATATTCCATATCCGCTTCAATTAGAAGTTCTTGAATATCATCAAATGATATTTTTTCTTGTTTTTGAGGAACAACAGTTTTTATGCTTGCAAAAGTTTTTTCTAATGCTCTTGAAAAAAAGTTTTTTTTCTCTTGAGGAGTTTCTTCTTTTACCACTTCTATAATTGCAGAAGACATTTCTTTAATTGGCGTAATATCTGCTTCATGCTTTTTTATTGAATCAGATATATTTTCTTCTTCTAAAAATTCTTCATTTTTAACACTATCTTCTTTTTTCTTTTTAAAAAAACTAAACATAAATTACCTTTATTTTTGTAATACTTTTTTAATATCCATTTCCATCATTTCATTTGGAACTAATCCAACATATTTTTGGAAAATAGTACCTTCTTTATTTAATAGATACATAGTTGGAATAGATTTTACTCCACCAATTTCTTTTGCAAATTCAAAACCATCTGGACTATTTGTAACTGTATAGTTTATATTAAACTCTTTTATAAAAGCTAAAATGTCTTCATTTGTTTTCATCTCTTCTAAAAGTATAGAAACCACTACTAAGTCATTTCTGTAATCTTCTTGTAATTTAATAAGATTTGGGATTTCAACTTTACAAGGAGGACACCATGTTGCAAAAAAAGTTAAAAGTACCATTTTATCTGGATGCTCTTTTACAATAATTTTATCATTTTCTAATTTTATATTTATTATTGAATTATCAGTTGCTTTCAATTGAAATTCTGTTCTTTTTTCAACTATCTCTACTTTTTCTACTTTTGATTCATTAGTATCTTCTTTATTTTCTTTAGAATCACACCCTGCAAAGAATAAAATAGATAAAATTGATAAAAATGCTATGGTTTTAAACTGCATTTTAATTCCTTTGGGTAAAATTATTTGTTGGGTAGGAATTTTACCCAAGTGAGGCTTAAATATGAAAAACTATCACAAAAGTGATTTTAGAAAATCGTGCATAAAAAGATTAGAATTTACAAGCCTCTTTTTGAAGTATTATAAAAATAAAATTATTGTTAGAGAATTAAAAAAATTTATACAGCGAAGTGGATCAAAAAATATTTTATTATATATACCTTTGGGTATTGAAGTTGATGTTAAACCATTAATCGTAAGTTTAAGAAAATCGAGAAATAAGAGTGTATATGTTCCATATATGCAAGGGGATAGTTTTAAAATAGTAAAGTACAGACTTCCTTTGCATAAAAAAAAGTTTGGAATTAAAGAACCAAACAATTCTTTTGTTAACCCTGCGAAAGTTGACCTTGCAATAATTCCTGTGGTAGGAGTTGATGCATTAAATAAAAGAATAGGTTATGGAAAAGGCATGTACGATAGATTTTTCGATAGATTAAATTATAAACCAACAATGATTTTCACCCAATTAATACTTTGTAAAAGTGAACATGTATTATCTGATTGTTACGATATTCAAGCTGATTATATAATTACAAATTAAGGTTTTTGAATATGGAATACATAATTGTTAGTATCGTTGTAGGAGTTATAAGTTCTACAATGAGTATATTTGTTGTAAGAAAATTAGATAAAGCTAAATTTCAAGTTTTTATTGAACAAGCAAAAGCTAAAGCAAAAGTTATTGAGCATGAAGCAGAGGTTTCACTAAAAGATGCTCAATTAAAAGCTAAATTTGAGTGTGATAAAGAGTTTAAACACGCACGTCGTGAATATGACATAATGCTTTCTAAGATTGAAAAAAAAGAGAGAGAATTAAACGAACACTTAGAATCAGAATTAAGAATTATTAGACTTGAAAAAGAGGAAATAATTGAAAAAAATAAAAAGATAACAACTTTAAAAGAGGGAATTGAACAACAAAAAAGAACTTATGAAGAGAAAACTTATGAAGCTATAAAAATACTTGAAAATGCTTCTGGTTTAACTTTGATTGAGGCAAAAGATTTAATGCTTAAAAAAGTAAAAGAAGATTCACGTGCTGAAATAGCATCTATATTTAGAAAAAAATATAAAATTGCAGAACAAAACACTAAAAATGAAATTAATAACATGTTCTCAATGGCAGTTACTAGATATGCAGGTGAGTTTGCAGCTGAAAGACTTATTAATAATGTGCCTATTAGTGATGAAGAAACAAAAGGTAAAATTATTGGTAAAGAAGGTAGAAATATTAAAGCTCTTGAGATGTTATTAGGAGTTGATATTATTATAGATGATACTCCAAATATGATTACTATCTCATCTTTTAATTTATATAGAAGAGCAATTGCTACAAGAACAATCCAAGAACTTTTAGAAGATGGAAGAATTCAACCAGCAAGAATTGAAGAAATTTATAAAAAAGTAAAATCTGAATTTGACAAAAATATCCAAAAAGAGGGTGAAGATGTTGTTCTTGAGCTTGGAATTAAAGCTATGCATCCAGAACTTATTAAGCTTGTTGGAAGATTAAGATATAGAGCATCTTATGGTCAAAATGCCTTAGCTCATACCCTTGAAGTTGCGCACTTAGCTGGATTAATTGCAGCGCAAATGGGTGGAGATGCAATACTAGCAAGACGAGCAGGTCTTTTACATGATATTGGAAAAGCCTTAACTCATGAAATGCCAGGTTCACATGTACACTTAGGTGCAGATATTTGTAGAAGATATGATGAGTGTGATACTGTAATAAATGGAATTTATGCTCACCATGGACATGAAGAACCTATAAATGTAGAATCAGCTTCTGTATGTGCAGCTGATGCATTAAGTGCGGCACGTCCAGGTGCTAGAAGAGAAGTACTTGAAAGTTTCTTAAAAAGAGTAGAAGAAGTTGAGAATATTTCTACTAGTAAATTAGGTGTTTTAAATGCTTATGCTATAAATGCGGGTAGAGAAGTTAGAGTTATTGTAAAAGCTGAACTTGTAAATGATGATGAAGCTATATTATTAGCAACTGAAATTGCAAAAGAAATTGAGCAAAAAGTACAATATCCAGGTGAAATAAAAGTAAATGTTATTAGAGAATTAAGAGCAGAAAGTTATGCTAGATAATCAAACAATTTTAGATAAAGGACTAGTTTATGGCAAGTGATAGACCAACTACAAAAATAATTGCAGGTAAGTATAAAGGAAAAATTTTAGAATTACCTTCTTTGGATGTAACAAGAAGTTCAAAAGCTAGATTAAAAGAGTCCTTATTTAATGTTTTACAGTTTGATATAATTGATAAAATTTTTATTGAATCATTTGCAGGAAGTGGTTCTATTGGATTAGAAGCTATTAGTCGAGGTGCAAAAAGAGCATATTTTATAGAAAAAGATAGAAACTCTTATCAAATTTTGTTAAAAAATTGTAAAGCTGTAGAAATGGAAAAATGTCAAACTGTGCAAGCAAATACTTTTGTTCAGACTCCATTAATTTTAGATTTTTTAAAATCTTCGAAAGATGAAATTGTTTTATATGTTGATCCTCCTTTTGATTATAGAGATGGAATGGATGATATATATGTACAATCATTTGATATGATAAGAAATATTGAATTAGATAATATTTTTATAGTAATAATTGAGCACGTAAGCTCACTTGAAATGCCAGAAGTTTTAGGAAGATTTACACTTAATAAAACTAAAACATTTGGTAAAAGTGCTCTTTCTTATTATTTTTATACACAAGAGTAAAATATATGTTTAAAGTAGCTTTATATCTCTTGATTACAGTTATTTTAACTATTTTTCTAATGCCTTTTTTTTATACGGTTTCTCCTTATCAGTTGGATCCCAGTAAAATATTAGAAGCTCCATCTTTAAGCCATCTATTTGGAACTGATAGACTAGGTAGAGATATGTTAGCTAGAGTATTGCAAGGCGGTCAAACTTCATTGATTATTGGTTTTCTTGCAGCTTCTATTTCTTCTATTCTTGGATTAGTTATAGGAATTACAGCTGGATATTTTAAGGGAAATGTTGATAGAACCATTACTATTGTAATTGATCTTTTTTTAACTTTTCCTACTTTCTTTTTATTGTTAGCATTGGTTTCTTATATACAAGCTTCTTCTTTGATTTTAATTATTGTTATTTCAATTACAGGTTGGATGGGAATGTCAAGATTAATTAGATCTGAGAGTTTTGCAATTGGAAATAAACCTTTCATAAAAATATTAAGATTATCTAATGTTTCTACATTTAAAATTATATTTAAATATTTTGCACCAATACTTGCTCCAATTTTTTTGATATCATTTACTTTTGGAGTAGGTGGTTCAATATTAGCAGAATCAGGACTTTCTTTTTTAGGACTTGGTATAAATGCTCCCCAAATGTCTTGGGGAAGTTTACTAAGTGATGGTAAGGCTGTTATTGATATTGCTTGGTGGGTTAGTTTTTTCCCTGGTTTAATGATATTTTTAATCACATTTTGTTTAATACAAATATCTGATTATCTTCAAGGTCTTGCAAACTCAAAAGAGATGATAAAAAATTAGATTTTATTTAATAATTTATCCATTAAAGAAGTAGAAAGAATTCTTTTTAAAAATCCTAAAATATAAGTAGCTTTTGTTACATAATATCTAGGCTTTGGTTTTTGTGTTTGCATGATTTTTAGCACTACATTTGCTACACTAGTAGCTGGAAGATTAAAAGGGGCATTGTTATCATTTGATTCAAGTCTAACTTTCAACTCTTTTTTATAAACTTCTTCGAAAAAACTTCCTTCTATTTGAATATTTTTATTGAATTTTATTAAAGCATTTTCTCTAAATTTTGATGTAACAGGCCCTGTATTTATAGTGCTAATAAAAATATTACTTCCTAATACTTCTTGTCTTAATGTATCAGTTATTCCTTCAATTGCATATTTACTTGCATTATATGCACCTCTATATTTTAAAGAGATGATTCCAAGAACAGAGCTGTGTTGGATGATTTTTCCAAAGCCTTGAGTTCTAAATATTTTCATCGCTTGTAAGGTAACTTCATGAAGTCCAAAGAAGTTTGTATCAAATTGTTCTTTAAGTGTATCAACACTTAAATCTTCTACAGCACCAGGTTGTCCATAGCCTGCGTTATTAAAAACTGCATCTAGTTTTATATCATTTTTTATAATAGTTTCAAAAGCATTTGAAATATCTTCTTTATTTTTAACATCTATTTGAAAAGTTTCAAAGCCTAAATCTTTTAACATTTGTACATCTTCTTCTTTTCTAGCACTTGCATAAACTTTATAATTATTTTCTTTTAGAGTAAGGGCTGTTTGTAATCCAATTCCTGAAGAACAACCCGTTATTAATATATTTTGCATAATTTTAATCCATTTTACTTTTTTGAAATGCTATTATAACTAAAAATATTTGTATAGAGATTTTAGGAAAGATATGACAAAAAGAGATAAAGAGATAAAAGAGCTTTTAGATAATGAAGTAAATCAACGAAATAATAATTTAGAATTAACATATGATAAGCCAGATCCACTTTTAGTAGCTAGTAGATATGATGATGAATTTATAATTCTTTTATGTGCTTTATTTGCCTATGGAAATGCAAGATTGATAGTAAAACTTTTAGATACATTTGAATTTTCATTACTTGAAAAAAGTGATGAAATGATAGATAAGGAATTAGACTCTTTTTATTATAGATTTCAAAACTCCCAAGATATAAAAACAATTTTTAAAACTTTTAAACGATTAAAACAAATAGATAGTTTAAATAGTATATTTGTAAATGCATATAAAAAAGAAAATAGCGTTTTAGAAGGAATAGATGCTTTAATTCAAACTATTCACAATATTGCAAACTATAAGTCACAAGGCTTTACTTTTTTAATTTCTAGCCCTTTTAAAAGAGATAAGCAAGGAATAATAAAAGAGTTGGGAAATGCTCCATATAAAAGATGGAATATGTACTTGCGTTGGATGGTAAGAGATGATAATTTAGATTTAGGACTTTGGCGTGGTGTTGATAAAAAAGATTTGATTTTACCTTTAGATACTCACACTTTTAAAGTTTCTCAAAAACTAGGACTTTTAGATAGACAAAGTTATGATTTAAAATCAGCACTTTTAATAACACAAAAACTTAAAGAGTTTGATAGTTTAGATCCTATTAAGTACGATTTTTCATTATATAGGATTGGACAGGAGAAGATTAAAATCTAATCATATAAATAGTATTTTAGGAAATATTTTATAAGCTAGCGTAATCATCGTTAGAAAGATATAATTTAATCACAAATAAATAAAGAAAGATTCTTTATTTACTTGCTTGATTTTCACTAGATAGTTTTCTTAATACAATAGAAGAACCAGTACAAGTGCAAGTATTATCTACCATTTCAGATGTTTCACCAATCTTAGAAACAATTTGCCATTTAGTATCTGTAGCTTCTTTTAATGTTGTGAATCCAGTACTTCTTTTATTGATACTTTTACATTTAGTAGAACAAAGTGTATCTACTCCTGTTTGTTTCCACGTATCAAAGAATGTCATTGTTGTTTGATCTTTTTTATCAAATAAAAGTCTAGTTTTTTGTTCTCTAGCTCTTTGTCTTTTTTCAATTTCTTCTCTTTCTTTTTTCCCATCTTCAAAACTTTCTTGACTTGGAGGTGTCGCTTGAAATTTTGGATTTGGTACTGAAGTGGGTGTTGAATCTACTGTTGTTTCTAAACTTGATTCAAATTCCATATCATTTTGTTTGTCTAAGTACTCTTTTTTTACTTTTTCATCTACACTAATAGAGAAATAACTATTAGTATTTTGACTTGCAATATGAGCAATAAAATAAGGTGCCTTATCTACTTCACAAATATAAGCTTTATTATTAGCATAAGCATTTACATAACTTCTATTAATAAAATGATCTATATAAACTAACTTACCCTTTTTATCTGAACAAAGTTTTCCGAATTTTAATAATAAGTCATTTCGATTTTGTTCTTGTGTAAATTTGTTTCTATATAGTTTTTGTCTAGAATCATATTCAAAAACTTTTGCATCATTTAGTACATTGTTGATATTTTCAACTTTTGGCTTTTCAACTTTTTTTACATTTTTAGGTGATTTATTTGCACATGCTGTAAATAATACAGCTGCTGCTGCGATAAACAATACTATTTTTAAAAATTTATTTATTTTCATTTTAGGTTAAATTTCCATCCCATTTTCTAAAGTTATTTTATTTCTTCCATTTTCTTTTGCTTGGTATAAAAGCATATCCGCTTTTTGTAGCGTATTTTCATATGAGTCATAACTACCTCTTAACGCAACACCTGCACTAAAAGTAACTTTTATTTTTTGACCTTTATATAAAAAGCTATTTTCCTGACTTTCTCATATGGACACACACTTTTTAACTATTTTTAATTGCATTATAAACTTGTTGTTGAATTTCATCAAATTTCAAGTAGACTAATTTTCCATTTGTTCTAAGTGCAAACATATGTTTAATTATATCTCTTAAAAGTTTTTGTGAGAATTTAAATTTAATATTATTTTCTTTAAGTTTTGAATCAAACTCTTTATAAATTGAGTATGATACAAATGAAATAAGAATATGAGCCTTTATTCTGGTTTCTAGCCTATGGTATATGGGTCTGATTTTAAGATCAGTTTTTGATATTCTAAATGCTTGTTCTACTGCATATTGATTATTATAGTGTTCTATAATTTCACTTGGTGTTAGTGTAAAATCATTTGTAATAAAACCTTTTATACCATCTAATTTTGAATCATTATCAACTTTTTGATTATTGATATTAAAAGTGATATCACATTTATGATCATCGATGTTAAGATATTTAGCATAGTATGATAGTTTTAAATCTTTTTTTGTGATAGATTTTGAGAATTCAATTTTTTTCTTTAATCTTTCAAGTGCTTTATCTCTATTATGTTTATCTTTCTTAGCTCTTGCCGTTGAATATGAAAGAACTAACCTTTGATTGATATTTATGGATTGTTTATTGTCATTCTCATCAGTATATGGTATATCTTTATTAAATTTAAGTGTATGAGTTACTCCATCATTTAAAAATATCAAGTTTGATATTTGCTCTTTTAAATCATTTGATATATTTTTTATTTTGGCTGCAAGGATATATTTATATCCATTATTTTCAAGATATACTAGATTATTATTGTTTAGCATTCCTCTATCAGCTACAACTACAGGTTTATTTTTTAATTGAAATTTATTTTGAAACTTTTTAAGTACATCAACTAAAGTATGTCCCTCATATTTATTACCCTCATAAACCTCAAAGCTTAATGGATATCCTTGTAGTGTTGTAAACAATCCCAGTTGTATCTGAGGACGTGCTAATTTACCCTCTTTACTAAATCCAATACGTCTAAGATCGTCTTCACTCTCAGATTCAAAGTACAGGGTTGTAACATCATAAAATGTAAATGCAATAGTTTGGTTCATTTTTGCATAAGTATGATCAAATACACATTTTTCAATTTGTAGTTTTAAATTCTCTTCATAAAGTGTATCTAAAAATCTATAGATAGCATTTTTATCTACACTCTCTTTTTTAAAATATTCAAGATAATCAATCAAATATAATTTACTACCAGGATACAGTAATCTTGATACAACAAGATTTTTAAACATCTGAAGTCTTTTACAATCCAAATCTACACTAGAACATCCCAATCGTTCAAATAATTTTCCATAGATTAATTCATCACCTATTGGTATTAAATCATTATTTCCAAGTTCTATGAATATTAACTCTTCATTTTTATTTTCATCAAATAAAGTAGGATACATTTGTTGACGCAGTTCTTCTAAACGTTTATTTGCAACATCTAAATAAATTTGTAAATCTAAATCATTTTTTACACAAGCAATAGTTTCTATAACCTTATATTTCCTATGAACTCTATCGATAATCTGAATACTGATTGTTCCACTACTATTTTTCTTCTGTCTAATATGTAAACTCATACTAAAATTGTAGCAGGTTTTAGACTATAGGACACACACTTTTATGAATTTTATAGTCTATAAAGCCCTTTAATAAGGGATATCACTTTTAGAAAAATTGATTTTTGATAAAAATGAGAAAGTCAGGTGGATTTGGTACTGAAGTGGGTGTTGAATCTACTGTTGTTTCTAAACTTGATTCAAATTCCATATCATTTTGTTTGTCTAAGTACTCTTTTTTTACTTTTTCATCTACACTAATAGAGAAATAACTATTAGTATTTTGACTTGCAATATGAGCAATAAAATAAGGTGCCTTATCTACTTCACAAATATAAGCTTTATTATTAGCATAAGCATTTACATAACTTCTATTAATAAAATGATCTATATAAACTAACTTACCCTTTTTATCTGAACAAAGTTTTCCGAATTTTAATAATAAGTCATTTCGATTTTGTTCTTGTGTAAATTTGTTTCTATATAGTTTTTGTCTAGAATCATATTCAAAAACTTTTGCATCATTTAGTACATTGTTGATATTTTCAACTTTTGGCTTTTCAACTTTTTTTACATTTTTAGGTGATTTATTTGCACATGCTGTAAATAATACAGCTGCTGCTGCGATAAACAATACTATTTTTAAAAATTTATTTATTTTCATTTTAGGTTAAATTTCCATCCCATTTTCTAAAGTTATTTTATTTCTTCCATTTTCTTTTGCTTGGTATAAAAGCATATCCGCTTTTTGTAGCGTATTTTCATATGAGTCATAACTACCTCTTAACGCAACACCTGCACTAAAAGTAACTTTTATTTTTTGACCTTTATATAAAAAGCTATTTTCAGTAACTATTGTTTTAATGCGTTTTAAGAACTGTAAAAGCTCCCTATTTAGATTAAAATGAATAATTGCAACAAATTCTTCTCCACCGTATCTTCCAACGATATCATGGTCTCTAATACTTTTATTTAATATCTTCCCAAAAGTTGATAAAACAACATCTCCACACTCATGTCCATAAGTATCATTTATTTTTTTAAAATGATCTAAATCAAAAAAAACAACAGCATATTGAGTATTTATTCTTACATAAGAACTTTCTATTCTTACTACTTCATCTGTAAAAGATTTTCTTGTTAAAAGACCGGTTAATGGATCTTTCATGTTTTCTATTTTTGTTTTATTTAATTCTTCTTCTAATGTTGTTATTTTTTCTTCTAATTCTTGAACTTTTGTCTTACCAGTTTCTAGTTTGCTAGTAACCGTATTCATCTCTTTTTCAATAGAAATAGCAGCAGTAACTAATTCATTTTGAAGTTTAGTCAGTTCTTCTAATCCATTGTCTCTTATATTTATTGATTCTATTCTTTCTTTTATGTTTAGAACAACTTTAGAACCAGAACCATTGCTTGAAATAGCATCATTTAAATATTCTTCCATAAGTAATACAAGTTTAGAAATATCAGAAGTTCTTTCTATTACAACTTTTTTATCTCTTTCAAATCTTTTATTTATAAATTCTTCAATTTTATCCTGAATTTCTTTTTTAAATAAAAGATTTACATCTTTTTCTATTTGTGTAAAGAGTTCATCAATTTCATCATTTGTTTTAGAACAAATTGAAGGAAGAACAGATTTTTTTATTAAAGAAGCCAATGTTTGAACATTTTGTGGATTTACTCTTTTTAGTAAAAGAGGTATTAACTTCAAAGGAGTATCAATGGCATTTGTATTTACAAACTCTTTTTCTTTTGTTGTTAATTGTTCTATAATGTCTTTAATATTTTCAATCATAATTAATTCCCTACACTATTAATTTTTATGCTAAAAGCTTTTTAACCATTTCATTTATTCTTTTTCCATCTGCAACACCTGCAAATTTTTTGCTTGCTGCTCCCATTACTTTTCCTATGTCTTTCATAGTTGTTGCCGCCGTTTGTGCTATGATTTCTTTCATTCCTGCTTCTAGTTCTTCATCACTTGCTTGTGCTGGAAGATATAACATAAAAACATCTATTTGTTCTTGCTCTTTTGCTACTAAATCATCTCTTGAAGCAGCAGAATATTGAGCTATTGCTTCTTCTCTTTGTTTGATACCTTTTTGGATTAACTTAATAACATCTTCATCATTAAGCTCTTTTCTCTCATCAACTTCAATTTGTTTAATCATTGTATTAATAGCTCTAATTGAGTCTCTTTTAACAACTTCTTTTTCTCTCATTGCAGTTTTTAAATCTTCTTTTAATTGCTCTTTTAAGCTCATATAAAATCCTTGTATTTATAATTAATTGGGTGATTATATCTATTTAAGAATTAAAGCTTTCTATTAACTCTTCTAACTCTAAAAATCTTTCAACTTTTGCTTCATAAATTTCTTTTGTTTCATCTAATTCTTTTGACATAGCAACAATTCCTTTTTGCTCATAGCACTTGGGATCCATTAAACAAGCATTTATTTCTTCTAGTTTTAGCTCTAGTTTTTCTAATTCTTCAGGTAACATATCATATTCTCTTTGGTCTTTATATGATAGTTTAGTTTGTTTTTTTACTGTTTGTACTACTTTTTGAGAGCTTGTTTCTTTTTCAATCTCTTTTTCAAATGATTCTAAATCTTTTATCTCTTTTTCTATTTCTAGGTATTCAGTATATGGTTGATGACTTTCCATAATTTGGGCATTTCCTTGGAATACAAAAAGTTTTTTAGCAATTTTATCTACAAAATATCTATCGTGAGATACAAATATTAATGCACCTTGAAAGTTTTGTAAATACTCTTCTAAAATATTAATTGTAGGAATATCCAAGTCATTTGTAGGTTCATCAAGAATCAAACAATCAACTTTTCTAGTAAAAAGTAGGGCAAGGGCAACTCTATTTTTTTCACCACCACTTAATGTTCCAACTTTTTTATCAAGATATTCTCTAGGAAATAAGAAATTCTTTAGATATCCAAAAACATGCATGTTTCTTCCATCATCTAAAATAACCCTGTCTCCACCATTTGGACAAAAAGTTTCTAAAAGATTTCTTTCATCATCTAAACTATCTCTTTGTTGGTCAAAATAGCCAATATCAAAATCACCTTTTTTAAATGCTCCACTATCAACTGTCATCTTTTCCATGAATATTTTTAGAAGTGTTGATTTTCCACTTCCATTAGGACCCACTATTGCAATAGTGTCTTTTTGTAAAATTCTAGTTGTAAAATTTTCAATAAGCTTTTTATCCCCAAGAGTTTTACAAATATCATCTAACTCATAAAGCATTTTCTTTTTATTTTTTTGATTATCATCAGTATTAAATGATTTTTGTTCCCTTTGTAACTCTAAACTCATTTTTCTAATTTGCGCAGGATTACTTCTAGCTTGTTTTTTTAAGTCAAAATACTCTGATTTTCTTCTTTCATTTCTTTTTCTTCTAGCAGTTACTCCTCGTTGCATCCAATGGGCTTCTCGTTTTACAAGTCTTAGAAGATTTTCATGGTCTTTTTGCATATTTTCTAGAAGCTGAGCTTTTTGTTCTAGATAAGAAGAGTATCCACCATTAAACTTTCTTAATACACCACCTTCAACTTCAACAACTGATGTTGCAATATTATCTATAAAGTATCTATCATGTGAGATGAAAAGCAGGGTGAAATTGTTTTTTAAAAGTAGTTGCTCTAAAAACTCAACCATATAAACATCAAGATGATTTGTAGGCTCATCTAAAAGTAAAACATCAGGTTTTTTAAGCAAAAGTCCAGCAAGACTAACACGACGCTGTTCCCCTCCACTTAGAAGATTTACATCTTTAAATTCATACTGTTTTAATTGAAATTCAACTAAAACACGCTCAATCATATTGTCTAAATCCCAAGCATTATGAAATTCTAAATAAGAAGCTAATTCACTTTGTTTTCGTATTAGTTCTTCATC
Organism: Arcobacter acticola; assembly: GCF_013177675.1. Lineage (NCBI taxonomy): Bacteria > Pseudomonadati > Campylobacterota > Epsilonproteobacteria > Campylobacterales > Arcobacteraceae > Arcobacter > Arcobacter acticola. The sequence continues at coordinate 1,125,915 of NZ_CP042652.1, forward strand.
TTCATAATTTGTTAACAATTTGTTCGTTATTGATTCATACTCATTTTTAGCAGATTTTAACTCAGCTAATTGCTCTTCAATTGCATCTCTTACAAGAAGATTTGCTTTAAATTTTGGTTGTTGATCTAGCATCTCAATTTTAAGAGATTTATCAATAGCCATTTCCCCGCTATCAGGTTCTGTGTCTTTCATAATTATTTTAAAAAGTGTAGATTTTCCTTGACCATTTTGTCCAATAACAGCAATTCTTTGCCCATGGTTTAAAGTAAAATTTGCATCTTTTAAAATAATCTTTGTATCGTATTGTTTTGAAATGTTTTGTAAGTCGATAAGAGCCATGGCTTCTCCTGATCCCATAAATAGGGGCTTGTAGTTTAAAATGTATAGATATGTTTTAACTAAAAGAAAGATAAATCATATCGTATAGTTGTATTATATGACATAATATATCTTATTTTAGAGAAACTATGTCCCATAATAGTATATCTATACATAAAATATATTGGTCTTATTCTTAATAAAGTGGCAATAGTATCGTTTTTTAGGTGATAATTGACTTAATGTTTAATATCTAATTAGAAGTCAATACAATGTGATATTATTTAAAATATAGAGCAAATGAAACAATAGAGTTTTTAAAGCAACTAAAAAATGTATCAATTATAGAAATAGAAAATGATGAATTAAAAAGTTTTGAACATTTAAGTATGAAAAAATCTTTTAATTTATTAAATAATAGAATAAAATCAATAATTTAAATAATATAGACAAAATATGTCTAAACTATCTTATACTATACAAATTGAAAAATAACAGTAATAAAGGCAATAAATGTCAACAACAAATCAAACAGCTAGAGTTCTTGAATTAATTAAAAGATTTAATAATGGTCAAAAAATATCTATAGAAGCATTATCAAATGAAGATTTATGGTTTGGAAAATCTGAAAAAACTATTAGAAGAGATTTAGATGTTATTAAAGAGTATTTTCCTGATAGTTATGAACTTGTAAAAGGTGAAAAAGGTTGTTATAAAGCAATTACTAAAAATGCTTTTGATAATTTTATAAATGCTGAATTTATGTCTTTGATGGTTCAAATGTTTAATCTTGCAAATAAAAGTGATTTGTTCGATAATTTTGATTTAAGTGAAGATGATAAAAAAATCTTAGAATCAAAAATAAAAGACGCTAAGAAATATTATGAATTTAAAAATAAACCTTTTGAAAATTTTAAAAGTGATAATGTTTTATTAAAAGAGTTAGAAAGTAAAATTAAACATCAGAAATATATAAACATTCAATATGAAATAAATGAAAAAATCAATAAATTTGAAGTAAAACCATATAAAATAGTTTTTATTAATGAAAATTTCTACTTGGCTTGTGAAATAGAACATGAGATATTAGAATTTGCAATGTATAGATTATCAAAAATTAAAAGTATTGAAGATACTTCTAAAACATTTCATAAAAATATAGAAATAGAAGATTTTATTAAAGATATGCAAACACCTTTTTCAATTTATAGAAGAGATTACAAAAAACATCTAATAACTGTAGTTTTAGAAGTTGATAAATCAAAAGCTTTTTATTTTGAATCAAAGAAATATTTAAAATCACAAGAAATATTAGAAAAAAAAGATAATGGAAACTTACTAATTAAATATAAAATTACTCAAGAAATGGAAATAGAAGAATTAATTAAAAAATGGATACCATTTATTAAAATAATAAAACCACTATCTTTAAAAGAAAAAATAGTGAATGATTTAAGAAACTATTTATTAAATAATATATAAGGTATAGGTCATTTAATGAAATCATTAAATTTTGAAATATTAAGAGCCAACTGGTCAAATTTAGCTACTTATTGTACATATGCGGAAAACTATTTATATTCTGATCCTCAAAGCTCAGTTTTAAAATTAAGATGTTTTATAGAGGAATTAGTAAATTATTTATATAAAGAATTAGATTTAAATCTTGATACAAATTGGGATTTGTTTAAAGCTTTAAAGAATGAATTATTTGAAAATACCATAGATTCAAATATAGTAAAGAAAATGCATGCAATTAGAATAAAAGCAAATAAAGCCATACATAAAAATCATATTTCATTAGATGATGCAAAATGGCTTTTAGAAGAGGCTTTTAACATATCTAATTGGTTTTATTGTACATATGCTAATGAAATTTTTCAGATAAATACTTTTGTTTTACCAAAACCAATTGAAGATAACATTAACCATTTAGAAGAAACTATAAGAGAATTAGAAAGAATTATTGATACTAAAAACACGAACAAGATAATAGAACAATTTGGAAATTCTGAAAAAATAAATTTATTTAAAAATAAAAATATTGAAATTTCTCAAAATTTAGGTCTTAATTCTCTTGAAGTTGATAAGCGAATTACAATAAATGAAATTTTTTCTTCTTATAAATTAAATGATGGACAAATGAATTTAGTTAATAATTTAGAAGATTTTTTAGATAAAAAAGATTTTAATATTTTTCTATTAAAAGGGTATGCGGGAACAGGAAAAACATTCATTGCTAAGGGATTAACAGAATACTTAACTACTATAAGAAGAAAATTTATTCTGGCTGCTCCTACTGGAAAAGCTGCAAAAGTTATAAAAGAAAAAACTAAAAATGAAGCATTTACTATTCATAAAACTATTTACTCTTATAATGATTTAAAAGAATATAAAGTTGAAAATGATGGCACTGAAACATTTAAATTTTATTTTGATTTGAATGATAATACACACGATGCAAATACTGTTTATATTATTGATGAAGCATCTATGATTGGAAATGTAAATCAAGAAGGTGAATTTTTTAGATTTGGTTCGGGTAAATTATTGTCAGATTTAATGAAATATATTCACATTGACCAGAATGACCACAACAAAAAAATTATATTTATTGGCGATAATGCACAATTACCACCTATTGGAATGAATTTCTCTCCTGCACTTAGTTCAGAGTATTTTGAAAAAGAATTCAACTTAAAATGTAAATCATTTGAATTAACAGAAGTTATGAGACAAAGTTCTAAAAGTGGGATTGTGGAAAACTCTCTTATAATAAGGGAATCAATAAGAAAAAATACTTTTAATCAATTAGATATTAACTTAGTTTTTGAAGATCTTATGCATGTGGAACATAATGATGTACTCTCTCAATATATAAAATCATGTGATGAAAAAATAAATGCTAAATCAATCATTATTGCACATTCAAATGCTGTTGTTGATGAATATAATTCACAAGTAAGAAAGCATTTCTTCCCAAATCAAAATTTTATAACTGTTGGTGATAAAGTGATGGCAGTAGCAAATAATGGTAATTATCCAATTTTTATTTATAATGGTGACTTTGGACTTATAAAAGAAGTCGATACAGATATTATAAAAAGAGAAGTATTTATTAAAGAAAGAATAAATGAAAAACTTTTAACTATGCGATTGCCATTATGGTTTAGAAAAGTTAAAATTGGATTTAAAAATATTGAAAATAATAAATCTTGTTTCTTTGAGTGTTTAATATTTGAAAATCTTTTATATAGAGATTTCGTTTATCAAGATGAAATAAATAAATATGAATTAAAAGAACAAGATATTGCAAGACTTGAAACGGTTGCGTTATATGTTGATTTTGTAAATCGTGCAAGAGAAAAAGGTTTGAAGCCAAATACAGCAGAATTTAAACAAACTATTAAAACAGATATATTTTTCAATGCTTTAAAAATCAAATTTGGCTATGCACTTACTTGTCATAAAGCACAAGGGAGTGAATGGGATAATGTTTTTGTAAATTGTAAAACACATCAAAATGTTTTGACAAAAGATTATTTTAGATGGTTTTATACTGCTATAACAAGAGCTTCTAAAAAGCTTTATTTAATGGATGAACCTCATGTAACTATTATGAATGGATTTGAAAATCTTCAACCTCTAAGCAAAAATATTATTAAATTTATAGAAGAAAAAGTAGCAGAAGTTTGTGAAATATTAGGTATTAATATTGATAATATTCAACATCCTCAATATCATGAAATTTATACATTTAGTCAGAATGAAAAAACTCAAAGAATTCAAATTTATTATAATGGGCAAAATAAAATTACAAGAATTAGTTCTATTGATAATGATGTGTTAATTAATTTAATTGATAAGCTTAAAGAGTCACTTCTTGATTTAGTGATTTATGGTGATAATCATCACAATATAAATTCAAATTTTACTTTTACGGAAACTTTTCTAGAAGAATTTTATAAAGCTCTTAAAGAAAAGATGGAAAGAAAAGAAATTTTAATAATTAATATTAAACATATAAGTTATTGTGAAAGATATACATTTAAAAAAGAAGAAAAAATAGCAGTAATTGATTTTTGGTACAATGGAAAAAAACAATTCAAAAAAGCTCCTCAAGCTCAAAAAGATTGTAGTATAGAATTAGTTAATGAAATTTATGAGGCTTTAAAATGAATGAAGAATATACAACTAAAGAAATTTTTGAATTAAGAAAAAATAAACGATTAAGTGATGCGTATAAAATTGCTTTACAATTATTTAATAAAGATCCAAATGATGAATGGACTCAAAAAGCCTATGCTTGGGTTTTAATCGATATTATAAAAGTTGAATCTACAAAAAATCCAGATTTAGCAAAAAATTTTTTTAATAAATTAAATGCCATAAACTTTGTAACTATAGATGATATCTTATTTAAGCAAATTGATTTACTAAAACCAAAACTAGATTCTAGTTATGCACAAATACAGCAAGCTGAACAACTAAGTAAAAATGGAAAATACCAAGAATCATTAAATATATTTCAAAAGATTAAGCAATCAGGAAATCTAAGTATTAATAATCATGAATCATATGGTTGGATTTTATATAGGTATGTTAAAGCATTTGGAAATACGCTAACTATTGATGCTTTTAAAAAGATATTGTTTGAATATTTAAATTTAAAAAACGAAAGACCTTCTTTACTTCATTCTATGATATTACAAATAGCAGTTCATTATGCAGCTACTCATAAAGATTTTGATATTTTCAGATTTTTTCAAATATGGAATCCTAAATTTTTACAAATTGATGATTTAAAAAAACAATATCATGAAGGGAAAGAGTTTCCTTCTTTAATAACTAGACTTATTAAAGTAATTATTAATAATCAAACTACCTTTGATATTAACTATTTAATTCATGAAATAGGTAATGAAAACCTTATTATAGAAAGTATTAGAGAAACATTTTTTTGGAAGATATTTCAAGCACATAAAGATAATCAAATAAATTCTTTATGGAGTTCTCTAACCTATTATGTAAAATCTTACTCTAATTTAGGACCATCTCATTGGCACTCTGAAATATTAAAACTTGCAGAAAGATATATGGTTGAAGATAATCAGTGGAGATTTTATGATTTTATCAAAAATTGGAACATTCAGAATTTTACAGATAATGATTGGAAAGAAGAAATCAATGGAGAATATACAAATAAACCACTTGCACTAAAATCTTTAAAAAAACTATTTGAAATTATCAAATCCTCAAATAAAGTTTATGAAGATATTGGCTGGATAATAAATTTGTACCAATATGCTCTAAAAAAACTGGATAATGATATTTGGTTACTTAGAGAATATGCCATATTAATTAATAAAGCAAATAAGATTGATGAAGCAATTAATATCTACAAAAATATTATTTTAGAATTAAGTGATCAATCATATGCCTGGCATGAATTTGCAAATATTATTAAAAGTAAAAATATAGATATGTCCATTTCAATGCTCTGTAAAGCTATCACAATTCAATCTAATGAAGATTTTTTAGGAGAAATTAGACTTGATTTAGCAGAATTATTATTAGAGAATAATCTATTCAATGAAGCACTTATTGAATTAACTAAGTATAAAAAGCATAGGGAAGAGAAAGGTTGGAAAACTCCAGAAAGATTTCAAATACTATTTTCTAAAGTATCAAATATTGAACATTTATCATCAGATAATAAAAGCTTTTATCAATCTTCTAAAGTAATAGCTGAAGGGTATATATTATCAAATATTCCTACTAATACTGTAATTTTAATTGATACTTTTAAAAATAAAGAAGGTAAGGAAATATTAGTATTTACAAATTTTAAAGATATTGAATTTGTTACAAATAGAAAAAAAAATCCATTACTTAATAATGCAAGAAAGAATGATGTTTTTGAAGTTAAATTACGTTATAACAAAGTAAATCAAAGATACTTAGTTCTAAAAATTGATAAATCAATAGTTAATATTGATTCATTAATTGATAATGCATTAGAAGAAATAGCTATTGTTGACCATATAAATAGTCAAAAACAATTATTTCACTATGTTGTTAATTCTAAGCAAGAGGGAATAGTATATTTTGAACAAACAGATTTAAGACCTAATATTGGAGATTTCATAAAAATCAAATATTATATGTCTAATGATAAAAGAAATGGTAAATCTAAAATAAATATTTTAAAAATTAAACTTACAAATGAGACAAAAAGTTCTTTGATAAAAAGTATAGTAGGTAAATTAGAATTAAAATATAAAAATGGGAATTTGACTTATGACTATGATCAAATTATTGATATAGGGAATAATATTGATATAAAGAAACCAGATTTTGCTTTTATTGATGATTATTATGTTCCAGAATATCTACTTGAAAAAAATAATATAACATCAAATATTAATGTAAAAGTTCAAATTCTTTTTAATGGAGAAAAGTGGAAAATATTTAAATTAGAAGTATTATAAAAATTTAAATATAAACTAGAGCGAACGATTCTATCTAAAAACATAGTTTTCGATAAAGAAATTTATAGCTTAAAAATGAGATAAAAGTTTGTTAATTTAAATAAATTTTTTTTGACAAAATATGACCATATAAATAAATATGATTCTATTGCCAAGGGAGAATAGAATCGTATAATCTACGAAATCCATAATTCAAAATTTAAAATAAATCAAGGAAACAAATGAAAAGAAAAATCATAGCAACAACTTTAACTGCGTTGTCGTTGCTAATTTTTTCAGGTTGTTCTTCAAAAGAAGTAACAATTCAAAATAAACAACCAGAAAAATATGAAGTTTTAGGAAAAGCAACAGGAACAGGAAGTGGTTCATTAGCTGCTTTCGGAACAGCATATTATTTTATTCCACTTGGATTAAATGATAGAACTGAAAGAGCTTATGCAGATGCAATAAGAAGTGTTCCAGGTGCGACTGGATTAATCAATGTAACATATAGTGAAGATTGGTTTTGGTGGGTAATTGGAACAAATAGAACAGTAACTGTTACAGGTGATGCAATTAGGGAGATAAAATAATGAAAGTAAGTAATTTATTCAAATTTATATTTTTAACTGTATTTGCAGTTTATTTTACAGGATGCTCAGGGAAACCTGTACCTTTTAATAGTGTTGATCCAAAACTTTATGCTGATAAAAAAGCTGAGGGTAGGACAATATCTTCTGAAGCAAGTGGTTTTCAACTATTGTTATTCTTCCCAATTAGTGTTAATGATAGACATGAACAAGCATATAATGCTTTAAAAGGTCAAGCTAATGGTGATTATATTACAGATATCAAAATTACTGAATCTTGGACTTACGCATTTGTAGGAACTATTTATACTACAAAAATGACGGCTACGGCTTATCCTAAGAAATAAAGAAATTTATAAGGAAAGAAGTTGAAAATACTTCTTTTCTTTAAAAGCTATCACAAGAAGTATTAGTGGATAAATATGGATTAAATAGAACTTATATAAGCTTAGTTGAAAGAAACAAACGAAATAGAAGTTATCTTAGTTAAATTATGTGATGGTTTAAGTTTTAGAATGGTCTCTTTTTTTAACAATTTAAATGCCTATTTTTTCACTTCGTTTGACAGTTTCCAATCTACAAAATAAATTATTGAGAATTTTGAATGGTCTCTATAATGGAAGAAAAAAGTTTAGATTCTTCTTCCTTTTTTTGTTTTTATTCTACTTTCTTTATTTCATTCACCTTGAATAGTTTCTTTTATCCAATATAAATCTTTATTTATTTCACCATAATGTTCTTTAATAATTTGTTTTATATTTGTAAAATCTATGCCTTCATATGATATTGCATTCATTATCTCATAAGCTTTTTGTGGTTCAAGTCTTCCTAAATAATGTTTCGTAACTTTATTGCTTCCTTCATGCTCATGTCCCATAATTCTCAATTTATTTTCATGGGTATCATATTTACTTCGGTTCTCTTCAAATAAAAAGTTTGAAAAGTTTTTTCTAAAACTTCTAAATTGAACATAGTTGTCTAGTAATCTTGAATTTCTATTTTCTCTTGTGTCACAAATTTCAGGGAATAATTTTTGTAAATTTCTTGAAAAAAATGTTCTTGCTGCAGAACCTCCTGTTCTACTAAAATCAAAGAGAGTTTCACAATCTCTATTATGTCTTATTTGAATGTAGTTTAATAGTCCTAAATCAATCATAAGATCTGTAATAGGTATATTTCTGTGAGCATTTTTATTTTTTAAGTGTTGGTATGGCTTATCTTGATTTAGAAAAATATAAAAATATTTTTTTCCATTTATCTCTTGAACTTTAATATCGTCCATAGCTATAAGTAATGCTTCTTCTTGTCTTGTTCCACAAAGTAGAGCAAAAATAAACAGATAAAAGTTTCTAGGTGAATTTATCAGTGTTTTCTTTAAATCTTTTGGTTTATATACAAAAGATATAAATTGATTTATTTCTGATAGTGTAAATGCTCTTAATGTTGGATCTTCTTCACCTAATTCTTCTTTTATATTATTACTTGTATATTCACAGTTCATTATGCTTATTAAATCTCTATCAAGTCCAATATTTTTATGATAAGTACATAAATAATTCCAAAATTGTTTTATATGATTTTCTATAAGAGCTAAAGTATTTGTAGCATATCTTGCTGAGTTTTGTTGTTTTCTTAGTTTTACAAGTTCAAAAATATTAAGATTCTCAAAGACTTTACTTTTTGTTGTTGCTGGTAAATTTATAAGAATTTTTTCTAAATCAGCAAAGTTAGATTCTGTAAGTTCTTGAAGAGTTAGTGTTTTATAATTTCTTCCGTCACCTTGAAGAAAACTTTTAAATAATTTTAAAGATCTCCTATATGCTTTCTCTTTCTTTTGAGTAACTTTTTTAAATGACAAAAATTTATCTATTAAGCTATCAATACATAAAGAAGTATTTAAAATATCTTCTTCTTTTAATGAATTTATGATCATATCAAAAATTTCATGGTTTGATTGATTTATTTTAGTTGATATTGGAAGAGTTCTTTTACTTTTTATAAACTCAATATAATTTGCTTTTGGTTCATTTCTTTTAATGATTTCAATTACTTCATAATAGGCATTGGTAATCTTTTCTTGAATACTTTTATTTAGATCTATTATAAGAGAAGAGAATTGTTCAATGTTGTTTGCTATATAGATTTTTATGTCATTTTCAAGAATAGTTTTTTCTGTTTCAATAAGCATGGTATAAAATGAAATCATTTGACTAGGTTTAATAGTTAATAATTGTTCTTTTGTAATATTACTTCTTTTTAATATCTCATGTCCAATTTCAAAAATTTCTTCTTGTTTTGGATTTTGAAGATTATTAAAATTTAAAATCCTTTTATAAGTAATTGCAAGTGTTTGAAATTTGTTGTTAAAAGGATTTGTTTCAATTAATCTATTTTGCTTTTTTATATCAACATTTTCAAAATTTTCTTTTTTATAAATATCAAATATTTCATAGAGGTATTCTATAAGATTTTCAACTGAAAGTTTAGACCTCGTGTGTGACAATAATAGATTTAGTCTTTCATTAATAAAGTTTGAAAGTTGTGTGAGTTGTAATTTGTTATTTTCTATCAAAAAATAGTATGTACCACTTAGTCTTCTTAGGGACATTCTAAAGTTAAAATATTGATTATTATCCTTTAGATATTTAGGGTGAATTAGCTTTCTAAAATAGAAAGTACCTTTTGTATAATAGTAATATTTACTCATTTTTATTCCTTTTTAGTGGAATAAGAATTTGTTTGAAAATGTATCGTACTTATGATACAAAATTTGATTAAATTAGAAAATAGACCTGTTTATATAAAAACATTTGAAGCTGTAAGCCCTATATATAGGGGCTTAGAAGAGCAAATTAATAGACATGTTTTGTAAGTCTATTAGTGCCATAAATAGTGTAGTTCCTATGATTGTATATTAGTATTTAGTCTAACATACAATCACTTAAATATTGAGCCCAAATAAATCCATAGTACAATTTCTGCTCTTTACTTGTAAAAAAATATCAATTTTTTCAGAATAAAAATACTAAATTAGGCTATAAAATTATACTTCACATTTTTTGACTCCAATTTTAATGAGATATTGGTACTTTTTGCGAGATTTACAGTTTTTCAGGCGATAGTATCCTGTTGTTATTTTATTGAAAAATAGGATTTCTAAGTTTTTAGCTGTCATTGTAAGCTCTCTTCATAAGCTCTGTATCTGATGTTTTGTAACAATTCTTTAAACTGTTCATTAACTTTTAGAGTTATCTCTCTGGCATGTGAAACTACTTTACCTGCGATATTATAAAGCTTGTATCTGATTGTTTTTACTGTATGTTTTTGCATATTAGAGTCTAAAATCTGTTTGAATAGTAAAAACAGATTATATGCTAAAGTACCAATGGCAAAGTAAAAGGCATTTGCTTGTGTGTTGGATGTTGGAAGATAACTCATATTAAAGCCATTCTTTAACTCTTTAATCTTGTTCTCACTTGTTTCACCACGTTGACGATGAAGTTTAATAATCTCTTCAGAGCTTAAATCATTATCATTTGTAGCAATACAGTAATAAATCTCATCTTGATATTGCATCATCACTTCATCCGATATATACTCCTCCATTGTCGGAAGAATCGGTGTTATATCTTTTTTAATTACTATCATCCGAAAAGCATTATCTGTATCTTGCATTGTATGTGTAAACTCTGAAACTTTCTCTCTTTTGGAAAAAAATTGCCATGTATCATCTTTAATATCTTTGATTGAATCAAATACATTCTTGTTCTTTTTAGCTGTTACAGTAAAAAGAATATTTTCTTTATCGCAGTGGTTAAAAATAGCAGCTTGATACGAAGCACTATCAGCACGAAACCTATCAAACTTTACTCCGATTGGAAGTTGTCCTTGGCACTGCTTGATAAACTCTAAGTTTTTGCTTGCAGGTGCCTCATTACCCTCTTTGAAATCAACATCAATTACATATCCGCCATTAATATGTCCAACCATAGGCATATAACCAGGTGCATTTTTATAAGACCACTTTGCAGTATTTTTATGTGCTTCAATAAATGTAGCATCTATGTCTAAGATAAGCTCTTCACTTTTGATACTTTTTAGAAATCTTTTTAAGAACTGTTTGTTGATCTTTCTTATTCCATCTTCCCCGATAGTCTTATGCTTATGAAGATATTTTGTGAACGCTGATGCTGTTGGAATATTATCCATTTTTAGAAGTGTTGAGAGTGCTGTATCTAATCGTATCTCTTTAATATCATCAAGAACTCTACCCCCACTGTGAAGCATTAGAATCAATGGATAAATAAATTCAAACGGAGTATATCCGTTTGGATGTTTAGCTAAAGGAAGGTTTGTATTGCAAAGACTCTCAAGGTTTATACCTTTGAGATACTCCCCAAATATTGCTACACCTGTTCTAGGAGTTAATTTTTCGTTTGTGGATTGTAGTTTGAAATTTAAGATAGTCTGTGCCATAATCTAATCCTGAGTTAGAAAAAGTTACACCCAGTAGGTGAAAGTTTTAGGTGTAACTTTTTCGCTTTAAAGTACCTAATTATAGAGCAAGTCGGCTTGTTGTCTAATTTAGTATGGAATTATTAGGGTTGAGCTTATTGTTTTGTCGTGTCGAAACTTCCATTTATTTGGACATTATCAGATGATTGCATAATTACTTTACCTTGGGCTATATCTGCCTCGCTTCCATAAAATGTTCCAGAGTTCTGACCTCCTATAGTAGTTCCTGTTGGAGAAATATCAAAGGTAGAATTTGATTTATTTATATCTCCATCAAAAGTTAAAGTTCTTGATGTTCCATCTCCCACATCTTTTAAGTTAATTGCTCCATTTGATATTTGATTGCTTGCTGAACCAAAATCTACGTCCATTGATATTGATGTATTAGTTGGAATTTGAACTTTTTCACTATTTATATTTAATAAATATTGTTTTCCTGAATCATAAGCATAATTATTAAAGTTTCCTTTATATGTTGCAATTGAATTATTGTTATCAAAATATGATTCAGGTGTTATATCATCTATTGTAATAAATTCTTCATCTTCAAAGCTTTCTTTATTTGCTTCGAATTCACCTTTAATTTGAATACTATTAGCTGATTTTAAATCAACTTCTCCTTTCATGGCTTGGGCTTCATCTCCATATAAATAAGCTGATCCATCTCCTGTTGTGCCGTTAGTTCCATTTATTTCTAATTCACCTTTTTTAGCATTTTTAATATTTCCATTAAATTCAAAAGTAGTATCATAATAAGCTAAAGGAGTATTTGTTACTTTGATTTTACCATTTGAAATTTGATCTTTTGAAGCACCAAAATCTATATCCATTGAGATTGTTGTACTTTGCGGTATTTTTATAGGTATATATGCTTTTTTTAGGTATTGATTTTCAGAGTCATATTCAGCATTATTAAAATTACCTGTATATTTTGCCACTGAATTATTATTTTCAATATAAGTTTCAGGGGTTATTTGAAAAAGACTTACAGTTTTTGTTAATAGTTCTTCAAGAGCTACTTGCTCAGCGGCAATTCTTGCGGCTTCTGCATCAGCTGCTGCTTGTGCTGCTGTTGCTTGTTCAGCAGCAATTCTTGCGGCTTCTGCATCAGCTGCTGCTTGAATAGCAGCTTCATCTGCAGCTATTTGAGCTGCAGCAGCTTGAGCTGCCGCTAAATCAGCTGCCGCTTTTTCTTCTGCTGTTTGAGCAGCAGCTTGAGCAGCTGCAGCATCATTTAATGCTTGTTGTGCAGCTGCTTGCTCTGCTGCAATTCTTGTTGCTTCAGCATCGGCAGCCGCTTGTGCTGCTGCTGCTTCTTCAGCTGCAGTTTTTGCATCCGCTGCATCCGCTGCTGCTTGAGCTATAATTGCATTCGCTGCTGCTTGAGCTGCAATTTTTTCTTGAGCTGCTAATTGTGCTGCAGCATCAGCAGCTGCATCGGCAGTAGCTTGAGCAGCTTGAGCTGCATCAGCAGCAGCTTGTTCGGCCGCAGTGTCAGCCGCTGCTTGGGCTGCTTGCTCCGCTGCAATTCTTGCGGCTTCTGCGTCAGCCGCTGCTTGGGTCGCTTGCTCCGCTGCAATTCTTGCTGCTTCCGCATCTGCCGCTGCTTGGGTCGCTTGCTCCGCTGCAATTCTTGCTGCTTCCGCATCTGCCGCTGCTTGGGCTGCTTGCTCCGCTGCAATTCTTGCTTGTTCCGCGTCAGCCGCAGCCTGAGTTACAATTTTTGCTGCTGCGTCAGCTGCTGCTTGATCTGATGATTCTGTTTCAGTTGCTGCAATTTTTGCTGTTTGATTATCATTGTTATTTGATTCATTTGTTGTGGTAGTTTGTGCTACTTCACTTTGATTAGTATTTATAGTTGTATCCTCTGTTGTCTCAGAAGAATTTGAAATAGTATCTGTAGCTAGATTATTTTGAATAGTTATGGTGTTATTAATTATTTTCAAATCATTTGGTTTGATTTTTTTTACATCAATTTTTGTATTAGTAGAATCAAGAGATACAAATTCTCCTGAATTTACAAAAGAGCTTTCTTTTGATGTTAGATTAGTAACTAAAATTTTACCTTCTGTACAAAAAATTTGTTCATTATCTTTTGAGAGATTCATAACAATTTGAGTTCCTCTAATTCCTATTGAAGCACTTTTTGTTTCTAAGTTAAATTTTTCTGGAGCTAATTTACCAATTTTTCCTGTAATGGTTCTGAATGTTCCTTTGAACATATCAAATTTTGCTTCGAATTTTTGATTTTTCTCATCATAAAGATAGTCATTTACTTGAAAAGAAGAATTTTCACCAATAGAAATAATAGTTTCATCCTTAAAAAGTAATTGAACTTTTGTATTATCCTTAGTAATAATTACATCTTGTTTTTCAATAATTGAATTTCCATCTAGTTTTATAGTTGTATCATTACGAACGATTGATGCGTCACCTTTTAATGCTACAACCTTTGCAACATTAGCAAAAAGTGAAGAAGTAAATAGTAATAAAGTTATTAATATAAATTTTTTAATTGAAGTAGCCATAAATAGTTCCTTTATAAGATTATTTTACCAAGAAAAAGCTTTTAAGTATTTTAAACTAATTATTTTTTCATCATAAACATAAGCATCTTGATTTGAATTATTTTTATAATAAGATGTACTAATATTTAAAATACTTGTTTTATCAAAATCATGCATTAATGAAAGATCAATTAAATGACTTTCATCTTTTCTTTTTGAATTAAAAAAAAGATTTGAATATTTGTATTTACTATAATCTAATTGATAATTTAGATTTATTTTATTATTTTCAGTGATCTTATAAAAAAGATTTATTCCATTTCCTATTGTATATTTATCTATATCAGTTCTTAAATCATTTATGCTCATGTTTTTGTATATATTTGTATAGTAATTCATATTTTCAAATAAATTTATTTTTGTAAAAAACTGAATTTTTTCAAAATTTTTGTCTTCATCTATATTTTTATCATATATGATTTTTTGATACTTTACATAAGTATTTATATCTTTTGTAGAAAATTTTGGAGAAATAGAATACGCAGAAAAATCTTCTTTATTTCCTCTATTTATCTTATCAGCTGATAATTCTAATGAATACATATGTTTACTGTTTGCATCAAAATAATCTAAAGAAGGTTGATATGAAAAAACAGTTATATTTTGATCTTTTTCATTTAAAAAACTTTTATTATAAGCAAGAATAGTATTTTGAATTCTTACAGGTTGTTTTTTAAATAGTTAAAAAAACTTAAATTTAACATTTCTGAGTGGGCACTATCGGCTATTGGTTTTTCACCTTGGACTAAAATATCATTAAGCCCAGGTAATCTGTATTCAGATGAGTTTAAACCATTGTTCACATTTGAACTTCTACTAAGACCAAGCATAACTTTTGCAACAACTTTTTTCTTTTCATCTTTTTTATTTAAAATATTTAGATATTTTTTTATTTCTTCTTTTGTTTCTATTGTTATTTCTGATTCTAGAAGTTTTTCAAACTCTTTTTTTGATTCTTCATTTTGTTTTAATTTATATAATATTCTTGCATAATCATATCTTGCTTGGTTAAAATCTGGTTTTTGTATTAAAACTCTTTCAAAAGCTGCAGTTGCCTCATCATATTTTTCTAAGTTAAAGGCACTTTTCCCAAGAAAATAGTTTATATTTATATTGTAATTATTTTCTAGAAATAGTTCATAGAACATATCATATGCTTTTTGATATTGTTTTGTGTTGTACATGGTTGCTGCAGTAATATATTTGTTTGAATCTTCTATTGAATGTGAATATTCTTCTAAATAGTTTTCTTCTTCTTTTGGTTTATTTTCTTTTACTTTTACAATATCATATGTTGGTTCAAGGTCATATCTTTTTATATAACTATTTTTATATGTTGTTTGTGTTGATAAAATATTTTGTAGTTCTTTTGCTTTTTCTATATTTTCTATATTTCTAATTATTACACTAAAATTAGGTTTTTCATGGGTTCTTATAAGTAAATCTTCATTTGGAAATATTTTTTCTAACTCAAAATAATATTTCTTTGCAACATCAGTATATTTTGTTGAAGAGATATATAAAGTGTATGTTTGTGCATTTAAACAAACTGTTAATAAAAGTAGAATAGTAAATTTAATAATCGTAATAACCTTGTAAATAATGAATTATTGACCATTATAACTAAAAGAAGTTAAAATAATTATTTTTTACCATTTATAAATATTATAATATTTCTTAAGAATATCATTTAATTACATTTATACAGATAATACTTTTATTTAAATTAATATTATTATATAATAATGTAAACGAGGAGAGTAAGTGAAATATAATTTTTTAATAATACTATTTTTAACAAATCTGTATGCAAATGATATTATAAACACAACTAAAAATTTAGAGCTAGTTAATTTAGACCCTGCTAAAGACTTCTATTATAAAAAAGATTATATTAATGCATATACTCACTTTAATAATCTATTTCTTAATAATCTTGAAAATTCTGAAATAAACTATTATTTAGCAAAAAGTGCCATTAAATTAGAAAAATATGGTTTGGCAAATGCTGCTTTTGATAGAATTTTAATAAATGATCCTACTAATCATATTATTAGATTTGAACAAGCAAAACTTTTTTATATTGTAAAAAATAAAGAGATGGCAATTTATAATATGAAAAAATTATTAGAAGAAAATATTTCAGATAATCTAAGAAAAGAGATTAATGCATATTTAAATATTATTAAAAACAATGAAAAATCATATACATTAGAAGCGGTTTTTTTACTTTCTTTAAATAGAACTGATAATGCAAACAATGCTCCAAATAGTAAATATATCTTGCCTGACTTTACTTATTTAGGAGAGCAGGGCGATTCAAAAGTTATGGATACTTATCATACTCAATTAGTAAATCTTACTCTTACTAATCGCTTTGAAAATTATGATTTTTTTAGAATAAAAAATAGTATTACATATTTTAATAGAACATTTATGAATGAAAAAACTGAAAATTTTGAGTTATATTCTTATAAACCAAGTTTTCAAATAGTTAATAAAAATTCTTTATTTTTTATGGGACCTTCCTTTGATAGATATCAACCAGGGAATACTAATTCACAAGATTACTTTGATGCTGTAGGATTAGAAATGGGATATTTCTTTGATAGGTATGCTTTTGATTCAAGTGCATATAGATTTTTTTATAGGGATGATTCTTTTGATGAGAAAAACTATACAAAATATCAAGCTAGATTTAGAACATTTGATATTTTAGGCTTTGATTATTCACTTAAATTTTATAAAGATCTTGCTTTTACATCTGAGAGAGCCGATATTGATAAAATATCTTTAGAAAATATTTTATCTTATGATATAAATATTCAAAATGATTTATCAGTAGAACCTAGCTTTAAATATAAATTAACTAATTATGATGATGAAAGTTTTGCTTTTAATAGTAGAAGAAAAGACTCACTAAAAGAATATAAAATTGAATTAAAAAAAGATTTAAAATCATTTGGATTTTTAAATCTTTATATTTCTTATGAAGATAATGACTCAAATCATGCTTTATATGATACAAATACAAGAAATATTGGTCTAACTTACATAAAGGGATTTAAATGGTAAAAAGAATAATAATATTAAATAAAAGTCTATTTCTATTAATGTTTTTATCAACTACAGTTTTTGCACAAATAGGTCAAGTAGTAGCTTTAAAAGGTGATGTAAAACTTGAAAGAGAATCTAAAATACAAGAATTACTATTAAAAGATAAAGTCTTAGAAAATGATCAAATTACAACTTTAAATGATTCTCGAACTCAACTTTTGTTAAATGATGAAACAGTGATTACAGTAGGAGAAAATTCAATATTTAAAATGGATGAATATTTACTAAATGAAGAAAAGGACTCTACTTTAAAGATGAATTTTTTAAATGGAACGTTTAAAGTTATCACTGGAAAAATAGGAAAACTAAATCCTGATAGTTTTAAAATTCAAACAAAAACTGCATCTATAGGAATAAGAGGAACAGAGATTTTACTTCAATTAGAAGCCCAAAAAGAAAGAATTATGTGTACTCAAGGAACAATTATTGTTACCATAAATGAAACAAATAATACAACTATTTTAAATGTTGGTGAATCTCTAGTTATAAATTTAACTACAAATAAAGTTAGTATAGAAAAAAATGATACACAAAATATTAATGAAGTAACATCATCTCTTTATACTAACAAAGTTGATAGAAAATATGATCAATTGTTAGAAAAAAAGAATTTAGAAGATGATACATCATCAGTTGTTGACCCAATTGTCCAAAAAACAATAAGTGATTCTGTAAATAATGCTTTTAGTACATCGCATATTGTAAATTATTCAGCAACGACATTAAGTGGAAAAATTGATGAAAAAACAAATGGTTTAAGCTCTTTTGATACTTCAAATGCATCTTTTGATTTATCTATAGATTTTGGAAAAGCAAGGGATAATAGTCCTGTTACTGGAGAAATTGAAATAACCACAGGAAATAACAATAAAAGCTATAATAAATTTATAACTGGAAATATTGATAACTCAAATAAAATTAATTTATTCTATAAGATAAGTGGAACAACAGATCCTAAAAATGTAACTGGAAATTTAGAATTTGTGGATAAAGATTTAAATATTAAAGGTAGTGATTTAAGTTTAGAAACATTTAGTCAGAAAGAAGCAATAACAATAGATGAAGTTGAATTTAAAGCTAAGTAAAAATCTTAATTTTTACTATTATGCTCATAAATATAATCAAAGTCTAGAATAGGATTTAAAATAAATTCATTGCATCTATTTATATAAATTTCATAGATTTCTTTTGATAATGGTGATTTTGAATTTTTAAGTTCTTCAAAAATAATCATTGCCTCTTTAAAGTTTGAATTTTTATATAAAATTATAGCTTGATTATATTTTTCTAATTCTTTAAATAATTCTTTTGTTTTATTATTTTCTAAAGATATAACTTCCCAAATTTTAATAGGTATATCTTTACCTTTTACTTTTATAAAGTCTAAATACCTAAAGATATATTTTTCTTTTAATTGCTCTTTTGTATTTTCAGATATTATTAAATTACATCCATAAAATTTACATAATGATTCTATTCTAGAACCTAAATTTACATTATCTCCAATAATTGTATAATCACTTCTTCCTATACTTCCTATTTCTCCAACTGTTACAATACCTGTTGTTATTCCAATTCCTATATCTATTTTGGGTTGATTTAAATTTTTTAAAATAATGTTTAATTTTTTTAATTCTTCTAACTGTTCTAAAGCACTAATTACTGCTTTATCAGCATGATTGTCTATATCAAAAGGAGCATTCCAATAAGCCATTATTGAGTCACCTATATATTTATCTATTGTTCCATTATTTTTAATAATTATTTCACTCATTGGAGTCATATATTGGTTTAAATATTTAACTAAAAGATCTGGTTTATCTATTTTTTCTGAAATATTTGTAAACCCTCTAATATCACTAAAGAAAATGCTTACTTCTTTATTTTGAGCTTGTAGTTTATTGTTATCTAAATCTTTAATTAACTCTTCCATTACATTTTTTGAAACTTTTGAAGCAAATTTATTTTTTATCTCTTCTTTTCTTTTTATTTCATAAAAATATCCAATAAGTAAACTAATTATTCCATTAGTAACAATAGTAAATAAAGGGAATAAAATATTTAATACAATACCTACATTAAATAATAAATAATATATAGAATAACATACAGCAAATATTAATCCTAGTATAAAAAAAGGTGTCAACCAAATAGGCATCTTTTTTATCATGAAAAAAGTAAAAATAGACAAAATAAAAATTATAATTATATTTAAACCTTCAATCCAAGATGCCTTATATAAAAAGTCTTGAGCTATAATATTATCAATGGCATTTGCATGAATTTCAACCCCTGGAAATACAGATTCAAAAGGTGTTGCTCTTAAGTCCATAAGTGCTGCTGCTGAAGTTCCTATAAGTACGATTTTATTTGTAATATCTTCTTTGTCAAAACTATCATTATAAATATCAAATGCAGATATATATTTAAATGTTTTTTCTTTTCCTCTAAAATTAATTAATAATCTACCATGTCTATCTGTTGGAATTATAAAATCACCTACTTGAAGATTTGCAATTCCATTTTCGTCATAGTTTATATATATTTTACTCACACCTAATCCTATTCTTAAGGCTTCAAGACTTAAGGACGGATATATTTCATCCTCATATGAGATTATCAGCGGAATGCTTCTAATAATTCCTGTATCATCAGGTATGTTATTAAAAAAGCCAGAAGAATAAGAATTATCTTGCAGTATTGGAATATTTAAAATAGTTCCTTGTGCTGTTATTAGATAATTTTTTCCCATTTTTTTATTCTTTTCAATAAATATTGTTTGAATTGAAGGAGCATTTTTATTTATAAATTTTTTGTCTGTAAATTCAAATTGATATCCAAGAATAGTGGGAGTATTTGCAATAGCTTGTGCAAATTCTAAGTCAAAATTTGGAATATTTTCTTTTTGAATCTCAAGTTTCTTAAGTATTTTATGAGGAGAGGTTCTGTCTTCTTCTGCAAAAACGATATCTAATCCAATTACTGCTACTTCTGCTTTTGTTAAGTTATATAAAATTTTTGACAAAATATCTCTAGGCCAAGGCCATTGACCTAAGTTTTGAAGAGATTTTTCATCTATGTCTACAATTACAACACTATCATTTTTGGGTTTAATCTCACCTCTTAAATTAAACATGAAATCTCTGAGTCTTGAATCTATAGAAGATGGAAGTTTTGGAACGTATATATATACTGAACTAATAAAAGAGCTAATTAATAGTGCAATTATAATAAATTTATAATTCTTTCTTAACATGATTTTATTATTCTAAATCTAACTGATAAGATTTTAATTCATTTTTTGAATATTCATGTAATATTTTGTGATTAAAGAAAAAATCTATTAATTCTTTGTCAAGTTCACCCTTATTTGCCATTGATGATAAAATATCTTTTACTTTTGATAATTTCATTGCATCTTTATAAGGTCTAGCAGATGCAGTTAAAGCTTCAAATATATCAGCTAAAATCATTATTCTATCTTCTAAGCTAATTTCTTCAGCTTTAAGACCTCTGGGATATCCTAAACCGTTTAGTTTTTCATGGTGATTACAAGCTATATTTAATACATCTTTATATTTTTTAGGGAAAGGCAATCCTGAAATCATATCAAGTGAAAGTTTAGCATGATTTCTGATTATTTCAATTTCTTCTTTAGTTAAAGTACCTTTTTTAATTGATAGATTATAAAACTCATCTTCACTTATGAAAGATATAATTTCTCCATCATTTTTAATATAGACTTTTCTTGAAATATTTTCCAGTTTTTGGATATCTTCATCACTCATAAACTCTCCACCAAAGTTTATTCTTTTTATAAATTCAATATCATTATTTATCTCATTTGTAAAATTTTCATACTCAGTTCTTGGAGTTTGATTTTTTAGATATTCTATTTCTTTATTTAGTTTTATAACTTCAAATCTTTGTTCTATTAAATGAATTCTATCAAATATTTTTTCAAGTTTTGTTGCCTTGTCTATTATATGTTCAGGCATTGAAATTTTTCCAATGTCATGCATCCATGCAGCAAGTGATAATTGTTTATAGTCATTTTCACTATATTTAATTTTCTTATAAATTGTATTGTCATCGCTAATAGCTTTAGCAACTAATAAAGCAATTTCTTCAACTTTTCCTATATGGTCACTTGTGTATGGTGATTTTGTATCAATTGCTTTTGCAATAGTTGTTACAAATGCATCTATAAAATCTTCTAAACTAGTAATTAATTGCATATTTGTTAAAGCCATTGCTGCTTGTGATGCAAGGGAGATAATTACTTTTTCGTCCAATTTATTAAAGTTTATGATTTCACCATTTTTTATTTTATTGATAAGTTGTAAAACTCCTATAACTTCATTATCATGATTAATTAATGGTATTACTAACATTGATTTTGAATGATAAGAGGTACTTTTATCAAAATCCTTTGTTCCATCAAATTGGTATTTAGTTGTTTTATAAACATCAGGAATATTAATAATTCTTTTTTCATTGGCACAAACAACAGCAACCATTTCATTGTTTGTTTTGCCATTTTCTTCAAAAATTGGTAAATCAGGCCAATTGAGATTGTTTTTTGTCCCACCCATTTTTATATTTAAAGTATTATTATGCACAACTTTAAAGCTTAAATATTTTTCATCTTTTGATTTTATATATAATGTTCCAGCATCTGCATTTGTTAAATTTCTAGTTAGTGTTAATATATCTTCAAGAAGTATATTTTTATCATGTTGTGAACTAAAAGCAAGATTAATCTTCATTATTTCTTCAAATTTATGTTCACTTAAAACAGTACTTTCAATACTTCCCGTTTCAATATGAATTACATCACCTTCTTTTAATATTTTACCATTGTAAGTAAGTAATTTATGCTTTTTTATATCTTTTAATAATTCTTTATTGTAGCTAGGTTTTAAATGATAATAAAAAACTGATAAATTTTTTCTTGTTAATTTTTCAAGTTCATTAGCTATTAATTCAGGAGTTAAATGTTTTGTTAGTTTTGCTAATTCTTGTAATTTATCTGGATAAGAACACTCTATTATTAATGATCTAATTTCTTCATCATTATTTATTTCTTCCCATATGTGAGGGTTTATATGTGTGTCTCCACTTATTACAAAACCTTGGTGATTTTTTTTAATTACAAAACCACAAGCTCCTGATATATGATTTGCTTTGATGGCTTTTATTGAATAATTATGGATTTTTATAATTTCATCAAGTTTTATAGGTTTTAAAATTAGTGAAAAGGCATCTTTTCTTAGTAATTTTATTTTTGTAAAATCGGGCCAAATAACATCATTAAACGAGTGTTTTTTTAGTACTTCAATTGTTTCTTCTAATGCATAAATAGTAAGAGGGGTCTCTCGATTCTCAAAAAAAGTTTCTATAATAAATGGTAAATCAGTAATATGATCAGCATGAGAATGTGTTAAAAAAACATGATTTATATCTTTTGCTTCATCACCTAATGCATTTAGAACATTTCCTGCATCAATGACAATATCTTTATATATTTGAAAAGAAGTGGTATTTAGGTCTTTTGCTTTGCTTCCACTAGCGCCTAAAATTTTTATATAATTCATAAAAAACCTTTAGTTATAATAAATAAATTATAACTAAAATAGCTTATATAGTGATTATTTATAAGATCTAATGATTCATATCATTTATTTTAAAATCATCATATGGATCCATATGAATATTTATAATCCAATCTCTTTTTTTATCTAACTTTTTAATTTTATTTTCTATTGAATCACTTGCTCTATGGGCTTCCATCAAAGTTATAATACAATCAAAAACTAAATGAACTTCAACAAAAGTTTGATTGGCAGCTTCTCTTGTTTTTAGTAAATGATAGGCATTTACTTTATTGTTTTCTTTTATTATTTCTTCAATTTTAGAAACAAGTTCTGAATCAACTGCTCTATCTAATAGAACTAAAACACCATCATGAATCAGTTCATAAGCTGAGTAAATAATATATAATGCAATTCCACCACCAACAAATACATCGATAATTTCATATCCTGTAAATGTTACAAGTAATAAAGATGATAAAACAGCTACATTACTAAAAACGTCTGTTTTATAGTGTAGGGCATCTGCTTTAATTACCATTGAATTAGTTCTTTTGGCAACACCATTTAAGTATACAACAAGAGAAACAGTTATTATCAAAGACATAATCATCACATAAATAGAAATATCTAAGTATTGTGAAACTGAACCATCTATAGCTTTAGTAATAGCTTGATAAAGTAAGAATAAACCAGAAATAGTAATAATAGTACCTTCAATTACTGAAGCAAGAGCTTCAATTTTTCCTCGACCATAATTAAAAGTTTTGTCAGCTGGTTTTTCAGAATTTGAAATAGCAAAATAGTTAAAAATAGATACAAACATATCTAAAACAGAATCAACAGCAGATGCAAGTACTGCAACGGAACCGCTAGCGATTCCGATTACAAGTTTCATTAGAGTAAGTACCGCTGCAACACTTGAAGATACAACGGTAGCTTTTTTTTGTGGAGTCATTATTTGTTTTCTACAAACTCTTTAATTCTTTTGATTCCCTCTTGAATAGTTGCTAAATCTGTAGCAAATGAGAATCTTACATAACCTTCAGTTCCAAATGCAAGTCCAGGAACTAATGCTACACCTTTTTGTTCTAATAAATCAGCACAAAATTTCATAGAATCATTTGTTACGTCTTTGATATTAACAAAAGCGTAAAATGCACCATCAGGATCGATAGTTGAAAGTCCTTTAATTTCATTAAAAGATTTAACAACTATGTTTTTTCTTTCTTCAAACGCGGCTCTCATCATTTCAATATCTGCATCAGCATCACCCTCAAGAGCAGGAATAGCTGCATATTGAGTCATAGTGTTGATATTTGAAGTAACTTGACCTTGAAGCTTAGTTAATGCTTTTACAAGTTTAACATCAGGACTTGCAAGATATCCAAATCTCCATCCAGTCATTGCAACTGCTTTACTTAAACCGTTGATTGTTACAGTTCTTTTGAACATATCTTCAGATACTTCAGCAGCAGCTGTAAATTTTTTACCATTATAAATAATTTTTTCATACATTTCATCTGATAAAACTATAATATCAGTACCTTCTAAAACTTTTCCAAGAGCTGTTAATTCTTCTTTAGTATAAACAGATCCTGTAGGATTTGAAGGAGTATTTAAAAGTAAAATTTTTGTTTTTGGCGTAATTACAGCTTTTAATTGCTCTGGTGTAATCTTGAATTCCGTAGAATCGTCTGTATCAATAAATACTGGCACACCATCTGAGAACTTAACTTGTTCAGGATATGTTACCCAATATGGTGCTGGAATAATAACTTCATCACCTTCTTCAACTAAAACTTGAAATAGGTTAAATAATGAGTGTTTTGCTCCATTACTTATAAGAATATTATCTAATTTATAATCTAAATTATGATCTTTTTTTAATTTATTAATAATTGCTTGCTTGGTAGCGATGATACCTTCTACTGCTGTATATTTAGTTTGACCATCATTAATAGCTTTAATAGCTGCTTGCTTAATGATTTCAGGAGTGTCAAAATCTGGCTCTCCA
Organism: Arcobacter acticola; assembly: GCF_013177675.1. Classification (NCBI taxonomy): domain Bacteria; kingdom Pseudomonadati; phylum Campylobacterota; class Epsilonproteobacteria; order Campylobacterales; family Arcobacteraceae; genus Arcobacter; species Arcobacter acticola. The sequence goes on from NZ_CP042652.1 coordinate 1,151,103, forward strand.
GCACTAAAACTTAGTATATCTTTACCCTGAGCTTTTAGCTCTCTTGCTAAGGCAGTAATTGCCATAGTAACCGATGGAGACAAGTTCTCCATTCTGTTCGCAATTTTCATTATCATCTTCCTCAATAAAATTATTACTATATTTTTTGATATAATAGTCTCGGATTTTAACAAAAAATTACTTAAGGAATAGTTTGAGCTTTCAAATAGAAATTAATAAAACAATTGTAACAGTAAAATTAGAAAATAAAAAAAATATAAAACATTGTTATTTGCGTATTTTAAAAGCTGATTTAATACAAATTCGAGCAAATAAATATTTTACAATTTTTGATGCAAAAGATTTGATAAATAGAAAAAAAGAGTGGATTGAATCATCTATACAAAAAATGTCAAAAAAATCACTAAATGATGATGAGTTTTTGCTTTTGGGTGAGAAAAAAAAATATGAAAATTATAAAATAAAAAATATTGATACTTTTTATAGAGGTGAAATAGAAAAGATATTGCCTCAAAAAGTAGATGAATTCTCAAAAAAAATGAATTTATTTCCTACTTCAATTTCTTATAGAAAAAACAAAAGAACATGGGGCTCTTGTAATCATAAAAATGGATTAAATTTCAATATTTTATTGATGAAATTTCCAATAGAAGTTATGGAATATGTGATTGTTCACGAACTATCTCATATTAAACATAAGAATCATTCAAAGGATTTTTGGAATTTAGTAGCAGTTTATTGTCCTAATTATAAAGAAGTAGAAAAATTGTTTAAGAATTTTTTATAATATCTCTTATTTTTTCAAATTTTTTAAATAGCTTTTCATCCTTTGCTTTATTTTCAAATATCCCATAAGAACGCTCTTTATATAAGGGTTCATCTGTTTTTTTAGTCTCTTTTTTTTCAATAATATTAGTTACAAAAAAGCCTATATCTTCAACATTTGCAATCTTGAATTTTTTTAATAATGATTTTATATCTGCTTTGTTATACTCGAATTCCATTTTATAAACAGGATGGGTTAATACAAAATATAAGGTTTGGTTTTTAATATACCCAAATTTTACCCCTTTTTTTAATTTCAAAGGAAGAACATCTATGAACTTCATAATTAAAAAAGATGTATTAATCTTACTGAATTCAGGATTATTTTTAAGATGACTAAGTATTTCATTAATTTTTTTCATACGCTAATTATAGCAGGTTTTATATTATCATTCAGTGGTTGTGGTTATAAAGATAATCCAATTTATCTTTCACCTGATTCTTCAGCAGTTCAAAGCAATCAAGAAGTTTCAAAATAATGATTTATGATTATATAATTATAGGAACAGGTGTTGCTGGGTTAAATGCAGCAAGATTAATACCAAAAAATAAAAGAGTTTTAATTCTATGTAAAATGTCAACATGGAATTGCAACACTTTTTGGGCACAAGGTGGAATAGCAACAGCAGTTGATGAATCTGATATTCCAGCACATATAAAAGATACATTAACAGCAGGTGTTGATTATAATGATAAAGAAGCAGTTGAACTTTTAAGTAAAAAATCAATTACTGCTATTAAAAATTTAATAGATGCTGGAATGAAATTTGATAAAAATGAAGAAGGAAAACTATCTTTTACAAAAGAAGCAGCACATAGTAGAAATAGAATTTTACATGCAGATGGTGATGCAACAGGTAGAATAATGCATTTATTCTTACTTGAGCAATGTGAACATGCAATTGTAACTGAATCTGTAGTTTGTGATTTACTTATAAAAGATGATATTTGTTATGGTGTTCAATATTTTATCAGCGAAAGTGAGCAAAAAGTAGCCTTTGCTCATACTACAATAATAGCAAGCGGTGGAGTAGGTTCTATTTATAGATACCATACAAATTCAACTGCAAATGCAGGAGAAGTTCAAGGAATAATTGCTGAAAAAAATCTTCCTTTAAAAGATATGGAAATGATGCAATTTCATCCAACAGTTGTAAAAGGAACTACCTTTGCAAGGAAACCTCTTTTAAGTGAAGCTTTACGAGGTGAGGGTGCTCATATTGTAGATGAAAATAATTACAGATTTTTATTTGATTATCATGAAGATGGAGAACTAGCTCCAAGAGATGTGGTTAGTCGTTCAATATTTGATTACAATAAAAAAACTGGCTTAGGAATATACTTATCATTTGAAACTTTTGAAAAAAAAGCTTTTAAAAAACGATTTCCAAATATTTATGCAAATCTAAAAGACTTGGGTTATGATTTACCATTTGAGAGAGTTCCTATTAGTCCTGCATTTCATTACTCAATGGGTGGAATTGAAACTTCTTTAGATGCAAAAGTAAAAGGTATGAAAAATCTTTATGCAATAGGTGAAGTTGCATGTACAGGTGTTCATGGTGCAAATAGATTAGCATCTAATTCTTTACTTGAAGGTTTGGTATTTTCTCAAATTGCTGTTGAAGATTCATTAGAAAATGATTTTAAAATAAATATAGAAAAATATGATAAAAAAATTATTAATTATATAAGAAATAAAGAGATAGATAAAAATATAAAAGACAATCTAAGAGAAATCATGTGGACTCATGCCTCTATTGTAAGAGACCCTGAAAATTTGAGAAAATCTTTAGAAACTATAGAAAACTATTTAAAAATGGGTGTTGGAAGATTACTTTATTTAAGGCTACTTACGGCAAAATCTATTTTAAGTTCTGCGTTAGGGAGAAAAAAATCTCTTGGCGCACATTATATTAAGGAGAATTAATGTTAAAAGTTATTATGACTTTACTGCTGGGTTCATTGTCTTTATTTGCTAGTTCTGCAAGTACGACAGAAATACCTGACTTAACTATGACATGGGTTGGTTTTGCAACTTTACTTATATTTGTTGTTGGGTATTATTTTGTAGCTGCTGAGGAAAAATATGCTATTGATAAAGCAAAACCTGCTTTATTTATTGGTACGTTTATGTTTATGTTAGTGGCACTTTACTATTCATTAAATGGTTTAGATATGGATTTAGTTCATACTCAAGCACAACATTTGATTTTAGAGATTGCTGAAATCTTCTTCTTCTTATTTGTTGCAATGACTTATATTGAGTCATTATTACATATGGGAGTATTTGATACTTTAAAATATAATCTTATTTCAAAAGGTTATACGTATAGAAAGTTATTTTGGGTTACTGGTATCTTAGCATTCTTTATTTCACCAATTGCTGATAACTTAACAACTGCACTTATTTTATCAACTGTTTTAATTACTATTGAAAAAACAAGAAAAGATTTCTTAGTACCAGGTGCTATTAATATCGTTGTTGCTGCAAATGCAGGTGGTGCTTGGTCTCCATTTGGTGATATTACTACACTTATGGCATGGACAGCAGGAAAAGGTGTATTTACTGACTTTTTATTCTTATTCCCATCGGCAATTTTAGGATATTTAATAACTGCGTTTTTACTATCTAAATTTGTTCCAAATGTTGTTCCTGATTTTGATGCTACAAAAGAAGTTAAACCTAAAATGCATGAAGGTGCAAAAGTTGTAATGGCTCTTGGAGTATTTACTATTTTCTGTGCGGTTATGTCTCATCAAGTTTTACATTTACCTGCAATGTGGGGTATGATGTTTGGTTTATCATTAGTAAAAGTTTATGCTTACGGTTTAAAGAAAAAGTATGGACATGATCATTTCAACATTTTCCATTCAATGGCTAAAATTGAAAACAATACATTAATGTTCTTCTTTGGTATTTTAGCAGCAGTTGGTGCTTTATACTTTGTTGGATGGTTAGCATTAGCTGCTATTGTATATGATCCAAATGTTTTAGGTCCAACATGGTCAAATATTGGAGTTGGTTTTTTATCAGCGATTGTTGATAATGTTCCTGTAATGTCTGCAATTCTTAAAGCAAATCCTACAATGGGACTTGATCAATGGATGTTAGTTACTTTAACAGCTGGAGTTGGTGGTTCATTAATTTCATTTGGAAGTGCTGCTGGTGTTGGAGTTATGGGTAAATTACATGGTATTTATACTTTTGGTTCACATATGAAATATGCTTGGACGATATTACTTGGTTATATTGTTTCTTGTAGTGTATGGTATTTACAATATGAAGTTTTAGGTATTTCACACTAGTAAAACTTATATTTATAATTAAAAAGGTTATTAGGTTTTACCTAGTAACCTTTTTTTATGTCTATTTTTTTATTTAACCAGTTTTTTACAAGTTCTTAGATAAAATACCAGATTAAAATTTGTAATATTCAAATACAAAAGCTTGAAATATGAAGGAAAACAATATATGAAACATGTACCAATCGTAGTATTAGATTTCGGTAGTCAATATACTCAAATCATTGCTAGAAAACTTAGAGAGTCAGGGGTTTATTCTGAAATAGTACCTTATAGTGAAAGTATCGAAGATATTATGGCTAGAACTCCAAAAGGAATTATTCTTTCAGGAGGACCTGCTTCTGTATATGCTGAAGATTCATACCACCCAGATGCAACAATATTTGAACTTGGACTTCCAATTTTAGGTATTTGTTATGGTATGCAATTAATTTCTCAACATTTTGGTGGATCTGTAATTCCAGCTGATCACCATGAATATGGAAAAGCAAAATTAAAATTTGAAGTTGAAAATCCAATTTTTAAAGACACAACAGACGGTCAAACAGTTTGGATGTCACATGGTGATAGAGTAGAAAAAATTCCTTCAGGATTTGAAAAAATCGCAACAAGTGAAAACTCACCATTTGCAGCTATTGCAAATACAGATAGAAATGTTTATGCATTTCAATTTCACCCTGAAGTTTATCATTCAGCAGAAGGTGCAAAACTACTTAAAAACTTTGCAAAACATATTTGTGGTTGTGAATCAACTTGGAATATGGGTTCTTTCGCAAAAGAACAAATCAAAAAGATACAAGACCAAGTAGGAAATAAAAAAGTACTATGTGGAGTTTCAGGTGGAGTTGATAGCTCTGTTGTAGCTACACTTTTAGCAGAAGCTATTGGTAAACAAGTTATTCCTGTATTTGTTGATAATGGATTATTAAGAGCAAATGAAAGAGAACAAGTTCAAGCTATGTTCGCATCACGAGGTGTAAAATTAATCACTGTTGATGCAAGTGAAGAGTTCTTATCTAAACTAGCAGGTGTAACAGATCCTGAAACAAAAAGAAAAATTATCGGAGCTACATTTATTGAAGTATTTGATAAAGAAGCAAAAAAACATGATGGTATTGAATTTTTAGCACAAGGTACTTTATATACTGATGTTATCGAATCAGTTTCAGTAAAAGGGCCTTCAAAAACAATCAAATCTCACCATAATGTTGGTGGATTACCAGATTGGATGAAATTTGAATTAATCGAACCTCTAAGAGAGATTTTCAAAGATGAAGTAAGACTTTTAGGACTTGAATTAGGACTTCCAAAAGATATGATAGGAAGACATCCCTTCCCTGGACCTGGACTTGCTATTAGAATCATGGGAGATGTAAATAAACCTGATTTAGAAATCCTAAGAGAAGCTGATACTATCATGTTAGATGTTTTAAGATCAACAGGTTATTATGACAAAACATGGCAAGCATTTACAGTTTTATTAAACGTAAAATCAGTTGGAGTTATGGGTGATAACAGAACTTATGACAACACAGTTTGTGTAAGAATAGTAGAAGCAACAGATGGAATGACAGCAACTTTTGCACATATTCCACATGATATACTAGAAACAATTTCTAGAAGAATTATTAACGAAGTTGATGGAATAAACAGAGTAGTTTATGATATAAGCTCAAAACCACCAGCAACTATTGAGTGGGAATAAAATAAAGCAGTATCTTTTAACTTGATACTGCGTCAAATAAGAAAATCAACTCAATCACATACTTATTGTATGCTCAATCGTTGATTTTCTTCTTTTCCTTGTCTGAAGCTAAAATCTACAGCTTTATTCGAGATTTTAATGATTTTTATAATGAGTTGGAGAAAAATGTGAATGGTATAGGTATTTTAATTGGTATATTTCTTGCAATTATCTTTATTGTTCTCCCTATTGTTAAAATTTTGTCAGCACCTTATATAAATTTTATGGAAAAGTTAGTTTGGTTTTTAATATCAATATTAGGTTTTCCTATAGCATTTATGATGGACTATTCATACTCACAAGCTATAAAAAATGCAGCCAATGAAAAGGAAATTAGTGATTTAATTTCAATTCATCACCAAACATCTTTTTCTCAAGTAACTTTTATATTTTGGGCTTTAGCAGTTTTTTTAATTTTTAAAATTTTTTATGCAAGAAAAAAAGCTATTTGGAAGAGTGAAAATGAAGATAAAAAGTAATGTGAGAAAAAAAGTGAGAGGCACCTTTTTTGATATTTAAAAAATTATACTCTTAGTAATCCCCAAAACCTGATTTAGTGTATCTTCATCTACTTTTTCGACAAACTTTACTTTTCTTGCATTAAAGTCTATTGATTTGATTTGTTCGGTCATTATAAAACCTTTGAGATTTTTGGCTTCTAGTTTTACATGAAAAGGGAAATCTCTATCTGTATTTGTAATTGGACAAGCTATTGCTAAACCTAGGGCTTTATTAAAAACTTCATTACTTATAATAAGTGCTGGTCTTCGTCCTTTTTGTTCATGTCCTGATGATGGGTCAAAAGTAAGTATTACTAAATCACCTTTTTGAGGAATGTATTTTTTTACCATTCTTCTTTACCTAAGGTTGTATCAAACTCTTCACTAGCTTTGTAGTTAGTTGGTATTTTTGAAATCAGTTCATTTAAATCATAATTTAAAATATCTTTTTTAATTGGTTCTAGAATTACTTTCCCATCTATGATAGTTATATTTAAATCATCTCCCACCTGAAGATGTAAACTTTCCATAATATCTTTTGGCATTCTAAGACCTTGTGAATTGCCCCATTTTGAAATTTTAGCAGTCATTTTAACTCCTTGATGTATATCCTAAGTATATCTTTTGTGAGTAAAAATGTCAATCATTGATTTAAAATAAAGCTACTATTAACTAGAATAAAAAAATACTAACAAAAGTGATAATTATGGCAATAACAAGACAGATAATATTTTTAGCAAAAAGAGATTGTATAGAGGAATTAAAAGCTTTACTTAAATCGACTATTAAAGATTCTAAAGAAGAAGAGGGATGTTTGATATATGAAGTTTTTCAAACAAAGAATAATCCTGTTGAATTTATTGTAATTGACTCATGGGAAAATGAAGAAGCTTTAAATAAACATTATGAAAGTGAACATTACTTATATTTTATAAATAATTTCAAACAATACAACGCTCATATTGAGCCCTTTGAATTGGAACTTTTATAAATATTTAGTCTTATAGATTTAAAGTAGTTTTGGATAGAATCAGTCATTATCAAAATATATAACTTATTCACCAAGGAAAATAATCAATGAAAATTCATAGAATAAACCCATGTAAAAGATGGTCAGATGTTACAGTTTTTAATGGAATTGCAACTTTCACAGAAGTGGCAGATACAGATACAAGCGCTGATATAAAAGGTCAAGTAGAACAAATATTTAATCAAGCAGAAGCTAGTTTGTCTTTAGTTGATAGTGATAAATCAAGAATCTTAGCCGTTACTATTTATGTAACAGATTTTGCAAATATGGATGTGTTAAATGATGTTTGGGATTCATGGTTTCCACAAGATTGTGCACCAAGTAGAGCTTGTATAAAAGCTGAATTAATAGATCCAACTTTATTGGTTGAAATGACATTTACAGCAGCTGCAGGCGAAAAATATCAATCATAATATCAAATAAACTATCTAATCATTATTTGAAAAAGTAGACTTCAAAAGTCTATTTTTTCTCATCTTTTATAACTTGATAAGCTTGATTTATTTCTTGTGTTTTAGAAGTTGCTTTTTCCATATAAGATTCATCTTTATTTTGTGAACTTATGATATCAGGATGGTATTTTCGAATAAGTTGTCTATATGCTTTTTTAATTGTGTCCATATCATCACTTTCTTTTACACCTAAAATCTCATAGGCTTCTTTTGAACTCATGGTTTGTTGTTTGTTTTTCATCATATTTTCAAATTTATTTACAATATCATCATATACACTAGATGGAATATTTAACTCTTGCATAATATCATGTAGAACTTTCTTTTCATCTTGGCTAATACCGCCATCTATAAAGGCTAATTGAATTAAAAAACCTAAAAACTGTCTACGTTTAAGCATACTTCGACTTAGTAATTTGTTTAAGTCTTGCGCGATTTGTTTTGTATCATTATCTTTTTGTTTCTCTTCATTGAAAATTTCTTTTAAAATAGCTCTTGCTTTTTCTTTTTCATTAAAAAGTTTAGAAATATCATCAAACATAATACCAATAAGTTGAGCTTCTAATTCTTGAACTCTTCCATCTGCTTTTGCAACTTTTGCTACAAGCGCTACAAAAAGTCCTAGTTCACTTTTTGCAAATAACTCTTTTGAAGCTGTCAATTTATTCAATTTCCTTCTAGCATAAAATCTATAAAGTTTAAATGCTACATATAAAGAAATAAGAATTGAAAGTGTTATAAAAAAGTTTGCGATAAATGCGTAATAAAATATCACTAAAAGTATTGCTATATATATCCATTTTTTTAATTTCATTATTTTTTCCATTTTTTAGGTCAATTATTAAGACCATTTATTTTTGTATTGAAAATTATATCTTCTTAAGCTTATATTATAGAAAGTGGAAATAATGAACTTTATGATAAAATTGAATGATTAATGGGTATGAATAATAAAAATAAAAAGATTATGGACACAAATAATAATGAAAATCTCTTATCATCGTAGACGTAAAATTAAAACAAGAAGAATAGCAATAAGAGATTTGATTTTAAGAGGTATTGAAGATCCAAAAGATTTAGCAAAGGAATTAAAAGTAACACTTCCTACAATAAAAAGGGATTTAGAAGCCCTTAAAACGATGAGTGATGAAGATTTGACTTTTGAGACTAGACAAACATCCCAAGAAATACTTGATAAAAAAGATATGATATTAAAAATGTTAGATGATGAAAATTATTACAATGAAAATGGCGATTTAAATATATCAAAAATAACAAGTGAACTAAATACTAGTAGATCAACTGTAATGTCGGTTTTAAATGGGGAATGAAATGTAAAAAAGATTAAAAATCCACAAATAAGAAATTTTATAAATAGTCTTAACTAGCACAAGTTATTTTATGCTTACCCTAAATCCAAAGGCATAAAGTCTTTTTGCAGTTCGATGCTTGTGAAAAGTTCATTTTCTTTTTCTAAAACTTCTTTGATTTTTTCTTCTATGGCATCAAGAATAGAAGATTTATCTGCATTATTCACAGAAATATTAGCTTCAATAATAATAGCTTTTTCTTTGATAACAGATAAATCTTCATGTTCTAAATTTGATCGAACTTTTTTTGCGATTACATTTGTAATACACTCTTTATCAAAACCACACATTTCTATATCTGCGCCGATTTTTTTTGCTTTATCTTGTAAAACTTCTAAATAACTGTTCATAAAAATCCTTTATTGTTCTAGATATTATAAAACAAAAGCGTTAATGAATGATTTAGTCTTTAGATGAAGAGTTTTATGATAGAATGAAAATACTTATAAAAATAAAAAACGAAACCTAAAATAAAAAAAGATAAATATACTTAAATATTCTGTCCTTAGAATTTATATTGGCATTAATTTTAATTTAAAAGCTAAACAAAATAACTAAGGAAATCCTTTTATGAACCCAACAACAAACGATTCAAAAAAACTATTAGCACTAAATAAACCAAAAGGCTATTTAGTTACAAGATCTGATGACCTTGGACGAAAAACAGTTTACAATCTTTTACCTGATTGGGCTTTTGAAGACGCTTGGATGCCTATTGGTCGTTTGGACTTAGAATCTAAGGGGCTTTTGTTATTTACTACAAATGGAAAAATCAATGATGCTTTAACTAAACCTGGAAACTGCACAAAAATATATGAAGTTTGGGTTAGAGGTTATGTAACAGACGAACATATTATTGAAGCTGAAAAAGGTGTACAAAGTATTCATGGTTTATTAAAAGCAAAAGTTGATAAAATAGGTCAAGGTGGAGCAAAAACAAAACTTAGAGTTGAATTGGAAGAGGGAAAGAACAGACACATTCGTCGCCTTTTTGGTGCTTTAAAAGATCCTAAGTTTGGAACACCTTTAAAAGTTTTAGAATTGACTCGTGTTAGTATTGGTGATTTTACACTTAATATTGAAATGGGTAAATGGCGTTATCTTACTTTGGAAGAAGAGAAAATGTTAATTAAAAAATTTGATTAATATATTCTAAATATAATACAACTATTTTATCTTTTTACTTTTAGCTAATTCTATTATTTTTTCAAAATTTATATGTAAGTAATTGATAGCTACAATATCAAGTATGATTAAAATATTAAATAAATTCAACTTATCAACTTATATAGGATTAAGTCTTTTCTTCTTTGCTGTATTATCATTTATTAGTATACTTTTTCTAAAGAATAATTTAATTATTTCAAATAAGTTAGAACAAGAAATTATCTTTAATACAATACAAAGAGACACTTCAAATATACTTACAACAGTTTTATATAAATATGAAAAACAAAAAGAAATATTAAAACAAAAACATGAAATTGTATTAGATTATATTAATAAACAAAATGATCCATTAAATATTGATTTACAAGAAATTTATAATAAAATTAATGATAAAGATAATAAATATAATATTTATATTTCAGATGATAATCTAGTAATAAAAAATACTACATTTAAAAATGATATGGGATTTAATTTATCATTTGCAAAAGGTACTTTTGAAAAACATAAAAAGAACAAAATAATTGGTACTTCAGCTCCTACTATTGAACCTAGTACAAATAAGTTTTTTAGCTTTTCAGATACTTATCTTAATGCTCCTAATGATAAAAAGATATTACAGTTAAGTTATACTTATGAAGGTTTTGATGATGTTTTAAGTCAATTACACAAAAAAGTAGATAAATATAAAAATATAAAAGATTTAACGGCCTATTTATATTTAGAAGATGAACAATTTACTGCTGACTTTTACTTTAAAAAGTATAAGGGACTAAAACCATCTTTACAAGAGCTAGAACATAGAATTGTTCAAGGAGATAAATTATCTAAATTAAATTTAGATAATCCTATTGAAAATATTATAAAAAAGGACAATAATATATTTTATGAAGTATATTTTATTGAAAAAAGTCCCATCTTTTCAAATGCAAAAATAATTTATTCAATACTATTTGATCAAACTAAATATGAAAAAACATTAAAAATTTATGAAATTCTTTTATATGTAATTGTTTTGATTTTTTTCATATCTTTAGTTGTAGCTTTTTTTATGAGAAGAATAGAAAATAAACATATATATGATAATTTGACTAAAACTTACAATAGAAATGGTTTTGAATCGATTTATAGTGTTGAAATAAAAAGATGTAATAGATATAATAAGCCTTTATCTATGATTATGCTTGATATTGATTTTTTCAAAAAAATTAATGACACCCATGGGCATTTAGTTGGAGATGATGTTCTTGTTTTAATGTGTAATTTAATAAAAAATAGCATAAGAGAAAGTGATTATCTTATACGTTGGGGTGGAGAAGAGTTTCTTATTCTAACACCAGAAATTGATTTGGATGCTGCTGTTAAACTTGCAGAAAAGTTAAGAATATTAATAGAAAAAAATGAGTTTATTGCAGTAGGATCTATTACAATAAGTCTTTCTGTAGTACAAAAAAACGATGATGAATTATTGGAAAATCTTTTAAAGAGACTTGATAATTTACTTTATGATTCAAAAAGATCTGGAAGAAATAAAACAAGTTTTTAAAATCTTTTAAAGCAAAAAATTAAAAAATAATAGGAGTTTAAAATTAAAATTATAAATGTGATTTCTAATCAAGATAGATTAAATCTAATTCGAAGTTTTTGTGAAGATGATTTTGAAAATGAAGTGGAAAATGTTCTTAAAGATATTTTTGAAAAAGGTTCTTATGAATTAAAATCATTGATAAAACTTTTTAATTTAATGGATAATAGTATTGAAAGTGATTTACAAGTTCCTTACACTATTGGCAATAGAACAATTGAAATTATCAATACTTCAGAGCAATTAGAAAAATCAATGAACGAAATTTCTCTAACTCCTTTTATAGGTTTTGATAGTGAACAAAAGCCAACATTTAAAAAAGGCGAAACATCTCATGGTATTTGTCTTGTTCAGTTAGCAACAGCTAGTAAATGTTATCTTATTCAAATAAAACAAATAAAAAATCTAATACCTCTTATAAAACTTTTGGAAGATGATAAAGTAATAAAAATAGGAACAGGATTAAAAGGTGACAATGAAGCTCTTTTTAAACAGTTTAATCTAAGACTAAAATCAACAATAGATCTTGAAAATGTATTTAAAAAATTATCATCGGTAAATCAAATTGGAGCTAAAAAAGCTGCTTTAATTATTTTAAATGAAAAATTACAAAAATCAAAAAATATATCAAGATCAAATTGGGAAAATACAGATTTATCTGATGGGCAAATAAAATATGCTTCAGAGGATGCAACAGTTGTATATGACGTAATGAATAGAATCTTAGAAGAATATCCTTTTGCTATGAATATCATGCCATCATTTTTCCAAGCACAATACACAGGCGAATAAAAAATATACTTTTTTAATAAGTATAATAAGCTACATGAAAAAACTACCAATACATGATGTCTTAGAAGATATTAAAACCACACTAAATACAAACTCAACACTTATACTTGAAGCTCCTCCTGGAGCTGGAAAAAGTACTGTAGTTCCTATATCTTTGCTAAGCCAGCCTTGGCTTGAAGATAAAATTATCATCATGCTAGAACCACGAAGAGTAGCTGCTCGAATGGTGGCTGTTCAAATGGCTAAACTTCTTGGTGAAGAAGTAGGGCAAAGTGTAGGTTATCAGGTTAAAATGGATAGCTGTTATTCAAAAAATACAAAACTACTTGTTGTAACAGAAGCAATACTTGTGCGAAAACTGCAAAATGACCAAGCTTTGGAAGATGTTACTATGGTGATTTTTGATGAGTTTCATGAAAGAAGTATTCATACTGATTTATCCCTTGCTCTTTGTGTTCAAGTACAAGAACTTTTAAGAGCAGATTTAAAACTTTTGATTATGTCTGCAACTCTTGACTCACGTGAACTAAAGAATCTTTTAGGAGATGTGCCAGTTGTAACTTCACAAGGAAAAATTTATGATGTTGAAAATATATATCTTGAAGCAAATATAAAACAACCAGATAGTAAAAGTATAAATACACTTCTTTTAAATACTACACTAAAAGCTATCAAAGAAGATGATGGAGATATTTTGGTTTTTTTAGCAGGCTCACGTGAGATACAAAGACTTCAAGTTTTACTAGAGGAGAGTTTAAAAGGTAAGGATATAGAAGTTCTTCCTTTATTCTCAACACTAAGTAAAGAAAAACAAGACAAAGCAATAAGTAAATCAAACAAAAGAAAAATAATCCTCTCGACAAATATCGCGCAAACATCTTTGACAATAGAGGGTGTAAAAGTCGTGATTGATTCAGGTTTAGAAAAAATATCACGATATAACTACTCAAATGGTATGGACCATTTAGAACTATCATTTATCTCAAATGATTCGGCAATCCAAAGAGCAGGGCGAGCAGGAAGACTGAGTAATGGAAAGTGCTATAAACTTTGGCATAAAAGTAAAATATTAGAAAAGTCAAGTAAAGCAGAGATTCTAAGAACTGATTTAAGTTCATTTTTTTTAGATTTATCTTTATGGGGTTATGAAGATATAAAAGAGTTTAAGTTTTTGGATTATCCTATTGAAGCTGTACAAAATAGCACGAAGCTAATACTTAAAGAACTTCAAATGCTAAATGAAGAAAATCAAATAACAAACTTTGGTAAAAAAGCCTTAAGTTTAGGTGTTCATCCAAGATTTGCTTTTATGATATTAAAAGCTAATGACTTAGGCTTTGCCTATGAAGCTTCTCTTTTAAGTGCAATGTTGAGTGAAAAAGACATATTTAAAAATATGAGTTTTAACTGTGATATATATTCAAGGTTTTTACATCTGTATGAAAAAGATTTCAATAGTGCATATATAAGTTCACACAACGCAAAAAATGTTTTAAAACAAGCAGAGTTTTTTTATAACAAATTAAAAAGCATTGAAACCATAAATAAAAATACAAGAAAAATAGATGAAGAAAATCTAAGCATATTACTTCTTTTAGCATATCCAGATAGACTTGCAAAACAAAGAGGAAAAAATGACAATAAGTATAAACTAAGCAACGGCAAAGGCGCAATTCTAAATATAGAAGATTCACTATTTAATGAAGATTTTTTAGTAATAGCAAATCTAAATGCACAAACAAAAGACTCATATATAAACCAAGCCCTAAAGATATCTTTGCAAACAATAGAAAAAGAGTTTGAATCATATATTCAAAAAAAAGAATCAATCACTTACAATAAAGAGAATAAAAAATTTGATATAAAAGAACACTACTATTTCTATGAATTAGAACTATACTCAAGAGCAATATCAAATGAAGCAAATCATGACTTCTCAAAACTTCTTTTAGACTTGATAAAAAAAGAGGGCTTAGAACTTCTAACTTGGAGTTCAAAAGTAATAGAGTTACAAAATAGGGTGAACTTCATAAATGAAAATATGAATAAGGAATTTCCACTATTCACAAACGAAGCTTTACTAGAAACATTAGAACTTTGGTTAGAGCCATATCTACAAAATATCACAACAGTAAAAGAACTAGAAGCCTTAGATATGTATTCTATCTTGCTTGTGATAATCCCATGGGAAAAACAACAATATTTAGATACACAAGCTCCAAATAGTATAAAAGTTCCAAGTGGCTCAAATATAAAAATAGATTACTCAAACCCAAAAAATCCAATCTTAGCCGTAAAAATACAAGAAATGTTTGGACTAAATGAAACACCAAAAATACTAAATAATAGTATTGCTCTACAAATACATCTTCTAAGCCCAGGACTAAGACCAATACAAATAACAAATGACTTAAAAAGCTTCTGGGAAAACTCATATGATGAGGTAAGAAAAGAGCTGTTTTCAAAGTACAAAAAACACTATTGGCCTTTGAATCCTTTTGAGGCTGTGGCTACTAGTAGGACTAAGAAGAATATGATGAGGGGTGATTTGTAAACAAATTCATTATTAAGAGTAGATTTTAATATTTTAATAATGTATTTATATATTATTTTGGATATAATGTTCCTTGAATAAATGGTTATATCAAAAAAGGAAACATCATTAATGATAGAAAAAGAACTGCTAAAATTGGGATACTTTCCAAAAGAACTTCCACCACCATTTGAAAGTAAATTATTTTCTGATAAAATAGACACTATTAAAGCACAATGGAATTCTATATCAAGTTCTTTTCAAAAAGCAGAACGTTTAAAATATTCAGATTCTAAATGGGTTGTTTTTTCAATTCCTAAAGTGCAATTATCAAGACGGATTATAAATATTCCAAATCCACTTCATCAATCTAAACTAACTTCAACTATTGCTGATAGGTGGACTGAAATTGATGAAATATTTAAACAATCAACTATTTCTTCAAGTTTACCGATTATTGACCCTAAAAATAATAGAGCATTAATTTCCAAACACAACTTTAATGAATTTAAAAGAAGACGTTCAAATGAATCGTTTGCTAATCTATATGAAGTAAAAACTGATGTTTCAAGATTTTACAGAACAATTTATACACATTCTATTCCTTGGTTAATTCATACTAAACCAATAGCAAAAGCAAATCGAACTGACATGACAATGCTTGGAAACGCTTTAGATAAAGATTTAAGAAATCTCAACTCTGGTCAAACAGTAGGTATTCCAATTGGTCCAGATACTTCATTAGTAATAGCAGAAATAATGACTTGTTTAATGGACCAGCAAGTTCAATCAAAGTTGAAAAATGTACAATCCTATAGATTTATAGATGATTACTATCTTTATTGTGATAGTTATGCTGATGCTGAAAAAGCATTCAAATTTATCCAATCACTACTTACAGAATATCAACTTGATATTAATGAAGAAAAAACAAAAATATCTAAAGCACCTTTTTCTTTCGACAGTAAATGGTCAATTGAGTTGGGTTCATTTACCTTTAGAAAAAAAGCAAACTCTCAATTGACAGATATTGAAAGGTTTGTAAGTCTCTCTCTTATTTATTCAAATGAGAATCCAAAAGATTCCGTATTGCTTTTCTCAATTCAAGTCCTCAAATATTTACAATTATTTGAAGAAAACTGGGACACTTACGAATCACTTATACTAAAAATTGGAATAACTGAACCAAGAACTTTACCAGTAGTAACTGAAATTTTGGCATCCAATATTAGTCGAATTTCAAAAAGAAAAATTAAAAAAATTATCGAAAGACTAATTGATATTCATTTGCCTAAAGGTCATAATTATGAAGTGGCTTGGGCACTTTGGATATGTGTTGAGTTTAATATCAAAATAAAAAATAAAATGGCAGAACGGATTTTTGCTTCTAATGATTATGTATCAATGCTAGTCGCAATGGATTTAAAAAGTAGAGGACTTATTAACTTAACAGTCAGTACAGAGGGTCTTTTAACCGAATTGACGGAAGAATCTTTGATGAACGAAAATTGGTTGTTTACCTATGAATCAATTAAGAAAGGATGGTTGATACCAACCGATAATCCTATTGACAAAAACAAGTATTTTAAAATTCTCTTAGGAAATGGAATATATTTTTATAGAGAAGATGCCAAAGTAAAAACATTTACTATAAAGAAAGCAACGGAAAAAATAAACGAAATTACCAATAAACCTGAATCCGAAGAAGCAACAATAATTGTTTCTAGAGGCGGTAACGTAGGCAATTCGTATTAAAAAACTGTGGCAATAAGGAAAAAGAAAAAGAAAATTCCGGGGACAGGATACTTAATTATCAAAAGAACAAAAGACCAAGTAAAATAAAACATTACAAATTGAAACAATTTTAGAAAAAGAAAAAAGGGGTCAGGTCATGAATCGCCACTTTATTAAAAATTCCGGGGACAGTATACCAATTATGAAATATGTATAGTTTAATAAATTGTCTCTGGAACTTCCCAACATCAATGAGACTTTATAAACAATGATAAACGAAACTTTGGATATAGTATTGATATAAAATATAAAGGTAAAATCGTGATTCAAAAAAATGAAATAATTTTAAAACTAAAAGAACTAAAACCTCTTTATAGTAAAGAGGGTTTCATTATAAAAGGATTATTTGGTTCATACTCAAGAGATGAAGCAACACCAAATAGTGATGTGGATATATTAGTTGAATCTACCCCTGATTTTGCTGCAAAATATGGTTTTAAAGCTGTTAGTAGAATAAATGAAATAAAACAAGAAATTAGTACTATCTTTGGAATACCTGTTGATTTAGCTGATAGTTCAGGTATGGGAAAAACTGCAAAAAAATTTATTATTGATAGAGCTATTTATGTCTAAAGAATCTATTTCTAAAATATATTTGATTATTGAGAAAATAGAATATATAGAAGAAATTGTAAAAAATAATGGAACTATTTCTGCTGCTTTAGAAGACCTAGTTACTTCAAGACCTGCAACACTTATGCATCTAACAGCTATAGCTGAACAATTTAATAAATTAAAACAATCTCATGCTGATGATATATTAGATAAATTTGATAAAGATGATTTAAAAGATCTTTATGATGTGAGAACATATATTGCACATGATTATGAAGGTGTAAACTTATCTATTATCGAATGGATAATTAGATTTGGTCTTCCTAAGTTTAAAACACAATGTTTAAAAGTTATAGACAAAAGTAATTAAAAGAAAAAAGGAATATAGAAATCTTTAAAAATCTATGAAAAATCCACCTCCTTATGATAAATTAGTTGGTAATTTAATTCTATTGAGTTTTTTAATAAAAAATTAATTTAACATTTTTTTTCTAAGGGGATGGGTAGCTCTAAACTACTGTCCTTTTTTTATTTTTATTAGTGACAATAAGGACAAGTATAATCTGTATTTTCAGGTTTTTCAGGATGTGTTTTATTATCTATTTTATCTTTATCAAAAGCATGATAATTTTTGCACTCTTTAAGAAAAGCACTTTTAGGACTTGAAGCATAGAAGAATTTAAATCTTTTATATTTACCAATCCAATTTTTAATTTCGTGATTTATATCAGTATCAGAACGACCATAATTTTGAACTACAAATAGTCCAGTTTTACTTTCAAATCCTAAAGCAAAATTTCCAGCTGATATTTTTGTGATTTCATCATCTACGCTTTTATTTGTTAAAGCATAAGAACTTTTCATTCCAATAGATCTTTTCATATATTTCCCTTACAATCATTTTTTAAATGATATTTAAATTAAGCGTAAGATACCATCCTTTCACTAAATATATAGCAAAAATTCAATATAATTCCACAACTAAAGCCTATCTTTAATACATTCAGGAAAATATCCAATGCCAAGTACTAATCTAAACAATCTAATAGAACTCACTGCTTCAGAGCGAAATCATCAGCACTTCAAAATATTTAAGCCATATGGTTTTTTAAGTCAGTTTGTACCAGAACCAAGAAAGAAGAAAAAGTTATTGGGTGAGTTATTTGATTTTCCTGATAAGACTATGGCTATAGGAAGACTTGATCATGATTCAGAAGGATTATTGTTACTTACAACTGATGGTATGAAAAGCTTTCAAGTAAGAGATAAAGGGATAGAAAAAGAATACTATGTACAAGTTGATGGAAAAATTACAGAAGATGCAATATATAAGCTGCAAAATGGTGTTGAGATTAGTGTAAATGGCTTTATTTATCTAACTCTTCCTTCTAAAGCATTTGTCCTTGAAAAAGAGCCTGACCTTCCAGCACGTGGTTTTAAAATTCGTGATGCAAGACATGGTCCTACTAGCTGGATTTCTATCACAATTTGTGAAGGGAAAAACCGCCAGATTAGAAAAATGACCGCTGCTGTTGGTTTTCCTACATTAAGACTTGTAAGAGTTCGTATTGGCGATATTCATCTTGATAGAATGAATGTAGGGGAGGTTGTAATTTTACCTGATTTTAATGACGCACTTAATTGCTAGAAATTCTGATATTCTAGGGAAGATTAATTTTATTAAATACTAATTTTTATGCAAACTGTCATCCAAATTTTCATCTCTCAAGTTAAAATCTAAAAATTCTGATAGAATGAAACCCATAAGCCCATATTAAAAATAATCTATAAAGATAAATTCTTTGATTTAGCAATCAATATATAGCATTATTATATGGGAAAACAAATCAAATATAAAATAAGAGGATAACAAATGGCTAAAATAAATTACAATTATGAAAAACGAGCAAGAGAGCAAGAAAAAGAGAAGAAAAAACAAGAAAAATTAAAGAAAAAAGAAGCTCAAAATAAAAATAAAACAGAAGAAGAAAATTCTGATTCTAGTGAGGAAAAACCTAAGGAATAGTTATATAAAAGGACATTATATAACTAGCACTTAGATTAAATCCTAGAAATTACTTTTTCATCCATACTTTAAAAGTTTGTAAAGAGTCTATATAATCTGCAATATCTTCAATCTCATTTTCTTTTAAAGGTAATGTTGGCATTGCATTTGCGTCGTATCCAAATCTTTTAAAGTTTTCATATGGATCTTTCATATATGCTTTTATATCTTCTTTTTTTCTTGTGTAAGAAACTATATTAAAATCTTTTCCAAAAGCCATTCCTCCATTTGTTGTATGACAAATCGCACAGTTTGCAAGATGAAGCTTTTTCCCATTTTCTATGTCTGCAAAAAGATTTATTCCTAATAAACTTATTATTGTAATGATAATTGTTTTCATTTTATTCCTTTTTTTGCAATTGTAACAAGTCTGAATTATTATTCTCTTGATTTATATCAAATTAAATTAATTTTATTATTAGTTTAGATTATAATTATCATATTAAAACTCTTATTAATATCTATTTTATAGTAATAGTATAAGAAGAATCAATAAATATATAAATGTCTAATTTTATAATATTTGCTTATGTAAATATAAAATATCCTAAAATAATCAAATTTAAAGAGTTATTTATATTAAAGAATATAAGTCAAATTCCATTAGAATACGCGGAATATTTAAAGGATTTAAATGAAAAAAGAATTTGACAAGTTTAAACAATGGCTTGCTCTTAACTATAGTGATGGTTTATTAGATTTAAATTCACCTGCTACAAATGATGAAATAGAAGAACTAAGAAGTGCTTTAGGTGTTGATTTACCAGATGATTTTATAAGTGTATTAAAAATCCATAATGGTCAAAAAGGTGAGGCTGCTTGGCTTTTTGATTCTCAGGAGTTTTTATCAACGCAGCGTATTATCGAAGAGTTTAATATTTGGAAAAACTTATTAGAAACAAAACTTCAAGGCAAAGTATCAGTTGCTGATGATGGAGTAAAAAATGAATGGTGGAATATAAACTGGATACCATTTACAAGTGATGGTTGTGGAGATCATTATTGTCTTGATTTAAGTCCAACATCAAGTGGAACAAAAGGTCAAATCATTACTTTATGGTATGAGTTAGATGAGAGAGAAATAGTATCTCAGAGTTTTTCTTTATGGTTTAAAGAATATGTTGAACTGTTAAATTCAGGTGAACTAATTTATTCAAAAGAGTATAACTCTATAGTTTACAAAGATGAATTATAAAAGGAAAAATTTATGAATGATAATTTAATTTATGCGTTAATAGCATTGGCAGTTTATATAGCTTATAAAAAATATACTCAATCAAAAGTATTAAAGCTAGTTCCAGATTTACTTTCTAAAGGTGGAAAGATTATAGATGTAAGAAGTGTAGAAGAGTTTAAATCAGCTCACAAAACTGGAAGTATCAATATCCCATTGGGTTCACTTAATAATAGACTAAATGAGTTAGATAATACAAAACCTATAATTTTATGTTGTGCCTCTGGAAGCAGAAGTGCAATAGCAAAGCGTACTTTACTTGCAAAAGGATTTAAAAATGTTCACAATGCAGGAACATGGAGATCTCTTTCGAAATATTAAAAAAAGGAAGTTGATAACTTCTACTTTTTTTAATTAAACTTATAAATTAGTTTACAAATCTCACTTTTGTTTTGTAATAACCAGCAAATCTTTTCTTTTCTAATATTTCTTTAATCTCAGCTGGATTTTTTAGTTTTTCATCACTTATAATTTTAACAGCGTGTTCTTTTTTTCTGTTTGGTTTTCTTTTCATTTTAGGCCTTTAGTTCATTTAAGATAATATCTTAGTTTTTGTTTTACTTTTGAAAAGAGAATATAACATATAAATGAAGAAAATAGTCACAAAATATAGATTTATTTAAGAAAAAGTAAACAAGTCATACACAAAATATAAGTACAATAAAAAAAAAGAAAAAGGAATAATATGAATAAATATATATTAACTATTGCCCTTGGAGTATTAGCTTTTATAACAACTAGTTTTAGTAAAGATACCGTTGTGCCAACAAAAAATATTGATTATTCAAACACTAAAAAAGCTCACTTTGCAGGTGGTTGTTTTTGGGGAGTTGAACATTTGTTTGAAAAGCAAAAAGGTGTTAAAGATGTAGTTAGTGGATTTATGGGTGGTCATGTACAAAATCCTTCTTATAGAGCTGTTATAAAAGGAGATACAGGTCATGTGGAAACTGTAGAAGTAGTGTATGATTCCTCTGAAATTTCATATGAAAGTTTAGCAAAACTATTTTTTGAAATACATGATTCAACTCAAAAAAATGGTCAAGGTCCAGATATTGAAAGTCAATATCTTTCTGTAGTATTTTATGAAAATGAAGAAGAAAAAAGAACAAGTGAGAAACTTATAGAAATTTTAAAAGCAAAAGGTTATGCAGTTGCAACAACTTTAAAACCAAGTAGTCCTTTTTATGCAGCTGAAAAATTTCATCAAGATTATTATGAAAGAACAGGCAAAACTCCCTATTGTCATGTTTATAAAAAAATATTTGATTAGTGTAAAAACTAATCAAATAAAACTTATTTCAAAATTCTCAAATTTCTAAATCTTAAGTGACATTCATCACATACAAATTTTTTACTATTGCCTATAATTCTTCTATCTTAACAAATTTAAAGGAATATTATGAAAAAAATTATATTAGGTTTTGCCTTATTTATAGGAACAATGTTTGCAGCGCCTGCTATGGCTCCTCAATTTTCTGCAACAACAATTACAGGTGAAAAAGTTAGTCTAGATGGATATTTAGCTACAAAAAAACCAACATTAGTTTATTTTACAGCTTCTTGGTGTCCAACTTGTGCTAAAAACTGGCCATCAATCAATAGCGTTTATAAAACATATAAAGATAGAGTAAATTTTATCTCTATTAGTATTGACCCAACAGACACTGATGCTGTATTAACAAAATTAGCAAAAGATCATGGTTTAGTTTATCCATCAGTTGCTGGTAATCCAAAAATCATGGTTGATTTTGGTGTAACAGGTCAAGCTACAACTATCATGGTTAATTCAAAAGGTGAGATTACATTTAAAGAAAGAGGGCATCTTACATTAGAAGATTACACTAAGTTATTGGATGATGCATTAAGTAATGAATAGTTTTATATACTTTTCGTTTCTTCAAGGGGTTTTTGCGTTTTTCGCCCCTTGTGCCGTTGCACTTCTTCCTGCTTATATCGTCTCTTTTATCTCTAGAAATAATGTATCAAATCAAAGTAAAATTCATCTTTTATTAAGAGCTTTGAAATTAGCATTTTTTTCTATATTAGGTATTTTAGTTATATACGCAATTGCAAGTGGTTTTATTGTCTTAGCAGCTGAACTAATCAAAAGTTATATGAAATATGTGGCTGTTTCTCTAGGAGCTATTCTTATAGTAGTTGCAATATTAATGCTTCTTGGAAAAGATTTTAGTGTAAATATTCATATGAATCAAAAGAAACATGAAAATGAAATTAAAGAAGCTTTCTTCTTTGGAATTGCTTATGCAATTGGTGCTTTAGGATGTTTATTCCCACTATTTTTGGTTGTGGCGACTCAAGCTTTTAGTGAACCAAATACAGCTTTAGGTGTGAGTTATATTGTGGCTTATTTTGTAGGAATTAGTTTATTAATGCTAATTACAATTATGAGTTCAATTTTTGCAAAGGATTTTATAAGTAGAAAAATAAATTCTATTTTACCTCATATGCAAAAAATAAGCGCAGTTTTTCTTATTGTTGCAGGGACTTATATTATTTATTATCAGTCGTCATTATTTTAAAATAAGGAAAATTTTATGAATGATTCAAAACAAACAACAATACAATTGGCTTATTTCATACTAAGACTAACCATGGGTGTAAATATGTTTACCCATGGAGTTGCAAGACTTCTAGATCTTGAAAAGTTCAATATGTGGATGATAGGGCAGTTTTCTAATACTATTTTGCCAGAGTTTTTGGTGAGCCTTTCATCTTATATGATTCCCTTTGCTGAGTTGATTATCGGTGTTTTATTAATCTTAGGATTATTTACAAGTAGAGCTTTACTTTTAGGTGCATTATTAATTACTGTTTTAGTATTTGGTTCAGGATTACAAGAAAACTGGAATGTAATGTCTTCTCAAATGATATATGCTATTTTCTTTTTTATTCTTTCGTATTTAATAGAACTAAATAGATTTTCACTTGATAATTTAAGAAAATAGAACTTTTATAAAAGTTCTATTTTTTTTCTAGAGAGTTTTACAATACTGTTCTTTTCAAAACTTTTTAATATACGACTTACAACTTCCCTTGAAGTTCCAATAATATCTCCAATTTCTTCATGGGAAATAAGTATCTCTTTTTTATCTTGAGATTGTAACCAATGAAGTAATCTTGTATCTAAGCTTAAAAATCTTATCTCTTCAATCAAAGATGCCATAGATTCTAAGCGGTTTACATATTGTTCAAAAACATATCGTTGAAACTCTTTATCTTCAATAAAAAGTTTAGCAATCAATTCAACTGGTAAATCAAAACCTTCCAAATCTGTTTCAGCAATAGCAGTTCCAACTGCAGGTGCTGAGTTGTATGAACTTGTAAAGTTTACATTACACTGTTCTCCTTGAGAGAAGTAATAAAGTAATACACTTTGACCATTTTCATGTTGTCTTGCTACTCGAACTCGTCCTTTTGTTAAAAAAAGAATATCTGAACAAATGTCTCCTTGAGAATATAGTTTAGTTCCTACAGGAACTTTTATAAATGTAGATGCCTCAAGAAGTTGCGCTTTACTAGAAGGTAGTAAAGTATTAAAGAAATCAAATGATTCCATTTATTATCCTTTTTTTGCGCAACTATAGTGTTTTAGTGTTTAGTGAATATAAACCATTATTCAAATTAGAAATATTATTTTATTAAAGGTTGAACATTATCATAGATGATATTAAAAACATTTTCTTTCTTTTTATCAATCCACCCAGATGTTTCATCATTATAAATTATAATATTCGCAGTATCTTTATTTTCAAAGGGTCTAATAGCTCTACCTATAATTTGCTGCATTCTTGCAGTATCTTCAAAGGGTGGATATGCTGGACTTGCACAAAATACATTTCTTATTGATGGTATGTCTGTACCTTCCCCTAATAATTTTGATGTTCCTATTAGAATATAATCTGTTATTTCATTTTCAGTTAAGCTATTAAATATCTCATTTCTATCTTTTGCTTTTGTATTTGCATCAATATATAAAACATTGTAGGTGCTTGATAACTCCTCTTGTATACTTTGAGCTAATTCTAGAGTATTTACTAATATTACAGATCGATTGTCTTTGTATAATTGTTTTTCTAATATAAGAGAGTTTTTAATATCATTAATGATAATTTCTTTTCTTTTTTTTGATTTATCAATATTCTTTTTTAACATTCCTAGTTTTATATTGAAATTCAAAGATTCAAGATATGGCTGATTTATATCAATTTTATAGTTTGTATTTTTAAATTGAATACTTGGACGAACTAAAAATTTATCATTATATAAATCTGATATCTCTACTCTTGCTAATTCATTTCCTATAAGATCAAAAAGTCTTTGTTCGTTTTGAGTATTATTTCTGTATGGCGTTGCGGTTAATCCATGTTTATACATAGCAGGTATTCTAGAAACTACATTATAATATACTTCCGCACTGCATTTATGCATCTCATCACAAATAACCATAGAATACTTATCATCTATTATGGTTTGTAAAGTTGCATCATTATTTAATGATTGCCAAGTAGTAATAAGAATTGCAGCCCCAAATTCTTTTTTTGATCCACTAAGTTCCCCTATATGTTTTGGATCAATATCTAATATAGCTTGAAATCTTTTTTTTGTTTGTTTTACCAAATCTGCTTTAGGAACAATAAAAAGTGTTCTAATATTTCGTTTTGCGATTAAATATGCAGCAATGTTTGTTTTTCCAGCACCCGTTGGAGCATAAAGATATCCAGTTAGAGTAGTTCGTGTGAATTTATCTACACAATTTGTTTGAAATTCTCTAGGATGAAAATTTTTTATTTTTATCTCTTCTTGATTATCTATAATTTGACAGTTATCTCTTTGGGGAACATTTACATTCCAGTGAATATCATTGCAAATATTTTTAAATTTACTTAATAATTCGAGTACTTTTCCATAAGGAAATAGCTTTTGTATCTTACCATCAATTAGGGTTACTTGACTTCCTATTATAAGTTGCATACTCTTCTCCATACATATTTTAAAGATTATATGGAAAAAAATGATTTTTCTTTAAAAGAATGTCATTATGCAATATTTTTAGGGTAAATATAGTATTTTAAGACTTAGTAAACATAAATCATTTAAAAATAAAAGAGAAATATATGATAGTAGAAATACCAGGAAGAGAAACTTTAGAAATAAAAGATATTGTTTTTGACTACAATGGAACAATTGCAATTGATGGAAAACTAATAGGTGATGTTTCAAAAAATATTAATGAATTATCATCAAGTTTTAACTTCTATGTAATAACAGCAGATACCTATGGAACAGTAAAAAAAGAGTTAGAAAATACAAACTGTAAAGTTATCACAATACCTGCTTTATCTCAAGATATGGCTAAGCTAAACTTCGTAAAAGAGCTTGGTTTAAATACATGTTTAAGTGTAGGAAATGGAAGAAATGACAAATTGATGTTAAAAGAGACTATTTTAGGAATAGCAATTTTACAAGATGAGGGTCTTTGTACTGAAACTCTTTTAAACTCTGATATTTTAGTAAAATCAATATTTGATGTTTTTGCATTTTTAAAAGATTCAAATAGATTAATTGCAACATTGAGAAACTAGAATATTGATATCAAAATTAAAATTAATAGATAAAGGTATTTTATTTATGCTTCTAAGTGCTTTTATTGGAGCACTAAATGGAGCAGTTGCAAAAATACTATCTGTGAGCATGGATCCTATAGAAATAGTGTTTTACAGAAACTTATTGGGTGTTATGATAATACTTTATAGTTTAAAAAAAATACCTGTATTTATTGATACTTCAAAACTGCATTTATTATTTCTAAGAGGTGTTTTTGGCTCACTAGCTATGTTACTATTTTTTTATACAATTGCTAAAATACCCCTTGGAGAAGCTGTAATTTTAAATAAAACATCACCATTCTTTGTGACAATTCTTGCATATTATTTAATGAAAGAAACTATAAATATTAAAACATTTATTGCACTTGTTATTGGATTTATTGGAGTAGTTTTAATCATAGAACCTTTTGGTATAGAAATATCAATGGCTCATATTTTAGGAGTTTTAGGTGGATTCTTTGCAGCTGCAGCGTATGCTACTATAAAGAAAATAAAAGATATTTATGATGCAAGAATTATTATGCTTTCCTTTATGGGAGTTGGTGTAGTTATTCCTTTATTAATCTTTTTATTTACACCTTATGCACATTTTCAAATATATACAGATCCTATACTTTGGATACTTATAGTTTTTATGGCGATTCTATCAACAGTCTCACAATGGTTTTTAACTCGAGCATATAGTTTAAGTGCAGCTAGTATTATTGGAGTTATAAGTTATACAAGTATTCCTTTTGCAATTGGTTTTGGAGTAGTATTGGGGGATTCTATTCCTGATATGTATAGCTTTTTAGGAATCGCACTTATTGTAATTGGTGGAATTTTAGTTAGTAAGAAATAGTTTATATTATGTATATTGTTTTATCTCAAATTAGATAAAATTAAATAAAAAAAGAGAAAAATGTTTAAAACAAATGATTATTGGGAAGAAGAGTTTGTCCAATACGATGACAAAATATTAGATTCTATTTATTTTGATGATTGCACCTTTATAAAATGTGATTTTTCAAAGGCTGTTTTTTCTTCTTGTAAATTTAGAGAATGTATATTTATAGATTGTGATTTATCTCTTAGCGTATTGAAAAATTGTGTTTTTAATGATATCTCTTTTGAAAACTGTAAACTTATTGGTATTTCATGGAGTAATTGTGAAGAACCTTTTGATGTGAAATTTGATTTATGTAATATCTCTCAAAACTCTTTTCATCTTATGGATTTGCGACAAATGAAGTTTATTAATTCACTTATAAAAGATACTGGTTTTGAAGAATGCAATCTTGAACGTGCAGTTTTTGATAATTGTGATTTAGAGTTAAGTTCTTTTATAAAAAACAATCTAAAAAAAGCAAATTTTGTAAGTTCTAAAAACTATCTAATAGACCCAAAACAAAATGATATAGATAAAGCAGAGTTTTCACTTCCTGAAGCTTTGAGTTTTTTAAGCTTGCTTCCTATTAAAATAAGATAGCAGCTTTGAAATTATACTTTTATTTTTTATAAATTAATTGATAATTTTTTAAGTAGTTAATAGTTTCCATTAAAACTAAAGCTATAAGTCCCATAATCCAGTAAAAAAACCATTGAGATATCATTCCTATAAATCCATCTTCTGATATATAATCTACCACTTGAAAGATAAGAAAAAATAAAACTGTTGATTTAAAAGATAGATTATTTTGAGGAAATTCTCTTATTTCATAATCTTTTAGTTTAAATTTAAAGAATAAAAAAACAGCTGTAAGTACTATAAGTCCTATAATAGATATGTATTCTTCTTTTATTATTTCTATTGTTCTTTCTTGCCCAAATACATAAAGATAAGTTGCTATGATTGAAATAAATGACAGTATAAATAAGTTTTGTGTTTTCATTAAATAAATTCCTTGTTTTGCGAATTTTATCAAAATTGTTATTAATAATTAGTTTGAAGAATAAACTAACAATTAACTAGATATTATAATAGCAATATATAATTCAAAATAATCCAAGGAATAATATGAGCGAAAATAGAACTATAAAACTTGCTGTATTAATAGATGCTGATAATGCTCAAGCTTCACTTATTTCTGAACTCCTAGCCGAAGTTGCTAAGTTTGGTACTGCTAGTATTAAAAGAGCTTATGGTGATTGGACTAATAGTCACTTAAAACAATGGAAAGAACACTTAAATAAACACGCAATTCAACCAATGCAACAGTTTTCTTATACAACAGGTAAAAATGCAACAGATGCTTCTTTGATAATAGATGCGATGGATATTTTACATGAAAATAGCCTAGATGGTTTTTGTTTGATTTCTTCTGATAGTGACTTTACAAGACTTGCTACAAGAATCAGAGAATCAGGGCTTATAGTATATGGTTTTGGTGAAAAGAAAACTCCTGAGGCTTTTATTGCAGCTTGTGACAAGTTTGTATTTACAGAAATTTTGAAAGAGAAGAAAGAAGTTCCAGTACATAAAGATGAATCAAATAATGTTGAACTAAGACCTCTAATAATTTCAGCAATTAATGCTGTTTCAAAAGATGATGGTTGGGCGCAATTATCAAATGTAGGCGGATATATAAATAAAAATCATCCTTCTTTTGATTCTAGAAATTATGGTTATGATAAATTAGGAAAATTAATTAGAAATTTAAATTATATTATAGTTGATGAACGTGAATTTAACGATGATTCAAATAATGTGCATATTTATATAAAAATAAGAGAAAAGTATGAGAGATATTAAAATAATAAAGGAAGTCAAATATGCAATTAAAAATAGCAGAAATAAAAGATATTGAAAACATATTAAAACTACATGCAAAATATCAGTTAGCAACAATAGCAGAAGTTGATAAAAAAGATGGATTTGTAACAACTGGATTTTCAAAAGAAGAATTAGCAGATATTATAACACTAGAGCAGGGGATCTTCATAGCTGTTGAAGATGATGTTGTACTAGGATATGTTATGTCAGCATCATGGCAATATTGGTCAAAGTGGCCTATGTTTGCATTTATGATAAAAGATTTACCAAAGCTAACTTATCTAGGACAAACTTTAAGTGTAGATAATTCATATCAATACGGTCCTGTTTGTATTGATAAAAGTGTTAGAGGAAGTGGATTACTTGAAAAACTTTTTGATTTTGCACTTGAATCTATGTCAAAAAGATATCCAATCCTTGTAACTTTTGTAAATAAAATAAATGAAAGATCATTTGCAGCACATAAAAGAAAACTAGGTCTAGATGTAATTCAAGAGTTTGAATTTAACAATAATAAGTATTATGAAATGGTTTATGATACTTCTAAAAGAGTGTTAGAAAAGTAAGTAATAAGTAAAATAAAGAAGAAAAATCTTCTTTATTTTATATAAGGTTTTTTAGTAGATAATCTACTGTCAACTAAACCTCGACCTATAGTAAAGTGATAAAGGGTTTGAAACTCGTTTGTTTTTAAGCCAATAACTCCATGAAGAATATCATCTAAGAAACATCCAATTCCAGTTGCTGATAGATTTAAAGATGTTGTTTCAAGGTATAACTGTTGTCCAATTGCTCCACAATCCCAATATAAATGTTTATATTTTGCAGCTGATATATTTTCCACTTGATTTTTAAACTCTGCTAACATTCCAAGTGTAAACGCACCATCGCTTGCTATATCTTGATTACAAGAAATTGCTTTTGCTAGAAATTTAAAATCTCCATCTTCTAACTTATACAGTTCACCTGCATCAGTATCTACTTTTTCCCAAAGAAAACTCTCTTTTAATAAAGCTTGTAATTGTGTTTTATGCTCACTGTTTCTAACAAGTATATAAAGTCCTGAAGGTATTTCTTCAACACTATGCACAAAAATAACTAAGTGAATAGCTGAATTGTTCGACTTAACAGAACCTATAATTGTTTCAAACTCTTTTTTTGTAAAAGTACAATCATCTTTGTTCATCATTTGTGCAGATCGTCTTTTTAGAACTACATCTTTTGCTAAACTTGAAGGCTGTCTATTTGGATTTTTTTCATATATATCATTTATATATTTTTTTGTTTGTAAATCATCACTTAATGTGGCATCTTCTATTTTTTCTAAAATATCCCATTTGTGCCAAGCGTAGCTTAGTTGATTTGCTTTTCCCTCATATTTTTCTTGTAATGTTTCTCTAATAGCATTGATATCTAAAGAATCAACTGCTTCTGTGCTGTTTTCAAGAGAAACTAAAATAAGCATATCAGGAAGTTCCCTTTCTTCTGGAACATACCTGTGAGCTTGATCGAAACCTATTAGTTTTTGTAGTTCACTATCTTTTGTATTTAGAACTTCAATTTTCCATCCTAATATTGAAGCAGAAATTTCTAAAGCTTTTAGTGCATGTCCACAATCAAGTTGAGTATATCTCCATGACCTTTCACCATATTTCCAAGCTTCTCTCCAAACTATTGAAGATAAACATAGTAAAAAACTATTTTTTGGAAGTGATAATTGTTCATTTGCTTTTGATAATAATTCAAGTTCATGCTCTTGTGGGCTATAGTGATAAAGTCCATCATCAATTCCTACAATTTCATTTGAAATCATATAAGCTTCACTTGGTTGTAAATTTCCACTTGATGCATTGCATCTTAATGCCCAAGATTGTTCTCCATACTCTTTAATAGCAGCCAGTCCAAGAGAAAATTGAAAAAATTGTGATATTGCTTCTTTGCATAAAGGAGCGTTAAGTGTATTTTCTTTTTGGTCAAATATTTGGCTGTATTCTAAAGTATTATTATCAAATGATAAAGGTAATTGAATTTTTTTAGTACCTGCGTATGTTCTATAAGGATTTGGTTGTGTTTCCCAATCCATATAACCTAAAGATCTTGCGTATCTTTGCTGAGAATGTTTTGTTTCGTTGTGATAGGTATAAACCATTTGTAAATTTTTATTCATTCATTATGTTAACATAAATTATTACATTTATTAACTTCAATGATAAATTCAAGTAAATGTAAGAGCGAATATTTATATATTTATAATAGAAACAAATAATATAATAAATTTTAAACATGCTCTAAAATAGCATATGATATTATTCCCACACTATATTTATAATGTTTATTTTTTGAAAATAATTATTATAAATATTTATTTAAACTACTAGGAATATGATGAGATTTTTATTACTTTTTATTCCTTTTATTATAAATGCTGCAAACCTAAGTTTTGAATTGTTTAAAAAAGAGAGCAATGAAAAAGGAAACACATTATTAATAATTGGAGGGATTCATGGAGATGAGCCAGGTGGCTATTTTGCACCAGCTTTTTTAGAGAAATATTATGAAATTAAATCAGGGAATGTTTGGATAATACCTGATTTAAATGCAGATAGTATTATGGCTAATAATAGAGGTCTCTATGATGATATGAATAGAAAATTTTCTTCTATTGAAAAAAATGATCCTGATTATGACACTGTAACAAAAGTAAAAGAGATAATACTTGATAAAAAAGTTGATTTAATATTAAATTTACATGATGGATATGGTTTTTATAGAAATAAATATGAAAATGCAATTTTTAATCCAAATGCTTGGGGACAAGCAACTATTATTGATCAAGAAAAAATAACTGGTCTTGATAAATTTGGAAACTTAGATGAAATTGCAAATCAAGTAAATGATAGTCTAAATAATGATAATTTATTTAAAGATTATCACTCTTTTGGTGTTAAGAATACTGAAACTAAATTTAAAGATGAGCAAATGCAATTATCCTTAACTTTTTTTGCAGTAACTCATAATAAACCAGCATTTGCTATAGAAACTAGTAAAAACATTACTGATTTAACACATAAAGTTATATATCAGTTAAAATCTATAGAAGAGTTTATGAATATTATGCATATTAAATTTGAAAGAAAATTTGATATAAATAATTATGATGATGTTCAAAAAAAGATTTCTGATTTTGGAAAAGTTAGAGTAAATGATAATATAGTTTTTGATTTGAGTGATATTAAAAATTATACTAAATATGTTCCTTTAAAAGAATCAGATAATGTTTTCAAATTTGAACATAGTTTAGGGGCATATAGATTTATTGATGGAAGATATGAAATTTATATTGGAAATATTAAAGCAACAGAGTTTTACCCTCAAATATTTGAAATAGCAAAAGCAGAAAAAAATATAAAAATTGAAGTTGATGGAAAAATAATAGAAACACCGTTTGCTACTCAAATAGATATTAAAAAAGATTTTAAAATCGTAAAAAGTGATTATAGAGTTAATATCATTGGATTTAGTAAAGCAGGACTTGATAGTGAAGATGATATTTTAATTGAAGAAAAAGATATTCAAGATAATTATTCAGTTGATAATGGAAAAACTAAATATAGAGCAGAATTTTATAAAGATGGTAAGTTCTATGGAATGATAATTTTAAATTTTTTAAAGGATAAAAATGAAAAATAAAGATGTAAAAAAAGAGTTTGCAGTAGTTATAAGAAATGCGAAAATCACTGCATTTATATTTTTTCTACTTTTAACGCCAAACATAGTTATGCAAGTAAAAGATTTACCAGAAATTTTAGGCTTAGCAAAGGAAACATGGTTTAATGCTGCAATTGCAGGATTTGTTATTTACTTAGGATATATGTTTTTTCTTTGGAAATGTCCTAGTTGTGGAGAATATCCAGGTCGTGGATGGTTTAGAAAAAACTGTGAGAAATGTGGAGTTGAATTAAGCTAGAAAATAAAAGAAGAATTAAATTCTTCTTTTACTCTATTTCATTTTTGGAGTACACTTTTTA
Organism: Arcobacter acticola; assembly: GCF_013177675.1. Lineage (NCBI taxonomy): Bacteria > Pseudomonadati > Campylobacterota > Epsilonproteobacteria > Campylobacterales > Arcobacteraceae > Arcobacter > Arcobacter acticola. Next base: position 1,184,468 of record NZ_CP042652.1, read on the forward strand.
CTTATGATACATAAAGGACAAAAATCTGCTAATCCTGCAATCAATGGAATAACACCTAAATAAAACCAAGCATTACCTGTAAAGTATCCTATTGCTATTAAAACTAAACCTAGTACAATTCTAAATGGTCTACAAAAATTTCTAAATTTATCAAATTTGTTCATTATTAATTCCTTTTTCTAAAACCGAATTATTATATAACTAAACTTAATAGTTTATAAATAAGAATAACTTATATATTAAACATTTTTCTATAATTCTCTTCTAATGGAGCTTTATCTTTATAGTCGATTATCTCACCAATTTGGATTTCTATTTCTAAATCTTTTGTTCTATTGTTTATAGCATCTTTTAAAATTTCATTAGCATTTGTTCTTATAAATACAGGTAATAATGGAAGTCTATTTTTAAGTGCAATTAATCTTGCTCCATCTTTAAAACTACTAAGAGGAGTATTTTCTTTATTTCTTGTTCCTTCTGGAAAAATAAATATTGAATGACCATTACTTACAACTTCTTTTGTGTCTTTAAAAAATGATGACATATTAGAAGCTTCTCTATCAAGTAATATAGAGTCAGAATTTCTAGTAAATGTACCAAAAAAGAGTGAATTATATAACTCTTTTTTTGATACCCAAAATCCATGTATTAATGAATCTTTTAATGCAATTTCGATTATAAGAGGATCAATAATACTTCTATGATTTGAAATAAGTAAATACTTACCATCATTTGGGATATTTTCTTTATTTAAAACTTTTATACTTATATTTAGTTTTGATAGTAAAGTTTGAGAATATTCTAATCTCAAAGCTTTTTTTTCTTTAGCAGTTTTTACTTTTTTTAGTTTGAAGCCATATTTATTAGTTAAATATGTTGCATATATAGCCATGCTTATTTGTTTTAAATTCAAAATTGTCCTATTTAATTTTTTTCGTGATTATATCTAATTATTATGAAGCATATATAATTTATATACAATTTTTTTAATATTAATCTAAAAAATCAATTTTTTCTTTATTTCTATTTCTTCTAGACTTATATTAGATTGATAAACTAAAACTTCAACACCTTTTTTTGTAACTTCTTCGAAGGCATCGCAATATTTTTTATCTATTTCACAAGCTAATCTAAAAGGTAAATCATCAGTTCTTTGAACAACATATAACATAACAGCTCTATGTCCATCTTTTACCATATCATAAAGCTCATTTAAGTGTTTTGTTCCTCTACTTGTAACTGAATCAGGAAAAGCTAAATTATCATTTATCTTAAGGCTTACACTTTTTACTTCAACATAACATTTTTGATTTTCATTTTCAAGTAAAATATCAATTCTACTATTTTGTCCATACTTTTGTTCAGGTTTTAGTGAAGTATATCCTTGAAGCTCTTTTATTGTGCTATTTTCAATAGCTTCAATTGCTATTTTATTTGCAACACCTGTATTTGTACAGATTAAATTCTCACTCATTTTTGTAAGCTCTAAAGTGTATTTTAATTTTCTTTTTGGATTATCATGAAAACTAACCCAAACATCACAATTATCTTCAATACAAGAAGTCATAGCTCCGCTATTTGGTACGTGAGCTGTTATTTCTTGACCATCTTCAAGTATAATATCTGCTAAAAATCTTTTATATCTTTTTACTAATTTACCCTTAATAAGTTTTTCAAATTGCAATAAATAGTCCTTTTATATTTTTAAAATCTTATTGATATACTATCTTAACAAAAGTTTCATATTACTAAGGATTTACTAATTATTTTAATTGGAATAGTTTTTGCATCTTATTTTTTAAATAGGAGCAAAAAATGCCAAAAATAAAAGAATTTGATAAAAAGAAACATCTGTTAAATTATGAGAAGATGGATACCTTACATTTAGAATTTTTAGACATTTATAATAGTGTAAATATTAATTCAAATGAAAGTATAAAATTAAAATCTACTGAATTATTTATTCATACAAAAAGACATTTTTTAGAAGAAGAAAAACTTATGGATAGATATAATTATCCTCGAAGCATGGAACATAAAAATGAACATAACAAGGTATTAGCAGAGTTGCAGTTTTTTATAGATAAGTCCCATAGTTTATTTGGTATGAATATTCTAAAGTCATACTATTTAGAAAAACTACCTTATTGGTTTGATTATCATTTACTTAGTATGGATAGCGATTTATCAGCTTATTTAAAAAATATAAGTTTTAAAAATGAAGTTAATATTATGAGAGAAGTTAATTAGTATTTTATATATAAAATTTTATGTTAAAATCAATTCTATATATTTTAGAAAGGTTTTAATATGTTATTTCCAAATGATTTTATAGAAGAAAAAATAAAAGTAAATGGTATAGAAATAAACTGTAAATATGGTGGAAACAAAGAGTCTAAAATCCCACTATTACTTATTCATGGTTATCCTCAAACTCATATTATGTGGCATAAAATCGTTACAGAACTTTCAAAAAAATACTTTTTAATTTGTCCTGATTTAAGAGGTTATGGAGATAGTTCTAAACCAAAAGGTGATGAGAATCATATATCTTACTCTAAAAAAACTATGGCAAAAGATATGATAGAACTTATGGATTATTTTGGATTTGATAAGTTTTATGTTGCAGGGCATGACAGAGGTGCACGAGTAACTCATCGTATGTGTTTAGACTATGCTTCAAGAGTTTTAAAAGCTTGTGTTATGGATATAACTCCCACCTATCATATGTTTAAAAATACAGATCAATCTTTTGCAACTGGATATTATCATTGGTTTTTTTTAATTCAAGGTGATAATTTACCTGAGACTTTAATAGGCTCAAATGCAAGATATTTTTTAGAAGAAAAACTAAAAAGATGGAGTTCAAAAGATGCTATTTTTAAAGAAGTTTTTCAAGAAAATGCCGTAAATGAATATGTAAGATGTTTTGATAAACAAAGTATTCATGGAACTTGTGAAGATTATAGAGCAGGGGCGAGTATCGATATGAGTGATGATGAAAAAGATAGAAATAAAAAAATTGCTATGCCTCTTTTAGTTTTATGGGGGAATAAAGGTTTTGTAAATAGAACCTATGATGTTTTAAATGTGTGGAATGAATACGCAAGTGATGTTAGGGGAAAATCCCTTGATTGTGGACACTTCTTAGCTGAAGAAAAGCCTGATGATGTTTGTAAAGAATTAATTGAGTTTTTTTCTTAAATTATTTTATTCCCAAAAAAATTTGGGAATAAAAATCTAACTTGATATTAAGCTTCTTGTAGTTTTTTAATCAATGGAAGTTTATTTAGTAAATCTTCACAATAATCCCATTGAGTAAGTGTTTCTTTCCATTCTTTGGGAATCGCATCAACTCCAAAATATGCTCCTAAAACCATACCAATAGCGATAGATCTTGAAGCATTATCTCCTCCTACCATTGCATTTGCTTGTAGGGCTTTTTTTAGTCCATCTTCTTTATTTGCATATTTTAGTATGAAATAAATCGCTCCTGGAAGTGTTCCTTCTGTTGGACTAGCTTTTCCTACTTTTATAGGTTCACTTCTTCCAATATCCCAAAGTCTTGCCATACTTGTTAGTGCTAAATCATCGCTAAACTTTTCTTTTGAAAGCTGTGAATCTGGATTTGCTTCTTCTTCATATTTTGCAATTGCTTGTTTTGTTTTATCTTCAAAGAATCCACCCATTAAAATAGCTACTTCTTCAATGGCATCTCTTGGGATTACTCCTCTTAAAACTCTATGGGTAACTCTTGCAAAAAACTCACCACCACCAAGAGCTGAGAAGTCTTTGTGAGTAAACATAGCTTTTCTTGCAACATCAACTAACTCATCTTCATTTTCATAGTATCCATGAGCTGCTACGTGTCTTATAGCCATTGCATTTGATATTCCACCAATGTTTTCTACTTTTGTTCCATGTTTTACTTGAGAGTATGTTTCTCTTGTCATGGTACAAATCCAAGAACCCCAACCATTTTCAAGTCTATTCATCCAATGTGGAATCAAATCTTGAACGCTAAAAGTTCTAGGTGGATTAGAAGTTGCTGCCAAATGCTCAAGAATTACGATATTGTAATCCCCATAATCAGTAGTTCCTCCAGCACTTTTTCCTGGATGATAATTTCTTTCACCCCAACCAATACCATGGGTTTGCCCACCCATCATTTCACCTGGACTCATAAACTTTTCTATTGGTTTTTGTCCATAAGCTTCATAGATTTTTTTAGCATCATACTCATAGTGTGTACCTAAACATAAGGCATCACCTACAAGTGCTCCAAAAAAAGCACCTTTTATATTTTTCTCTTTTAAATTTTCATTTGATAGTGTATTCATAATTTATAACCTAGTATTTATTTAATACTAGATTATAACCAAGGAATATTTATTTAGCATAAAAATATTTGCTAAATAATATATTGAATTTTTTACTTTCTTCATCATCTTGAAGATTTAGCTTTTCAATCATTTTTGGATTAACAGTGTAATATCCAAAAATAACCTCAATTTTGTCATTTGTTTGTAGTTTAAAGTCATAGTTTATAACTCTTTTTTCATTTGCTTTTATCATATTGTTTTTAACTTCAGAATCTGCAAGCCAAGGCATTGTAGCTTTGCCATCTTTTCCTATAATTCTTGCAAATGATTGTGTTTCAAGAGCTATTGTTTTGTCATCTCTTAGGATATTTACTTTTAGTTGAGCTAGTCTTAATGGTTGTAAAAATAGATTATGACTTGCTTCATTTTTTATTGATACTTCAAAATTATTTGAATTTTCTTTTAAATCAATATTTATATATTTTGCCAATAACTCTTGATTTTTACTTCCATTTGCAAATCCATGATATCTATGCTCTTTGGTAATTTTAATAGAAGTTGCAGTTCCTGCAATTTTTGGCATATGACATGAAATACAATTTGTTTCTTCACTAGATGAACCTTTTTCTTCTACTCTACATAAATCAAAATTATTGTCATTTTGCATATGAGAATGGCATCCCATACACATTTTCCCAGTATAAAAATTATCGTTTGAATAATCTATTTTATGAAAAGGAGAACCTGATTTTTCCTTCATCATTCCAAATAGTGAAACTTCATCTTTAAACTCTTTATCTTTTTGATCTCTATGCTCTTCATTAGCAGAATAAAAAACTTTATCTTTTAAAGAAGAAACATTTTTATTTAGTTTTCCATGACTTTCTACATCTTTAATACTGTGGCAATATGCACATGATATAGCTTCTTGTGTTTGAATATTATTTTGTTCAGGAAGAGCTTTTTTATTTTCATCAAGATTTTTTAGAAGTTCTAAATCAGTTGGAGTATGACATTGGGCACAAGTATAACTCTCTTTTTGTTTATCTGGATGTAAATCCCACATTCCCTTATGAACTTTATTTTCAAAAATAGAAGCTTTTCTATGTGATGAATCATAAAATTCACTATAAATAGTAGGATGACATGCCTTACAAGTATTACTGTCTACAAGTTCACTTGCTTGAATAGATAAAATAATAAATATTATTGACAATATAATCTTCATTTATTTCCTTTTGTTTTTTTGAGTTTATATAAAACAAAAAGATAATAAAATGATATGTATCAATTATAATTAAATATTATAATTATGGATTTTTAACTTTTATATTTGATTTAGTAAGCTATATTTACTAGATGATTAATTGAGTTTAATAGAGTGTTTTATAAAAGAGGGATTTTTATTGTGAATTTCATTTTGGAACAATTTAGTTTGAAACTTAGAAAAAGTTCCAAAACCTACAGTTATAGTTAAGTATATTTAAACCTATGTAAATAAATATTAATTTAAATTTAAAAATTATACTTTTCGCACAGCACCGCACAAAAAACAATTGATTTATCATCATTTTTATGATAATATTTAATAAAAACTTAAATAGCTATTATTTCGCACAGTACCGCACAAAAAGGAAGATTATGAAAATTGATGATTTATCAAGGAATCAAAGAAATATTATTGCAATACTTGAAAAAGTAAAAGAGGGAACAACTAGTGAACTTACTAAAGAACTTGGGCTTCCTAGAAGAACTTTTTTAGATAATATTAACTTCTTAATTAAACATGGACTGGTAAAAAAATCAGGTTCAGGAAAAGGTACTTTTTACTCTAGAGTAATTATTAATGAATATATAGCAAAACAGATTACAGTATTTAAAGAGGGTATTAGATTTGGAATACTTCAATTTGGTGCAAATGGTTTTGAATTTACATATGATAAAAACTATAAAGGCCAGAAGCCTGATGACCTTTTAGAAAACGCTCAAAGCCCTGATCTATTTCCAGAGTTTGAAAATCTCATTCCTGAATATGCTAGAAGAGATAAGTTAGTAAGTGAATATGATGCAGAGTATCTTTCTGAGTTGTTAGTATATTTAAAAAATACCCATGGTGCATATGATTTTGTAAATAGCTATGAAGAGAATAAGTATGTAAGTGATTATTCAAATAGACCTTCTTGGTATAGTGTTAAAAATAAAATTCTAGGAAGCAATGATTATCCAAATATTTTGCATGGATTTAATCTTAATATAGAAAAAGAAATATTAACAGCTAAAACAAAAGGTGAACACTCTGCCTTAAGTGGTAATCAAAATAAAGTAGATATTAATATTGATTTTGAAAATAGAAATATTTCAGAGGTTAAAAAAGATGAAGTTGCTTTATATCTATTAAAACCATATAGTGAAGATTTATCCAATTATTTTGAGCAGTTAAAAAAAAGAGATAAAGGGTATTATCCTCATATTGCAATTAATGAACATCTATTTATGAGTTTTGCAAAAAATGAACTGGGTTTTAATGTTCCCTATACTGCATTAGTAGAAGGAGAAAAAGAGTTTCACTATATTACAAAAAGATATGATAGATATGAAAACTATAAATATCATCAAAAAGACTTTGCTCAATATCTTGGTATTGAAAGTACTCAAAAATATAAAATGACTAGTGAAATATTATTTACTAAACTAAATGAAACTATATATAGTGAAGATGAAAAGTTTGATGCATTAAGATTCTATTTTTACTCTAGTATTATTAATCATAGTGATCTTCATGCCAAAAATATTGGAGCATTAAATATAGGGAGAGAAAAGAATATACTTGCTCCTCTTTATGATGTAATATCAGTTGGTGTTTATTATAGAAATAGTGATGCTCTTGGCTTATCTATCAATAGTAGATACTTGCATAAAAAGGTTAAGTTCAGAGTTGAAGATTTTTACGGACTTGCAGATATTCTAGGAATCAATAAAGATAAATTTAAAATAGCTGCAAAAGAAATTCTAATTAATTTTATTGAAAAGTTTCCTGCATATATAGAAAAGTCTAAAGATCTCTTAAAATACTCTTCCCTTGAAATTAACAATACTAGAAATGGATATACTAATTTCATAATTAAACTAGCAAATTTCTATAATGAAAAAATTGTTGAATTTATGAAATTAGATATGTTAAGAGATTTGGATATAGAGAAATACAAAGAAAAATTGCAAGAAGACAAACTATTAAAATATAGTAAACTAGAGTTAAGACAGCTTCATGAAAATTATAAAATACAGAAGGATTAAGTTCTCATTTTTATTTAGATAGTACTCAATCTAACGGGACTGTTCAGAATTTTTGTCGGTAACTGATAAGTATTACAATTATATGACAGTGCATCTTTTGTTACTTATTTATGGAAAGTTTAAAAACTACAGGTTGTTGAACTTGTTATTTTAACTTAGATACTTTTAAATTCTAAGTATGAATTTACGTAACCTCTTCAAATAGTTTGTTTATTTCCTTTTGGATATAGATTAAATGAACAATCATCTACAGATAAATAATCTTTAGATGATTCTATTGAGTTTATTAAATAATTTCTTTTAAATGATACGTTTTTGATACTATTAAACAATATAATCTTTTTGGAGTAAAACTTTAAAAAAGATTATATTAATGAATTTTACTCTTAATATTTAAAAAAATAATGGGAAAATTCATGAATAACATAAACAAACTACAACTTAGAAAAATCTTATCCAATCATTTTATAAAATTTTCATTAATTCCTATTTTGATAGTAGAAATTACTTTATTAGTATTATATTTTTCTATCAATAAATATATTTCAATTCAAAATACAGATTTTTTACTAAATCAAGCACAAACTAACACCAAAGAATTATTAAAAAAAGAATCAAATATTGTTAATGACAAACTTTCTGAAATATCTCAATTAGCTACTATACTACAAAGAGAACATGAATTAATTCTTTCTAATCCTGATAGAATTTCACTTCCAAATGAAGACCCACAATTTGATTTTGCAGATAATAATGTATTTTATAAAACTAATAAAGTAGGTTCTAGTTTATATTATTCATCAAAAACGCAAATTACTCCAGTAGAAAGAAATAAAGCAATTTTTACAGAAGCCATGGATGTTTCTTTAAAAAATATTGTAGATGTAAATCCTTTAGCCGTTGCTGCTTATTTTAATTCTTGGGACAATATGAATAGGTTGTATCCTTTTATCGATGATGTTTCTACTCAATATGGTGAGCATATTCAAATGGAAGATTATAACTTTTATTATTTAGCAGATAAAAATCATAATCCCCAAAAAAAAGCTGTTTGGACAGGAGCTTATTTAGATCCTGCTGGTTTAGGTTGGATGTTATCTTGTATTGTTCCAATTTACAATAAAAACTTTTTAGAAGGTGTAACTGGTATTGATATAACTATTGATAGTTTTGTAAAAAATATATTAAATCAAGAATTCCTTTATGATGCAAAGCTTTTTATTGTTGATAAAGATGGAATGATAATAGCAATGCCTGAAGAAATAGAGACACTATTAGGATTAAAAGAGTTAAAAGAACATCTTTATACAGATGCTATTTTAAAAACTATTGAAAAACCAGAAGATTATAATGTTACGAAAAGTAATTATATATATTCTGAGAAATTCAAAAATTTAATAAAAGATGATACTTCTGCTGAAACATTAAATATTGATAATAAAGATTATTTAGCTTTATCTCAAAATGTTGAAGAAACAAATTGGAAATTAATGATTGTAATTGATAAGAATAATATTCTAAAATCAATACAAGATTTAGAAAATTTATCAAATAAAATAGGATATTTAGCTATTGGGTTTTTATTATTATTTTATATAATATTTTTCTATTCACTTTTAAGAAAAATCAACTTTTTCTCTGAAAAAATAACTGAACCTTTAGTTGATTTGTCAAATCAAACAACACTTATCATCAAAAAAGATATAGAATTTAAAGAAGTTAATACGAATATTGAAGAAATATCTCAATTAAATAAAAACTTTATGCATATGTTAAATGTATTAAATGAAAGAAATAAAAAATTAAATGATGCAAAAATTTACGCAGAAAATGCAAATAAATCGAAGAATGAATTTCTTGCGAATATGAGCCATGAACTGAAAACTCCATTAAATTCTATAAATATAATAAGTAGTATTATGATTAAAAATAAATCTAATAATTTTAATGAAAAAGAAGTTAAGGATTTAGGAATAATAAATAAATGTGGAGAAAACCTAACATATTTAGTAAATGATATGTTAGCTTTATCAAAAATAGATACTAAAGATATTGTTTTATCAAATAAAACTATAAATATAAAAGAAATGATAAATAAAATTTATAAAAAGTTTGAAGAACAAGCCAAAGAAAAAAATTTATTGTCAAAGTTAATATTAGATGAAAAGTTAGATTTAATGTATAGCGATGAAACAAAAATTAATCAAATCATAAAAAGTTTATTAAATAACGCATTGAAATTTTCACACAAAGGAACTATATCTTTAACAATTAAAGATAATGATGATGAAATTAAAATATTAGTTGAAGATCAAGGTATAGGAATTGATGAAAACAAATTAGAATATATTTTTGATAGATTTACTCAAATAGACAGTAGTATATCAAGAAAATATGGTGGTGTAGGATTAGGTTTAAGTATGTGTAAGGAATTTGTTTTATTATTAAATGGAAAGATCAGTGTTAAAAGTAAAATAGATGAAGGGTCTTCATTTGAAATTATTTTACCTAAAAATAAAGAGTTAATAAATGCAAATGATATGGACGATATTCACAAAGATGTACAATCAGAAATAAATGATGAAACAATTAATTCAAGATTCAAAACTAATAATGATGTATCTATTAAAGAAGAAAAAAATAAAGTCTTAGTTTTAAATAATGATCATTTATTGTTCTTTAGTATTATTATTGATTTAAAGAAAAAATATGAAGTGAAACAAGTTTCAAATCTACAAGATTTATTGAAATTTAAAAGTGAAAGTTTATATGAAAAAATTATAGTTGATATTTCAAAAATGGAAGAAAAAGACAAAGAATTGTTATTTTCAGATTCAAATGATAATTTTTTCATAATATATGAAAATGAAAAAGATAAAGAATTTTTAAAAGAAAATTCTAAATTCTTTCAAAAACCAATTACAAAAGATTTAGTACAAAATATTATTTCTTTTAAATAATATTATTTTTTAAATAATATTATTTTTGATACCCCAAATAATTCCATAACATTTAAATAGAAAGTCAAAAAAGGCTATAATAAGGGATATATAAAAGAAAAGTTGCACTTAATTCTTTCACCCACTAGGTGCAACTTTTTCCATAGGATTGTATTATGACACAAACTATTTTAGAGTTCGATTTAGCAACAACTAAAGAAAAATTAACACCAAGAGCTGGAACAATTATTCTTGGTGAATATATGAAGGGTTTGGGATTAGAAAAACTTTGTAATACAAATTTGCCATTACCTCTAAATCATAAAGGTTATAATCCATTTGATTTTATCTATCCCCTTGTATTAATGCTTCACAGTGGTGGTAGAGTAATAGATGATATTCGTGAAATAAGAATTGATTCTGCTTTAAAACAAAGTTTGAATATCAAACATATTCCAACTGCAAGTGGTGTTATAAAATGGCTCAAACGAACAGGATTGGCTGGAGTTTATGGTTTAGAATCAATCAATAAAATTTTAATGGAAAGATATCTAAATAGAATCGATGAAGATTTAATTTTAGATATAGATGCAACAGTAATTGAAGCACATAAAGCTACTTCTAAATATACTTATAAAATGATACCTGGATATATTCCAATGTTAGGGCATATCAATGGTGGATATGTCATAAAGAGTGAATTTAGAGATGGTAATATTGCTCCTGCTGATACAAATTTAGAATTTGTAAAAAAGTGTATCAGTCAACTTCCAAAAAATAAAAAACTATCTTGGTTAAGAGCTGATAGTGCAACATATCAAGCTGAAGTTTTTAACTATTGTGAAGAGAATAATATTAACTTTGCAATAGGTGGGCAATTGGATAGGTCAGTTATGAAACAAATCAATAAATTAACTAAATGGGAAACACTCTCAAAATTTGAAGATGTAAGTGAATTTGTTCACACTATGACAAAAACAAATAAGGCTTTTAGAGTTATTGTAATCAAACGAAATATTACACCAATGCTTCCAAATCTTGAAGATGTGCTAACAGATGAAGAGAAAGCTCAGTACCATAAAGAGAAATTTTATGTAATTGCTACAAACAATAATGAATTATCACTAAAAAAGATTATTAAACTTTATCGTCAAAGAGGTGAAACAAGTGAAAATAAGATAAAAGAGCTAAAAAATGGGTTTAATATGGATTACCTTCCATCGGGAGATTTTATATCTAATGCACTTTATTTCCAAATTGGTACACTAGCTTATAACCTTTTTATCCTATTTAAAACTATTCTTGATGCAAATCTTCAAAAACACACCCTAAAAACAATAAGATATAAGCTCTATAACATTGCAGGTAAAGTGATAATTCATGCAAGAAAAACAATTTTAAAAGTAAATGATGAGTTTATAGGAATACTTCAAAGGATAAGACAAAAAGCTTATGAACTATCACTTGAATAGCTAAAACTCATACATTATTTTTTTAATTGTTGATAAAGAATAAAGTATTCCCTGAAAAACCCTAAAAAATGCAAATATGACAAAAATTCATAATAGTTCATCCAAAAAAAATTAAATATCCAAATAATTCTTTAAAAAGATGTACTGTTTCGAGAATATTATGAAAAACAACATTTGATTATGAGTTGATTTTTATTGATTCTATGTTTATGTCAGGATTTGGGGATACTTTTGTAGTACTTTTTTATATAATCTGATATAATTAGATAAAAAGGAATAAAATGCTAAAAAAAGTTTCTAAAATCATTGCTATTTCTGTTGTAGCTTCTTTTGTTATAACTGGTTGTTCAATAAAACCAGAAGCAATGTTAAAAGAAGATGTAAAAGAGATGATAAAAAAAGACCTAACTACTTTAAGTGATGTAGTTCAACCTGTTACTAAACCAATATCTTTAGATGAAGCTATTGATAGAGGATTAAATCATAATCTTCAAAAAAGAGTAAAAATTCTTGAAACAGCACTTTCTAATCAACAATTGGATTTAGTATATTATGATATGTTACCAAGTTTAACAGCAAGTGCTGGATATTCAGAAAGAAATAATTATGCAGGTAGTGCAAGTACTACATTTGATGAAAATGGTAATCCAAGACCATTAGATGCTAATCCTTCTTATTCAGTTTCTCAAGATAAAGAAAGAACAACATCTGATTTAACATTTTCTTGGAATATTTTAGATTTTGGTTTATCTTATGTGAGAGCTCAACAACAAGCTGATAAATTTTTAATAGCTCAAGAAAAACAAAAAAAAGTAGAGCATAATTTAACTCAAGAAATTAGAAGAGCTTATTATCAAGCTGTTTCATCTCAAGATTTATTAAAAAGAATACAACCTATGATGGTTGAAGTTAAAAAAGCATTATCAGATTCAAAAGAAATACAAAATCAAAGAGTTGCAAAATCTCCCATGGAAGCTTTATCATATCAACGAGAACTACTTGATATTTTAAGATCATTACATACATTAGAAAGTAGTTTGATTTCTGCTAAAGTTGAATTGGCTGAATTAATGGGATTAAAACCTGGAATTGTATTTGATTTAGCTGATAAAGTTGAAAAAAACTATGATATTCCACAAATAGATATGAGTTTAGAAGAAATGGAGTTAATTGCATTAGAAAATAGACCAGAACTTGCAGAAAGTAGATATCAAGAAAGAATATCTGAAAAAGAGATAACAGCTGCAAAATTAAAATTATTGCCAGGTATTAATTTAAGTACATCATTATCTTATGAAAATAGTGATTATTTATTAAATAATGATTGGTATTCTTATGGAGCTAATGTTTCTTGGAATTTATTAAATGTATTTAAAGCTAATGAAATGAACAAACTAGCTAAAACACAAGTTGAAGTAGCAAAAGAACAAAATTTAGCTTTATCAATGGCTGTATTATCTCAAGTACATTTATCAATTATAAAATTTAATCAAGCTAAAAAAGAATACTTATTAGCAAAAGATTATTTAAATGTTGCAGATGATATTTATAAATTAGTAGAAGTTGAAAATGATTTAAATATTAACAGCAGACTAGTTTTAATAAAAGAAAAACTAAATCATATTTTAGCAACTCTTAGATATTCATCATCATATGCAAATGTACAAAATAGTTATGGAAGAATTTATGCTTCTATTGGAGTTGATAAAAAAATTGAAACACCTTCTAATAACGTAAATAATATTTTAGCGATAGAAAACCCAAAAGTAGAAGAACCAAAACAAGAAGTTCCAGTTGTTGTTATTGAAGAACCAAAACAAGAAGTACTAACAAAAGAACAAGTAAACCAAGAAACTCCAATTGTTGAAGAAGCTAAAAATGATTCGATGATTAAAGAAGATGATTTTTACAATAAAAAATTTAGTAGTTCAATAATTACTATTTTTGAGGGTGAAAAATTATTAGTAAATAATGAAGAATATATGGTAAAAGCAAATGATGATATATCAACAATTGCAAAAGAAAAAGGTGTTTCTATTTCTTCAATTGTAATTGAAAATTTTTGGTTAGTTGAAAAAAATAGAGTTAGCTCAAAATAATAAGGTAGTTTAATGAAAAAAATTTTAAGTTTAGCCTTGTTGGCCTCTTGTTTGTACTCTGATAATAATTTAACTTCAAGAGCTGTAATTGTTTCACTTGATAGAACAGTTTTATCAAGTGAAATAGCTGGAGAAATTATATATCTTTCAAAATTTGAAGGAGATGCTTTTGCTAAAGATGAATCTTTACTCAAAATTGATTGTTCAGTATATAAAGCTCAAAAGAGAAAAATAGATGTTGAGAAAGAGATAGCAAGACTAGAACTTGAAAAAAATAAGAAATTAGATACTTATGGTTCGGTTGGAACATTTGAAATACAAATTTCTCAAGAGAATCTTAATAAACAAAAAGCAGAAAGTGATATAGCAGCTATTAATATTTCTAGATGTGATATAAAAGCACCCTTTGATGGGAGAATTGCAAGTAAGAAAGTGTCTAAATATCAAAACATAAAACCACAAGATGAACTTTTGGAAATTGTAGGAATTGATAATCTTGAAGCAAGAGTAGTTGTTCCTTCTTCTTGGCTTGTTTGGTTAAAAAAAGGAAAAGAGTTTGATTTATCTATTGATGAGACAAAAACAACAGTAAAGGCGAAAATTATACAAATTGACTCAGTTGTTGATCCAACGAGTCAATCTATTACAATTAGAGCAAAATTATTAAAACCATTTGAAAATATAATTCCAGGTATGAGTGCAACAGCAAACTTCTACCAAGAAAATAACTGATAATAAGGGAAAGTTATGAAAATAAAAAAAATAAAAAAACCAATAATTAGTGCTTTAGAACAAAGAATACTTTTTGATGGGGCTGCTGTTGCAACAGTTGTTGATGTACTTGATAATAGTAGTTTTCCATCAAATGAAACAACTGCAACATCAAATGATGTTACTAGTAATAATGCTGAAAATACTGTACATGAAGCACAAGCAGTTCAAGGATTTGAGAGAGATAGAAGAGAAGTTGCATTTGTAGATGCAACAGTAAGTGATTATCAAACTTTGGTTGATGGTGTGGGTGAAGGTGTAGAAGTATATCTTGTAAGTTCACTAGATGATATAAACTCTATATTAAAAAATGAAATAAATATAGATGCAATACATATTTTATCTCATGGTACAACGGGTGAAATAACTGTAGGAAATGATGTATTAAATGGAAATACTTTAGATGATAATGCCTTATTATTAGAAACTATGAAAAACTCTCTTTCTGAAAATGGAGATATTTTATTATATGGATGTAATGTAGCAAGTGATGGAAGTGGACAAGAATTTATAAATACTTTGGCTGAAATCACACAAGCTGATGTTGCAGCTTCTGATGATGTTACAGGTTCTGTTACTCTTGGTGGTGATTGGGATTTAGAAGTTAGTACCGGAACTATTGATACAGAATTTATA